>NZ_VSSB01000001.1:294890-1572691 GCF_008122505.1 Agromyces mariniharenae | reverse complement strand
ACCCCTCGGCGTCGAGCTGAAGGAGAACATCAAGCGCCAGTGGTGGCGCACCATGGTGACGAGTCGCGCCGACGTCGTCGGGCTCGACTCGAGCGTCATCCTCCCCAAGCAGGTGTGGGTGGCATCCGGCCACGTCGGCGTCTTCACCGACCCGCTCGTCGAGTGCCTGCACTGCCACAAGCGCTTCCGCGAGGACCACCTCCTCGAGCACTACGAGGCGAAGAAGGGCCACGCCCCCGAGAACGGCATGGCCGACATCGTGTGCCCGAACTGCGGGACCCGCGGCCAGTGGACGCCGCCGCGCGACTTCAACATGATGCTGCAGACGTTCCTCGGCCCCGTGCAGGACGAGTCGGGCCTGCACTACCTGCGCCCCGAGACCGCGCAGGGCATCTTCACGAACTTCGCGAACGTGCTGCAGGCGTCGCGGCTCAAGCCGCCGTTCGGCATCGGCCAGATCGGCAAGTCGTTCCGCAACGAGATCACGCCGGGCAACTTCATCTTCCGCACGCGCGAGTTCGAGCAGATGGAGATGGAGTTCTTCGTCGAGCCCGGCACCGACGACGAGTGGTTCCAGTACTGGGTCGACCAGCGCTGGAACTGGTACATCGACCTCGGCATCGACCCCGAGAACCTCCGGCTCTTCGAGCACCCGAAGGACAAGCTCTCGCACTACTCGAAGCGCACGATCGACATCGAGTACCGCTTCGGCTTCCAGGGCGGCGACTGGGGCGAGCTCGAGGGCGTCGCGAACCGCACCGACTTCGACCTGTCGACGCACACCGAGCACTCCGGCAAGGACCTCTCGTACTTCGACCAGTCGAAGAACGAGCGCTGGGTCCCCTACGTGATCGAGCCCGCGGCGGGCCTCACACGCTCGCTCATGGCGTTCCTCGTCGACGCGTACGACGTCGAGGAGGTGCCGAACGCGAAGGGCGGCACCGACAGCCGCACCGTGCTGCGCCTCGACCCGCGCCTCGCGCCCGTGAAGGCCGCCGTGCTCCCGCTGAGCCGCAACGAGCGCCTCTCGCCGCTCGCCCGCGACATCGCCGCCTCGCTGCGCAAGCACTGGAACGTCGACTTCGACGACGCCGGTGCGATCGGCCGCCGCTACCGCCGCCAGGACGAGATCGGCACCCCGTTCTGCGTCACGGTCGACTTCGACTCGCTCGACGACAACGCGGTGACGGTGCGCGAGCGCGACTCCATGGGCCAGGACCGCGTGCCGATCGCGGAGCTCGAGGGGTACCTCGCGGCGCGCCTGATCGGCGCGTAGCGCCGCTCGCGACGCTGCTGATTCGCGGCGGAGTCCCGTTTGCGCTGCGGAATCCCGATCCTGTGGGATTCCACCGCACGAACGGGATTCCCACCGACCGAAGTCGGCGGCCCGCGGATGCCGCGGGGCGGCGGCCGATAGCATCGCGGTCATGCACGTGGCATCCGCCGGCTTCTTCGACATCGGCCCCGACGATTCCGACTCCGAGCGCGTGATCGAAGTCCCGCGAACGCCGCCCTGGCTGCAGCCGCCGCAGGACGTGATGCCCGGACGTGTCGTGCTCGACGAGATCGTGCACCGCGACGACGCGATGGTGATCCTCCTCCGCGAGGTCCGCGTGTACCCCGAGGGCGCCGAGTTTCGGATCCGGTGGGTGCGGCGTCGTCGCGGCGAGACCGAGCGGGAATGGCACCGCTGGATCCAGGATCGGCACATGCCGCCATCGAACGACGTGGAGCCCGACGACCTCCACGTCGGCGTGCGGCTCGCCGACGGCACGCGGGTGCTGCCGCTCGGCATGCGTCGCGCCTGGCAGCCCGACGTCGAGCCCTCCCCGCCGACCCTGACGGTGCTGGGCGGGGGCGGGGGCGGCGGCGTCGATCAGTACGACAGCGCCGTCAACGCGTGGCTCTGGCTCGGCGGGCCCGTCGAGGGCGACCTCGAGACGGTGCTCCAGTGGCGCGCCATCGGACTCGGCGAGAGGAGTGTGCGCGTCCCGGCCGACCTGTTGCAGTCCGCGCCGCCGCCGCGACCGCTGTGGCCGTGAGGATCTCGCTCGGGATGCAGGCGATCGCGCTCGATTCAGGCCGAGATCCGCGATTCCCGCCTGAGCAGCGCGCGTTTGCCTGATCCGCGTTCGCACGTCGTCGCACGATGGCGCGCGCGAGCGGCACAGAGCGACCGGTCAGGCGCGCAGCGCCGCCCACTCGCGGCGGAGGATCCCGTAGACGGCGGTGTCCTGCCACTCGCCGTCGTTGTACTCCTCCTCGAGGAGGGACGCCTCGCGACGCATCCCGAGTCGTTCGCACAGCGCAGCGGATGCCGCGTTCCGCGCGTCGAGGAAGGCCTGCACCCGGTGCGGGTTCAGGTGCTCGAACGCGAAGTCGCGCAGGGCGGCGGCCGCCTCGCGCGCGTAGCCGCGGCCCTGGACGTCGGGATGCAGCACCCAGCCCAGTTCGAGCTGCGCGTGCTGCACGCTCGAGACCCGGATCATGAAGTCGCCGATGAGGCGGTCGCGGGCGCCCGCCGCCGGCTCGTCGGCTGCCGACCCCGGCAGGATCGCGGCGAAGAAGACGAAGTCGCCGTCGGCGGCGAGCACGCGGCCGGCTGCGCGCCGTGCGGTGTGCGCATACGCCTCCGCCCGCTCGCGCATCGGCCACGGCAGGTAGCGGAGCACCTCGGGGATGCGCTGGTACTCGTAGACCTCGGCGGCGTCGGACGCCTCGAGCGGACGCAGCACGAGGCGCTCGGTGCGGAGGGGCTCCTCGGTCAGCGGTGCGGCGTCGTAGGGGAAGCGGAGCGCGGGCGGTCCGTCGGCGGCCGCGGCGGCGGGGCGCCCGGGATCGTCGAGCAGGTCGGAGGTGGACGGCGCCCCGCTCACGAGGCGTCGGCCTGCTCGGCCCGCCCCGCGGCATCCGTCGACGTGGCATCGTTCGACCCCGACACCGACGGGGTCGACGACTCGCGCACCGCCTGCGCGGTCGCGTCGGGCTTCACGCCGAAGAGGGCCTCGAGCCCGTCGATCCAGGCGGCCTGCTCGCCGGCGCGGGCGAGCTCGCGCGAGCGCACCATGGGCGTGTGCAGCAGGACGCCGGCCATGTGGCGCAGTGCCGCCTCGGTGCGTCCGTCGTCGTCGCCGCGGGACTTCGCGCGCTCGATCTCCGCGTCCATGAGGTCGAAGACGTGGCGGCGCAGGGCGACGACGGCCGGCGCGAGGTCGCGCTCCTCGGCGATGTCGCCGAAGGCGCGGGCGTCGTGGTTCACGATCGCGCGCGCGGCATCCGTGGCACCGAGCTCTTCGAGCGGCGCGTGGATCTTGATGGTCTCGAGGTCGAGCAGCTCGACACCGGGAAGCTCGACGACGTCGGGGGCGACGTTGCGGGGGAGCCCGAGGTCGATGACGAGTTGGCGCGGCTCGCCGGGTGCGCCAGGGCCGGCGGGCGACGCGACACCCGGCAGCACCGTGACGGTGCCGGCGGATGCCGCGAGCTCCTCGCGCCCGACGGCGATGAGCGTGCGGTCGACGACGTGGTGCTCGGCCGTGGTGCAGGTCACGATGATGTCGGCGTCGGCGGCCGCGGCGGCGAACTCGCCGCGCGCCACGGCCTCGATGCCGTGGCCGGCCGCGAACTTCGCGCCGCGGCCCGACGGGGAGTGCACGCGCACGTCGGTGACGCCGCGGTCGCGCAGGGCCGCGAGCGACGCGCCCGCGAACCGGCCCGTGCCGACGAGCAGCACCCGGGTCTGCGCCCAATCGGAGACGCGGCTCTCGGCGAGGTCGAGGGCGAGGCGCACGAGCGAGCGGCCCTCGCCGCCGATGCCGGTCTCGTTCTTCACGCGGCGGGACGTCTGCGAGGCGCGCTGGAACAGGCGCTCGAGCTCGGGCGTCGTGGTGCCCTCGCGGCGCGCCTGCTCGAGCGAGCGACGCACCTGGCCGGCGATCTCGCCCTCGCCGACGACGACGGACTCGAGCCCTGAGGCCACCGAGAAGAGGTGTCCGGCGACGGCGTTGCCGTGCACGAAGCCGAACGTGGTGCGCAGCTCCTCGGCCTCCAGCCCGGCGACCGAGCCCACGGCGCGGATCGCCTCGTGCACCGCGGCGACGGGCGACGCGCCCTCGGGCGTGTCGAGGTCGAGGTACGCCTCGAAGCGGTTGCAGGTCGCGACGACGACGGCGCCCTGGAGGGAATCGTGCCCGTCGAGGATGCGGGGCGCGGCGTGCTCCGCGTTCGCCGAAAGACGCTCGAGCATGTCGAACCCGGCGTTCTTGTGACTCGCGGTGAGGCAGATGAGCACGAGGGGATTCTACCCGCCGTCGAATGGGGCTTCGAATCGAGTGGACGCCGGGCGACTCGGGAGCCGAGGACTCCTCAGCGGCGACCCATGGCCGCGGCGGCCTGCATCGCGGGCGTGATGATCGGGATCGGCGCCGTCAGCGGCGGGAGCTCGAGGCCCTCGGCCGCGAGGGCCGCCCGGTGCATGGCCTTCCAGCTCCGGACGGTCGCGAAGAACGGCGCGTCGGCGAGCGCGTACCGGCCCACCTTCCCCGCCGAGAGGATGATCGGCAGCTCGACGCTGTGGCCGTGGTGGCGGATGCGCAGCACGGCGACGGGCACCTTCGCGTCGCCGACGACCATCGAGTCGGCGCGGATCGTGCGCACCTCGCGCCACGGGAAGTGGGCGGCACGTCGCGGACGGCGCCCGCCGTTGAAGAAGGCGATGCCGAGCTCGTCGACCACGATCGAGTAGCGGGCGCCGAGGCGCACGCGCTCGTCGGGCAGCAGCTCGTTCATGCGCTGCTCGAGCAACCGGCTCCGGATGCCGCAGCTGAGCTCACCGCGAACCGACGACGCGAGGGCGGCCCGACGGGAGCGGGCGCGGGCCGACCGGGCGAGCCGGGCGATCGCCCAGACGAGGAACACGATCACGCCGATGCCGACGATGACCGTGCCGACCCCGTTGGCGGGAACGGCCGGCATGCTCGGCAGGTACCGCTCGAGCATCGGGGTGCCGGCCATGATGCCGGCGACCACTGCCACGGCGGCGAGCGCGACGAGCACCGTGAGGCTGACGCGATGGGCGGCGGGATTCATCGGCCCCCTCCGCCCCCCGGAGCCGGGTGCCTTCGCCGCGTCGGGTCGCCGGGGCGAATGATGGACCTGGTGTTCGAAACGATCGGGGACACGTCGTTCTTCTTCTCCGTCGGGGGCGGAGGCGCGCCAGCGCTGGCACGTCGTCGTGCGGGGAGACACGACGTGACCGACTGTATCGTGCGAGCGCTCTCATGCAACAGGGGGAATCGCGTGTCATCGTGCCGATCGACGCGTGATTCCGTTTTCCACGAGGATGCCTCAGCGTCGTTCCGAGGAGGCGGCGGTCGCCGACGGGGCGGTCGCCCCCCGGCGAAGAACCTCCGAAGTTCACAACTCCTTGGAGAACGCGACCCGGTGCTCGCCGGGGCCGTCGTAGTCGCGCCACGCGCGCACGCCGTCGAAGTCGGTGTCGCCGGATGCCGCGAACCCGAGCGAGGCGTGGAACGCCTGCGAGCGGCGGTTCGGCACGCCCGTGATCGCGTCGACGCGGTGGCATCCGGCCGCGCGCGACTCGGCGAAGAACACCTCGTAGAGGGTCCGCGCCAGGCCGTGCCCGCGCAGGTCGGGACGCACGCCGACGAAGTGGACGTACGCGACGCCGGGCTGCGCGTGCGACCGGAAGCCGATGAGGAACGCGGCGAGCCCCGCGGCATCCTCGCCCAGCAGGCTCGTGTCGCTGAAGTGCTGGAAGAACAGCGGCGGGAGCAGCAGCGGGAGCGGGGTGCCGGGCATGCCCCACCACTCGGGGATCGCGTCGACGACGGCGGGATGGTCGGCGACGAGCGGCCGGCGCAGGGCGAGGCCGGGCGGGAGCGCGGCGTCGGCGGGGAGCTCGATGGGCGGCTGCAGCATCCGTGGTTCGCGGGCCATGCTCGATCCTCCCAGCCGCCGCCGGCGGGAACGCCCCGACCGGCCGCCGAGCGGCACGCCCAGCCCGATACGCGACAATGTCACGCGTGATCCTCTCGCCCCAGCATCCCCTGTCCGCCGGCCTCACGGGCGACTCGCGCCTCGTGCGCGCCTACCGAGGGGAGCGCAGCGACACCACGCCCGTGTGGTTCATGCGCCAGGCCGGGCGCTCGCTGCCCGAGTACCGCGACCTGCGGGTCGGCACGCGCATGCTCGACGCGTGCCTCGACCCGGCGATGGCGAGCGAGATCACCCTCCAGCCGGTGCGCCGCCACACGGTCGACGCGGGCATCTTCTTCAGCGACATCGTGGTGCCGCTGAAGCTCGTCGGCGTCGACGTCGAGATCCAGCCCGGTCGCGGTCCGGTCTTCGGTCGTGGGTACGCGGATGCTGCGGGCGTCGCCGAGCTGACGGCCGTCGACCCCGCGCGCCTCGACGAGGCATCCGGCCCCATCACCGAGGCGGTCGCGCGCACGGTCGCGGAGCTGAACGACACCGACAACGGATCGGGCACAGCGACGCCGCTCATCGGCTTCGCGGGCGCGCCGTTCACGCTCGCCGCGTACCTCGCCGAGGGCGGTCCTTCGAAGGACCACCTCGCCGCCCGCACGCTCATGCACGCCGACCCGGGCGCGTGGCGCGCCCTCATGGACTGGACGGCCGAGCTCACCGGCCGCTTCCTGCGCACCCAGGTGCTCGCGGGCGCCTCGGCTGCGCAGCTCTTCGACTCCTGGGCGGGCGCGCTCTCGCTCGCCGACTACGAGACCCACGTGGCGCCGGCGTCGGCGAAGGCCCTCGCGCACGTGCACGACGTCGAGTACGAGACCACGGATGCCGCGGGCGCCGGAGTGACCCGCGCCGTGCCGGTCGTGCATTTCGGCGTCGGCACCGGCGAGCTGCTCGGCGCCATGCACGGCATCGGCGTCGACACGGTGGGCGTGGACTACCGCGTGCCCCTCGACGTCGCGTCGCAGCGCGTGGGCGCCGACGTGCCGCTGCAGGGCAACCTCGACCCGGCGCTGCTCGCCGCGCCGTGGCCCGTGCTCGAGGCCGCCGTGCGCGACGTGCTCGCCCGAGGCCGGGTCGCGCCCGCGCACGTCTTCAACCTCGGCCACGGCGTTCCGCCCGAGACCGACCCCACGGTGCTCACGCGCGTCGTCGAGCTCGTGCACGAGGCCGGCGCATGACCGACGCCTCCGACGCCTCAGGTGGTCGAGCGGCGCCCGGCGAAGCCGGACGCGTCGCGAGACCCGACGCCCAGCGCACCGACGTCATCGTCGTGGGCGGCGGTGTCGCGGGCCTCGTCGCCGCGCTCGAGTGCGCGAAGGTCGGCCTGCGCGTCACCGTGCTCGAGCGGCGCGAGGCGATCGGCGGATGCGTCGGCCGCATCGAGCTCGACGGGCTCTCGCTCGACAGCGGCGCGGAGTCGTTCGCGACCCGCGGCGGCACGGTCGCCGAGCTCGTCGACGCGCTCGGACTCGCCGACGCGGTCGAGTCGCCGAACGCCGCAGGCGCCTGGCTCGTCTGGCCCGCATCGAGCCGCCGCCTCGACGCCGCGCCGCTGCCGCGCACCGGCATGCTCGGCATCCCCGCGAACCCGCTCGGCGACGACGTGCGCCGCATCATCGGCTGGCGTGGCGCCTGGCGCGCGTATGCCGACCGCCTCATGCCGATCCTCACGATCGGACGCGCGCACAGCCTCGGGAAGCTCGTCCGCAGCCGCATGGGCGACGCCGTGCTCGAGCGCCTCGTCACCCCGATCTCCGCAGGCGTGTACTCGACCAACCCCGACGACCTGGACCTGGACGTCGTCGCGCCCGGCCTCAACGAGGCGATGACGCGCACCGGCTCGCTGTCGGGCGGCGTCGGCCAGCTCGTCGAGGAGCGCCGCGCCGGAGGCGCCGTGCAGGGCCTCCGCGGCGGGATGCACACGCTCGTCGACGCGCTCGCCGCGCAGCTCGAGCGCTTCGGGGTCGAGGTGCTCACCGGCACGGAGGCGACGAACCTCGAGCGGCTCGGCAGGCGTGCCGAGACGGACGCCGAGCCGACGCACGAGCGCTCGGGCGCGCCCGCGACGGGATGGCGCGTGAGCGCGACCCGGGTCGACGCACCCGCCGAGCCCGCGGCGGCAGGTGACGTCCTGGTCGCGGGCGAGCCCGCCGGCGCCGAGCCGCGCGAACTCGCGCTCGACGCGCCCTACGTGATCCTCGCGGCGCCGGCCGACGCCTCGCGCCGGTTGCTCGACGAGGCCGCGCTCGGGTGGTCGGATGCCGCGGACTGGCCGAGTGCGGCATCCGTCGAGCTCGTGACGCTCGTGCTCGACGCGCCCGCGCTCGATGCGGCCCCACGCGGAACGGGCGTGCTCGTCGCCGCCGGCACCCCCGGCGTGACCGCGAAGGCGCTCACGCACTCGACCGCGAAGTGGTCGTGGCTCGCGGAGCTCGCCGACGGGCGGCACGTCGTGCGCCTCTCCTACGGGCGCGCGGGCGAGTCGAACCCCCTCGACGGCCGCACCGAAGACGAGGTCGCGGCGCTCGCGCTCGCCGACGCGAGCGCACTGCTCGGCACGCCGCTCGACGCCTCGATGCTCCGCGCCTCCGGCCGCAGTGCGTGGCGCGACGCGCTCTCGCAGGCGACGATCGGGCAGCGCGACCGGGTGCGGGCGCTCGAGGACGTGCTCGCCGCCGAGCCCGGCATCGAAGCGACGGGCTCGTGGGTCGCGGGCACGGGGCTGGCGTCGGTGATCCCGCACGCGCTCGAGGCGGCACGCCGCATCCGCCACCTCGCCGTGAGCCCCGGCGACGTGCCCGGCTCGGGGGCCGACACCTCGACCGACGCTCCCGCAGACGACGCATAGCCGCAACGGCATACTTTCTCCGCAACCCCCTTGCGCCACTTCGCACGGGGTCTACGCTGGAGGGGTCGCTGTGGTCATCCAACGGCCGGCCACAGGGGGAGATGGGGTGCACATGAAGGGCAAGATCCTCTTCGTCGTCGGGCTCGGCGTCGGCTACGTGCTGGGCACGCGCGCCGGCCGCGAGCGCTACGAGCAGATCAAGCACGCGGCCGAGAACGTCTGGAACACGCCGGCGGTGCAGCAGGGCGTCGGCACCGCGAAGGAGTTCGCGATGAGCCGCGTCGGCGACCTGAGCGACACGGTGCTCGACAACGTGAAGGGCCTCATCGGCAACGCCACGAAGAGCTCGGGCGCGACCAAGGCCGACGTGAACCGCGCGGCGCGCAGCGCGAAGGCGAACATCTCGAAGGCCGCCACCGCCGCCCGCTCGGCGGTCGACGACGCCGCGTCCAAGCTCGAGGACGCCGTCGACGGCGCCGCCGACGTGGCGTCGAAGTCCGCCTCGTCGGGCACCTCGAAGTCGAGCTCGTCGAGCTCGAAGTCGACCGGGAAGGGCGGCTCATCGTCGCGCGGGTCGACCACGTCCGGCTCCTGACCCCCGGAGGCGACCATGCCAGCACCGTCGAATGACGATCGTTCGCTGTTCACCCTCGTCGGCGAGCTGCCCGACCGGGTGTCCGACCTCGTCCGCGCCGAGCTCGACCAGATCAAGGCCGAGATCAGCTACAAGCTCAAGCACTTCGGCATCGGCTCGGGCCTCTTCGCCGGCGCGGCGGTCGTCGGGGTGTTCCTGCTCTTCACGCTCATCGTCGCCGCGATCTTCGCGCTCGCGCTCGTGATGCCGGGCTGGGCCGCGGCGCTGACGGTCTCGGGCATCCTGGTGCTGATCATCGCGATCCTCGTGTGGATCGGCGTCGTCAACTTCAAGCGCGGCAGCGAGCCGCTCGAGTCCATAGAGAGCCTGCGCAAGGACCTCGACGTGGTGAAGGGAACGGGCGAGTATGACCGCGACTGACGCCGGCAAGGTCAGGGGGCGCGATGCCAAGACGCGTCAGCGCAACCTCACGCGCCTCGAGGCGCGGGCGAACTCCGAGCGCGCCCGCAAGGCGTTCGCGGGCACGCTCGACGCCCTCGAAGACAAACTGAACGTGCCCAAGCAGGTGCGCGCAAAGACCCAGCGCGCGAAGGTCGAGTTCCGTCGCTTCGCGAAGGAGCAGCCGGGTGCGGCGATCGCCACGGGCGTGACCGTCGCCGCGGTCGTCGGCGTGACGGTCTGGCTGATCGTGCGCGCCGTCGTCTCCGACACGTGACCCCGGCGAGCGGATGCCGCGATGTCACCGCTCGACGCCACGGGCGCTGAAGCCATGCACCCCGCGCCGACCGCGGTCGAGCGCGTGGCCGACGAGGTGCGCGCCGAGATCCTGAGCGGCGAGCTCGCGGCCGACGCCCCGCTCCGCGAGGAGGCCGCGGCCGCTCGCTACGGCGTCTCGAGGCACACCGTGCGCGCCGCGTTCCAGCGGCTCGTGGCCGAGCGGCTCGCCGTCGCGCTGCCGTACCGCGGGGTGCGGGTGGCGAGCTTCGACCGCGACACGATCGTCGCGCTGCAGCAGCTCCGGGCCGCGCTCGAGGTCGAGGCGGTGCGCATCGCGCGAGAGCGCCTCGGGCAGGAGTGGCCCGATGCCGTGCTTGCGCCCGCCCGCGACGCGCTCGATCGGCTCGCGGCATCCGCCGACTGGCTCGAGGCCGAGCGGGTGCACGCGGAGTTCCACCATGCGCTCGTCGCGGCATCCGGGAGCCCCCGGATCATCGAGGCGCACGCCGCGCTCGGCAGCGAGCTGCTGCTGTTCCTCCTGCACGTGCGACCGCACTACACGCTCGAGTCGCTCGTGGCCGAGCACCGCGAGCTGCTCGACGCGGTGCAGGCCGAGGGACCCGAGGCGCTGCGCGAGCATCTCGAGCACTCCACGCGCCTGCTCGTGGGGGAGTGAGGCCGCACCTGGGCGGCTGCGATCGAAGGAGATCGAGATGACGGATTCCGCAACGGCACCCGAGGCCGCGCCCGACGGCGCGACCGCAGCGACCCAGGCCTTCGCCGATCGGGTCTTCGGCTCGGTGCTCGGCGCGATCGAGCTGCTGAGCATCCACCTCGGCGATCGGCTCGGCTGGTACCGCGCACTCGACGAGTCCGGTCCGCTGTCGTCGGCCGAGCTCGCCCAGCGCACCGGAACGGTGGAGCGCTACGCCCGCGAGTGGCTCGAGCAGCAGGCGGTCAACGGCATCCTCACCGTCGACGAGTCGGATGCCGCGGCGCCCGCGTCCGAGCGTCGCTTCGCGCTGCCCGCGGCGCACGCCGTAGTGCTCGCCGACGCGGCCTCGCTCGACTACATGGCGCCCGTCGCGCGCATGATCACGGCGGCCGCGATGCGGGCCGCCTCGCTCGTGGAGGCGTATCGCGGTGGCGGCGGCGTCTCGTGGGAGCAGTTCGGCGACGACGCCCGCGAGTCGCAGGCCGACGTCAACCGGCCCTGGTTCGAGCGGCGCCTCGGCGACGCCGTCGCCTCGGTCACCGAGCTCGACGCCGTGCTGTCGCGGCCCGGCGCGCGCATCGCCGACGTCGGGTGCGGGCACGGCTGGTCGACGCTGGCGCTCGCGCGGGCGTATCCGTCGGCGCGAGTCGTCGGCATCGACGTGGACGAGCCCTCGATCGTGGCCGCCCGCGAGAATGCGGAGGCTGCGGGACTGGCCGACCGGGTCGAGTTCCGGTTGGCGGGCGGCGAGGAGCTGGCCGAGCCCGGCGCGTTCGACGCGGCGTTCGTGTTCGAGGCGCTGCACGACATGCCGCGACCCGTCGAGGTGCTCGACGCGATGCGGCGGGCGGTGCGCGACGACGGCGCCGTCGTCATCATGGACGAGGCGGTCGCGCCCGGGTTCGCTCCCGACGGCGACGAGGTCGAGCGGCTCATGTACGGCTACAGCATCCTCATCTGCCTGCCCGACAGCCTCGCGACGCCGGGGTCGGTCGGCACGGGCACCGTGATGCGCCAGGCGACGCTCGAGCGATACGCGACCGAGGCCGGGTTCTCGCGCATCGAGGAGCTGCCGATCGAGGACTTCGCGATGTTCCGGTTCACGCGGCTCGTGCACTGACGGTGGCCGCGGCATCCGCTGCGCCACTTCGACGCGGTCTGCACCCATACGACTGGCGCGATGCGCGCACAGGTGGCGCAGCGGTGAGCCGGCGGCGGCCGGAGCGACCGCCGCCGGAGTAGGCTCCGGCGCGTGGAGGGGCAGGCGGCGGCGCGCATCTCGCCGATCGACGCGGCGACGTTGGGCATCAGCGTGCACGGCGGCCAGCCGTACCTCATCACGCTGGCGGGTGTCCTCGGTACGGGCGAGCTCGTCGACGCGGCGGGGCGACCGGATGCCGCCGCGATCCGCCGCCTGCTGGCTCGCCGGATCGGCGGCCTCCCAGTCCTCAGGCAGCGCGCGGTGCGCCGCGACGAAGCGTGGTGGTGGGAGCCGCAGGAGCCCGACCTCGCCGCGCACGTGCTGGTCGAGGAGCCCGGCGCGGGTGGGCGCGGCTTCGAGGCGGTGTGCGCGCGCCTCCTGATGCGGCCGCTGCCGCCCGATCGACCGCTGTGGGAGATCGTGCTCGTGCCCGGCGCCCGCCCCGGCGGCTGCGGCATCGTGATCCGCTTCCACCACGTCATCGCCGACGGCGCGCACGCCGTCGCGCTCGTCGAGGGGCTCTTCGATCCCCTGCCGGTCACGGTCGAATCGGATGCCGCGAGCCCGCCGTCAGTGGCGAAGGCAGGCGCACCCGCCGCCGGGCATCCGTCCCGCACGGCCGTGCTCGCCTACCGCCTCCGCCAGTTCCTGCGCCCGTGGATCCGCTCGCGGGTGCTGCTCGGACCGCTCGGACCGCGAAGGGATGCGGCCGGGGCATCCGTCGACCTGGACCGACTGCACCACGCGGCGCACGCTGCCGGCGGCACGATCGGCGACGCGTTCGTCGTCGCCGTCGGCCGCGGGCTCGCGCACGCGATGCGCGCGGGAGGCGAGCGCGTGCCCGCGACGGTCACCGTCTCGCAGCCCGTGCGCCTGGCCTCGCACGACGGACAGCTCAACGCGGTCGGCGTGATGCTCGTGCCCGTTCCGCTGGGAGGCGCCCTGCGCGACGCCATCGAGCGGATCTCACGCACCACGCGTGCGGCGAAGCCCGTCGCGCGGGCGTCGGGCACGGTCATCCGCTCGCCGGCCGCCGCTCGCGGATTCGACGCGTTCGCGCGGCACCAGCGGCTCATCGCCGCGGTCGTGTCGAACGTCCCCGGACCGAGCAGGCGGCTGTCGCTCGCGGGCTCACCGCTCGTCGAGCTCCTGCCGCTCGCCCCGCTCGCGGGGAACGTGCGCGTCGGCGTCACCGCCGCGTCGTACGACGGGCGCCTCTGGATCGGCGTCGTGACGGACGCCGAGCACGTCGCCGCGGCATCCGATGTGGCCGACCGCATCGCCGCCGCGCTCGAGGAGCTCGGCACCTGACCCCTTTTTGGCCGATGGCCCCGGAAGGGGGAGACTGGAGGCATGTCTTCCCCCGCTGCCGAAGCGGCAGCCGACGCGCTCCAGACCGATTCCGACGCCGAGCAGTCTCCCGAGGGCTACACGGTGTTCGTCGTGCTCCGCAAGGACCCCGCACGACCCGACGACCTCGACGGCCACGACGTTCCCCGATTCGTCGAGGAGCTCGACGGCGTCATCGCCCTCGTCGAGGACGAAGGCGTCACCCTGCGCGGCATCTACGACGTGTCGGGCCTCCGCGCCGACGCCGACGTGATGCTGTGGCTGCACGGCCCCACCGCGGAGGGCCTGCAGTGGGCCATCCGCGAGCTGCGCCGTGCGCGCCTGTTCCGCGCCCTCCTGCCCACGTGGAACGCCATGGGCGTGCACCGCGACGCCGAGTTCAACAAGGCGCACGTGCCCGGCTTCCTGCGCGGCCTCGAGCCGAAGCAGTGGCTCACGGTCTACGCGTTCGTGCGCAGCTACGAGTGGTACCTGCTGGCGCCCGAGGAGCGTGGGCGCATGCTCGCCGAGCACGGCCGCAAGGGCGCCGCCTTCAGGGGCGTGATCGCCAACACGGTCGCGTCGTTCTCGCTCGGCGACTACGAGTGGCTCCTGCCCCTCGAGTCCGACGAGCTCACCGACCTCGTCGACCTCATGCGCGACCTGCGGGCCACCGACGCGCGCCGCCACTTGCGCGAGGAGGTCCCGTTCTACACGGGCCGCCGCGTCTCCACGGCCGAGCTCGTCGAGGTGCTGCAGTAATGGCGGCGGCGAACCTCGGCTCCACCGGCGC
This sequence comes from Agromyces mariniharenae, assembly GCF_008122505.1. Taxonomy (NCBI): domain Bacteria; kingdom Bacillati; phylum Actinomycetota; class Actinomycetes; order Micrococcales; family Microbacteriaceae; genus Agromyces; species Agromyces mariniharenae. The sequence continues at coordinate 1,558,487 of NZ_VSSB01000001.1, read as the reverse complement.
AGCGGATGCCCCGGGCACCGCGCATCGCGGTCGCAAGCCCGCCCCCGCGGCATCCGCCCCCTGTGCGCCCGGAGCGGTCGTGCCGGGCGCGACGCGCGCTGCACAGGCCGGCCCCGAGCACGTGACGGAGCCCGTCGCGTACGACGCGATCCTCCTCGCCGGCTTCGGCGGGCCCGAGGGCCAGGACGACGTGATCCCGTTCCTGCGCAACGTGACGAGCGGTCGCGGCATCCCCGACGAGCGGCTCGAGGAGGTGGCGCACCACTACCGCCACTTCGGCGGAATCAGCCCGATCAACGAGCAGAACCGGCAGCTGAAGGCCGGGCTCGAGGCCGAGCTCGCGCGGCGCGGCGTCGAGCTGCCGGTCATCTGGGGCAACCGCAACTGGGACCCCTACCTCAACGACGCGCTCGCCGAGGCGAAGGAGCGCGGGTTCACGAAGCTCATCGCCATCGCGACGAGCGCCTACAGCTCGTACTCGAGCTGCCGTCAGTACCGCGAGGACTTCGCCGACGCGCTCGCCGACACCGGCACGGGCGACGAGATCCAGATCGACAAGGTGCGGCAGTTCTTCGACCACCCGGGCTTCGTGCAGCCGTTCATCGAGGGCGTGCGCGATGGCATCGGCGGCCTCGTGGCCGACCACCCTGGGCTCGACCGCACGACCGAGGTCGAGGTGCTGTTCGCGACGCACTCCATCCCGTCGACGGATGCCGCGAAGTCGGGCCCCGCCGAGCGCGGGTTCGGCGAGGGCGGCGCCTACGCCGCCCAGCACCGCGCCGTGGCCGAGGTCGTCATGCGCGAGGCCGGCGCGACCGACGTGCCGTGGCAGCTCGTCTACCAGTCGCGCTCGGGGCCGCCGTCGATGCCGTGGCTCGAGCCCGACATCAACGACGCGATCGAGCAGCTCCCGACCGCGGGCCGCAAGGCCGTCGTGATCGTGCCGCTCGGATTCGTCAGCGACCACATGGAGGTGCTCTGGGACCTCGACAACGAGGCGCTCGAGACGGCGCAGGAGCAGGGCCTCGCCGCCGTGCGCGTGCCGACGCCGGGCACCCACCCGGCGTACGTCGCCGGGCTCGTCGACCTCGTGCTCGAGCGCGTGCACGGCACGCCCGTCGCCGACCGTCCGGCCATGACCGAGCTCGGTCCCTGGTACGACGTGTGCCGCCCCGGATGCTGCGAGAACGTGCGCCTCGGGTTCCGCCCGGCGCTGGCGGGGATCGCGCCGTGAGCGGGTCGAACGTCATCCGCGTCGGCACCCGGGCGAGCGCACTCGCCATGGCGCAGACGACGCAGATCGCCGAGCGCATCGCGAAGGCCGCCAAGGCCGACATCGAACTCGTGCCGGTGACCACCGAGGGCGACACCTCGCGCGCGTCGCTGGCGTCGCTCGGCGGCACGGGCGTGTTCGCGGCGGCCCTGCGCGAGGCGCTGCTGCGCGGCGAGGTCGACGTGGTCGTGCACTCCCTGAAGGACCTGCCCACGGCCGACCACCCCGGCCTGCGCATCGGGGCGATCCCGAAGCGCGCCGACGCCCGCGATGCGCTCTGCGCCCGCGACGGCCTCGCGCTCGCCGACCTGCCCGGGGGCGCCCGCGTCGGCACCGGCTCGCCGCGCCGCATCGCGCAGCTCGCCGCCGCGCGCCCCGACGTCGTCGCCGTCGACATCCGCGGCAACGTCGACACCCGCCTCGGCAAGGTCGCGTCGGGCGAGCTCGACGCCGTGCTGCTCGCGGCAGCGGGCCTCGGTCGACTCGGGCGATCGGATGCCGCGACCGAACTGCTCCCGCTCGCTGCATGGCCCACGGCACCGGGCCAGGGCGCGCTCGCGATCGAGGTGCGCCGGGAGCGCGGCGACCGTGCGCTGGAGCGTGCCCTCGAGGCCGTCGACCACGCCACGACGCGCGCCACGGTGCTCGCCGAGCGCCTCGTGCTCGCTGGCCTCGAGGCCGGTTGCTCGGCCCCCGTCGGTGCAAGCGCGTTCATCGAGGACGAACTTCTGTTCCTGTCCGCGAGCGTGTACAGTGCCGACGGGACGCGGCAGCTGACCAGCTCGCATGCCGCCACCCCCGACAGCCGCTCGGCCGCCGATCTGGCGGACGCGGCTCGTGACGTCGCCGATCGCGTCGTCGCAGAACTCCTCGGCAACGGCGCCGCCGATCTTGCACCTCGTGAGGAGTCGCCGTGAGCGAATTCGAATGGACCGGCGCGATCGGACTGCCGTTCCACGACGGCAAGCCGCTCGCCGGATGGCGCGTGCTCGTGCCCAGGGGCGGCCCCTGGGGCGATGGCGTGGCCGCTGCGCTGCGCGCGCGCGGCGCGACGCCGATCGTCGCGCCCATGATCAACTTCGCGCCCACCGACGACCAGCCCGCGCTCGAGGCGGCCCTCGCGAAGCTCGCCGCCGGCGGGTTCGACTGGGTCACCGTGACGAGCGCCACGACGGTCGACGTGCTCGCGTCCTACGGCGCGGTCATTCCGGCCTCGACGAAGGTCGCCGCGGTCGGCGAGACCACCGCGGCCGCCCTCGTCGCGGCCGGCTACCACGCCGACATCGTCCCGTCCGAAGACAACTCCGCCCGTGGCCTGCTCGAGGAGTGGGAGGCGGCGACCGAGGGCCAGAAGGGCCTGCGCGTGCTCGCGCTGCGCTCCGCGATCGCGAAGCAGGTGCTCTCGATCGGCCTCGCCCGCATCGGCCACCACGTCGAGGCCGTCGTCGCCTACCGCACGGTGGGCGTGCCGGTCGCGGCGAAGGTCGTCGACGACGTGCGTGCCGGCAACGTGCACGCCGTGCTCGTGACGTCGGGCAGCGTCGCCGAGCAGGTGCAGCAGCAGCTCGGCCCCATCCCCGAGTCGATCCTCGTCGCGGCGATCGGCCCGCAGACGCAGCGGGATGCCGCGCAGATCGGTCTTCGCGTCGACGTCATCGCCCGCGAGCGCAGCGCCGAGTCCCTCATCGACGCGCTCGTCGAGGCGGCCACCACCCGCGCCTGACGCGGTCCTGCACGTCCGCGTCCGGCGTGCTCAATTCAGGCGATCGTTCGGCATTCAGGCGATCCGCAACCGAACTCGCCTGAATCCAGCGCGATCGCCTGAATCGGCGCTGACGAGGCCACGCAGAGCCCCGACCGCCCGCGCGTGATGCTGTCGTCCCGCCGGGCGAGCGCCCAGCCGGCGCGACGTAGGCTGTTCGGGTGACTTCCACGCCCCTTCCCCGCGTCCGTCCGCGCCGCCTCCGCGAGACCCCCGCGCTGCGGCGACTCGTGTCGGAGACGCGCCTGCACCCGGCCGAGCTCGTGCTGCCGCTGTTCGTGCGCGAGGGCGTCACCGCGCCGATGCCGATCGCCTCGATGCCGGGCGTGGTGCAGCACTCGCTCGAGAGCCTTCCCGATGCGATCGACGAGGCCGCGGCCGCCGGTGTCGGCGGCGTGATGCTGTTCGGCGTGCCCGAGGTGCGCGACGCCAGGGGCTCCGGCGCGACCGATCCCGACGGGATCCTCAACGTGGCCACGCGCGTCGCCGTCGAGGCATCCGCGGGCCGGCTCGTCGTGCAGACCGACCTGTGCCTCGACGAGTTCACCGACCACGGCCACTGCGGCGTGCTCGACGATCGCGGCCGCGTCGACAACGACGCAACGCTCGAGCGCTACCAGGCGATGGGCCTCGAGCAGGCCCGAGCCGGCTCCCAGGTGCTCGGCCTCTCGGGCATGATGGACGGCCAGGTCGCCGCCGTGCGCGAGGCGCTCGACGACCAGGGGCACACGGATGTCGCGATCCTCGCCTACTCGGCCAAGTACGCGTCGGCGTACTACGGGCCGTTCCGCGACGCGGTCGAGTCGACGCTCGAGGGCGATCGCCGCACCTACCAGCTCGATCCGGGCAATCGGCGCGAGGGCCTCCGCGAGGCGATGATCGACATCGACGAGGGCGCCGACGTCGTCATGGTGAAGCCCGCGGGCAGCTACCTCGACGTGCTCGCCGACGTCGCCGCGGCATCCGAGGTGCCGGTCTGGGCGTACCAGGTGTCGGGCGAGTACTCGATGGTCGAGGCCGCCGCCGCGCACGGCTGGATCGACCGCAAGCGCGCCGTGATCGAGTCGGTCCGCGGCATCCGCCGCGCCGGCGCCGACGCGGTGCTCACCTACTGGGCGACCGAGCTCGCCGGCTGGATCCGGGAGGGGATCGACTGATGACGGATCTCGATACGGCTGCTTCGCTGCCTACTCGATCACCGGGAACGAACGCCGACCTGTTCGCCCGCGCGCAGGCCGCGATCCCGGGCGGCGTGAACTCGCCCGTGCGCGCGTTCCGCTCGGTGGGCGGCACGCCGCGGTTCCTCGTGTCGGCGCGCGGCCCGTACGTCACCGACGCCGAGGGCCGCGAGTACGTCGACCTCGTCGCCGGCTGGGGTCCCGCGATCCTCGGCCACGCCGACCCGCGCGTCATCGAGGCGGTGACGGATGCCGCGCGCCGCGGCCTCTCGTTCGGCTCGTCGACGCCCGCCGAGACCGAGCTCGCTGAGCTCGTCGAGCAGCGCGTCGCCCCGGTCGAGCAGCTCCGCCTCGTGTCGACCGGCACGGAGGCGACCATGAGCGCCATCCGCCTCGCTCGCGGCTTCACCGGCCGCGACCTGCTCGTGAAGTTCGCCGGCCACTACCACGGGCACTCCGACGGCCTGCTCGCCGAGGCGGGTTCGGGCCTCGCGACGTTCGCGCTCCCGGGGTCGGCCGGCGTGCCCGCCGACATCGCGGCGCTCACCCTCGTCCTGCCCTACAACGACCTCGACGCGGTGCGCGCCGCATTCGCCGACCACGGCGACCGCATCGCGGCCGTGATCGTCGAGGCCGCCGCGGCGAACATGGGCGTCGTGCCGCCGCTGCCCGGCTTCAACCGCGCGCTCGTCGACCTCGCGCACGCGCACGGCGCGCTCGTCATCTCCGACGAGGTGCTCACGGGCTTCCGCGTCTCGAAGGCCGGCTGGTGGGGCGTCGAGCGCGGCACCGACGGCGAGTACACGCCCGACCTGCTCACGTTCGGCAAGGTCATCGGCGGCGGCATGCCCGTGGCCGCGCTCGGCGGTCGCGCCGACATCATGCAGCAGCTCGCGCCCGTCGGCCCCGTGTACCAGGCCGGCACGCTCTCGGGGAACCCCGTCGCGGTCGCCGCCGGCGTCGCCACCCTGCGCGCAGCGGATGCCGCGGTCTACGCGCACCTCGACGCCGCCGCTGCGACGATCAGCTCCGCGGTGTCCGATGCGCTCGCAGCCGAGGGCGTCGCGCATGCCGTGCAGCGGGCCGGCAACCTCTTCAGCTTCGTGTTCGGCGACGGCGTGGCATCCGGCGTCACCGACTACGCGGGCGTGCAGCGGCAGGAGGGCTGGCGGTACGCGCCGTTCTTCCACGCGATGCTCGACGCGGGCGTCTCGCTGCCGCCGTCGGTGTACGAGGCGTGGTTCGTCACGGCCGCCCACGACGACGCGGCGATCGGGCGCATCGTCGAGGCGCTGCCCGCGGCTGCGCGCGCCGCGGCATCCGCCCGACCCGCGTAACCGCCTTACCCCCGGTCGTCGAGTAGCGCCGCCGCAGGCGACGCGTATCGAGACGAATGACGGGTCTCGATACGCGTCCGGCTTCGCCGGGCGCTACTCGACCACCGGAGGGGTAACCGCCTCGCGCGGCGCTACTACTCGACGACCGGGCGGGGTACGAAACCGTTACGCCATTGTGGGGTGGCGACACGGCGCGCGTCGGTCGGCTCGGGCAGGATGGAAGGCATGGCCCAGCTTCGCGTGCACAGCGACCGGATCGAGGTTCACCTCACTCCGGCCGAGAAGGCGCTCGCGTTCCGCTCGGACGACCTGGTGGTGCAGCGCGACGACATCCGCTCGGCGACCATCACCGACGATCCCTGGGTGTGGATCCGCGGCATCCGCCGGCGGGGCTCCGAGATCCCGCTCGTCGTGGCGGTGGGCGTGTGGAAGTACCACGGCGGCACCGACTTCGTCATCATCAAGGGCAAGCGGCAGGCGGTCGTGCTCGAGCTCGCGGCGGGCGAGTTCACCCGCATCATCCTGAGCACCAACCAATCGGCGCGCCTCATCGATCGCCTCAAGCTCACCGAGCCGCCGACCGAGGCCGACGCGTCGCACGACTGAGCGATTCGCAATCACCGGCACGCGCGCTCGGCGGCGCCGGCGGCCGGCCTCAGGCGAAGACGAACAGCACGAACCCGATGAGCGGCAGCGTGCCCTGGATGAGCGCCGCCCGGATGTAGCCGCGCCCGGTCGTGGTGAGCACCGCCGCGGCGAGCACCATGCACGCCGTCGTGAAGAGCACGAGCGTCTTGCCCGGGGCGGTCGCGCCCGCCCAGTAGAGCACCAGGCCGAGCGTCGCGCCGATCCCGAGGAACAGGTTGTAGAAGCCCTGGTTGTAGGCCATCGGCTTCGTCGTGTCGGCGGCCGCCTGGTCGGCGACGCCGAAGCGCTTCCAGGTCGAGGGGCGCGTCCACCACACGCTCTCCATGAGGAAGATGTAGCCGTGCAGCAGCGCGGCGAGGGCGACGAAGATGCTCGCGATGACGGCCATGGCGCGATCGTAGCGGGCGCGTGGCCCGCGACGGGTCAGGCCGACGGGATCGGCTCGCGCTCGACCGTGACCGGCTGTCCGAGGAAGCGCTCGACCTCGGCGACGGATGCCGCGAGCGCGCGCTCCTCGGCAGGGGTGAACTCGCGCCACGGCACGATCCGCACCCGGGCGCGCTTCGCCTCGACGACCGGGGCCCAGCGCCCGGCCATGGTGCCGTCGATCACGAGGGCGTGCAGCGGGAACTCGGGGTGCACCGGATCCGAGCGGCCCGGCGGCTGCAGGTACGAGCGCGGCGGCGCGTAGCCCATGATGTACTCGTCGTACGCCTGCAGCAGGTCGACGACCGGCGCCGCGGCATCCGACACCGGCTCGGCCGGTTCCAACGAGGCCACGGTTGCCGCGTCGAGCACGTGCGCGGCGCCGTCGACCTCGAGCTCCTCGATGCGTCCGCCGCCGAGGCCCTCGGGATCGGCCGCATCAGCGAACGCCCGCCGCGCATCGCCCAGCGTGAAGCCCGACCACGCGGCGAAGTCGCGCTCGGTGACGGGACCCCGCGAGGCGATGAACCGCGCGGCGAGCTCGGCCAGCGCCTCCTCGCGCGGACGCGGCGCCGACGGCGGCACCCGCTCGTCGAACGCGGCATAGGTGCGCTGCTTGCCGGCGTTGGCGCCGCTGATCGCGACGCGCTCGAGCTCGGCCAGCATGAGCACGTACGTGAACGCGAGTCCCGTGAGCGGCAACCCGCCCGCCTCGAGGGCCGCGGTCAGCTCGGCGCGCGTGCGGTGCCCGCCCTCGAGCGACGCCGCCACGATCGCGAGCCCGCGCGTGCCCGTCTCGCCCTCGAGGCCGGAACGGCGGATGTACGTCCGGCTCGCGCCGTAGACGCGCTCGGCCGAGACCTCCATGATCCAGCGGGCGTCGTCGGGATGCAGGAAGTGCCATGTGGGCCGGAGCACGTGCGTACGGAGGATCCCGCCGTCGTCGAGCGCCGCGGCGAGGGTCGCGGCATCCGGTCGCCGATCGTGGGGAACGCGGGCGGCGAGACCCCACTGCGCGGGCAGGAACTCCTGCGCCTGCACGGCCGCGAACCGGCGCACGACCTCGGGACCCGAGGCGTCGAACGGCGCCCGGAGCCCCTGCACGCGGAGCCGGAGGGTCCGCAGCTCGGCGAGGTCCACCGTCAGGTCACGTCCCGCCGCCACGTGGTCGCGCCGCCGAGGATCGTCGCCACGGCGCCGATCGCGAGGAGCACGAGCCCGCCCTGCCACCACTCGAGCGACTCCGACGAGCCGACCGACGCGATCGTGTAGAACGAGGCGCCGACGAGCGCGTCGCTCGCCGCGCCCGGCAGGTACTGCCCGATCTGCGCGGTCACGTCGTTGAGGGATGCCCCGAGCCGCAGGATCGGCTCGACGAACTGCGTGAACGCCAGCACGATCACGATCGCCGCGACCTGGTTCGGCACGAGCGCGCCGAGGCCGACGCCGATCGTGGCCCAGAGCGCCATCGCGAGCACGCCGCGGCCGATGAGCGCCCACGTGTCGGTCTCGTCGAGGCCGGTGTCGAGCCCGAACGCCGAGAGGGCCGCGGCCCCGCCGGCGACCGACGTGGCGAACGCGATGACGCCGAAGCCCGCGCCGAGCACGAGTTCCGACACGTACTTCGAGCCGAGTACGACCGAGCGGTGCGGCACGGCGAGGAAGGTGGGCGTCAGCGTCTTGTGCCGGATCTCGCCCGTGACGGCGAGCGCGCCGAGCAGCACGGGGAAGACGTAGCCGACCGAGGAGGCGAAGCTGTAGAGCAGCGGGCCGAGCTGGATGCCGGGCGGCAACTGGGTGTTGCCGACGTTCTCGGCGGCATCGGGGTTCTCGACGGCCCACCCGAGGAACGCGCCGAACCCGCCCGCGAGGAACAGCACGTATGCGACGAGCAGGATCGCGAGCAGCCACCACATGCGGGTGGTGAAGACCTTCTGGAACTCGGAGCCGATCGAGCGGAACACGGTCATCGCACCTCACCTCCGCCGACGCGCACGGGTTCGAGGCCCGGCGTGCCCTCACTCCCGCCGTCCCCGACGAGCGAGAGGAACGAGTCCTCCAGCCCCGCCGCGACCTGGTGCAGTGCGCTGAGCTCGACGCCGCCGACGAACGCGGCGTGCCCGACGCGGCCCGGGTCGGGTTCCTCCACGATGAATCCCGCACCCTCCTCGGTGTACTCGAGGCCGGCCTGGTCGAGTGCCGCGGCGAGTCGGTGCGGGTCGGGCGATTCCACGACGGTCCGCGGAGCGGCGCCGATCTGAAGCGTCGAGAGCGGGCCGCTGCGCACGAGCCGGCCGCGCGAGATGATCACGACGTCGTCGACGCTCTGCTGCACCTCGCTGAGCAGGTGGGAGCTCACGAGCACCGTGCGACCCTCCTTCGCGAGGCTCTGCAGGAAGCCGCGGATCCACCGGATGCCCTCGGGGTCGAGCCCGTTGATCGGCTCGTCGAGCACGAGCACGCCCGGGTCGCCGAGCAGCGTGTACGCGAGCGAGAGGCGCTGGCGCATGCCGAGCGAGAACCCGCCGACGCGGCGGCCCGCGAACTCCGAGAGCCCGACCATGGTGAGCACGGCCGGCACGCGCGACTTCGGGATGCCGGCGGCGGTCGCGTAGACCGCGAGGTGCTGCTTCGCGGAGCGACCGGGGTGGAAGTTCGCGTCGAGCGCGGCGCCCACCGTCTCGAGCGGCCGGGCGAGGTCGCGATACCGGGTGCCGCCGAACGTCGCGGTGCCCGAACTCGCGCGCACCAGGCCGAGGAGCACGCGCAGCGTGGTGGTCTTGCCCGCACCGTTGGGTCCGAGGAACCCCGTGACGCGTCCGGGCTGGACCGTGAAGCTCAGATCGTCGACCGCGGTCACCGGTCCGAATCGCTTGCTCAGCCCCGTGACCTCGATTGGGATTCCCGCCGCCATGCACGCCACCCTAGCGAGGGGCGCGGGCGCGGGGCATCCGCCGCGTGGGGGAGACCCGAAGGTCGTCTCCGCCGATCGGGCGAGCAGGACAGCGGATGCCGCGGGCCTCAGCCGCGCGGCCGGATGTCGCGGGGCAACGTGCCGCCGTCGTAGAGGTAGCTCGCCAGGTCCTGCAGCTCGGCGAGCACGACGCGCTGCGGATACGGCCCGTACGAGAGGCGGGCGACGCCGAGCTCCTGCAGGCGTGCGGGCGCGGGGATGTCGGGCAGGCCGATGAGGCTCACCCGCTGCTCGCCGAGGCCGGCGACGAGTTCGACGACGACGTCCTCGCCGAAGTTCCCGGGCACGAAGACCGTCGTCGCGCCCGCGTCGAGGTAGGCGCGCCCGCGCTCGATCGCGTCGGCGATCCACACGTCGCGCCCACGGTCGCGGCCGTGCACGAACGCATCGGTGCGCGCGTTCAGTGCGAACGGAACGCCCTCGGCCTCGGCCGCGGCGACGGCGGCCTCGACCGCGGCCACCGACTCGGCGAGCGGCTTCAGCTGGTCTTCGAGGTTGGCGCCGACGATGCCCTCGCCGACCGCGCGGCGGACGGTCTCGCCCGCGTCGCCGTACCCAGCTTCGAGGTCGGCGCTCACGGGCACGTCGACGGCGCGCGCGATGCGCCCCGCCATGTCGAGCATGAGCTCGACCGGGATCTGCTCGCCGTCGGGGTACCCGAACGCGGCCGCGATCGAGTGGCTCGCGGTCGCGATCGCGCGCGTCCCCGGCAGGGCGGCGACGGCGCGGCCGGTCGCCACGTCCCAGACGTTGACGACCTGCAGCAGCTCGGGGTCGGCGTGCAGGCGGCGGAGTGCTTCGGCGGTCTCGGCGATGGTCATCCGCACAGCCTAGGCGGCGCCCCCGACGGCGGCGGCGAGCCCCTCGAGCAGCCGGTCGACGTCGGACTCGTCGGTGTAGGGCGCGAGGCCCATGCGCAGCCCGCCCTCGTCGCCGAGGCCGAGGTGCCGCGACACCTCGAGCGCGTAGAAGTTGCCCGACGGCGCGAGGACCTTCCGCTCGGCGAGCGATCGGGTGACCTCGGACGCGTCGCGGCCGCCGAACGTGACGAGCAGCGTGGGCGTGCGGCGCGCCGCACGCGACCGGATGTCCACGCCGGGCAGCTCGCGGAGGCCCGACTCGAGCCGGGCCCGCAACGTCTCCTCGTGATCGTGCAGCGCCGCGTACGACGCCGCCAGGCGCTCGCGCCGCGACTCCGCCGCCTCGGCTGCCTCGGGGTCGAGCCCCGCGAGCACGTCGACCGCTGCGGTGACGCCCGCGAGCAGCTCGTACGGCAGCGTGCCGAACTCGAACCGCTCGGGCACGACGTTCGTGGCGGGCAGCAGTTTGTCGGGCATGATGCCCTCGAGCAGCTCGGGGCGCGCTGCGAGCACGCCGCAGTGCGGCCCGAGGAACTTGTACGGCGAGCACACGAAGAAGTCCGTGCCCATCTCCTCGACGTCGGGCAGCTCGTGCGCGGTCAGGTGCACGCCGTCGACGAACACGAGCGCGCCGGCCTGGTGCGAGGCGGCGGTGATCGCGGGGATGTCGGGCATCGTGCCGATGAGGTTCGATGCGCCCGTAACGGCCACGACCCTCGTCCGGTCCGAGAGCAGGGAGGCGACGGCATCCGGCGGCAGCTCGCCCGTGGCCGGGTCGAACTCGGCCCACCGCACGGTGGCACCGCGGTGCTCGGCGGCCTGCACCCACGGCCGCACGTTCGCGTCGTGGTCGAGCCGGGTCACGATCACCTCGTCGCCCTCGCCCCAGTCGCGCGACAGGTTCCGCGCGAAGTCGTAGATCAGTTGGGTCGCACTGCGCCCGTGCACGATGCCGCGCGGGTGCGCGTCGAGCAGGTCGGCCATCGCGAGCCGGAAGCCGTGCACCGCCGCCTCGGCGCGCTCCTCGGACTCGCCCACGGTGCCGCGGTTCGAGAGCGGCCCGGTGAGCACGGATGCCACGGCGTCGCCCACTGGTCGCGGAGTCTGCGTGCCGCCCGGTCCGTCGAAGTGGGCCCAGCCGCTCTCGAGCGACGGGAACAGGGATCGGATGCGCGCGACGTCGTAGGCCATGGGCGAGAGCCTACGACGAGGCCGGCCCCCGCGGACTGGGGTCGGCGCACGATCGCCGCCGCTTCCTACGATGAAGCGATGCGATCCCGTCGATCCGCCGCCAGGCGCACGCTCCCGGTGCTCGTCGCCGTCGGATGCCTCGCCCTCTCGGCGTGCGTCGGCACGTCCCAGCCGGCTCCCGACGTTCGGGCGACGGATGCCACGGGCGACGCCGAGCTCCTCCGGCTCATCCGGCCGTCGTTCCTCGCCGAGACCGACCGGGTGGCGGTCGCGGTGATCGACGGCGACGAGGTGCGTCGGGCGTTCCTCGACGCCGACGAGACGACCGTGTTCGAGATCGGCTCCATCACCAAGGTCTTCACGGGCGAGCTCCTCGCCGAGGCCGTCGAGCGCGGCGAGGTCGAGCTCGACGACGAGCTCGGCGACCATCTCGACCTCGGCGATGCGCCCGCGGCATCCGTCACCCTGCGCGACCTCGCGGCCCACCGGGGCGGCCTGCCGATCTTCCCGACCGACCCCGAGTGGGTGGAGCAGGCCCAGGCCGACGTGGACGCCGGCGGCGACGGCGTCGACGAGACGGTCGACGAGCTGCTCGAGCTCACGCGGACGGTGGAGGTGCAGCCCGAGCAGGGCTTCGGCTACAGCAACCTCGGCGCCGCACTCGTGGGGCAGGCCCTCGCGGAGGCGGCGGGCACCGACTACCCCACGCTCCTGTCGGAGCGCCTGTTCGAGCCACTCGGGCTCGACGGCGCCTCGCTGCCCATCGACGACGGGGACGTCGACCCGCAGCACGCCGGCGGCTTCGGGGCCGACGGCTCGCCCGCAGAACCCTCGTCGCTCGGCGCCTTCGCGCCGGCCGGCGGCATCCACGCGACCGTCGACGACCTCGTCGCGTTCGCGTCCGCCGTGATCGACGGACCGCTGACCGACAGCGCCGCCCAGGCCGACACCGTCGAAGGCGGCGGCGGGGGCGCGCAGATCGGCTACTTCTGGAGCGTGGACGACGACCGGGACCATGTGATCCTGTCGCACAACGGCATGACCGGCGGCTTCACGAGCATCATGGTCATCGACCGCACCGCGGGCACCGCGGCGATCGTGCTCGCCAACCGCTCGGAGAGCGTCGACGACGTGGGCTACGACCTCCTCGCGCAGTTCGGCTGAGTGCCCGCGGGTCGCCGTCGGCCGCCAGACCGCCGAGAGGGGTGGGGCTACGATGCAGGCATGGGCGGGGCGGGCGCCGAGGGGAACGGCGCGACGGTCGAACCGGTGCAGCGGCGCCGGTTCTCGATCAACGCGATGCTCGACGGCTTCTTCTTCGTGTTCGCCGGTCTCGCGTCGCTGTGGCTCGCCTACCTCCTGCTCAGCGAGTCGTTCGCGTTCGGCTGGTGGGGCATCCTCGTGTTCCTCGCGTTCTGGCTCGTGCTCGCCTACCTCGTGCTGCCGCGCATCCACCGGATCCTCACGACCATCTACGTGCCCGACTACTTCATGGGGCGCACGCGCACGAGCGACGGGCTGCTCGGCGATCCCGTGAACCTCGCCCTGCTCGGCGACCATGAGCAGTTGCTGGCGGCGATGGCGGCCGCGAAGTGGACGCGCGCCGACGACGTGACCCTGCGGTCGAGCTGGCGCATCGTGACCTCCACCATCACTCGGCGCAGCTACGACGAGGCGCCCGTCAGCCCGCTCTTCATCTTCGGCCGCATGCAGGACTACGCGTTCCAGCAGGAGGTCGAGGGCAACCCGGCCAAGCGCCACCACGTGCGCTTCTGGCGCTGCCCCGACGGGTGGCTGCTGCCCGGCGGCGCCCGCGTCGACTGGCTCGCCGCCGGCACGTTCGACCGCGCGGTCGGGCTCTCGCTGTTCACCCTGCAGGTCACGCACAAGATCGACGCCGACACCGACATCGAGCGCGACCACATCATCGCGACGCTCCGCGCGGCGGATCCCGCGGTCGCGGTCACGGTGCTGACGGACTTCTCGACGGGCTACCACTCCCGCAACGGCGGCGGCGACACGATCCGCACCGACGGAGACCTGCCCGTCGTCGACCTCCGCGCGGTCGCGGTGACGGATGCCGCGGGCGCGCCTGTGTCCGCCGCGGCATCCGTCGACGGGGGAGTGCCGTCCGCGGCATCCGTCACCGGGGGAACCCCGTGAGTCGCGACACCACCAAGCGGCCGGCCTTCGAGCCGGCGTCGGAGCTCGCGCAGGCGGGGCCGCGCGACCCGCGGATGCGCCGGCCGGTCCCGACGTCGATGGGCGCCGCGCTCGTGCTGCTGCGGGTCTTCGCCGGCATCGTCTGGCTCATCGCGCTCGCCGCGCAGTGGAACGACCTCATCGCCGAGCAGGTCGTCGACATCCCGATCGACCCCGACGACCCCGCCGTCGGCGCCGCACTGTGGGTCATCCTCGCGTTCGGCGGCGTGCTGCTGCTGTTCGACCTCGTGATGGCCCTGCTCATCTACCTCGGCTTCAACTGGCCGCGGATCGTCGTGATGGTGTTCTCGACGCTGAGCATCAGCGGCACGTTCGCCGCCTGGTGGGCGGGCGACCAGAACATCGCGCTCGACCAGACGTTGTTCACGCTCGCGCTCGACATCCTCATCATGCTGGCGCTCTCGAGCCGCGCCGCTCGCGACTACGCGCGCCGCAACGACAGACGGCTGCCGCGGGTGCCGGCGTCGGCCTGACCATTCGGGCCTCCGCGGGTCCGATCGGCCGCAATCTTCGCCGCGACGGGTGCGATTGATCGGATGTCTGGCAGACTCGATCCGGCGAGAGCCGAAGCGGGCCGACGAACGGAGACGACGATGACGACGCCCTCGACCACCGCGTGGCCGTCGGGAGCCGAGCTCCTCCCGCTCGACGGCGTGTCCGGCACGCTCGTCGGGCGCGCCTGGGTACCGGATGCCGCGGGCCCGAGCGTCGTCGTCGTGCGCGAGTCGGGCGTGGTCGACGTCTCCGCCGCATTCCCGACGATGCGCAGCCTCACCGAGCAGGCGGACCCGCCGGCGGCGGTCCGGGCCGCAGACGGCCCGGTGCTCGGCTCGCTCGACGACCTCGCGGCGAACACGCCGCCCGAGCTTCGCCGCCCCGACCGGCCCTGGCTCCTGTCTCCGATCGACCTGCACGTGGTGAAGGCGGCGGGCGTCACGTTCCCCGTCTCGATGCTCGAGCGCGTGATCGAGGAGCGCGCCCGCGGCGACCAGGACGCGGCGGCCGCGATCCGCGACGAGATCGGCGCGACGATCGGGGGATCGCTCGACGCGCTGCGGCCGGGGTCGCCCGAGGCGGCCGAGCTGAAGGCGTTCCTCGTCGACCGCGGCTGGTGGAGCCAGTACCTCGAGGTCGGGATCGGCCCCGACGCGGAGGTGTTCACGAAGGCGCCCGTGCTCTCGACCGTCGGCACCCTGGTCGACGTCGGTGTGCACTCGGTGTCGGAGTGGAACAATCCCGAGCCCGAGGTCGTGCTCGTCGTGGCATCCGACGGGCGCATCGTCGGCGCGACGCTCGGCAACGACGTGAACCTGCGTGACGTCGAGGGACGCAGTGCGTTGCTGCTCGGCCAGGCGAAGGACAACAACGCCTCAGCCGCCGTCGGGCCGTTCATCCGGCTCTTCGACGACACCTACGACCTCGACGCCCTGCGCGGATCCGTCGTGCGCCTCGAGATCGACGGCGAGGACGCCTTCCGCCTCGAGGGCGTCAGCGAGCTCGGACGGATCAGCCGCGATCCGGCCGACCTGGCGCGGCACGTGATCGGTGCGCACCACCAGTACCCCGACGGATTCGTGCTCTACCTCGGCACGATGTTCGCACCCGTCGGCGACCGCGACGCTCCCGGCCGCGGCTTCACCCACCACGACGGCGACCTCGTGCGCATCTCGGAGCCGAGGCTCGGCGCGCTCGTCAACCGCGTGCGCTCGAGCGAGGCCGCGGCGCCGTGGACGTTCGGGATCGACGCGCTCTACCGGAACCTGGCCGCCAGGGGGCTGCTGACCTGACCGACGGATGCCGCGACCCGAAGCTGCGACCGGATGCCGCGACTACGCGAGCCCGACCGCGCGGCCGCCGATCTCGAGCCCGAGCCATCCGGCCAGCGAGTCGAGCTCCCCGAACACCGCCTCGACGAGGTCGCGCGTGAACGGCTCGTCCTCGTGGATCGCGTCGACCCGCAGCACCCCGGCGGCCCGGTCGGCGGTCGCGTCGACCTTGCCGATGAGCCGGTCGCCGTGCAGGATCGGCATCGCCCAGTAGCCCCACCGGCGCTGGTCGCGCGGCTTGTACATCTCGAGCACGTACTCGTAGCCGAACAGCTCCTCGAGGCGCTTGCGGTCGAACACGAGGCGGTCGAGCGGCGACAGCAGTGCGGTGCGCTCGGCGAGCGGCTTGTCGACGTGCTCGAGCGCGGCGGGGTCGACCCGCCAGGTTCCGCGGAGGCCCTCGACGTGCGCCGGCTCGCCGATGCCGCGCGTGTCGATGGGCTCCGCCGGCGACCCGCCCGCCTTGCGCTCCCGCAGGATGCCGAGCGACGCGAGCCGCCGCTCGTTCCGCTGCACGTAGGCGTCGGAAGCCTCGAGCTCGGGGACCTCGGGGTAGACGCGCTCGGCGAGGTCCCACAGCCGCTGCCCGTCGCGACGGGCCGACATCGCGACGTCGCCGCGCATCATGAGGCACTCGAGCATGATCGTGACGTTGCGATCGTTCGTCCACCCCGTCGACGACCACGGCACGGCCGAGGTGTCGGGGATCTCGGACGCGGGAAGCGGACCCGAGCCGCTCAGCCGGATGAGGATGTCGCGGCGGAACGCGTCGTTCGCCTCGATCCAGTTGCGCGTGCGCTCGTGCTTGGGCCAGCGGCGCATCATCGGGCGGAAGATCTGCAGGTCGTCCATCGGCCGCACCATGAGGTCGAGCTCGAACAGCGTGCGGTCGACCTCGAGCCCGGCGGTCACCTCGGCCGGGTCGTACGCCTCGCCGAGCCGGCTCCAGAGCACCACGTCGGCGCTCGGCGCGATGGCCGAGACGGGGTCGACCTTCACGAACGTGAGCCGGTCGATCGCGTCGAGCACGCCCCCGGGGCGCTCCGCCTCCAGCGCCTGGGCGCGCACGGCGATGCGCCGCGCCTGCTCGACGGTCAGCTCCACGACCATGCGGGCGATGCTACCGACGACGACCGTCGCTCGCCCGCGGCATTCAGGCGTTCGGCCGCCCGTCAGGCATGGGAGCGTCGAATCGTCCTGAGCCGCGCCCGATCGCCTGAACCTGGTGCCCGGCGCAGAGAGGCGGCTCAGCGGGCTGCGGCGTCCGCGGCCGCCGAAGCCGGAACCGCCGCGTGCTCGTCGCAGGCGACCGCGTCGCATGACGCGCACACGACGAACTGGCGGCGGCACGCGGCATCCGGGCAGTTGGCGGTGCGGTTCGTCGGCTCGTCGCAGCCCGCGCATCGACCGATCACCGCGGTGTCGTCGCTGAAGTCGACGGAGCCGCGGCCGTCGAACACGTAGAGCGAGCCCTCCCAGAGTCCGCGATCGCCGAAGCGCTCGCCGTACTTCACGATGCCGCCCTCGAGCTGGTACACCTCGCCGAAGCCGCGGTTCGCCATCAGGCTCGAGAGCACCTCGCAGCGGATGCCGCCCGTGCAGTAGGTGACGACGGGGCGCCCCTTGAGGTGGTCGTACGCGCCGGCGTCGAGCAGGCCGACGAAGTCGCGCGTCGTGTCGACCGGTGGCACGATCGCGTCGCGGAACCGCCCGATCTGCGCCTCGAGCGCGTTGCGCCCGTCGAAGAACACGACCTCGTCGCCGCGCGTCGCCACGAGCTCGTGCAACTCGTCGGGCGACAGGCGCGCCCCGCCGCCGACCACGCCGTCGGCGTCGACCCGCAGCTCGCCGGGCGCCCCGAACGAGACGATCTCGTCGCGCACCTTCACGCTGAGCTTCGGGAAGTCGAGGCTCGCGCCCGACTCGTCGAGGCCCGTGCCCTCGCTCCACGTGAAGTCGACGTGCTTGAACGCGGGATAGTCGCGCGTGCGGCGCACGTAGCGCTTGAGCGCGCCGAGCTCGCCGCCGAGCGTGCCGTTGAGGCCGTCCTTCGAGACGAGGACGCGCCCGCGCAGCCCGAGCGACTCGGCCAGGTCGCGCTGCCACAGGCGCACGGCCTCGGGGTCGGCGAGCGGCGTGAACGCGTAGTACAGCAGGATCTTGGCGACGGGCATCCCGCGATCATACGAGCGGATGCCGCGAGCCGCCCGAGTGCCCACGAGCGCGCACCGACGTCCGGCCCGATCCCGCGGCGATTCCGCCGACCCGCCGGACCCGCCTCCCGGTCGCGGAACGGGCGACGTAGGCTGGCGGCGACGGCACCCGCCCATCCGATGAGGAGGATCGCGATGCTCGACGTCCATCCCTACGAGGCACTCCAGCGACTGCGGCCGGTCGAGTCGTTCACGGTGACGAGCACCGACGTGGCCGAGGGGGAGCCCCTCGCTCGCCCGCAGTGGAGCACGGCGGCCGGCGGCGTCGACCGTTCGCCGCAGCTGTCGTGGTCGGGGTTCCCCGAACGCACGCGCAGCTTCGCCGTCACGTGCCTCGATCCCGACGCGCCGAGCGGCTCGGGTTGGTGGCATTGGGCCGTCGCGAACATCCCGGTGTCGGTCACGAGCCTCGAGTCGGGCGCCGGTTCCGCCGGCGGCCCGGCCCTTCCCGGCGGCGTCATCGTGCTCCGGAACGAGGACGGCACGCGCGGCTTCATCGGCGCGGCGCCGCCGCGCGGCACGGGCGTGCACCGCTACCACTTCGTCGTGCACGCGCTCGACGTGCCGAGCCTCGACCTCGATCCGGATGCCACGTCGGCCCAGCTCGGATCGCGGTGCTTCTTCCACGGGATCGCCCGCGGCATCCTCACGCCCACCGCCACGCGCGACTGACCGGCTAGCGTGGCAGCATCATGCGCCCGATGCCGCTGGAACCGAACACCCGCCGGGTGGCGATCGGATCGCGCCTGCGCGCGGCTCGTAAGGCGCAACAGCTGACGATCGACGAGGTCGCCCGCATCACCGGGCTCACCAAGGGGTTCCTCTCGCGGGTCGAGCGCGACATGACCTCGCCGAGCGTCTCGTCGCTCATCACGCTGTGCGACGTGCTCTCGATCTCGGTCGGATCGCTCTTCGAGGCGCCCGACGTGCAGTTCGTGCCGGCCGGCACGGGTCCTCGCATCAACCTCGGCGGCGTCGCCACGGAGGAGCGCCTGCTCTCGCCGCGCTCGGAGTCGCGCGTGCAGGTCATCCGGTCGGTCATCGAGGCCGGCGGGCACGGGGGCGAGGAGCTCTACGCGGTCGCCGCCGAAGTCGACGTGCTGCACGTGCTCACGGGCCGCATCGAGGTGCGGTTCTCCGACCAGGACTGGGAGCTCGGCCCCGGCGACAGCCTCACGTTCAACGGGCACGAGCCGCACAGCTGGCGCGTCGCCGACGACCGCGGGGCCGAGGTCATCTGGGTGCTCGTGCCCGCGCTCTGGAGCTCCTGACCCCGGTCGTCGAGTAGCGCCGCCGCAGGCGACGCGTATCGAGACGCAGCACGGGTCTCGATACGCGTCCGGCTTCGCCGGTCGCTACTCGACCACCGGACCTTCGCCGGGCGCTACTCGACCACCGGCGGGCTCAGCGCTTCGCGCGACGCTTGCGCCGCTGCGCGGCGCGGTCGGGCATCCGTCCGAAGACGAAGTAGGAGATCGGCCCCACGAAGTTGATCGTGATGGCGAGCGCCCACAGGGGCTTCGGCCCGCGCACGTACTTCGCCGGCCGTCGCGCGAGGTCGGTCCACGCGATCACCGCGAGCGTGAGCTGGATCAGTCCCGTGAGGAGCGAGCCGGTCCGCTCCTGCGGCGTGAGGTCCTTCCAGGTCCGCTTCGCCTTCCTCCCGGCCTTCTCGCCGAGTTGCCCGGCCTTCTCGCCGAGTTGCCCGGCCTTCTCGCCGAGTGCGGGGGCCTGCTGATCGGTGTCGGTCATGGCCACTCCCTCCCGTGGTTCAGTCTTCAGTGCCGGTCGGGTCAGTGCGTGTTCCCGCTCAGTGCTTGTTCCCGCTGAGGGCGAGCACGCCGCCGAGCCCGATCATCATGACGCCGCCGGTCGCGGCGAGGTGGGCGGCGCGCTTCGGCGATCGTGCGAACCAGTCGCGCGCGGCGCTCGCGGCGATCGCCCAGATCGAGTCGCACAGCAGGGCGAGCACGACGAACACGACGCCGAGCTCGAACAACTGCAGCGGGATCGAGCCGGCGTGGAAGTCGACGAACTGCGGCAGCACCGCGACGAAGAAGGCGATGGTCTTCGGGTTGGTGAGGCCCACGACGAATCCCTCGCCGAGCTGGCGCCAGTGCGAGCGTGACGGGACCTCGCCGTTCACGGCGGCCGCGGCATCCGCTCGATGCCTGATGGCCTGGATGCCGAGGTAGACGAGGTAGAGCGCGCCCGCGAACTTGATGACCGTGAAGAGCACGACCGACTGCGCCACGATGGCGCCCACGCCCAGGGCGACCGCCGCCACGAGGGGCAGCATGCCGAGGGCGTTGCCGAGCACGCTGAGCAGCCCGCCGAGGCGCCCGAGCGCGAGCGATCGCCCGATCACGAACAGCACGCTCGGGCCGGGGATGACGATGAGCACGATCGACGCGAGGACGAACGCACCCAGGTTCTCGAGGGGGATCACCCGAGCATGGTACGCCCGCACCTGCACATCCACAGCGCCTCGCCGGGAGATGGGCGCGTGCCGGGACGGTTCCGGGTCACGGGCCTGCAGCGATGACGAGGACGGGCATGACTCGCCCGAGCGCGAGTTCGAACTCGTGCTTCACGAGCGTGAAGTCCCGGGCGTCGAGGCGCCGCTGCACCCGGACCTGGCCGAGCTGCGTGCCCAGGAGGATCCCGGCGGCCAGACCGACGAGGACGAGGCTCGCGAGCATCGTGAGCGGGATCGCGACGTCCATGGCGCCTCCCTGCGTTCCGAGAGCGGACTCCTCCACGGTCCCATATCCGTAGCCCTCCCGGCGCTCGCGCGACGACGCATAAGGTATAACGTGTTATATAACACGTTATGTAATTCTCGTGAGAAGGGGATGCGGCATGGTCGACGACGTCGTGGAGCAGCTGGGGCACCTCGCGCTCGGCACACGGCTCAAGCGCATCGGCGAGCGCCTGCAGGGCGAGACGACCCGGTTCATCGCCGCCGACGGGCTGGCCGTGCCCGCGAGCGCGTTCCCGCTGCTCGCTGCGCTCGACCGCCCCGGCGGCCTGACGGTGGGCGAGCTCGCCGACGCCGTCGGCGTGAGCCAGCCCGCGGTGACCCGCAGCGTCACGCGGCTCGCGCACGACGGCCTCGTGACCGTGGCGAGCGAGGCGTCCGACCGCCGGCGCCGGTCGGTGCGGCTCACCGAGGCCGGCGACGACGTGGTGTCCCGAGCCCGCGCCGCGGTGTGGCCGCACGTCGAGGCGGCGGTCGCCGAGGCATGCGGCGGTCTCGAGGGCCTGCTGCTCGCGCAGCTCGCCGAGCTCGAAGCCCGGCTCGACGCGGAGCCGATCGACCGCCGCGCGGCGCGGCTCGCGGGGGAGGCGGCGCGATGACGCGGCATCCGCTCGACCGGCCGATCTGGAGCGCGCTGACGACGCGGCAGCACGGCTTCGCGGTCGGCGACGCCCTCGCGCGCCGCTTCGACCCCGAGGTCGGCCCGTTCGCTGCGATCGGCGAGGACGACGCGGCGCACCTCGACGCGCTGTCGGCGTTGATCGACGTGCACGGGCCGGTCGTGCTGCTGCAGCGCGGCGAGATCCCGCGGCCGCCCGGCACGCGCACGACGATCGACGCCCCGGGCGTGCAGCTCGTGCTCGACCGACTGGCGCCCGTCGCGGCATCCGTCGACCTCGTGCCGCTCGGCCCGGACGACGCGCCCGAGATGCTCGCGCTCGCGTCGCTCACGAAGCCCGGCCCGTTCGGCCCGCGCACGCACGAGCTCGGCGGCTTCCTCGGCGTGAAGGTCGACGGCCGGCTCGTCGCCATGGCGGGCGAGCGCATGAAGCCCGAGGGGTTCGCCGAGGTGAGTGGCGTCTGCACGCATCCCGACCATCGCGGACACGGCTACGCGGCGATGCTCTCGACGGCGGTCGCCGAGCGGGTCCTCGCCCGCGGCGAGGTCCCGTTCCTGCACGCGTACGCGTCGAACGCCGCCGCCATCACCCTGTACGAGCGGCTCGGCTTCCGCCTGCGCACCGACGTCGGCGTCGTGCGACTGGTGTCGGACGCCGACGGCTGACGCGCCGGCGGCGCCGGGCTACTCCTCTTCAGGCGGCGGCGCGATCGCCGCGCCCAGCCGGATGCGCGTGCCGAACGGGTCGGTCACGAGCGACGTGCGCTCGCCCCAAGGCTGGTCGAGCGGCTCCTCGACGACGGATGCCCCGGCCGCCTCGAGCTCGCGCGTCATCCGGTCGACGTCATCGACGTAGAACCAGAGCAGCATGTTGCCGGGCGCGGGCGGCTCCTCGGCGAGTCCGATGCCGAGCGACGACGAGCCGACCGCCAACGACACGTAGACGGGCGCGCCGTCCTCGCCGGGGAACTCGTACGTGACGACGCCGCCGAACGCGTCGCGGTAGAACGCGAGCGCCGCCCGGACGTCGGAGACCTCGAGGATCGGGAACGCGGATTCGATCATGACCCCTCCTGAAGGGGAGGCTACGCGACGGGCGACGATGCGGCTACGGTGGCACCGTGAGCGACCAGATCTCGGTGACGGTGGACGACGGGGTCGGCCACGTCACCCTCGACCGCCCCCAGGCGCTCAACGCCCTGAGCTACGAGATGATCCGCGAGCTCACCGACGTGTTCGAGTCGTGGATCGACGACTCGGAGGTCGGGCTCGTGGTGCTCGACGGCGCGGGGGAGCGGGGCTTCTCGGCCGGCGGCGACATCCGCGAGCTCTACGGCTACGCCGTGGACGGCAACGCGGGCGAGGCACGCGACTTCTTCCGCGCGGAGTACCGGCTCGACGCCCTCATCGCGCGCTACCCGAAGCCCGTGGTCGCCATCATGGACGGCATCACGATGGGCGGCGGCATCGGCCTCGCGGGCCACGCCGCGATCCGCGTCGTCACCGAGCGCTCGCGCGTGGCGATGCCCGAGACGCGCATCGGCTTCACACCCGACGTGGGCGGCTCGTGGCTGCTGGCGAGGGCGCCCGGCGAGCTCGGCGTGCACCTCGCGCTCAACTCCCGCACCATGGACGCCGCCGACGCGCTGCACGCCGGCTTCGCCGACGCGTTCGTGCCGTCGGAGCGGCTGCCGCACCTGCTGCAGGCGCTCGCCGAGCGGGCCGACCCCGGCACCCCCGCCGAGATCGTGATGCTCTTCGACGAGACCCCCGGCCCATCGGCACTCGCGCTCGCGCGCGACTGGGTCGACGCGTGCTACTCCGCGCCCACCGTGCGCGAGATCATCACGCGGCTGCGGGCGTTCGCCGAGGGTCGCACGGATGCCGCGTCGAGCTCGTTCCCGGCGCATCCGCTCGACCCCGCGGCATCCGCCTACGCCGGCGCGGCCGCCGACGAGCTCGAGACCCTGTCGCCGACGGCGCTCACGGTCACGCTCGAGTCGGTGCGACGCGCCCGCACGCTGCCGAGCCTCGAGGACGCGCTCGAGCAGGAGTTCCGGCTCGTGTCGTGGTTCATCGAGCAGCACGACCTGCGCGAGGGCATCCGCGCCCAGGTGATCGACAAGGACCGCTCGCCCAAGTGGAACCCGTCGACGCTCGAGGGCGTCGACCCGCACCTCGCGTCCGACGTCATCACGGCGCAGGTGCACGAGGGCGTCTGGCCCGATCGCACGCCGGCGGTCGAGTAGCGCCCCTCGACGACCCGAGGCGCGATGCGCAAGCCCCCGTGCCTCAGGGGCATCGGCACCCGCCATTCGATACGGTTGGGGGCGTGAAGAGCCACCACCTGCGCACCCACCGGAGTGACGAGCACCTTGCACGAGAGGGCCAGCTCGCCTGGCAGCTCGCCGGGGTCGCCACCGATCCCGTCGAGCTCGACGACGAGGTCGTCGACATGGTCGTCAACCGGGTGATCGACAACGCGGCGGTCGCGGCCGCCTCGCTCGCCCGCAAGCCGGTCGTCTCCGCCCGCAGCCAGGCGCTCGCGCACCCGGTCTCGATCGGCGGCGACGGCGCCACGGTCTTCGGCGCGGATGCCGCACGTCGCACGTCGCCCGAGTGGGCCGCCTGGGCGAACGGCGTCGCCGTGCGCGAGCTCGACTTCCACGACACGTTCCTCGCCGCGGACTACTCGCACCCGGGCGACAACATCCCGCCCATCGTGGCCGTCGCGCAGCACCTCGCCGCCGGACGCGGCCTTACCGGCCGCGACGTCGTGCGCGGCATCGCCACCGGCTACGAGGTGCAGATCGACCTCGTGAAGGCGATCTCGCTGCACAAGCACAAGATCGACCACGTGGCGCACCTCGGGCCGTCGGCCGCCGCCGGCATCGGCACGCTCCTCGGCCTCGACCAGGAGACGATCTTCCAGGCCATCGGCCAGGCCTTGCACACCACGACCGCGACGCGCCAGTCGCGCAAGGGCGAGATCTCCACGTGGAAGGCGCACGCCCCGGCCTTCGCGGGCAAGATGGCCGTCGAGGCGGTCGACCGCGCGATGCGCGGCGAGACCAGCCCCGTGCCGATCTACGAGGGCGAGGACGGCGTGATCGCCTGGCTCCTCGACGGGCCCGAGGCGACCTACGAGGTGCCGCTGCCCGACGCAGGCGAGGCCAAGCGCGCGATCCTCGACTCCTACACGAAGGAGCACTCGGCCGAGTACCAGGCCCAGGCGTGGATCGACCTCGCGCGCAAGCTCCACGAGGAGTACCCGCTGATCCTCGACGACCCCGACCGCATCGAGTCGATCACGCTGCACACGTCGCACCACACCCACTACGTGATCGGCTCGGGCGCGAACGACCCGCAGAAGTACGATCCCGACGCCTCGCGCGAGACGCTCGACCACTCGATCCCGTACATCTTCGCGGTCGCCCTGCAGGACGGCACCTGGCACCACCAGGACTCCTACTCGCCCGAGCGGGCGCACCGGGCCGACACCGTCGACCTGTGGAAGAAGGTGTCGACCGTCGAGGACCCCGAGTGGACCCGCCGCTACCACTCGAACGACATCGAGGAGAAGGCGTTCGGCGGCAAGGTCGTCATCAAGCTCTCCGACGGCGGCGAGATCGTCGACGAGATCGCCGTGGCCGATGCGCATCCGCTCGGCGCCCGCCCGTTCGCGCGCGAGCAGTACGTGCACAAGTTCCGCACGCTCGCGGAGTGGGTGCTCGAGGAGGCCGAGATCGAGCGCTTCCTCGATCTCGCGCAGCGCCTGCCCGAGCTGGGTCCCGACGAGCTCGGCGGCCTCACCTTCACCGCGGCCCCCGGCGCCCTCGTCGGCGTCGACATCCCGACCGGCCTGTTCTAGCGATGACCGAGGGCCGCGTCGCACTGATCACCGGGGCATCCTCGGGCATCGGCGAGGCGACGGCGCTCGAGCTCGCCCGGCGCGGCTTCACCGTCTACGGCGCAGCCCGGCGCGTCGACCGCATGGCCCGCCTGACCGCGCACGGCGTGCACGTGTTCGAGATGGACGTGACGGACGACGCGTCGATGACCTCGGGCGTCGAGCGGATCCTCCACGAGCAGGGGCGCATCGACGTGCTCGTGAACAACGCCGGGTACGGGTCGTACGGGGCGCTGGAGGACGTGCCGCTCGAGGAGGCGCGCCGGCAGTTCGAGGTGAACGTGTTCGGGCTCGCGCGGCTCACCCAGCTCGTGCTCCCGACCATGCGGGCGCAGGGCAGCGGCCGGGTCATCAACGTCTCGTCGATCGGCGGCAAGTTCTACGAGCCGCTCGGCGCCTGGTACCACGCCACGAAGTTCGCGGTCGAGGGGCTGAGCGACTCGCTCCGGCTCGAGCTGCGGCCGTTCGGCATCCACGTCGTGGTCATCGAGCCGGGCACGATCCGCACCGAGTGGGGCGGGATCGCGGCCGACAGCGCTGTCGCCAGGTCGGGCGGCACGGCCTACGCGCGACAGGCGAAGCGGCTCGCCGAGGTGTACGAGCTCGCCGACCGTCCGAGCGTCGGCGCCTCGCCGCGCGTGGTCGCGCTGGCGATCGCGAAGGCCGCGACCGAGGCCCGACCGCGCATCCGCTACGCGGTGCCGTTCGGCGCGAAGGCGCTCCTCGCCCTGCGCTGGCTCCTCACCGACCGGGCGTTCGACTGGGCGATCATGCGCGCCTACGGTCCGCGCTGAGCCGCAGCATCCGGATGTCGCGGACGCCGTCGTCGACCTGCACGGCACCGTCGGCGACGAACCCGTGCTTGCGGTAGAACGCCTGCGCGCGCGGGTTCGGGTCGGCCACCCAGAGCGCGACGTCCTCGTCGGGGCGCACGACGGCCTCGAGCAGCGCGAGTCCCGCGCCTGATCCGTGCTCCGCCGCCACGACGTAGAGCACGTAGAGGTGGTGATCCCACTCGAGCGCGGGGTCGTCGACGGGGCCCGACATGGCGACGCCGATCACCTCGCCGCCGCGCTCGGCCACCGCGATGCGGTTCCGCCGGTAGCGCTCGTCGGTGAGCGCCGCGGTCCAGAACCGTTCGCGAGCGGACTCGAAGCCGGGGTCGTCGAGCACGTCGTCGGGCACGACGCCGCGATAGGTCTCGCGCCACGACCGCACGATCACCCGCGCCATCTCCGACGCGTCCTCGGGGCGCGCGCGGCGCACGGTCACCGGAGGCCTCATGTGCGAACCCTACCGGCGGCGGCCGGGTGTCGCTCGCACGCGATTAGGGTGGAGCGGAGGAGGCCCAAACCATGCTCTATGCCCAGAAGTCCCCTGCCGAGAAGCGCCGCCTCTTCCGAGAGCGGCTCGACACGGGTCGGATCATGCGCTTCCCCGGTGCGTTCAACCCGCTGTCGGCCCGGCTCATCGAGCAGAAGGGCTTCGAGGGCGTCTACATCTCCGGTGCCGTGCTCTCGGCCGACCTCGGCCTGCCCGATATCGGCCTCACGACGCTCACCGAGGTCGCCGGCCGCGCGAAGCAGATCACGCGCATGACCGAGCTGCCCGCGATCGTCGACGCCGACACGGGCTTCGGCGAGCCCATGAACGTGGCCCGCACCGTGCAGGAGATGGAGGACGCCGGACTCGTCGGCCTGCACATCGAGGACCAGGTCAACCCGAAGAGGTGCGGGCACCTCGACGGCAAGCAGGTCGTCGACGAGCACACCGCGCTGCAGCGCGTGCGGGCCGCCGTCGATGCACGCCGCGACCCGAATTTCCTCATCATGGCGCGCACCGACGTGCGCGCCGTCGACGGGCTTCAGGCCGCGGTCGACCGGGCGAAGCGCCTCGCCGACGCGGGGGCCGACGCGATCTTCCCCGAGGCGATGGCCTCGCTCGACGAGTTCGCCGCGATCCGCGCGGCCGTCGACGTGCCGCTGCTCGCCAACATGACCGAGTTCGGCAAGAGCGACCTCTTCACGGTGCAGCAGCTCGCCGACATCGGCATGAACATCGTGATCTGGCCGGTGTCGCTGCTTCGGCTCTCGATGGGCGCCGCCGTGCGTGCGCTCGACGAGCTCCATGCGACGGGATCGCTCGACGCGAAGCTCGACGAGATGCAGCACCGAGCCGACCTCTACGAGCTCATCGACTACGAGGGCTACAACCGGTTCGACACCTCGATCTTCAACTTCGACGTCGCTCGCTGAGCCCGACATGGCCGGCGCCGCACCGCTCCCGCACCCGGCTGGTGCGCTTGCGGCGGCGTACGCGTCGGGCTCGACGAGTCCGGTCGAGGTCGCCGACGAGGTGCTCGCCCGCGTCGCCGCGCGCGAGCACGAGGTGAACGCGTTCGCCGAGTTCGACGCGGCATCCGTGCGCGCGGCCGCTCGTGCCAGCGCCGCCCGGTGGCGCCGGGGCGAGGCGCTCGGTCCGCTCGACGGCGTGCCGGTCACGGTGAAGGAGAACATGCACCGGGCGGGCGTCGCGGCGCGCGGCGGCACGGCCGGCTCGACTCCGGTCGTGCCCGAGGCGGACTCGCCGATCGTTGCGCGCCTGCTCGAGGGCGGCGCAGTGATCGTCGGATCCACGACCATGCCCGACTGGGGGATGCTGTCGTCGGGCGTCTCGAGCCTGCACGGCGTCACGCGGAGCCCGCTCGACCTCGACCTCACCGTCGGCGGTTCGTCGAGCGGCGCCGGCGCGGCCGCGGCGGCCGGGTTCGGCGTCGTGAACCTCGGCACCGACATCGGCGGGTCGGTGCGGTTCCCGGCGGCTTGGCTCGGGCTCGCCGCGCTGAAGCCGAGCGCCGGGCGCATCCCCATCGATACGCCGTACCTCGGCCGCGCGGCGGGACCGATCGCCCGCACGGTCGCCGACCTCGCCGCCGGGATGGCGGTCGTCTCGCGGCC
This sequence comes from Agromyces mariniharenae, assembly GCF_008122505.1. NCBI lineage: Bacteria > Bacillati > Actinomycetota > Actinomycetes > Micrococcales > Microbacteriaceae > Agromyces > Agromyces mariniharenae. The sequence goes on along the minus strand of NZ_VSSB01000001.1, from coordinate 1,530,329 downwards.
CGACGTGCGCGACTACACCTCGCTCCCGCCCGCCGACATCGCCTGGGACGACCTCGCGATCGACCCCGCCGGCCTGCGCATCGCCGTGCACCTCGACGCCGGCGCGGGGATGCCCGTCGACCCGGCGATCCGCTCGGCCGTCGTGGCGGCCGCCGACCGCTTCGCCGACGCGGGCGCCGAGGTCGTCGAGCTCCCCGGCTTCATCGACGACGGCGTGCTCGACGACATCGACACGTTCTGGCGCGTGCGGTTCTGGCGGACGTACTCCGAGCTCGGCTCGGCACGCCGGGCGCTCGTGCTCCCGTACATCGCCGAGTGGGTCGCGAAGGGCGCCGACGTGAGCGGCACGCGGACCCTCGAGGCCTACGAGGCGATCGGCGAGCTGCGTCGCCGCACGGTGCTGGCGACGGCGCCGTTCGATGCGGTGCTCTCGCCCGTCGCGCCGATGCTCGCGTTCCCCGCCGACTGGCCGATGCCGTGGGGCCACGATGACCGCGGGATGGCGCACATCGCATTCACCGTCCCGTACAACATGTCAGGCCAGCCGGCGTCGAGCATCAACGCCGGGTTCGCCCCCGACGGGCGGGCGATCGCCCTGCAGATCGCCGGGCCGCGGTTCGCCGACCGGCACGTGCTCGCCCTCACGTCGTGGTGGGAGGCGGCGCGCCCCGGCTCCACGGTGCCCGTCTTCCCGTGACGCGCCGTAGGCTGGGGTGGCGGACGCGCTGGGGCGAACCGCAGATCCCATGAGGAGCACGATGAGCGACGTCCAGACGCAGGCCGCGCAACCGCAGCAGCCGGTCATCTACAAGGGCCTGGCGGGAGTCCCCGTCGACTACACCGCGATCTCGAAGGTCAACCCCGAGACCAACTCGCTGCTCTACCGCGGCTACCCGGTGCAGGAGCTCGCGGCGTCCGCCACCTTCGAGGAGGCCGCCTACCTGCTCTGGTACGGGGAGCTGCCCGACGACGACCAGCTCGCCGCGTTCGAGGAGCGCGAGCGCTCGCTCCGCGGCCTCGACCACGTCACCAAGCGCATCGTCGACGAGATCCCGGTGACGGCGCATCCGATGGACGTGCTGCGCACCGCCGTGAGCGTCTTCGGCGCGAGCGACCCGATGACGCCCGACGACTCGCCCGAGGCGAACCTCGACAAGGCGATCCGCCTGTTCGCGAAGCTGCCCTCCATCGTGACCTACGACCAACGCCGGCGCCACGACCTCGAGTTCGTCGAGCCGCGCGACGACCTCGGCTACTCCGCGAACTTCCTCTGGCAGGCGTTCGGCGAGGTGCCCGAGCTGCCCGTGGTTACGGCCTTCGACGTGTCGATGATCCTGTACGCCGAGCACTCGTTCAACGCGTCCACGTTCACGGCGCGCGTCATCGCGTCGACCCTGTCCGACCTGTACTCGGCCGTCACGGGTGCGATCGGCGCGCTCAAGGGCCCGCTGCACGGCGGCGCCAACGAGGCCGTCATGCACGCCTTCGAGGAGATCGGCCCGGGCGATGGCGGCGCCGAGCGCGCGGTCGCCTGGCTCGACGCCGCGCTCGCCGAGAAGCGCAAGATCATGGGCTTCGGCCACCGCGTCTACAAGCACGGCGACTCCCGCGTGCCGACGATGCGCGACTCGCTCGAGCGCATGGTCGAGTACTACGACCGGCCCGACCTGCTGGAGCTCTACGTGGCGCTCGAGGACGCCATGGCCGAGCGCAAGAACATCAAGCCCAACCTCGACTACCCGGCCGGCCCGACCTACCACCTCATGGGGTGGGACACGGCGACGTTCACGCCGCTCTTCGTGGCGAGCCGCGTCACCGGGTGGACCGCGCACATCATGGAGCAGCTCGCGTCGAACGCGCTGATCCGCCCGCTGTCGGTGTACAACGGGCCCGACGAACGGCACGTCCCCGTCAAGGGCTGAGCGGATGTCGCACGTCTTCCTCGAGATGACGATGACGCTCGACGGCTTCACGGCCGCACCGGGCGTGAGCATCGAGCATCCGCTCGGCATCGGGGGAGAGCGCGTGCACGACTGGCTGCGCGGCGGCGACGGGCCGGGCGACGCGGGCCTCGGCCCCGAGGGCGCCGCCGACCCGTCGCCCGACGAGATCGACCTCAGCGTGGCCGCTCGCATGTTCGACACCACGGGCGCGTTCGTCATCGGCCGGCGCACGTTCGACGTCGGCGAGGTCCCGTGGGGCGACGACGAGGCGTTCGAGGGCCGCCCGGTCTTCGTGGTGACGAGCCGCGAACGGGAGCCGATCGAGCGCGGCGGCTCGCGCTTCGAGTTCGTCACCGGCGGCGTGGGCGAGGCGGTCGACCGTGCGAAGGCGGCCGCGCACGCGGCATCCGTCTGCATCATGGGCGGGGCGGATGTCGCGCGCCAGTCGCTCACCGCAGGCCTCGTCGACGAGGTGCGACTGCACCTCGTGCCCATCCTGCTCGGCGGGGGCACCCGCCTGTTCCCCGACGCGACCGGACGTCGCATCGAGCTCGAGCCGCTCGGTGCCGAGCAGGGCGCCCTCGCGATGCACCTGCGCTACCGCGTCGAGCGCGACGTCTGACGCCGCGGCGCTGACGCCCGGGGGCTTCACGCGGCGCTTCACGCAACCGCACAAGACGGGCGGGCGGCATCCGCTGCCGACCTGTGGCGACCCCCCAACGATGGGGAATCCATCATGGTTCGGGCTTACAGTCGTGCGTTATGCACATGTTGTTCCGCACGCTGCTGCACGTGCTCTTCCTCGCGCGACGCAAGCCCGACCTCGGCCACTACGACGTCGCGCGCACGAACTTCATCACGCTGCCGACCGACCTCGACATCAACCGGCACATGAACAACGGCGTGTACTTCTCGATCATGGATGTCGCGCGGTTCGACATGCTCGTGCGCAACGGGGTGTGGCGGGCGTTCCGCGACAAGGGCTGGTACCCGGTCGTCGCGAGCGAGACCATCACGTTCCGCAAGTCGCTGAGCCTCTGGCAGCGGTTCACGATCGAGTCGAAGCTCGTCGGCTACGACGACAAGGCGGTCTACGTCGAGCAGCGCTTCGTGCGCCCGGGCCCTGACGGCGCCCCCGAGGTGTACGCGCAGGGGTTCATCCGGGCGCGCTTCCTGCGGAAGTCGGGCGGCACCGTGCCCGTGTCCGAGCTCATCGCCGAGTTCGGCGCGCTCGAGGGGGATCGGATCCCCGAGTGGATCGAGCGGTGGGGCGAGGATGTCGCGCTGCCGGCCACGCGCGCCGAGGCGCCGTCGGTCTGGCACTGACCGCGAGGCATCCGCTCGCTACGATCGCGCCTTCGCCGGGACCACGACCTCCTTGATGATGAGGAGGATGCCGGCCGCCACCGGGATCGCGACGAGCGCGCCCGGCAGGCCCGCGAGCGTGCCACCCGCGAGCGCCGCGATGAGCACGATCGACCCGGGCACCTGCACGGCCTTGGACATGACGCGCGGCGTGAGGATGTACGCCTCGACCTGCATGTAGACGAGCATCGAGCCCAGCACGATGATGCCCGACAGCGGCGACACGAACAGGGCGAGCACCGTCATCACGATGGTGGTGAGCACGGTTCCGATGAGCGGGATCAGCGTGATGAAGAACGCCGCGACGGCGATGACCAGCGCGAACGGCACCTGCGCGATGAGCAGGATGATGAAGCTGAAGGTCGCGTTGAAGAACGCGAGGATGACCATGCCGCTCAGGTAGCGGCCGACGTTCTGCATGATCCGCTCGGCGTAGTCGACGACCCGCGCCCGGTGCGAGGCCGAGACGAGCGTGTAGATCGCGGCCTTCGAGGAGTCGAGGGTCGCGATGAAGTAGATCGTCAGGATGAAGATGAAGAACGCGGACGAGATCCCGCCGACGATCGCGAGACCCACGTTGAGCGCGCCGCCGCCGATCGTGGCCCAGGTGTTGGGATCGCTGATGACGCCGACCACCCAGTTGTAGACCGTCGTGAGGACGCCGCCCGAGCCCGAGGACGCGTCGATGAACCACTGCTGCTCCTGCAGGTTGGCGTACATCTGCGGCAGCGCCTCGATGAGGCTGACCGCCTGGGTGATCACGAGCGGGAGCACGATCCAGAGCATGCCCGCGATCACGAGGATGAACAGGATGATCACGCTCAGGATCGCGACGCCGCGCTTCATGCCGCGCCGCTGGAACCATCGCACGAGCGGGTCGAGGCCGAGCGTGATGAACATCGCGGCGAACACCGAGAAGAGCACCCCCGAGAGGCTGAGCAGGGTCCACGCGAGCGCGAGGCCCAAGAGTACGCCGAGGGTCGCGATGAACGACCAGACGAGGGGCCGTTCCGACATGAAGTTCCTACCCCGCCCGCGTCCGCCGTCGGGCCCGCCGGCAGCGCTCGTGGCGTGGTCGCGCGCGCGCCGCTCGATGCTCTTCACGGGCGCCAGCCTAGGGCTGAGGATGCCTCGCACCCGGGAAGCGCGCCGGAGCGGCCCGCGCCGTGGCGGGCCGCGCTCCACTGGCCCGCGACGACGTGGGCCGGCCGGAGAGTCGTCAGTTGCGGGCGCCCTCGGGGACGTGCAGCTCCTTGTAGTGGTCGGCGAGGGCGGGGTAGTAGGACTCCCACTCGGGGAGCGGTCGGCTGAGTCGCACGGCGGCGAGCCGGTCGAGGTAGTAGTCCCAGCCGGGGCCCATCGTCGCGGCATCCGCCGGGTTCGAGAGTCGCTGGCCGAACGTGAGCGTCGTCATTCCGCCGGCCTCGCGCAGGTGCGCGAACACGCGCATGGCCGTCGCGCCCTCACCCGAGTGGGCGAGGAAGCGATGGGGTGGGTCGCACTCGAGGATGCCCACGTTCATCCACTCGGAGCCCTCGCCCTCGAAGGTCATGCGGAAGCGCACGGCGCCGGTCTCGGGGCGTCCGGTGTACGTGCCGATCCACCCCTGCATGGCCGTCGGATTGGTCAGGCTGAACCAGACCTCCTCGATCGGGGAATGGAACAGGCGGTCGTACTGCAGGTAGAGCCCGTCGGGCTTCAACGTGTAGTGGCCAGTCGCTTTCGCGGTCATCTTGTACCCCCGCTCGTCGTGAAATCAGGCTAAACCCGGCCAACGCCAAACCACTAGAGTTGGCGCCATGGGATCGAGTGGGGGCGCGAAGCGCAAGCCGAATCATCCGTCAGGCGGGCAGGTCCACGAGGAGACGATGAACGTCACCGAGGGCAAGTCCGGCCTCTGGGGGGCGCTCGCGGGCCTCTTCACGTTCGCGCTCATCGCGGTGCCGTTGTCGGCGTCGTTCGCGTTCGCGACGAACCCGCGCACGCAGCAGCTCTTCGGCGGGCGGCTCTCCGAGGCGACGCAGGGCGGCTACCAGGCGTTCTGGTGGATCGTGACGATCTTCCTCTTCGTGCTCCCGTTCCTCGTCGGCTACGCGGTCGCGCGGCTCTCGGGTCGTGCGCTCGCGATCTTCGGCGCGGTCGTCGCGCTGTTCGTGATCGCCGTGCTGGTGCTCGGGCAGCTGTTCGTCTTCTGATCCCGTCCTGACCGGCCTCGGCCGGTCCTGATTCGGGAGGTGGTGCCATGCAGGTGCCCAAGGCCTCGGATGCCGCGAAGGCGCGGTTCACGTCGGTGGTGCCCGACGATCCACGGGTCGTCGTCAAGCCGATGTTCGGCAACCTCGGTGCATTCGTGAACGGCAACATGTTCGCCGGGCTCTTCGGCGACCGCATCGGCGTGCGCGTGCTCGACGAGTCCGCGCGCGCCGAGCTCGCGGCGGTCGACGGCGCCGGGCCGTTCGGACCCGACGAGCGGCCGATGGGCGGCTACGTCGCCGTGCCCGTCGCCTGGGACGACGAGCCCGACCGCATCGCCGAACAGGTGTCGCGGGCGTTCGAGGAGGTCGCGGCGATGCCGCCCAAGGCGCCCAAGACGCGGAGGCCGCCGAGGACGCGCAGCTGACGGATGCCGCGGCGGTTCAGTCGTCCGTCGCCTCCAGCACCGCCATCGCCGCGTTGTGCCCGCCGATGCCGCTCACGGCGCCGCCGCGCACGGCGCCCGAGCCGCACAGCAGGATCCGGGGATGCGCAGTGGCGACGCCCCAGCGTTCGGCGGGGGTCGCGAGCGGCGCATCGTCCTCGGCCCACGGCCAGGAGAGCGGTCCGTGGAAGATGTTGCCGCCGGGCATGCGCAGGGCATGCTCGAGGTCGAGCGTGGTCTTCACCTCGATGCAGGGGCGGCCCGCGGCATCGGTTGCGAGCACGTCGGCGATGGGCTCGGCGAGCACCGAGTCGAGCGAGGCGAGCACCGCCTCCTGCAGGCGGGCGCGCAGCTCGTCGTTGCCGAAGCGCTCGACGAGGCGGTGCGGCACGTGCAGGCCGAAGACCGTGAGCGTGTGGGCGCCCGAGGCGGCGAGCTCGGGGTCGAGGATCGTCGGGTCGCTGAGGGTGTGGCAGTAGATCTCGCAGGGGAGGGGCGAGGGGATGCCGCCGCGGGCAGCCGTCGCGAACGCGGTGTCGAGCTGGGTCTGCAGTTCGTTGATGTGGAAGGTTCCCGCGAACGCCGCCTCGGGCGCGACCTCCGTGTCGCGCAGTCGGGGGAGGCGCGTGAGCATGAGGTTCACCTTGACCTGGGCGCCCTCGGGCTCGGCGAGCCGGCGCAGGCGCTCGCGCACGACGGGCGGCACGGCGACGGGTCCGTCGTGCGAGAACGGGCGCTCGTCGCGCGGCGCGACCGACGGCAGGGTGGCGCGCGCCGCGGCATCCGTGGCCCCGGCCGCGAGCAGGCGGTCGAGCACGACCGGCGCGACGTTCGCGAGCACGGTGCCGGCCTCAACGACGTGGGCCTCGCCGTCACGGGTGTAGCGCACACGGCCGTCGGGCTCGACGGCGACGACCTCCGCGTCGACGAGCAGCTCGGCGCCCGCCTCCCGCGCGGCCCGCTCGAGCTCGCCGCTCACGGCGCCCATGCCGCCGATCGGCACGTCCCAGTCGCCGGTGCCGCCGCCGATCACGTGGTAGAGGAAGCAGCGGTTCGCATCGAGCGCCGGGTCGTCGAGGTCGGTGAACGTGCCGATGAGGCCGTCGCTCGCGACGACGCCGCGCACGAGGTCGCTCGCGAAGCGCTCGTCGATGACCTCGCCGAGCGGACGCTCGACGACGTCGGTCCACGTGCGGTCGTCGCCCACGAGCTCCCGCGCCTCCGAACGGGTGAGCAGCGGCTCGGTCAGGGTCGGGAAGAGCCGCTCGGCGAGGCGCGTCGTCTCGCCGGAGAAGGCGTGCCACGCGGCCGCGTCGTCCTCGGCGTCGACTCGCGCGAAGGCGGCGGCGGATGCCTCGGCGTCGGCCTCGCGGTCGACGAGGAGGCCGCGCGCGGGGTCGGCGGGGTCGGGCGTGTACGACGAGTAGCGGCGACGGGCGAGCCGGATGTCGAGCCCGAGGTCGTCGATGATGCGCTGCGGGAGCAGGCTCACGAGGTAGGAGTAGCGCGAGAGTCGCGCCTCGACGCCGTCGAACGCCTGCGCCGAGACCGCCGCACCGCCGAGGTGGTCGTCGCGCTCGAGGAGGAGCACGGAGCGTCCGGCGCGGGCGAGGTAGGCGGCGGCGGTGAGGCCGTTGTGGCCGCCGCCGATGATCACGACGTCGTGGGGCATCACACGAGCGTACGTGATGGGCGGGTGCCATCCGGACGGGCGCCCGCCCGCGGCATCCGACCGATCGCAAGAAAGTTACTGACATGTAAGTAAGCGTTCGCTAAGCTGGCGCTCGCGACCACGCCGATGACGGCGTGGGGCGTGCACCATCCGCACTGATCCGGTCACCGGCCGGAGGCGTGATGCGCCCCGGCCGGCCACGTTCGAAGGAGAACCCGTGACCCACCGCACCAGGGCGCAGCATCCGCCCGCCCGACCAGAGGGCCGCAGCGCGGCTCGGCCCGCCCGACCCGCACACCCCGGCCGCCGACGCCTCGGCGCCGGCGCCGCCATCGCTGCACTCGCCCTCGGAGGAGCCGCCATCACCGCGACACCCGCCGTCGCCGCCGACGAGCCCGACTTCGGGCCCAACGTCGTGGTGCTCGACCCGTCGATGCCGACCGAGGAGATCAACGCGATCTTCGCGGCGATCGACAACGAGCCCGAGTTCAGCCAGAACCGCCACGCCGTGCTGTTCAAGCCCGGCGTCTACGGCAGCGCCGAGGGTGCGGCCGACCCGGCCACCGCGCCCGACATCGTGAACGGGCAGGTCGGCTACTACACGCAGGTCTCGGGCCTGGGCGCGTCGCCCGACGACGTGGTGATCAACGGCGCGATCCACGCCGAGGGACGCCCGCCCGCGACCTCCTGCCCGTGGGACGGCGGCGGCGAGGCCGACACCGCGCTCACGAACTTCTGGCGCTCGCTGTCGAACGTGTCGATCAACCCGATCCAGCGGCCCGTCGAGGGCGACACCGGCGTCTACGGCGTCTGCTTCCCGACGCCCGAGAACCCGGGCGGCATCATGCTCCCCGAGGGCGTGGCCGACCCCGGCCAGCTGCGGTGGGCCGTGTCGCAGGCGGCGCCGATGCGCCGCGTGCACGTGCAGGGGAACCTCACGCTCATGCCCCGCTTCGGCGGCTACTCGTCGGGCGGCTACCTCGCCGACTCGGTGATCGACGGCGAGGTCGTCTCGGGCTCGCAGCAGCAGTGGTACACGCGCGACTCGAGCGTCGGCTCGTGGAACGGCGGCGTCTGGAACATGGTGTTCTCGGGCGTCGAGGGCGCTCCGGCGACGGACTTCGGCCCGAAGGCGGACGGCACGGTGGGCAACAAGACCACGCTCGACACCACGCCGGTCAGCCGCCCGGCGCCGTTCCTCTACCTCGACGGCGACGCCTACAAGGTGTTCGTGCCGAACGCCCGCACCGACAGCGCGGGCGTCGACTGGTCGACGGATGCCTCGGTCGGAACCTCCATCCCGATCGGAGACTTCTACATCGCCCACGCCGACCGCGACACGGCGACGTCGATCAACCGGGCGATCTCGAAGAAGCAGCACGTGCTGCTCACGCCGGGCGTCTACCGCCTCGACAAGCCCATCAACGTCAAGCGCGCCGGCACGGTCGTGCTCGGCATGGGCTACGCCTCGCTCACGCCCACGAAGGGCAACGCGGCGCTGGTCGTCGACGACGTGTCGGGCGTGAAGATCGCGGGCATCACGGTCGACGCCGGGCTCGTCGAGTCCGACGTCCTGGTGCAGGTCGGGCCGACGGATGCTGCGGTGTCCGACCCGTCCGACCCGACCACGCTCTCCGACCTCTTCATCCGCGTCGGCGGACCGTGGGCCGGCGACGCCGTGACCTCCATCGAGGTGAACAGCGACGACGTGCTGCTCGACCACATCTGGGCCTGGCGCGGCGACCACGGCCTCGACGGCAGCGGCACGTGGACGGGTTCGACGGGCGCGCACGGCGTCATCGTGAACGGCGACGACGTCACCGCGACGGGCCTGTTCGTCGAGCACTACCAGCGGAACCAGGTGATCTGGAAGGGCGAGCGCGGCCGCACCGTGTTCTACCAGTCCGAGATCCCCTACGAGGTGCCGAGCCAGGCCGAGTGGATGGACGGCGACCGCCTCGGCTACGCGTCCTACCGCGTGGCCGACGACGTCGCCGAGCACCACGCGACGGGCATGGGCGTGTACTCGTACTTCAACCAGGGCCAGGACATCCGCGCCGAGAGCGGTATCCAGACCCCGGTCGGCCCGGGCATCCGGTTCGAGTCGCTCATCTCGGTGTTCCTCAGCGGCTCGGGCGGCATCGAGCACACCATCAACGACACCGGCGCGCCGGTCGTCGGCGGCTTCGGCACGTCGCCGGTGGTGAGCTACCCGACGCCGTAGCGCAGGTGACGACGGATGCCGCGGCCCCCGCCTCGTGCGGTGGGTCGCGGCATCCGCCGTTGCCGTGCCTCAGTTCGCGCGGCGCATGGCGCGCACGCCGACGAACACGCCGATCGCGCAGGTCGCGACCGCGGCGATGGCGCCGCCGATGACCGCCGGGCTGCCGAGGTCGCCGGCGAGCAGGGCCCGCTCGGCCGCGACCAGGTAGCTCAGCGGGTTGACCGCGGCGGCGACCTTCATCCAGTCGGGGCCGTCCTCGAGGGGCAGCAGCATGCCCGACAGGATCATGAGCGGGAACAGCAGCGTCTGGTGCACCATCCAGAACATCCAGTCGCGGTTGCGGCAGGCCAGCGCGAGGGTGTAACTCAGGGCGCCGAATCCGATGCCGAACACGGCGAGCAGCACGAGGCCGACGATGAGCCCCGGCACGTCGAGCCGGAACCCGAACGGCACGGCCACGAGCACCACGATCGTGCCCTGGATGACGAGCGGCACGACCTCCTTGAGTGCGCGGCCGACCAGCAGCGCGCTGCGCGAGAGCGGGGCGACGAGCGTGCGCTCGTGCGATCCCGTCTGCATCTCGAAGAGGAGGTTCGCGCCCGTCGACGCGGTGCCGAACAGCGCGACCATCACGAGGATGCCCGGGACGAACCACTGCAGCGTTCCGGCGACGTCGCCGCCCGCCGCGCCGACGAGCAGCGGCCCGAACAGGCCGAGGAAGACGAGCGGCTGCACGAGCGAGAAGATCACGCTGAACGGGTCGCGCACGAGCGGGCGTGACTCGCGCGCGAAGACGGTCGCGGTGTCGCGCACGAAGCCGGTGGGGCGGGCGGATGCCGCGGGCCGCTCGATCGCGGCGGGCTCGGCGGCGGGGCTGATGGTGTTCATGAGGGTCTCCTTTGATTCGGTGGGTCCGGTGGTCGAGTAGCGCCCGGCGGAGCCGGACGCGTATCGAGACCCGGTTGTGCTCAGTCATGCGGTGGTGGGGTCTCGATACGGCTGCTTCGCTGCCTACTCGACCACCGGGAATGGTCACGCGGCGGCGGGCTCGGGCGCGGCGGCCTCCTCGCGGAGGCTGCGGCCGGTGAGCGCCAGGAAGACGTCGTCGAGCGTGGGCTGGCGGTGGGTCGCCGCCACGACGTCGAGTCCGGCGTCGCCGAGCTCGCGGATCCAGCGGGGGAGGGCGCGGTCGCCGCCCGGCGCGGTGAGGGTGACGACGGCGCCGTCGACCGACCCGCCGATGCGGGCCGCGGCGGCCGCGGCATCCGTCGCCGAGTCGAAGGCGAGGGTCACGCGGGCGCCGGCGAGCGACTCCTTGAGCGACCATGCCGTGTCGTCGGCGATGACCGCGCCGTGGTCCATCACCATGACCCGCTCGGCGAGCTGGTCGGCCTCGTCGAGGTAGTGGGTGGTGAGGAAGATCGTGGTGCCGGTGCTGCGCCGCAGGTCGACGATGTGCTCCCAGAGGTTGGCGCGGCTGTGCGGGTCGAGGCCCGTCGACGGCTCGTCGAGGAACAGCAGCTCGGGCCGGTGGATCAGGCCGAGCGCGATGTCGAGCCGGCGCTTCTGGCCGCCCGAGAGCGACTGCACCTGCCGGTTCGCGACCTGCCCGAGCTCGAGCGACTCGATGAGCTCGGCGGCCCTGGCGCGCGTCTCGCGACGAGCGAGGCCATAGAACGCGCCCTGCGCGTGCAGCTCGTCGCGCACCCGCTGGGTGTGGCCGCCCGAGCTGCCCTGGCCGACGTACCCGATGCGGCGTCGCACCCCGGCGGGGTCGTGGCGGATGTCGCAGCCGGCCACCTTCGCCTCGCCCGCCGTCGGCGGGAGCAGCGTGGTCAGCATGCGGAGGGTCGTCGACTTGCCGGCGCCGTTCGGGCCGAGGAAGGCGACGAGCTCGCCGTCGGCCACGTCGAGGTCGACGGCTCGGACGGCCTCGACGACCTGCCCCTTGGAGCGGAACGTCTTCGTGAGGCCTCGGGCGGTGATCATCTGGTTGGTTCGTTCGGTCATGACGCCAGTCTTCCGAGGCATCCGGTCACTTCCTGACCTGATTCGCGAGATACTCGGAGCATGGCCGCCACCACCTCGAGGACCCTCGAACTCCTCTCGCTGCTGCAGAGCCACCGGCACTGGTCGGCTCGCGAGCTCGTCGATCGCCTCGGCGTCTCGGAGCGGACGCTTCGTCGTGACGTCGAGCGCCTGCGCGAGCTCGGGTACGGCATCGAGTCGATGCGCGGCAGCGCCGGCGGGTACCGGCTCGAGGCCGGCACCGGGCTCCCGCCGCTGCTGCTCACCGACGACGAGGGCGTCGCCATCGCCGTCGGCCTCCGGTCGCAGGCGACCGCCGGACTCCGCGGCGCCGAGCACACCACCCTGAGCGCGCTCGCGAAGATCGAGCAGGTGCTGCCGCCCGCCCTGCGCCGCCGCATCGATGCGCTGCAGTCGCACGCGACGGACGCGGTCGGCCGCGGACCGGGCCGCGCCGGCGCCGGCACCCGCCCGACGCCCGAGATCGAGACCGAGCTGCTCGGCCTCCTCGCGCTCGGCTGCCGCGACTCCGAGCGGCTGCGCTTCAGCTACACGGATGCCGCGGGCGAGTCGACCTCGCGCGTCGTCGAGCCGTACCGCCTTGTGCCGGTCGCCCGGCGCTGGTACCTGCTCGCCTGGGACCGCCAGCGCGAGGACTGGCGCACGTTCCGGCTCGATCGCATCAGCGACGTGTTCCAGACGCGCGTGCGCTTCGAGCCGCGGCCGATGACCGACGACGCGGCCCGCGCCCGGGTCGAGTCCGCCATCCGCTACCGCGACCGCACCGTGCGCGCCAGGGTCGTGGTGGAGCTGTCGCGGGCCGAGCTCGTCGATCGCCTCGGCTGGTACGGCCGCGACGTCGTGGCCGACGGACCCGACCGCTGCGTCTGGCCGCTCGAGGCCGACGCCGTCGAGAACCTCGTGATGGCGCTCATGTGGCTGCCGCGCGGCGCGGCCTACCGCGTCGAGGGGCCGCCGGAGGTGCTGGCGTTCCTCGAGGAGCAGGCGGGGCGGTTCGCGGCGGCCGCGGCATCCGATTGAGCGATCACGCGGGCGCGGGTGTTGCGGATGTCGGCGGCTGGGCGTTGGCTGGCCGCATGGACATCGCATTCGTGGCCGGCTTCGGTCCCATCGGCAGCGCCGACTCGTCGTCGGCCGACTTCTGGCGTGGCGCGTTCGGGATCCCGTTCAGCGAAGACGGCGGCTACTTCCACACCGAGGAGCTCGGGGGCGTCAACGCGTTCGCCATCTGGCCGTTGAGCCAGGCCGCCGAGGCGACCTTCGGCACGACCGAGTGGCCCGCCGACCGCCCGGTGCCGCAGGCGTGGATCGAGTTCGACGTCGCCTCGCCGGCTGCGGTGGGCGAGGCGGTGGAGGAGCTCCGCGCGGGCGGGCACGAGATCCTCGTCGGCGCCCACGAGGAGCCGTGGGGGCAGACGACGTCGCGCCTGATGAGCCCCGAGGGCCTGCTCGTCGGCGTGAGCTACACGCCGTGGATGCACGACGTCGAGCCCGCGGGCAACGTGATGATCGGCTACGACCCCGAGCTCGACGAGAGCGGCACGGGCCTCGGCCACGCCTAGTTCGTCGCGGGCGTCTCGGAGGCGCGCTCGAGGCGCGACGAGCACCCGCCGGATCAGGTGGAGGGCGTGTCCGAGCTGCGCTCGAGCTGCCCGATCTCGGCGCCGTCCTGGCCGAGCACCGTCATGGTGTCGCCCGCGACCGTCGCGGCGCTGAGGTGGGCGAGCCAGTCGTCGACGTCCTCGCACGCCTTCAAGGTCGACGCGACGTTCTCGAACAGCACCTGCTCGGCCTCGTCGACCGACCACGAACCCGTCAGGTTGTTGCACCCGTCGCTGCCGCTGAAGCTGCCGTCGTCCTCGAGCTCGAGGTACGGCGACCCGTCCTCCGACGGATCCCCCCATGTGCCGGCCGCGTCGACCGAGCCGCCGCGAGCGGACCCCTGCTCCCCCAGGCAGCCCGCGAGCGTGAGCACGGCGAGCACGGCGATGCCGGCCCCGATGATCTTCCGCTTGCTGGCCATGCTCGCAGCGTAGACCCGCAGGGGCTCGACGTCACGTGTCGTCCGCAACGGCGACGTCCCCATTCCGGGGCGGACCGGTGCGGGCGGCGGCACGCGCGAGCGCGTCGCGCACGGCGACCACGGCGGGACGCCCGGCCGCCGCGTGGCGGGCCGAGGAGAACACCTCGCGGTGGGGATCGCCGGGCAGCGGCGCGAGCAGCACGCTCGGCCGCTCGCCGGCCCACACGAGGTCGGGCAGCAGTCCCACGGCGTTCCCCGAGCGGATGAGCCGGATGTGCGCCATGAGGTCGGCGGTCTCGAAGCGCACGTCGGGCTCGAATCCCGCGGCTCGGCACAGCTGCTCGGCCCACACCCGCGATGCGGTGCCGGCGGGCTCCATCACCCACGGGCGGTCGGCGGTCGCCGAGAGGTCGGGCTCGGGGTTCCGGGACGCGTCCGGCTCCGCCGGGCGCCCCTCGGCCCTCGGATGCGGGGGCACCGCGAGCCGGATCGCATCCGAGGCGAGCGGCACGCGATCGAGCTCGGGATGCCGCGGCCGCGCGTGTCCCGGATACTGCTCGGCCACGACGAGGTCGAAGTCGCGTGCCGCCACCTCGAACAGGCCGGCCTCGGGCTCGCGCTCGGTGACCTCGACGCGCAGGTCGGGATGTCCGGCCGCGAGCAGCGTGAGCGCCTGCGGCATCACCGCGTGCGCGGCCGACTGGAACACCGCGATGCGCACGGTGCCGCCCACCGACGTGAGCGAACGCGCGACGTCGGCTTCCGCCTCCTCGAGCCGGTCGAGCACCGCCTTGCCGTGCTCGACGAGCACGAGCGCCTGCGGCGTGAGCTGCACGCGCCGGCCCACCTGTACCAGGAGCGGCACCCCGGCCTCCCGCTCGAGCAGGCTGAGCTGCTGCGAGACCGACGAGGGGCTGTACGACAGCGCGTCGGCGACCGCGGCCAGCGTGCCGCGCCGGCTGAGCTCGACCAGCAGGCGCAGGCGTCGCACGTCGAGCATCGCGTCCTCCCGGCATCCATGAACCATTCGGCTCTACCGAACAGTATGCGTCGGATTCATTCGCTGTACCGAACGGATGTCGCCGCGCACACTGGGAGGAGGCAAGGTGCGTGAACCCTCGGCGCACCCTGAGCAACGGAGACTAGCCTCGTGACCATGACCAACGCCGCCACGGAACTCGCGCCGGCCACCGACCACGTCGTCGCACTGGTGCGCCGCTGGCTCGCCGAGAGCGCCGAGCACCCCGCTGACCCCGCCGCCGAGCGCCTCGCCGGGGTGCTGAAGGACCCGAACGGGCTCGCCTTCACCGTCGGCTTCGTCGACGGCGTGATGCGCCCCGAAGACCTCGGCGTCGCCGGCCGCAACCTCGAGCAGGTCGCGAAGCTCACCCCGAAGTTCCTGCCCTGGTACCTGCGCGCGGCCATCCGCGTCGGAGGGGTCGTGGCACCGGTGCTCCCGTGGGTGGTGATCCCCATCGCGCGCCGCGTGCTGCGCCGGATGGTCGGACACCTCGTGCTCGACGCCACCCCGGCGAAGCTCGGCCCGTCGATCGCGATGCTGCGCGAGTCGGGCAACCGCCTCAACCTCAACCTGCTCGGCGAGGCCGTGCTCGGCGAGGACGAGGCCGACCGGCGGCTGCGCGGCACCTACGAGTTCCTCGCGCGCGACGACGTCGACTACGTCTCGATCAAGGTGTCGAGCGTCGTGAGCCAGCTCTCGATGTGGTCGTTCGACGAGGCCGTCGCGAAGGTCGTCTCGAAGCTCACGCCGCTCTACGAGCTCGCGGCGAAGAGCCCGACGCCGAAGTTCATCAACCTCGACATGGAGGAGTACCGCGACCTCGACCTCACCATCGCGGTGTTCACGACGCTGCTCGACCAGCCGCAGCTGCGCGGACTCGAGGCCGGCATCGTGCTGCAGACCTACCTGCCCGACGCGCTCGGCGCGATGCAGGAGCTCACCGCATGGGCGATCGCGCGACGCCAGGCGGGCGGCGCGCCCATCAAGGTGCGCGTGGTGAAGGGCGCGAACCTCGCCATGGAGCACGTCGACGCCGCGATCCACGGCTGGCCGGTCGCGACCTACGGCACCAAGCAGGACTCCGACACCAACTACAAGCGCGTGCTGCACTGGTCGATGACGCCCGAACGCGCCGACGCCGTGAAGCTCGGTGTCGCCGGTCACAACCTGTTCGACGTCGCGCACGCCTGGCTCATCGCGCGCCAGCGCGGCGTCGAGTCGCGCGTCGAGTTCGAGATGCTCCTCGGCATGGCCACCGGTCAGGCCGAGGCGGTGCGCCGCGACGTCGGCAACCTGCTGCTCTACACGCCCGTCGTGAACCCGACCGAGTTCGACGTGGCGATCGCCTACCTGATCCGCCGGCTCGAGGAGAACGCGAGCCAGGACAACTTCATGTCGGCCGTGTTCGAGCTGGACAGCGACCAGGGCCTCTTCGAGCGCGAGCGCGTCCGGTACGAGCGGTCGCTCGCCGCGCTGGAGGCCGACTCGGGTCGCGTCCCCACGCCGAATCGCACGCAGAACCGCCGCTCCGAGTGGTCGCAGGAGTCGCTCGCGGCGGCCGTGGCGGTGCCCGACGCCCCGGCCCCGGGCAGCGAGCACGAGGACGACGTGTCGCTCACGAGCACCGTGCTCGAGCTCACCCGCGGCTCGCGCCGCGAGCCCGGCCTGTTCGGCGACACGGGCGAGATCGAGGGCGAGCTCGTCGCTCCGAGCGCGGCCGGCGCGGCCGGCCCCGGCGCGACCCCCGGCTTCCGCAACGAGCCCGACACCGACCCCGCCCTCGCCGCGAACCGCGAGTGGGGCCGCCGCATCCTCGCCCGCGTGCCCGAGACGCGCCTGGGCCTCGAGACCATCGCCCGGGCCCGCGTCGCCGACGCGGCCACGCTCGAGTCGATCATCTCGACGGTGGCCGCGAACGGACGCGCCTGGGGCGAGCTCCCCGGCGCCGAGCGCGCCGCCGTGCTGCACCGCGCGGGCCTCGCGCTCGCCGCGAACCGCGACCGCCTCATCGAGGTCATGGCCGCCGAGACCGGCAAGACCATCGCCGAGGCCGACCCCGAGATCTCCGAGGCCATCGACTTCGCGCACTACTACGCCGAGCGCGCCCGCGAGCTCGACCACGTGCAGGGCGCGGTCTTCGTGCCGCCGAAGCTCACCGTCGTGACGCCGCCGTGGAACTTCCCGGTCGCGATTCCCGCCGGCGGGGTGCTCGCCGCGCTCGCCGCGGGCTCGGGCGTCATCATCAAGCCGGCCAAGCTCGCGCAGCGCTCGGGCGCCGTCATGGTCGAGGCGCTCTGGGAGGCCGGCGTGCCTCGCGAGCTCCTCGCCCTCGTCGACATCGGCGAGCGCGACCTCGGCCGGCAGCTGGTGTCGCACCCCGCCGTCGACCGCGTCATCCTGACGGGCGCGTACGAGACCGCGCAGCTGTTCCGCTCGTTCCGCCCCGACCTGCCGCTGCTGGCGGAGACGAGCGGCAAGAACGCGATCATCGTGACGCCGTCGGCCGACCTCGACCTCGCGGCATCCGACGTCGTGAAGAGCGCCTTCGGCCACGCCGGCCAGAAGTGCTCGGCCGCGTCGCTCGTGATCCTCGTCGGCTCGGTCGCGAAGTCGGAGCGGTTCCGCCGCCAGCTCGTCGACGCCGCCACGTCGCTGCGGGTCGGGTACCCCGAGCACCCGCAGAGCGTCATGGGCCCGATCATCGAGCCCGCGAACGGCAAGCTCCTGCACGCGCTCACCCAGCTCGGCATCGGCGAGGAGTGGCTCGTGGAGCCGAAGCAGCTCGACGGCACCGGCCGGCTCTGGTCGCCCGGCATCCGCGAGGGCGTGGCGCCCGGGTCGTACTTCCACCTCACCGAGTTCTTCGGACCGGTGCTCGGCGTCATGCACGCCAAGGACCTCGACGAGGCCATCCGCCTGCAGAACGCCGTCGACTACGGCCTCACCGCCGGCCTGCACTCGCTCGACTCCGAGGAGGTCGCGCAGTGGCTCGACCGCGTCGAGGCGGGCAACCTCTACGTGAACCGCGGCATCACGGGCGCCATCGTGCAGCGCCAGCCGTTCGGCGGCTGGAAGCGCTCGGCCGTCGGCGCCGGCGCGAAGGCGGGCGGCCCGAACTACCTGTTCGGCCTCGGCGAGTGGATGCCGCAGCACGGCCCCGTGTCGAGCACCCTCCACCTGCGCGGGCTCGAGAAGCGCGTGTCGGAGCTCATCGAGGCGTCGCAGCCGGCGCTCGAGTACGAGGCGTTCGAGGTGCTGCGCCGATCGGCGCTGTCCGACGAGGTCGCCTGGGCCGAGGAGTACGGCACGGTCAAGGACGTCTCGGGCGTCGGCGTCGAGCGGAACCTGTTCCGCTACCGCGCGCTGCCCGTCACCGTGCGCATCGGCGAGGCGTCGACGCTCGCGGAGGGCCTGCGCGTCATCGCCGCCGGCCTGCTCGCGAAGTCGCACCTCACCGTGTCGACCGCGTTCGAGCTCCCGAAGGGCGTGCGCACGATCCTCGAGGCCCGCGACACGCGGGTCATCCGCGAGGGGGATGCCGCGTGGCTCGCGCGCGTCGCCGAGGAGGGCGTCGGCTCGACCCGCGTCCGCCTCGTCGGCGGCGGCGCGTCCGAGCTCGCGGCCGCGCTCGGCGGCACCCCGGATGTCGCGGTGTGGTCGCACCCCGTGACGCCCTCGGGGCGCGTGGAGCTGCTGCCGTTCCTGCACGAGCAGGCCGTGTCGATCACGAACCACCGGTTCGGCAACCCGACGACGCTGACCGACGCCGTCATCTAGGGGGTCAGCGACCGCGGTTCTGTCGGCGGACGCGTCGTGGGGCGCGTCCGCCGAGGAACGACTCACCGGCGGCGACGAGGAACCCGTCGCGCAGCGCCTCGCGGCCGATGAGCATGCGGAAGCCCATCTCGTCGCGGTTCGACAGCGTCATCTCGACGGTCTGCGTGCGTCCGTGCAGCGTCACGTCCATGAGCACGACGATGCGTTCCTCGGAGTGGCCCGACGAGCTGCGCACCGTGCGGCGGTCGTGCACGGGGAACTCGACGACGACCGCGTCCTCGTCGCTGTCCTGCCACGGACGCACGCCGAACCGCACGGAGTCCGTGCCGTCCTCGGCTCGGAACTCCTCCACCTCGAACGCGTGCAGCGACGACGTACGGGCGCCGGTGTCGATCTTCGCCTTGATCCATGGGACTCCCGCACCGGGCAGGGTCACCCATTCGCGCCATCCGACGATGGTGGTTGAATAGGGGGGCTCTGTCACCCGAACATCTTCGCAGGGACTCAAGGATGAAACTGGCGATCCTCTCGCGCGCCCCGCAGGCGTACTCCACCCAGCGACTCCGGGCGGCGGCGCAGCAACGGGGGCACGAGGTGAAGGTGCTCAACACGCTGCGCTTCGCGATCGACCTCTCGGGCACCGAACCCGACCTGCAGTACCGCGGCCGTCCGCTGTCCGACTACGACGCGATCCTGCCGCGCATCGGCAACTCGATCACGTACTTCGGCACCGCCGTCGTGCGCCAGTTCGAGCAGATGGACGTCTACACGCCGAACACCGCGAACGGCATCACGAACGCGCGCGACAAGCTCCGCGCGAACCAGATCCTGAGCCGCCACAACATCGGCATGCCGGCGACGGCGTTCGTGCGCAACCGCGCCGACGTGCGTCCGGCGATCGAGCTCGTCGGCGGCGCACCCGTCGTCATCAAGCTGCTCGAGGGCACGCAGGGCATCGGCGTGATCCTCGCGCCCGAGGTGAAGATCGCCGAGGCGATCATCGAGACCCTGCACTCGACGAAGCAGAACGTGCTCATCCAGCGGTTCGTGAAGGAGAGCCGCGGTCGCGACATCCGTGCCCTCGTCATCGGCGACCGCGTCGTCGCGGCCATGCGTCGCGTCGCGAGCGGCGACGAGTTCCGCTCGAACGTGCACCGCGGCGGCACCGTCGAGCCCGTGGAGCTCACGCCCGCCTACGAGCAGGCCGCCGTGCGCTCTGCGCAGATCATGGGCCTCAAGGTGGCGGGCGTCGACATGCTCGAGGGCAACGACGGCCCGCTCGTCATGGAGGTCAACTCGTCGCCCGGCCTGCAGGGCATCGAGACGGCGACGAAGCTCGACGTGGCCGGCGCGATCATCGACTACATCGCGAACCAGGTCGCGTTCCCCGAGATCGACGTGCGCCAGCGGCTCACCGTCTCGACGGGGTACGGCGTCGCCGAGCTCCTGGTGCACGGCGCGGCCGACCTCGTCGGCAAGACGCTCGGCGAGTCGGGCCTCTGGGATCGCGACATCACCGTGCTCACGCTCCACCGCGGCACGACGGTCATCCCGAATCCGCGCAAGGGTGTCGTGCTCGAGGCCGAGGACCGCCTGCTCTGCTTCGGCAGGCTCGAGGAGATGCGCTCGATGATCCCCGAGCGCCGCCGCCGCCGCGCCAAGGTGCGCAAGCTTCCGAAGGAGCCGATCCCCGAGGCCGTCTGAGCGGATGCCGCGCCGCGCGCGTGCCGCGTGTCGCGCCGTTCGTTCGCCCGCCCATACCGTGCCGCGATCGGTCACTCGTTTCCTCGCCGAGCCGATCGAGGTTCCGCCCGCCACGACTCCTGAAAACAAGGACACGCTCTTCAACGTGCGCTGCATGTCCTTGTTTTCAGGAGTCCACCCGGGGAACGACTCCGACGCCGGTGATACGGGTCACGAATGCCGGAGGAGAGTTCCGAGCCAACAGGAGTGCGGGCGCCCGCACCTTCGACCGTCAGCGGGGGGCGTCGAGCGCCGACTCGACGAGGGCGAGGGCGGTCGCCCGGTCGAGGCCGAGGTGATGCACGCGGTCGGCGTAGGCGAGGGCGGCGAGCTGCGCCTCCTGCGTGGTGGGGTCGCCGGTGGCGGCGACGAAGGTGCCGGCGCGTCCGCGGGTCTCGATGACATGGTCGGCCTCGAGCGCGCGGTACGCCTTCGCGACGGTGTTGACGGCCAGGTCGAGCTCGGCCGCCAGGGCGCGCACGGTCGGCATCCGCGTGCCTGGGGCGAGGGTGCGGGATGCCACCGCGTCCACGACCTGGCGGCGCACCTGCTCGAACGGCGGCGTGTCGTCGTCGTGGCGGATCGTGAACCGCATCGACCCGCCCGCGGCATCCGTGCGGCCCTGCGGCCCTGGACGGGTCACCGTCAGTCCCGGTTGCGGTTCACCAGTCGCGACAGGACGATCGCGCTGCGCGTGTGGTCGACGTTCGGGGCGATGCGCACGCGTTCGAGCGCGTCCTCGAGCGAGGTGATGTCACGGGCGCGCATGTGCACGATCGCGTCGGCGCTGCCCGTGACGGTGCCGGCGTAGACGACCTCGGGCACGCCCTGGAGGATGCGCTGCAGCTCGTCGGGCGCGACGGTGCCACGGCAGAACAGCTCGACGTAGGCCTCGGTGCTCATCCCGTCGACGGTGGGGTCGACCTGGATCGTGAACGAGCGGATGACGCCGTCGGCGACGAGGCGGTCGACGCGGCGCTTCACGGCCGACGCCGAGAGGCCCACGGACGACCCGATGTCGCCGTACCCCGCTCGCGCGTTCTGTCGGAGCAGGTCGAGGATGGCGCGGTCGAGGTTGTCCATGCTTCGGAGTGTACGCCGATTCGTTGCGCACACACAGGGGTTGACGCCGAATTCCTGCGTGCTGTGTGGGAAAGCGGCTGCCGAGCGGTGTCGGCGCGGGTCGGACGCGAGCGCCCCGGTCAGCCTCTCAGCCCCGCGGCTGCGGCGTGCCGCACCCGGAGCCCGGCGAGCAGCGCCGCGAGGCCGATCTCGAACGCGCGGCGTGCGCCGAACGCGTCGCCGAGCGACGGATCGAGCGCCGCCCGGAACGCGGCGTGCTCGGGCGGCACCGAGCCCTGCTCGAGCAGGTCGCCGGGCGCGACGATGTCGATGGCCGATCCGAGCACGTGCGCCTCGACCGTGCGCATCACGGCGACCGCGTCGCCGACGGGCCACCCCGCCTCGACGAGCGCGCCGACGACGCGGTCGTACATGCCGAGCGTGGACACGTCGCGGATGGGCGTCGTCGCGAGCAGCAGGATGACGTTCGGGTGGGCGGCGAACGCCGCGAGGTACGAGCGGGCCCAGGCTTCGAGCGCGGCATCCCACGGCTCGGCCAGGAAGGCCGTCGTGTCGATCTCCTCGACGATGCGGGCGCGCACGGCCTCGATGAGGTCGCCGCGGCTCTCGACGTGGTTGTAGAGCGAGGAGACCTGGCGGTTCACGCGCTTGGCGAGCGCGCGCATGGAGAGCGCCTCGCCGCCCTCCTCGTCGATGAGCTCGAGCGCCGTGGTCACGAGCTGGTCGCGGTTGACGCGTGTCACGATTTCCATCCTCGGTCTTCCCTCGCTTGAGGCGAGAGTGTATCGTCACCTTCACTCGAATACGAACACTGTTCGTATAGGCGATGCGAAGGACCCGGTGCAGTGACCTCGACCCTCTTCCACGGTGGCACGATCTGGCGCGGAGCCGACCAGGCGACGAGCGGGGCGCTGTTCGCGCGCGAGGGCGTCGTCGAGGCGCTCGACGCCGCCGCGCTCCGGCTCGCGTCCGAGGCCGAGGCGGCGGGGGAGCACCTCGAGCGGGTCGACCTCGACGGCGGCTTCCTCATGCCCGCGTTCGGCGACGGGCACGCGCACCCGCTGTTCGGCGGGCTCGAGGCCGAGGGCCCCGACGTGCGCTCGTGCACGTCGATCCCGGCGATCGTCGACGAGGTGCGGCGCTACGCCGAGGCGCACCCCGGCGTCGCGTGGATCCAGGGAGCGTCGTACGACGGCAGCCTCGCCGACGGCGGGCTCTTCGATGCGCGCTGGCTCGACGAGGCCGTGCCCGACCGGCCCGTCGTGCTGCGCGCCTGGGACTACCACACGGTGTGGTGCAACTCGCGGGCGTTCGAGCTCGCCGGCATCGACGCCGACACACCCGACCCCGTGCTCGGCGAGATCCCGCGCCGCGCCGACGGCTCGCCGCTCGGCACCCTGCGCGAGTGGGGCGCCGTCGAGCTCGTCACCGACATCGCCCCGCCGCGCCCCGTCGAGGAGCGACTGCGCGCGCTCGAGCGCGCGGCCGAGTACTACCTCGCGCGCGGTGTCACCTGGGTGCAGGACGCCTGGGTCGAGCCCGCCGAGCTCGACGTCTACCTCGAGGCCGCGGCGCGCGACCGGCTGCGCATCCGGTTCAACCTCGCGCTCTACGCCGACCCGCGCCGCTTCGCGACCCAGCTGCCCGCGTTCGTCGAGTCGCGCCGCCGGGTCACGGATGCCGCGTCGCCCATGCTCACCGCGAACACCGTGAAGTTCTTCGCCGACGGCGTCGTCGAGAACGAGACCGGCGCCCTGCTCGAGCCGTACTGCTCGTCGCTGCACAAGCACGGCATGTCGGTGTGGGGTGCCGAGGACCTCGCCGAGGCCGTGCGCGCCGTCGACGCGGCCGGATTCCAGGTGCACATCCACGCCATCGGCGACGCGGCCGTGCGCCAGGCGCTCGACGCGATCGAGCACGCCGTCGAGGCGAACGGCCCGCGCGACCGCCGCCCCGTCATCGCGCACGCGCAGCTCGTCGACGACGCCGACCTCGACCGGTTCGCGCGGCTCGCGATCATCCCGAACATGCAGCCGCTGTGGGCCCAGCTCGACGCGCTCATGACCGTGCTGACCGTGCCACGGCTCGGCGCGGAGCGCGCGGACAAGCAGTACCGCATGCGCTCGATCGAGGCATCGGGTGCCCGCCTCGCGTTCGGCTCGGACTGGCCCGTCTCGTCGGGCGACCCGCGGGAGGGCATCGCGGTCGCCGTGAGCCGCCGCACGCCCGCCGGCGATCCGGTCGGCGGCTGGACGCCGCAGGAGATCCTGCCCGTCGCACTCGCCCTCGACGCCTACAGCGCGGCCGTCGCCCACCAGGCGTTCGCCGACGCGACGGATGCCCCGTGGGGCCGCATCGAGCCCGGCGCCGCCGCCGACCTCGTGCACCTCGCGGCCGATCCGCGTGACCTCGATCCCGCCGACCTCCCCGACCTCCCCGTGCGCGCGACCTGGCTCGCGGGGATCCCCCGATACCGAGGCGAACGCCTCCCGACCCCCTGAAAGGTCACCGCCATGTCCCAGGCCGCGATCCCCGCCACCGACGTCGGAACGGATGCCGCGCCCAAGCTCAAGCGAGTCCTCGGCGTTCCGTCGCTGGTGCTCTTCGGACTCGTCTACATGGTGCCGCTCACGGTGTTCACCACCTACGGCATCGTCACCGAGCTGACCGGCGGCCGTGTCGCCGTCTCGTACGTCATCACGCTCGTCGCCATGCTGTTCACGGCGCGCTCCTACGCCCGCATGTCGGTCGCCTACCCGTACGCCGGCTCGGCGTACGTCTACACGCAACGCAGCTTCGGCGGCGCGGTCGGGTTCCTCGCCGGCTGGTCGCTCATGCTCGACTACCTGTTCCTGCCGATGATCAACTACCTCGTGATCGGCATCTACCTCGAGGCGGCCTTCCCGGCCGTGCCCGCGTGGGTGTTCATCCTCGCGTCGATCGTCATCGTCACCGTGCTGAACGTGATCGGCATCGTCTCGGTGGCGCGGGCGAACGTCGTGATCATCGCCGTGCAGGCCGTGTTCATCGGCGCGTTCGTCGTCTTCGGCCTCGCGTCGCTCTCGGGGCAGCAGGTCGACCCGCTCGCGCCGTTCGTCGGCGACGGATCCGTGGAGGGCCCGGGCGTGCTGTTCGCGGGCGCCGCCGTGCTGTGCCTGTCGTTCCTCGGCTTCGACTCGGTCTCGACGCTCGCAGAGGAGGCGAAGGAGCCGACCCGCTCGGTGCCGCGCGCCATCATGATCACCACGATCGCGGCCGGCGTGATCTTCATCGGGCTGTCGTACCTCGCGCAGCTCGTGTTCCCGTCGAACGAGTTCACCGACGTGGACTCGGCCGCGCTCGACGTCATGCAGACGGCGGGCGGCGAGTTCCTCGCGGTGTTCTTCACGGCGGCGTACGTCGCGGGCGCGGCGGGCTCGGCGCTCACCTCGCAGGCGTCGGTGTCGCGCATCATCTACGCGATGGGTCGCGACGGCGTGCTGCCGAAGCGGGTCTTCGGCCGCCTCTCGGCGCGGTTCAAGACCCCGGTCGTCGCCGTGCTGTGCGTCTCGGTGGTCTCGCTGCTCGCGATCTGGATCGACCTCGGCCTGCTCGCCGGCATGATCAGCTTCGGCGCGCTCGTCGCGTTCTCGGTCGTGAACCTCTCGGTCATCAAGCACTACTACGTCGACCGCAGGGAGCGCGCCGGCATCCAGGTGCTGCGCAACCTCGTGCTGCCGCTCATCGGCTTCGCGCTCACGGTGTGGCTGTGGACGAGCCTCTCGGTCGAGACGTTCATCGTGGGCCTCTCGTGGCTCGCGATCGGCGTCGTGCTCCTCGCGATCGTGACGCGCGGGTTCCGGCGTCCGACGCCGATGCTCGACCTGAAGGAGTAGACCCGGGGGAAGCGGGGGCGACGGATGCCGCGGGCCGGGGTGTGCCCGCGGCATCCGCGTGCCGGTGCGACACCCTGCTGCGGCATCCGTCTGCACGGGGAATCGGGTGCCCGCGGCATCCGTCTGCAGGAGGAATCGGGTTGCCGCGGCATCCGTCTGCAGGAAGAACCGGCCGACACGCCGATGCCGCCTGCCGCTTCGACGGCGTGTCGATCGGTTCTTCCTGCGTTTGCGCTCGATGGCCACCCTGGCATCCGCTTTCCCGAACGCGCCTAGGCTGGAAGGCATGCCCGACGACTCCCGCGTGCGCCTCGGAATCCAGGTGCAGCCGCAGCACGCCCACTATCCCGCCATCCGCGACACCGTCCTGCGCCTCGAGGACCTCGGCGTCGACATCGTCTTCAACTGGGACCACTTCTTCCCGCTCTCCGGCGACCGCGAGGGCCTGCACTTCGAGGCGTGGACCATGCTCGGCGCGTGGGCCGAGCAGACCGAGCGCGTGGAGTTCGGCACGCTCGTGAGCTGCAACTCGTACCGCAACGCCGACCTGCAGGCCGACATGGCCCGCACCCTCGACCACATCTCGGCGAAGGACGGCGTCGGCCGGTTCATCTTCGGCACGGGCTCGGGCTGGTTCGAGCGCGACTACGACGAGTACGGCTACGAGTTCGGTACGCCGGGCACGCGCCTGAACGCACTCGCCAAGGCCCTGCCTCGGGTCGAGGCCCGCTGGGCGAAGCTGAACCCCGCGCCGACTCGCAAGATCCCGGTGATGATCGGCGGCAAGGGCGAGCAGAAGACCCTGAAGATCGTGGCACGGCACGCCGACATCTGGCACTCGTTCGTCTCGCCCGACCAGCTCGGCCACAAGCTCGACGTGCTGAAGCGCTGGGGCGACGAGGTCGGCCGCGACGTGTCGGAGATCACGGTGTCGAACGAGCTCACCCGCCGCCACGTCGACCTCGACTACGCCGAGGCGCTGTACGACGCCGGCGTGCGGCTGTTCACCCTGGGTGTCTCGGGCCCCGACTACGACCTGTCGGCAGTGCCCGAGTGGCTCGCATGGCGCGACGCGAAGAACGGCTGACCGGCGCCCGCGGCCTACCGTGGTGACAGCTCGGCGCTGCCGTCGGGGCGGATGACCCCGCGCACGAGACCGTCGCCGGGCGCGGATGCCTCGACTTCGAGCCCCCGCACCGGGAACAGCCCCTCGTGCGTGCAGCTCGAGGTGGTGAACCGGCCCGGCCGCGAGAGGACGGCGCAGACCGCCGACCCTCCGTGCAGCCGTGCGATGTAGAGCGCGACGCCGTCGGGGCGCGTGCGCAGCAGCCGGTACTCCGTCGGCGCGATGGGGTCG
Source organism: Agromyces mariniharenae (assembly GCF_008122505.1). Lineage (NCBI taxonomy): Bacteria > Bacillati > Actinomycetota > Actinomycetes > Micrococcales > Microbacteriaceae > Agromyces > Agromyces mariniharenae. The sequence goes on along the minus strand of NZ_VSSB01000001.1, from coordinate 1,503,559 downwards.
CGCGGGTACGCGTCCCGCGGCACGTCCGCCGGCGTGGGCGCCGTGTCATAGGCGCTGAGCACGGCGGTGTCGGCGATCGGGACGGCGGCGGCATCCGGCTCGGACGGCGTCGAGTGCGACACCGTCCAGCCCCAGAGCGCCCCGATGAGCAGCGCCGCCAGGAGGACGGCGATCGCCCAGCCCGGTGGCCTCGCCCCGTCCGTACTGCCTCGGTCGATCCGACCGGTGAACGAACCGGTCATGCGATCAGGATGCCTCGCAGGGTGCGCTGCGGCAAGGGCCCGGTCCCGCGGCCGGCCTGGGCGCGCCGCGCGCCGCTCAGTCGACCGGCACGGTCACCAGCACGGCGCCGTCGGCGCGCCATTCGGCGCGCACGAGGCCGTCGCCCTCCAGGTAGGACTCCGTCCAGAGCTCCCCGTCGCGGAAGACGCCCTGCTGCGTGCACGTCCCGCTCGTTCCGCCGGAACGGACGACCACCATGCACACGTCGTCGGGCCCGATGTCGGGCGAGAGTCCGCCCGGCAGCGCCTTCGCGCCGTAGACGCCGACCCCCTCCGCCGTGGTCGCGAGCAGGCGCAGGGTCGACGTGTCGATCCAGCCGTCGGACCAGTCTGCCTGCGCCGTCGTGGGGAGGTCCGAGGCCTGCGCGGGCCGGTCGAACACGGCGTAGGCGGGGGAGTCGACCACCTTCAGCATGACGTCGGGCGCGCCCGCCGCGAACGACGAGGCGGCACCGAGGGGATTGCCGCCGGCCGCGGGCTCCGAGGGCGCGGTGCGCGTGCCGAGCTGCCACCCGACCGCGATGCCCACGAGCAGCGCGGCCGTGCCCGCCGCGACCGCCCAGCGGAACCTGCGCACGGATGCCGCATCGGATGCCGCGATCCACTCGGACACGGCTCGCGTGGACCCCGTCGGCGTCTTCTCCAGCACGGGCGTCGGCCCGGTCGGATGGGGTGCCGCGTCGTCGGGCTCCTGCGCCGCGGCCGCCGCATCCCGCCGCATCGCGTCGAGCTCGGCCAGGGCCGCGGCGCGTTCGGTGCTGCTCGCGACGGCGCCGTACGCGATCCGCTGGAGCTGGCGCAGCCGCTCGTCGTGGGCGGGATCGTCCAAGTTGCGGCCTCCATCGGTCCGCCCGGCGGGAGGGTGCCGGGTCGCCCAACAGGATGCACCACTCGCGCCTCGTGAGCAACCGCTCTCACGCGTCGCCCGCGGCATCCGTCGCGTGATTCACGCACGAAAGCGGCGAATCGTCTCGGAACGAGCAGGAACATTGCGCGTGACGCCCGGAACTTCGGCGACTTCGGCGTCACACTGAGAGAGGCGTCCCGACGGCGGTGCAACCCGAACATCGTCGTCGGGGCTCGCAAGAGCGACCTGGTCCGCCGGCATTGACAAGAGTGCTGATGTCGCCCCGCAACGGTGCGCCGCGACATCCGCAGAGCCCTGAGGAGTGAGATGTCGACCGTGATCGAGACCGAGGAACAGGCGGCCGCGCGGCCCGAGCGGCGCCCCACCGGGCGCAGCGTGCTGATGTGCCGCCCCGAGCACTTCACGGTCGTCTACCGGATCAACCCGTGGATGAACCCCGCCGAGCCGACCGACACCGATGTCGCGCTGGCGCAGTGGCAGGCACTCTACGACACGTACCTCGAGCTCGGCTACGACGTGCACCTCATCGACCCGATCGCGGGGCTGCCCGACATGGTCTACGCCGCGAACGGCGGGTTCGTGATCGACGGCATCGCGTACGGCGCGAAGTTCACCCACCCCGAGCGCCAGCCCGAGGGACCCGCGTACATGGAGTGGTTCCGCGAGCAGGGCTTCGACGTGCGCGAGCCCGAGGAGGTGAACGAGGGCGAGGGCGACTTCCTCCTCGTCGGCGACGTCATTCTCGCCGGCACGGGCTTCCGCAGCGACTCGCAGTCGCACCAGGAGCTCGAGCGCATCTTCGGCCGCGAGGTCGTCACCCTCCGCCTCGTGGACCCCAGCTTCTACCACCTCGACACGGCGGTCGCCGTGCTCGACGGCACGCCCGGCCGCGAGCACATCGCCTACCTGCCGAGCGCGTTCGACGGGGCATCCCTCGCCGTGCTGCAGGAGCGCTTCCCCGACGCCATCATCGTGAACGAGACGGATGCCGCGGTGCTCGGCCTCAACTCGTACAGCGACGGCTACAACGTCGTGATCGCGTCGCGCGCCACCGACTTCGAGCGGCAGCTGCGCGAGCACGGCTACAACCCGATCGGCGTCGACCTCTCCGAGCTGCTGCTCGGCGGGGGCGGCGTCAAGTGCTGCACCCTGGAGCTGCGCCGATGAAGACCACCACTCACAACCGCTTGATCGACGACGCGGACGCGGCCGTCCGAGCCGAAGGCTCGGGTGTGGCCGGGCGTCTACGGGGGGAGCCTTCGGCTCGGACGGCCGCGGCCATCCGCGTGGAGGACGAGCACGCGGCCCACAACTACCACCCGCTGCCGGTCGTCGTCGCCGCGGGCGAGGGCGCCTGGGTGACCGACGTCGAGGGCCGGCGGTACCTCGACTGCCTCGCGGCCTACTCCGCGGTGAACTTCGGGCACGGCAACCCGCGCCTCGTCGCCGCGGCGCGCGAACAGCTCGACCGCATCACGCTCACGAGCCGCGCGTTCCACAACGACCGGCTCGGGCCGTTCGTCACCGAGCTCGCCGCGCTCTGCGGCAAGGACATGGTGCTGCCCATGAACACGGGCGCCGAGGCCGTCGAGTCGGCGATCAAGGTCGCGCGCGCGTGGGGCTACCGCGTGAAGGGCGTGGCGCCGGATGCCGCGAACATCATCGTGATGGCGGGCAATTTCCACGGGCGCACCACGACGATCGTCTCGTTCAGCGATGACCCCGATGCGCACGACGACTTCGGCCCGTACACCCCGGGCTTCCGGATGGTGCCCTACGGGGACGCGGCCGCGATCGAGGCGGCGATCGACGACAGCACCGTCGCGGTGCTCGTCGAGCCGATCCAGGGCGAGTCGGGCATCATCGTGCCGCCCGCGGACTTCCTCCCCGACGTGCGGCGCATCACGCGCGAGCGCGACGTGCTGCTCATCGCCGACGAGATCCAGTCGGGCCTCGGGCGCGTCGGCGCCACGTTCGCGTGCGACCTCGTCGGCGTCGTGCCCGACCTCTACCTGCTCGGCAAGGCGCTCGGCGGCGGCATCGTGCCCGTGTCGGCCGTCGTCGGCGACCGCGACGTGCTGGGCGTGCTGCGGCCCGGCCAGCACGGCTCGACCTTCGGCGGCAATCCGCTCGCCGCGGCGGTCGGCCTCGAGGTCGTGCGCATGCTCGCGACGGGCGAGCCGCAGGCGCGTGCCCGCGAGCTGGGAGACCACCTGCATGCACGACTCGAGCGCCTGGTCGGGCACGGCGTGGTCGCGCTGCGCGGGGCGGGGCTCTGGGCGGGCATCGACATCGACCCCGCCGTCGCGACCGGGCGGGAGGCGTGCGAGGCGCTGATGCGGCGCGGCGTGCTCGCGAAGGACACGCACGGCTCGACGATCCGGCTCGCGCCGCCCATCGTCGTGGAGCCCGGCGACCTCGACTGGGCGGTCGACCAGCTCGAGGCGGCACTCGCCGACCTGCGGGGCGCATGACCCGAGCGGTCGGAGTCAGTCCTCCTCGACGGTGATCGACCCGTTCGAGGTGCGCAGGTCGAGCGTGAATCGGCCGTCGGGATCGTTCGCGACGCCGATGTCGGTCCCGCCGTTCGACGTCTCGGTGGTGATCCGGTAGCTGTCGGCGGGCACGCTGAGCTCGATCGATCCGTTCGAGGTGCGGGCCTCGACGTCCTGCGGCGTGCCGAGTTCGAGGTCGATGGCGCCGTTCGACGTCTCGGCGCGGATGCCGTCGCCGTTGAGTCCTTCGCCCTCGATGCGGCCGTTCGACGTCTCGACGTCGACAGCTCCCTGCACGTCCTCCAACTCGATGCGGCCGTTGCTCGTGCCGACCTCGACCGCACCGACGGCGCTGAGCTTGATCGCCCCGTTCGAGGTCTGCCCGCGCACGTCGACGCCCGCGGGCACGTCGATCGTGTAGTCGACCGAGCACCGGCGCCCGCAGCCGCGGAGCTCGAGCGTGTCGCCCTCCACGGCGTGGGTCTCTCCCTCGGGCCGCTCGCCGCGGTACGAGACCTGGCGCGCCACGGTCGTCTGCGTCGCGCCCTCGACCCCGCGGACGGTGACGCTGCCCTGGTTGTCGGCGATCTGGATGGTGGCGATCGCGTCCTCGACGGTCGTGGTGTCCCTGAACTGCTCGGCCGGGGTGAGGAACGCGCACCCGCCCAGCGCGCTCGCGACGAGGACGGTGGCCGCTGCCGCCACGGCAGCACGGAGCATCCGGTTCATGAGGCCCCCCTCGGGCTCGTCGGCGTGTCCCCCCGACGTGCCGATGGTACCGCGCGGGCCCGCCGTCGACCACCGGCCGGGGCCTCCGGCCACCGGGCCGTCAGCGAGCGGATGCCGCGGGCGGCTACGATAGCGCGGACACGCCCGCCGAGGTGAGGGAGCGAATGGCCGGCACACTCGTCGTGATACCGACCTACAACGAGCGCGAGAGCCTCGCCGACACGATCGCCCGCGTGCGCGCGGCCGTGCCCGAGGCATCCGTGCTCGTGGTCGACGACAGCTCGCCCGACGGAACGGGCGAGCTGGCCGACGAGCTCGCCGCCGCCGACGGCGCCGTGCACGTGCTGCACCGGCGCACGAAGGACGGGTTGGGCGCGGCCTACCTCGAAGCGTTCGGCTGGGCGCTCGATCGCGGATTCGACCCGATCGTGCAGCTCGACGCCGACGGGTCGCACCTGCCAGAGCAACTGCCCCGGTTGCTCGCGGCGCTCGAGCCGACGGATGCCGCGGGCGGCGCCGACCTCGTGATCGGCTCGCGCTGGATCCCGGGCGGGTCCATCGAGAACTGGCCGCGTCACCGGGAGCTGCTCTCGCGATGGGGGAGCGCCTATGCGCGCATGGTGCTGCGGCTCGACACGCGCGACGCCACGGCCGGGTACCGGGCGTTCCGCGCCGACGCGCTGCGCCGCATCCGCCTGGAGGACGTGCACACCCGCGGCTACGGGTTCCAGGTCGACATGCTCTGGCACGCACGCGAGGCGGGCCTCACGGTCGTCGAGGTGCCCGTGACGTTCGTCGAGCGTCGACACGGGCGCTCGAAGATGAGCCCGGCGATCGTGGTCGAGGCGACCCTGCGCGTCACCGGATGGGGCCTGCGGTCGCTGTTCGGGCACCGGCCGCAGCCGGCGAGCAACAGCGGGTCGGCCGGGCGCTCGCGCACGTGACGCGCGCTCCGCGTCAGCCGGCCAGGAGCAGCGGCTCGGCGAGCAGCCGCTCACGCGCCTGCCAGCGCGCGCCCACGAGCGCGGCATCCGCGCCGACCCGCGCCGCCGCGATGGCGGGTATCGCCTCGAGCGCGCCGCCGCCGATGGTGGGCCGGTTCGAGCGGTACGCCGTGTCGATGTCGGCGACGAGCCGGCCCCAGTAGCCGCCGACCACGACCACGGCGGGATCCACGGTCGGCGTGACCAGCTGCAGCGCGCGGCCGATCCAGTGCGCGGCGTCGAGCCACGACCAGCGCGCCCGATCCTCGGCCGCGGCGATGCGCGTGACGAGCTCCTCGAGTGCGGCCGTGTGCCCGCGCGTCGCGGCGAGGTGGTCGAGGCCCGCGCGCGCCAGCACGACGTCGGCCGCGGCGACCGTCGCGAGGCATCCGCGCTGGCCGCACTCGCAGCGCACGCCGTCCTGCAGCACGGGCAGGTGCCCGAAGGTCGCGGCGAGTCCGTGTGCGCCGCGCAACGGCGCCCCGCCGGTGACGACCGCGGCGGTCACGCCCGTGTCGCCCGAGACGAAGAGCACGTCGTCGACGCCGGGCAGCTCGGCGCGTTCGGCGACCGCGGCCGCGACGGCCGCGGACTGCAGCGTGAGGGGCAGGAGGAGCACCGACTCGACGGGCCTGAGGCCGGGCACGCGGGCACGCAGCTCGCCGAGCACATCGACGGGTTCGGCGCCGAGCCGGCCGTCGTTCACGACCACCGCCGGGGTGCCCGCGACCGCGCCGTCGACGAGCACCGTGACGTCGGCGATCGGGCGCCCGGCGCGCTCGGCCCAGGCGAGGGCCCGGGCGAGCGCGATGCCGTTCGCGTCGAGGGCGAGTGCCGACGCCGAGGGCGCACGGGGTGCGGGCGGCGCGTCATCGGGGACGGCGACGTCGTCGACCACGACGATCGGGACGTCGAACCGGGCGAGCTCGTCGCCCGAGAGGCTGGCCACGGTCGCCACCGCCTCGTCGACGCGGAGCACGGTCGTCACGACGACGTGGTCGGCCGCGGCGAGCGAGAGCGGGGTCGCGCGACCGTCGCCCGTCGGGTCCTGCTCGGCCGGACGCACGATGCCCGCCTCGATGAGTCGCGCAGTGAGCCCGGCGATCGCACCGCGCCCGAGGCCCGTCGCATGGGCGAGCTCGCTGCGTGTGGCGCTGCCGTGGGTCACGAGGTGTTCGAGGACGAGGGCGGAGTGCTCCCGATGCACGCCCAGGGGGCCGGTCGACGTGGGAACGGATGTCTCGCCGACGTTCGTCATGTCGCAAGCATGCAGCCGCGTGTCGTCGCCGGTCACGTACCCCGTTCAGGGGGTCAGGCGTCGAGGAGTGCCGCGACCTCCGCGTAGCCGTCGCGCCGGTCGACGATCCTGGGCTCGTCCCACACGCGGATGACCCGCGCGGCGTCGGTCCATCGCGCCCAGCCGGGGTCGCCCCGCGTGACGAACGCGACGGCCGCGGAATGCACCGCGTCGGCGAGCGCCTGCGGCGGATTGGGGCCGGCGAGCGGCTCGACGCGCTCCGAGTCGAGGCAGTCGAAGAAGAACGGCACGTCGAGGCGGTGCACGGATGCCGCGAACGCCGGCGAACGCCAGGCGAAGCGGTAGACCCAGGTCGGGGCATCCGCGCGCAGTCCGGCGACCTGGGGGATCGTCGTGCGGAACACGCGGTCGGTGACGTAGCGCCCGAGCACGAACGCCGTGCCGCGGGAGCGCACGTCGCGGTTCGCGGCGAGCCACGCCCTCCTCGTCGCCTTCGGCATGCCCATGCGGCGCAGCGCCAGGCTCGCCGGGATCCAGCGCAGCTTGTGCTTCGCGGGGGTGAACGCCATCGTGAACTCGTCGTCGGTGGCGCCGAGCACGAGCGGGATGCCCGCGCCGACGCCGGCGGCGATCGATTCGTGCGTCGGGCGCGGGATGAGGTCGCCGTCGACCGCCGGTCCGAGGGCCAGTCCGTCCTCGAGCAGCGCGCCGAGCTGGGACGCGCCGTCGCCGTCGGGCGTCGTCGCCTGCTGCTGCAGCTCGATGACCCGGTCGGGTTCGAGCGTCGAGAAGCCGGCGCGCGTCGGCTCGACGCCGCCGAGCTCGGCGACCCGGCGGCCGATCCGCTCGGCGCGATCGGCCGCGACGTCGGCGGTGGCGCCCGAGATCGCGTACACGCCGTGGAACAGGCCCTGGGCGCGCGGCATCCCGAGCAGCGTGAGCACCGCGCCGCCACCGGCGGACTGTCCGGCGATCGTGACGCGATCGGGGTCGCCGCCGAACGCCGCGACGTTGTCGCGCACCCACTCGAGCGCGAGCAGCCAGTCGAGCGCGCCACGGTTCATCGGCGCGTCGGCGATCCAGCCGAACCCGTCGAACCCGAGCCGGTAGGAGATCGTCACGGTGACGACGCCGTCGCGGTTGAAGGCGCACCCGTCGTACCAGGTGCTCGCGGGCGAGCCGGCGAAGTATCCGCCGCCGTGGATCCAGACGAGCACCGGGAGCCCATCGCCGGGCTCGGCCGGCGACGGCGACGGCGTGAAGACGTTCACGTTCAGCGTCGACTCGCCCGGCACCGACGGCTCGGGGATGAGCGTCACGCCGGGGTCGCCGCGCTGCGCGGTCGCGCCGAACTCGAGGGCGTCGAGCACGCCGTCCCACGGCGCCTTCGGCATCGGCGCCGCGAAGCGGCGCTCGCCGACGGGCGGCTCGGCGAACGGGATGCCGAGGAAGGCCGCAGAGCGGTGGCCCGCGGCATCCGCCCGCCATCGGCCGCGCACGCGGCCCGCCCGGGTGACGACCTCGACGAGGGCCTCGATGCCGGTCTGGGTCACGTGGTGCTCCTCAGGCCCGCGTGACGAGCTGCCAGAGGTAGGCGACGTGGTCGGCCATGTCGATCGAGGGATCGAGCATCCACTGGGTCTGCAGGCCGTCGGCGGCGGCGAGGAACAGGTTGGCGATGCGGTCGGCGTCGAGGTCGGCGTCGATGCGGCCCGCAGCCTGCTCGTCGCGGATGAGCTGCGAGAACATCGCCCGGAACTGCTTGTAGCGCTCGATGAAGAACTCGCGCGCCGGGTGGTCGGGATCACCCGCCTCGGTGGACACCTGCGCGTACAGCTGCACGAGCCCGGGCACCTCGGAGTTGTGCCGGATCACGGCGAAGAAGCCCTCGATCGGCGACTCGTGCATGCTCTCGAACGCGGAGGCGTCGACCTCGTCGCGCTTGCGGAGGATCTCCTGGAAGAGCTCCTCCTTCGAGGAGAAGTAGTGCAGGAGCCCGGCCTGGCTGAGGCCCACCGCGTCGGCGAGCTCGCGCACCGAGGTGCGGCGATAGCCGTTCCGGGCGATCACGTCGAGCGCCGCGGTGAGGATCTCCTCGCGCTTCGCGATGCCCTTCGCGTACGAACCCCTGCGTGCCATACCTGCATGCTACGGACTCGTCGTTGCACACAGGTGGAGCAGCTGCTCGCGGCGGCGAACGCGCAGGGGTAGCACCGCACGTCGTTCGCGACACGACGGCCGGGGTTTCGACTCCCGGCTCTCCGTCGTGTTCGTGGTGCGAACGCGACGAGCTGCAGGAACTTCCGAGCGACACGCCGTCCGAGGGCAGCCCGCGCTCGGCGCTTCGGCCGAGTGTTCCTGCAGTTTGGACGGATCGCCGCGAATCGTGTCGGCGGGGATGGCGGGAAGCCGACGCAGCTCGGCAGGTGCGCACCTTGCCGCCGCGGACCCGTTCAGTAGCATCGCCGCATGTCCATCGAGATCGTGCCGCCCACCGCCGCCGTCGCCGACGCCGCCCTCCGCCTCGGCGTCGAGGCGCGCCTGGCGCCCGTGTCGCTCCGTTCCCTGCTTCCGACCGCGCCGATCGCCGGGCCCGCCCGGCCGGTGACGCACCTCGGCAGCGTCGACGTGCTGCTCGAGACGATCGACGACGCACCGCCCGGCACGATCATGGTCGTCGACAACGGCGGCCGGCTCGACGAGGCGTGCGTCGGCGACCTCATGGTGCTCGAGGCCGAGCGCGCCGGGCTCGCGGGCATGGTGATCTGGGGCCTGCACCGCGACACCGCTCAGCTGCGCGAGATCGGGCTTCCCGTGTTCAGCCTCGGCGCGTGCCCGTACGGTCCGCGTCGGGTCCCGCCGGCCGGACGGCGGATGGCGTCCGCGGTGCTCGACGGCGTGACGGTGGGGGAGGACGACCACGTGTTCGCCGACGACGACGGCGTGCTCGTCGTGGCATCCGTGCACGTCGACGCGTTGGTCGAGACCGCGCTCGCGATCCAGCGGACCGAGACCGCGCAGGCCGATCGGATGCGCCGGGGGGAGAGCCTGCGCGCCCAGCTCGACTTCGCGGGCTACCGCGCGCGGCAGGCGGCCGACCCCGAGCTCACCCTGCGTCGGCACCTCACGGAACGCGGCGGCGCGATCGAGGTCTAGCGAGGGCACCGGCTCGACGGTCGCGGCTCCCGCGCGTCTTCCGACACACCCCTTGTATCCCGGCTGCGACGAGCGCACAGTGGAAGGAGCGAGGGAGGTCCCATGCGCGACTCGATGGTTCACCCGGATGTCATGCCGATCCTCTCCCCGGGCCGGCACCACTCAGCGCGGCGCGGGGCGTGCTTCATGGAGTTCGCGTCGTACCTCGCAGGCGAACGCTGGAGCGACCATCCCGCCTGCACGCACGGCACCCTCGCGCACCTCGCCCGCCTGGTGAACGACCGCACGAGCGACGCGGGCCGAGCGCAGCTCACGCCGCTCATCCCGAGGGTGATCGGGCTGACGAGCGACGACCCGATGCTCGACGTCGTGCTCGCGGTGCGGGCCGCCAGCGCCGCCCTGCCCATCGCCGCCGAGGAGCGCCAGCGCTCGCAGGCCGTGGGGCTGCGCGTCGCGCTCGAGATCCTCGCCGACCGTGACGACGAGTTCGCCGCGGACGCGCGGGAGCTGGCGGAGGGCGCCCTGCGCGTCGACCCCGGCGCCGACGAGTGGGCTGCCCGGTTCATCGCGGAGATCGGCCGGGGACGCCGTCCGGGCATGACCGCGCGACAGTGCCGGGGCATCGTGACGGGCGCCGTCGACGGGATCGCGCGGGCGTGCGTCGCGGATCCCGACGATCGACTCGTCGCGCTGCTCGCCGCCGCCGTCTCCGACACGGAACGGTTCGTGGACGCGCCGTCCGAGCCGGCCGTCCTCATGATGGACGCCGACCTTCCCGAGGCGGGCGTGCCGGCGGTCGTCCGCAGCTGAGTCGCTCCGCGAACGCAGGAACAACGTGGCATCCGCCGCGTGCCGCGGTCGACCGGATGCCGCGTGTCGGCCGTTCCTTCCTGCATCCACGCGTTCCCGCAACCCGTTGACGCCGGCGGCGGCTCCCCGTAGACACGGGGTGATCGCATCGCGAGCGCGATCCGACGAAGGGAGCCGACGGATGGCCGTGAAGCTGAACCAGACCGGACTCCGGCACGCCCGCTCGCTCGTGCGCGACGGCAAGGTCGTGCGCGACGAGCGCGACGCCTGGAGTGAGGACGCCCCCAGCGCGGAGGACGAGAACGACTTCATCGACAAGCACGGCTGGGGCGAGTACAGCAAGTGGCACCTCGGGGTCGACGACGACATGGACCGCGACACCAAGGGGCACTACAGCTTCCCCTACGGCGACTTCGCCAAGGTGCACCGCTGCGCCGTGATCTCGGCCGAGAGCCGCGCGGGGCAGTTCGACCACGACGAGATCCGCGACGAGGCGAAGAAGCTGCTCGACCTCATCGACGAGGACTGATCGACATGGCCACGCAGCGCGACGACCGGAAGCAGGCGAAGTCCGCCATCCGCGCCGCCCGCAAGGCGGAGAAGGAGGCGGGCAAGCTCGCGAAGCAGCTGCCGAAGGGCGGCCCGCGGGCGAAGTTCGAGGCGGTCGTGGCGGATGCCGCGACGACGCGCCGCGCAGCGGAGGCCGGCCGCGACGCGGATCCGCGCCGTGCCGCGCGGCAGGCCGCCCGCGCGTCGGCGAAGCTCGAGCGGGCCTCGCTGCGGATGGGCCCGAGCGGGGACGTCGGCAAGGCCAAGGCGACGCCGAAGGACACCGACGCCGAGGCCCGCGCCAAGGCCCGGGCGAAGACCCTGAAACGCCGTCGCAAGCAGGCCAAGCAGGTGCAGAAGATGGCGAAGTCGGTCGCCCTCCACACGGTCGTGCAATCCGTGACCACGCCGACCGAGAAGGAGCAGGCGAAGAAGGACATGAAGCAGCTCCGGCGTCGTGCGAAGCGGATCGAGCATGCCGGCGGCCGCCCGCGCCGCCCTGCGCCCTGATCTCGCCGCCGACAGGACCAGGCCCGGAGCGGGTCACCACCTGCGGACGATCACGGCGACGCTCCGATCGGCGCGTCGAACGACTCCGTCCGGCGCGCCCGAATGGGGGATTCTCCCGATGCCGCGGCCGGCCGCCGCGCCTAGCTTCGGTGTCATGGACCTCGCCGTGTTCGCCGGCGTCGTGTCGACCGGCCTCTTCGCCATGAGCTACCTGCCCATGCTGGTGAAGGCCGCGCGCACGAAGGACCTCTCGTCGTACAGCCTCGGCAACCTCGCGATCACGAACGCGGGCAACCTCGTGCACTCCGTGTACGTGTTCGCGCTCCCGTTCGGCCCGATCTGGCTGCTGCACGGGTTCTACCTCGTGGCCTCCGCGCTCATGCTCGTGTGGTTCCTGCGGTACCGGGCGCCATCGCGAGCGCCGAGCACGACGGAGGTGCACGTCCCTGCAGAACCGGAGCGGGTGCCATGAGCCGGAGCGTCATGACGCGCATCCGTGCCGTCTACGACAACACCCCATTCCCGGAGGGCCAGGCGGTCGGCCTCGTCGTCGACCCCGTCCTCGACCGCGTCCGGCCGATGCCGTTGCCGGGTTCCCGGGCGCTGCACCTGACGGCGGGCCTCCTCGCGCTCGCCGCGGGCTTCGCGCTGGACGCGTGGGCGCTGATGGAGCGGCGACGTCGGACCGCGGGCGAGTTCCGGCTGGAGGAACCGGAATCGCTGGTCACCACCGGGCCGTACGCCTGGTGCCGGCACCCCATGTACGTCGGAAGCTGGCTCATCCACCTCGGAGTCGGCGTCATCCGCGGGTCGGGCTGGGTCGCGGTCACGCTGCCCGTGGGCGCGATCGCCGAGCACCTCGGCGCGCTCGCCGAGGAACGCGCGCTCCATCGCGCCTTCGGCGAGGAATGGGCGGACTACCGCGAGCGGGTGCCGCGGTACGCGGGGTGGCCGCGACGACGCGGGCGCGCTACGGCGTGACCTTCGCCCGCGATCCCGCCCGGCCGTTCGAGGAGGGCGCTGCGGGCTTCTTCTTCGCGCCGGCGGACGGGCGCGGCGAGCGCACGGTCGTGGGCTTCGACGCGACCGCGGCCTCCGCGGCATCCGCCACCGGCTTCGCGATGGGCTGGAGCCGGGCGAGCTGCGTGACGTGCTGCGGGCCGAGCTCGTCGAGCGTGGCGACCTCGAGCAGCTTCATGGTGCGCTCGACCTCGGTGCGCAGGATCGAGATCGTGCGGTCGACGCCGCGGCGCCCTCCCGCCATGAGGCCGTAGAGGTACGCGCGCCCGATGAGCGTGAAGCGCGCGCCGAGCGCGACGGAGGCCACGATGTCGGCGCCGTTCATGATGCCGGTGTCGATGTGGACCTCGAGGTCGTTCCCGACCTCGCGCACCACGTGGGGGAGCAGGTGGAACGGGATGGGCGCACGGTCGAGCTGGCGGCCGCCATGGTTGGAGAGCACGATGCCGTCGACGCCGCGGTCGGCGAGGAGCTTCGCGTCCTCGACGGTCTGCACGCCCTTGACCACGATCCTGCCGGGCCAGATCTCGCGGATGACGTCCAGGTCCTCGAACGAGATGGTCGGGTCCATGGCGGAGTCGAGCAGCTCGCCGACGGTGCCGCCCGTCGACGACAGCGACGCGAACTCGAGCTTCGGCGTCGTGAGGAAGTTGATCCACCACGCAGGACGCGGGAGCGCGTTGATGACCGTACCCGGCGTGAGCTGCGGCGGGATCGAGAAGCCGTTGCGCTTGTCGCGCAGGCGGGCGCCGGCCACCGGCGTGTCGACGGTGAAGAAGAGCGTGTCGAAGCCGGCGGATGCCGCGCGCTTCGCGAGCTCGTACGAGATCTCCCGCTTGCGCATCACGTAGAGCTGGAACCAGTTGCGGCCGTTCGGGTTGGCGGCCTTCACGTCCTCGATCGAGGTCGTGCCGAGCGTGGAGAGCGTGAACGGGATGCCCGCTGCCCCTGCGGCGCCGGCGCCCGCGATCTCGCCCTCGGTCTGCATCATGCGCGTGAAGCCCGTGGGGGCGATGCCGAACGGCAGCGCGCTCGGGCCGCCGAGCACCTCGCGGCTCGTGTCGACCACGGGAACGTTGCGCAGGATCGACGGGTGGAACTCGACGTCCTGGAACGCCTGGCGCGCGCGCGCGAGCGAGAGCTCGCCCTCGGCGGCGCCCTCGGTGTAGTCGAACGGCGCCCTGGGGGTGCGCCGCTTCGCGATGTCGCGCAGGTCCCAGATCGTCAGGGCCTTCTCGAGCCGGCGGTCGGTGGGGTTCATCGTCGGCTTCTTGAACCGCATGAGCTCGGCGAGCTCCTTGGGGTTCGGGAACTGGCGCTTCACCATGGTGTCGCTCTCTCTCGTTGCTGGTCTCGGTCGGCGAGGTGACGCGATCTGCCCGCTCCGCTGACGCGAACGGGCGGATCGCGTCACCTCGGCAGGCTCTGGGTGGTCGGGGTGGGGTCGGGAAGGGTCTCGGCGTAGTAGCCGGAGATGTGGTCGTGCACGCGGGACCGTGCGGTCGGGGCATCCGACGCCCGGATCGCCTCGACGATGCCGCGGTGCTCGCGTCGCAGCCGCGTCGACGTGGTCGCCCAGTCGGCGATCGTGTCGAGGCCGGCGCGGGCGTAGCCCTCGATGCCGCTGCGGAGGCCCGCCATCGTGGCGGCGATCACCTGGTTGCCGGATGCCTCGGCGAGCGCGAGGTGGAAGGCAGCGTCGAGCGCGAGGAACTCTGCGGCGTCGAGGTGGGGGTCGTCCATCGCGTCGAGCAGCAGGTCGGCGGCATGGAGGTCGACGTCGACATCGGCGGCTGCCTCCGCCAGATCGCCCGCCACGGAGGTCTCGAGGATGAGGCGCGTGCGGACGATGTCGGCGACCGGGAAGCCGCGGGCCGCGACCTGGAGGCGCATGAGGGCGCTCATGCCGCCCTGCGGCGTGGCCACGATGATGGCGCCCGCGGTCGGGCCGGAACCGCTCGCCGTGCGGATCAGGCCGAGCACCTCGAGCACGCGGAGCGCCTCGCGGACGCTCGACCGGCCCACGCCGAGCTCGGCGGAGAGGGCGCGCTCGCCGGGGAGCCGATCGCCCGGGACGAGCTCACCGGAGAGGAGGCGGGACTCGACGTGCTCGAGCACCGTCTGCCACGCACGAGGCGCATCGGAGGCCGGCGTCGTCGTGGACGCGAAGACGTTCGACGCATCGGATGCCGCAGCTTCCATGCTCGCTCCTCTCCCGCGACGGTGTGGTCTGACCACACTAGCACATGTGGTCTGACCACATGGCGGTGGGTGACGGCACAGGTCGCCGCAACCCCCTGTCGCGTCGGCCCGGGCCATCGCAGACTGATGCGGACGGCGCCGTCGTGCGCCGAGACGGGAGTCGAGATGACCGACATCAACACGCCCCCCGACGGCGACGCCGTCGACCGCGATCCGAAGCGTCCCGCGGATGAGGCGTCATCCTGGGACATCCAGCCCCCGCCGATCGAGGACGGCGTGGTCCCGGGCGTGCCCGACGCGAGCGAGGCGCTCGACGAGGGCACCGACGACGGGCCGGGCACGAACGCGAGCGGGGTCGGCGCGTAGGGTCGTCGGGCCGCTGGAACCGGGATCGGACGGATTCCTCCGCGAACCCTTCCGTCGGCTGACCCCGTTCGGGCACGCTGGGGGCATGAGCGGATACGCGAATCCCGATCGACCCGAGCAGCGGCTGAGCGACGCCGAGCGCGACGAAGCCGTCGGCCGACTCGCGCAGGCGAACGTGGAGGGTCGGCTCACGACCGAGGAGTTCGGGGAGCGCTCCGCCGCCGCACGCCGCGCGGTGACCCGCGGCGACCTGGTGCCGCTCTTCGCCGACCTGCCCGAGTCGACCGCTCCCGAGCAGGAGGTGCCGCTCGTCACGGGACCAGGGGTCCCGGTGCCGCCACCGCCGCAGCCCGGGGCGACCTACGGCACGGCGTCGCCGGCGTACGCGGCATCCGACGTCGGCACCGGCCGGGGGAGCCGGGCGCTCGGCGGCCGGGTCGGCGCGACCATCATGGCGCTCACCCCGTTCCTCGCCGTCGCCCTGTTCTTCATCACCGGGTTCAACGGCAGCTTCGCCTGGTCGTGGCTCTGGTTCCTGCTCGTGCCCATCGCGGGCATCATCATCTACGGTCCCGGCTCGGACGGACGCCGCTCGCGGCGCTGATCCTCGTCGGCCCCCGGACGTCGGGCGCTCAGCCCTTCTTCGGGCGGATCCGGATGCGGTTGCCCGCCTCGTCGAGCTCGACGACGCCGGCGCGCGACTTCACGAAGTCGCTGAACGAGCCGAACCCGAGCTTGCGTTCCTGGAACGACGGATCCATGCGCTGCATCTGGTTCTTCACGGCGCCCGACGGCTGCCACTCCTGGTCGTTCCGCGCGCGCAGCAGCTCCAGCGCCTTGAGCAGCAGGCGGCCGGGGTTGCGTGTCGGCGGCGCGGCCGCGGGCGCGGGTTCGGCGGGCGCGGATGCCGCACCGCCCGACTTCGGGGGCTGGACGCCGGCGTCGGGCGCGGCATCCGTCGACTTCTTCGATCGGCTGCGCGACGGCTTCGATGCCGGCTCATGCGCGGTCTCGGGCGGCGCAGCGGTGTTCTCGTCGTCGTCGACCGCGGCATCCGTCGACAGCAGCGCGTCGTAGTCGGCGAACTCGTCGCACGCGGCGCTCAGCGCCCGGCTGGTGCCGCCGGCGACGCCGATGCCCACGACGTAGGCGCCGAGGCGCTTCGCCTTCTGCGCGAGCGGAACGTAGTCGGAGTCGCCCGCCACGATGACGATGTGGGTGAGGCCGTCGAGGCGGAACAGGTCCTCGACGGCGTCGACGGCGAGACGGATGTCCGCGCCGTTCTTCATGGACTTCACGAGCGGGAACAGCTGCACGAGGTCGACCGCGCGGTCGATGAGCTGGCCGCGGTAGCTCGCGTTGACCGGCGTCGACCAGTCGGCGTATGCGCGGGCGAGCGCGATCGTGCCGAACGTCGACGCGTAGTCGAGCACCGCGTCGACGTCGACCGTGGCCTCGAGCAGCCGCGCCGCGGCCTGCGTGCCCGAGGCGGGCGCCTTGCTGCGCGAGGTGTCCTTGCGATACGCGCCGTCGCCGTGCAGCTGGTCGTAGCGCGAGATGACGATGTTGTCGAAGTCGAAGTAGAGGGCCACGCGGGGTTCTGCCGAGGCGGGCATGTCGACCTTCCGTCGTTGGGCGTTGTTCCCGATGCTAGCCCGGGCGCATGTCGTGCACGTCGTGCGTCCGCGGTCGGCGCGAGATCACCCCCCGTGCTTCATCCACCGCATGGTCACGCGGAAGTTCGCCTGCGAGCCGGCCGCCGCGATGTAGGCGCCCACCTCGAGGCTGACCTGGATGCCGAACTCGACCTCGAGCTCGTCGGGCGGCTCCTCCTGCGCTCGCACCTGGCGCAGCAGGGCGGTGACGGCCGGCTTCGCGTGCGCGAGCACCTCGTCGAGGCTCTGCTGCGTCCGCTCGACCAGGCGACCGCCGCCGATGCCGCGGGTCGTCAGGGCGCCGTCGGGGATGCCGCGGAGCGTCACGCCTTCCGGCGCACCCGAGGGTTCGGCCGCGTCACCGGCGGCGAGGCCGAGCGGGCTGCCGTCGGGCCCGAGCGGGCCGTCCTCGGGCCCCAGCGGGCCGTGGTCGGCGACCTGGACGGCGACCTCGCTCCCGTCCTGTGTCTGGAAGATCACGATGCGTTCCATGGGACATCCGCCGATCTCACTCGTAATTCGCCTGGATCGCGGCGCGGAACTGGCCGGCGTTGTCGGACAGGTCGGCGTCGTTGACCCCGAGCATCAGATCGCCCTGCGAGGTGCACTCGTAGGTCGTGCCGGAGCCGACGGCGAACGGCTCGGGCAGCGTGGAGAGCTTGCCGATCACCGACGCGGTGTTGAAGTCGGGGTACGCCCGCAACTCGGGAAGCTCGCCGTTCGTGAGGCCGTCGGGCCCCACCTCCGACTCCGCGGTGCCGTCGTAGTAGATCGTGCCGCTCGTCGTGATGACGAACTCGTCGCCCTGATCGCAGGTCAGGCCGACCTCCACCCACTGCTCCTCGGAGCCCACGGCCAGCACGGCGGTGCTCGGCTGTGCGCTGCTGTCACCGCCGCCGTCCGATTCCCACGGACGCAGCACGTTCAGGAGGTAGACGAGGCCGGCGATCACGACCGCCGCGATGATCGCGACGAGGATCCACGTCCTGCGTGGGGCGCGCTTGGGCGATTCCCTCCCGACCGATGCCATCGCGGGTTCGGCGGCGACCGGAGCGCTCGCCACGGGTTGCCAGTTCTCCCGACGACGAGGAGACGGACGCTCGGGCGGCGGGACCCTGTGGAACTGCGCGGTGACGTCGAAGAGACGGGCGCCCTCGCCGCGGAGGTAGAGCACGGGGGTGACCCACTCGAGCGTGCCGCGGCCGATGCCGAGGATGCCGATGCGGCCGCTGCGCACGGCCTCGTCGATGCCTCGACCGTACGCGAGCGAGGTGTAGAAGCCGCGCGCGAACGCGAGGGCCGCCATGTCGCTGATGGAGAACTGCATCGCCGCGACCGCACGGATGCCGCTGTGCGCGAGCGCAGCTGCGGTGCCCGAGAAGAGGTCCGACGTGCCTGAGGCGCCGGACTGGCACGAGTTCAGCACCACGAGGCGCGGTGTGGGCTCGGCCTCGTCGAGGAGGTCGGCGAGTGCGGACGCGGTCACGTAGTCGGCTCGTCCGTCGCGGCCCACGAAGGCGAGCACGCCCTCGTCCGTGTCGGTGTCGTACGCCCCGTGGCCGATGAAGTGGAGCACGTGCCACCTGCGTTCGAGCAGCTTGGCGTGGATGCCCTCCCATGAGGCATCCTCGAGCCACTGCAGTTCGACGCGTCCCGTCTCGAGGTGCGGCTTCAGCGCACTCTCGAGTCGGGTGCGCTCGTCGTCGATGTCGAGCGTCGGGAGGCCCCGAGGCGACGAGATCATGGCCAGCACGCGCAACGGCGGCGTGAGGGTGAGCGGCTCGGTCGAGTACGGCGCCGGCACCTTTCTCACGAGCGGCTCCTTGCGGCAGAGGTACCGCTGCGTCTCGGAGTCGTAGAGCGTCTCCCACGGCAGGGCGGCGAGCCCCGGCGCCGTGAGGCTCAGCGCGATCTGCACGCTCTCACCGCGCTCGGACGCGACGGCCATGCTCGTGCGGTACGCGGTGGCGACGCTGCCCGCGAACGCCGAGTCGAACAGCCGCCGGCCCACGTCCTGGATGGCGGTCTCGGACTCCGACATCACCCGCCGCGCCGTCACGGAGGACGCCAGCACGCTGGCCTCCACGTGGGGCCGGCGATTCACGAGGTCGTCGAGGTCGAGCGTGATCGTCTCGGTCGGCTCACCGCCGCCGACGGACCGCAGGACGCGCACCACGTAGGAGTCCGGTTCGGGTCCGGGCCCGATCTCCAGCTCCATCACCGTGTCCATGGGCGAATCCTCGTCGTGCGGGGCCCGGCGGCCAACAGGGGGACCACTGAATTCGGGATGCGGGGCGGCACGGTCGGATCGCCTCGTCACGTGTCCTGATCGAGTTGCACCGTGACGTCCCAGCCTCCGCGGTTCCCGTCGAGCAGGTTGTCGTTCGGGCCGAGGAGCAGCTCGCCGGCGGATGGGCAGACGTATTGCTGCTCAACCCCGACGAAGAATGCTTCCGACTGCGTGTGCAGCTTCCCGATGAGTGCGAACGACTCGATGTTGCGGAACACGCGGCGCTCCCCGAGCTCGCCGGTGGTCAGGCCGTTGGGTCCGACTGCCGCCTCGGTCTCGTCGTACACGCCCTCGCCCCTCGCCGAGATGCGGATCGTGTCACCCTCCTCGCAGGAGACACCGGTGCTGGTCCAGTCCTGATCCATCCGGACGAAGAGCCGGTCGGCATCGGAACCACCTCCCGGCCCGCCGCCGCTTCCGCCAGCGATCCACTGCGGGAGGAGCAGTGCCGCCCCGAGGGCGACGACAGCGCCGAGTGCGACGAGGCCGGCAACGAGCCAGGGCGTGCGTCGGCGCCGTTTCCCGGCGGCCGGCGTCGGATCCCGCGACGGACCGCTCGTGCCGGGATCACGTGGCGATCGGTCGGCCGACGCTCGAGCGTCTGCAGCCTCCGCGGGCTGCGCGACGTCGAACAGGCGGGTGTCCTCGCCGCGCAGGTACAGCACCGGAGTCACCCACTCGAGCGTTCCGCGGCCCAGGCCGAGGATGCCGATGCGGCCGCTCCGCACGGCCTCGTCGATGCCGCGGCCGTGCGCGAGTGCGGAGTAGAACCCGCGGGAGAATTCGATCGCGGCGGTGTCGCTGATCGAGAACTGCATCGCGGCCACCGCGTGGATGCCGCTGTGCGCCAGAGCCGCCGCCGTGCCCGAGAAGAGGTCGTCGCGTCCGCCGGCCGCCGACCGGCACGAGTTGAGCAACACCAGCCTCGGCGTCGGCTCGGCTTCGGCGAGGAGGTCGGCGAGGCTGGACGCCGCGACGTAGTCGGCCCGACCGTCCCGGCCGACGAACGCGAGCACGCCCTCGTCGGTGTCGACGTCGTACGTCCCGTGCCCGATGAAGTGGAGGACGTGCCACTCCTGTTCGAGGAGCTTGTCGTGCACGCGCGGCCAGGTCACCGGCTCCAGCCATTCGACCTGCACTCGGCCGGCGTCGAGATGGGGCCGGAGCGCCTCCTCGAGCAGTTCGCGCTCGTGCTCGACGTCGAGCGGAGGAAGCCCGCGCGGCGACGAGACCATGGCGAGCACGCGCAACGGGAGCTCGATCGCGAGTGCCGCCGCCGTGGGCGGGGCGGGAACATGCCGGACGAGCGGCTCCTTGCGGCACAGGTAGGTCTCCGTAGAGGGGTCGAACAGCGCCTCCCACGGCAGGGCCGCCAGCCCCGGGGCGGTGAGGCGCAGGGCGATCCGCACGCCCGTGCCGCGTTCGGAGGCGACCGCGACGCTCGTGCGGTAGGCGGCGTACACGTCGCCGATGAAGACGGCCTCGAAGAGCCGGCGACCGACCGCCTGCAGCGCCGCCTCGGTATCGGTCATGATGCGACGGGCCGAGACCGACGACAGCAGGACGCTCGCTTCGAGCTCGGGCCGTCGATCCACGAGCTCGTCGACGTCGAGTGCGATCGCCTCGGTCGGCTCACCGCCCCCGACGGAGCGCAGCACGCGCACCACGTAGGAGCCCGACTCGGGGCCGGGCCCGATCTCCAGCTCCATGACGGCGTCCATGCGCGCATCCTCGTCGACCGGTGGCCCGTCTCCCACCGGGTCACCCCTGACCTCGCGCTGCGTGCGCGTCAGCCCCCAGGACGCTCCGCCAACGTTCGGTCGATGCTCAGGGTACTCCCGATCCGGGATCCCGGACAGTGGCGCTGGCGAGTGCTCGCGCCGGCGTCGGCTCAGGCCGCGGCGGCCACCGCGTTGTGCAGTTCGTCGCCGTCGACGCCGAAGCGGCCGAAGCCGCCGCCGATGTTCGTGAGCAGCACGAAGGAGACGTCGAGCGACGGCGTGATCCAGAACTCCGTGCCGGCCCAGCCGCCGTGGCCGAACGTGTCGCGGGTGAGCAGGCCGGGCGCCGAGTGCCGGAGGTTCCACGTGAAGCCCCAGTCCTGGCCGCGCGACTCGATGTAGGGCTCGAGCTTCGGGAGCCCGGCGGTGAGCGGGCGTCGCATCGCCTCGAACGTCACGGGCGCCACGAGCGAGCCGTCGTTGCGCAGCAGCGCGCTGCCGACGGCGAGCAGGTCGGCCGCGCGGGCGAAGAGTCCGGCGCCCGGATGCCGCAGCGAGGTGAACCGGGCCCAGTCCAGGCCCTGCTCGACGACGTCGACCGGCAGGTGCGGCGACGAGTCGGCGTCGAACGTGAGGCCCGGGGCATCCGCCCGCTCGCCGACGTTCGCGACGGCCCGCTCCCACGGCGCGCCCGACGCGTCGTCGATGAGCGCGGCGATGCCCTCGAACGCGATCGACGAGTAGCGCGAGGCGGCGCCCGCGGGGAAGTCGCGCGACGCCACGAGCAGCGACAGACGGAGTCCGCCGGGCACGTCGAGCGGCGGCTCGCTGATGCCCGACGTGTGGCTCACGAGGTGCCGCAGCCGCACGACGTCGTCGCGCCAGCCGCCGAACTCGGGCACGGCGCGGGTCAGCGGCGTCTCGGGCGTGAGCCGTCCCTGCTCCACGAGGTGCAGCGCCGCGAGCCCCACGATCGGCTTCGTGATCGAGAACAGCGGGTAGTGGTCGTTGACGGATGCCGCGTGCCCGCCGGTCGCGCCGAAGGCCTCGAGCGCCACGACCCCCTCGGCCGTCGCGATCCCGAGCACCGCCGACGGAAGCGGGCCGTCGTGCACGTTGCGGCGGACCCAGTCGAAGGCGGCGTCGAACTGCGGCATGGGGTGTCCTCTCGTGGGGGCGTTGCGGGGCGGGGCGGGGCGGGCGGGTCGGATCGGGTTGGTCGGCCGGGTCCGCGGGTCTGGGGCGGCGTGCAGCGCGCGTTCAGGTGCGCAGCACGACGTTGAGTGGCTCGTCGCCCTGCAGCATCCGTTCGATCTGGGTGCGCACGAGCCGCGCCATGCGCGGCATCATGGCGGTCGACGCGCCGCCCACGTGCGGGGAGATGAGCACGTTCGGCAGTGCGAACAGCGGATGCCCGTGCGGCAGCGGCTCGGGATCGGTGACGTCGAGCGCGAAGCGCAGGCGGCCGCGCGTGGCGTGGTCGAGGATCGCGTCGGTGTCGGCGACCCTGCCGCGCGCGATGTTCACCACGAGGGCCCCGTCGGGCAGCGCGGCGAGGAACGCGTCGTCGACGAGCCCCGTGGTCGCGTCGGTGAGCGGCACGCCGACGATCACGATGTCGGCCGTGGGCAGCAGTGCGGGCAGCTCGTCGATGCCGTGGATGCGTCCGCGCTCGTCGTCGCGCGCACGGGTGGCGACGCGGACGAGCTCGACCTCGAACGGCGCGAGCCGGTCCTCGATCGCGCGGCCGACGCCACCGTAGCCGAGCAGCAGCACGCGCCGGTCGGCGAGGCTCTCGTGGCGCGCGGGCGCCCAGCGACCCTGTTCGGCGGCCCGCACGAAGTCGGGGATGCCGCGCTGGGCGGCCAGCACGAGCGCGAGCGTGAGCTCGGCCGTCGAGGTCTCGTGCACGGATGCCGCGTTCGCGAACACCTGGCCCGACGGCAGCACGTCGGGCACGTCGTCGTAGCCGATCGACTGGGACTGCACCAGCCGCGTCGAGATGCCCTCGAGTGCGCCGAGCCGCTCGGCGGCGCCCATGTACGGCGGCACGACGAGGTCGATGTGGTCGGCGGGTGCCGGCGAGGCCAGGTCCCAGAGCTCGATGTCGACGCCCTCAGGCGGCGCGCCGATCGCACGTCGCAGGGTCTCGCCGGGCACGGTTACGAGGAGGCGGGGTTCGCTCATCCGGCCATCCTTCCAGAGCGGCGGGCGCGGCTCACGGCAGCTGCTCCACCTGGGCGCGGACGATGCCCTCGACGATGCGGGCCGTGTCGTCGGGCGATCGGACGATCTCGTGGAAGCCGTGCAGCAGCCCGTCGATCGCGAGCGAGGCGATGCCGTGGCACATCGCGCAGATCTGGAGGAACGCGGTCTCGACGTCGCCGCCGATGGCGCCCGAGCCGTGCACGTCGACGACGAGTTCGCGCAGGCAGTCGAGTGCGGTGATCCGCACGCGGTCGAGCGTGTCGTCGTCGGGCGAGGTCGACGGCGTGCGGAACATCGCGTCGTAGTGCGCGGGGTGGCGCTGCGCGAATGCCACGTACTCGAGCGAGTCGGCGATGAGGCGCTCGCGACCGGGCAGGTGCGCGGCGCGTTCCTGGGCGCTGCCCAGCTCCTCCATGAGCAGGTCGAGGCCCTCGAGCGCGAGGGCTCGGATCATCCCCTCGCGGCTGCCGAAGAAGTGGGTCGGCGCCGCATGCGAGAGCCCGGCGCGGCGTGCGACCTCGCGGAGCCCGACGTTGCTCACGCCCTGCTCCCGGGCGAGCTCCTCCAGGGCTCGAAGCAGCGCCGAACGTCCCGATGCCCCGGTGGTCGCCGTATCCGTCATCCGATGTCCTCTCGCGAAGCCCTTGACATTGTCAAGTTGAGCGTCGTACTCTACTTGACATCGTAAAGCCTTGACAATGTAAAGCGGGTGATCGGAATGGTCGACATCACGAGCGAGGCCGTCTGGGACGCCATCGCCGGTGAGAACTTCATGGTGATCGGCATGGTCTCGGCGCGCGGCGAGGCGCGCACGGCCGGCGTCATGCACCACGTGCACGAGGGGCGGCTGTGGTTCACGACGAACGACCGCGAGTGGAAGGCGCGGCACATCGCCGCGAATCCGTCGGTGTCGGTGACCGTGCCGATCGCGAAGCGGGTCCCGTTCATGCCGTGGATCAAGATCCCGGCGGCGACCATCACGTTCTGCGGCGACGCCGAGACCGTGCCCGCCGCCGACCTGCCGCCCGACGTGAGCGAGGCGCTCCTGCACGGGCTCGAGGTGACCGACGGCGGCGAGCGGGGAGCCCTCGTCGGGGTCGGGGTGCGTCCGCGCGGCGACTTCGTGACCTACGGCGTGGGCGTCTCGGTGCTCGGGATGCGCGACACCGAGCAGGCGCGCGGGCGAGCGCCCGCCGCGGCATCCGTCATGGCCTGATCGGCGGGTGGGCCTGGTGCTACCGTGGCCGCCATGGACGAGGCCGCAGCAGCCGACGACCGAGGCGAACGCGCGCGAGCGCGTCGCGGGCGCGGGCCGGGCGGTCCACCGGGCCTTCCGCCGGATCGCCCCGACCGGCCGACCGAGGAGCGGGCCGAGGCGCTGAAGGAGCGCGTCTACGCGACCTTCACCGGCCTCGCGATCGTGCTCGTGCAGATCAACAACGTCGAGCACATCACGGCGACCCGCGCGACGCTCACCCTGCTCGTCGGCATCGTCGCGATCTCGGCGGCGGGCTTCGTGGCCGAGGTCATCGCGCACCTCGCCGTGCACCAGGCGTTCCCCGATGGCGGCCAGCTCGGCCGCATGGCCCGCGTCTCGGGGTCGGCGATCGCGTCGGCGGGCGTGCCGCTCATCCTGCTCGTGCTCGCGGTGCTCGGGGTGTTCCAGCTCGAGGGGGCGCTGCGCGCGGCCTCCATCGTCTACCTCGTGACGCTCGGCCTCATCGGCTGGTTCGCCGTGCGCCGCACGCACGTCTCGTGGTGGAAGCAGGTCGTCGCGCTCGGGATCCTGCTCGCGCTCGGTGCCGGCGTGATCGGGCTGCAGCAGCTCGCGCACGGGCACTGATCGCGGCACCGATCAGCGAGCCGACGGCTCGTAGCGGACGGGCTGGAACGACGCGGCCACGAGCGCCCGCAGCGACTCGAGGTCGGCCCCGGCGAAGCCGGCCGCCCGGGCCTGCACGAGCACGTTGCCGATGGCGGTCGCCTCGACCGGCCCCGCGAGCACGGGGATGCCCGCCCGGTCGGCCGTGCGCCGGCAGAGCAGCTCGTTGAGCGCGCCGCCGCCCACGACGTGGATCGTCTCGACGTCGACGCCCGAGAGGATCGACGCCGTACGCACCGCCCCCGCGAACGCCTCGGCGAGGCTCTCGATGATCGAGCGGGCGAACTCCGCTCGGCTCTGCGGCGCGGGCACGCCGCGATCGGCGCACCACTCCGCGATCCGCCCGGGCAGGTCGCCCGGGGCGAGGAACGACGAGTCGTTCGCGTCGAACACGGCGACCTCGGTCGTGACCGCGGCCGCCTGCGCGAGCAGCTCGGGCAGGTCGATCGTCGATCCGTCACGCTCCCACCAGCGCACCGACTCCGACAGCAGCCAGAGCCCCATCACGTTGTGCAGGAAGCGGACGCGTCCGTCGACGCCGCCCTCGTTCGTGAAGTTGGCCTCGCGCGCGGCATCCGTCGTCACCGGCTGCTCGAGCTCGACGCCGACGAGGCCCCACGTGCCGCACGAGATGTACGCGGCCGACTCGGGGTGCATCGGCACGGCGACGACCGCCGAGGCGGTGTCGTGCGACCCGACCGCGACCACCTCGACGCCCGCGGGGGCGCCCAGGTCGGCCGCCACGCCGGGCCGCAGGTCGCCGAGCGACGCGCCCGGCGAGACGAGGCGGGGCAGCACGGATGCCTCGAGCCCGAGCCGCTCCATGAGCTCGTAGTCCCACTCGCCCGTCTCCACCCCGACGAGGCCGGTCGTCGACGCATTCGTCAGCTCGGCGACCCGCGTGCCCGTGAGCTGGAAGCCGACCAGGTCGGGGATCAGGAGCATCGAGTCGGCGAGGCCGAGCAGTCCGCCCGACTGCTCGGCCGCGAGCTGGTACACGGAGTTGAACGGCAGGAACTGCAGGCCGTTCCGGCGGTAGAGCTCGTCGAACGGCACGACCGCGTGGACCCGCTCGACCGCGCGCTCGTTGCGCTCGTCGCGGTAGTGGAACGGCTCGCCGAGCAGCCGGTCGCCGCGGAGCAGGCCGTAGTCGACCGCCCAGGAGTCGACGCCGATCGAGGCGACGCCGGGCTCGCGGCGGAACGCGTCGGCGAGCCCGCGCGTGAGGTCGCGGTAGAGGCCGGTGAGGTCCCAGTGCAGGCCCGACGCGAGCCGCACGGGCCCGTTCGGGAACCGGGCGACCTGGTCGAGCTCGAGCCGGCCGGCCGCGGCGTCGACGTGGCCGACGATGACGCGTCCGCTCGTCGCGCCGAGGTCGACCGCGGCGACCGACCCGCCGGTCATCGGGTCACCCCGGTCGTCGAGTAGCGCCGCCGAAGGCGACGCGTATCGAGACGCGGTGCCTGGGTCTCGATACGCGTCCGGCTGCGCCGGGCGCTACTCGACCACCGGTGGCCGGTCATCGCAGGAAGGCCGCGGCCACACCCGCGTCGACCGGGATGTGCAGGCCGGTGGTGTGGCTCAGCTCGGGGCCGGTGAGCACGAAGACCGCGTTCGCGACGTGCTCGGGGAGCACCTCGCGCTTGAGGATCGTGCGCTGGGCGTAGAACTTGCCGAGGTCCTCCTCCTCGATGCCGTAGGTCTTCGCGCGGTTCGCGCCCCAACCCGAGGCGAAGATGCCCGAGCCGCGCACGACGCCGTCGGGGTTGATGCCGTTGACCTTGATGCCGTACTCGCCCAGCTCGACCGCGAGCAGTCGCACCTGGTGGGCCTGGTCGGCCTTCGTCGCCGAGTAGGCGATGTTGTTCGGGCCGGCGAACACCGAGTTCTTGGACGAGATGTAGATGATGTCGCCGCCGAGGCCCTGCTCGATGAGCACCTTCGCCGCGGCCTTCGACACGAGGAACGAGCCCTTGGCCATGACGTCGTGCTGCAGGTCCCAGTCCGCCTCGGTGGTCTCGAGGAGCGGCTTCGACAGCGACAGTCCGGCGTTGTTCACCACGAGGTCGAGGCCGCCGAAGGCGAGCACCGCGTCGTCGATCGCGCGCTGGATCGCCGCGGCATCCGTCACGTTCGCCTGCACGCCGATCGCGACGTCGCTGTTGCCGAGCTCCGCCGCTGCGGCCTGCGCCTTCTCGAGGTCGAGGTCGGCGATCACGACGCAGGCGCCCTCCGCGGCGAGGCGGGTCGCGATGGCCTTGCCGATGCCGGATGCCGCGCCGGTCACGAGCGCGACGCGGGTCGCGTGCGTCTTGGGCTTCGGCATGCGCGCGAGCTTGGCCTCCTCGAGCGCCCAGTACTCGATACGGAACTTCTCCTCGTCGGAGATCGGCGCGTACGTCGACAGCGCCTCGGCGCCGCGCATCACGTTGATGGCGTTCACGTAGAACTCGCCCGCGACGCGCGCGGTCTGCTTGTTCGCGCCGTACGAGAACATACCGACGCCCGGCACGAGCACGATCGCCGGGTCGGCGCCGCGGATCGCGGGGGAGTCGGGCGTCGCGTACGCGTCGTAGTAGGCCTGGTAGTCGGCGCGGTACTGCTCGTGCAGCTCCTTCAGGCGCGCGATCGAATCCTCGATCGACGCGTCGGCCGGCAGGTCGAGCACGAGCGGCTTGACCTTGGTGCGCAGGAAGTGGTCAGGGCAGCTCGTGCCGAGCGCGGCGAGTGGGGCGAGCTGCTCGCGGCTGAGGAACTCGAGCACCACGTCGGCGTCCGTGAAGTGGCCGACCTGCGGCCGGTCGTACGACGCGAGCCCGCGGATCGTCGGCGCGAGCGCGGCGGCCTTCGCGCGACGCTCGGCCTCGGGCAGCGGCTCGTAGCCGGGCACGACGGCGCCGAACGGGTCGGCCTTGCCGTGCTCGGCGATGTACGCGGCGGCCGTGTCGATGATCCAGAGCGAGTTCGTCTCGGACTCCTCGGACGTGTCGCCCCACGCGGTGATGCCGTGGCCGCCGAGGACGCAGCCGACCGCCTGCGGGTTCTGCGCCTTGATCTCGGCGATGTCGAGGCCGAGCTGGAAGCCCGGGCGACGCCACGGCACCCACACCACCCTGTTGCCGAAGATCCTACTCGTGAGCTCCTCGCCGTCGGCCGCCGTCGCGATCGCGATGCCCGAGTCGGGGTGCAGGTGGTCGACGTGCGCCGCGTCGACGAGGCCGTGCATGGCCGTGTCGATCGACGGCGCCGCGCCGCCCTTGCCGTGCAGCGTGTAGTCGAACGCGGCGACCATCTCGTCCTCGCGCTCGACGCCCGGGTACACCTCGACGAGGTCGCGCAGCCGGTCGAGGCGCAGCACCGCGAGACCCGACTCCTGCAGGGTGCCGAGGTCGCCGCCCGAGCCCTTCACCCAGAGCAGCTCGACGGGCTCGCCCGTGACCGGATCGGTCTCGGTGCCCTTCGCCGACGTGTTCCCGCCGGCGTAGTTCGTGTTCTTCGGGTCGGCGCCGAGGCGGTTCGACCGCGCGATGAGGTCGGCAGCTGCCTGGTTCGTCATGGGGTGATTCCTTCGGTGAGTCGGAGGGTGGTCCGGTGGTGGGTCGCGAGCCACGCGATCCAGCGCACCACGCGCTCGATCGAGGCGGATGCCGCGGGCTCGTCGGGTCGGTTCAGGTGGCCGTGCTGCGTGCCGGGCTCGACGACGAGGTCGACCGGGACGCCCGCCTCCGCGAGCGTCGCGGCGAACGCCTCGCCCGAGACGCGGAGCTCGTCGGCCTCGTCGTTGACCATGAGCACCGGCGGGAAGCCGGCGAGGTCGGATGCCGCGGCGCGGCCGGGCACGGCGGGCAGCGGCGCGTCGTCGACGGGGCCACCGAGGTAGGCCTCGTACATCGCGCGCACGGCGGCGGGGAAGAAGCGGTCGGCGGCCGGGTTCGCGTCGAGGAGCGTGCGCAGCGCCGGGTCGGGCGCGGCCTGCACGGCGTGCAGGGTGGGGTAGGCGAGGAAGACGCCGGACGGCATCGTCCGTCGAGTAGGCCGCGAAGCAGCCGTATCGAGACGTGGCTCCGGGTCTCGATACGCGTCGCCTTCGGCGGCGCCACTCGACCACCGGTGGGGATCCAGCATCCGCAGCACCGCCCCCGTCACGAGGTTGGCGCCCGCGCTCGCGCCGCCGATCGTGAGCTGCGACGCGTCGAGGCCCAGCTCATCGGCGTGGTCGAGCGTCCACGTCCAGGCCGCGAGCACGTCATCGGAGCCGGCCGGATAGCGTCCGGAGCCGTCGCCGACCAGGCGGTAGTCGATCGAGACGACCGTGATGCCGCGAGCGGCGAGGGCGAACGCGACCCAGTCCGCCTCGGGCATGTCGAGGTCGCCGGCGACGAAGCCGCCGCCGTGCGCCCAGACGAGCCCGGGCACCGGACGGAGCGCCGCGGCATCCGCCGGGTACACCCGCACCAGCCCGTCGGCCGCACCGTACGGCGGCTGCTGGGTCATGAGGCTAGGCACCCCACCCGGCCTGCACGCCGCCGACGCGGTCGGCGGCGATCTGCTGCAGGTAGCCGGATGCCGCGAACGCCTGCATCGGGTCGGCGGGCAGGCCGCGGGACTCGCGCCACTCGGCGAGGGCCGGACGAACGTCGGTGTAGAACGCGTCCATGAAGATGCGGTTCGCCTCGAGCACATCGCCCGACAGCTGCGCGGCGCGCAGCGCCTCGGTGTCGACGAGCAGCGCCCGTGCGGTCATCTCCTGCACGTTGAGCACCGAGCGGATCTGGCCGGGGATCTTGTCCTCGACGTTGTGGCACTGGTCGAGCATGAACGCGACGTCGGGGTGGTTGAAGCCGCCGCCGCGGATCACCTCGAAGATGATGCGGAACAGCTGGAACGGGTCGGCCGCGCCCACGATGAGGTCGTCGTCGGCGTAGAAGCGCGAGTTGAAGTCGAACGAGCCGAGCTTGCCGAGGCGCAGCAGCTGCATGACGATGAACTCGATGTTCGTGCCGGGCGCGTGGTGGCCGGTGTCGAGGCAGACCATGGCCTTGTCGCCGAGCGCGGCGACCTGGGCGTAGCTCGTTCCCCAGTCGGGGACGTCGGTGTGGTAGAACGCCGGCTCGAAGAACTTGTACTCGAGCACGAGGCGCTGGTCGTCGCCGAGCCGCGCGTAGATCTCCTGCAGCGACTCGTGCAGGCGGTCCTGGCGGCCGCGCAGGTCGGCCTGACCCGGGTAGTTCGAGCCCTCGGCGAGCCAGATCTTCAGGTCGCGGCTGCCGGTCGCGTGCATGATGTCGATGCACTCGAAGTGGTGGTCGATGGCCTTGCGGCGCACGGCGGCATCCTCGTGCGTGAGGGCGCCGAACTTGTAGTCGTCGTCCTGGAACGTGTTCGAGTTGATGGTGCCGAGCGAGACGCCGAGGTCCTCCGCGTGCGTCCGCAGGTCGTCGTAGGAGTCGACCTTGTCCCACGGGATGTGCAGCGCGACGGTCGGCGCGAGCGCCGTGTACCGGTGCACCTGCGCGGCGTCCGCGATCTTCTCGTACGGGTCGCGGGGCGTGCCCGGGGTCGCGAAGACCTTGAAGCGGGTGCCCGAGTTGCCGAACGCCCACGAGGGGAGCTCGATCGACTGGAGCTCGAGTTCGGACAGGATGGCGGCGGGAAGGGTGCTCACTGGTCGCTGCTTTCTGTGCTGGTGGTCGGTGGGAGCTCAGCGCTCGGCGTCGGCGTCGGCGTCGAGCGCGGCGAGCTGGTCCTCGAGGTGGAAGACCTCGGGAAGTCGTGGGGCGCCCTGGTCGGGGCGGCCGTCGAGGGCGACGAAGAACGGCGCCATCTCGGCCTCCCAGGCGGCGGTGCGCGGGTCGGCCTCGAGCGCGGCCTGGGATGCCGCGTCGTCGTGAGTCTCGTAGTAGCCGATGAGCAGGCCGTCCTCGCGGAGGAAGAGCGAGTAGTTGCGGCGACCCGACGCCTCGATGGCACGGAGCATGTCGGGCCAGACGGCGGCGTGGCGCTCGCGGTACTCGTCGAGCCGGGCGGCGTCGACCTGCAGCTGGAAGCAGACCCGTTCAGCTGCTCGGGGTGCTGTGCTCATCGTCGAGCTCTCCCTCTCGTGGTCGTGCCGGGCCGGTCGGTGATCGATCCGTGTGAATCGTTTCAAGCGTAGGCGTTCGAGCGGTGGTGCGCAAGTGCGGAATGCGTTTTCCATCCTACCGCCGGCTCGACGCGCCGGCGAGTCCCCGCGCGGCCCGGGACCGGCCGAGTCGGCGGCGGCCCCGGGCCATGGCGTCACCGCGTCGGTGCGACGAGCGCGGCCGGGTCGGCGACCCGCACGGCCGTGGCGACGATCCGGTGCGAACCGGGGCCGAGCGGTGCGCCGGCGTGCGGCACGCCGTCGACCTCGACGGTCGATCCGTCGGTCAGCGGCAGGTCGAGCACCGCGTCGGCGCCGAACGGCACGACGAGCTCGAGCTCGAGGTCGGCGCCGGCGAGGTGCCAGTCGACGGATGCCGCGCCGAGCCGCGTCTCGACCGCGGCGCGTGCCCACGGGATCGCCCTCGACGGCCGAGGGGCGACCACGATCCGCCGGTAGCCCGGTCGTTCGACCGTCGGCGCGAGCCCGCCGACGTAGCGGTAGATCCAGTCGACGACCGCGCCGTAGGCGTAGTGGTTGAACGACAGCATGCCCGAGCTGTCGCCCGTGGCCATCTCACCCGAGTGGATCGAGCCGTCGGGCGCGAGCGCGTCCCACCGCTCCCACACGGTCGTCGCGCCCATCTCCACCTGGTAGAGCCACGACGGCGGCTCGAGGCGCAGCAGCATGAGGAACGCCTCATCGACGTGCCCGCTGCGCACGAGCGCGAAGAGCACGAGCGGCGTGCCGAGGAAGCCCGTGGCGATGCGGCCGCGCTCCGAGCGCACGTTGCGCGCGAGGCCCTCGGCGATGCGCTCGCGCTCGGTATCCGGTGCGATCTCGAACTCGAGGGCGACCGCGGCGCCGGTCTGCGTCTCCACGGCCTCTTCTCCCCAGCGCTCCCAGGTGTCGCGCGCGACGCGTCGTGCGAGCCGGTCGGCGGCCTCGGCGCGAGCGGGCTCGCCGACGAGCCGCTCGGCCTCCGCCAGCAGGTGCGCGCTGTGCGCGAAGAAGGCGTTCGCCACGTAGTCCGACGAGACCTTCGCCTTCCACGGCTCGTCGCCGGGGGCGTCGGGATCGAGCCAGTCGCCGAACTGGAACTCGGTCGGCAGCAGGCCGTCGCCCGCGCGCCGCTCCAGGCTCGCGACCCAGCGGCGCATGCTGACGAGCTGCCGCACGAGCACCTCGTCGCTGCCGTACGACTCGTAGACCGCCCACGGCACGATCGTCGCGGCATCCGCCCAGCCGGCGCGGCCCATGGTGATCCAGTTCCCACCCGCGATCGCGTCGTCCTGGAGGATGTTCGGCACGACGGCGGCGACCGCCCCATCCGCGTCCTGGTCGAGTTCGAGGTCGCGCAGCCATGACATCCAGAACGCCTCGACGTCGAAGAGCGTCGACGCGGTGGGTGCGAAGGCCTGCGCGTCGCCCGTCCAGCCGAGGCGCTCGTCGCGCTGGGGGCAGTCGGTCGGCAGCGACACGAAGTTGTCGCGCTGCGACCAGGCGACGTTCGAATGCAGGCGGTCGAGCCGGGGGTCGGCGCTCTCGAAGGAGGATCGCAACCGGTCGGCGCTCGAGACCGCGACGGCCGTGGCCGAGACGACCTCGCCGCCGGTCACCTCGGCGTACTGGAAGCCGTGGAAGGTGAAGGTCGGCTCGAGCGTGGTCTCGCCGTCGTGGTCGAGCACGTAGCCGTCGGCGGCCCGTGCGGTGCGCAGCGACTTCGTATGGATGGAGCCGTCGGGCTCGAGCACCTCGGCGTGCCGCACCTCGATGCGGTCGCCCGCGCGGCCCCGGACGACGAGCCGCAGCCAGCCCGCGATGTTCTGGCCGGCGTCGAGGAACACGTGGCCGTCGCGCGGCTGCAGGGCGACGTCCCACTCGCCGATCGTGCGGACGCCGGTGGTGATCCGCGGTTCGACGACGGCGGTGTCGATCGCGACGGCACGTGCAGCGGCCCAGCCCGAGTCGTCGAAGCCGGGCGCATCCCAGCCCGTGGGCTCGTCGCGGAGATCGATCTCCACGCCGTCGTAGAGGCTCGCCGAGCGGATGCCGCCCACCGAGGTCGTCCACTCGGGCGACGTCGCGACGCGTACGTTCGAGCCGTCGGCGCACTCGATGTCGAGCTGCGCGAGCGCGGCGAGCTCCGTGCCGTACTGCTCCGTCCCGTCGTCCCATCCGAGCCGTCCGCGGTACCAGCCGTCGCCGAGGAGCACGCCGAGGGCGTTCTCACCCGGGTGCAGCAGGTCCGTCACGTCCCACGTGCCGAGCACCACGCGATCCTGGTACGCCGTCCAGCCGGGGGTGAGGTGCTCCTCCGTCGCGCGGCGGCCGTTGATCCGCAACTCGCCGATTCCCCAGAACGTCGCACGGAGCCGCGCACGCACGGGCGCCGCGGGCAGCGCGACCGCGGTGCGGAGCAACATGACCGGGCCCTCGGTCGGCTGCGAGCCGCCGATCGGGCGCGCCTCGAGCGAGGCCGGGTCGACGGATGCCTCGACGACGAGGTCGTCGCTCCAGTCCGACCATCCGGCCGCGGTGGCGATGCGCACCGCGTAACGGCGCTCCTCGCCCGGTTCGAGGTCGGGACCCGGCGCGACGACGCCGATCGCGGCATCGGATGCGACCGGTTCGGCCTCCCCGGACCGCACGCCGTCCCAGCGCACCTGGTATCCGAGCTGGGCGGATGCCGCATCGGCCCGCCAGCTCAGGCGCAGGCCGGTGCGCGGCACGCCGAGCAGGCCATCGGGGTACTGGGACCGCAGCGCGATGACGTGCGCGCCGGGGTCGGCCGTCGTGGGGGCAGGGAGTTGCGTGGACATCCGCGTCCTTCCGTGGTGGTGCCCGGCACGAGCGGATCGAGGTCGTGCCGGCGGTTCGTGTGGTTCGGTTCGTTCAGCCGGTCGGTTCCGCCGGTGCGGGTCGGGTCGAGTTGCGCACCTTGAGCGACGGCTCGACGGAGAAGTGGATCGGCTCGGTCCGGCCCTCGATGCGCTCGAGCAGCAGGCGGATCGCCCGCTCGCCCATCGCCTCGCCGGCCTGGTTCACGCTGGTGAGCGAGATGGCCGGGTAGCTCGCGATGTCGACGTCGTCGTAGCCGACCACGGAGACCTCGGCGGAGGAGAGTCCGTGCTCGCTCAGCGCTCGGAGCGCGCCGAACGCCAGCTCGTCGTTGCCGACGAAGATCGCAGTGGGCACGCGCTCGTCGAGCAGGGCCAGCGTGTCGAGGCGGGCGGCCTCCTCGTCGAGCCCGGTCCGCACGACGCGGATGTCGTCGGCGAAGCCGGCCGCGCGCATGTGCGCGAGGTACTGCTCGAGGCGGATCGCGTGCGGATTGCCGGACCCCGGTCGCGTGACCTCTTCGCTGCGGGTGAGGTGCACGATGCGGCGGTGTCCGAGCTCGAAGAGGTGCTCCATGACGAGCCGCGTGCCCTCGGCGTCGTCACCCGTCACGGTGTCGTAGGCCGTCGACCGGTCGTGGCGGCCGAGCATGACCACGGGCACGCGGCCGGCGAGGCGTTCGAGCCAGTCGGGGGAGACGAGCGGCGAGATCGCGACGATGCCGTCGACCTGGCGGTCGGCCAGGGCGCCGATCGCGCGCACGCCCTCCTCGCCGTCGACGTCGGCCGGCGCGATGATGAGCTGGTAGTCGGTGCCCGCCAGCGCCGCATTGGCGCCGGCGACGATCTTCGTGAAGAACGGGTTGCCGATGTGCGGCATCTCGATGCCGAGGGTGAAGCTCGATCCGCGCATGGCCCGGGCGGCGACCCGCGGGCGGTAGTCGAGGGCCTCGATCGCGGCCGTGACACGTTCCCGCATGGCGGGGCTCACGCCGTAGGCGTTGCGGATGACCTTGGAGACCGCAGCGCGCGAGACGCCGGCCTCGCGGGCCACGTCCTCGATGGTCGCTGCTCTCGTCTGTGCCACGGTCTCCCCCTCTCGCCTTCGATGGTCGGGCGTGCCGACTGGGTGTCACGATACACCGAGCCGTCGAGCGGAATAGACCGATCTACGTCAGGGCGTGGGTTCGATCGTAAATCGTTTCAAGGAATTTGTGTAGATCGGTTGACAAACTTTCTTCGACGCTCGTAACGTGGGCCACGCCACAGCACCGAGACCATTCGGAGCACTCAACAGCGCAGTTGCTTTACATGGAGGTAAAGAACATGGTCCCCCGTACCCCGCGACGCTCGCTCGTCGCAATCGGCGCAGGCGGTCTCGCCCTGTCGCTCGCGCTCGCCGGATGCACTGCCGGCGGGTCCGACTCCGACGGAGGTGCGACCTCCCTGACGTTCCTCGTCGACAACGGCGAGGCGACCGTCGCCACCGCCCAGGCGCTCGTCGACGCGTTCGTGGCGGAGAATCCCGACATCAGCATCGAGGTGGAGACGCGTCCGCAGGGCGCCGACGGCGACAACGTCGTGAAGACGCGCCTCGCCACCGGGGAGATGGACGACATCTTCCAGTACAACTCCGGTTCGCTGATGCAGGCGCTGAGCCCCGACGACACCCTCGTCAACCTCGCCGACGAGGACTACGTCGGCAAGTTCGACGACCGGTTCGTACAGAGCGTCTCCACGGACGACGGCCTCTACGGCGTCCCGATGGGGCAGTCGATGGCCGGCGCCGTCATCTACAACAAGGACATCTACGAGCAGCTCGGCCTCGAGATCCCGACGACCTGGGACGAGTTCATCGCGAACAGCGAGGCGATCAAGCAGGCCGGCGTCGCGGCTCCGATCGTGCAGACGTACGGCGACACCTGGACCTCGCAGCTCTTCGTGCTCGGCGACTTCAACAACGTGCTGGCCGAGAACCCCGACTGGGCCGAGGAGTACACGAACAACGAGGCCAAGTACGTCGACGAGCCGGCGCTGGCCGGATTCGAGCACCTCCAGGAGGCGTTCGAGAAGGGCCTCTTCAACGAGGACTTCGCATCGGCGAAGTACGCGGACGGCGTCACCATGGTCGCGACCGGAGCCGGCGCGCAGTACCCGATCCTCACCTTCGCGGCCGGGCAGCTCATGACGACCAACCCCGAGGCGGCCGACGTGGTCGGCACCTTCCCGCTGCCGGGCCCCGACGCCTCGACCAATGGCCTCACGGTGTGGATGCCGACCAACACGGTCTACATCCCCAAGTCGACCGAGGGCGACAAGCTCGAGGCCGCCAAGAAGTTCCTCGCGTTCCTCACGACGCCCGAGAGCTGCGACATCCAGTCGGAGGCGAACGCCCCCCAGGGTCCGTTCGTGGTCGACGGCTGCGAGCTGCCCGACGACGTGCCGGCCATGGTCTCCGACCTGCAGCAGTACTTCGACGACGGCAAGACGAACCTCGCGCTCGAGTTCCTCTCGCCCATCAAGGGCCCGGCGCTCGAGCAGATCACGGTCGCCGTGGGCTCGGGCATCACGTCCGCGGCAGACGGCGCCGCCCAGTACGACGAGGATGTGAAGAAGCAGGCCCAGCAGCTCGGCATCGAGGGCTGGTAAGCCGCACTGATCGCCTGCGGGGTCGGGTCGCCAGGCCCGACCCCGCAGCCACACCCGGGAGATCCACCATGACCACCGCGACGGCCCAAGGCCGCACCTCGACGTCGCCGGAAGCGATCAGGAACGACGGGCCGACGAAGCGTCGGCCGATGAAGAGCCCGTACCCGACGTGGTTCTTCATCCCTGCCGGCGTGTTCTACCTCGTCCTCTTCCTCGTCCCCACCATCGCGTCGTTCTACTTCTCGCTCACCCGCTGGACGCTGTTCAGCGTCGAGTTCATCGGCTTCGACAACTTCGTGCGGTTCTTCCAGGAGCCGCAGCTCGTCCAGGGCTTCATCAACACCTTCATCTACGCGTTCCTGACCTCGGGTGCCAAGGTCGTGCTCGGGCTCCTGCTCGGCGTGTTCCTCAGCTCGCAGATCATCGCGCGCGGCTTCCTCCGGTCAGTCGTCTTCTTCCCGGTGCTCGTGAGCGTCATCGGCGTCGGCATCCTGTTCAAGGTGCTGATGGACCCGTTCGACGGCCCGATCAACGAGGGGCTCGCCGCGATCGGCATCGACGGACCAGGCTGGTACACCGATCCGTCGCTCGCGCTCGTCTCCGTCGCGATCGTCGACATCTGGGCGGGCGTCGGGCTCGCCACCCTCATCTACATCGCCGGCATGGTGGCCATCCCGCAGGAGTACTTCGAGGCGTCGAAGGTCGACGGCGCGAGCGCGTGGAGCACCTTCCGGCACATCACGCTGCCGCTCCTGCGGCCGGCGACGGTGACCGTGGTGCTGCTCTCGCTCATCGGCGGCCTTCGCCGGTTCGACCTGATCTGGACGATGACCGGGGGCGGTCCGGGGTTCTCGAGCGACGTCCTCGCGTCGGTCGTCTACAAGCAGTACCAGGCCGGATTCTTCGGCCTCTCCACCGCGGGCAACGTCGTGCTCTTCGTCGTCGTCGCGGCGATCATCTTCCCGCTGTCATGGTGGCTCAACCGCAAGGAGGACGAGCGATGAGGAACACCGTCTGGAGGTGGGGCGCCGGGAGCGTCGCCATCCTCGTCACGGTCGTCGTCTTCGTCGTGCCGTTCGCGTTCATCGTGTTCACCGCGGGCAAGACCCAGGCCGAGGCCGCCGCACTCCAGTTCACGTGGCCGACCGAATGGGTCATCTGGGACAACATCGTCACCGTGCTGCAGAATCGCGACTTCCTGCTGGTGCGCGCGTTCGTCAACAGCACCGTCCTCACGGTCTCCGCGGTCGCGATCATGGTCGTCCTCGGCGCGATGGTCGGCTACGTGCTGCAGCGGCGCAAGTCCAGGTGGAACCCCGTCGTCAACGCCTTCGTGCTCGCCGGGCTCATCATCCCGCCGGCGGTCGTCCCCACGATCTGGGTGCTGCAGGGCATCGAGCTCTTCAAGTCGATCCCCGGACTCATCGCGGTCCACGTCGCCTTCGGGCTGTCGTTCTGCATCCTGCTGTTCCGGGCGTTCGTGGCGACCATCCCGCGCGAGCTCGACGAGGCCGCGATCATCGACGGTGCAGGGCCGATCAAGCTGTTCTTCCGCGTGGTCTTCCCGCTGCTGCGATCGGTGATCGTCACGGTCATCGTCGTGCAGTCGGTGGCGGTGTTCAACGACTTCGCCTACGCCCTGTACTTCGCGCCCGGCGATGAGAACGCGACGGTGCAGCTGACGACGTTCAACTACATCTCGCAGGCCGTGACCGCCGACAACCTGCTCTTCGCGAACGTGCTGATCATCACCATCCCGCCGCTGATCATGTACGTCTTCTTCCAGCGGCAGATCGTCGCCGGCATGACCTCCGGCGCCGTGAAGGGGTGAACGCCGACCCCGAGCCGCCGCGCACCGCCGACGGTGTGCGGCGGTGGGTGCGGGACCGCTCGCCCCAGCCCTTCGCCGACGACGACGTGGTGCCGCCGGCGGGCGGCACCGCCTGGCTCTACGGGCCGGGCCAGTACGAGCTCGCCCTGCTGGCCCGCCTCGTCGACGAGGGCTTCGCCGCGAACCGGCACGTGCACTACCCGCGCAACCACGGGCGGGTCGCCGAACGGGTCGCGTTCACGGCGACGGCGACGGATGCCGCGACGGCCCGCCTGCGCATCGCGGGC
Organism: Agromyces mariniharenae; assembly: GCF_008122505.1. Classification (NCBI taxonomy): domain Bacteria; kingdom Bacillati; phylum Actinomycetota; class Actinomycetes; order Micrococcales; family Microbacteriaceae; genus Agromyces; species Agromyces mariniharenae. The sequence continues at coordinate 1,464,848 of NZ_VSSB01000001.1, read as the reverse complement.
TCGCTCGTCGCCGCGGCGCTCGACGGGCAGGTCGTCGAGGCGTCGGTGGTCGCGCCCGACGAGGACGGCGGCGGATCGGTCGTCGAGCTCGCCCTGCCGCGCCCCGGCACCGATGTGCGGATCGACGTCGCGGCGGCCGGCGGCCGGGCGCCTGCGATCGCGGTCGACCCCGGCGCACCGCTCCGGGGCTGGAGCGCGAGCGTCGACGACGGCCCGCGGGAGGAGGTCCGCCCGAGGCCCGGCGGCGAGGTGCCGCCGCACGAGGCCCCGGTGGGCACGGTCGAGGTCGTCGCCCGCGGCATCCGTGACGGGCTGCACGGCGAGGGTGCGCTCTACGACGTGGGCGCGCCCGTGCTCGGACGGCCCGTGCTGCCGCCGGGGCCGCGGCCGGTCGTGTCCAGCGGTGAGAGCATCGCGGAGGCGCTGGCCGACCCCGAGTCGCACGAGACCCGTCACGACGTGGTCGAGCTGCTCGACGGCGGGTGGACCACGCGGCATCCGCTGGGCTTCAGGTACCTCGTCGTGCGATCGGATGCCCCGCCCGAGTCGGTCGCGGTGCACGCCTCGGTGCCCGTGGTCGAGCGGCCCGGCGCGTTCGCCTGCTCCGACGAGGAGCTCACGCGCATCTGGGCGGCCGCCCAGTACACCTTGCGCCTCTGCATGCAGGGCCTCATGATCGACGGCATCAAGCGCGACCGCATGCCGTGGGCCGGCGACCAGGCGCTGAGCACGCTCGCCAACGCGTTCGCCCTCGGCGAGGGCGGCGTCGTGGCCGACGGCCTGGTCGCGCTCGGCCGGCCCGAGCACGGCTACGTCAACGGCATCGCCGACTACTCGCTCTGGCAGGTCGTGAACGCCGACCTGCGCCTGCGCTGCTTCGGCGACGAGGCGTTCGCACAGGCGGAGGCGGATCGGCTCGACCGCTTCGTCGCCGACCTCGCCGAGCACGCGGGCCACGACGGCGTGTTCCGGCCGGCCGCGCAGCGGGGCGGGTTCGTCGATTCGGGGCCGGGTTCCGTCTTCCTCGACTGGGGGCTCGCGCTCGAGCACGGTCGCGACCCGGTCGCCCTGCAGATGCTCTGGTACTGGGCGCTGCGCAGCGCTGAGCGAGTGCTCCGGCGCACGGGGCATCCGGGTGCCGATCGCTGGCGCGCCCTCGCCGACGCGCTCGAGGCGACGCTGCGGGAGCGCGCGTGGCTCGGCCGCGACGGACGATGGGCCGACTACCTCGACGCGCGCGAGTCGCGCCGCCCGGCGCGGTACGCGAACTTCCTGGCGGTGCTCGCGGGCATGCACGACGGCGTCGACGTGCCTCCCGGCGTCACGGACGCCATCCGCGTCGGCGTCGCCGGAACGCCGTTCATGACGGCGTTCCGGCTGCGCGCCCTGCTCGCCGCCGGCGAGGCGCCGGCGGTGCTCGAGCAGGTGCGCGCCACGTGGGGCGCGATGCTCGAGCGCGGACCCGGCACGTTCTGGGAGGAGGCGACGATCGACGACGAGCCGCTCGCGATGTACGGGCGCCCGTTCGGACGCAGCCTGTGCCACGCGTGGGCGTCGGGCCCGGCCGCCATCCTCCCCGAGGCGGTGCTCGGCCTGCGGCCGCTCGGCGACGGCTGGTCCCGGTTCGCCGTGCAGCCCGAGCTCGGCGACCTCCCGTGGGCGTCGGCCGTGGTGCCCGCCCCGAGCGGCGACATCGTCGTCGTGGCCGATGCGTCGACGGTGACCGTGCAGGTGCCCGCAGGCACCGTGCTCGTGCGCGAGGGCCATTCCGTCCCCGGTCCGGCCACCGTCGAGTGGGTGCGGCCGCCTTCCGCCGTCCTCGGCGGGGGAACCTCCGGCGCCGCGCAATCCGGGAGATGATGCGAACGTTTCATTCGGATCGGCTCGTCGGGGGTGGACGGGCTGCGATCATGGCTTGGGCGGGTCCGCGCGTGCGAGCCGCCAGGGGAGGCAGCAGATGGCAGTGAGTGTCCGCGACGTGGCGGCCGCGGCATCCGTGTCGGTGGGCACGGTCTCGAACGTGCTCAACCGGCCCGAGAAGGTCGCGCCCGACACCGTCGCGCGCGTCATGGCGGCGATCGACGAGCTCGGGTTCGTGCGCAACGACGCTGCACGGCAGCTGCGGGCGGGGCGCAGCCGCAGCATCGGGCTCGTGGTGCTCGACGTGCGCAACCCGTTCTTCACCGACGTCGCGCGCGGCGCCGAGGACCGGGCGGCCGAGGACAGCATGACCATCCTGCTCGGCAACAGCGACGAGAACGTCGACCGCGAGCGCGCGTACCTCGACCTCTTCGAGGAGCAGCGCGTGCACGGCGTGCTCATCTCGCCGCTCGGCGACGACGAGACGCGGCTGCAGCGACTGCGCGGCCGGGACACGCCCGTCGTGCTCGTCGACCGCGTCTCCGAGGACCGCACCCTCTCGTCCGTTTCGGTCGACGATGTCGTGGGCGGTGAGCTCGCCGTACGCCACCTCATCGAGACCGGGCGCCGGCGCATCGCGTTCGTCGGCGGGCCGATCACCATCCGCCAGGTGGCCGACCGACTCGAGGGCGCGCGTCGCGCGGTCGAGGCCGAGCCCGACGCGACGCTCGAGGTGATCGAGACCGAGTCGCTCACCGTGCTCGAGGGCCGAGCGGCCGGCGAGGCGATCCGCGAGCGGCCGGCCGGCGAGCGCCCCGACGCGGTCTTCGCGGCGAACGACCTGCTCGCCATGGGCGTGCTGCAGGCGCTCAACATGCTCGGCTCGGTGCGCGTGCCCGACGACGTCGCCCTCATCGGCTACGACGACATCGACTTCGCGTCGGCCGCCGTGGTGCCGCTGTCGTCGATCCGGCAGCCCGCGTCCCTCATCGGCTACACGGCCGTCGACCTGCTGCTCAAGGAGGCGGCGAGGGGCGAGGGGTTCACCGCGGAGCAGGTGGTGTTCCAGCCCGAGCTCGTGGTGCGCGACTCGACGCGGGTGCGCGCGTAGCCGACGTCCGCGTCGTCTGCGGTCGTCCGGCGGATCCCGACGAGGATCCATCGACGGGCGTGTCGCTCTGCGACTCCTGAAAGCAAGGACGGGCGGCCCGTCCGTGCTCCTGGAAGCAAGGACGGCGTGCACGGCGCCAGGATGTCCTTGCTTTCAGGAGCCCAAGACGTCCTTGCATCCAGGAGTCGCGGGTTGTTCAGCCGTCGTCGAGGTCCTCAAGGCGTCGTGACGCTCAGGAGTCGCGGTTCGCCTCGAGGGCGTCCGGGGCGCGGATGCCGCGTCAGCGCGCCTCCCGCACCCCCACGCGCTCGAGGTGGGCGTTCGTGAACACGCCCTCGGGATCGAGCCGCTCGAACAGCGCGCGTGCGTCGGCGAGCCGGGGGACCGTGCGCTCGAGGTCCTCGCGGTCGAGCGTGTGCACCTTGCCCCAGTGCGGGCGCACGGCGAAGTCCGCCAGCGCCGACTCGATCTCGGGCAGCACGCCGAGCACCGCCGCGGGCTGGTTGGCCCACGTGAAGTGGATCGCGAACAGGCCGCGCTCGTAGGCGCCGCTCAGCCACAGGTCGTCGGGTGCCGCCGTGCGCAGCTCGCTCACGAGCAGGTGCGGCGCGATGCGGTCGGCGAGCGTGCGCACGGCGCGCAGCGCGTCGGGCGCGTCGGCCGGCGCCACGAAGTACTCGCTCTGGATCTCGTCGCCGTTCGACGGCGTCGCGTCGAGGCGGAAGTGCGGCAGGCGCTCGAGCCACGGGCCGGGCACCCCGCCCTGCTCCGTCAGGTTGTCGGCGATCGCGTCGCCGATCGAGTTCGCCGAGGTCAGCAGCCGGCGAGCGCCGAGCACGTCGTCGACCACCGGGGCGTCGTCGCGGTCCAGGCGCGTCTTGACCCACAGCTGGCCGGCTGCATCACCGCCCCACCGAGTGAAGAGGCTCACGCTGTAGCCGGCGCCGGTCATCGCGGGGAGGTCCTCGAGCGCGGCATCCCAGCGCAGGTCGGTGTACACGTCCTGGCGCACGCGGTACGCGGGCTGCACGGCGAGCGTCAGCCGGACGATGATCCCGTAGGCGCCGAGCCCGACCGCCCGGCCCGCGAAGTCGGCCTCGCCGATCGCGACCCTGACGCGCTCGCCGGTCGCGTCGACGTACTCGATCGCGCGGATCGCCGTCGTGAGCACGCCGTTCCGGTCGCCCGAGCCGTGCGTGCCGGTGGCCGTGGCGCCGCCGACCGAGATGTGCGGCAGCGAGCCGAGGTTGTGCAGCGCCCAGCCGCGCTCGTGCAGCCAGCGGGCGAGGATGCCGTACCGCGTGCCCGCGCCCACCTCGACGGTGCGCGCCTCCTCGTCGAGCACGAACTCCGGGGCGATGCCGGTGACCGACACGAGCGTGCCGTCGGTGTCGGGGAGGTCGTTGAACGAGTGCCGGGTGCCGAGCGCTCGGATCCGCCCGCCCGCCCGCACGAGCGCCTGCACGTCCTCGATCGTGCCGGCCTGAACGATGGGCGCACGGTAGGCGTAGGTCCCCGCCCAGTTGCGTTCCGTCATGTGTCGCTCCTCCTCGTCACGCGGCGGTCGCCGGCCTGTGGGCCCGCGGCACATGCGTGCCAGCGTAACGCCGCGGATGCCGCGAGCGGCCGTGTGCGTCGCCGCATCACGCGCCGCGCCCGCGTGGCATCCGGGCTGCGCGGCATCGAGCACCGCTGCGGCACGGATCGGCCTCCCGCGCGCGGGGCGCGGGAGGCCGACCGATGGTGGGAGGGGATCAGCGCCGGAAGTGCGCGCCCATCCGCTCGCCGTGCTCCATCGCGGTCGGCGAGGCCTTCGCCGTGCCGCTCACCGAGCTCGTCGACATCGCGAACGTGAGGATCGCGTGCGCCGTGGCGTCCGCCATCTCCTCGAGTCCGGTCTGGTTGACGTTGGTGATCGTGCCGTTCCACTCGAGCGCGCCGTCGTAGGCGTCGTTCAGTGCCTCGTAGAGCTCGGCGTCGGCGCCGTCATCGATCGGGTCCATGCTGTCGCAGGCCTGGTGGTAGCACGGGTCGTACGACACCGGTGCGCCCTCGAAGGTCGAGAGACCGCCGTACAGGGCCACCTCGTCGGCCTCCTTGGCGTCCTCGGCCCCGGTGAACAGGCCGCCGGCCGGGATGCCGCGGGTGATGAACGCGTCGTAGTCCGAGCGACCGTCGAAGGCCGTCGGCTCCGAGGCGAGCTCCTGCGAGGCGAAGTACTCCTCGAAGACCCGCTCGATGTTGCCGCTGCCGGTCGGGCCCTTGATCCCGAACGCGTCGCCACTGCCGTCGTAGACGAAGCGCCCGTAGTTCGGCGAACCGATCATGTCGAAGTTGAGGTACAGCTGGATCTGCTGCGCCTGCTTCTTGCTCAGCGAGTCGACGTAGAACTGCGAGCCGACGAGGCCGGCCTCCTCGGCGCCCCACCACGCGAAGCGCACGGTGTTGCGCGGCGCGATGTCGAGCTCCGCCATCTGCAGCGCGGTCTCGAGCAGGGTGGCCGAACCCGATCCGTTGTCGTTGATGCCGGGGCCGTCTGGGACGGAGTCGAGGTGGGCGCCGGCCATCACCACGCGGTCGTCGCGACCGGTCGGCGTCTCGGCGATGAGGTTGGCGGTCGGCACGTCGAGCTCGATCTCCGTCTCGGTCTCGAGGTGGATGACCACCTCGCCCTGCTCGAGCAGCGCCGCGAGGTCGTTGCCGATGGCGAACGACGTGCCGATCACCGGCAGGTCGTCGCTGAACTGGTCGCCGAGCGTCGGGTTGAGCGTCTCCTGGCGCCCCTCCTGGCCCTCGTTGAAGATGATGACGCCCGCGGCACCGGCCTCGGCCGCGTTGTGCGCCTTCACCGAGAAGTCGCACGTGCCGCGCTGGACCAGTGCGATATTGCCGATGGTGAAGCCCGCGAAGTCCTCGGGCTCGCAGCCGCTGTTCGACGTGCTGGCGGCCGCACCGGGCGGCAGCACGAGGTCGACGGCTTCGAGCGGGGCGGTCACGTTGCCGCTGCCGGAGTACTCGGCCGTGAAGAAGTCCTCACCCTGCACGTAGTCGGTGGGATTCGGCGAGACCTGCTGGAACACGGGGTCGGACAGCTCGCGGAACGAGTTGAATTCGAAGGGCTGGACGGTCACCTCGTAGCCGACGGCCTCGAGCTGGGTCTGGATGAACTCGATGGACTCGTCGTAACCGGGGGTGCCGCTCGCCCGCGTGCCGCCGTTGGCGTCGGCGATCTGCTGGAGGCCTTCGAGCTGCTGCATGATCTCGTCGGCGTTCACGGCGTTGCGCAGCGCGCTCGTGTCGGTCGGCACGGCTGCGTACGCGGTGCCGGTTGCGGCGAGGGTGATGGCGGCCGTGGCCGACGCGATCCCCACCGCGACTCTGGTGTGCTTCTTCACGGGTTCTCCCTGCTTCGTTGCAGTACCGGGACGTGGGTGCGTTCCGGGCGGCCGGCGGAATCGTGGTACGCCGACCCGTCTACCCTGAGCATGTGTCGCCGTGCGAGTCAAGGGGGTCGCCACATCGCGGCCCGATCTCGGGCAGTCTGGGCTGATGGATTCGACGAGGGTCGAGGCGGCCATCACAAGGGTCCACCGGGAGGAGTGGGCGCGCGTCGTGGCGTCGCTGGCTCGCCGGTTCGGTGATCTCGACCTGGCCGAGGAGATGGCCGCCGAGGCCTTCGCGACCGCGGTCGAGCGGTGGCCGCGCGACGGCGTGCCGCCGAATCCCGGCGCCTGGATCACCACGACGGCCAACCACAAGGCGATCGATCGGCTGCGACGGGAGGCGCGCCGAGCCTCGAAGCAGCAGGAGGCGCTCCTGCTCCGCGACGACAGCCCGCCCGAGCCGGTCGGCGCGGTCGAGGACGACCGGCTCCGTCTGCTCTTCACCTGCTGCCACCCCTCGCTGTCGATGGAGGCACGCGTGGCGCTGACGCTGCGCATGGTCGGCGGCCTCACCGTGCCCGAGATCGCCCACGCGTTCCTGGTGCAGGAGACCACCATGGGCCAGCGCATCACCCGCGCGAAGGGCAAGATCACGGCCGCCCGGATCCCGTACCGGGTGCCCGAGGCCGAGGACCTGCCGGCCCGGGTCGCGAGCGTCCTGGCCGTGCTCTACCTCGTCTTCAACGAGGGATACCTCGCCTCGGGCGAGGCGTCCGATCCCGTGCGTCAGGACCTCACGTCCGAGGCCATCCGGATGACACGGCTGGTCCGTTCCCTGCTGCCCGACGACGGCGAGGTCGCCGGACTCCTCGCGGTCATGCTGCTCACCGAAGCGAGGGCCGCGGCGCGGGTCTCGGCGTCGGGCGAACTCGTAACGCTGGACGAGCAGGACCGAAGCACGTGGAACCGGGCCATGCTCGCCGAGGGCCTCGCCATCGTGCGCGAGCGCCTCGCCGTCGTCGCTCGGGGCGACGCGGTGCCCGGCCGCTACCAGGTGCTCGCCGCGATCAGCGCGGTGCACACGTCGGTGCCCGATGCGCGCGACACCGACTGGTCGCAGGTCGTCGCCCTCTACGACCAGCTGGCCGCGCTCGACCCGAGCCCGATCGTGACCCTGAACCGGGCGATCGCGGTCGCCGAGCTCGACGGCCCCGCGGCCGGCCTCGACGCGATCGATCGCCTCGGCGGGCCCCTCGACGGGTACCACGCCTTCCATGCAGCGCGCGGCGACCTGCTGCGGCGTCTCGAACGCACGGCCGACGCCCGCGCGGCCTACGACCGGGCGATCGAGCTGGCCGGCAACTCAGCCGAGCGGGCGTACCTCATCCGGCGCCGCGGACAGCTCGCGGAGTAGGGCCGGCGGATGCCGCGGGGCGGCGACGTGCCGCGACGGGTCGTGCTGCGACGACGCGTGGTTCGACGCCTCGCGCTCGGCGTGCGGATGCCGCGGCAGCGCGATCGGCGACGTGAGCGCCACCTGCTCGGAGAAGTCCTCGGGCACGGGCCGCGGCTCGGCGCGCACGACGTGCACGGGCCGCGTCGGGACGACCGCGATGGCCGCCGTCGGGGCATCCGCGAACTGCAGCACGGGCCGCCACCTGACCTGCGGATGCCGCGCCAGGTGCATGCCGCGGGCGAACACGAGCCAGCCCACGCCGATGAGCGCGGCGACGCCCGCGGCGATCGCGGCCACGCCGAGCGCCCAGCGCGGACCCCACTCCGCGGCGACGGCGCCCACGATGGGTGCGCCCACGGGCGTGCCGCCCACGAGGATCGCCATGTACAACGCCATGACCCGCCCACGGAGGTCGGGCTCGGTGGTCGTCTGCACGTAGCCGTTCGCGGTCGTGAGGATGGTCACCGCGCCGAAGCCGATGAGGATGGTCGAGGCGGCGAACGTCCAGAACGTGGGCATGAGCGCCGCGACCAGTGCGGCGACGCCGAAGAACCCCGACGCGAGGATGATCACGCGCATTCGCGCTCGCTCGCGCCGGGCGGCGAGCAGCGCTCCCGTGAGCGAGCCGATCGCGATGATCGAGTTGAGGAGGCCGTACTCGCCGGCGCCGCGCCCGAACTCGACCGCCATGGTCGACGAGAAGATCGGGAAGTTCATGCCGAACGCGCCGATGATGAAGACGATCACGAACACGATCACGAGGTCGGGACGGCCGGCGACGTAGCGGAACCCGGCGACGAACTGGCCAGGAGAGCTCGCCCGCGGCATCCGTCGCAGCTTCATGTCGCGCAGCAGCCGGAGTGCGACGAGCACCGCGAGGAACGTCGCGGCGTTGATGACGAAGACCCAGCCCGAGCCGACGAGCACGATGAGCAGGCCCGCGACGGCCGGGCCGATCATGCGCGCCGCGTTGAACGACGCCGAGTTGAGCGCGACCGCGTTGGACATGTCGGAGCCCGAGACGAGGTCGGCGACGAAGGTCTGGCGCGCCGGGGTGTCGACCGCGTTGACGATGCCGAGCGCGAGGGCGAAGCCGTAGAGGTGCCAGAGCTCCGCGTGGCCGAGGATGAGCAGGAGCCCGAGCGCCAGGCCGAGGAGCATGAGGCAGCTCTGGGTGACCATGAGGATCCTGCGCCGCTCGAACCGGTCGGCGATGAGGCCGGTGATGGGCACGAGCAGGAGCTGCGGGGCGAACTGCAGTGCCATGGTGATGCCCACGGCGAGCGCGTCGTTCGCGGTGAGCTCGGTGAGGACCACCCAGTTCTGGGCGGTGGCCTGCATCCAGGCGCCGATGTTGGAGACGAGTGCGCCGACGAACCAGATTCGGTAGTCGGCGCTGGCGAGGGATCGGAACATGGCACTCACAGGGTGGCGAGTCCTCCCATCAGCTCTGCGGCACGGGCGAGCACCTCGCGGTCCTCCCGGGAGAGTTCGCGGAGGCGGGTGGTGAGCCACGCGTCGCGCTTGGAGATGGTCTCCTTCACGACGACGCGGCCCGCCTCGGTGAGGGCGATGTTGACCTTGCGACGGTCGACGTCGTCGGCCACCCGGGTCAGGTGGCCGCCCTCCTCGAGGCAGTTGACGGTGCGGTTCATGGACGGCGCCGAGACGCGCTCGCGCTCGGCCAGCTGGCCGAGCGTCTGGGTGCCGTTGCGGTACAGGTTGCCGAGCACCGCGATCTGGCCGTCGGAGAGGGCCTCGTCGGACTTCTCGGCGCGGATCCTCCGGCTCAGCCGGAAGGTCGCCAGGCGCAGCTCGCTGCTCTGCTCTGCGATCGTGGCCATGGATCCTTAGCCTAGCTCATTAGCCTTGCTAATCAAAGTCGGCGGGCGAGCGGATGCCGCGCCCGTCGCGTGTCGGAAACATCCCGGTAATCGTCTGGTGGAAGCCTTCCGTCATGGGAACGCTCTTCGACGGCTACACCGCGACCCGCGCGGAACGGGCCCGGAAGCGCGCGACGCAGCCGTGGGACGAGATGTTCCCCGCCGAGGCGGCCGACGTGCGCGAGCCCTACCGCGAGCTCTACCCGGCGCTCGCCGCCATGACGCAGGAGGAGCTCCGCGGCCGCACCGAGGCCCTCGCGACCTCCTACCTCGCGCAGGGTGTCACGTTCGACTTCGCGGGCGAGGAGCGGCCCTTCCCGCTCGACGCCGTGCCGCGCGTCATCGCGGCATCCGACTGGAACATGGTCGAGGCCGGCGTCGCCCAGCGGGTGCGCGCGCTCGAGCGGTTCCTCGCCGACGTGTACGGACCGCAGCTCGCGGTGCGCGACGGCGTGATCCCGGCCGCGCTCATCAGCTCGTCGACGCACTACCACCGGCAGGCGGCCGGCATCGAGAGCGCCAACGGCGTGCGCATCCAGGTCTCGGGCATCGACGTCATCCGCGACGAACAGGGCGCGTGGCGGGTGCTCGAGGACAACGTCCGCGTGCCGAGCGGCGTGAGCTACGTCATCTCGAACCGAAGGGTCATGGCGCAGACGCTGCCCGAGCTGTTCACGTCGATGCGCGTGCGACCGGTCGGCGACTACCCGAACCGGCTGCTGCAGGCGCTGCGCGCGAGCGCGCCCGAGGGCGTCGACGACCCGACCGTGGTCGTGCTCACGCCGGGCGTCTACAACTCGGCGTACTACGAGCACACGCTGCTCGCGCGGCTCATGGGCGTCGAGCTCGTCGAGGGACGCGACCTGTTCTGCTCGGGCGGGCGTGTCTGGATGCGGACGACGGCCGGCCCGACGCGCGTCGACGTGATCTACCGCCGGGTCGACGACGAGTTCCTCGACCCGCAGCAGTTCCGTCCCGACTCGGTGCTCGGTGCGCCGGGCCTCATGCTCGCGGCGCGCCTCGGCCACGTGACCATCGCGAACGCCGTGGGCAACGGCGTCGCCGACGACAAACTCGTCTACACCTACGTGCCCGACCTCATCCGCTACTTCCTCGGCGAGGATCCCATCCTCCCGAACGTCGACACCTGGCGGCTCGAGGAGCCCGAGGCGCTCGCCGAGGTGCTCGACCGCCTCGACGAACTCGTCGTGAAGCCCGTCGACGGCTCGGGCGGCAAGGGCCTCGTCGTCGGTCCGGATGCCTCGCGCGACGAGCTCTCAGACCTGCGCGCCCGGCTCCTCGCCGACCCCCGCGGCTGGATCGCGCAGCCCGTCGTGCAGCTCTCGACGATCCCGACCCTCGTGGAGGACGGCATGCGCCCGCGGCACGCCGACCTGCGCCCGTTCGCGGTGAACGACGGCGAGGACGTGTGGGTGCTGCCAGGCGGCCTCACCCGCGTCGCGCTGCCCGAGGGGCAGCTCGTCGTGAACTCGAGCCAGGGCGGCGGCTCCAAGGACACGTGGGTGCTCGACGACACCACGATCACCGGTCCGATCGCGGGGCTCGTGCCGGCACGGCATTCGCCCGGCTCGGTCGTCGCCGACCAGGCGACGGCGACCGCCGCTCGGCCGCCGACCGGGTCGACGCCCGTCGTCGAGGCCGAGCGGGCCGCCCCGCACCGCAGTCATCGCCCCGAGGCATCCCCGCAGGACGAGGACGCCCCGGTGCGCCAACAGCAGCAACAGCAACAACAGCAACAGTCCGGTGGTCGAGTAGCGCCGACGCGCAGCGGCGACGCGTATCGAGACCCGGTGACGCGCGCTGGGTCGCCGCGTCTCGATACGCGTCCGGCTGCGCCGGGCGCTACTCGACGAGCGGAAGGGACGGAGGTGCCCCGATGCTGAGCCGCATCGCCGAATCCCTCTTCTGGATCGGCCGCTACATCGAGCGCAGCGACGGCACCGCGCGCATCCTCGACGTGCACCTGCAGCTGCTCCTCGAGGACCCGTGGATCGACGAGGACACCGCCTGCCGTTCCCTGCTCTCGGTCATGGGCTCCGAGGCCGAGCCGGGCGCGAGCCTCACGCGCGACGACGTCATCACGCTCCTCGCGGTCGACCGCACGCACCCCGCCTCGATCGCGCACTCCATCGCCGCCGCCCGCGAGAACGCCCGCCGGGCCCGCGAGATCGTCTCGACCGAGCTGTGGGAGGCCCTCAACCAGACGAACGCACGGATGCCGCGACGCGTCGCCCACGACAAGACGCACGAGTTCTTCCGCTGGGTCCGCGACCGTTCGGCGCTCGCGATCGGCGTCGTCGACTCCGCGACGAGCCGCGACGAGGCGTGGCAGTTCTTCTCGCTCGGACGCTCGATCGAGCGCGCCGACATGACCGCGCGCCTGCTCGCGACCCGATCGCTGACCGAGGCGAGCGGCCCGAGCTGGACCACGATCCTCCGCAGCTGCGGCGGCTACGAGGCGTACCTCCGGAGCTACCGCGGGGTGCCGTCGACGCAGTCGGCGGCGGAGTTCCTGCTGCTCGACCGGCTGTTCCCGCGCTCGATCATCTCGAGCGTCATCCGCGCCGAGGATTCGCTCCGCGAGATCGACCCGAGGGCAGGCCGCGTCGGCGTCACCGACCAGGCCCGGCGCCTGCTCGGCCAGATCCGGTCGGAGTTCGAGTACCGCCCGATCGCCGAGATCCTCACCGACCTGCCGGGCAACATGGAGCACGTGCAGGAGGTCGTCTCGGGCGCGAGCGAGGCGATCCGGCAGCGGTACTTCCCCGCGAGCGTCGCGCCGGTCTGGATCGGGGAGGTCTCGTGAGCCGCATCCGCATCGTGCACCGCACGGGCTTCACCTACGAGGAGCCGGCGACCGCGTCGTACAACGAGGCGCGCATGCTGCCGCACTCGGGCGGCGAGCAGTTCGTGCTGCAGGCGGGCCTCGACATCCGCCCCGGCGCGACGCAGCACTCCTACCTCGACTACTGGGGCACGCGCGTGTCGACGTTCGAGGTGCTCACGCCGCACCGCGAGCTGTCGGTCACCGCCACGAGCCTCGTCGAGGTGCGACCGTCGCCGGTGCCGCGGTCGGAGCTGTCGTGGGACGAGCTCGAGGTCGCGGCCGGATCGACCGTCGGGCTCGTCGAGGCGTCGTCGTTCTCGGATGCCACGGCCCCGCCGCCCGAGGTCGTCGAGCTCGCGCGCGACATCCGGGCGGAGGGCGCGCCCGTCGGCGAGACCGCGCTCGAGATCAGCCGCGCCGTCGGCGGCGCGATGGAGTACATGCGCGGCGTCACGGGCGTGCACTCCACCGGAGCCGAGGCGTGGGCCGAGCGCAAGGGCGTGTGCCAGGACATCGCGCACGTCGCGCTCGGCGCGCTCCGGTCGGTCGGCATCCCGGCCCGCTACGTCTCGGGCTACCTGCACCCCGACCCCGACGCCGACCTCGGGCAGACCGTGGTCGGCGAGTCGCACGCCTGGGTCGAGTGGTTCGCGGGGGAGTGGCGTGGCTACGACCCCACCAACCTCAAGGAGGTCGGCGAGCTGCACGTGCTCGTCGGCCGCGGCCGCGACTACAGCGACGTCACGCCGTTGCGGGGCGTGTACGCCGGCCCCGGGGCATCCGAGCTGTTCGTCTCGGTCGAGGTCACCCGCGTCGCCTGACCGCGAGCGCGACCCCGGGCAGACGGAGGGCCCGCCCCGCCGACGGCGGGACGGGCCCTGCGATCACCGGCGTCGGGTCACTCGCACGTGAACCGGGCGTCGCCCCAGATGCCGTGCGCGCCGTTGATGCTGCCGGGCGCCTCGACCACGAGGTCGACGTACTGCACGCCCGTCAGGTCGACGTTCACCGACTCCGGCGCGAACCCGGGAGTGAAGGTGCGCGACTGGTACCGGTTCGCCCCGTCGGCGTCGACCTTGAAGATCACGTTCCCGCCGAAGCCGGACTCGAGCCCGACCTGCGCCGTGAACGCCTGGCACTCGCCGCCGACGTAGTAGGTGATCTTCGATGCCGCGTGCACGCCCAGGCCCTTCGCGTACACCGGCGACTGGCCGGTGGCCGGGTCGGTGTAGTTGACCTTCAGCGGCAGGTCGGGCGAGTTCGCCGCGTCCTTGTTCGCGACGTCCTTGCCGATGACGCCCCAGCCGTTCGTTGCGCTGATCCACGGCAGGTCGGACGCCCAGGCGGACGCCGTCGGCGCGGGCGGCAGCGGCTGCGACACGACCTGCCAGTCGAAGAACTTCGCCCGGCCCTCGGTGGGCAGCGTCACCGACGCGAGCTCCTTCGACGGGATGAGCCGCACGAGGTTCGAGAACGCCTGGTAGTCGTACTGCGAGTACTCGTAGACGTTCGGGTTCGAGGCGCTGTTCCGTCCCTTCGAGCTGACCGCGACCTTCGCCCCGCCGAGGTTCGACGCGAACACCCAGTTCGGGAAGAACACGGGCTGCTTCGTCACGGTCCCGTCGGCGTAGGTGAGCGTGAGCTCGGGACTCACCCCGCCGCCCGCCGCCGCCGAGCCGAGGATCGCGAGGTGCGTGCCCTGGCCGCGCACGGCGATCGTCTGGGCGCCGAGCGCCACGGAGTTCGGCGCTCCGACCGGCTCGGGCCAGCGGTAGGAGACGGCGGTGTCGCCCGACCCGACCGTCACGGTGCCGCCCGGAACCACGCCCGCCTGCTCGAGCGCGGCCTTCGAGAAGGATGCCCCGCCGCCGTCGAAGTCGCCCGCGCCGGCGGTGGCGACATCCGTGATCGACACCGTGTCGAACGCGCCCTGCAGCGAGCCGAAGGCGACGTAGAGCTGGTTCGTGCCCGACACCTCGCGCTGCTGCCTCGAGCCCGACGTGTAGCCCGCGACCACGGTGACCGTCTGGGCATCGGCGGCCGCGGCATCCGTCACATCGAACACGAACTCGGCCGTGACGGACTCGCCCTTCTTCACTGTGGCGGCACGATCGCCCGCCGCCGAGACCAGGGTCCAGCCCTCGGGCGCGACCGGCGTCAGTACGACATCGTCCTTCGCCTTCGTGCCGGTGTTCGTGAAGGTCGCGGTGACCGTGGTCTGCTCCCCCTGGAACACGCGGTCTGCGAGCGCGACCTCGACGGATGCCGCGGCGGCGTCGGCGTCCTGGCCGCCCACCGCGCTCGTGTCGGTGAGCACCAGGCGTGCGGATGCCTCGGACCCGATCGAGCCCGTCGCGACGACGACCACGCCGCCGGTCGCGTCGGGGAGCCAGGCCCATCCGGCGTCGCCGTCGAGCGAGTTCGCGTCGTCGACGCGCTGGAGGGTCGTCGAGCCGAGCTTCACGGTGTTCGGCTCGGAGCCGGTGTGCACTTCCACCCGGTAGGCCCGGGCGTCGGCCTTGCCGTCGTAGTCGCCGTCGCGCTCGCCGATGCCGATCTTCACGGTGCCGGTCTTCCCGGCCTTCGGCGCCTCGACCGTGAACTCCTGCCGGCTCGACTCGCCGTCGGCGTAGCCGCGGGTGACCTCGTCGTCCTCGTAGAGCGTGAACGCCGAGTCGCCCTGCGGGTACACCGAGAGCGTGACGGGGGAGTCCTCGGGCACGAGTGACGCGTTGCGCGCGACGATGCCCTGGGGCACTACCGCGCCCGCGCGCACGAACACCGGGAGGCGGTCGAGCGGCGCGGGGTGTCCGTTCAGCACGGTGCCGCCCTCGTGCACCTGTCCGGTCCAGAAGTCGACCCACTGGTCTCCCGCGGGCAGGTAGATGCCGTTGCGCACGTCGGTGTCGCTGAAGACCGGCGCCACGAGGAAGTCCTCACCCAGCAGGAACTCGTTGTTCGCCTCGACGCTGTAGGCGCCGGGATCGGTCGGGTACTCGAGCGCAACCGATCGCATCATCGGCAGGCCCGTGCGGTGCGACTCCTCGGCGAGCGTGTAGATGTAGGGCATGAGCCGCTGCCGCAGCTGCAGGTAGGAGCGATTGATCTCGGTCGCCTCGTCGCCGTAGAGCCACGGCCGCTTGTCGGTGCGCGCCCAGCCGCTCATCGAGTACAGCGCCGGCGCGAACGCCTTCCACTGCAGGTCGCGGACGTAGCTCTCGGCGGAGCCGCCGAAGATGCCGTCGACGTCGCCGGTCGTGAACGGGAGCCCCGAGTTGCCGGCGCCCGTCAGCGCGGAGACCTGCCACCGCACGGCGTCGAGGTTGCCCGTGTGGTCGCCCGTCCACTGCATGCCGCAGCGCTGGGATCCCGCCCAGCCCTCGACCATGAGCGACGTGCCGCGCGCGTCGGAGTACTGCTCGATGCCGTCGTGGGCGGCCTCGCAGCCGGTGAGGGCCTGGCGGTAGCCGGAGCCGACCCAGGCGACGTCGAGCTTGCGCAGGCGGACGCCCGCCTCGCCGACCTCGTACTCCTGGTTCGTGAGCGAGCGCTGCGTCCAGAGGCCGACCTTCAGGCCGGTCTGCTCCTCGATCGAGTCCACGGTGGCGGGGAGCTCCTGGTACTCGCAGCCGTAGCCGTCGTTCACGAGCATCCAGCCGGCGGGCATGTCGTGCTCGACGAACTGCTTCGCGACGTTCAGCGACTGCGGCGTGCGCTGCTTCGTGTTCTCGGGGTCGCCGAAGCCCGAGGAGCTGTAGGTCGGGCTCGAGCGGTTGTAGCAGTCGGCGTCGCCGTACTCGAGGGCGTAGACCGGCGGCATCATGGGCCGACCCGTGAGCTGGGTGTAGGACTCGAGCGCCTGGCCGTAGTCGCCCACGAAGTAGTACGCGTCGAACCGCCGCTCCTCGTGCGTCGTCGTGCCCGTGGCGAAGTCGTAGCTGCCCCTGGCGAAGGTGTTGCGGAGCACGCCGTACCCGTTCGACGACATGTAGTACGGCACGGCGTTCGGGTAGCCGTCGTCATCCCAGTCGAAGTTGCGGGCGATGTTGATCGTGGCGCCCGTGTGCACCGAGCGTCCGTTCTGCATGCCGCCGCCGAGGAACTGCTCGCCGTCGCCGAGCGCGAGGTGCTGGGTCGCCGATGCCGCGCCGAACGTGATCGGGGCCGACTCGGCGAAGACGACCGAGCCGTCGGGTCGCACCGCACGGAACGCGCCGGTCGCCCGGTCGACCTCGACGGCGACCGCCTCCGTTGCGATCCGGATCGTGTCGCCCTCGGCGACGGTCACGTCGGTGCCGTCGAACGTGTCTCGCCCGACGACGATGTCCGCGGTGCGCGCGGGGTCGTCCTGCGGGGTGTTCGCCGGGTCGGTGAACGCGCCGCTCGGATCGGCCTCGATCCGGAACGTCCCGCCCTCGAGGAACGTCACGCGCGCCGCTCCGTGCTCGGCCGACAGCGTCACCTGACCGCCGTCCTGCGTCACCGCGGTGATGGCGCCGAGCGTGGCGCCCGCGGCATCCACGGGCACCTCGGGGTTCACCTTCTCGACCGGGATCGGGGTCGGCGCGGCGGTGGCCACCGCCGGCGCGGCAGTGGTCGTGCTCGTCTCGCTCGCCGCGAACGCCGGTGCGACGCCGACGCCGGTGGCCGCCAGGAGGGCGGCGAGGCCGATCCCGCAGGTCCTCGCGACGAGGCCCCTGCGGGGTGTCCGGTGATGGATCATCTTCTCTCACTTTCCACGTTGAACTGATCGAATGTGATTTGAAACCCAGCAAAACAGTCACATAGAATCAGTTTGGTTTCACCGCAGTCAAGGAATTCCGCGGATCTCGATGAGCGAATCCGTGCGAGCCCCGCGGTGTCTGCGGCGCGCCCGCGCACGTGCCCGCAGCGTCTCAGGCGTGCCGCGCCTGACATGATGTCGGCATGCCGACGTTCACCGACGCGCACGGGGTCCGGATCCACTACGAGTCCTGGCGGGTGCCCGAGGCCAACGCCGTGATCCAGCTCGCGCACGGGATCGGCGAGCACATCGGCCGCTACGGCGCGCTGATCCAGGCGCTGAACGCGGCGGGGTACTCGGTGTGGGCCGACGACCACCGCGGCCACGGGCAGACCGGCTTCGAGCAGCACGGCGGCGACCTGAGGCGCATGGGGCGGCCCGGGCCCGGCGGCATGGGCGCCGCGATCGCCGGCGTCGAGCGCTTCGGCGAGGTGATCCGCGACGCCGAGGGCGGCGACGTCCCGCTCGTGCTGCTCGGCCACTCGTGGGGATCGTTCATGTCGCAGCACGTGGTGAACCGGCATCCCGACCGCTACGACGCGGTCGTGCTCAGTGGCACCGCGTGGCTGCAGCTCGGGTTCACCAACACCGGCGACCTGAACAAGAGGTTCGCTCGTCCGGGCGGCACCCCGGTCGAGTGGCTGAGCCGCGACCCGCAGGTCGCACAGGACTTCATGCGCGACCCCTACACGACCCACCGCACGCTGCAGCAGCTCTTCGGGTGGCCGCAGTCGTTCTCGCTCATCACCCGGCCGTCGAAGCGGATCCCGAGCGAGCTGCCGCTGCTCGTCCTGGTCGGCTCCGACGACCCCGTGGCCGGGGAGCGCAGCGCGAAGGCCCTCCTGAAGGACTTCGTGCGGCGGGCGCAGCTCGTCGACGCGACGCTCATCGTCTACGAGGGCGCACGGCACGAGGTGTTCAACGAGATCAACCGCGAGGAGGTCCGCGAGGACCTCATCCGCTGGCTCGACGAGCGGTTCGCGGTCGACTGAACCCGACGCTCGTCAGTGCGCCTGCGCGGGCGGCACGTCGAACCCGAGCAGGCGAATGCGCGGGTGGTGCGTCGCCCGCGACTCGGTGGCCCACGGATACTCGATCGTCGTCAGGTGGCAGTTGCCGAGCACGGGCAGCAAGTCGCGGTATCCGTCGGGGTCCATGCCCGCGAGCTCGCAGAACAGCAGCCGGATGAGGGTC
The DNA here is from genome assembly GCF_008122505.1 of Agromyces mariniharenae. Lineage (NCBI taxonomy): Bacteria > Bacillati > Actinomycetota > Actinomycetes > Micrococcales > Microbacteriaceae > Agromyces > Agromyces mariniharenae. The sequence continues at coordinate 1,446,330 of NZ_VSSB01000001.1, read as the reverse complement.
GCGTGGCCGACGATGAGCACCCGGCCGTCGGGGAACTCGCGGTGGAGGTCGTCGAACACGGGGAGCGCACGCGCGATGCCCGCACGTCCGCTCTCGCCGCCGGGCAGGGGATTCGTCGCGGGCGCCGTGCGGAACGCCGCCCAGTCCTCGGGGTGCCGTTCGGCGATCTCGTCGGGCGTGAGGCCCTCGGCCACGCCGAAGTCGATCTCGACGAGCCGCTCGTCGATGCGCAGCTCCAGGCCGGTCGTCTCGACCGCCGGGGCCGCGGATCGCTTCGCCCGGCTGAGCGGCGAGGCGACGATCGCATCGAGCTGCGCGTCGGCCGCCCAGGCGCCGAGCGCGGCGGCCTGCCCGAGCCCGTGGCGCGTCAGCGCGACATCCGAGTTGCCCGCGTAGCGATGCTCGGCGTGCCACACGGTCTCGCCGTGCCGGGCGAGGAAGAACGTGGTCATGGCGGCACGCTAGCAGTGCCGGACCCGGCCCGCGTGGGCCGCTCTCGCCGTGGGCGAAACCCGCTCGACGAACCCCGCGGCATCCGTAGGCTGTAGCCCATGCACGGTGAGTACAAGGTGCCCGGTGGCAAGCTCGTGGTCGTCGACTTCGACGTCGTCGACGGCGTCATCCGCAATCCCCGCGTGGCGGGCGACTTCTTCCTCGAGCCCGACGAGGCGCTCGCCGACATCGACGCGGCGCTCGAGGGGCTGCCCGCGGCATCCGATGCCAAGCAGCTCTCGGCCGCGATCACCGCGGGCCTTCGTCCCGGCGCGGTGATGCTCGGCTTCTCGGCCGACGCGGTCGCCGTGGCGGTGCGTCGTGCGATGACGGATGCCACGAGCTGGGCGAACTACGAGTGGGAGATCGTGCACGAGCCCGCCGTGCCGCCGCGGCTGCACCTCGCCCTCGACGAGGTGCTGGCGACGCGCGTCGGCGAGGGCCGCCGCAAGCCGACGCTGCGCTTCTGGGAGTGGGACGAGTCGGCCGTGGTGATCGGCAGCTTCCAGTCGGTGAGGAACGAGGTCGACCCCGAGGGCGCCGAGCGCTACGGCTTCGACGTCGTGCGCCGCATCTCGGGGGGCGGCGCCATGATGATGGAGCGCGGCAACGTCGTGACGTACTCGCTCTACGTGCCCTCGGAGCTCGTGCAGGGGATGAGCTTCGCCGACTCCTACGCGTTCCTCGACGACTGGGTGCTGCAGGGCCTGCGCGCGATCGGCATCGAGGCGACGTACCAGCCGCTCAACGACATCGCGAGCCCGCTCGGCAAGATCGGCGGCGCCGCGCAGAAGCGCCTCGGCTCGGGCGGCGTGCTGCATCACGTGACCATGGCGTACGACCTCGACAACGAGAAGATGCTCGAGGTGCTGCGCATCGGCCGCGAGAAGATCAGCGACAAGGGCATCGCGTCGGCGGCCAAGCGCGTCGACCCGCTGCGCTCGCAGACGGGCCTCAGCCGCGGCGCGATCATCGAGAGCCTGAAGCAGACGTTCACCGACCTCTATGGCGCGACGCGCGGGCAGGTCGCCGACGACGAGCGCGCCGAGGCCGAGGCCCTCGTCGAGTCGAAGTTCTCGACGCGGGAGTGGCTCTACCGGGTTCCCTGACCCGGCATCTGCTCCTCATCGTTTCTCAGGAGCCGGACCCCGGATTCGAGCCGTTCTCAGGAGGATTCGGAGCGTCGGCGGCCCCGCGGGTGCGGAACTCCTGAAGAGTGCTCAGCGAACGCCCGCTAGAATCGCCGGGTGGATTGGTGGATCTGGGTCGGCATCGCCCTGCTCGTCGTGGCCTTCGGCGTGCTCGCCGTGCGGCTCGGCTGGATCGACCTCTCCGACAAGACCCGCCGCGGCGGTGGCGGTGGCGGTGGCATCATGATGATCGGCGACGAGGTGTTCGCACCGCGCAAGCACGAGGCCGCGGTCGAGCTCGATCGCCAGAGCCGGCTCCCCGCGCCCGCGCCCCTGCCGGGCGACGGCGACAAGGGTATCGCGTTCGCCGCGAACGACGCCGACGACGACGATCCCGACCGGTTCCGCGGTCGCATCCGCCTCGACATCGACCACCGCTGAGCCGGCGACTCAACCTGCGAAGGCCGCCGCGAGCTCACGCCCCCAGCGCTCGGCCCGCGCCGTCTCGCCGTCGGCGAGCGGACCCGAGTAGCCGTGCACGCCGAACGTCTCGGGCTTCGCGATGGGCTGCATCCCGCGGCGCACGAGGTGCTTGATCGCCTTCTTCGCGGCCGAGCCGGGGAGTCGCGGTGACACCGTGCGAGTGTCGAACGTCGCGACGCGCGGCGGCTGCGTCGGCGTGGCGAGCCCGTCGAGCCACTCGCGGATGCCGCGGATCGGGACCTCCTCGGCCCCCTGCTCCTTCGCCGACTTGCGGGTCGCGGGCGTCGACATCGTGAACGCATGGGTCGGACCCCCGACCACGACCAGGTCGACGTCGTCGGGGATGCGGTCGGGCGCGGCATCCGTGCCCAGTACTTCGACGTCGCCGCCGATGCCCGTCGCGATCGCGCGACCGATGGCCTCGGTGTTGCCGAAGATGGATTCCACCACGATGAGCGTGCGCACAGCGACCACCCCCGCTCCGCAACCTACGCCGAGCGCGGCCCGATGGGAAGGTCCGATCAGCTGCTCGTCGGGCAGCCGAGGTCGCCCGCGACCGCGCGCATGGCCGCGGCTGCGGCGTCGACCGTCATGAGCGCGTTGCCGCCCACGATGTGCAGCCCGTACGCGTCCTCGAGGGCGACGAAGGTCATCGCGAGCTCGTCGTCCTCGAGGCGCGGTGAGAAGACGCCCGCCTCGCGGCCGGCCGCGAGGATCCCGCGGTACGTCGCGAGCTGCCGCAGGTACATGGTCTGCACGAGTTCGTCGTGCAGTGCGGAGTTGCCGGCGAGCACGTCGAACTCGTAGAGCAGGCTCATGAGCGCGTCGTCGGGTCCGCTCGGAAGTCCCGCGTCGATCGCGGCGCCCAGCCGATCGCGGGGATCGTCGATCGTGGCGACGAGCCGGTCGCGGTCGTCGCAGAACCGCTCGACGCCGGCCGAGTGCGCCTCGACGAGGAGCGCGTCGAGGTCCTCGTAGTAGTAGAGGATCGCGCCCCGCGTGAGCCCGGCCTGCTCCGCGACATCCGTGAGCGAGAGCGACCGCAGTCCGTGCGCGCGTCCTGCCGCGTACGTCGCCTCGATGAGGGCCGCGCGCCGCGCCTCCTGCCGCTTCGGTCGAGCCATGCGGTTGACACTACTGGACGCTCGTGCCAGACTCGGCGCATTCTTTGACGCAAGTGTCAAAGAATCCCCGATCACCTGGAAGAGGCCGATGATGTCCCCTCAGACCCCACCCGGCGCGGCGGCCGCCGCCCTCGACACCGCTGCCACCACCACGCACGGCGCGCACCTCTCGCGATCGCTCGGCGTGGGCGGCAACGTCCTCATCACGCTCTCGGGCATCTCGCCCGCCTCCAGCGTGTTCATCCTCGGCGGCGCCGCGCTCGCCGGCTACGGCACCGGCGTGTTCTGGGGCTTCCTGCTCGCCGGCGTCATCAGCGTCCTCATCGCGTTCTGCTACGCCGAGCTCGCGTCGCGGCATCCGATCGCCGGCGGCGACTACTCGCTCGTCAGCCGGGTGCTCGGACCCGCGGCCGGCGCGGCCGTGTTCTTCATCGGCCTCGTGAGCCTGCCGCTCATCGTCGCGATCTTCGCGCTCGGGGTCGCCGACTACCTCGGCGTCGCCATCGCGGGACTCGACCCGCTGGGGACGGCCCTCATCGTCATCGCGCTGGCCGTCGTGACCGCGTGCTTCAACATCCGCACGAACGCCTGGGTCACGGGCGCCTTCCTCTTCGTCGAGATCGCCGCGCTGGCCCTGCTCGCGCTGCTCGGCTTCGTGCACGTCGAGCGGCCGATCACCGAGCTGCTCGACCCGCAGGCGCTCGATGCCGCGACGGGTGGACTCGCGCCGCTCGGCATCGCCGGCCTCGTGCTCGCGGTCACGCAGGGGATCTTCTCGTACAACGGCTACGGCGGTGCGGTGTACTTCGCCGAGGAGACGAAGGACGCGCGCCGCGCCATCGCGAAGGCCGTGCTCTGGAGCGCGGGCATCACGGTGCTCGCCGAGCTCGTGCCGCTCACGGCGATCCTCATGGGCGCCGACTCGCTCGAGGACCTCTTCGGCGCCGCCCTGCCGGTCGAGTCGTTCCTCTCGGCGAGTGCGGGTGAAGCGGTCTCGGTCGTCGTGCTCATCGCGATCGCACTCGCCATCGTCAACGCGATCATCGCGATCGCCCTGCAGTCGGGCCGCCTCCTGTTCGCGGCGGCCCGCGACCGGGCGATGCCCGACGCGATCGCGCGTCCGCTCGCGGTGGTGTCGGCGCGCACGAAGATGCCCGTCGCCGCCACGATCGTCATGGGCGTGCTCGCGCTCGCCGCGTGCTTCATCCCGTTCGACGTGCTGCTCAACGCCACGGGCTCGACGCTCGCGTTCAGCTACGGGTTCATCGCGCTCGCCGCGTTCGCCGTGCGGCGCACGAGGGCGACGGAGGCCGCGGCATCCGCGGACGCGGTCAGCCCGACCGCCGCGGCATCCGCAGCTGCGAACGGCTACCGGATGCCGCTCTGGCCCCTGCCGCCGGCGATCGCCCTGCTCGCGATCGGGGCCATCTTCGTGATCGGCATCCTCGACCCCGCCCAGTGGCTGAGCCTCGGCATCGCGTTCGGCATCGTCGGCGCCGGATTCGCGTACTACGCGCTGTACCTGCGCCGCAGCCCCGCCGCGCTTCACCTGCTGCACGGCGACGACGACGAGGAGTTCTCTGCATGATGCTCGACACGCTGATCACCGACGCCCGCGTGCGCACGTTCGATCCCGCGGCGCCCTGGGCCGAGGCCGTCGGCATCGTCGACGACCGCATCGCCTACGTCGGGCCGTCGGCGGATGCCCCGAACGCGCGCCGCCGCATCGAGGCCGACGGCCGGCTGGTGACTCCCGGCATCATCGACAGCCACAACCACCTGCTGCTGGGCTTCGACGAGGACGCCGTGTCGCTCGAGGGCGCCCACGACCTCGCCGAGGTGCGCCGCCGCATCGCCGGGTTCGCGGCCCGGCGGCCCGACCTCGACTGGATCTGCGCCGAGAACGCCGTCTACTCGATCGTCGACGGCCGGCGTCCGAACGCGGCCGACCTCGACGGGCTCGACGCGCCCGGGCGACCGATCTTCGTCACGACGTACGACCAGCACTCGGTCTGGCTCAACCGGGCCGCCCTGCGGGCGCTCGGCGTGGCCGACGGCGGCGACCTCGCCTGGGGACGTGCCGAGCGCGACCCCGTCACGGGCGAGCCGACGGGCTGGGTGACCGACTTCTACACGAGTGCCATGACCGTCGCCGGGCTCGCGGCGCTCCAGCGCGACATCCCGATGTACTCGCCCGAGCGCCGCTACCGCAAGCTGCGCTCGAGCATGCGCATGGCGACCGCGCTCGGCATCACGACCGTCGTCGAGCCGCAGGTGCCGCTGGCCGAGCTGCCGCTCTTCGAGCGCGCGCTCGCCGAGGGCGCCCTCACGTCGCGGGTGATCACCGCGCTGTTCCATCCGGTGGGGGCGGATGCCGCGTTCCGCCGCCGGCTGCGCGACGCGGTCGACCGGGCGAACGAGGCTCCGGATGCCGCGGGGCTGCTGCGCCTCGGCCCGCTGAAGCTCTACGCCGACGACGTGATCGAGCCGCACACCGCCCTCATGCTCGAGGACTACGCGAACCGTCCCGGCGTGCGCGGACGACCGAGCTACCCCGACCGCGAGCTCGTCGGCGTCATCGGCGAGCTCGACCGGATGGGCTTCCAGACCCACACCCACGCGACGGGGGACGGCGGCATCCGCCTCGCCCTCGACGCGATCGAGCACGCCGCACGCGTCAACGGCACGCGCGACCGCCGGCACGGCATCGTGCACGTCGAGTGCCTGCACCCCGACGACCTTCCGCGGTTCCGCGCGCTCGGCGTGACCGCCGCGATGCAGCCTCGGCACTGCTCGCCCGACCTCGTGGCCGGCACGTGGATGGAGAACGTCGGCGAGGAGCGCTGGAGCCGGGCATGGCGATTCGACAGCCTGCTGCGCTCGGGCGCGACCGTCGCGTTCTCGAGCGACTGGCAGGTGGGCGAGATGGACCCGCTCGTCGGCCTCTACTCGGCGGCGACCCGCGCAGGGCTCGACGGGAGCGACGCGTGGACCGCCGACGAGCGCGTCGGCCTCGATCGTGCGCTCGAGGCGTACACCCTGCACGGCGCACGGGCGTGGCACCTGGAGGCGTCGCGTGGGTGGCTCGGGCCCGGAATGGACGCCGACCTCGTGGTGTGGTCGGACGACCTCTCCCGGCACGAGCACGATCCCGCGGGGCTGCTCGGGGAGCACGCCGAGGTCACCGTCGTGGGCGGTCGAGTCGTGCACTCGGCGGGCGCGGTCGCGGAGGCGGTCGGGGCGCCCGCGGCCGAGGATCCGGTGGCGGTCGGGGGCGGTGCCGCGGACGCGAGGGTGCACGTGCACTGAGGGGGCCGGCTCAGGGGTCTCGATACGCGTCCGACTCCGTCGGGCGCTACTCGACCACCGGAGGCGGGGTCGCTGGCAGACTGGTGGCCGTGGCATCCGACGACCCAGACCGCATCATCCACGCGGACAACCTCGCGGTGCTGCCGTCGCTGCCCGACGGGTACTTCACGCTCGTCTACCTCGATCCGCCCTTCAACACCGGCCGGTCGCAGGCGCGGCAGTCCACCCGCCACGTGCGGGTGACGGGGTCGGATGCCGCGCCGCCCGCGGCATCCGGAACCATCACCGGCTTCGCCGGCAAGCGGTACGAGCGCATCCGCGGCGACCTGCTGCGCTACGACGACCGGTTCGACGACTACTGGGGGTTCCTCGAGCCGCGGCTCGCCGAGGCGTGGCGGCTGCTCGCCGACGACGGCACGCTCTACCTGCACCTCGACTACCGCGAGGCGCACTACGCGAAGGTGCTGCTCGACGCGCTGTTCGGACGGGAGTGCTTCCTCAACGAGATCGTGTGGGCGTACGACTACGGCGCCAAGGCGAAGCGCCGCTGGCCGACGAAGCACGACACGATCCTGGTGTACGTGAAGGACCCCGACCGCTACTGGTTCGACTCGACCGCGGTCGACCGCGAGCCGTACATGGCGCCGGGGCTCGTGACGCCCGAGAAGGCCGAGCTCGGCAAGCTGCCCACCGACGTGTGGTGGCACACGATCGTGTCGCCGACCGGCAGGGAGAAGACGGGCTACCCGACGCAGAAGCCCGAGGGGATCCTGCGGCGCATCGTGCAGGCCTCGACTCGCGAGGGCGACTGGGTGCTCGACTTCTTCGCCGGATCGGGCACGACGGGCGCGGTCGCCGCGACCCTCGGCCGACGCTTCGTGCTCGTCGACGAGAACCCCGAGGCGATCGACGTCATGCGCGCGCGCTTCGCGGGCATCGCGGGCGTGCGCTTCGAGGTGGGCGTGCCCGCCTCGGCCGGCTGAGCGAGCTACGCGGACGCGCGCTTCACGAGGTGCGTCGGCATGATGTTGCGGTGCGGCACGTCGGGGTCGCCCGCGAGGTGCCGCAGCAGCAGGTCGGCCATCTCGAAGCCCATCTGCTCCGACGGCTGGTGCACGGTCGTCAGAGGCATCGGGCCCGAGAGCGCCGCCGGGCTGTCGTCGAAGCCGACCACCGCGATGTCGTCGGGCACCGAGCGGCCGCGCTCGGCGATTGCGGCGAACGCGCCCGTCGCCATGAGGTCGCTCGCGACGAAGAGGCCGTCGAGGTCGGGGAACCGATCGAGCAGGCGACGGGTCGCCTCCATCGCGCCGGCCGCGGTGAAGTCGGCCACCTCGTACGCATCCGACGGCATGCCCGCGGCATCCATCGCCCGACGGTAGCCCTCGAGCCGGTCGACGCCTGCGGGCATGTCGAGCGGACCCGAGACCGTGCCGATGCGTCGCCGGCCGATGTCGACGAGGTGCGACGTGCCGGTCGCCCCGCCCTCGACGTTGTCGACGTCGACGAAGATGTGGTCGCCCGCCTGCGACGGGCGTCCGCCGAACACGAGGGGCAGCGCCAGCCCGGCCTCCCGCTGCAGGTCGTCGCCCTCGTGGTGGGAGATGACGAGCGCGCCGTCGACGACGCCTGAGCGCAGGTAGCGCAGCGTCTTGTGGCTCGGATCCGTCGACGCGACGAGCAGGTTGAGCAGGAACTCGCTCTCGTCGAGCCGCCGCGTGATGCCCTGCACGATCGCCGCGAAGTACGGGTCGCCGAAGAACATGGTGGTGTCCTCGGGCACGATCAGCGCGATCGCCCCCGACGTGCGGCTCGCGAGCGAGCGCGCAGCCCGGTTGGGCACGTAGTTGAGCTTCGCGATCGCCGCGTTCACGGCGGTGACGACGTCGGGGCTGACCTTGGGGGAGCCGTTCACGACCCGGCTGACGGTCGCACGGGAGACATTGGCCTCGCGCGCGACCTCTTCGAGGGTCGGCGCGGTGGGTCGCGTCTTGATGCCACCACCCCCCTGCATGTCACTCAGTCTATTTCCGTGGTGCGGCTTCCGCGCCGGGCTTGCGACGCGGGTCGCAGTCGATTCGGGCGGATGCCGCGTCAGCGACCCGGCAGCGCCCGGTCGCGGATGATCGCCGAGTACGCCAGCCCGCTGTCCTTCACCGTGCGCACCTGCGTGTCGTAGTCGACCCGCACCAGCCCGAATCGCTTGTCGTAGCCCCAGGCCCACTCGAAGTTGTCGAGCAGCGACCAGTAGAAGTAGCCGTGCACGGGGGCGCCCTCCTCGATCGCGTCGAGGATCGCCCCGAGGTGGCCGCGCAGGAACTCCGCGCGCTCCTCGTCGTGCACCGCGCCGTCGGCCGCGACGACGTCGTCGTAGGCGGCGCCGTTCTCGGTGACGTAGAGCTTCACGCCCGCGGCATCCGCGTACTCGCGATGCACGCGCACGAGCAGCTCGCGCAGGCCGTCGGGCTCGACCTCCCAGTCCATCGCCGTGGTCGGCAGGCCCTGGGGGTGCCAGTGCACGCCGTCGGCGGCCGGGAACGGCGAGCGGGTCGGCCGGTCGGTCGGCGCGCTGCCCTGCAGCTCGATGGGTGCGGGACGGGCGCTGACGTGCTCGCCGTGGTAGTAGTTCACGCCCAGCGTGTCGATCGGCGTCGAGATGACCTCGAGGTCGCCCGGACGCACGACGGCGTCGAGTCCGAGCGGGCCGACGTCGGCGAGCAGGTCGTCGGCGTACGCCCCGCGGAAGATCGGGTCGAGGAAGAAGCGGTTGAACTGCCCGTCGATGCGCCGGGCCGCGTCGACGTCGCCGGCATCCGACGGGTCCACCGGATGCACCGGGGCGAGGTTGAGCGTGATGCCGAGCTCGAGGCCGGGGTCGCGCTCGCGCAGCGCCTGCACCGCGAGCCCGTGGGCGAGCAGCAGGTGGTGGCCCGCCGCGAGGCCGGCCGCGACATCCTGCCGGCCCGGTGCGTGCGCGCCGCCCGTGTAGCTGAGGAACGACGAGCACCAGGGCTCGTTGAGCGTGGTCCACACGTCGACCCGGTCGCCGAGTGCGTCGTGCATCGAGAGCGCGTAGTCGCGGAACAGCTCCGCGGTGTCGCGGTTCGCCCAGCCGCCGCGCTCCTCGAGCGCCTGCGGAAGGTCCCAGTGGTAGAGCGTGAGCCACGGCTTGATGCCCGCGCCGAGCAGCTCGTCGACGAGGCGCGAGTAGAAGTCGACGCCAGTCGGGTTCACCGGTCCGCCGTCGGGCCGCACCCGCGCCCACGAGGTCGAGAACCGGTACGTCTGCAGGCCGAGGTCCCGCATCAGGGCGACGTCCTGCGGCATCCGGTGGTAGTGGTCGCACGCGACGTCGCCGGTGTCGCCGTCGATCACGGCACCCGGCACGCGGCAGAACGCGTCCCAGATCGACGCCGTGCGACCGCCCTCGAAGGCGGCGCCCTCGATCTGGAAGGCCGCGGTCGCGGCGCCGAACAGGAAGTCGGCCGGGAAGGGTCGTGCGGGGGCGATGGTGGAGGTGGCCAGGTCGGTCACGTGGGTGCGGTCCTCTCGGAGGTCGATGGTCATCCCTTCACGGCTCCCGCCATGATGCCGCTCACGAGCTGCTTGCCCGCGAACACGAACAGGATGAGGAGGGGGATGGTCGACAGCAGCACGCCGGCGAGCACGATCGAGTAGTCGACGAAGTAGTTCGACTGCAGGAGCGAGAGCGCGACGGGCAGGGTCGGGTCGTTGCGGTCGAGCACGATGAACGGCCAGAAGAAGTTGTTCCAGGCCGAGACGAACGTGAACAGCCCGAGCATCGCGGCGGCGGGCCGCGCGGCGGGCAGGCCCACCGTGAGGAACGTGCGGAACGAGCTCGCGCCGTCGACGCGCGCCGCCTCGATGAGCTCGTCGGGCACCGCCTGCTGCAGGTACTGGGTCATCCAGAACACGCCGAACGCACTGGTCAGCGCCGGGATGATGATCGCCCCGATGTTCCCCGTCCAACCGAGGTCGCTGAACAGGATGTACAGCGGCACGACGCCGAGCTGCGTCGGCACGGCCATCGTGGCGACCACGAAGACGAGCAGCCACTTCGAGCCGCGGAAGCGGAGCTTCGCGAACGCCCAGCCGGCGAGCGTCGAGAAGAAGACGACGGATGCCGCGATGAGCGCCGAGCTGTAGACGGAGTTCCACAGCGCGCGCCAGAAGTTCACGGCCGGGTCGTTGATGACGGATGCCGCGTTCTCGAGGAAGTTGCCCCCGGGCAGCCACGACATGTTCGGATCGCGGATCGTCGAGGCATCCCCGGAGCCGATCAGGAACGACCAGTAGAAGGGGAAGATCGCTGCGCCGAGCACGATCACGAGGCTCGTGTAGACGAACCAGCCGGGGCGGGAGCCCTGCACCCGGCGGGGACGGCGACGCCGGGTCGAGGCGTTCGGGATGCCCTCCTCGACGACGGCGAGGGGTGCGGGGTTCAGGACGCTCATCGTGCGGCCTCCGGGGTGTCGGTGGTGGGAGCCGGGGCATCCGCGAGCGTGCCCGAGGAGGTGGCGCGGCGCAGGTCGCGCCGGGCCGCGCGGGCGGCGGCGCGCTGCTCGCGGCGGCCGAGGCTGCCACGAGCGCCCTCGTCGCGCACCACCCGCTGCGTGACGAGCAGGTTGATGATGCCGATGGCCAGGATGATGAGGAACAGGATCCACGCGAGGGCTGCGGCGCGGCCGAAGTTCCACTGGCCCCAGCCGATGTCGTAGAGGTACAGCGTGATGGTCAGCCACTGCGAGTCGGCGCCGCCCGTGCCGTACTGGTCGTACATGCGCGGCTCGTCGAAGATCTGCAGGCCGCCGATGGTCGACGTGATGATCACGAAGATGAGCGTGGGGCGCAGGCTCGGAACGGTGATCGCGAAGAACTGGCGCAGCTTCGAGGCGCCGTCGATCGCCGCGGCCTCGTAGTAATCGCGCGGGATCGCCTGCATCGCCGCGAGCAGGATGAGGGTGTTGTAACCCGTCCAGCGGAAGTTCACCATCGTCGCGATGGCGACGTGGCTGGCGAAGGCGTCGCTGTGCCACATGATCGGCGGGATCCCGAGGTCGGCGAGGGTCGTGTTCACGAGGCCGTACTTGTCGCCGAACATGTTGCTGAAGATGAGGGCCACTGCGACGGGTGCCATGACGTAGGGGAGGAGCACGCCCATGCGCCAGAACGTCTTCGCGCGGATGTTCTGGTCGAGCATGGCGGCGATGAAGATCGCGAGGATCAGCTGCGGCACGCTCGAGAGCAGGAAGATGCTGAACGTGTTGCGCAGGGCGATCCAGAACTTCGGCTGCGTGAGCACGTAGACGTACTGCTCGAAGCCGATGAACTCGCCGGAGTTCCGCACCAGGTCCCAGTCCATGAAGGAGATGACCGCGGTGTACGCGATGGGGAACAGGCCGACGACGATGAAGAGGATGAAGAACGGCGAGACGTAGAGGTACGGCGACAGCTTCAGGTCCCACCGGCTGAGCCGGTGCCCGAACGCGATGCGTCGCGGTTCGCGTCGGGGCCGATCGGGCCGAGCCGGGTCGGGGCGGCTCGGGGAGGACGGCGGGGCCGTCGCGTTCGTTGCAGTCGTGGTCACGGTCGTTCCTTGCGTTCCGGTCGGGTGCGAGGGGCGTGGCGGGCCGGGACGTGCCCGACCCGCCACGCGAGGCGTCGCCTCAGGTCAGCCGATGGCCTCGACCTCGGAGACCCACTGGTCCCACGAAGCCTGCTTGTCCTGCGTGCCGTCCTCGACGCGGGTCAGCGCCTTCTGCATCGCATCGTTGATCTGGAAGTAGAACTCGCCCTTGAACGGCGCGACCGAGACCGCCTTCGCGCGGTCGGTGAAGATCTCGCCGACCGGCGCGTTGTTGAAGTACTCGTTCACGAAGCCGGTGAGGGCCTCGTCGGTGTAGGCGTCGTTCTGGCTCGGGAAGGTGCCCGCGTTGACGAACGCCTTGATCTGCTGCTCGGGAGCGGTCAGCCAGTCGGCCAGCTTCTGGGCCTCCTCGACGTGCGCGCCGTTGGCGGGGACGGTCAGGTACGAGCCGCCCCAGTTGCCGCCGCCGTTCGGGAAGACGTTCGCGACGTCCCAGCCGGTGACGCCCTCCGCGTTGCCCGAGATGACGCCGAGCATCCAGCCCGGGCAGAGCATGGTCGCGTAGGCGCCGTTCGAGAGCCCGGCGAACCAGTCGTCGCTCCACTGGCCGAGGTGGGCCGACTGCGCGGCGCTCGCGTCGAGCACCTGGTTGTAGATGTCCTCGACCTCGGCGTTGTCGGTCGCGATGATGTCGCCCGAGTCGGGGTCCTCGTAGGCGGCCTCGACCTGGTTCACCATGCCCTGGTAGGTGCCGCCGGCCGAGTCGAACCAGGCCTTGCCCGTGGCGGCGGTGTACTGCGCGCCGACCTCGAAGTACTTGGCCCAGTCGCCCTCGAGGAGCGCGGCGACCGACTCGCGGTCGGTGGGGAGGCCGGCCGCGGCGAACAGGTCGGAGCGGTAGCAGACGCCCTCGGGGCCGATGTCGGTGCCGTAGCCGATCAGGCGGCCGTCGGCGTCGGTGGCGGCGTCGACCTTCCAGTCGAGCCAGCGGTCGGCCGTGCCGGAGGGGACCTCGGCGAGCAGGTCGGAGTACTGCATGACCTCGGGCAGCCAGTCGACCTCGATCGCCTCGACGTCGGCGAGGCCCTTCTTGCCGAGCTTCTGGAAGTAGTTCGCGCGAGCGTCGTTCGACGTCGCCGCCTTGTTCTGCACGACGGTGACGTTCGGGTTCTCGTCCATGTACTCCTGGAGGAGCTCGTCGGTGTACCCGAAGTCGTTGAACGTCGCGACGGTCAACTCGACCTTGCCGCCGTCGTCCGAACCGGAGTCGGACGCCGGTGCGCAGCCGGCGGCGATGAGGGCGATCGAGGCGGCGCCTGCGGCGGCCGCGATCACCGTGGTGCGTCGTGAAAGCTTCACGGTCACTCCCTTGTGTGCGTGTGGATGGTGGGATCGGAATGGTCACGTGAGGACGCACTCCCACCCGGGTGAGAGCGCTCTCACGATGCAAGGCATGATGCTACGAGAGCGCTCTCACGAATGTCAAGAGAGCGCTCTCACGAATTCGTTTCGTTACCGAGCCGTGATGTATTCCGCCGCGGGGATGCGCTGCACCGGCACGTCCTGGGGGTCGTGCGCGACGTTGCGAACGGGACGTTCGGTCCGGCCGATCACGGACGCCGACTCAGGTTGCGCGGCATCCGCGGCGTAGACTCGTCGGGTGTCTTCGAGCCAGCGGCAAGGACCGTCCGATCGGGTGCGCCAGCGCCGTCGGCTGGTCATCGCGGGATCGCTGAGCCTCGTCCTGCTCGCCATCGCGGTGATGGTCATCGGCTACGTCACCGGCCTCCCGTCGTCGGGCGACGACTCGTCGACGGCCGCCGAGGAGACGGAGACGCCGACGCCCCGGCCCTCGCCCGGTGAGGCGCCCGCTCCCGCGAGCATCGACACGTTCAACCGGGCCGCCAACTCGATCGACGACCCGAACAGCCTCTGGATCGTGGTCAACAAGCTGAGGCCGATCAACCCCCAGGACTTCGAGCCGCCCGACCTGGTCGAGGTCCCGGTCGAGTACACGAACGAGCCCGAGCTGCGGCAGATCGCATCGGACGCCGTCGTCGCCATGTTCGATGCGGCCAGGGCCGAGGCCGGCCTCGAGCTCGCGTCGAACAGCGCCTATCGGTCGTTCTCCTCGCAGGAGAACGTCTACGACGGTGACGACGCCACGACCGCCCGGCCCGGGTTCAGCGAGCACCAGACGGGGTTCGCGATCGACATCGGCCCGCTCTCGGGCGAGTGCTCGCTCGACGTCTGCTTCGCCGACACGCCCGAGGGCGCCTGGCTGCGCGACAACGCCCACCGATTCGGGTTCATCCTGCGCTACCCGGCCGACAAGACCCCGGTCACGGGCTACAGCTTCGAGCCGTGGCACTTCCGCTTCGTGGGCCCCGAGCTCGCCGCCGAGATGCGCGAGACCGGCGTGACCACGCTCGAGGAGTTCTTCGGCCTCCCGCCGGCGCCCGACTACGGATGATCCGATGACGGCTCGTACCGACGCGACGACGACCCAGGGCACGCGGATGCCGCGGCGCGGCCTCGGCCTCACGGTGCTCATCGTCAACCAGCTGCTCGCCGGCGTCGGCGTGGCGACGGGCATGGCCCTCGCCGCGATCCTCACCGCCGACCTCACGGGCACGCTCGCCATGGGCGGGCTCGCGCAGTCGTCGAGTGTGCTCGGCGCGGCCATCGTGGCGATTCCGCTCGCCAAGCTCGCCGTGCGCTCGGGCCGCCACGTCGCGCTCGCCACCGGCTATGCGCTCGCGTGCGTCGGCGCCCTGCTCGTGATCGTCGCGGCCGCGAGTGCGTGGGCGCCCCTCGTGTTCCTCGGCCTCGCGGCGTTCGGCGCGGGCGCGGCGGCCGGCCTGCAGGCGCGGTTCGCGGCGACCGAGGTGGCCGCGCCGGGCTTCGAGGCCCGTTCCATGTCGCTCGTGCTGTGGGCCACCACGATCGGCTCGGTCGCCGGCCCGCTGCTCTCGCAGACCGGCGACGCCGTGGGGCAGGCCATCGGGCTGCCGCCGCTCGTGGGTCCGTTCGTGTTCTCGGCGGTGGCGTTCGCGATTTCCACGCTGCTCGTCGGCACGCTGCTGCGCATCCCGAAGGCGGGGCACCTCGCCGTCGACACCGAGGCGACGGCGGATGCCGCGACGGCTCCGGATGCGGTCGAATCCGCTCCGGCCGCGGGGGTCGCGAGCCGCTCCGCGCGCGAGTCCGCGGTCGCGCCGGCCGCCGTCGATGCCGCCGCGGTCGACCCGGCCGCCACGCCCGAGGCCGCTGCGGCATCCGCCGAGGTCGAGGCATCCGTCACGAGCGCTGCGCCGGCACGCCGCGTCGGCTCGTGGCACGCGCTGCGCATCGCGGTGCGGGAGCCGCGTGCGCTCGTGGCGATCCTCGCGATCGTCTGCTCGCAGACCGTCATGATCTGCGTGATGGTCATGACGCCCGTGCACATGACCGAGCACGGGCTGTCGTTGTCGCTGGTGGGCGTGGTGATCAGCATCCACATCCTCGGCATGTACGGGGCGAGCCCGATCATGGGCTGGCTGTCCGATCGCATCGGCTCGATCCGCGTCATCGGCATCGGTGCGGCGATCCTCGTGACGGCCACGATGATCGGCATCCTCGCGCCGGCCGACGACGTGCTGCTGCTCCCGCTCGCGCTCGGCCTGCTCGGCCTCGGCTGGTCGGCGAGCCTCATCGGCGGCTCGACGCTGCTCACGACCACCGTCGACGAGCGCATCCGGGTGCCGCTGCAGGGTGCGACGGATGCCGCGATGAACGTCGCCGCGGCCGGCGCCGCCGCGATCTCGGGCGTCGTGCTCGGCGCCGGCGGGTTCGCGGCCGTCAACGTGGTGGCGATCTTCGTGCTCGTGCCGCTCGCGATCGCCGCGCTGCGCCTGCGCATGATCGGCCGCCAGGCGCCCGCCTGAGCGGACCCGCGCGCCTGGGCGGCCCCGCCCGTCTGAGCGCACCTGCCTGCCGAGCGGAAGACACCCGCCCGTCGGACCCGCCCGTCGGACCCGCCCGTCGGACCCGCCCGTCGGACCCGCCCGTCGGACTCGCCCGTCGGACCCGCCCGTCGGACCCGAACGTCGGACTCGCCCGTCGGACCCGCCCGCCGGACCCGAACGTCGGACCCGCCCGTCGGCGGGAATCCCGGCTGTGCGCGGGAATCCCGTTCGGGCGGGATTCCAGCACGCGAACGGGATTCCGGCAGGCGAGGGGACGCCGTCGGCGACGCCGTGCGGGCGCAACGCTGCGCGCCGCGGGCTTGCGGCTCCGTTCGAGGACCGATGCGCACGCATCGAATCCCAGCGACCGTTCAGGTGAGCGGGCGTAGGGTCGCTGGGTCCCAAGCGAGGATTGCTCGCCGATGTGGACGCGGCGCCGTGGCCGCAGGCGGCGCCCAATGCCAAGTCGTGGTCGTGATCGCGCTCTCACGCTTCTCCCAGTAAGCGAGCGGGTCCTTCACATGCACGCGTGATGGGGTGCCGTGTCCCCCTTAATGCCGACACCCCCGGATCCTCGCCGTGCCAAAGACCCCCGATACCCCTGAGCTTCCCGTGCGCTTCCGCACCACCTTCCGAGTTCCGTCCTCCCCGTACGACGTCACGGCCGCTGCCGTCGACCCGACCGAGACCGTGACGGGCGAGCTCGGCGCGGATTGGCAGCCGGGTGCGGCATCCGAGTTCGATGCGATCCCCGCGCCCGAAGAACCCGCCATCGAGTCCGATGAGGCTGGTGCGGTGTTCGCCGCCCTCGACGCCTCCGAGTCGGACGCGACCGAGCCGACGACGGCGCTCGAGCCCGAGGCGTCCGATGAGCCCGAGCCGACGGCGACCCCCCAGCCGCGCCCGAAGGGCCCGCGGCACCGCGCCGAGCGCGTGCGCAACCGCCGAGCGCCGGGCGCCGCGTTCCGCCGGACCGTCGCCCTCGGCTGCGCCTCGGCGATCATGGGCGTGACCGCGCTCGGCGCCGTCGCGGCGGCCGCGAACGACGGCACCTCGGTCGGCACCGTGGTCTCGGCGAATGCGGTCGACCGTGCGACCCCGACCGACACGATCGCCGCCGAGCCTGCCTCCGAGGTCGACGAGGGTCCGGCCGTGACGGGCGAGCTCTCGGTCACGTCGGCGCCGTTCACCGGCGGCACCCAGGTGACGGTCACGGGCGAGGAGCTCGACCAGGTCGCCGCCGTCAGCGTCGGCGACGCCGCCGCGACGATCGTGTCGGCCGACGAGGGTCAGGTCACCTTCGCGGTGCCGGCCGTCGCCGACACCGCGACGGGCTCGATCGCCGAGGTGCACTTCGCGGATGCCGCGGGCCAGCCGATCGACGTCGAGATGCCGACCGCCGTGGTCGCTGCCGGCACGTCGGTGGTGCAGCCGCTCGAGGGCGAGCTCACCGGCCGGCCCGAGGCTGCGGTGCCCACCACGCCCAGGACGCTGACCCTCACCTACACGAGCGATCCCGGCATCGACGCGCAGGTCGCCTACGTGCTCACCTATTGGAGCAGTTACAACTCGGCCCAGTACCCGGTGATCGACGGTTACGACTGCGCGAACTTCGCCAGCCAGTCCCTCATCGCGCGCGGCTGGGCGATGGACGGCGGCTGGTACCTCGACGGCGGCACCGGCGCGATGTCGCCGAGCTGGGCCAGCTCCACCGCCCTGCGCGATTACCTCCGCACCCGCACCGACCGCGCGATCGAGCTCGACGACTCGCAGCGCTCGCAGGTCAAGGTGGGCGACATCGCCCAGTTCGACTGGGATGGCTCGGGCGACCGCGACCACACCGCCGTCGTGACCCGCGTCGAGCACTCCGACGCCGGCACGAAGGTCTGGGTCGGCGGCCACACGAAGGACGCCGACTTCTGGGACGTCGACACCGCCCTCGCCACGGGCGGCGGCTCGGTGAGCTACTTCTCGATCCGGTAACCGGCCACGGCGGTTTCTCCGCCTGTCGTCACGAATCCAGGAAGAACGCGGCGACACGCCGCCGCGCGGTCGTCGACACGCCGACGGCCCGGCAGGAGTTCCTGCATTCGGGCCAGCGGGGTCTCGAGGAGCGTCGGCGCGGTGAGCTACTCCTCGATGCGGGAACCGGTCTCGACGGTTTCCACCACGACGACCGACCGCGCGGGCAGCACGCGCGCGTCGGCTGCCTCTGGAACGGGATCCCCGGCGAGCACGCCCGAGTGCAGCAGCACGCGTCCGGCGAGTGTCGTCGCCGCACCGGCCGGTCCGAGGTTCACCGCGATGACGACGGCGCCGCGGTGCACGAGCACGGTCCGGGCGTCCTCGTCGATCTCGACGCGGGTCAGCGTCATCCTGGGGTCGGTGAGCTCGGGTCGCGAGCGACGCAGCGCGATGAGGGACCGATACCAGCGCAGCATCCGCGTATGCCGGGATTCGGGGATGCGCGGTCCGGCCACGAATCCGAAATCCCCTGACTCGGGCAGTTCGGGGTCGACCGCGTCGGGATACGGCTCGGCCCAGTCGAGCTTCGAGCGCCGGAACGTCTCAGGGTCCTGCGGGTCGGGCACGACCGCAGGGTCCCAGCCCATGCGCTCGAACTCCGCGATGCGTCCCTCGGCGGTCGCCCGGCCGAGCTCGGGCTCGGGGTGCGACGTGAAGAACTGCCACGGCGTCGATGCCGCCCACTCCTCGCCCATGAACAGCATCGGCGTGAACGGCGAGAGCAGCGTGAGCGCTGCCGCGATCGCGAGCCCGCCGTCGTCGACGGATGCCGCGAGCCGATCGCCCGCGGCCCGGTTGCCGACCTGGTCGTGGTCCTGGTCGAACACCACGAGCCGCCACGCGGGCGTGCGCTCCTCGTCGATGCCCCGCCCGTGCACGCGCCCCCGGAACGTCGACATCGTCCGCGCGTGGAAGAACCCGCGCTCGAACACCTCGCGCAGCGCTGCGAGCGGCGCGAAGTCCTCGTAGTAGCCGACCGTCTCGCCCGAGACGGCCACGTGCACGGCGTGGTGGAAGTCGTCGCTCCACTGCGCCGTGATCCCGTTGCCGTGCGCCTCGCGCGGCCGGATCATGCGCGGATCGTTGAGGTCGCTCTCGGCGATGAGGGTCAGCGGCCGGCGCACGTGCGCCGAGAGCGCGTCGACCCGCTCCGCGAGTTCCTCGAGCAGGTGCACGGCACGGTGGTCGACGAGCGCGTGCACGGCGTCGAGCCGCAACCCGTCGACATGGTACTCGTCGAGCCACATCAGCGCGTTCCCGATGATGTGCTCGCGCACGTGATCGGAGTCGGGGCCGTCGAGGTTGAGCGACGCGCCCCACGTGTTCGCGCGCCCCTCGTGCAGGTAGGGGCCGAACTCGGGCAGGTAGTTGCCGCTCGGGCCGAGGTGGTTGTAGACCACGTCCTGGATCACCGCGAGCCCGCGTGCGTGGCAGGCGTCGACGAAGCGCTGGTAGGCCGCCGGTCCGCCGTACGACGCCTGCACCGCGTACCAGAGCACGCCGTCGTAGCCCCAGTTCCACTCGCCGTTGAACGCGTTGACCGGCAGCACCTCGACGAAGTCGACCCCGAGGTCGACGAGGTGGTCGAGCCTCCCGATCGCGGCGTCGAGGGTGCCCTCGGGCGTGAACGTGCCGATGTGGAGCTCGTAGACCACGCCGCCGGCGAGCCGGCGCCCGGTCCACGCCTGGTCGTGCCATTCGTGGGCGCCGGAATCGAACACCCGGGAGAGCGCGTGCACCCCGTCGGGCTGCCACCGCGACCGCGGGTCGGCGCGCGGCGTCTCGGCGTCGTCGATGAGGTAGCCGTAGTCACGGCCCGACGCGGTGGCGCTCCACCAGCCGTCGGGCTCCGCGGTCATCGGATGCCGCGCCCCGTCGAGCTGCAGCGTCATCCGCTCGGCCCGGGGCGCCCACACGCGGAACTCGGTCGGGCCGTTCGCGTCGGACGCGCTCATGCGGTGCCTCCTTCGTCGGCGAGCAGCGCCACCGGATAGCGATCGAGCAGCTCGGCGAGCCGTAGCTCGCCGCCGGCGTGCCGTCGCCGCGTGATCACGTCGACGAAGGGCGCGCTGCCGAGGTCGACCACGGTGTCGCCCCAGCCGCCGCGGGCGGCGAGGCCCACCGGCAGCCGGGTCGCGAGCGTGATCGCGCCGCCGCGGTCGAACGCCACGAGGTGCTCCGCCGCCGGTCCGGATGCCGCGAGCGGCGTGTAGTCGCCGAACAGGTCGGGCCGGTCGCGGCGCAGGCGAAGGGCACGGTTCGTGACGAGGAGCTTCGCCGCGCCGCCCGCGCCGACCTGGGGGAGGGCTCCGGCGTCGAGCATCGCGAGGATGCGCCGGCGCAGGTCGAAGTCCACCGGCCGGCGGTTGTCGGGGTCGACGAGCGACTGCTCCCAGAGCTCGCTGCCCTGGTAGACGTCGGGCACGCCTGGCGCGGTCAGCTGGATGAGCTTCGCCGACAGCGAGTTCGACCAGCCCGGCCGCTCGAGGAGCTCGACGGCCCGCCCGACGAGGTTCGCCACGCGCTCGTCGTCGAACACGGCGTCCACGAGCGCGTGCATGCGCGCCTCGAACGCGGCGTCGGGCTCGTACCACGTGGTGGAGTTCCCGGCCTCGCGTGCGGCCTTCTCGGCGTAGGCGTGCAGTCGCTCGCGGCTCGCGGGCCACGCGCCCACGATCGCCTGCCAGAGCAGGTGCTCGAGGGGTCCGTCGCCGAGGGGCGCCAGCTCGCGCAGCTCGTCGAGGATCGCGGTCCACTCGCCGGGAAGCTCGGCGATCACGTCGATCCGGGCCCGCACGTCCTCGCCGCGCTTGGTGTCGTGGGTCGACAGCGTGGTCATCGACCGCGGCATCCGCTCGTGCCGATCGCGCGCCCGGGCGTGGAACTCGTCGAGGTCGGTCGCGAACTCGGCCGGGTCGCCGCCCACCTCGGTGAGGCTCGTGAGCCGGGTGTACCGGTAGAACGCCGTGTCCTCGACGCCCTTGGCCATGACCATGCCGCTCGTCTGCTGGAATCGCAGGGCGGCCGGATGCCCCGGATCCGACAGGATCGGCAGCAGGCGCTCCACGACCGGGCCGAGCTCGGGCCGGTGCCGCACGGTGCGCTCGGCGGCCTCGTGCAGGTGCTCGACGCCGAACGGCAGGTACGAGCGGTACACGGGGAACCACGCGAGCAGCTCGGCGACCGCGTCGGCGATTTCGGTCCCCGAGCTCGTCGAAGGGACCGGCGCGGGCATCGCAACGCCGCGTGCGGCGCTCGCTTCGACGGGCTCAGCGAGCGCTTCGACGGGCTCAGCGAGCGCTTCGACGGGCTCAGCGAGCGCTTCGACGGGCTCAGCGCGCGTGGCGACGGGGGCAGCGAGCGTGGCGTCGATGAGCGTGCGGTCGAGCCGCAGCACCTCCGACCGCAGGATCCCGTCGGCGATCGCGCGCTTCGTGCCGTGGATCATGACGGCCCAGTCGACGGGATCCCCGCCGCGCAGTCGCGTGTCGAGCTCGGTGAGCGGCGCCTCGCCCGCGGGATCGACGAGCACGCGGTCGACGTCGGCGAGCGCGTCGTACCCGGTCGTGCCGTCGGTCGGCCAGCCCGGCGGGATCCGCTCGGGCCCCTCGAGGATCTTCTCGACGAGCACGTACGCGCCCGAGGTGCGCTCGGCGAGCCGCTCGAGGTAGGCGCCCGGATCGAGCAGCCCGTCGGGGTGATCGACGCGCAGGCCGTCGACGAGCCCGGCATCAAGCAAGCGCAGCACCTCGACGTGGCTCTCGTCGAAGACCCACGGCACCTCGACGCGGATCGCCGCGAGCGTGTTCACGGCGAAGAAGCGCCGGTAGTTCAGGTCGAAGTCGGCGCGCCGCCAGTCGACGAGCTCGTAGTGCTGGCGATCGTGCACGGCCACCGGGTCGTCGCCGGGTTCTGCGGTGCCGGATGCCACGGGGAACCGGTGGTCCCAGTAGCGCAGTTCGAAGCCGTCGCCATCGGGCACCGCCACGAGGCGCAGCGCGTCGACGTCGCCGGCGCCGCCGAGCACCGGGATCCGCAGTCGCCCGCCCCCGAAGTCCCAGTCGATGTCGAACGCCTGCGCGTACCGCGACCCGCGGCCGTTCGCGAGCACGTCCCACCACCACGCCATCGCCGCGGGCGTCGCGACGCCGACGTGGTTCGGCACGAGGTCGGCGAGCACGCCCATGCCGTGCTCGTGGGCGGCGGCCGACGCGCGCTCGAGCGCTTCGGGGCCGCCGCGCGCGGCGTCGACGCGGGAGTGGTCGACCACGTCGTAGCCGTGGTCGGACCCGGCCTCGGACTCCAGCAGCGGCGAGAGGTACAGCCAGTCGGCGCCGAGGTCGTGGAGGTAGTCGACGATGCCGGCGACGGCGTCGAGGTCGAACGACGGGCGCACCTGCAGGCGGTAGGTCGAGACGGGCGTCCGAGGCATCCGCTATCCCTTCGACGGCTTGGTCACGGTCGATCCGTTGATGGGCGGCGCGGGGGAGTGGCCGGCCTGCTGCGTGCGCACCGAGAGCGACGCGGCGACCGAGTGGTCGGGCTCGGCCTCGGGCTCGCTGTGCGCGCGCAGCACGAGCATCGACCGGCCCTCGAGCGTGAATACCGCGCCGGCGCCCCTCGCCTCCGCGTCGGCGGCGCGACCCGCGGTGTCGATCACCACGTCCCACTGCTGGTGGGTGCGCAGCGGCACCGTGAAGTCGACGGGGTCGGGTGCCGCGTTGTAGAAGAGCAGGAAGTCCACGTCGGTGATCGGCTCGCCCCGCGCATCCCGCTGGCGGATGCCGCCGCCGTTCAGGTAGACGCCGACGGAACGCCCGAGCGGGGCATCCCAGTCCTTCGCCCGCATCTGCGTGCCCGAGGGGCGCAGCCACACGATGTCGGGGAGCGGGGCGCCCTCGCCGCCTTCGTCGCTCTCGACCGGACGGCCATCGAAGAACCGGCTCCGTCGGAACGTCGGATGGTCCTTCCGCAGTCGGGCGACCGCGGCGGTGAACTCGATGAGCGGGTGGTCGGCCTCGTCCCAGTGGATCCAGGTCAGCTCGCTGTCCTGCGCGTAGGTGTTGTTGTTGCCGAGCTGCGTGCGGCCGAGCTCGTCGCCGTGCAGCAGCATCGGCACGCCCTGCGAGAGCAGCATCGTGGCGATGAAGTTCCGCTGCTGCCGGGCACGCAGCGCGAGCACCTCGGGGTCGTCGGTCTCGCCCTCGACGCCGCCGTTCCACGAGCGGTTGTGCGACTCCCCGTCGCGGTTGTCCTCGCCGTTCGCGTCGTTGTGCTTCTCGTCGTACGACACCAGGTCGCGCAGCGTGAATCCGTCGTGCGCGGTCACGAAGTTGATCGACGCGACGGGCCGGCGGCCGCTGTTCTCGTAGAGGTCGGCCGAGCCCGTGATGCGCGAGGCGAACTCGCCGAGGGTCGAGGGCTCGCCGCGCCAGAAGTCGCGCACGGTGTCGCGGTACTGGCCGTTCCACTCGGTCCACTGCGGCGGGAAGTTGCCCACCTGGTAGCCGCCGGGCCCGACGTCCCACGGCTCGGCGATGAGCTTCACCTGCGAGACGACCGGATCCTGCTGCACGAGCTCGAAGAAGCTCGACAGGCGGTCGACGTCGTAGAACTCGCGCGCGAGCGTCGCCGCGAGGTCGAAGCGGAAGCCGTCGACCCGCATCTCGAGCACCCAGTAGCGCAGGCTGTCCATGATGAGCTGCAGGGCGTGCGGATGCCGCACGTTGAGCGAGTTCCCCGTGCCCGTGTAGTCGGTGTAGTAGCGCTTGTCGTCGTCCTCGAGGCGGTAGTACGCGGGGTTGTCGATGCCGCGGAACGAGATCGTCGGGCCGAGGTGGTTGCCCTCGGCCGTGTGGTTGTAGACGACGTCGAGGATGACCTCGATGCCCGCCTCGTGCAGCGTGCGCACCATGCTCTTGAACTCCTGCGCCTGCTGGCCGAGCTCGCCCGTGGACGCGTACTCGTTGTGCGGCGCGAAGTAGCCGATGGTGTTGTAACCCCAGTAGTTGCGCAGCCCCTTGTCGAGCAGCACCGCGTCGTGCACGAACTGGTGCACCGGCATGAGCTCGATGGCGGTGATCCCGAGCTTCAGGAGATGCTCGATGACGGCCGGATGCGCCACGCCGGCGTACGTGCCACGCTGCTCCTCGGGCACGTCGGGGTGCAGCTCGGTGAGGCCCTTCACGTGCGCCTCGTAGATGATCGTCTGCGAGTACGGCGTGTTGGGACGGCGGTCGCCCGCCCAGTCGAAGAACGGGTTGATCACCACCGCATGCGCAACGTGCTCCGCGGAGTCGTCGTCGTTGCGCGAGTCGGGGTCGCCGAAGTCGTAGCCGAAGAGCGACTGGTCCCAGTCGAACCGGCCGGCGACCGCCTTCGCGTACGGGTCGAGCAGCACCTTGTTCGGGTTCGTGCGCAGTCCCTGCTCGGGGTCGTGCGGTCCGTGCACGCGGTAGCCGTAGCGCTGCCCGGGTTGCACCTGCGGTAGGTAGGCGTGCCAGACGAACGCATCGACGTCCTGCAGCTCGACGCGGGTCTCGGTGCCGTCGGCGTCGAACAGGCAGAGCTCGACGCGGTCGGCGGTCTCGCTGAAGATCGCGAAGTTCGTGCCGCTGCCGTCGAAGGTCGCGCCGAGCGGATAGGCGGTGCCGGGCCAGGCTTCCATGGGACTCCTCTGGAGGTCGGTCGCGTGCATCGTCGCACCCGGATCGGGGTGGGGAATCGTTGCGGATCGAGGCGGTCAGCCGAGGGCCGCGTCGACCACGCGCTTGGCCTCCTCCTGCACGACCGCGAGGTGCTCGGGTCCCTTGAACGACTCGGCGTAGATCTTGTAGACGTCCTCGGTGCCGCTCGGCCGCGCCGCGAACCACGCGTCGGCGGTCTGCACCTTCACGCCGCCGATCGCCGCGTCGTTGCCGGGCGCGTGCGAGAGCTTCGCGGTGATGGGCTCGCCGGCCAGCTCGGTCGCCGCGATCGCGTCGCCGTCGAGCCTGCCGAGCGCGGCCTTCTGCGCGGGGGTGGCCGCGGCATCAGTGCGCTGGTACGCCGGATCGCCGAACCGCTCGACGAGCTCTGCGTAGAGCTGCGACGGCGACTTGCCCGTGACCGCGCGGATCTCGGACGCGAGCAGGCACAGCAGGATGCCGTCCTTGTCGGTCGTCCAGACGGTGCCGTCCTTGCGGAGGAACGAGGCGCCCGCGCTCTCCTCGCCGCCGAACGCGACGGATCCGTCGATCAGGCCCGGGACGAACCACTTGAAGCCGACCGGCACCTCCCAGAGGCGGCGGCCGAGCGACTCGGCGACGCGGTCGATCATCGAGCTCGACACGAGGGTCTTGCCGATCGCGGCATCCGACCGCCACTCTGGGCGATGGGTGTAGAGGTACTCGATCGCGACGGCGAGGTAGTGGTTGGGGTTCATGAGGCCGTCGTCGGGCGTGACGATGCCGTGCCGGTCGGCGTCGGCGTCGTTGCCCGTGAGGATGTCGTAGCCCTCGGCGTTCGCGAGCACCGAGGCCATGGCCGACGGGCTCGACGGGTCCATGCGGATCTTGCCGTCCCAGTCGAGCGTCATGAACGACCAGGCCGGATCGACGCGCTCGTTGACGACCGTGAGGTCGATGCCGTACGTGTCGCGGATCGCGGCCCAGTAGTGCACGGATGCCCCGCCCAGCGGGTCGGCGCCGATGCGGATGCCCGACTCGCGGATGGCGTCGAAGTCGATGATGCTGCCGAGGTCGTCGACGTAGTTCGAGCGGAAGTCGAACATCTCGACGGCGCTCGGCTCGGCCTGGTTCACCTCGCGGCAGTCGTCGGCGAGGAGCTCGTTCGCGCGGTTCGCGATCCAGCTCGTGGCGTCGGAGTCGGCCGGGCCGCCGTGCGGCGGGTTGTACTTGAAGCCGCCGTCTTGGGGCGGGTTGTGCGACGGCGTGATCACGATGCCGTCGGCCTCGCCCTCGGCGCGCTTCGCCGGGTCGTTGTTCCACGTGAGGATGGCGTGCGAGAGCGCCGGCGTCGGCACGTAGTCGTCGTACTGGTCGGTGAGCACCCGCACGTTGTTGGCCACGAGCACGTCGAGCGCCGTGGTCTGCGCGGGGGCGCTCAGTGCATGCGTGTCGGCGCCGATGAACAGCGGCCCGGTGACGCCCTGCGCGGTGCGGTACTCGACGATCGCCTGCGTGATCGCGAGGATGTGCCGCTCGTTGAAGCTGCGGTTGAACGACGAGCCGCGGTGGCCCGACGTGCCGAACACGACGCGTTGCTCGGGGATCGAGACGTCGGGCTCGAGGTCGTAGTAGGCCCTGACGAGAGCCTCGACGTCGATGAGATCGGATTCGGTCGCCGGGGTTCCCGCTCGCTCGTGCATCCTCACAGTCTGCCGCGCATGCCCGGCGGGCGACACCCCCTCGGGACGGGCTGCCGTCCGATCGCGCCCCCGTGGTAGTGGACCCGCTCAGGCCGCGCGCGACCGATCGCGCCGCGCGAGGAACACCGTGAACACGAGCGCGACGAGCGCCGTCGCGCACAGCAGCAGCAGGCCGATCGTGTAGGTGTGCGTGGCCGCGTCGTAGGTCGCGCCCATGACGAGCGGCGGGAAGAACCCGCCGAGGCCGCCGGCCGCGCCGACGATGCCGGTGACCGTGCCGACGCGCTCCGCGGGTGCGCGCTGGGCGACCCACGTGAACACCGCACCCGTGCCGAGGCCGAGGAACACGGCCATGACCACGAACGTCGTGCCCGCGAGCAGCTCGGGCGGCGGCTTCAGCGAGATGATGATCGCCATCACGGCCGCGCCCGCGAGCGAGATCATGAGGACCCTCGCCGGGCCGATCTTGTCGGACAGCCAGCCGCCGACCGGGCGGGCGACGACGGCCGCGATCGCGAACCCGGCGGTGCGGGCACCGGCATCGGCGAGTCCGAAGCCGTAGACCTCCTTGAGGTACGTCGGCAGGTAGGTCGAGAACGCCACGAAGCCGCCGAACGTGACCGCGTAGAGGAACGCCATCTGCCAGGTCACGGCCAGCCGGCCCGCGGCCGCGAGCTTCGGCACGACCCGGTCGCGGTTCGGCGCCCACCGTGGCGAGTCGCGCATGAGCATCCACACGACGATCGCCACGATGACGAGCGCGATCGCGAGGATCACGTGCGTGGCCACGTACCCGAACGAGGCCACCATCCGCGGCGTGAAGAACGACGACAGCGCCGTGCCGCCCATGCCGGCGCCGAACAGGCCGGTCGCGAAGCCGCGCCGCGACGGCTCGTACCACGCGTTCACGAAGGGGATGCCGACGGCGAACGTCGTGCCCGCGATGCCGAGCACGAACCCGAAGGCGAGCAGCAGGGGATACGAGCCGATCTCGCCGGCGAACATCACCAGCAGCACGGGCACCGCCGAGACCCCGGTGAGGATCGTGAACATGATCCGGCCGCCGAACCGGTCGGTGAGCGCGCCGGTGAAGATTCGCCCGATCGACCCGACGAGCACCGGCGTCGCGATGAGCAGCGACGTCTGGGTGGGGTCGAGGTCGAGGTCGTCGGCGTACTGCACGGCCAGCGGCGCGATGATGTTCCACGCCCAGAACGTGATCGCGAACGCGAGCAGCGCGAGGCCGAGGTTGAGCCCGCGGCCGGGCAGCTCGGCGGTCGTCGCGGGCGCGGCGGCCGGCTCGGTCATCTGGTGCCCCTTCCTGCGCGGTCCTTCGGAGTGCGGGTGGTCGTGCGGCCGGTGGCGCGCGTGGTCGCACGGCCACCGCGGTCGGCGTCGCGGTCGGGTGTGCCGACCGGGGCCCAGCCGCGCCGGATGCCGCCGGCCGTGCTCGGGCGCCCGTCGCGCGACCGGTACACGATGTACGGGCGGAACAGGTAGTGCACGGGGGCCGTGAACGCGTGCACGAGCCGGGTGAACGGCCAGATGATGAACAGCGCCATGCCGATGAGCGTGTGGACCTGGAACGCGAGCGACGCCTCCGACATCGCCTGGATGTCGGGCTGGAACACGAACAACGACCGGAACCAGGGCGACACGGTGTCGCGGTACGTGACCTCCTCGTGCGGCCCGAACACGCTGATGACCGTGGTCGCGAGGCCCGCGACGATGGCCGCGACGAGCACGACGTACATCGTCTTGTCGTTCTTCGTCGTCGCCATGAACACGGGCCCCGTGGTGCGCCGGCGGTAGATCAGGATGCCGACGCCGACGAGCGTCGCGAACCCGGCGATCGTTCCGAGGCCGAGCGCCATCACGTGGTAGAGGTCCTCAGAGACGCCGACCGCCTCGGTCCACGCCTTGGGGATGAGCAGGCCGACCACATGCCCGATCACCACGACGAGGATGCCGAAGTGGAACAGCGGCGACCCGATCCGCAGCAGCCGCGACTCGTAGAGCTGCGATGACCGCGTGGTCCAGCCGAACTGGTCGTAGCGATAGCGCCAGATGAGTCCGCCGACGAGCACCGCGACCATGACGTAGGGCAGGATTCCCCAGAGCAGCACGCTCATGTCGCGCCGCCGATCGGCTCGAGGGGCAGCAGCCGCGGGTCGTGCGGCTCGAGCCCGACCGACTCGGTCGGCGGACCGGCCGCCGCCATGGCCATCGCCTGCTGCCGGTCCTCGGGCGACCGCCCGGGCAGCGTCGCGCAGACCGCTGCGACCACGCCGGCGTATGGCGAATCCCGCTCGGCGAGGGCGAGGCGGATGAGCTCGAGACTCGCCCGGTACTCCTGCATGAGCTCGGCGCCGGCGTCGGGGCGATGCTGTGCGAACTCGAGCACGAGCGGCAGGTAGTCGGGCAGCTCGCCCGTGTCGCCGAGCTCGCCGCCGGCCTCGCGGTAGCGGCGCTTGAACTCGCCGAGCGCCATGCCGCGGCGGCGGGTGTCGCCGTCGGTCCAGTACGAGAGGTAGAGCGCGTGGCGCTTCGACATGTCGAACGTGTCGACGTAGATGCGGCGCACCTCCGCCGGGGGCGTCGTCGCCCACCAGTCGAGCAGCGGGGCGAACGACGCGGCCGCCGGCCGAGCCGCCTCGCCGAGCGCGCGGCGCACGACCGCGGCGAGCCCGAGCACCGTCTCGTCGGGGTAGCTCAGGCACACGGATGCCGCCTGGTACACGATCCGGCGGTTCATCGCGCACCCCCGCCCCGGTCGTCGGGCGGCGAGTCGCCCGGGCCCGCCGCCGGGCCGGGCCCCGCGCCGCCGGATGCCGCGCCGCCGCCCGCGTCGCGGTCGGGGAACAGCCCCGCCGGCGTGCCGTTGCCGTCCCAGTTCAGCAGGTTGACCCGGCCCCGCAGTGTCTCGTCGCCCGCGGTGCCGCCCGAGGTCTGCCGGTCGCGCAGCGCGAGGAACGTCTCGACCGCGACCGGCGCGGGTCGGCCGCTCGCCTCGCCGAACGGGCCGGATCCCGCGACCTCGTATGGGCCGCCGTCGAAGTCGAGCGAGCAGCCCAGCTCCTCGAGCTCGTGCGCCTGCTCGTAGTGCGCGGTCGGGATGACGTAGCGCTCCTCGTACTTCGCGATCGCGAGCAGCCGGTACAGCTCGTACAGCATCGACCCGGTCGTGCCGACCGCCGCCGCGATCGACTCGTCGCGCTCGCGGTCGAGCGTGATGTCGCGCAGGTACGCCCGCATCGCGGCGAGCTTGCGCAGCACCCCCGTGACGAGGTCGGTGTCGCCCGCGGTGAAGAGCTCCGCGAGGTACTCGACTGGGATCCGCAGCGCCTCGATCGCCCCGAACAGCGTGCCGGCCGACTCGGCGTCGTGGCCCTGGTCGCGCAGCAGGTCGACGATGGGCGACAGCGGAGGGATGTACCAGACCATCGGCATCGTGCGGTACTCGGGGTGCAGCGGCAGCGCGACCCGGTACTTCTTCGCGAGCGCGTAGACGGGGGAGCGGCGGGCCGCGTCCATCCAGTCGTCGGCGATGCCCTGCTCACGCGCCACGGCGATGACCTCGGGGTCGTCGGGGTCGAGCATGAGGTCGAGCTGCGCCTCGTAGAGGTCCTTCTCGTCGGGCGTCGAGGCGGCCTCGGTGACCCGGTCGGCGTCGTAGAGGAACAGGCCCAGGTAACGGAGCCGTCCGACGCACGTCTCCGAGCACACCGTCGGGATGCCGACCTCGAGACGGGGGTAGCAGAGGGTGCACTTCTCGGCCTTGCCGGTCTTGTGGTTGAAGTAGATCTTCTTGTAGGGGCATCCGGTGATGCACTGCCGCCAGCCGCGGCAGCGGTCCTGGTCGACGAGGACGATGCCGTCCTCCTCGCGCTTGTAGATCGCGCCCGACGGGCACGACGCCACGCACGAGGGGTTGAGGCAGTGCTCGCAGATGCGCGGCAGGTAGAACATGAACGTCTGCTCGAACTGGAACCTGATCGCGTCCTCGCTCTCGCGACGGACCTTCTCGACGATCGGGTCGAGGTGCCCCAGCTCGCTCGCCCCGCCCAGGTCGTCGTCCCAGTTCGCCGACCACGTGATCTTCGTGTCCTCGCCGGTGATGAGCGACTTCGGCCGCGCGACCGGGAAGTCGTCGCCGAGCGGCGCGTCGATCAGGGTCTGGTAGTCGTACGTCCACGGCTCGTAGTAGTCCTCGAGCTTGGGCTGCACGGGCGACGAGAAGATCGTGAGCAGGCGCTTCAGCCGGCTGCCCGTGCGCAGCTTCAGGCGGCCGCGACCGTTCAGCGCCCAGCCGCCGCGCCACTGCTCCTGGTCCTCGTAGCGGCGGGGGTAGCCCTGTCCGGGCCGGGTCTCGACGTTGTTGAACCACACGTACTCGGTGCCGGCCCGGTTGGTCCACGCCTGCTTGCACGTGACCGAACAGGTGTGGCATCCGATGCACTTGTCGAGGTTCATCACCATGCCCATCTGGGCCATCACGCGCATCAGTGCCACCCCCGGCGCTTCCCACGAGGGGCCATACTGCGCTCACGAACTGCATCCATCAGCAGGTCACCTCCCTAGTACGTCACTTCTTGGCTGCGGCGCCGGATGGTCGCCACCGCGTCGCGCTGGTTCCCCGTCGGGCCGAGGTAGTTGAACGTGTACGAGAGCTGCGCGTACCCGCCGATGAGGTGCGTCGGCTTCACGAGCAGCCGGGTCACCGAGTTGTGGATGCCGCCCCGCCGGCCGGTCGCCTCGGACTTGGGCACGTCGATCGTGCGCTCCTGCGCGTGGTGCACGTAGACGACGCCCTCCGGCATCCGGTGCGAGACGATCGCGCGGGCGACGAGCACGCCGTTGGAGTTGACGCACTCGACCCAGTCGTTGTCGGCGGCGCCGATCGCCGCGGCATCCGCGGGGCTCATCCACACCGTCGGCCCGCCGCGCGAGAGCGAGAGCATGAAGAGGTTGTCCTGGTACTCCGAGTGGATCGACCACTTCGAGTGCGGGGTGAGGTAGCGCACGACCACCTGCTGCCCGCCGTCGGAACCCAGCTTCGGCTCGCCGAGCAGTCGGTGCAGGTCGAGCGGCGGCCGGTAGATCGGCATCGCCTCGCCGACGTCGCGCATCCAGTCGTGGTCGAGGTAGAAGTGCATGCGGCCCGTGAGCGTGTGGAACGGCTTCAGCCGCTCGATGTTCACGGTGAACGGCGCGTACCGGCGGCCGCCGGTCTCGGAGCCCGACCATTCGGGCGAGGTGATCACCGGCACGGGCGCGGCCTGCGTCATCGCGAACGTGATCCGCTTCTCCTCCGAT
Source organism: Agromyces mariniharenae (assembly GCF_008122505.1). Classification (NCBI taxonomy): domain Bacteria; kingdom Bacillati; phylum Actinomycetota; class Actinomycetes; order Micrococcales; family Microbacteriaceae; genus Agromyces; species Agromyces mariniharenae. The sequence goes on along the minus strand of NZ_VSSB01000001.1, from coordinate 1,414,528 downwards.
CCCTCGGCGAGGTCGGCGAGCGGCTTGCCGACCCGTTTCTCGAGGGTGCGGAAGCCCTGCACCGCGAGCTCGCCGTTCGTCGTGCCCGAGAACGAGAGGATCGCCTCGGCCAGCCGTACGTCGGTGTCGATCGCGGGGCGCCCCGCGGCCGGGCCGTCGGGCAGCACGCCGTGCGCCTTCGCCAGCCGGTCCACCTCGTGCGACACGTCGTAGGTGACGTTCTTGATCGTGAAGCCGAGCTTCTCGGCGAGCGGCCCCACGGTCGCGAGCTTGTCGGCGATCGCGGTGTAGTCGCGCTCGACGACGGCGAACACCGGCATCGTCCTGCCGGGCAGCGGCGCGACGTCGCCGCGGGCCCAGTCGCGCACGATCCCGCCGGGCTGCGCGGTCTCGCCGGCCGTGTCGTGCTGCATCGGGACGGAGACGAGGTCCTTGCGCGTCCCGAGGTGGGTCTCGGCCATCCGCGAGAGCTCGCGCGCGATCGCGTGGAACAGGTCGAAGTCGCTCTTCGCCTCCCACGGCGGGTCGATCGCCGGGGTGAAGGCGTGCACGAACGGGTGCATGTCGGTCGACGAGAGGTCGTGCTTCTCGTACCAGGTCGCCGCGGGGAAGACCACGTCCGACAGCAGCGTGGTGGACGTCATCCGGAAGTCGGCCGACACGAGCAGGTCGAGCTTGCCCTCGGGGATCTCGTCGCGCCACGCGATCTCGCGCGGCAGCATGGCCGCCTCGTCCGATGCCATGACGTTGCTGTGCGTGCCGAGCAGGTGCTTCAGGAAGTACTCGTTGCCCTTCGCCGACGAGCCCATGAGGTTCGACCGCCACAGCGTGAGCAGGCGCGGCCAGTTCTCGGGGGCGTCCACGTCGGAGATGGCGGTGCGCAGCGACCCGTCGGCCAGGGCCCCGGCCACGTACGACGCTGGGTCGGATGCCGCGCCGGCGGCGACGGCCGCCGCCGCCTGGTCGGCGACGTCGAGTGGGTTGCGGTCGAACTGCGGGTAGAACGGCATCCAACCGAGCCGGGCCGACTGCGCGATCGTGTCTGCGGTGTGCATGCCGGCGAGGTGTCCCTCGGCGAGCGGGGAGGCGAGCGCGTCGGCCGAGTAGCCGTCGAAGCGCCACTGGTCGGTGTGCAGGTACCAGTAGGCGGTGCCGATCATGGTGCGCGGCGGCCGCGACCAGTCGAGCGCGTTCGCGAGCGAGAGCCACCCGGTGATCGGCCGGCACTTCTCCTGCCCGACGTAGTGCGCCCAGCCGCCGCCGTTGCGCCCCATCGAGCCCGTCAGGATCAGCAGGGCGAGGATCGACCGGTAGGTGGCGTCGCCGTGGAACCACTGGCAGATGCCCGCACCCATGATGATCATCGAGCGGCCGCCCGAGTCGATCGCGTTCTGCGAGAACTCGCGCGCGATGCGGATGCAGGCCTCGGCCGGCACGCCCGTGATGTCCTCCTGCCAGGAGGGCGTGTACGGGGTCTCCCGATCGTCGTAGCCGCTCGGCCACTCGCCGGGCAGGCCCTCGCGCCCGACGCCGTACTGCGCGAGCAGCAGGTCGAAGACCGTCGTGACGAGCGCGTCGCCGACGCGTGTGGCCGGGACGCCGCGGCGGAGCACGCCGCCTGAGCCGTCGGGCGCGTCGAACCGGGGGAGCAGCACCTCGACGTCCTCGGCGGCGACACGTGCGTCGCGCACCGAGAGCGCGGGCTGGGTCAGCTCGAGGTCGAGGTTCCACCGACCCTCGCCCGACTCGGCGTACCGGAATCCCATGGAGCCGTTCGGCACCACCGGCTCGCCCGTCGCCGCCTCGAGCACGACGGTCTTCCACGCCTCCTCGGGCGCAGTTTCGGGCGCAGCGGATGCCGCGTCGAGGTCGGCCGCGGTGAGGAACTTGCCGGGCACCAGCCCGCCGTCGCCGTGCTCGACGAGCGTGACGAGGTGCGGGAGGTCGGTGTACTTCCGCGAGTAGTCGACGAAGAACGGCACGCGCCGGTCGACGTAGTGCTCCTTCAGCAGCACGTGCCCCATCGCCATCGCGAGCGCGGCGTCGGTGCCGGCCTGGCACGGCAGCCACTCGTCGGCGAACCTCGTGTTGTCGGCGTAGTCGGGGCTGACGGTGACGACCTTCGTGCCGCGGTAGCGCACCTCGGCCATCCAGTGCGCGTCGGGCGTGCGGGTGACCGGCACGTTCGAGCCCCACATCATGAGGTACGTGGCATCCCACCAGTCGCCCGACTCCGGGACATCCGTCTGGTCGCCGAAGACCTGCGGGCTCGCCACCGGCAGGTCGGCGTACCAGTCGTAGAAGGACGTCATCACGCCGCCGACGAGCTGCGTGAACCGGGTGCCGACGCAGTGCGAGACCATCGACATCGCGGGGATCGGGCTGAAGCCCGCGACCCGGTCGGGCCCGTACTCCTTGATCGTGTGCACGTACCCGGCGGCGACGAGCTCGACGGCCTCGGCCCAGGTGGCGCGCACGAGTCCGCCCTTGCCGCGCGCCTGCTGGTAGCGGCGGCGCGTCTCGCGGTTCGTCGACACCTCGCCGAACGCCAGCACCGGGTCGCCGAGTCGCGCCTTCGCCTCCCGGTACGCCTCGAGCAGCACGCCCCGCACGTACGGGTACCGAACCCGCGTGGGCGAGTACGTGTACCAGGAGAAGGCGGCTCCGCGGGGGCATCCGCGCGGCTCGTACTCGGGACGGTCGGGCCCGACGCTCGGGTAGTCGGTCTGCTGGGCCTCCCACGTGATGATGCCGTCCTTGACGTACACCTTCCACGAGCACGAACCCGTGCAGTTGACGCCGTGGGTCGAGCGGACCACCTTGTCGTGGCTCCAGCGATCTCGGTAGAACGCGTCGCCCTGGCGGCCTCCCTGCAGGAACGCCGCGCGATGGTCGGGCGTCTCGTCCCAGCGCGTGAAGAACCGTCCGACCGCGAGCAACGCGTCGGACGCCGGACCATCCACACCGATGGACGGGGTCATGGATCGGACCATACCGAGGTGCGGGCGTCTTCGCCAGAGCACGCTCGGCGTGCGCGGACCTCGTATCGGATCCGATTCGAGTCGGGTGCTCAGGGGCGGGCCGCGGCGACCTCGAACACCCCCTCGGGGTCGTAGGCGCGCCGGATCCGCCGGACGCGCTCCTCGTGCTCGCCGAGGGTCAGACCGTCCACGGCGCCCTCCTCCTCTCCCAGCCCGGCGAAGTTCAGGTACATCCCGCGGGAGGCCGGCTCGAGCGCGTTCCAGAGCCCTCGCGCCCACGCGATCGAGCCGTCGTCCAAGCCGGGTTCGCTCCAGATCGCGTCCACGCTCACGTTGAACCGCGTGCCGCGATGCGCGAAGGCCGTCTCGTCGGCGCCGACCCGGTCGATCGCGCCACCCAGGGTCCGCACGATCACCGCCGAGCGGGGGTCGGGCCGCCGAGCGGCGTGCGCGACCACGAGGTCGACGGTCTCGTCGTCCAGTTCGTCGATGAAGTGCGACTTCCAGTAGTAGCGGCCACCGTCGGGGAGCGCGAAGTCGAATGCGCTCTGCGCCTCGACCCAGGTACTCGTGCCGCTGAGGTCGAGGATCGGCGCGCCCAGGTGCGCGAACGGTTCCAGCACCGGCGCGGCGTCGGCGGGCTCGCCGATGTACGTGCCGAGGGCGAGGACGACCGGAACGCCGACGATCTCGTCGGGCAGGCCCGGGAACGGCGGGAGCGCCCACAGTGCGAACTGGGGAGCGATGGTGGGCGGCGCCTCCGAGGCCAGCCTCCGCCAGGCGCGGAAGACGGCCCCGGCGTCCTCGGCCGGATACGCGAAGGCGGCCGCGGCGACGTCGGGACCGAGCGGATGCAGCGCGAACGTGAACTCGGTGACGACGCCGAGTCCGCGGCCCGCCCCGCGCAGCGCCCAGTAGAGGTCGGCGTTCTCGTCGGCGCTCGCCGTGCGCACCGCGCCGTCCGCCGTCACCACGGTCATCGAGACGACGTTGTCGCAGCTCAGGCCGTGCGTGCGCTGCAGCAGGCCGAGCCCGCCGCCGAGCGTGAGCCCGGCGACGCCGGTCTCGGAGACCTCGCCGCCGGGCGTCGCGAGCCCGAACGACTGCGTCGCGGCATCCACGTCGGCCCATCGTGCACCGCCCTGCACCCGTGCCGTGCGCGCGACCGGATCGACGATCACGTCCCGCATCCGCGAGAGGTCGATCACCATCCCGTCGTCGCAGACGGCGCTGCCGGCGACCTGGTGCCCGCCGCCGCGGATCGACACGACCGGACGGTGGGTCCGGGCCACGTCGACGCACGCGACCACGTCGTCGAGGTCGGCGCACCGGATCACGACCTCGGGATGCCGGTCGATCAGGCCGTTCCAGACCATCCTGGCGGCGTCGTACTCCGGGTGGTCCCGGTCGATCACCGCTCCTCGCACTCGTGCGCGCAGTTCACCGACCAGCGATGCTCGCGCGACCTCCGGCAGTGCCATGATCGGCCTCGATTCCCCGCCACGGGAGCAGCGGATGCGCTCAGGCTAGGACCGGCGATCGAGCCGGTTCATGGGGTGAACTCCCCATCTCCGTCGCGCACCCTCGAAGGAGGCTCGTCGGCGAGCAGGCCGTGCCGCATCGCGAAGACGGAGAGCGTCGCCCGGTTGCGTGCGCCGGTCTTCGTGTAGATGTGCTCGAGGTGGTTGCCGATCGTCTTCGGCGAGACGTGCAGGAGGGCGGCGATCTCCGCCGTCGAGCGGCCCCGGGCGGCGAGGCCGAGCACCTCCACCTCGCGTTCGGTGAGGCCCGACGGCCACTCCCGCCGACGGTGACGGCGGTGCCCCGCGGCGACGAGGACCGCTTCGACGGCCTCGGCGTCGAGCCGACCCTCGCCGACCTCGCGACGCAGCACCTCGGGGAGCTCGGCAGCGGGGATGGCCGGACGATGCGGTCGAGGCTGGGCCTTCGAGGCGTACAGGTCCGCGGCCGCCAGCAGTCGAGCGGCCGGCGGGATCTCGGGAGCCGAGATCCCGCGCGGATAACCCGAGCCGTCGAGGCGCTCGTGATGCAGGCAGGCGAGGCGTCCGTGCGCGCGCAGGCTCGGGAAGGGCTCGAGGATCGCCTCCGTGAGGTAGGGGTGGAGCCGCATCTGCTGCGTCTGCGCCGGCGTGAACGGACCCTGCGACTCCCAGACGGCGGCCGGAACCCCCAGCCTGCCCAGGTCGTGCAGCAGCGCGGCCCGACGCGCGTCCACCCGCTCCGTCGCGCCGAGGCCGACGTCGTCCGCCGCGGCGCCGACGAGCGCCGCCGTGGCCGACTGGTGGCCGAGCGAGCTCGGTGACTTGAGGTCGACGTAGTCCGCGAGCACGAGGAGCGCCCGGTCGAGCGCCTCATCGTCGAGCAGGTCGTCGAGGCTCGGGCACACCCGCATCGCCGCGTCGAACGCCTCGACGGCGTCGAGGGTGCCGAAGATCTCGTCGGCCTCGTCGCAGAACGCGTCGACGAGGTCGGGGTCGAACTGCGTGCCGCGACGGGCGCGCGCCACGGCGACGGCGGCATCCGCCCCGCCGGCACGGTGGATCGCCATCACGATGTCGCCGAGGTTCGCCGCCCGCGCCGAGAAGGTCGCCTCGGCGCCACGCAGGCCGCGGGGTTCGCCGGCGCCGTCCCAGCGCTCGAACACCTGGTCGAGGCCGGTGCAGAGCCGCACCGGCACGTCGAGCGCCTCGGCGAGTGCCGCCGCGGCGTGGCGATGGTTCTCGAACATCGCCTCGGTGTCCCGAACGCCCTCGACGGGGAAGGCGGCGATCGTGCGCCGCCGCTGCGGCCAGGGCTGGCCCGCACCGACCTGCCGGGCGATGAACTCCTGCTCCGCCCGCTCGTCGCCGAGGTCGACCGTCCGGATCTCGGCCTTCACCCGGTGGTCGTCGCCGAACCAGCGCGCCTGCTCGAGCGAGTCGACGTGGCATCCCGCCCACGACAGCATCGAGGTGTGGTACACCTCGCGCCGCTCGTCGGCGTCGAGTCCCGCGCGCTCGGCGAGGACCAGGGAGATGAAGGTCTGGCCGAGGGTGTGGCCCATGGGCTGCCCCATGCACAGGTCGATCCCGCGGGACAGCGCCGCGAGCAGCTCGTGCCGGTGCACGTGCGGCGCTCCGACGGTGTCGGCCGTGGCCATGGGCCGATTCTCCCGCACCCGACGAGGGCTCGCACGGTTCTCCGGACCGTTCCCCGACCAGGGCGCCCGTTCGCGCCTCAGACCAGCGACTGCACCCCCGTCGCGATCGCGTAGATCGTGACCCCGGCGAGCGCGCCCACGACCGTGCCGTTGATGCGGATGTACTGCAGGTCACGGCCGACCTGCAGCTCCAGCTTCTCGGTGGTCTCGCGCGGATCCCACCGCTCGACCGTCTCGGTGATCACGCCGGCGATCTCGTGACGGTAGTTGCGCACGACGTAGGCCGCGGCATCCGCCACCCACTCGTCGACCTTGGCGGCGAGCTCCTCGTCGGTCGCGAGGCGCGCGCCCACCTCGATGACGGCCGCGCGGAAGCCCTTGCGCAGCTCGCTGTCGGGATCGGCCAGGGCCTGGTCGAGCGTCGCCTTCACGCTCGCCCACGCCTCGCCCGCGAACTCGCGCACGCGCGGGCTGTCGAGCAGGTCGGCCTTGAGCCGCTCGACCCGGTCGATCATGGCGGGGTCGTGCTGCAGGTCGTCGGTGAGCTCGGCCAGCCAGCGGTCGATGGCGCCGCGAAGCGGATGCCGCGGGTCGGCCCGCACCGTGCGCACGAACGCCAGCACCTCCCGATGCGCCCGGTCGTCGACGAGACGGTCGACGAAGCCCGGCATCCACTTCGGCAGCCGGTCGGACACCATGGAGCCGAACGCCTCGGGGTGCGAGAAGAGCCACGCCTCGGCCTTCTCGAGCACGGCGTCGATCGCCGCGCGCTGCTGGTCGGCGGCGACGAGCCGGGCGCCGAGCCGCCCCATCGCCGGCCCCCACTCGGGTTCGAACAGGTGCTTCCGGGCGAGCTGCTCGATGACGTCCTCGACGTCGTCGTCGCCGAGGAGCGTGAGCACGCCACGGGCCGCGACCGACGCCTCGGAGGTGAGGAGATCGGCGTTCTCGGGCACGCCGAGCCACTCGCCGAGCCGCCGCGCGATCCCGACCGAGCGCAGCTTGCCGACGACGACCTCCTCCGACAGGAACTCCTGCTCGACGAACGCGCCGAGCGTCGCGCCGATCTCGTCCTTGCGCGTCGGGATGATCGCCGTGTGCGGGATCTTCAGCCCGAGCGGATACCGGAAGAGCGCGGTCACCGCGAACCAGTCCGCGATCGCGCCGACCATGGCGCCCTCGGCGGCCGCGCGCACGAAGCCGAGCCACGGCACCTCGTCCTGCAGCGCGAACGACACCGCGAACACGACCGCGGCCACGAGCAGGAGGCTCGTCGCCACCCGCTTCATGCGCCTGAGCGCCGCGAGCCGCTCGGCATCCGTGGGCAGCGCCCGTGGGGTGGGCGCCGGCGCGGCCTCGCGTTCCCCGATGGTCGTCATGCGCGACCTCCTCGCCTCGGATGTCCGTCGGTTTCGACCGTAGCGCGTGCCCCCGAGGCCGCTGGATAGGCTTGCGTCCATGACGGACGCCGCCCACACGCCCCCTGAGGAGACCTACTCCTACCTCGGGCCGGCCGGCACGTTCACCGAGGCCGCGCTGAAGCAGGTGCCCGATGCCGCGGGCAAGCACTGGCGCTCGGTCAACAACGTGGGGGAGGCGCTCGCCGACGTCACGAGCGGGCGGTCGGTCGCGGCGATGATCGCGATCGAGAACTCCGTCGAGGGCGGCGTCTCCGCCACCCAGGATGCGCTGGCGACCGTCCCGGGCCTGCGCATCATCGGCGAGTACCTCGTGCCCGTGAACTTCGTGCTCGTGGCCCGGCCGGGCACCGCGCTCGGCGACGTCCGCATCGTGAACGCCCACCCCGTGGCCTACGCGCAGTCCCGCGGCTGGCTCGAGCGCGAGCTGCCCGACCACGGGCACATCCCGGCGACGAGCAACGTGCAGGCCGCGGCATCCCTGTTCGAGGGCAGCCAGGCGGATGCCGCGGTGGCCCCGCCCGGCATCACCGAGCACCTCGACCTCGAGGTGCTCGCCCGCGACATCGGCGACAACCCGAACGCGGTCACCAGGTTCGTGCTCGTCTCGCGCTCGCGAATCCTCGCGGAGCCGACGGGGGCCGACAAGACGAGCCTCATCGTCGAGCTGCCCGACGACGAGCCCGGCTCACTGCTCGCGATGCTCGAGCAGTTCTCGACCCGCGGCGTGAACCTCTCGCTGCTCGAGTCGCGTCCGATCGGCGACGCCCTCGGCCGCTACCGGTTCGTCGTCGACCTCGACGGCCACATCGCCGACGAGCGCGTCGCCGACGCCCTGCTCGGCCTGCGCCGCACGAGCCCGAACGTCATCTTCCTCGGCTCCTATCCGCGCGCCGATCGCCGTGAGGTGTCGTACCACTCGAGGTACGACGACGAGATCTTCATCGAGGCGCGCGACTGGCTGCGCGGGCTGCTCAGCGGCGAGCCCGACTGACGCGCCGCTGACCCCACGTTCGCGTGCCACTCGACCGGCCGACCGGCCGCGGCGGCCCCGTTGCGCGGTACTGTGGCGATGATCGCCTTCGGAGGGAGCGCATGACCGAGACGCGGCCGCAGCAGGGGATCGATCCGCGGTTCGACCCCAGGTTCCAGCGCGGCTACGAGGGCGACGCCGACGCGTCGGTCGCGCCGCCCCTCGATGCGGAGCCCGAAGCGGATGCCGCGGCGCCCGTCGTGGAGCGGTCGACGCCGGGCGGCTCCCCGGCACCCGCCGCCGCGTGGACCCCGGCCCCCGCCGCGTCCGTCTCGCCCGATCGCGCTCGCACGCCGGCGCCGGCGCCGGCGCCGGCGGAGTCCGCGTCGCCCGCGGATCCCGAGGACGACGTCCTCTTCCCGCCCGAGTTCGCGGAGGCCGACGACGGGCCGTCGCCCGCCGAGCCGTGGTTCCTCGCCGCATGGGGCGTCGCCGTCATCGCGATCGTCGTGGGCGGCGCGTTCTGGTGGGCGGGCCTGATGGCCGACAACCCGTTCTCGGGCGTGAACCAGTCCGACCGCTGGCTCCAGTACGTCGGCTGGGTCGTGGCGCCGTCGCTCATCCAGGGCGGCCTGCTCGGGCTCGTCGCGATGTTCGTCTGGACGGGCATCCGCTGGGCCCGTCGTCACTCGGGGTCCTCGTGATCGCGCGGCTCCTGCGGAACCCCGCGGCGATCGCGCTGGCGGTCATCGTCCTCGCCGCGGCCGCGCTCACCATCTGGGCGATCGGCGTCGTGGTGGAGGATACCGGGGAGATCTTCCTCAACCCCGACCCGAGCGACGCGGCGATCGCGCAGTACCGCATCATCCAGATCGCCAACGCGATCCCGCAGCCGGCGACGCTCGTGGGCGTGGTGGCGCTGCTGGGCTTCATCATCGTGGGCGCCGTGACGAACCGCGTGATCGAGGCCGAGCACGACCGGCGCCGGGCGTCCGGGTCCGACGACCGCTAGCGTGACCTCGACCCGCCGCGCCGATCCGTGGGGCGGAGCCGTCCGCCGCGGGCTCGTCAGTCCTCGACGCGCACGATGAGGGCGGCGGGGTCCACGCGGAAGCGCGCGGCGACCACGGTGCCGAATTCGTCGCCGTCGATCTCGAACTCCTCGGCATCCGCCTCGATCTCGATGTCGACCGACCGCCCGCGCGAGTAGACGATCTCGCGACGGCGGCTGCCGCCGGTGAGGTCGAGGAACTGCCGCCCGAGCGCGCTCCTGCGCAGCACGCGGTTCTCCCAGGTGACGCGCCGCCACACGAGCAGCCACCCCATGAGGTTGCGCGGCTGCAGCACCACGACGTCGAGCTTGCCGTCGTCGAGCTCCGCATCGGGGATGAGCTCGATGTTGCCCGGAAGGTAGCCGAGGTTCGCCACGAGGATGCTCGACACCCGCGAGCGGTGCAGGCGACCGGCATCCGTGCGGTGCACGACCCGGAACGGCTTCGAGGCCGGGATGGCCCGCAGGCCCGCGTCGACGTAGGCCAGCCAGCCGACCCGCTTCTTGAGGTCGGGGTTGGTGTTCGAGATCATGGCCGCGTCGATGCCGATGCCCGACATCACGAGGGAGGCATGCGTCTCGTTCGTGCCGTCGGCGCGGGTGATGTCGGCCACGAGCACGTCGATGGCACGGTCGACGCCGGCGAAGGCGAGCACCACCGCGTCGTCGTGGTCGTTGACGGGGACGCCGAGGTTTCGGGCGAAGAGGTTGCCCGTGCCGAGCGGCACCAGCCCGAGCGGCACGCCGGTGCCGCGCACGGCGGCTGCCACCGAGCGCACGGTGCCGTCGCCGCCCGCCGCGATCACGAGATCGACGCCCGCCGCGATCGCCTCGCGGGCCATGCCCTTGCCCGGGTCGTCGATGGTCGTCTCGAGCCACAGCGACGGCGCGTAGTGCTGCCGCTCCTCGGCCGATTTCACGGCCGCGCGCAGCAGGTCGATCCCGCTCTTCGTCGGGTTGAAGATCACGGCCGCGCGCAGCTGCCCGCCGGCCCCGTCGACGCCGGCGGCCGCCACGTGATGCGCATCCCCGGTCACGCTGCAACCGTATCGCTTCGAGCCGAGCGGATGCCCCACGCCCTCATCGGCCGTCCAGCCCAGTTCAGGGGTGCCGCCCGGGGCCCGGAGCCGTCGGTGGCCCGGGGCTAGACTGGCTCGCGTGATCGACCCCGTGCTGCTCCGCGAGAACCCCGAGCTGATCAAGCGATCGCAGGAGTCGCGCGGCGAGTCATCCGCCTTCGTCGACGACGCGCTCGTCGCCGATTCCGCGCGCCGCACGGCCATCTCCGAGTTCGAGACCCTCCGAGCCGAGCAGAACGCCTTCGGCAAGCAGGTCGCGAAGGCGCCCAAGGAGGAGAAGGCCGCGCTCGTCGCCCAGGCCCAGGAGCTCGCCGCGAAGGTGAAGGACGCGAACCAGCGCGCCAGCGAGGCCGAGTCCGCGTTCACGTCGGCGATGCAGCGCATCGGCAACGTCGTCATCGACGGCGTCCCGGCCGGCGGCGAAGACGACTTCATCGTCCTGCGCGAGGTCGGCGAGATCCCCGCGTTCGACTTCGAGCCCCGCGACCACGTCGAGATCGGCGAGCTCCTCGACGCGATCGACATGTCGCGCGGCGCGAAGGTCTCGGGTGCGCGCTTCCACTTCCTGAAGGGCGTCGGCGCACGGCTCGAGCTGGCCCTCATGAACATGGGCCTCGACCGGGCCATCGCCAACGGGTTCACCCCGCTCATCACGCCCACGCTCGTGCGTCCCGAGATCATGCAGGGCACCGGCTTCCTCGGCGCGCACGCCGAGGAGGTCTACCACCTGCCCGCCGACGACCTCTACCTCGTCGGCACGAGCGAGGTCGCGCTCGCCGGATACCACTCTGACGAGATCATCGACCTCTCCGACGGCCCGCTCCGCTACGCGGGCTGGTCGACCTGCTATCGCCGCGAGGCCGGCAGCCACGGCAAGGACACCCGCGGCATCATCCGCGTGCACCAGTTCGACAAGCTCGAGATGTTCAGCTACGTCGACCCGGCCGACGCCGAGGCCGAGCACGAGCGGCTGCTCGGCTGGCAGGAGGACATGCTCCAGTCGCTCGGCCTCACCTATCGCGTCATCGACGTGGCGGCCGGCGACCTCGGTTCGAGCGCCGCGCGCAAGTTCGACGTCGAGGCCTGGGTGCCCACGCAGCAGGCCTACCGCGAGCTCACGTCGACCTCCAACTGCACGACGTTCCAGGCCCGCCGCCTCGACATCCGCCACCGCACCGAGAGCGGGAAGACGGCGCCGGTCGCGACGCTCAACGGCACGCTCGCCACGACGCGCTGGATCGTCGCCATCCTCGAGACGCACCAGCAGGCCGACGGCTCGGTGGTGGTGCCCGAGGCGCTGCGAGGGTACCTCGGCGGCCTCGAGGTGCTGGAGCCCAAGCGCGCATGAGCATGCCGGCCCCCCGACCCGCAGAAGCCGCGGAGCCGTGGCTCGTCGCGCTCGACGTCGACGGCACGATCCTGCACGAAGACGAGTCGATCGACGAGCGGGTCGCCGACGCGATCCTCGCCGCGCGTGAGCGCGGCCACGAGGTGACGCTCGCCACCGGGCGGTCATGGGCGACGACGCTGCCCGTGCTCGAGCGCCTCGGCCTCAGCCCCGAGTTCGTGGTGTGCGCGAACGGCGCCATCACGATGCGGCGCGACGACGCGGCATCCGGCGGCTACTCGCGTGCGCACGTCGAGACGTTCGACCCCACCGCGGTGCTCGCCCGCATCCGCTCGTTCCTCCCGAGCGGGCGGTTCATGGTCGAGCTGCCCGACGGCTACCGCCTCTACACGCAGGGCATGACCGACTGGAATCTCGAGAACGCCCACGAGGTGTCCTTCGACGAGCTGCTCGACCAGCGCGCCACGCGCGTCGTCGTGGTGTCGCCCGACCACGAGCTCGAGGAGTTCCTGCGCATCGTCGAGGAGATGGGCCTGCACCAGGTGAGCTACGCGATCGGCTGGACCGCGTGGCTCGACATCGCCCCCGACGGCGTGAGCAAGGCGACCGCGCTCGAGCGCGTGCGCGGCTGGCTCGACCTTCCGCTCGACCGCGTGATCGCCGTCGGCGACGGCCGCAACGACATCGAGATGTTCTCGTGGGCCGGCGCCTCCGGTCGCGCGGTGGCCATGGGCCAGGCGCCCGCCGAGGTGCGCGCGGCCGCCGGCGAGACCGCCGAGGACGTGGACCACGCCGGCCTCGCGGCGGTGCTCGACTCGCTTCCCTGACCCGCATCCCGCCCGTTCGGGGTCTCGCCGGTTATCATCAGCGAGTCGGGAGGGGCGCGATGAGCGGTCGGTCTGCACCGGAGGGGCCCGTCGAGCCTGCCGTCCCGAGACACGGCCGGATGCCCCGGCACGGCGCCTGGCAGACCTACGGCAAGATCGCGGCGGCCGTCGTCGCCGTGCTCGCCGTCAGCGCGACCGCCGTCGTGGGCTACGCCGCGGTGGACCTCCTCGCGACCGCCGCAGTGAAGCCGCCCGTGAAGCTCGAGAGCGAGACGATCCTCGAGAACGTACCCGACATCGGGGCGATGGAGGGCGGGCTGAACTTCCTGCTCGTCGGCAGCGACAAGCGGCCCGAGGACGGCGCCTTCGGCGATCCCGAGGAGGAGTCGGCCGTGCTCAACGACGTGACGATGCTCCTGCACATCTCGCAGGACCACAGCCACGTCGAGGTCGTCAGCTTCCCGCGCGACCTGCTGATCGACGTGCCCGAGTGCATCGACCCGAACGACCCCGAGGGCGAACGGCTGCCCGAGCTCTACGGGGCGAAGATGAACGAGGTGCTCTCGTGGGGCGGCTTCGGGTGCGTCGCCGCCACGATCGAGCAGCTCACGGGCGTGCAGATCCCGGTCGGCGGCATCGTCGAGTTCTACGGCGTCGCGGCGCTCTCGACCGCGATCGGCGGCGTCGACGTCTGCGTCGTCGACCGGATCGACGACGACTACACCGGCCTGCACCTCGACCCGGGTACGCATTCCCTGCAGGGCATGGACGCGCTCGCGTTCCTCCGCACGCGCCACGGCGTCGGCGACGGCAGCGACCTCGGCCGCATCTCGAACCAGCAGACCTTCCTCGCGTCGCTCATGCGCACCATGCAGGGTTCGGGAACGCTCGGCGACCCGGTGAAGCTCTACTCGATCGCGAAGGCCGTGCTCTCGAACATGACGCTGTCGACCGCGTTGCAGAACCCGGCGCAGCTCATGTCGATCGCGCGGACGCTGCAGGACATCGACCTCTCGAAGATCGCGTTCGTGCAGTACCCGACCGTCTACACCGAGGGGTTCTCCGCGGTCGTGCCCGCCGAGTCGGCGCAGGTGCTGAACGCCGCACTCGTCGCCGACCACCCGGTCGCCCTCGACCCCAACGCGACGACCGACGCCGATTTCGGCACCGTGACCGACCCGAACGCCCCCGCGCAGCCCGAGGCGCCCGCCCCCGAGGCGCCGGCGACGGATGCCCCGGCCACGGCCGCGCCGACGACGCCCCCGGCCGACGCGCTGCCGCCCGACGTGACCGGGCAGACCGCCGCCGACGTGCGCTGCTCGAGCGCGAACTCCGGCTGACGACGACGTGCGGCATCCGCTGCGCGTCGCGCCGTCGTGCGGGAACGTGCGGCTCGCGGCATCCGTCGGAGCACCCGAATCAGCGCCTTCTCAGGCTGGGATGAAAGGCTCGTGCGAATGCGCTTCGGCTAGAATCGGGGCCTGCCTGTGCGACGCGGCCCCTCATGGGGCTTCGGCGCGCCGGTTGGAGGGCTGTCCGAGCGGCCGATGGAGCTGGTCTTGAAAACCAGTGGGCAGCAATGCCTCGTGGGTTCGAATCCCACGCCCTCCGCGCGCACGACCACGGATCACGACAGGAGAGGCATCGGGTGAATCAGGACCTGCGTCACAGTTCACGTCGCGCTGCGAAGACCTCGTCGGTCGCACGTCACGGACGGCTCAAGGCCCACAGCGCGTGGAAGACGGTGGCGAAGGTCGCGGCATCCGTCGTCGCGGTCACCCTGATCTCCGGTTCCGCCGTCGCCGCGTACGCGGCCTGGGACCTCGCCAGCACCGTGAAGCCCACGGTCACCCTCGAGAGCGAGAAGGTGCTCGAGGGCGTGCCCGACGTGGGCGCGATGGAGGGCGGCGTCAACCTGCTGCTCATCGGCAGCGACAGCCGCGCCGGCCAGGGCGACGGCTTCGGCGATCCCGATGAGGAGACCGCGGTCCTCAACGACGTGACGATCCTGATGCACATCTCGCAGGACCACACCAACGCGTCGGTCGTCAGCTTCCCCCGCGACATGCTCGTCGACGTCCCCGCCTGCCAGGACCCGAACGACCCGTCGAGCACGCTCGACGAGCTCTACGGCGTGAAGATCAACTCCGTGCTCTCGCACGGCGGCATGAACTGCGTCGTCGAGACCGTGCAGTCGCTCACCGGCGTGACGATCCCGTTCGCGGGCATCGTGCAGTTCATGGGCGTGGCCGGCCTCTCCGAGGCCGTCGGCGGCGTCGACGTCTGCGTCGCCGAGCCGATCGAGGACGAGTACACCGGCACCTTCCTCGACGCGGGCAACCACACCCTGAGCGGCGTCGCCGCGCTGCAGTTCCTCCGCACACGCCACGGCGTCGGTGACGGCAGCGACCTCGGCCGCATCTCGAACCAGCAGGTCTTCATGTCGTCGCTCGCCCGCAAGCTGCAGGCCGACGGCACCCTGAGCGACCCGGTGAAGCTGTACTCGATCGCCAAGGCGGCGCTCGCCAACATGCAGCTCTCGTCGAGCCTCGCCGACCCGACCCGCATGATCTCGATCGCCAAGGCGCTGAAGGACACCGACCTCGGCTCGATCGCGTTCATCCAGTACCCGACCGCATACTCCGAGGGCTACAGCGCCGTCGTGCCGACCGACTCCGCCGAGATGGTCAACCTGGCGCTCCAGGAGGACCGACCGGTGACGTTCAACTACGACAACGAGTCGTCGTCGTTCGCGTCGGCCGGCGACCCCAACGCCGCCCCGCCCGCCGAGGTCCCGGCCGAAGAGGTGCCCGCCGAGGAGGCTCCTGCCGAGGGGGTCCCCGCCGACCCGGCCGCGCCGGCGCCGACGGTCGAGGCGCTGCCCTCGGACGTCTCGGGCCAGACCGCGGCCGAGACCCGTTGCTCGGCGGGCCGCTCGCTCGACGACCAGTAGCGGATCGCCCTGCGCCGTCCGCTCGGCGATGCCCGGTCCGGGCCTCCGGCCTCGCGGGCTCTCCGGATCTCGCAGGCTCCTCGCCGAGGTGACGCGAAACGCCCTTCCCATGCTTCGGGAAGGGCGTATCGCGTCACTTCGCCGGATGCCGGTGCGGGGGCCGGCGCTCGAATCGTCGTTCGCGGCATCCGCGGGTTATGATGGCTGTCGCGTGTGCGCGCAAGTGCATCGCGAGGAGACGTCGCATAGTCCGGTCGAGTGCACCACCCTGCTAAGGTGGAGTCCCCGTAAGGGGACCGCGGGTTCAAATCCCGCCGTCTCCGCTCAGTCGGGTTGAGTTACTTCTCAGCACGCGAACTTCGAGCTCGGTTCTCTATTGGCGGTCGGGGCTGGATCTACACGACTGAACTCGCCGTAGTACTTCGGCGAATCCGGGTCGCCTGCGATGAACTGCAGATACAACGAACCACCCGGGCTCTCGACCGTCTGCCACTGCAGATTGAGCGTCTGGCCGTTCGCGCAGGTGAGCACGACTTCCTCGAACGGGGATGGCCTCCATGTGCCCTCGCCGGACAAAGACGCCGGAAGGTCGGGGGCGTCATCCATCCAGTCAATGCTCCACGCGGCCACCGACGGTACCCCATCCACCGACGCAGACCCATCCGTCCTGAGCACGATCGTGGCTGTTCCGCTACGAGATTCGCCGGTCCAGGTCCCGGCCAGTTCTTCCGGGGAAACCGATGCCGGCGTCCGCCAGCTCGTCATGACCCATGCGGACACCCCAAGGGCAACGAGCAGACCAGCACCGACCGAGATCCCGACGGTCTTGATCACTGCCGTGGCACCGTGCCGGCGTGCTCGCCCGATCGTCCAGAAGATCAGGAATATCAGCGTCCCCACCACCACGATGAAGTACAGCAGGAGCAGCGGGGCAAGTGGCACTCACGAAGAGTACAGCCCAGTAGCAACACCACCCATCGCACCCGCTCCGAGTGATCCACGTCGCTCTGAACAGCCTCGCTTGCTTCGTCCCCTCCCTGAATGAGTGTTCCGAATGGCTGGATCTATGGACGAAGGCGTCCACCGTCGCGTTGCGCTATAGGCTCGCGAGGTGAAGATCGAACGACCTCGGCCCGTCGAGCTTGAGTCGGTCTTCGTGACCGTGTGGTCCACGGGCGGCATTTACGATCTTGGAGGCCATTCCGTCACCATCGGGCGTGTCAATGGTGACGGATTCTGCAGGCCTGGTGGACGGTGTTGACGGCCGAGCGACTGAGGTTCCTCGTGCTCGGCAGCGGTGACCGGCCGGAGCCATCTTCGCGCTTCGAGGTTGATTCGAACGAGCTGTTCGCCCGTACGCGCAGAAACTGGTACCTCGTCGCGTGTCTCTTCTGGATCGCGTTCTTCCTGCTCGCGGGTGCGGTCTTCTCTTGGTTCGCTGGTTCTGACGGCAATGTGGTCGTCTGGCTTGGCATCCCGGGTCCTGGTCTCCTGATGGTGGCAGTGGGGATTGGTGGCGCCGTTGTTCTCTCGGTCGTTCCCAACCTCAATCGACGCGCTGCGATGGTCGCCAACCGCAGCGATGTGGACCTCTACGGCCTCGGGCCGAGCCCGTTCACGCGCACGTTCGTGGGCGTCGCGGACGGCTGCATCCTCGTCATCGATCGGCGGGGAGAACTCCTTGAGAGTTGGCGGAAGGAGTCTCTTGACGCGGTCGCGCTTCGACAGTTCGGAAGCGCCGTCAGTATGGTGCTCTTCAGCAATGACCGCTGCTTCGAGCTCTCCATCCCATCGAAGCTGGGCGGCCCCGCAGCGCCGGTGTGGTCAGCGGGAGGCGCGCTCGGACAGTCCGAGCTCTGCAAGACGATTGGGCAAAGCCTCCGTCGTCACGGCTACCCGTTCACGATTGCCGGGCGTCCAACACGAGCCGACGATCCGCGGCACCGAGGAGGCGGTGGTTCGCGGACGTCGTAGTGCATCCACGCGTGGACACCGATTGGACACAACCGTAGCCAACGGTGACCGTTCGAACGTGATCTATTCGCCGCATTTCTGCGCCTGCCAGCTGTTCGTCGACGCACTTCCTCGTCGGAGAACGTGCGTGGGAGGCGGAGCAGACGATCGTCGACTTCCAGCAGTGGCTGGATCGGAGTCCCAGTCGGTCGAGTTCATGAACGAACTGGTGACGGTGGAGGAGATCGCTGCGATCATGAGGGCGGTCCCTCAGTGGACGCATCTTGCCCGTCATGAATGCGTATCGCTGAGGTGGGCGGCAAACCAGCCAAGGGCCTCGTCACGGTCGGCGGGTATCGGATCGGCTATCGCGCCATTACGGGGGACTCTTCTGGCGTGGCGTGCTGTTGGGCTGCGGTCGGTATCAGCGACGATGTCATGTGTCCGTGAGCGCAGCCCAAGCCGACGCCTTCTACCGAGAGGTACTCACGTCACGAACGGTGTGGACCGTTCGTGACGCAGACGGCTTCCCGGCACCGATGACTCCAACGGGCCAACGAGCGCAACCGTTCTGGTCGAAACAATCACGTGCCCAGCGAATCGTCGACGCTGTCCCGGCCTACGCGGAGATGGAAATCGTCGAAATCCCTCTCGTGGATTGGCGGGAACGCTGGCTTCCCGGCCTCGAGCGCGATGGCCTTCTCGTCGGAATCAACTGGAGCGGCCGCAATGCGACTGGATACGACCGCTCACCGGCAGACGTCCTTCGCATCCTCGACACCCGCGATTCGATGGGTGGCTGAGCGTCCAATTTGCTCTGGTACAGACGCTGGTTCTGCAACGGCAGAAGGAGCGGAACGGGCTTTCGGATGGTGACACCGGCCCGCTTGGGACGGTCCAGAGCGAGGTGATCTCGATCCTGGAACTGGTCATCGGGATCCCTCGAATCTGCACGCACAGCGCGATGATGTCAGCGTGGAGTATGTGTCCAGGGTGCCCGGTCCGCCGCTGGACGGGCTGATCGACGACCTCTACTACCTGGAGGGCGTCCCACCCTACTCACGGTTGCTCCTGCCGGCGGCGCCCGCGCCCTTGCTCATTGTCAACCTCGCGGCGCCGTTCCGCATCCGCGCAGGCACCGACGCAGAAGCCGTGGAGCACCCCGACGGCTGCGCGGTCGCCACGCCCACCCGTGCGTGGGAGTTCGGCTACCCGACCCCGACCCGGTCCGTGGGCGTCCACTTCAAGCCGTGGGGACTGGCACCGTTCCTTCCGATGCCCGCGGCCGAGTTGTGCGACCGGCCGGCGACGGTGGAGCAGATCTGGGGCCGGCCCGCTGTCGCTGAGCTGCGACACCGACTGAACTCTGCGGACACGCCGCTCGGAATGCTGATGTTGCTCGAGGAGGAACTGGGGCGGCGGCGGCGCGCGATCAATGGCCTGGACATCGTCCGCCACATGAGCAGTGCCATCGCGGAGACCGGCGGAACTGTGCCGGTCAGCGACCTCGGCCTGGCAGCCCGCGCCAGCAGCACGTACGTGGCGAAGCGGTTCAAGGAGGTCATCGGCGTCACGCCGAAGCGTCTGGCGCGCAGCTACCGATTCACCTTCACCGTGTTGGCGATCGACGTGGCCGCACCGATCGACTGGGGCGACGTCGCAGCCCGCGCGGGCTACTTCGACCAGGCCCACTTCGTCCATGAGTTCCGGGAGTTCACCGGGCTCACGCCGACCCGGTATGTCGAAGTCCGGCAACGCTTCCTGCGCGAACATCCCGACCACGCGCTGGAAGGCTGGCCGCTGCCAGCCGATTGAATTCTTACAAGAGCGACCACTCACGACACACCAGACTTGGGAATCCGGACAGAGGAGAAGCCCATGGGGAAAGTGGTCATGAATGCGTCGGTCTCGGTGGATGGCTTCATCGCGGCTGAGAACGACGATCCCGGTCCACTGTTCGAATGGTTGGTCAGCGGTGACGTGCCGTTGGACGACAGCGGCGTACTGAACGTGTCGCAAGCGTCCTACGACCACATCCGGCCGTACTGGGACCAGATCGTCGTGACGATCGCCGGCCGCCACGTCTTCGACATCACGGACGGCTGGGACGGGACGCCTCCGAGCGGCGTCGACCACGTCGTCGTCGTGACGCACCGGCCGGCCCCCGAGGGCTGGGATCTCGACGCGCCGTTCCACTTCGTCGACGGGATCGAGGCGGCTGTGACCACGGCGAAGGAGCTTGCGGGTGACGGCATCGTCGAGGTCGCCGCCGGCGACGTCGGTGGCCAGGCACTTGCCGCAGGTCTGGTCGACGAGGTGCGCATGGACGTCGCACCCGTCGTGCTCGGGTCCGGCAAGCGCTACTTCGGCTCCGTCGACTCTCAGCATTTGCTGGAAGACCCGGACGTGGTCGTCCAGGGCAACCGGGTGCTCCACCTGCGCTATCGGGTGCGCCGTCGACCGGTCTGAGAGCGTCCGGGATTTCGGCCATGACACACGTGGCGAACATCATGGAGGGATGGAATCGACCGGGAGCACGCCCTACGGAGCGATCGTGTCGGAGCCGGGCGGTGCCCGGATCATGGGCCGGGGGATGCCGGAGATCCTGATCCCATGGGATGAGCTCGTCGACGTCTCGGTGTCGGCGTACGACGCCGGTCAGGACGTCGAGCGCGTGCTGTCGTTCGGCCACGCATCCGGACACGTCGTCGAGGTCTGGCATCGAGCGGACGGTTGGGAACGCGCGATCTCGGACCTCGGCACCTACATGTCCCTCGTCGTGGACGACCCCGTGGCCCGCTGCCGCACCATCACGCCCGACGACGAACCGGTGATCCTCGCACGAGCTCGGTGACTCGAGCCGCGTCGGCAGTGACGCGGCATCCGGGATCGTGGAAGCATTGGGCCGTGAGTCGCTCATCGCCGCCACCGACCCTCGTCCGCGCGATCGTCGCGATCATCGCCGGCGCCGTCGCCGCTGCGGCGACCGCTCCCTTCCTGGGGTACGTGGCCGGGTTCCTCGTCGGATGGTCGGTGCTCGCCTTGACCAGCGTGGTGTGGGTGGTCGTCATGGTCTGGCCGATGGATGCGTCGCGGACCCGCGAGCACGCCAGGAGGGAGGACCCGGGGCGGCGCCTCGCGCGACTCATCGCCCTCGTGGGGTCGCTCGTCGGGCTCGGCGCGGTCGCCGTCGTGCTGCTGCAGACGCAGAACAGGTCGGAGGCCGAGGCGTTCCTGCTCGCCGGGATCGCTGTCGTGAGCGTCGTCTCGTCGTGGGCGTTGGTGCAGGTGGACTACATGCTGCGGATCGCCGCCCGGTACTACGCCGATCCGGTCGGCGGGATCGACTTCAACCAGGACGAGGATCCGCAGTACACGGACTTCGTCTACTTCGCCGTCGGGCTCGGCATGACCTACCAGGTCGCGGACACGAACGTGCGGACCAACGAGATACGACGGATCGTGATCGCACAGACCCTGCTGGCCTACCTGTTCGGGTCAGTGATCCTCGCCAGCATCATCAACCTCGTCGCGGGCATCGTGTGAGCCGTCCCCCCGGCTGAGGATGCGCCTCGAACTGCGGGGCGTCCGCAGGGAGGGATCGGCGGTCCTCGGGTGAGCGCGCCCTGAACCACGGGAGCGATACCTCCGAGCATGGGAAGCACGCGGTTCACGCGTCTCGACTCGACAGGCCCGAGGAGGCTCCCCATGCCGAAGAACATCGACATTCCGGTTCCCGACCAGCGCGGACGGCTGGCGATCGTCACGGGCGCCACCGATGGCATCGGGCTGCAGATCGCGGCGCGGCTCGCCCGTGCCGGTGCCGACGTCGTCATGCCGTCGCGGAATGCGGCCAAGGGGCGGGACGCGGCCGAGCGCATCCGGGCGCAGGTTCCGGGCGCACGTCTCGACGTCCGCCCGATGGACCTCGCGTCGCTCGCCTCGGTCGCGTCGTTCGCCGACGGGCTGCTCGACGATGGCCGTCCCGTCGGGATCCTCATCAACAACGCCGGCGTCATGAACCCGCCGTCGCGGCAGCTGACCGAGGACGGCTTCGAGCTCCAGTTCGCGACCAACCACCTCGGGCATGTCGCCCTGACCGCTCGCCTGCTGCCGCTCCTGCAGGCCGGGAGTGCGCACGTGACGAGTCAGGTGAGCGTCGCCGCCGACCAGCACGCGGTCAACTGGGGCGACCTGGACTGGGCGACCGGGTACGAGCCGATGCGGGCGTACAGCTCGTCGAAGATCGCGCTCGGCCTGTTCGCCATGGAGCTCGACCGTCGCAGCTCGGACGAGGGCTGGGGCATCCGGAGCAACCTGTCGCACCCCGGCGTGACGCCGACGAACCTCCTCGCCGCGCAGCCGCGGATGGGGCGCCAGGAGGACACCACCGCGGTGCGATTCATCCGGGCGCTCTCCCGTCGTGGCATCCTCTTCGGCACCCCCGAGACGGCTGCGCTGACGGCGGTCCACGCGGCGACGAGCACGGATGCCGCGGGCGGCCGCCTGTACGGACCGAGCGGGTTCCAGCACCTGCGCGGCGTCCCGGCAGAGCAGCGGCTCTACTCGCGGCTCGAGAGCCCGGCGGATGCCCGCCGCATCTGGGAGCTGTCGGAGCGTCTCGTCGGCGTGGACCTGGTCGTCTGACGGGAGGGGGATCGCCGATCCCTTGCTCCACCTCCGAGGAGCACGAAGACTTGCCGTATGGACCGGGCACAACTGGCCGACTTCCTCCGCCGCCGACGTGAGGCGTTGCAGCCGGAGGACGTCGGGCTGAGCCGTGGGCCTCGCCGACGCACCGCGGGCCTGCGCCGCGAGGAGGTCGCCGCGCTCTGCGACATGTCGGTCGACTACTACAGCCGACTCGAGCAGCAGCGGGGGCCGCAGCCGTCCGAGCAGATGGTCGCGGCGATCGCACGCGGCCTCCGCCTGACCCTCGACGAACGCGACCACCTGTTCCGACTCGCCGGCCACACCGCGCCCGCACGCGTGCAGCGCACCGACCACGTCTCGCCGGGGATGCTCCGCATCCTCGACCGGCTCGCCGACACGCCGGCCCAGGTCATGACCGAGCTCGGCGAGACGCTGGCGCAGACTCCCGTGGCCCGGGCGCTGTTCGGCGACGAGACCCGGTTCGAGGGCGAGCTGCGCAGCGTCGGATACCGGTGGTTCATGTACCCGCCGGCCCGCGACGTCTACCCCGTCGAAGACCACCCGATGCACTCCCGCGCGTTCACCGCGGACATCCGCGCGGTCTACGCCAAGCACGGCCCCGGATCGAGGGCGGCTCGGATGGTCGACGCCCTGCTCGCCGGCAGCCCTGAGTTCGCGGCGCTCTGGGAGGCCCACGAGGTGCGCAACACGCACATGCTCGAGAAGCGCCTGCAGCATCCCGAGGTGGGTGTCCTCGACCTCGCGTGCCAGGTGCTCGTGGATCCCGATCAGGGACAGACGCTGCTCGTCCTCACCGCCCAGCCCGGCACCGACAGCTACGACCGCCTGCGCCTGCTCGCGGTCATCGGGACCCAGCGCATCGCGGTGACGGAGTGAACGGCGGTCGCTAGAGCCAGCGACGCACCCGCGATCGGTAGTCGTCGTACTCGGCGCCGAACTTCGCGCTGAGGTAGCGCTCCTCGGGCGCGATGGCGCCCCACCACAGCGCCGCGACCCCGACCGGCGTCAGCACGAGCGCCCAGAACGACGGCCACAGCAGTGCCAGGGCGACGTCGAGCGCGATGAGGCCCACGTAGAGCGGGTTGCGGCTCACCGCGAACGGGCCCTGGTCGAGGATCGTGGTCGTCGAGTCGCCCGGCAGGAGCGCCGTCCGATGCCGGGCCATGAGCCAGATCGCCCACCCGTTCCAGATCGCGAAGGCCACGATGAGCACGACCGCGATCGAACGGGAGAGCGTGGCCGGAAGCGGGATGGGATCGCCTGCGATCGCCGTGATGCCCCACCCGATGAGCAGCGGCACGCCGAGCGCGATGGGCGGCCAGATCCGGTAGGCGGGCGCGTCGGCCATGCCCGCAGTGTAGTCCCGCGTCGGCGAGCATGGCCGAGCCGAGCAGGGCGTCGCCGGGCCGGGGAATCATTCCTGCCTTTCGAGGATGCTCGGCGAAAGCCGACGGGAAAGCGGTTGACATCCGTCACCGCGCGGCAATAGGGTGTGCCTGTAAATATGTCGTCTGAGGCAACATATTCACCGCGCACGCCGGTGCAGGCGGCTTCCGCACGGTCCACTCGAAGGGGAGAAACGACTGATGAAGCAACACGTCCAACGGGCGATCACCGGGCTCTGCGCCGTCGGGGTCACGCTCGGCCTCGGCATCGCCGCGGCGCCCGCGAACGCCGCTGACGAGGAGTACCAGGTGCTCGTCGTGGGGGAGACCCTCGGCTTCCGCCACTCGCACATCGACGACACCACCAACGCGATCATCGCGCTCGGCGAGGAGCACGGGTTCGGCGTCGACGTCTGGGATCCGCCGCAGGGCAGCTCGCCCGGCCAGCCGGCCCTCACGCTCCCGAGCTCGCCGTTCACGACGGCCGCCGACCTGTCGAAGTACGCGACCATCATCTTCGCCTCGCCCGTCGACGCGACGAACAACCTCGACCCGAACCGGCCCCGCCTGCTCAACGACACCGAGCTCGCGGCGTTCCAGGGCTACATCCGCGGGGGCGGCGGCTACGTCGGACTCCACGCGGCGACCGACTCGATGCACACCGTGCCCTGGTACAGCGAGCTGACCGGCGGCAGCGCGCGCTTCCGCAACCACCCCGCCCAGCAGACGGCGACGATGCGCGTCGAGAGCCCGGGGCATCCGTCGACCACCATGCTGCCCGCCGCGTGGCAGCGCTTCGACGAGTGGTACAACTTCACGGCGAACCCGCGCGAGTCGGTGCACGTGCTCATCACGCTCGACGAGTCGACGTACAACCCGGGCAGCGGCGCGATGGGCGCCGACCACCCGCTCGCCTGGTGCCAGAACTTCGAGGGCGGCCGCTCCTGGTACGAGGGCGCAGGGCACACGGATGCCTCGTGGAGCGACCCGCTCTTCCTCGAGCACGTGCTCGGCGGCATCGAGTGGACCGCAGGCAAGGTCACCGGCGGAGGTGACTGCGTGACGTTCAACGAGGTCGACGGCATCGTGACCGACCTCGCGGGCGACTCGAAGAAGAACGAGCAGCTGGCCGGCGACGTCACCGCGTACCTCGACACCGCCGAGGCCGCCGCCGACGCGGGCGACCACTCGGGTGCGCTCCTCGTGCTCCAGCAGGCGTGGGCGAAGGCGCACGGCATCCAGGACGACGTGCTCGTCGCGAAGATCGCCGATCTCATCGAATGGCAGGAGGCCCTCGCGGCCGCCTAGTCGCGAACAGGCCCGGAGGGCCCTCGGCGCATCGCCGGGGGCTCTCCGTCATGCCGCGGCATCCGCTCAGGACCTCATGCCGCGGCATCCGCTCAGGACAGGTTGACCAGCGCGACGAACGTCGCCGTGCCGAGCCCGACGCTGAGGAGCGTGCGGCGCCCGAACGCCAGGTGCACGACGACGGTCACGGCGACGGCGATCGCGCCCTCGAGCAGGACGCCGTGCCCGTCGCCGTTCCCGGCGAGGATCGTGCCACGCAACGTCGAGGCGGCGAGGATCGCGAGGATCCCGGCCGGCATCCAGACCGAGAGCGTGCGCACGAGTTCGGACTCGCGCAGCGGTTTGAGCGCGGCGAACGGCAGGGCGCGCAGGGCGAGCGTGATGGCGAAGACCGTCGCGAGCACGGCCACGAGGTACCAGGTCTCAGGCACGGGTCCTCCGGATGCCGGCACGGGAGCGGGCGGCGGAACGGGAGCCCGAGCCGAGGCGAGCGCCGGCGCGCACGCGCATCCGCTGCACCGTGTACCGCACGAGCAGCGCCCCCAGGAAGAAGAGCAAGGCGACGAACAGCGCCGACTCGGGCGTGAGGAGCACGGCTGCCGTGAAGGAGAGGCCCGCGAGCACGAGCGAGGGCACCTGCTCGCGCTTCCGGCAGGCGTCGAGCGTGAGCGTCACGAACAGCGCGCAGAGGGCGAACTCGAGTCCCTCGATCGGCGCGGGCAGCATGGAGGCCACGAGCACGCCGACGAGGCCGCCGCCCACCCAGTAGCTCTGGAACGCGAGCTGCATCGAGAGGAGCCGCGGCGCGCTCCACCGGTCTGTCGACGCGGCCGTGACCGCGTACGCCTCGTCGATCAGCGCGTACACCGAGTAGGCGCGGGCGAACGGGTTGCGCACCACGCCGATCGGGAACGAGAACGCGTAGAACACGTGCCGGAAGTTGACGAGGAACGTGGTGAGCGCGATCGTGACGAGCGGCGCGGCGACCACGATCATGCCGACGAGGAGCAGCTCGAGCGAGCCGGCGAAGGCCGCGAGCGAGAGCGCCGGCGCCACCCACCAGGGGAGTCCGGCCTGCACGACGAGCAGGCCGAACGCGATGCCGAGCGGGAACATCCCGAGGCCGGCCGAGAGCGACGCCCGGATCCCGGCGGCGACCTCGGAGCGGGTCGAGGGCGTCGCAGCCGTCGCCTCGGGGGCGGTCGCGGGCACTCGGTGGGTCAGCTCGGTCACGACCCCAACGATTCCACGACAGTCGGGGCATCCGATTGCGAAGTGTGCCGAGCGAGGCGCCGAGCGAGCAATAATGAGGTATGGATGCGACGGACCGAGCAATCATCGACGTGCTGCGCCAGGACGGGCGCATCTCGAATGTCGCCCTCGCCGACCGGGTGAACCTCACGCCGGGGCCGTGCCTGCGACGGGTGCAGAAGCTCGAGGCCGACGGCGTCATCGTCGGCTACCGCGCGGAGGTCGATCCCGCGGCGGTCGGCCAGGGGTTCGAGATCCTCCTCGACGTGGAGCTCACGAACTTCGATCGCGGCAGCGTCGACCGGTTCGAGGGCACGATGGCGGGGTACGACGAGGTGCTCGAGCTGTACCGCATGTTCGGGGCGCCCGACTACTTCATCCGCGTGGCGGTGGCCGATCTCCCGGCCTACGAGGCGTTCCTCACCGATCGGGTGATGACGATCCCCGGGGTGCTCAAGGTCTCGTCGCGGTTCCCGATGAAGCGCATCAAGTCGTTGCGCGGGGCATCCGACGCGTCCTAGTCGACCGGGTCGGCTCCGCTCGCCGGCCGAGCGGATGCCGCGGCCGTGCGCTCGGCCGACTGGATGACCGCCTCGACGCCGAGCCGGAACAGGTCGCGGTCCTGCAGGTCGGCCAGCAGCGTGCTCACCGACGTGATGAGGGGATGGGTGCGCGGATCCGCGAGGAGCGGTCCGTCGATCCATGGGCTGTCCTCGGCGTCGACGCTGCCGCGTTCGCTGCGAGCACGGGCGATGCCGGCCGCGCTCGAGAGCGTGTGCGAGGCGAGCAGGGCGTAGTGGCGCACCAGGTCTTCGCCGTGGAGGCCGGCGCGTGAGAACGCGTCGAGCATGAGTTCGACGGCGTCGAGCTCGCCGGGCCCGTGGGTCGTGAGCACGGTCGCCTCGACGCCGATCGCCGGGTAGCGTGCGAAGAGGTCGAGCGTGACGTCGGAGAGCTGGCGGACGCGGGCACGCCAGTCCTCGGGATCCGCCGTGACCGACGCGACGCACCGGCCGATGAGCTCGTCGAGGAGCGCCTCCATGAGCTGCTCCTTGCTCCGGAAGTGGCGGTAGATCGCGGTGGGGTCGGCGCCGAGCCGCGCGCCCAGGTCGCGCACCGAGATGGAGGTCGTGCCGGGCACCGCGGCCAGCTCGAGGCCTGCGGCGATGATCGTGTCGCGATCGAGCCGGGCCCTGCTCGCCGAGCCGGCGCGCGACGCCTTCGCGCGCCCCTGGCTCGTCGTCGTCATGCTGCTCCTGCCCGTCGGTCGGTCCTTCATGGTGCCACGCCCGCGACCCCCGTGTCAGCACACGTGCGGGCGTGGCAGGGTCCCAGTGTAACGAATCGGCCAACAGCGCTG
Organism: Agromyces mariniharenae; assembly: GCF_008122505.1. Taxonomy (NCBI): domain Bacteria; kingdom Bacillati; phylum Actinomycetota; class Actinomycetes; order Micrococcales; family Microbacteriaceae; genus Agromyces; species Agromyces mariniharenae. The sequence continues at coordinate 1,386,807 of NZ_VSSB01000001.1, read as the reverse complement.
TCAACGATGTTGACATCGGCGTTGCGACGTGGCTACGCTCGCCGGATCCCACCCGTTCGACGAGGAAGCGAGGGGCGCTGTTGCCTGCAGACGTACTGTTCACCGGCGGAGCCGTGTTCACCGGAACCGGGGAGCCCCTGCGCGGGCATGCCGTGGTCGTGACGGGTGACCGGATCACCGCCGTCGTGCCCGAGTCCGAGGCATCCGCCCTCATCGGCGAGGGCACTCGCGTCGTCGACCTCGGCGGCGCCCTGCTCAGCCCGGGCTTCCAGGACGCGCACGTGCACCCGTTGAGCGCGGGCGTCGAGCTGCTCATGTGCAACCTCACCGAGGCGACGGATGCCGCGGACGCCGTCGCCCTCGTGAAGGCCTACGCCGACGCGAACCCCGACGAGGCCTGGATCCAGGGCGGCGGCTGGTCGATGGACCACTTCCCGGGCGGAGCGCCGGTGCGCACGCTACTCGACGCGGTCGTGCCCGACCGCCCCGTCGTACTCATGAGCCGCGATCACCACTCGACGTGGGCGAACACCGCGGCGATCACCGCCGCCGGCGTCGACGCCACGACGCCGGATCCCGCCGACGGGCGCATCGAGCGCGAGGCCGACGGCACGCCCGCCGGCACGTTCCACGAGGGGGCGAGCGACCTGTTCGGCCACGTGCGCCCGGCGATCGGCGCCGACCTCGCCTACGCCGGACTGCTCCGCGCGCAGGACGAGCTCATCGCGCTCGGCATCACCGGATGGCAGGACGCGTGGATCGGCTCCGGCCTCGGCGGCGTGCAGGACGTGGCATCCGTCTACCGCCGTGCGCTGCTCGACGGCACGCTGCGCGCGCACGTCGTGGGCGCCCAGTGGTGGGAGCGCGCCGGCGGGCTGGAGCAGGTCGAGGAGATGGCGGCGCGGCGGGCCGAGTTCGCGGCCCTCGACGGCGGACGCTTCACGCTCGGCACCACGAAGATCATGGTCGACGGCGTCGCCGAGAACCAGACCGCGGCGATGCTCACCCCGTACCGCGACGTGCACGGACACGACACGACCAACAGCGGGCTCTCGTTCATCGACCCAGAGCGGCTGCGGGAGATCGTGACCCAGCTCGACCGGGCCGGCTTCCAGGTGCACTTCCATGCGCTCGGCGACCGGGCCGTGCGCGAGGCGCTCGACGCGGTCGAGGCGGCCCGCCTCGCCAACGGCCCCACCGACGGTCGCCACCACCTCGCGCACCTGCAGGTCGTGGAGGAGACCGAGACGGCCCGCTTCGCCGACCTCGACGCGGTCGCGAACATCCAGGCCCTCTGGGCCACCCACGAGGACCAGATCGACGAGCTCACGCTGCCGTTCCTGCAGGACGGCGCCGAGGCGCGCCAGTACCCGTTCGGCGACCTCGTGCGGAACGGGGCACGCCTCGCGGCCGGGAGCGACTGGCCCGTCTCGAGCGCCGACCCGATGGACGCGATCCACATCGCGGTCACGCGGGTCGCGCCCGGCAGCGACGACGAGCCGCTCGGCGGGGCCCACCAGCGCCTCGACCTCGCGACGGCGATGGCCGCCTACACCTCGGGCACCGCCTGGGTGAACCACCGCGACCACGACACCGGCCACGTGCGCGAGGGGTACCTCGCCAACCTCGTCGTGCTCGATCCCGACCCGTTCTCCCTCCCCGCCGACGAGATCCACCGATCCACCGTGGAGTCCACGTGGATCGAGGGCGAGCTCGTCTACTCCCGCACCACCTGACCCCTGAGGAGCATCATGACCACGCCACGCCTCCCCGCCCGGCGCCGGTTCCGCCGCACCACCGCGATCATCGCCGGCGGCCTCGGCGCCGCCCTCGCCCTCGCCGGCTGCACGCCAGAGCCCTCGCCCGACACCGACGTCGAGTGGGAGCTCACCGCGACGACCGACGCGCCGTCGGGCGACATCGACTCGTACTCGTGGGTGAGCTACGCCGAGCCGTTCTCGCTCGACTACGCCTACGCGTTCGACTACTCCGACAACCAGGTGCTCGCCAACGTCTGCGAGTCGCTGCTGCGGCTGAACCCCGACTACACCCTGTCGCCGGGTCTCGCCGAGTCGTTCGAGCACCCGACGCCGACGACGTGGGTCTACACGATCCGCGAGGGCGTCACCTTCCACGACGGCACGCCGCTCACGGCGGCCGACGTGGTCGCGTCGATGAGCCGCCACGTCGACCCCGCGGTGGGCTCCTCGTGGTACTCCGTGTACCAGAACGTGGTCTCGATCGAGCAGACCGGCGACCGCCAGGTCACGGTGACCGAGGCGCTGCCCGACTCGCAGTTCAACCTCGCCATGGGCGGCTCGGCCGGCGTGGTCGAGTCCGCCGCGACCCTCGAGGCTTCGGGCGCCGACTACGGCAACTCCAGCGGCGGCGTGAACTGCACCGGCCCGTTCTCGCTCGAGGAGTGGAGGTCGGGCGAGTCCATCACGCTGGCCCGCTACGACGAGTACTGGGACGACTCGCTGCGCGCGAAGGCGGGCGAGGTCGAGTTCATCTTCATGAACGACGCCACCGCCCGCGTCAACGCGCTGAAGTCGGGCGAGGTCGACGGCGGCTGGATGATCCCCTTCGACGCGATCGGCCAGCTCGAGGCATCCGGGGTCGGTGACATGCTTTTCGGCCTCAGCACCGCGGTCTCGAGCCTCATCGTCTCGAACCTCGACGGCCCGCTCGGCGACCTGCGCGTGCGCACGGCCCTGCTCATGGCCCTCGACCGCGAGGGCATCGTGGATGCCGCGGCGAAGGGCTACGGCGACGTGACGAACGCGCTCACGACCGAGTCGGTCTGGGTCGGCGCGAGCGACGCCGCGCTCGATTCGGCGTTCGAGGGCCTCGACGAGTACCCGTACGACCTCGAGGAGGCCAAGCGCCTCGTCGAGGAGGCCGGCGCGACCGGCGAGGAGATCACCTTCGCGACCGCGCCGATCGGCAGCGACTTCAACGTCATCGCCCAGGCGACGGCGGCCGCCGCCGAGTCGATCGGCCTGAAGGCCACGATCGAGACGGTGACGCCGAACGCCTACACGGCGCTCTTCTCCGACCCGAGCGCACGCGAGGGCATCGACCTCTTCTACACGGTCTGGTACCTCTCGAGCCCCGACCCGCTCGAGATGTACAGCGTGCTGCGCACGGGCGAGTTCAGCAACTACGGCGATTGGAGCGACCCCGAGTTCGACCAGGTCGTCAACGAGGCGATCGCCATCGACGACCCGGCTGCGCGCTCCGAGAAGACCGCAGAGGCGCAGCGCATCGCGAACGAGCAGCTGCCGTGGCTGCCGCTCTTCACCGGCCCCATGCCCGTGTTCATGGGCGAGCGGATCACGGGCGTCTCGCCGTCGATCGCGTTCCTCTACCACCCGTGGGCGGCCACCATTGGCGCTCGCTGACCAGGCCGGGCGCAGCGTCGCCCGATCCGGCGGGGCGTGGGCCGGTGCGGCCACGCTCCGCCGGGTGGCCGGCAAGCTCGGCGCCCTCGCCCTCACGCTGTTCCTCGCGTCGCTGCTCGTGTTCTTCTCCCGGTTCCTGGTTCCCGGCGACCCCGTGAGCTTCCTCCTGCGTGGACGCAAGCCGAGTCCCGAGGCCGTGGCGCAGGTCACCGAGCAGTACGGACTCGACCTGCCGCCGTGGCAGCAGTACCTGAACTGGGTCACCGGCATGCTGCAGGGCGACTTCGGGCGGTCGCTGCAGTACCGGCAGGATGTCGCGACGGTCATCGGCGAACGGCTGCCGGTGACCCTCGGGCTCGTGCTCATGGCCGGGCTCATGATCGCCGTCGTCGGGATCGCGGCCGGCGTGGTCGCCGCGCTCAACCGCGGACGCGTGCTGGACCGCGCCGTGCTCATCGGGCTCACGACGCTCGGCGCGATCCCGTCGTTCGTCGGGGCCATCGTGCTCATCGCGGTCTTCGCGGTGCAGCTCGGCTGGTTCCCATCGTTCGGCTCGGGAGAGGGCGGCCTCGACACCGCGTACCACCTCGTGCTGCCGTCGATCGCCCTCGCGATCGTGTTCGTCGTGCTCGTCGGCAAGGTCACCCGCTCGTCGATGGTCGACCAGCTCGACCGCGAGCACGTCGAGGTGGCGACGAGCCGCGGCCTGAAGCGCGCGACCGTCGTGCGCCGCCACGTGCTCCGCAACGCGATCGGCCCGATCCTCACCGTGAGCGGCCTGCTCGTCGCCGGCCTGCTCGTCGCGAGCTCGATCGTCGAGGCGGCCTTCGGGCTCGCCGGCGTCGGCTCGCTGCTCGTGCAGTCGGTCGACCGGCTCGACTTCCCGGTCGTGCAGGCGATCGTCCTCCTGGTCGTCGCGGCGTTCGTGGTCGTGAACGCGATCGTCGACCTCCTCGAACCCTGGATCGACCCGCGATCCGCAGCAGGAGCTGGTGCCCGATGACCACCCCCACCCTCGCCGTCGAGGTGCTGCGCGCCCCGCGCGCCCGACGCGCGAACGCCACCCTCCTCGTGAGCGTCGGCATCGTCGCCGCGATGACGCTCGCCGCGATCCTCGCCCCCTTCATCGCGCCCTACCCGCCCGACCAGGTCGACCTCGGCGCCGTGCACGCCGGCCCGAGCGCCGTGCACTGGCTCGGCACCGACGCCCTCGGCCGCGACCTGCTGAGCCGCCTGATCTTCGGCGCCCGCACCGCGCTGCTCGGTCCGCTCCTCGTCGTGCTGACCTCGACCGTGCTCGGCATCCTGCTCGGCCTCCTCGCCGGATGGCGCGGCGGCTGGCTCGACGCGGTGCTCGGCCGGATCTTCGACGTCGTGTTCGCGTTCCCCTCGCTGCTCATCGCGATCATGGCGGTCGCGCTGTTCGGCAAGGGGCTCGTCGCCCCCGTCATCGCCATGAGCATCGCGTACATGCCGTTCGTGGCCCGGCTCACCCGCTCGCTCGTGACCGCCGAGCGCAGTCGTCCATATGTCGCGGCGTACCGCGTGCAGGGCTTCGGCGGCGGCTGGATCGCGTTCCGTCGCGTGCTCCCGAACGTCACCCCGATCGTCGGCGCGCAGTCGACCCTCAACTTCGGCTACGTGCTCGCCGAGCTTGCCGCCCTCTCGTTCCTCGGGCTCGGCGTGCAGGCGCCGACGGCCGACTGGGGCGCCATGATCAACGAGGCCCAGGCGGGCCTCATCGGCGGCTACTTCCTGCCCGCCCTCGTGCCGGCCGTCGCCGTGGTGGTCGTCGTGGTCGCAGTGAACGTGATCGGCGAGGAACTGTCCGACCGCATCGGAGGTGCCCCCGCATGACGCTCCTCGACATCGACCGACTCACGCTCGACCTGCCCGACGGCACGCGCCTGCTCGACGGCATCTCGCTGAGCGTCGCCCCGGGCGAGACCGTCGGCCTCGTCGGCGAATCGGGCTCGGGCAAGTCGCTCACCGCGCGCTCGGTGCTCGGCCTGTTCCCCGATCGGGCGTCGACGGGCGGATCCGTGCGGCTCGAGGATCGCGAGGTGCTCGGCGCGTCCACACGAGACCTGCTCGACCTGCGCCGTCGCAGCGCCGCGATGGTGTTCCAGGACCCGCGCGCCGGCATCAACCCCATGCGCACGATCGGCGACCACCTCACCGAGGCCACGCGCATCGCCGACCGACGACCGGCCGCCGAGGCGCGCGCCCGCGCGGTCGAGCTGCTCGGCGCCGTGCGGATGCCGCGCCCCGAGGAGCACCTGTCGCAGCATCCGCACGAGCTGTCGGGCGGCATGCTCCAGCGGGTCATGATCGCCGGCGCCCTCATGAGCTCACCGTCGCTCCTCATCTGCGACGAGCCGACGACCGCGCTCGACGTCACGACGCAGGCCGAGATCATCGCGGTGCTCGCCGAGCAGCGGGCGAGCCGCGGCATGGGCATGCTCTTCATCACGCACGACCTGACCCTCGCCGCCTCGCTCTGCGACCGCATCGTGGTCATGAGCAAGGGCAGGGTCGAGGAGCGCGGCGACGCCCGGAGCGTGCTGCGCGATCCGCAGGCGGAGTACACGAAGCGGCTCGTCGCGGCGACGCCGACCATCGCCCTCCGTGGGTCGAGCAGCGGCGAAGCCGCGTCTCGAGACCCAGAGCCCGCGACGCCGACGGATGCCGCGACAGCGACGGATGCCGCGGCCGGCACGTCGCCCGCCGCCGACGCCGCGCCCGCGGCATCCGCTGCCCCCGAGCCGATGCTCGTCGTGACCTCGCTCGCGAAGACCTACCATCCGCGGGGACGCGCGCCGGTGCACGCCGTCGCGGATGCGTCGATCTCGATCCCGCGCGGCGGGGCGCTCGGCGTGGTGGGGGAGTCGGGCTCGGGCAAGTCGACGCTCGCGCGCATGATCGTCGGCCTCGAGCAGGCCGACGCCGGCGACATCCTGGTCGACGGACGCGAGCGCACCGCCGCGCCGCGCACGCGGGCCGAGCGACTGGCGCACGCCCGATCGGTGCAGATGGTGTTCCAGGACCCGTACCTCTCACTCGACCCGAGGGTCACCGCGGGCCGCGCAATCGAGGACGCGCTCAAGCTGCACGCTCGACTGTCGACCGCCGACGCCCGTGCCCGGGTGCTCGACCTGCTCGAGCAGGTCGGCCTCGACGCCCGTCACGCGAATGCCCGGCCGAAGACCCTGTCGGGCGGCCAGCGCCAGCGGGTCGCGATCGCCCGCGCGCTCGCCATCGAGCCCGACCTGCTCGTGATGGACGAGGCGACGAGCGCGCTCGACGTCTCGGTGCAGGCGCAGGTGCTCGATCTCGTCGCGCGCATCCGCCGGGCGCGCGGCCTCACCGTGCTGTTCATCAGCCACGACCTCGCGGTCGTTCGGCGGGTGTGCGACGAGACCGTGGTGATGCAGCGCGGCGAGATCGTCGAGCGCGGGCGCACGTCCGAGCTGCTCGACGCACCGCGGCATCCGTACACCCGGCTGCTGCTCGACTCGGTGCCGCGGCCCGCGTGGGACGAGCCGGCCGTCGCCGGGGCCGAGGCGGCAGCCGACGAACGCGTGCTCGCCTGACCGCTACTCGAGGTTGTCGACGGGCGTCGTGTCGTCGAGCGGGTCGCCCTCGCTCGCGCTCGTGACCTCGGAGCCGTCGCGGCCCGAGCGAGCGAGCGGCCCGTCCTCGACCTCCTCGCGCTCGAGGTCGACGTCGCCGGCGTCGTCGGGGCCGCCCGTGCCCGGCACTGCGCGGATCCGACCGGCGTCGAGATCGTCGTCGAGCCCGTCGGGGAGCGGATCGCGCTGCTTCGCGGCGGTCTCCTGCTCGCTTGCGGGGCTGTAGCTCACGTCCTTGCGCGTCTGTCCGGTGTCGTCCAGTGCCCCCCGGTCGCCGGGGCCGGCGTCGGGATTGCGACCGGAACCGGTCTCGTCTGCCGTGCTCATGCCGCGAGCGTAGGTCGACGGATGCCGCGCCGGCAGGCCCTTGACAGGTGCTCGCGGCACGCCTCCATGCCGACGCATGCAACCCGTCGGCTGTCGGAGGGTCGTCGCTAGGCTGGACGACACCACGATCAGGGGGATTGCAACCATGCAACGAATCATGACGTCCGCAGCGCTGGTCTTCGCCGGCGCGCTGCTGCTGGCCGGCTGCACCGCCGGTGGAGGCGGCTCCACGACCGCCGCCGCCGACGACCCGTGCCAGGCGGTCGGCTCGGAGGTCCGCGACATCTCGAACGGCGCGCAGAACGTGCTCGCCGCCGGCGGCGACCCGAGCGAGATGCAGGAGTCGCTCGACGGCTACAGCGAGCGGGTCACCGCGCTCGACGAGGAGTACGGCGCCGACACCGGCACCTCCGAGGCGCTGGGCGTGCTCGGCGAGCAGATCGACGCCGCGTCCGAGTTCGCGTCGACGCTCCCGGCCGACCCCGACGCCGAGGTCGACGCGGAGGCGGTGGCCGAGCAGCAGGGCGCGATCTCCGAGGCGGCGACCGAGGTCACCAACTCCTGCGACGCGGGCTGACACCCGCCCCACGCGCACGGCGCGCGGCATCCGCTCATCGGATGCCGCGCGCCGTCGTCGTTGGGCCAGGCCGCGACGTCAGGACGCCGCGGCCTTCTTCGCCGGAGCCTTCTTGGCCGGGGCCTTCTTCTTCGCGCCGTCGCCCGACGACTTGGAGCCGCCCGACGCGGACTTCGACGCCGACTTGGCGCCCGAGCCGCTCTTCGAGCCCGACGAGCCGCCCGACGTCGCGGCATCCGCACCGCCCCGCTTCGACGCGATGGACTGGCGCAGCGCCTCCATGAGGTCGATGACCTCGCCGCCGGCCTCCTCCTCGGGCTGCTCGCCGAAGGTCGCGGCCGTGTCGATCGCGTCGCCCTGCTCGAGCTTCGCCGTGATGAGCGTGCGCAGCTCCTGCTGGTACTCGTCGACGAACTGCGCCGGCTCGAAGTCGGCGACCAGGCTCTCGACGAGCTGCTTCGACAGTTGGAGCTCCTGTGAGGAGATCTTCACCGGCTCGTCGAGCGACGGGAAGGCGGCCTCGCGCACCTCGTCGCTCCAGAGCAGCGTCTGCACCATGAGCACGTCGCCGTAGACGCGCAGCGCGGCCAGCCGGGTCTTCTGCCGCAGCGCCATGCGCACGATCGCGGTGCGGTCGGTCGACTCCAGCGTGCGCCGCAGCAGCACGTACGCCTTGTTCGACGCGGAGTCGGGCTCGAGGTAGTAGCTCTTGTCGAACATGATCGGGTCGATCTGCTCGGTCGGCACGAACTCGACGACCTCGATCTCGCGGCTGCGCTCGGCGGGCAGCGACTTGAGGTCCTCATCGGTGATGATCACCGTGCGCTCGCCGTCGTCGTAGGCCTTGTCGATGTTCTTGTAGTCGACGGGCTTGCCGTCGATCTCGCAGATGCGTTGGTAGCGGATGCGCCCGCCGTCCGCGTCGTGCACCTGGTGCAGTGACACGTCGTGGTCCTCGGTGGCGCTGTACAACTTGACGGGCACATTGACCAGGCCGAATGTGACCGCCCCCTTCCAGACGGCTCGCATGCCTCAAGTACACACCCCCGCCCCGCGCGGGCGGAACCCCCTGCCCTCGCGGTGACTCGCCGCAGTGCGCGAGGATGGACGCGTGGCCGAGGGCACGCGCCAGCTCGTGGAGGTCGACGGTCGGAGGCTCCGGCTGACGAACCTCGACAAGGTCATGTATCCCGAGACGGGCATGACCAAGGGCGAGGTGATCTCCTACTACGCGGAGGTCGCCCCCGTCATGGTGCCGCTCACGGCCGGGCGGCCGGTGACGCGCAAGCGCTGGGTGCAGGGCGTCGGCACCCCGGATGCCCCGGGCCAGGTCTTCTTCGAGAAGAACCTCGCCGAGCATGCGCCCGACTGGGTGCGTCGCGGGGTCATCCAGCACTCCGACGGGCCCAAGACCTACCCGATCGCCGACAACCGGGCGACGCTCGTCTGGCTCGCGCAGCAGGCGTCGCTCGAGGTGCACGTGCCGCAGTGGCGCTTCCGCCCCGACGGCGAACGCGGCAACCCAGACCGCATGGTGTTCGACCTGGATCCCGGCCCGGGCATGGGCCTCGCCGAGTGCGCCGAGGTGGCCCGGCTCGTGCGGGCGATCCTCGACGGGATGTCGCTCGAGGCCTACCCCGTGACGAGCGGCAGCAAGGGCATCCACCTCTACGCCCCGCTCGACGGCGCGCAGAGCTCGGAGCAGATCTCGGCCGTCGCGCACGAGCTGGCCCGCGCCCTCGAGGCCGACCATCCCGAGCTCATCGTGTCGAGCATGCGCAAGACGCTGCGCGAGCGACGGGTGCTCATCGACTGGAGCCAGAACAACCGGAACAAGACGACGATCGCGCCGTATTCGCTGCGCGGACGGTTCCGCCCGACCGTGGCCGCGCCGCGCACGTGGGAGGAGCTCGCGGACCCCGACCTGCGCCACCTCGAGGCGCACGAGGTGCTGGAGCGCGTCGCCGCGGGTATCGATCCGACCGCGCCGCTCGCGGCATCGGGCGGCGGCGCGCATGGCCCGCTCGCCACCTACCTCTCGATGCGCGAGGTCGGGGCGACGCCCGAGCCGATGCCCTCTTCGGCGTGGGGCGCGCCGAGTGAGGGCCTCCCGCGGTTCGTGATCCAGGAGCACCACGCCCGGCGACTGCACTACGACCTGCGGCTCGAGCGCGACGGCGTGCTGAAGAGCTGGGCCGTCCCGAGGGGTATTCCCGAGGGGACCGACCGCAACAACCTCGCCGTGCAGACCGAGGACCACCCGATGGAGTACCTCGTGTTCGAGGGCACGATCCCGACCGGGCAGTACGGCGCCGGGGGCATGACCGTCTGGGACACCGGCACGTACGAGACCGAGAAGTGGCGCGACGAGGAGGTCATCTTCACGCTCACGGGGCGGCCCGGCGGGCCGCTCGGCGAGGTGCGGCTCGCGCTCATCCGCACCGAGGGCGAGGGCGAGAAGTCGCAGTGGCTGCTGCACCGTATGAAGGACCAGCGCGCCGGGCACTGGAGCCCGTCGTCGAAGGCGCGGCACGCGAGCTCGGTCGCAGCGGATGCCACGGACGAAGCGGACGACCCTCCGGGGGTCGACGAGCGTGCGAGCACTCCGGTGATCGAGGAGCACCCGGCGAAGCCGAACGCGTCTCGAAACCCCCTCGCGCGAACGGGTGAGCCTGCTCCTCGCCCCACCGACGGCGTCGAGCCCATCCTGGTCCGCCCGATGCTCGCCACCTCGGGCACGCTCGGCCGCCTGGCGGGGGAGGAGTGGGCCCTCGAGTGGAAGTGGGACGGCATCCGCGTGCTCGCCCGCGCCGACGGCGGCGGCGTGCGACTGCTCAGCCGTCGCGGGAACGACGTCACCGCCACCTACCCCGAGCTCGCGGGGCTGCCGAGGGTGCTGCGCGGCGACGCGCTGGTCGACGGGGAGATCGTCGCGCTCGACGAGCACGGACGCCCCAGCTTCGAGCGGATCCAGCAGCGGATGAACCTGACCCGTCCGCGCGAGATCGAACGGGTCGCGGCATCCGTGCCGGTGCGGCTGCTGCTCTTCGACGTGCTCGAGATCGCCGGCTCGCCCGTGACCCAGCTGCCGTACCGCCGACGGCGTGAGCTGCTCGAGCGGCTGCTTCGACCGCGCGCCGGCGTGCCCGTCGAGGTGCCGGCCGCCGCGACGGGCGAACCCGCCGAGGCGTTCGAGGAGAGCCGCCGACTCGGCCTCGAAGGCCTCGTGGCCAAGCGACCCGACTCGCCGTACCGGCCCGGCGTGCGGTCGGAGGACTGGCAGAAGCTGAAGCTCACGCGCACGCAGGAGGTCGTGATCGGCGGCTACCGCAAGGGCAGCGGCACGCGGACGGGGCACATCCGCTCGCTGCTCGTGGGCATCCCGGGCGACCACGGGCTCGAGTACGCGGGACGGGTCGGCAGCGGCTTCCGCGAAGTGGAGCTCGATCGGCTCCTGCAGCGGCTCGGCGAGCTCGAGCAGCCCGCGCCGCCGTTCCTGGCGGTGCCGGCCATCGACGCGAAGGACGCGGTGTGGGTGCGTCCCGAGCTCGTCGGCGAGATCGAGTTCGGCGAATGGACCCGCACGGGCGTCGCTCGGCACCCGAGGTGGCGCGGCCTCCGCAGCGACAAATCCCCCGATGAGGTCGTGAGGGAAGCGTAATCCGATGGCCCCTCAACGGGGTAGGCTTCGTCGGTGGGCACACTCTACTACGGCGATTCCGGCACCCCCATCGGCATCGAGGACCGCGCGCTGGCGCACCTGAAGTTCGCGATCACGACCAAGCTCCGCCGCGGCGAGAGCTTCACCCTGTCGTGGAAGCATCCCGACGATCAGCCGCGCGGTCGCAGCACCCTCTGGGTGCACCCGACCATCCCCCTGCGCTTCGTGTTCGACGAGCCCGAGACCCCCGAGCTGAGCCGGGAGTGGGTCGAGGACCTGATGCGCTCGGCCAACAGCACGGGCGGCATCCTGCTCGTCGAGGAGCACGTCGACGTGGAGCCCGAGCCCGACCTTCCGCCCGTCATCGCGGCCTGACCGGCCGGGCGGCGGCGTCCGGCGCCGGGCTCCTGTCCCGCCCCGGAGAGCGACCGTCCGAGTTCGGTCGCGCCCTCACGCCTCGTCGACGAGCAGCGCCAGCAGTGCCGTCTCGCGCCCACCACGCAGGCTGATCGTTCGCCCGTGCTCGTATGCGTCCACCACGCGCGGGTCGACGTAGCTCGCCTTCGCGATCGTCGGGGTGTTCCCCAGCACCGTGCTCGCGAACTCGACGGCGTCGCGCACGGCCGTCGCTCGCGCCCGGGCCGTGCCCGCGACGCCGAGCTCGGCGAGCCGGTCAGCCGCAGCGATCGTGCCGCGCAGCGTCCGGAAGTCCTTCGCGGTGAAGTCGCCGCCCGTACGCTCGCGGATGTCGTCGTTCACGTCGGACGCGATCGCGGCGCGCATCCGCCGGCCGTCGAGCCAGGCGTAGAGCCGCGACGCGGGCGAGCGCTCGGCCGAGCGCTCCACGAACGTCGCGAGCGCGGCATCCGTCACCCGGATGTCCTGCGCGACGCCGCCCTTCGCGCGGAACCGGAACCTCACGGTGCCTGCGTCGTCATCGTCGAGCCGCGCGTTGCGCACGAGCAGCGTGGTGAGCCCGCGGCTGCGGAAGCCCGCGAGCGACTCCTCCGATCCGATGCGGATGGCGCCAAGGTCGAGCGTGCGGAACGCGGCGGCGAGCACGCGGTCGCGCGGCAGCTCGGCGAGCGCGAGGTCGCGCCGCACGGTGCGCCGGGCCGCCGGCAGGACCTCGGCCAGCGCCGTCATCCGCAGGAACTTCTCCGCGTCCTGCTGCTCGCGCCAGACCGGGTGATAGAGGTACTGGCGTCGGCCCGCCGCGTCGACGCCCACCGCGAGGATGTGCGCGTTCGGGGCATCCGAGATCCACACGTCCTCCCACGCGGGCGGCACGGCCAGGTCGGCGATGCGAGCGCGCTCGGCGCGTCCGGCCGCACCGCCGTCGGCGTGCACGTAGGCGAACCCGCGGCCGCGCCGCAGCCGGGTGAACCCGGGTGACACGTAGGGCTCGACCCGCCTGAGGCGCGGCATCCGCGGCTCAGTGGTTGCGCAGTGCCGAGATCAGCTCGGACTTGCGCTTGCCGCTGTACCCGGTGAGGCCGAGCTCCTTCGCGCGCTTGCGCAGCTGCTCGACGGTCCAGTCCTCGTAGTCGCCGGCCTTGCCGCCCTTGCGGCCGACCGCGCTGCGACCCCGGTTCGCCGCCGCATTCGAGATGCGCGCGGCCTTCTCCTTCGACGCGCCGTCGTCACGGAGCTCCTCGTAGAGCTCCGGGTCCTTCAGCGATGAGTTCCTGCGACCCGGCATGCGGTCCTCCTTCCTCCTTCTGCGGTCGAGGCACTCGGTCAGAGCGCCCGGCCGCCCGTCACCGGCAGCACGGCGCCCGACACGTACGACGCGTCGTCCGATGCGAGGTACACGTAGGCGCCCGCGAGCTCCGCCGGCTGGCCCGCTCGTCCGAGCGGGGTGTTGTGCCCGAACTCGGGCAGCTTGTCGGGCCATCCCGTCGCGGGGATGAGCGGTGTCCAGATCGGCCCGGGGGCCACGGCGTTCACGCGGATGCCGCGAGGCCCGAGCTCCTCGGCCAGCGCCTTCGTGAACGCGACGAGCGCCGCCTTCGTCATGGCGTAGTCCACGAGCGCGCTCGACGGGTCGAAGCCCTGGATCGACGTGGTGGTGATGATGCTCGAGCCGGCGTCCATGAGCGGCACCGCGGCGCGCGCGAGGAACACGGGGGCGAACAGGTTGACCCGCACCACGGCCTCGAAGTCCGCGGTCGGGATCTCGTCGATGCCGCCCCGGTTCCGCTGGTGCGCCGCGTTCAGCACGAGGAGGTCGAGTCCGCCGAACGCCTGTTCCGTGTGCGCGACCAGGTCCTTGCAGTGCTGCTCGCTGCGCAGGTCACCGGGGAGCAGCAGCGGGTCGCTGCCGGCATCGGTGATCCAGTGCGCGGTCTCCTCCGCGTCGTGCTGCTCGCTCGGCAGGTAGGCGATGGCGACCCGGGCGCCTTCGCGTGCGAAGGCGATGGCGACCGCGCGGCCGATGCCGGAGTCGCCGCCGGTGATGAGCGCGCGTCGGCCGACCAGGCGGCCGCTGCCGCGGTAGCTCTGCTCGCCGTGGTCGGGCTGCGGCGTCATCCGTTCGGTGAGCCCGGGCGGAGCCTGCTCCTGCTTCGGGAACGGATCGGTCGTGTGCTTGGTCGTCGGATCGATCAGTTGCTCGTTCATGACCATGAAGCCCCCTTCGGTCAGGCCTGCCACGCTACGCGGCGCCGACCGAGGCCGCGCGGGGTTGACATCGGGACCCCGGAATCATGGGGATCGCGCCCGCGGATCTAGCACTCCCCTCGAACGGGGGTCAACCCCTAGGCCGGGGTCGCCGCTGACCCCTACCGTCGGAGACACGGACGTACCTGCGTCCGGATGCCCCGCCCGCACCCGTCGGGCGGATCCGCCTCGTCGAACACGGGTGCGGATCACCGTGAAGGAGAGATCATGAACATCCTCGTCGCCGTCATCGCCATCGCCGCCATCATCCTGCTCATCACGGGTGGTGTGGTGCCCACGCTGAACTTCCTGCTGTGGGTCGGAATCGCGCTGCTGATCATCGCGGCCATCGTGTTCCTCGTGCGCTTCATCGGCGGGAACCGGACGGTCTGACCCTGGGATCCCCCCACGGGAACGGGCGACCCCCGTCGCACGCTCCCACCTTCAGACGGCCCCTCGGCACCTCGCGCCGAGGGGCCGTTCTCGTGTCGGAAACACATGGGTCGCGATCCTCGGCGGCGACGTATGCTGTTGCCGTGGGAACGCTGTACTACGGGGATTCAGGCACCCCCATCGGCATCGAGGACCGGGCGCTGGCGCACCTGAAGATCGCCATCACCACCAAGCTCCGCCGAGGCGAGAGCTTCACCCTGTCGTGGCGTCACACCGACGACCAGCCGCGCGGGCGCAGCACGCTGTGGCTGCATCCGTCGATCCCGCTGCGGTTCGTGTTCGACGAACCCGAGGCGCCCGAGCTGAGCCGCGGTTGGATCGAGGACCTCATGCGCTCGGCCAACAGCACGGGCGGCATCCAGCTCGTGCCCGAGCACCTCGACACCGACCCCATCCCCACGTCGGCCGACCAGCCGGTGCAGGTGGGCGTCGACGTGCAGGAGGTCGAGACCGGCACGGAGACGCAGCCCGCCTGACGACGAACGAGGCGCAGCCCACTGGGCTGCGCCTCGTCGTGCCGTGCTACAGGAGGTCGTCGCGCGACGTCTCCACGCCGCCGTGCACCTCGCCCCGCCAGCCGCCCGTGGGGGCGTCGCGGTGCTCGACGAAGTCCTTGAACCGCTTGAGGTCGCGCTTCACCTGCATGTCGTCGAGCTGCAGTGCCGCGCCGACCTTCTCGACGAAGTCCGCGGGCTCCCACTCGATCTCGGCGTCGACCTTCGTGCGGTCGGCGCCCTCGGGCGTGAAGCGCACGCGTCCACGGTGGAGCACCTCGCCGATGCTCGCCCACGCCACGACGCGGTCGGGCTCCTGCTCGACGATCCTGGCGTCGAACTCGCGGCGCACGCCGCCGACCTTCGCAACCCAGTGGGTCAGCGTGTCGTCGAGCTGCGTGACCTCCTCGACGCCGCCGAGGAACTCGGGGAACGCCTCGAACTGGGTCCACTGGTCGTAGGCCACCCGCACGGGCACGTCGACCTCGACCGACGCGTTCAGGGTCGTGCTCATGATCTCCTCCGTTCCGGGCATGTCGTGATGCCCGGGTGCCACCGTAGGCAGACCGGCTCGAACGGTTCGAGGGGCTTGCAGCGCCCCGGTCGTGCTGCTAAACGGGAAGTGGGGATCGGGACGAGGAGGAGTCATGAGCACCACGCATGACACGGACCGCGGAGCGATCGAGCGCTGGTGGCCGCACCTCTCCATCGAGGGGAAGCACCGCCTGCTCGCGGAGCTCACAGCGCCGATCGATGCCGAGACGGCTGCGGAGATCGAGTCGATCACGGGCGAGCCCGCACCCGACCGGCTCACGCCGGCCGAGCAGCGCTTCGTGCTCACGCAGATCGAGCCGGTCGACTGAGCGTCGCGGCATCCGCCCGCTCGTCGAGTCGACGACGACGGATGCCGCTACTCGGCCTCCATCGGGTCGTCCTCTGCGGGCTCGGGCACGTACTGCAGGCCCGCGGTGCTGTTCGCCGACAGGAGCATCTGCTCGATCCAGAACCGGTTGAGCTTGGGCGCGCGGTTCCCGCTGAAGATGAACTGCAGCGGGATGGACTCGTGCAACCACATCGTCGTGCGCCCGCTGCCGTTCTCCACCCCGTGCTCCCACGTCATGGCGAAGCTCTCGGAGCGGCGCAGCTTGTTCAGGATGGCGACGCGCAGATGGGCGAGGGTGCGATCGTCGATCTCGATCTCGCGTGTCGAGGAGTTGTAGATGAGCTTGCCCATGCGGCGACTCTAGTCGCCGTCGACGGCGAGGGAAACGTCGGGCCTGAGGGGGCGCGCCACCGGATCGTTCGTGCTATGCGGGCGCGACCGAAGCGGGCATGACGGCCAGGATCCGACACGCGATGGGAGGAGCGATCGTCAGATCACGTGTCCGTCGGGATCGAGCGGATCGCCGTTCTCCCGGCCCGGCTTGCGCGGGTCCAGCGGATCCATCGCGCGCTGCAGCTCGTCGAGGTCGGTGATGCCGGTGTCGTCGTAGCGACCCGACGGCGGGAGGTCGCGGACGCGTCCGAGCACGCCGGGCGGGAGGTCGGATGCGTCGGGTTGGTCAGTGGTGGGTGCTGCTTCGGGGGCGTCGGGTCCGCCCGCCTCCGTCGTCGGTGCGGCGACCCGACCGATCGACTGGTCCATGGTGTTGCTCCTTCCAGTGCACGCGGATGCTTCGCGGCATCCGTGTCGTCTTCACGCTACGCCGCGCGGAATCCGGCGGCGAGCCCTTGACGACACCAGTCTGCCCGGTTACGGCGTCAGCTGGACCGGGGCGCGCGCGGGAGCATGGCATCGCGCGCCGCGTAGCCCCGCCGGAAGACGACCCGACCCTCGTCGACCCGCTCGACGTCGTCCCACGCCACGAGGAACGTGCCGCGGTGCAGCCAGCGCTGGAACCGGGCGATGAGGTTGGGGCCGTTCTCGTCGCGTCGCTCGTACCCCCACGTCGAGAACCGGCTGTGCGGGCTCACGAGCACGCCCGTGACGACCGTCGCCGCGAGCAGCTGGCCGGGCGCGCCCGAGATCTCGAGCCGCACGTCGATGACGGCGCCGAGCCGCCGGCCGCCGGCCTCGACGGCGTCGGATCCGAGCAGGTCACTCAGGAGCATGGCGTCCTCCGGGGATGCGCCCGATGATGTGGCGGCTCACCCAGCGTTCGGCCCAGCCGGCCTGGAGCGAGTCGCCCGCCACGCCCAGGTGGATGACGGTGCCGACCTCGGCCACGAGGCGCCAGGGGATGCTCACCCGTCTCGCGGCCGGCGCGTGACCGCCGAACAGGCGCATCATGAGCTGCGGCCCGGTGAGGATCGCCGACACGGTCGGCGGCGGCGAGCCGGGCTCGATGCGCGCGCCGAGCTCGATCCCGTCGAGCTCGAGATCGTCGGCCGTGGTCACGGGCACCTCGTCCCGGTCGAGCACTTGCCGGTCGAGCACGTGCAGGTGGGCGTCGAGCACGCGGCCCGCCGGCAGCGGCGCGGCATCCGTCTCGAACGCCTTCGAGTCATGGTTCATGCGCCGGCTCCCGTCACGATGAGCAGGGGGATGGCCGCGAGCGCCGCGGCCAGGATGATCACCAGGTAGACCTGGCCGACGAAGTTCATGACGCGGCCGTTCACGCGGTCGCCCATGTACTCGCGGTCGTTCGCGATGATGAGGATCGGAAGGTACGTGAGCGGCAGCGCGACCGCCGAGAAGACGACCGAGTACTCGGTCACGAGGATCGGGTCGACGCCGGTGGCGAGGATCCCGACGGCGATGAGCAGGCCGATGATCATCGCCAGGTGGAAGCGCGCGGCCTTCGCGGGCTTGCGGAACTTGCCCCACGACCAGCCGAAGTACTGCGCCAGCGTGTACCCGCTCGAGAGCGTGGTCTCGAGGGCCGCGCCGAACGTCGCGGCGAGGATGCCCACGATCGCGAACGCCAGCGCGAGCTTGCCGCCCGCCTCGGCGACGGGCAGCACGACCTGGCTGAGGCTCGTCACGTCGATCGCCCGGGGCAGCAGCACCACGGCGGCGCAGCCGGCGATCGCGATCGACAGCAGGCCACCGAGGGGGAAGCCCACGAGCACGTTGAGCCGCGACTTCGCGAGGTCCTTCTCCGTCCAGCGCTCCTCGATCGCGCCCGAGGAGAAGAAGAACACCTCGTAGGGCGTCATCGCCGCGCCGAACAGGGCGATCGCGTAGAACCAGTAGGTCGCGACCGGCTCGTCGGACGGCGGTCCGGGCTGCAGCGCCTGCCCGGCGAGCTGCCCCCAGTCGGGCGACAGCATGAACAGCGCGACGGCGAACACGATCAGGGTGAGCCCCAGCATGCCCGTCACGTTCTCCAGCAGCTCGAACCGCGCCCGCCAGATCACGATCCACACGCCGAACGCGGCGACTGGGATCCACCACATCGGGTCCACGCTCGTGGCCAGCTGGAGCGCGAGGGCGACGCCGCCGATCTCCGCGGTGACGGTGAGCAGGTTGATGAGGAAGGATGCCGCGAGGTTCGCGAGCCCCGCCCGGGGACCGAGCCGCTCGCGGATGATCTCGAAGGTCGCCCGACCGCTCACCGCGGCGACGCGACCCGACATCTGCGCGTAGATGCAGATGCCGACGACGCCGACGAGCACCACCCATGCGAGCCCGAGCCCGAATCGCGATCCGACCACCGCGTTGGTGACCAGGTCCCCGATGTCGACGAACCCGCCGATCGCGGTGAGGATGCCGAGCGCGACGGCGAAGATCTTCTTCATCCGTCGCTCCCGGCCGCGTCTCCGGTGGCGTCGACGGTCGGTTCGAGGGCCGTGAGCCCGTCGGCGGCGGCGTCGAGCTGCGGCACGACGGCCTCGAGCGATCCGACACCGGAAGCCAGCGCGTCGCGGGCGGCGTTCACCGCGTCGAGCGCCGCGTCGAGGGCGTCGAGCACCTCGGTGCGGGTCTCGGCCTCGGCGGGCGCCGCGGCATCCGTCTCGGCGACCTGGTCGGTCGCATCGACGAGCTCGCGGCGCGCGTCGCCGAGCGTCGCGAGGGCGGTCGTGGGGAAGGTGCGGCCGTCGAGCTCCTGGTCGACCACGAGCCGGGCGGTCTCGATCGCGGCGACCCCCTGGCCGACGGCGGCCTCGAAGGTCGCGTCGGGGCTCGCGCAGCCGGCCAGCAGCACCACGGCCAGCACGAGGGCGCCGGATGCCGCGACGCGCGCCGCGTGTGGTCGACCGGACGCCTGCATGCTCCCGATGCTGGCCCCGGCATGCCGTACCGGCAAGGGCTTGACGCGGATGCTCGCAACGGATCGTCGAGTTCTTGCGTTCCCTGCCGTAGCATGTCGCTCATGTCGAGGAGGCTGGCGGACGTCGCGCGCAAGGTGGGCGTGAGCGAGGCGACCGTGAGTCGCGTGCTCAACGGCAAGCCGGGCGTCTCGGCCTCGACGCGCGAGGCCGTGCTCACCGCGCTCGACGTACTCGGCTACGAGCGGCCGACGAAGCTGCGGGGCGAGCGCGCCCGGCTCGTCGGCCTCGTGATGCCCGAGCTGCAGAACCCGATCTTCCCCGCGCTCGCCGAGGCGATCGGCGGCGGGCTCGCCCAGAACGGGTACACGCCCGTCCTGTGCATCCAGACCGCCGGCGGCATCTCGGAGTCCGACTACGTCGAGCTGCTGCTGCACCAGCAGGTGTCGGGTGTGATCTTCGCCGGCGGCGCCTACTCGCAGGCCGACGTCAACCACGACCACTACGCGCGGCTGGTCGAGCTGAAGCTCCCCACGGTGCTCGTGAACGCGCCGATCGACGACCTCGGCTTCGCGACGGTGTCGTGCGACGACGCGACGTCGATGGAGCAGGCGTTCGGGCACCTGGTGCAGCTCGGCCACGAGCGCATCGGCATCCTGCTCGGGCCGAGCGACCACATCCCGTCGCGGCGCAAGCACGCCGCGGCCCTGCGCATGGCCGAGCGGCACGGCGTCGAGCTCGGCGAGGACCGCGTGGTGCACTCGCTGTACTCCCTCGAGTCGGGGCAGACCGCGGCGACCAAGCTCCTCGCCGCCGGGGTCACGGGCATCATCTGCGCGAGCGACCCGATGGCGCTCGGCGCGATCCGCGCGGTGCGTCGCGCCGGCCTGCGCGTGCCCGAGGACGTGTCGGTCATCGGCTACGACGACTCGGCGCTCATGAACTGCACGGAGCCGCCGCTCACGACCGTGCGCCAGCCGATCGAGGCGATGGGCCGCATGGTGATCGAGCTGCTCATGCGCCAGATGTCGAGCGAGGGCGCGATCGGCGACGAGGTGTTCTTCGCGCCCGAGCTCGTGGTGCGCGCCTCCACAGCGCCCGCGCCCCGCTGACCGTTCCTCGCCCGCAGACCGTTCCTCGCCCGCAGACCGTTCCTCGCCCGCAGACCGTTCCTCGCCCGCAGACGTCCCTCGCCCGCAGACCGTCCCTTCCCTTCTGCAGGAAGAACGGCGCCGAACGCGGCGTGCCGCCCGTTCCGCCACGGCGTGTCCTCCGGATCTTCCTGCAAAGGCACGTGACGCGCGCGTCCGTGCCGGAAATGCGCAAGGCGCTCTCGCAACTTCACGAAACCAACCGCAAGCTGATGCTTGATTGTTGAAAAGTTGCATCAATCTGTTGCTCTCATTACGTTTCCCCGTATCGACGCCGTCGTCCCCTCGGGAATCGGCGCGCCGCCCGCCCCCGCACCGAGGAGAACGACAGCGTGACCATGCCACTCACGGAACCCGGCACGGTGCCCCCCGCACTGGTGGAGGACCCGCTGTGGTGGCGTGACGCCGTGATCTACCAGGTCTACGTGCGCAGCTTCGCCGACTCCGACGGCGACGGCACGGGCGACCTCCGCGGCGTGCGCAGCCGGCTCGGCTACCTCAAGGAACTCGGCGTCGACGCGCTCTGGTTCACTCCGTGGTACCCGTCGCCGCTCGCCGACGGCGGCTACGACGTGTCGGACTACCGCGGCATCCACCCGACCTTCGGCACCCTCGAGGACGCCGAGCTGCTCATCAGCGAGGCGCTCGAGCTCGGCATCCGCACCATCATCGACGTCGTCCCGAACCACGTCTCGAGCGAGCACCCGTGGTTCCGGCAGGCGCTCACCGCCGGCCCGGGCAGCCCCGAGCGGGAGCGGTTCTGGTTCCACCCCGGCACGGGCGAGGGCGGCAACGGGATGCCGACGAAGTGGGTCTCGAACTTCCAGGGCGACACGTGGACCCGCACGACGAACCCCGACGGCACGCCGGGGGAGTGGTACCTGCACCTCTTCACGCCCGAGCAGCCCGACCTCAACTGGAACCACCCCGACGTGCGCGCCGAGCACGAGGACATCCTGCGGTTCTGGTTCGACCGCGGCGTCGCCGGCGTGCGCATCGACTCGGCGGGCTTGCTCATCAAGGACCCCGCGCTGCCCGAGGTGCCCGAGGTGGTCGCGCCGGGCCAGCATCCCACGGAGGACCGCGACGAGGTGCACGACGTCTACCGCTCGTGGCGGAGCGTCGCCGACTCGTACGAGGGCACCCGGGTGCTCGTCGGCGAGGTCTGGGTGCCGGATGCCGCCCGGTTCGCGGCCTACCTGCGCCCCGACGAGATGCACACGGCGTTCAACTTCGACTTCATGGCCCGGCCGTGGGATGCCGCGGAGCTGCGCGCCTCGATCGACCTCATGCTCGACGCCCACGCGCCCGTCGGTGCGCCCAGCACCTGGGTGCTCTCGAACCACGACGTCACCCGGCCGGTCACGAGGTACGGGCGCGAGGACTCCGGCTTCGCGTTCGCACGGAAGCGGTTCGGCACCCCGACCGACCTCGAGCTCGGCCGTCGCCGCGCCCGTGCCGCCGCGCTGCTCACCGCGGCGCTGCCCGGCTCGCTCTACCTCTACCAGGGCGACGAACTCGGCCTGCCCGAGGTCGAACTGCCGCGCGACGTGCTCGAGGACCCGATGCACTTCCGCTCGGGCGGCGTCGACCCTGGCCGCGACGGATGCCGCGTGCCGCTGCCCTGGCGGGGCACCGAGCCGCCCTTCGGGTTCAGCCCGGCTGCGGCATCCGTGGGCGACGGCCGGGTCGCCGCACCGTGGCTGCCCCAACCGACCGAGTGGGCCGCCCTCACCGTGCAGGCGCAGGAGGCCGACCCGGGTTCGATGCTCTGGCTCTACCGGCAGGCGCTGCGCATCCGCAAGCGCGAGGCCTCGCTCGGCGACGGCGCCCTGACCTGGCTCCCGAGCGCGCCCACGGCGCTCGTCTTCCGACGCGGCGACGACATGGTGAACGTCACGAATCTCGGCAGCGAGCCGATGGCCCTGCCCGACCATGACCGCATCCTCCTCGCAAGCACCCCGCTCGTCGGCGGGCTGCTGCCACCCGACTCCACGGCCTGGCTCCACCGAACCGCCTGACCGTCGAGGCCGCGGCCCGCACCACGCCGCGGCAGTCCCACACCACACCTCAACACAGCACCGAAAGGACCGGACAATGAAGTCACCACGCAGCATCGCGATCGCGGGCATCGCCGCCGTCGCGATGGTGGGCGCGCTCTCCGCGTGCAGCCAGGGCGCCGCCGACGACGGGAAGCTCGAGCTGCGCGTCGCCACGTTCCCGCCCGGGGCCGACCAGGCCGCATACGACGCCTTCGCCGAGCAGGAGCAGCAGTTCGAGGAACTGCACCCCGACATCGACATCGTCGGCCTCGAGTACGAGTGGACCGCCCCGACCTTCGCCGCGCAGCTCGCCGGCGGCAGCCTGCCCGACGTCTTCACGGTGCCGTTCACCGACTCGAAGACGCTCCTCGAGAACGACCAGCTCAAGGACGTGACCGACGAGCTGGAGGAGCTCGGCTACGCCGACAAGTTCAACCCGATCATCATCTCGGAGGTCACCGACGCCGACGGCCGGATCTACGGCTTCCCGCGCCAGGCGTACGCGAACGGCCTGCACTACAACCGCGACCTGTTCGAGCAGGCCGGCCTCGACCCCGACCAGCCGCCGGCGACGTGGGACGAGGTCCGCGAGGCCGCGAAGACCATCGCCGAGAAGACCGGCAAGGCCGGGTACGCGACGATGGCGACCGGCAACACGGGCGGCTGGCAGCTGTCGGTGCAGGCCGACTCGCGTGGCGCCCAGCTCCAGGAGGACAACGGCGACGGCACCTACACGTCGACGATCGACAACGACGCGACGAAGGCCACGCTCGAGTTCCTCCACGACCTCCGCTGGGAGGACAACTCGATGGGCGCGAACTTCGACCTCGACTGGGGCAGCATCAACCAGGAGTTCGCCGCGGGCAACATCGGCATGTACACGTCGGGCTCCGACGTCTACACGGCACTCGTGCGCGACTTCGGCATGGAGCCCGCCCAGTACGGCCTCACCGTCATCCCGACGGAGGACGGCGGCGGCGTGCTCGGCGGCGGCGACATCGCCGTGATGCCGCCGACGCTCGACGACGAGACCAAGGCCGCGGCCGTCGAGTGGATCGACTGGTACTACATGCAGAAGCTCCTGGACGAGGATGCCGCGGTCGCCGACGCCAAGGCGCTCGCCGCGTCCGACCAGGCGGTCGGCACGCCGGTGCTGCCGGTGCTCGACCGCGAGACCTACGACCAGCAGCAGGAGTGGATCGCGCCCTACGTCAACGTGCCGCAGGACCAGATGACCGGATTCATCGACGGGATCTTCGACCAGACCCCGGTCGGCGAGTTCAAGGGCCAGACGCAGCCGATCTACGCCCTGATGGACAACCTGGTGCAGGCGGTGCTGACCGAGCAGAACGCCGACATCGACGCGCTCCTCGGGCAGATCGACGTCGACGCGCAGGCGCTGCTCGACGAGTAGGCCGTTCCGGTCGTCGAGGAGCGCCGCGCGGAGCGCGACGCGTCTCGAGACGCCTCCCCATTCCGGTCGTCGAGGAGCGCCGCGCGGAGCGCGACGCGTATCGAGACGCCTCCCCAGGTCTCGATACGCGTCCGCCTTCGGCGGGCGCTACTCGACCACCGGTCCCGAAAGGATCACCGATGACCCTCACCGCCAAGCCCGCGGCCGCGCGGCCCGCGCCCGACGGGGACGCGCCGCCCGCGGCATCCGCTCGCCCGGCCCGCAGGCGCAACCTGCAGACCTGGATCCGCGGCGGCGGCCTCTGGAACCTCGCCTTCCTGGCCCCGATGCTCATCGTGTTCGGGGTGTTCAGCTGGTCGCCGATCGTGCAGTCGGTCGTCATGAGCTTCCAGCGCACCAACCTCGTGACGACGCCCGAGTGGGTCGGCATCGACAACTTCGTGAACGTGCTGAGCGATCCGAACCTCGGGGTCGCGATCGTGAACACGCTGTACTTCGCGGTGCTGGCGCTCATCCTCGGGTTCCCGCTGCCGCTCATCCTCGCGGTCATGATGAGCGAGGTGCGCCGGGGCAAGGGCCTCTACAGCGCGCTCGCGTACCTGCCGGTCGTCATCCCGCCGGTGGTCGCGGTGCTCCTGTGGAAGGTCTTCTACAACGCGAGCCCCGACGGGGTGTTCAACACGATCCTCGGGTGGTTCGGCATCCCGCCGCAGCCGTGGCTGCAGTCCGCGGCGACCGCGATGCCCTCGCTCGTCATCGAGGCGACGTGGGCGGCGGCCGGCGGGTCGATCATCATCTACCTCGCGGCGCTCATCTCGGTGCCGCCCGAGCTGTACGACGCGGCGGAGGTCGATGGCGCCGGCATCTGGCGCAAGCTCTGGCACGTGACGCTGCCGCAGCTGCGCGGCGTGCTCTTCATCATGCTGATCCTGCAGGTCATCGCGACGTCGCAGGTGTTCCTCGAGCCGTTCCTCTTCACCGGGGGCGGTCCGAACAACGCGACCCTGACGATCCTCCTCCTCATCTACCGCTACGCCTTCCAGAACAGCCTCGGCGGCGACTACGGCGAGGCCACCGCGCTCAGCCTGATGCTCGCGATCTTCCTGGGACTCCTGAGCTGGCTGTACTTCAAGCTCACCGAACGTTGGAGCACGAATTGACCAGCGCACCCGTCCAGCCCCTCCTCGAGCGGCCCGACGGCGCCGAGGCCGACGCCGCCGAGGACTCCGGCCGAGCCGGTCGGACCGGGCGCCGCGGCTCGCGGTGGTTCCTCCGGCGCCGCCGGACGGACGCGACCTACGAGTTCGGCGACCGCGGCGTCCTCTCGGCGTTCGACCGTCGCCGCGGCAGCGTGCGCGGGTCGCTCAGCCTCGTGCACCTGTTCCTCTTCGTCGGTCTCGTCGTGGCCGGACTCGGCCCGCTGCTCTGGCTCGCCAAGGCCGCGGTCACGCCCACCCAGGACACGCTGAGCCAGCCGTTCGCGCTCTGGCCGAACGGCATCGACTGGGCGAACCTCGAGACGGCGTGGAACGACATCCACATCGACCAGTACTTCCTCAACACGATCTGGGTCGCGGCGGGCTCCTGGTTCTTCCAGCTGCTCATCGCCACCACAGCCGGTTACGCGCTGTCGGTGCTGCGCCCGAGGTACGCGCCGATCCTCAACGCGCTCGTGCTCGCGACCCTGTTCATCCCCGCGGTGGTGCTGCTCGTGCCGCTCTACCTCACGGTGCTGCACCCGCCGCTCATCGACGTGTCGCTGCTCAACACCTACTGGGCGGTGTGGCTGCCCGCTGCGGCGAACGCCTTCAACATCCTGCTCGTGAAGCGCTTCTTCGACAGCCTCCCGCGGGAGGTGTTCGAGGCCGCGAAGACCGACGGCGCCGGCCCGTTCCGGGTGTTCTGGTCGATCGTGCTGCCGATGTCGAAGCCCGTGCTCGGCGTCGTGTCGGTGTTCGCGGTGATCTCGGCGTGGAAGGACTTCCTCTGGCCGCTGCTCGTGCTGCCCGACCCGGCGGTGCAGCCGCTGTCGGTCCGCCTCCCGGCGGTGCAGTCGCAGACCGAGCTCGACGTGTTCCTCGCCGCGCTCGCCATCTCGACGCTGATCCCCGTGCTGCTGTTCCTGATGTTCCAGCGGTTGTTCCTCCGCAGCGCCGGGCTCGGGGGCGCGGTCAAGGGGTGAGCGTGACGGTGACGGATGCCGCGGCGGCGGCCCGCGGCATCCGTGCCACGACCCGGCGACGGATGCCGCCGCGCCGGCCTCGCCCGTAGGCTGGCGCCGTGGAGCATCCGCGCGTGGTCGACCCGGGGCATCCGCTCGTCGAGCGGGTGCGGCGGATCTGCCTCGCGCTGCCGGAGGCCGTCGAGGTCGAGGCGTGGGGACGGCCGACGTTCCGCGCCGCGAAGCCGATCTTCGTGCACGTCGCCGCGACGTCGGAGCGGCCGCTGTCGATCGTCGTGAAGACCGACCCCGAGGAGCACCTCGCGCTGCTCCAGGACGGGCGCTTCTCCGGCGTGCCCTACTACAGCCGCGACCACTGGGTCGGCGCCGACCTCGACGCGCCCGACACCGACTGGGAGCTGCTCGCCGAGCTCATCGAGACGTCGTACCGGCAGGTGGCGAACCGTCGCCAGCTGGCCGCGCTCGACGCGCTCCGGCCCGATCACGCCGACCACTGACCGACGAGCGGATGCCGCGGCCGAGCCCGCCCGGCTCGATTGGCGTGAACGGAGCGCGTGGGTTAGAGTTACGTGGTTGCCTGATCGCCGATGACGCGCGGGCGACGTCCCATGCGCCCGTAGCTCAATGGATAGAGCATCTGACTACGGATCAGAAGGTTGGGGGTTCGAGTCCCTCCGGGCGCGCGGTGGAGAAGGCGGTTCGCGATTGCGGGCCGCTTTCGTCGTTCCTGGAGCATCGTGCGCCGTGACGCCCCGAATGGCGAGGGATGCCCCGAACGGGGGGTGCACACCGTCGGACACGCCGGGCAGGCTGGGAATCAGCCGAAGATCGATAGGTGCGTGGTGTAACGCCGATGGCCGGTGTCGTCGGCCGCCGTTATGCTCGGCACACATCTGATTCCCGTGATCGAGAGTTCGGATATGAGGGGTGCGCGGGCTGGGAGCTTCCCGGCGTCGTCGAACCGGGGGGATCGGCGACAGCGGCGCAAGGTCCGCCCGGGCAGCGTCGGCCGTGAGGGGCACGGTCGGCCGTTCAGTGGACCCGCGAGCGGTGCCGGGCTCCGGCGTCCCGACTCGCAGCGGTTCGACCCGATGCGGGCTGCCGCGATCATGCGGCGGGCGTATGCCGCGCTCATCGCGCTCGCGGTGGCCATCATCGCGTTCCACGAGTTCTCGTCGAGTTTCACGAGCGGGGCGGCCGACGACGGAGTCGCCGCCGGACTCGCGCCGATCGGCTTCATGTGGGGGCTGCCGTCACTCGCCGCGGGGGCCGTCGTGGGCGCCGCGCTCGTCGTGGCATCCGCTTCTCGAGGCGGCGTGACCGCGCTGCGGCGGCTCGGACTGCCCGGCCTCGGCCCCGACGCCCGGGCCCGCGCCAACGGCATGACCTGGGGCGCCATCGCGCTGCTCGGCGTGCACTTCACCCGCGAGGCGTTCGAGGTCTTCCCGGGCGGGAACGTGGTAGCGGCCGTCGCGCTCGGGTCGGCGCTCGGCTATGGGACGTTCCGCCTGCACCGCCACGCGATCGACCACGAGGCGTACCGCACCTTCAACCTCGTCGCCATGCTGCTCGCGGCCGGCAGCCTCGCGAGCATGAGCCTCACGCCGACGGGCGAGTGGTGGACGCACAACTTCAGCACGCTCGGCACCTCGGACGACTTCGCCGCGGCGTGCTTCAACATCGCGATCGTCGTGTCGGGTGCCGGCATGGCGGCGATGTCGGCCGGACTCACCCGCGCCGTCTCCGACCCGAGGTACGGGGTGCGGCGTGGCGGCCTCACGGCGATGCGCGTGCTCATCGTGCTGATCGGCCTGAGCCTCATGGGCGTCGGCCTGGTGCCGATCGACGGCGCGACCGACCTCCACAACCTCGCCGCGTGCGGTGCGGCGGCCTCGTTCGCCGTGCTCTGCCTGGGCGTCCAGGTCTGGGCGCGCCGCCTCCCGCGCTCCATGGTGATCGCGTCGTACGGGTCGATCGCGGTGGAGGTCGTCGCCATGGTCGCCTACGACGGCATGGGCGTCTTCAACCTCACGGTCTTCGAGATCGTCGCGTTCACGCTCGTGTTCGCCTGGCTCATCGCCCTCGTCGCGATCACGCACGCCGCGCCCGACCCCGTCGTCGAGCCGCGGCGTCACGTCGGACGCATCCGTGCCGGGGCGGCCCTGCACGCCGGTGCCGTCACGGCCGATCGCCCGCGCACCCGCGTCACCCAGGACCATACGTCCCCGAGGGCGCGGGGCCGGACTCCGCGCGCACCGGCCCGAGCCGCCGCGTCGCACGACGTGCACCGCGCGCTGCGCCGCAACGCGAAGCGAGCCGACGAGCCGCCCGACACCCGAATCGGTCGTGCGCAGGAATTCCGCATGGCCCGTGCCGCGTTGTCCTGAGCAGGAGGACGCATGAACGACACCATCACCATCGAACGCAACGACGCGACCCGTCGCTACGAGGTCACCCTCGGTGACGAGCTCGCCGGCTTCGCGGAGTTCCGCACCACCCCCGACGGCATCGTCTTCACGCACACGGTCGTGCGCCCCGAGTTCGGTGGCCAGGGCCTCGGCACGCGACTCGCGAAGTTCGCACTCGACGACGCCGTGGCACGCGGCGAGCGCATCGTGCCACGCTGCCCCTTCATCGCCGCGTACCTCCGCGAGCACCCCGGTTACGAGGCATCCGTCGACTGGCCGACCGCCTAGCGGTCGCCCGCTTCCGCGCCATCACGCGCGTGCGCGCACGGCGCGCGAAAACCGAATGTCCCTCATTCGGGGCGGTGCGGGTACCGGATGCCGCGATTACGATTCGAGCAAACCCGAGTCGGTCCCGAACCCGACTGATCGTCGCGCGTCGACGACCTTGGCCCGTCCTCCCAAGGATGATCCCTCGGGTCCTGCTCGCCGAGCTCAGTTCGGGTCGCTCGGCGGGAGAGGCCTCCCCTGGAGGCCGCGGCGGGGTGGGAGGTAGGGTTCCCACCCCGCCGTCCTCAGCGAAGCGTCCTCGGTGCCTCGCCTGTGTTCACGGGCGAGTTCAGCGCATGCGTGGCTTCGACTGACGCCGAAGACGGTCGCAGCTGCTGCACGGCTTCGTCCGCTTCGGCGACGATGGCGGCCATCGCGCGCTCGGCTTCCTCAGGTCGGCCTTCCGCGATGTAGGACGCCACGTCCTGGTGGAGGCGCAATGCGACCGGATTCGCTTCAGCCGGCATGAGGGCATGTTGCGTCCGCCCCCGGAGCACCTCGCCGATCACCTCGCCCAGTGCAGCCAGGAACGGGTTGCACGACGCGTCGAGCACCGCTGCATGGAAGGCGATGTCGTGCTCGAGGTACGTCCCTTCGTCGGCGTGGCGCGCGTGCTCGACCATGCCCATGACGGCACCGACGAGTGCGGCGCGTTGCTCCGAGGTCGCGGCCGACGCGGCCAGGCGCGCCGCGAGCGGTTCCACCACGGACCGCAACTGACTGAGCTGATGCAGCACGCCGATGCGATCGGCGCCCGCGAGGCGCCAGCGGATGAGTCGTGTGGCGTACGGGTTCCAGCGCGCCGGTGGCAGGATCTCGACGCCGGCCCGACGACGGACCTCGACCAGGCCCATCGACTCGAGCACCCGCACGACCTCGCGCAAGGCAGCGCGTGAGGCGCCGAAGCGCTCGGCCACATCGGCCGTGAGGACACGCGTGCCGGGCGGCAGTCGCCCCGCGACGATGTCGGCGCCGAGCGATTCGAGCACTTGCTCATGCAGCGCGGACGAACTGCTCAGGGAGGCATCCATGCCTTCGATTATCGGGGAAGATGACACGGTTTCGCCAGACATCTTCGGCTTCGGCTTGCAATAAGTACGACATATTGCTAACGTCCCTCCAACCCAATCCGCCAGACCGAGGAAGCTCATGGCCATGCACTCGACCATCGACGACGTCCGCACCCTGTTGCTCCGGGCGACCGAACCGTTGCCCCCGACCACCACCGCACCCGAATGGCAGCTGATCGTCGCCGCGCTCATCGGGATCACCGTGATCGTGGTGCTCATCACCTGGCTGAAGCTGCACCCCTTCATCTCGCTCATGATCGGCGGCCTGGTCACGGGCCTCGCCGCGGGAATGAGCGCCACCCAGACCATCACGAGCTTCTCGACGGGCTTCGGCAACACCATGGCCGGTGTCGGCGTGCTGGTCGCGCTCGGCGCGATCTTCGGCAAGCTCCTCGCCGACTCCGGAGGTGCGGACCGGATCGTCGACACGCTCATCGCGCGCTCGAGCGTGCAGTCCTTGCCGTGGGTGATGGCGTTCGTGGGTGCCCTGATCGGCTTGCCGATGTTCTTCGAGGTCGGGCTCGTCCTGCTCGTGCCCGTCATCATCCTCGTCGCCCGCCGTTCGGGCCTTCCGCTGATGCGGATCGCGATCCCAACCCTCGCGGGCCTCTCGGCCATGCACGGGCTCGTGCCCCCGCACCCTGGCCCACTGGCCGCGATCGACCTCGTCCAGGCCGACCTCGGCACGACCTTGCTGTTCGGCTTCATCGTGGCGATCCCGACGGTGATCATCGCCGGCCCCGTGTTCTCGCGACTGGCGGCACGCTGGGTCAAGGTGCCCGTGCCGGCGCTGTACGTGACCGCAGAGGACCGCGGCGAGGACGTCGAGCACAAGCCGCGCCCCTCGTTCGGCGCGGCGCTGTTCAGCATCCTGCTTCCGGTCGTGCTCATGCTCGTCGCCTCGATCGCCGATATCGTCGCACCGGCGAGCACCGACGTGTGGGCCGTGGTCGTGGACTTCCTCGGCAAGCCCGTGATCGCGCTGCTCATCGCCGTCATCGTCGGCATGTTCGTGCTCGGGCGCGGCGGCCGGATGGGTCTGAGGCAGGTCGCGGACTCCGTGGGCTCCGCGCTGCCGCCCATCGCCGGAATCCTGCTCATCGTCGGTGCCGGCGGCGGCTTCAAGCAGGTGCTCGTCGATTCGACGATCGGCGCCGTGATCGCCGAAGCGATCTCCGGCTTCGGCGGCTCGCTCGCGGTCGTGCTCTTCCTCGCCTGGCTCGTGGCCGTGCTCATCCGCGTCGCCACCGGCTCCGCGACGGTCGCCACGATCACCGCCGCCGGCATCCTGCAGCCTCTGGTCGCCGACCTCGACATGTCGACCGGCGCCGCATCGTTGCTCGTGCTGGCGATCGGATCCGGTTCGGTGTTCCTCTCGCACGTCAACGACGCCGGCTTCTGGCTCATCAAGGAGTACTTCGGGCTCACGATCGGCCAGACCCTCAAGTCGTGGACCGTGATGGAGTGCATCATCTCGATCGTCGGCCTGGCGGGCGTGCTCGCGATCAGCCCGTTCGTCGGCTGACGGTGAGGGGATGAAGATGGCAACGCGGTCGCGACCGGACGCAGCCCGAGCCCGATCCGCTCCCGAGGCACCGCCGATCCTGGTGATCATGGGCGTCTCCGGGAGCGGCAAGACCACGGTGGCGAACCTGCTCGCCGACCGGCTGAGATGGGACCGGCAGGAGGGCGACGAGCTGCATCCCCGGGCCAACATCGACAAGATGGCGCGCGGCGAGCCACTCACCGATGAGGATCGTGGGCCCTGGCTCGACCGGATCGCCGAATGGATCGACGGCCGCCGCCACGCCGGCCTGCCCGGCGTCATCACATGCTCGGCGCTGAAGGCCGCGTATCGCGAGCGGCTCGCCCGGCCAGAGGTGATCTTCGTCCACCTCGCGGGCGGCCGCGGCGTCATCGCCGACCGACTCGCCAGGAGAACCGGCCACTACATGCCAGCTTCATTGCTCGACTCGCAGCTCGAAACGCTCGAGCCACTCCAGCCGGGCGAGCACGGCCTCGTCGTCGACGCAGCCGGCGCCCCTGAGGGCGAGGTGGACGAGATACTCAGGAGGCTTGCGCTCACGGTACCGCCGATCGATGGTGCGTCCACCAGCTGAACCGACTGATCCACCGGTCGACTCGGTGAACGGTGCGGCCCGCTTCCGCGACGAGACGAGTCGCCGGCAACGAGCGCACGCCTCAGCTGCGCCGGATGATGCGCCGTTCGATCGCAGCCGCGACCGCCCCTGCGCGGGTGTCGACCCCGAGCTTCGTGTAGATGTGCGAGAGGTGCGACTTGACGGTCGCCTCCGACACGAGCAGTTCGCGGGCCATCTCCTTGTTGCCGAGTCCGCCGGCGAGCAGCTCCAGCACCTCGACCTCGCGTTCCGTGATGGTCGGCTCGGGTGAGGCGGTGCGCCGCACGAGCGTGGCGGCGACGGATGCCGCGAGCACCGTCTCACCCCGAGCGGTGGCGCGGATCCCGCCGAACAGCTCCTCGGCGGGGGCATCCTTCAGCAGGTAGCCGCTCGCTCCGGCGTCGAGGGCACGCAGGATGTCGGCCTCGGTGTCGTAGGTGGTGAGCACCAGCACCCGGGGCGGTCGGTCGAGCGCGCGGAGCTCGGCCGTCACCTCGGCGCCGCCCGCGCCTTCGCCGAGGTTCAGGTCCATGAGCACGACGTCGGGATGCCGCTGGGACACCACGGCGCAGGCACTGGCGAGGTCGCTCGCCTCGCCCACGACCTCGAGGTCGTCGGTGCCGCCGATCAGCGCGCTGAGCCCGGCCCGCACCACGGGGTGGTCGTCGACGAGGACGACGCGGACGGTCATCGGACCGCGTCCAGGGGCAATGCGATCGACAGTGTCGTGCCCTCACCGGGTGCGCTCTCCACCGAGGCGCGGCCGCCGAGACCTTCGGCACGGTCGCGGATGCCGGCGATCCCGTGGCCGCGGTCGGCCGGTGCGCGCACCTCGTCGGGCGTGAATCCCGACCCGTCGTCGCGCACGTCGAGGCGCACCTCGTCGGGCTGGAACGTGAGGCTCACCGCCACGTGACGCGCACCGGAGTGCTCGACGACGTTGGCGAGCGCGCCGCGGGCGGAGCGGAGCAGCGCCCCCGCGACATCCGTCGGCAGCGGCGCGGGCTCGCCGTGCACGTGCAGCCGCGCCTGGAGCGGCGCGCGGATCTCGTCGATCAGCTGCCGCAGGGCGATCGGCAGCGCGTCGGCCGTGTCGTCGGCGAGCTCCACCGGGGGCAAGGCGTGCACCACGCGGCGCACCTCGTCGAGGCCGTCGCGAGCGGTCGTGGCGGCGACGCGCACGTGATCATGGGCGAGCGCGGGCCGGCGCTCCCAGTCCTGCTCGGTCGCCGCGAGCAGGAGGGTGATGCTGGCGAAGCGCTGCCCGATCGAGTCGTGGATCTCCCGCGACATCCGATTGCGCTCGGCGAGCGCGCCTGCGCGATGCTGCGCCGAGAGCAGGTCGGCCTGGGCGTCGGTGAGCTCGTCGAGCAGGCGTTGCCGAGCCGAGGCCTCGCGCTGCAGCGCGCGGTAGACGACGACGGCCACGACGGCGATGCCGATCGGCCCGACGATGACGGTGGGGTCGAATCCGTCGGCGAGGCGCAGCTCGGCTGCCGTGACGACGGCCGTCATCAGCACGACCACCCAGACGGCGGCGCGGAACGGGAGCACCTGCAGCACTGCGAACGCCAGCGGCGCGGCGCACCAGGCGAACGACGGCGCGGCAAGGGTGAGCAGGGCCCACAGCACGGTGACGGCGACCACCCAGAGGGCGGGCCACGGTGCGCGGGCCGGCAGCAGCGGGCGGAGCGAGAACGTCGCCGCGAGGAGGACCGCGCCCGCCAGCACGAGAACGCCCTCGGGGCCGAGCCCGTGGCGTTCGAGGTAGCGCAGCACGCACGTTGCGAGCACCGCGAGGAAGACGACGTACAACCAGCGGTCGAGGCGGGCCACCGGGGCGAGGATGCCGCGGACGCCGGCGCGGTCGGGGACGGACATGATCCGCCAGCCTAGGCAATCCCGATGCACGGCGGCATCATCCGATCGGCTATCGAGAAGCAGCCGTTCGCCCGACGTGCCGCACCGCGCGTGCGCCGCACGCTGGGATGACGCGTCGATCATCGGCGTGAACGGACTCGAGGAGCATCATGCAACGCACCATCGCCACCCTGCTCGCCGCGGCGAGCCTCACGACCGGCCTCACCGCGACCGCACTCACCGCCGGCGTGGGCGCGGCGTTCGCCGCCGACGCCGGCCGCCCCGACCGGTACACCCTCACGGCCGACGAGGGCGGGTCGAAGTTCGAGGGCATCGGCGCCGACGAGCGCCGGGGACTGTTCTACGTCAGCGAGGTCACGGGCGGCGAGATCCACCGCGGGAGCATGCAGGACCCCGCTGCCGAGGAGTGGCTCGCCGGCGACGGCACCGACGGCCGCTTCACCGCGCGTGGCGTCACGGTCGACGACGACGGCAACGTCTACATCGCCGGCGGCCCGAACGGCATCGGGCAGCCCGGCCGTCCCGACCTGTGGGTGTACGCACCCGACGGCGAGCTGCTCGCTGCCCTGCGCGTGCCCGCCGGCGAGGCGTTCCTCAACGACGTGGCGATCGGCCCAGACGGCGCGGCGTACTTCACGAACTCCAACGACCCGCAGGTCTTCCGCGTCGCCGACGGCCCGGCCGGCTGGTCGGCCGAGCTGTGGGCGGATGCCACGGGCACGGTCGAGCGGCTCGCGGGATTCAACCTCGGGGGCATCGTGCTCACGGCCGACCGCAGCGCGTTCGTCGTCGCCCAGGGCAACACGGGACGGCTGTGGCGCTTCGCGACCGCCGACGGCGCGGTCTCGGAGGTCGCCACCGGCGGCGCCGATCTCGTGAACGCCGACGGCCTCGTGCGCCAGGGCAACGACCTCACCGTGATCCGCAACTTCTCGAGGATGGTGGCGAGCCTGCACCTCCCCGCAGACGGCTCCGCCGCGACGCTGCGCTCGCAGGAGGCGAGCGACCCCGATCGCGTCTACACCACGGCGAAGATGCTGCACGGCCGCCTCCTCGCCGTCGACAGCAAGTTCGACGAGCCCGTGGCCACCGGCCCGTACGACGTCGTCGGGTCGCCGTGGCGCTGACCATCCGGAGCAGCGTCGTCGCGGCACTCGCGGCGACGCTGCTCCTCTCCGGCTGCGCGACGAACGCCGAGCCACCCGCGGTCGCGGACGGGACCGCCGCGGCACGAGAGGATTTCCGCATGACCGACCCATCCGCACCTCCGCTCGCCGACCCCGACGGCACGCTGCTGGCGGCGGCCGCAGCCGGCGATGCCGCACAGGTGTCGCTGGCCCTGCGCGCGGGCGCCGCGATCGAGGCGCGCGACGATCACCAGCGCACCGCCCTGCTGCTCGCCGCCGCGGCGGACCACGTCGAGGTGGCGAAGGTGCTCGTCGCCGCGGGGGCCGACCCCGACGCGCTCGACGACCGTCACGACACCCCGTGGCTCGTGACCGGCGTCACCGGCAGCGTTCCGATGCTCGAGGTGCTCCTCCCGGCGGAGCCCGACCTCACGATCCGCAACCGCTTCGGCGGCGTCTCCGTCATTCCGGCGAGCGAGCGCGGACACGTCGAGTACGTGCGTCGCGTCGTCGAGACCGGCATCGACGTGAACCACGTCAACGACCTCGGCTGGACCGCGCTGCTCGAGGCGGTCATCCTCGGCGACGGCGGGTCCCGCCACCAGGAGATCGTGCGGATCCTCCTCGACGCCGGCGCCGACCCCTCGATCGGCGACCACGACGGCGTCACCGCCCTCGAGCACGCCCGATCGCGCGGGTACGTCGAGCTCGCTCGCATCCTGGGCGGCTGACGCCGGAGCCGGCCGCGGAAGCGCGCGTGACGGGCGGACCTCGATTGCGGCCGAAGATGCCCCGGATTACACTCCGAGCCAACCGAGCCTCCGCCATCCCTGCCTCCGTGTCGCCACCGGCTCCGCTCCGACAGCCTGATGCGACGCGATGTCCGACCCACGCGTTCCCTCGACACCGGCAGGATCGAGCGGATCGGTTGCGAGGAGGCCTCACCATGGGCGTGCACGACGACAGGATCCTCCTGGATCGTGCGCGCGAGCGTGAGGTGCTGGACGAGCTCCTGACGCACGCGCGAGGGGGTCATGGCGGCGTCCTGGTGATCCGCGGCGAGGCCGGGGTGGGCAAGACCAGCCTCCTGCGCCACTGCGCCGAGCACGCGTCAGGCCTCCATCTTCGCCGGACGGCCGGAGTGCAGTCGGAGATGCAGTTGCCGTTCGCGTCCCTTCATCAACTCTGCCGGCCGATCCTCGATCGAGTGGGCTCGCTTCCTCCGCCGCAGGCGGCAGCGCTGAGCGTCGCGCTGGGGATCAAGGAGGGAGAGACGCCCGATCCGTTCCTCGTGTCGCTCGCCGCACTGAGCCTCCTCTCCGAGTCGGCTGCGCAGCAACCGATGCTCTGCGTGATCGATGATGCGCAATGGGTCGACAGCGCCTCGGGGCAGGCGCTCGCCTTCGTGGCGAGGCGGCTGCTCGCGGACTCGATCGCCATGGTCTTCGCGGTCCGGGAGCCGGCCGTCAACCGCGACCTCGACGGCCTGCCGGACCTGTGGTTGGAGGGTCTCGCCGACGACGACGCTCGTGCACTCCTCCATACGGTCATCCCCGGCCGGATCGATTCGCGGGTGCGCGATCGCCTGCTGACGGAGACCCGTGGCAATCCGCTCGCGTTGCTGGAACTGCCGCGGCGGCTGAGCTCGACGCAACTCCCGGGCGCCTTCGTCGTGGGCGACGAACGCGAGCTTCCCGAGCGGATCGAAGACGCCTTCCTCGCTCGCCTCGATGCACTCTCCCGAGAGGCGCAACTCCTGCTCCTCCTCGCCGCTGCCGATCCGGCCGATGATCCGATCCTGCTCTGGCGTGCAGCGGATCGGCTCGGCATCGATGCCTCGGCCGCGGAGGCGACCGAGGCGGAGGGCCTGCTCACCGTCGACAGCGGCGTGCGGTTCCGGCATCCGCTCGTGCGCTCCGCCATCTACCGCGCGGCGTCGCCGCGGGACCGGCGTGCCGTCCACCTCGCGCTCGCCGAGTCCATCGATCCGACGACCGAGCCCGACCGACGCGCGTGGCATCTCGCGGCGGCGACGATCGGACCGGACGAGACCGTCGCCCAGGAGTTGGAGCGATCAGCAGGGCGAGCGCGCGCCCGAGGGGGACTCTCTGCGGCGGCGGCGTTCCTCAGGCGCTCCGTCGAGTTGACGGGCGACCCGACCGCGCGAGCGGACCGCGCCCTCGCGGCAGCACAGGCCAGCCTGCAGGCCGGCGAGTTCGAGTCCGCGTCGCATGTGCTCCAGACGGCCGAGGAATTCGCGTTCGACGAGCTGCACCGCGCTCGGGCCGACCTCGTGCATGCCCAGATCGTCTCGGCCTCGGGAGCGCTCGACGAGGTGCCTGCCCTCCTGCTCGCCGCCGCAAGACGGCTGGAGCCCCTCGATCCGGTCCGGTCGCGCGAGGCCTATCTCGACGCATGGGGAGCGGCGCTCTTCGCGGGCGACCGCGCCGGCGCGGACATGCGCGAGGTCTCGCGCGTGGTGCGCAGCCGGCGACTCTTCCGAGACGATCAGCACGGTACCGACCTCCTCCTGCACGCGATGTCCGTGCTGATGACCGACGGTCGCCAGGCGGCGGCACCCGGGATCCGCCGCGCGCTCAGCGAATTCCTCGTCGAGGACCTTCCGGTGGACCGGGGCATGCGGTGGAGCGTGATCGCGTCGGCCGCAGCCCTGGAGACGTGGGATTTCGAGACCCGGAACGCGATCACGATGCGGCAGTTGCAGCGGGCGCGAGACGCCGGCGCCCTGACCCCCCTCGCGTTCGGCTTGAACGGTGCCGCGATCACGATGGCCATGACGGGCCGATTCGAAGCGGCCCTCCGACTCTGTGCCGAAGCGAGTGCGGTGAATCAGGCGATCGGCAGCCGGGTTCCTCCATTCGGGGGGATGCTCCTGGCTGCCCTTCGCGGTCGTGAGTCCCCGGCGTTCACCCTGTTCGAGGAGGCCACGCGGAAGGCCGACGAGAGCGGATCGGGCTTCGGGCTCCAGTGGGCGCACTGGACCGGCGCCATCCTGCTGAATGGCCTCCGACGGTATGACGAGGCGCTGGATGCCGCGCAGCGAGCGTGGGATGCGTGGCCGGACTGGTTCGTCTCGATCTTCGCGTCGTCGGAGCTCATCGAGGCGGCGGCGCGGCTCGGCCGACCGAACCGAGCAGCGGAATCGCTCGAGCGACTCACGGCGAGCGCGAGGGTGGGTGGAACCGAATGGGCGGTCGGCATCTCGGAGCGCTCCACCGCCCTGCTCAGCGAGGCGGCCGACGCCGAACCGCACTACGTCGCGGCCATCCGATCCCTCAGCACCACCCGGCTGCGTCCGGAGCTGGCGCGGACGCATCTCGTCTTCGGCGAATGGCTTCGACGCGAGGGCCGACGGGTCGACGCCCGCGAGCAATTGCGGATCGCGCACTCGATGTTCACGGACCTGGGCGCCGAAGGGTTCGCGGAACGCGCTCGGGCCGAGCTGCTCGCGACCGGCGAGACGGTGCGCAAGCGCACCCCGTCGCAGCACGAGGAGCTCACGCCCCAGGAAGCGCATGTGGCACGACTGGCCGCCGACGGGAGGACGAACGCCGAGATCGGCGCCACGCTCTACCTGAGCCCCCGCACGGTCGAATGGCATCTCAAGAAGGTCTTCCTCAAGCTCCAGATCAACTCCCGCAGGGCGCTTCGAAGCTCGCTCCCGAAGTACGAGCCCGTCGCCGGCTAGCGTCATCGCAGACGTGCCGGCCGGGAGCTCGTGGCTCCCCGCCGGCACGTCCGCGGGCGCGGCCTGCTAGCCGCCGGCCACGGCGAGCACCACCTTGCCGGGCCCGCTCCGCCGAGCGTGGGGCCCGTAGGCCTCGGCACCCCTGGCGAGCGGCAGGACGTCCGAGACGATCGACCGGACGAGCCCGGCGTCGAGCAGTCGGCCGATCTCGACCAGCTGTCCGACATCTGGCCGGACGACGAACCAGATCGCCAGTCGACCGTCGCCATCGTCGCGCTCAGGTGGGCGCGGGACGGCGATCGAGACGAGGCGCCCGCCGGGGCGGATCACGTCCCATGAACGCGACCACGTCTCACCGCCGACGGTGTCGAGGACGAGATCCACGTCGGGCACCGCGTCCTCGAAGCGCGTCCCGCGATAGTCGATCACCACGTCGGCTCCGAGCTCGCTCACGAACGACCGATCGCGCTCGGAACTCGTCGCGACGACGCGAGCACCGCGCCAGCGGGCGAACTGGACGGCGAACGTCCCGACGCCCCCGGCCGCGCCGTGGACGAGCACCGCCTGACCGGGCTGCAGGTCCCCGTGATCGAAGAGCGCCTGCCACGCCGTCAGGGCGGAGAGCGGGACCGCCGATGCCTCGACATGGGTCAGCGAGGCGGGCTTGGGTGCGAGCTCGCCGGCGTCGGCCCGGACGGCGACGTACTCCGCGTCCCCGCCGTCACGTCGGACATCGGTGTAGCCGAAGACCTCGTCCGCGACGGCGAAACCCGTCGCGTCGGGACCGACCGCCTCGACGACACCGGAGATTTCGTGGCCCGGAACGATCGGCGGCATGCGAGGCGTGCCGTCATGGTCGAGCCACGCCCCGGGCCAGTCCAGCTCGCCCGGGCTGACGCCGCTGGCGTGCACCCGGACCAGGACGTCGTGGGGGCCGAGCCCGGGCGACGGCGCCCCCTCGTAGACGAGTCGGGCGGCGTCGCTCCGGGCGTAGGCGCGGAGTGCGAACATCAGCGCAGCGACCTGAACGCGGCCCGCACCTCGGCCGTGAAGAGCTCGGGCTCCTCCCAGGCCGCGAAGTGGCCACCGCGGCCGACCGCGTTGAAGTACGTGGTCGTCGGGTAGACGGCCTCGACCCAGGTGCGAGGGGACGGGAAGAGCTCGCCCGGGAACGTCGTGAACGCGACCGGAACCTGCACCGGCGGCGGCGTGTGGCCGTGGGTCGCGGCCAGGAACCGGCCGAACTCCCAGTACCAGCGGGCGGCCGACGCACCGGTGCCCGTCAACCAGTACAGCGTGATGTTGTCCAGGATCTGGTCCCGGGTGAGGTTGCCGACGGGGTCGCCGTCGACGAACGCGCGGCTGATCTTGAGGTAGCTGTCGGTGTCGTGGTCGAGCATCCATGCGGCGAGCCCGATCGGCGAGTCGAGCAGCGAGTAGCCGATGGTCTGCGGCCGCGTGGACTGCTCGAGGAAGTAGCCGAAGCCGTCGGTGGTGAACGTCTCGAGCGCGGCGTGCGCGGCACGCTCCTGCTCGGATTCGGCCGGAAGGATGTCCTTGACGCCGATCGCGAGGGCGAGCAGGTTCATGTGGATGCCGACGAGTCCGTCGGGGCCCTGGCGGCCCATCGCGTCGGTGACCGCGGCGCCGACGTCGCCACCCTGGGCGACGTAGCGCGTGTAGCCGAGGCCGGCCATCAGCTTCGCCCAGGCGCCGGCGATGGGGCCGTTCTCCCAGCCGAGCTCGGTGGGGGCGCTGGAGAAGCCGTAGCCGGGCAGGGACGGGAGGACGACGTGGAACGCATCCTCGGCCGAGCCGCCGTGCGCGGTGGGGTCGGTCAGCGGGCCGATGGTGTCCAGCAGCTCGATGACCGAGCCCGGCCAGCCGTGCGTCATGATCAGGGGCATCGCATTGTCATGCGGCGACCTCACGTGGATGAAGTGGATCTCGACGCCGTCGATCTCGGTCGTGAACTGGGGCAGCGCATTCAGCCGTCGTTCGACCCTGCGCCAGTCGTAGTCGTCCGACCAGTACCGCGCGAGCGCCTGCAGCGTCGCGAGCTGCACCCCTTGGGAGCGGTCCTGGACGAGCTCCCGGCTCGGGAATCGGGTCGCCGCGATCCGCCGGCGCGCGTCGTCGAGCTGTTCCTGCGGGAACTCGACCGTGAAGGGCCGGATGCTGGTGGGGGTGTCGATGATGGTGCTCATGATTTCCTCTCGGTGACCGGGTTCGGTCAGTGACTGCAACGAGACTGCCCGTCGCACCCCGCTCGTCGCGCCCGTCGTCGCTACTGGTCGGAGACCCGGGGGTACGACCCCCGGGGGTCGCGCGGACCCGAGGCGGCGCCAGTGACTCGTGTTCGTTCCGGGTCGTTCAGCGCAGCCTCGATTCGGCCAGTCCGCTGATTCATGGTTTGATGGATTCATCAATCCATGAGGAGTCGCCGTGTTCACGGATGCCAGCCGCCCGCTGTACGAGGTCAAGGCCAACCTGTTCAAGGGCCTCGCGCACCCGCTGCGCGTTCGCGTGCTCGAGGTGCTCGTCGCGGCGAACGGCGAGGAGACGCCGGTCGGCGAGCTCCTCGAGGCGACCGGCCTCGAGGCGTCGCACCTGTCGCAGCACCTCGCGGTGCTGCGCACGCACCGGCTCGTCACCGCCGAGCGACGGGGCAACCAGGTGCTCTACCGGCTGGCCTATCCGCAGGTCGCCGACCTGCTCCGCGTCGCGCGCGTCCTGCTCGGCGAGATCCTCCAGACGACCGAGCAGCAGCTCGTCGCGCAGGCGGAGCTTCCTGAGCTGCCGGAGCGGTCGCAGGCGGCTGCCCGCGCATGACCGGCACGACCGTGCGGCGCGTCGCGAGCGGCATCCGCTCGCTGCTGCCCGCGGCCGCGGACTATCGCGACCTGCGGCGAACCTGGAAGGGCGACCTCATCGCGGGCGTCACCGTGGGCATCGTCGCACTGCCGCTCGCCCTCGCGTTCGGCGTCAGCTCGGGCGCGGGCGCCGAGAGCGGACTCGTCACCGCGATCGTGGCCGGCATCGTCGCGGCGGTGTTCGGCGGGTCGAACGTGCAGGTGTCGGGGCCGACGGGCGCGATGGTCGTCGTGCTCGCCCCCATCATCGCGACGCACGGGCCGGGCGCGCTCGCGGTCGTCGGACTGCTCGCCGGCGCCATGGTGCTCGTCGCCGGCGCGCTGCGCCTCGGCCGGGCGGTCACGTTCATCCCGTGGCCGGTCATCGAGGGCTTCACGCTCGGCATCGCCGTCATCATCTTCCTGCAGCAGGTGCCGTCGGCGCTCGGCGTGCCCGCGACCGAGGGTGCGAACGCCGTGGTCGGGGCGATCCAGGCGGTGCTGCAGGCCTCGTGGCCGGATGCCGCGTGGTCGCTCGCCGTCGTCGCGGTGGTCGCCGCGATCATGCTCGTCGCGCCCCGCATCCACCCGCTCGTCCCGGGCTCGATCCTCGCGATCGTCGTCGTGTCCGCGGTCACGGTGCTCGCGGGCGTGCCCGTCGCGACGATCGGCGCGCTGCCGAGCGGGCTGCCCGCGCCGGCGCTTCCCGTCATCGACCCGGCGACGCTCACCGGGCTGCTCCTGCCCGCAGCCACCGTCGCCGCCCTCGCGGCGATCGAGTCGCTGCTGTCGGCGCGGGTCGCGGCGACCATGGCCGACACCGGGCCGTACGACGCGGATCGCGAACTCGTGGGCCAGGGGCTCGCGTCGATCGCCTCGGCGCTCTTCGGCGGCATGCCGGCGACGGGCGCGATCGCACGGACGGCGGTCAACGTCCGCACCGGCGGGCGCACGCGCGTCGCGGCGATCGTGCACGCCCTGCTGCTCGCCGGGATCGTCGCGGTCGGCGCGGTCGTCGTCGCCTCCATCCCGCTCGCGGCGCTCGCCGGCGTCCTCATGGTCACCGCGACGCGCATGATCTCGTTCGCGACGGTCCGAACCGTCGTCAGGTCGTCGCGGGCGGATGCCGCCGTGTTCGTCGCGACCGCCATCATCACGGTCAGCGTCGACCTCATCACCGCGGTGCTCGTCGGCATCGTGGTCGCCGCGTTCCTCGCCCTGCGCGCGGTCGCGCGCTCGAGCGGCGTGCACCGCGAGGAGCTCCCGGGTCCGGCCGAGCCGGCCGACGAGCGCATCGCCCTGTTCCGGCTCGACGGCGCACTCTTCTTCGGCGCGGCCGAGCGCATGCTCGAACGGGTCGCGACGCTGCGCGACGTCGACGTCGTCATCATCCGGATGTCGCAGCTCCAGCTGCTCGACGCCACCGGTGCGCAGGTGATCACCGAGCTGATCCGCGCGCTCGAGCGCCGGGGCGTCACCGTGCTCGTGAAGGGCGTGCAACCGCGTCACCTCGAGCTCGCACGACGTGTGGGCGTCATCGACTCGCTGCGACACCGCAACCACCTCTTCGACGACCTCCCGGCGGCGGTCGAGCACGCGCGGAGCCACACCCGCCGGGCGGCCGCCGCGACGTGAGGGCGGCGGCCGCGTCGCGTCAGCCCGGACGTCGGAGGCTCATCGGGCCGCCTCCAGTGCGGTGCGGACGGTCTCGAGCAGCTCGTTCCAGGACACGCTGAACTTCTCCACGCCCTCGCGCTCGAGCACGGCGGTGACGTCGTCGTAGTCGACGCCCACCGCCGCGAGCGCGTCGAGCACCGCACCGGCCTCGGCGTAGGACCCGGTCACGGTGTCGCCGCGGATCTCGCCGTGGTCGAAGGTGGCCTCGAGGGTCTTCTCGGGCATCGTGTTCACCACGCCCGGCGCGACCAGCTCGGTCACGTACAGCGTGTCGGGGAGCGCCGGGTCCTTCACCCCGGTCGACGCCCACAGCGGACGCTGCCGCTTCCCTCCTGCGGCCAGGAGCGCGGCGGCCCGTTCGGTCGCGAACGCCTCCTGGTAGAGCTGGTAGGCGAGCTGGGCGTTCGCGACGCCGGCCTTGCTCTTGAGCGCGAGCGCTTCGTCGGTGCCGATCGCGGTGAGCCGCTTGTCGATCTCGGTGTCCACCCGGGACACGAAGAACGATGCGACCGAGTGGATCGTGGACAGGTCGATGCCCGCGGCCTTCGCCTGCTCGAGCCCGGCGAG
Source organism: Agromyces mariniharenae (assembly GCF_008122505.1). NCBI lineage: Bacteria > Bacillati > Actinomycetota > Actinomycetes > Micrococcales > Microbacteriaceae > Agromyces > Agromyces mariniharenae. The sequence goes on along the minus strand of NZ_VSSB01000001.1, from coordinate 1,342,838 downwards.
GTAGGCGTCGATGACCTGCCGGTACCGGTCGAGGCTGAAGATCAGCGTCACGTTGATGCTGATCCCGGCGCCGATCGCCGCGGTGATCGCGTCCAGCCCTTCGACGGTCGCCGGGATCTTGACCATGGCGTTGGGGCGGGCGACCTTGTCCCAGAGTGCGTGCGCCTCGGCCACGGTGCCCTCGGTGTCGTGCGCGAGACCGGGCTGGACCTCGATCGACACGCGTCCGTCGTAGCCGTCGGTGCGGTCGTAGACCTCGCGGAGGTGGTCGGCGGCATCCCGCACGTCGTGCGTGGTGATCTCGAAGATCGCATGCTCGACGTCGGCGCCCTCGGCGGCGAGGTCGTGCAGGGCCGCGGTGTACGACTCGCCGTCGGCGAACGCGTTCGCGAAGATCGTCGGGTTCGTGGTGACGCCCACCACGTCGCGCTCGGCGATGAGACGCTCGAGCTCGCCCGTGGTGATGCGCTTGCGGGAGAGGTCGTCGAGCCAGATGCTGACGCCGGCCTGCGACAGGGCGGCGGTCGGGGTGTCGGTGCTCATGCCAGTAGTCTCCGCCCGTTTCCGGCGGGCGTCGAGCGGATGCCGCGGCATCCGTCGAGGGATCGCCTTCGATCACCGGGCGCGCGGGTGCCCGATCGCCGGTAGCCGTGCGGAGCAGACCCGCGTAGCGTCGAGCCATGGCGAAGGTACTCGAGGGACTGGCGGAATCGCTGCCGACGTGGGGCGCGAAGATGGCGTACGGCGAGAAGACCACACTGAACGGGCAGGACTTCGTGCCCGCCGCGCTCGTGGTCTTCGGGTTCGGCGGCGGCGAGGGCTCGGGGGAGTCCGAGGGCCAGGGCGAGTTCCCCCCGGGCCGTGGCGAGGGCAGCGGCGGCGGGGGCGGCGGCTACGCGATCCCGGTGGGCGCGTACATCGGCGGTCCGAACGGACTGAAGTTCCACCCGAACCCGGTCGCGATGATCGCGCTCGCGGTCCCGCTCGTCTCGGCGGTGGGCTGGGCGGCAGCCGCGGTGGCCCGCCTCTCGTCGGCGCGTCGGCGCCTCCGCTGACCGGCTCAGTCGCGTCGTCGGGTCGAGCCGCGCGGATGGAACCGTGCTCCGGTGAGCACCGGGGCGACGCTCGGTCGGCCGTCGATGCGCGCCTGCAGCAGGTCGAGCAGCGCCGCCGACGTGGCGGCGGTGTCGAGTTCCACCGCTGAGATCGCGGGCCGGCTGTGGCGCGCGTGCTCCGAGTCGGACGCGGTCGCGATCATGGCGTCGTGGGGCACGCGGATGCCGCGCTCGGCGAGCCCCGCGAGCATCCCGGCCGCGTGGCGGCCCGTGAGGCAGAGCACCGCGTCGGGCGCTCCCTCGTCGGCCAGCCGGTGGGCCATCGACCGGCCGCCGGCCTCGCCGTCGCCCTCGGCGACCTCGCGCACGATCGGTGCCGCTCCCCGTGAAGCGCTCCAGCTGCGGTACGCGGCCTCGGCGTCGAGGTTCCACGCGTTCGGCACCGTGCCGCGCACCAGTGCGATGCACCGCGCACCGCGGGCGGCGAGGTGGTCGAGCACCCGGCGGGTGATCGCCGGGCCGTCCTCCGACGCCCAGTCGGTGAAGCCGGGACGGTCGGGATCGCGTCCGAGTGTCACGTACGGGATGCCGCGCCGCTCGAGCAGGCGCACGACGGGGTCGTCGACGGTCGGCAGGTCGACGACGTAGCCGTCGAGCCCGAGGGCCAGCGGGGGAGCGGGCCGCCGGGTGAGGTCGGGCACCAGCATGACGCTGAGGCCGCGCGCCATCGCCTGCGACGAGAGGTCGCCGATGAACCGGGCGAACACGTCGACTCCCGCGGGCGCGTAGTCGCCCAGTAGGTCGAGGGAGCGGATCACGAGCCCGATCGCACCGACCGAGGAGCGCCGCAGTCCGCGGGCGAGCGCGTCGGCCTGGTACTCCATCTCGTCGGCGACCTCGCGCACGCGCGTGCGCGTCGCCGCGCTCAGGGTTCCGGTGCCGTTCAGTGCCATCGAGACCGCCGCGATCGAGACGCCCGCACGCTTCGCGACGTCGCGGATGGTCACGCCGCCCGCTCGTGCCATCAGGCCTCCCGACCTCGTTCCGCCGAGGCCGATTGTATAAAACGTTTTACGCTCCTAGCCTGTAGGCGCCCGACGATGGACCACCACGAGGGCGCGAGCGAGGAAGACCGGAACACGCGATGCGGCTGCACCACCTGACCACCGAGACGACCGACCCGGCCGAGCGCGGCGATGCGATCGGCCGGGCCTACGGCGGGTTCGTCCGCCGGGGCGCCGATCGCTACCTCGCGCACTTCGACGCGCTCGGCATCCCCGCCGACCGGGTCCGTGACATCGTCGAGCGCAGCCGCGTCTCCCTTGACGCGTGGTATCCGGCGCTCGTCGTCGAATCGGATGCCGCGGCCGCCGCCGCGGGCATCCAACCGTGGCGCGCCTTCGCGGTGGCCGCCCGCACCGAGGTGCTCGCCGTCGCGCCATCGGCCGGCGAGGGCGAGTGCTCGACCTCGGTACGGGTGCCCGCTGACGGGGGCGCGCCCGAGACCATCCAGACCTGGGACTGGCACGACCACCTCGCGACCGACGGCCTGCTGCTCCGCCTGACGGCCGCGACGGGTCTCGGCGTGAAGCTGTTCACCGAGTTCGGCACCGCGGCGAAGATCGGCGTCAACGACGCCGGACTCGGCGTGCACTTCAACATCCTGTCGCACCGCTCCGACAGTGACGCGGGCGGGGTCCCAGTGCACGCGATCGCGCGACGCATCCTCGAGGAGGCGACGACGCTCGACGAGGCGCGCCGCATCGCGGCTTCCGCTCGGGTCAGCGCGTCGACCGTGCTCACCGTGGCCGCGTACCACGACGGAATCGCCGAAGCGGCCAGCCTGGAGCTCTCGCCGGCGGGCATGGCGGTGGTGCGGCCAGCGGCCGAGGGCCGGCTCGTGCACACCAACCACTTCCTCGACCCCGCGCTCGCCGAGGGCGACACCAGCGCCGACGACTCGACCACCCGCGCCCGCTACGCGCACGCCTCGGCGGTCGGCGGCGCGATGTCGGGACTCCCGGCCGCCGGGCGCGCGGCGGCGTTCTGCGGCCCCCACGGCGGCTCGGCGCCGATCTGCGTGCGACCGGATGCCGCGAGGCCGGTGCACGAGCAGTGGGGCACGCTGCTCACGATCGCGCTCGACCTGCCCGGCTTCGGGCTCGAGGTGCACCCGGGCACGCCCGACGAGGTCGCGGTGCACGGATTCGATCGGTTCTGATCGCGGTAGTGACGGTTCCCACCGCGCTGGGTACTCTGGATTGAGCGGCTTCACGCCGTGACGGCAGGGACGCGGGGGACCGGCGGGCGAGCGCCTGACGAGCGGCCCGAATGGAGCACCACGATGAGCTGGGACCCGTTCTCCGACGAGGACGACGAGGATCGACGCCCTCGAGCGACGGGGGAGGCCCGGGGTGCGCGGATGTGGCGGGGCACGCGGAGCGTCCTCGGCTGGTCGGGCGTGGTCGCGGGCATCGCCGCCCTGGCCGTCGGTGCCGTCTACGCCGTGAACGTCGCGGGGCTCGGAGCCAAGCCCGGCGGGTTCGACTCGCAGCTCGACAGCGGGCAGAAGATCGCCCGGCCGCTCCTGACCGGCCCGATCGACTCAGCGACGACGACCACCCCGCCCGTCACGCCCCTCGAGGAAGCAGAGGCCCCGGCGGCGCTCTCGAGCTCCGGCGGGTTCCCGATGCCCTGGGTCGATCCTGAGTGGATCGCGCAGGTCGCCGCGGCGACCGGCATCCCCGAGCGAGCGATGAACGCGTACATCGCCGCGCACCTCGCGGTGGCCGCCGAGCTGCCCGACTGCGGTCTCGACTGGACCACGGTCGCGGCCATCGGCTCGATCGAGTCGAACCACGGCCGCTACGGCGGCGCGACGCTCGGCGACGACGGCTATCCCACGAAGCGCATCGTCGGCGTGCCGCTCGACGGCAACGGCGTGGCCGCCATCGCCGACACCGACGGCGGCGAGTTCGACGGCGACACCGTGTGGGACCGCGCCGTCGGACCCATGCAGTTCATCCCGTCGACGTGGGCGCGCTGGGCGAACGACGGCAATGCCGACGGTCTCGCCGATCCGAACCAGATCGACGATGCGGCGCAGGCGACGGCTCGCTACCTGTGCGCCTCGGGTCCGATGACGAGCGTCGAGGGCTGGCGCGCGGCCGTGTTCTCGTACAACCACCTCGACTCGTACGTCGACAAGGTCGCGTCCGTCGCGAACGAGTACGCGGCGGCATCCGACATCGGGGGCTGAGGCTCACGCCCCGGGCGACTCGTCGGACCGCTGCGCCCGCTGCTCCTCGCTCACGCCGAGCCGAAGGCGATCGCACAGCTCGGTGAGCGTGCGCAGCTCCTCCTCGTCGAGCGAGTTGCCGACGTGCTTCGTGATCGCGTCCACGTGCGTGAAGGCGACGCGACGGAACAGGGCGAAGCCCTCCTCGGTGATCGCGACGATGGTGCCGCGCCCATCCTCGGGGTCGTGCTCCTTCGTGACGAGCCCGCGGGCCGTGAGGCGGTCGACGAGGCGGCTCACGCTCGGCTGCGTGATGAGGACCGAGCGGTTGAGGTCCTTCAGCCGGAGCCGGCGCCCGGGCGCCCGGGTGATGTTGAAGAGCACGTCGTACTCGTTGAGCGAGATGACCTCGCTCGGGAACTCCGCCGCCAGGGCCCGCATGATCGTGACCTGGGCTCGGAAGAGCGACTCCCATGCGGCGACCGTGATCGCGCGTTCCGCCACCCTCGGCTCCCCTCGACGTCTTCGATCGTCGTGCCTGTCGACCCGACTGATCCAAGGATAGGGAACCGGTGCCCGGAAACGGGTGAGGGCCGGTCGTAGAGGCTGACGACCGACCCTCTCCCTTGCACCAAGAGTGTCCTGCAATCACATTCCGCACCGACCGCCACAGCAAACAGTCGGTGCTCTAGAAATATATAACGGATCGATAACGGGCGCTAGTTATCGTTCCGTGATTTTTCGGGATTTCGTCCCCCGGGCGGGGGAGGGATCCGCGCGCGCCCCGGCTGCGTCGACGCGCTGCTCGAGAGGCCCGGAACGAGGGCCCGGTCAGAGGGCCATTCGCACGTACTGGTCGACTCGCTTCGTGCGCAGCGTGCCGGGCGCGTACTTCTCCAGCCAGCCATCGTTCTCCGCGAGGGCGAGCGATCCGGCCGTCGCGGGGGATGCCGCGGCGGTCGTGCCACGGCTCGTGCGGTCGACGACTGCGCGGAAGTAGTAGTGGTTGAAGAGCCGGTTGAACTCGGTGAAGTAGATGTCGGCGACGCGCCGGTCGCCGCGGATGATCACCATGTTCTCGTCGTTGCCGGTCGTCGACGCCTCGCTGAAGTTCGCCGACCCGGTGACCACGATCGGGTCGGGCCCGAGCGGGTCGCGCAGCAGGAACTTGCAGTGCATGAACGCGACGTGCGAGTTGAGTCCGAGCCTGCGGTAGTCCAGGTACGCCCCGGCCACCGCCCGGTCGCGGATCCAGTGGCCGACGTTCGCCTGGCCGTGCACGCCGCCGTCGGTGAGGTTGGTCGAACCGGTCCACACCTGCGTGGGCTTCCCGGCCGCGTTGAGCAGCACCATGAACTTGTTGTGGGCGATCGAGGAGCGCCGTGCCTCGCGGCGGACGATCGCCGAGTCGGGGAGGCCCGCATCGGTGATCGCCTGGAGGTTCCGCAGGCGCGGGTCGCTCGCGTGGAACACGGCCTTCGTGCTGCCGTCGCGCTGCTTCTCGTTCGTGGTGTGCTCGTTGACCTTCAGGTCGACGACGAGCTTCACGTCGACGCCCTGGTCGATCGCGTGCTTCAGCTCGGCGAGTACCGGGGCGTAGGTGAACTCGTAGACGCATCCGCGGATCGCCTGGCCCGGCCGTGCAGCTCGAATGAACCGCAGCATCGCCTCGTCGAGATCACGGCTCAGCCACGCGAGCGCCTCCCTGCGCCTGCGCTCGGTCGGCTGACGGTCGGGCGGGAGGTTGCCGAACTTCAGGGCGTACCGCTGGCTCGAGGCGACACCCCTGTTGAAGAAGACGTCGTGCGTGCCGCCGTGGAGCGGCTCCGTCTCGACGTCGAGCTCGACGACCGGGCGCGTGCGATCGAGGTTCTTCGGGGCGCCGGCGAGCGGATGGAAGCGATACGTGTAGGGCCGGCCGGGCTTCGCGGTGAAGTCGTCCCAGACGAGGCTCTGGATCGGATGCTCGAACGTCGAGACCGTGATCGTCGCGTCTGGTGCCGGGATGACGCTCGGGAACACCTTGAAGCCGCTCATGAAGTAGCGCTGGTTCTCGGTCGGGTCGATGCGCTCGACCGCGAACCCGAGCAGCCCGGTCCGCGCCGCGGCATCCGCCTCGATGCCGAACGAGATCGTGTTCGTGCCCGCGACGGCGAAGACGCGGATGCCGCCCGCCGCCGGTGACCTGAAGCGCATCCCGACGCACCCCCTCGGGGGATCCGACGACCCGCACCCCACGGACCCGCACACGAGCGGTCCCCCGGGTTGGAGGCTACTCCGGCCGGGGTTCCGGCGCGAGCGTCGAGCCCGGGCCCGTCGCCCGATCAGTACAGGTCGGGCGACGGCGTCGAGGCCTGACGGATCGAGACGTCGGCGTGGCGGTCGAACCGGTAGCCGACGCCGCGCACCGTGCGCACGATGTCCTGGTAGTGGGCGAGCTTCGAGCGCAGGCGACGAACGTGCACGTCGATCGTGCGTTCGCTCGGGGCCTCGTCGTCGGCGTCCCACAGGCTGTCGATGAGCTCGTGGCGGTCGATGGTGCGGCCCTCGCGGAGCACGAGGTACTGCAGGAGCTCGAACTCCTTGTACGTGAGCCCGGCGGGCTCGCCGTCGAGGAGGACCCGCTTGCGCGAGATGTCGATGATCACGCCGTTGGGGTGGCGGTCGGCGTCGTCGCGGATGCCCTGGCTCTCGCGCTGCTTGGCGAGCGCGGCCGGGTCCTGCAACGCGAGGCGCACGACCTCGACGTCGCGACCGCCGGCGCCCTCGGGAGCGAGCGCGACGGCGGCGTAGGTCTCGGCCGACGGCGCGACGTCGGCGGTGAGGGCGCGGAGCGCCTCGACGATGCGGTGGAGGGTGGTGCCGTCGGCGAGGGCCTTGGCCTCGTCGATGCCCACGTAGAGCACGAAGCCTCGGGCCTCGGTGCCCTCGGGCACGGCGCGGACGCGCGGTGCAGCGCCAGCGGCCGGTGCCGCGGGTGCGGCCGGCGCCGCGACCTCGGCCGGGCGCGGCGCGATCGAGACGGGACGAGCCGGCAAGGCCGGCAGCGACGGGGCGGTGCGGACGGCGGTGGAGCGGACGGGAGCGAGTGCGAGAGACATGACGTTGGTCCTTGTGGAGTCGGTGCAGCGAATGGACCCCAAGACGGTGGCGGGGTCGATGCGAAAGGCCGTTCGGCCGGGGAACCCTGAAGAGCGGGTTCGGTGGAGTCCGAGCCGATCAGGATGTCGATCGGAGACGGGAACTCGGCGGTCGGGTCGCGGTCAGCGGCACATTCGACAACACATGGGCGCACGCGCCGACATCATCATGTCGGCAGTCCTGGTCACCTCGCGGGCGGTCAGGTTGCGTGCGGTGTCAGTCATGGGTGCCAGTGAAACGGATACGCGAGCGTGTGTCAATTCATGACGTCGGTATGACGGGGTGTGACGGCGCAGACGGTGCACGCAGCGGAGCGGCATCCGGGAGGATCGGGTGAGCGGATGACGCGCCAGCAAGAATCTGCGAAAAGATGGCGTTCAGAAAAATCTTCCGCAGTCGCATCCGCGCCAGCGCGTGGAGGCGCGAAGATCCTGCGGCGAAGCCAGTGAAGGGTCGAGGAGTGTACGGGCAGCGCGAGCGGATGCCGCGCCGCGGACTACTCGACCGTGCCGTACAGGCGGTCGCCGGCGTCGCCGAGGCCGGGCACGATGTAGCCGTGCTCGTTGAGTCGCTCGTCGACGGCGCCGAGCACGACGGTGACCTCGCGGCCGTGCAGCGCGTCCTCGACGGCCTTCAGGCCCTCGGGCGCCGCGAGGATGCAGATCGCCGTGACATCCGTCGCGCCGCGCTTCAGGAGGAACTCGATCGCCGCGGTGAGCGAGCCGCCGGTGGCGAGCATCGGGTCGAGCACGAAGCACTGGCGGTCGGAGAGGTCGTCGGGCAGGCGCTCGGCGTAGGTGGTGGGCTCGAGGGTCTCCTCGTTGCGGGCCATGCCGAGGAAGCCGACCTCGGCGCTCGGCAGGAGCTTCACCATGCCCTCGAGCATGCCGAGGCCCGCGCGGAGGATCGGCACGATGAGCGGCTTGGGCTCGGCGATGCGAACGCCCGTGGTGGGTGCCACGGGCGTCACGATGTCGACGGGTTCGACGCGTACCCCGCGGGTGCCCTCGTAGGCGAGCAGCGTCATGAGCTCCTCGACGAGGGAGCGGAAGACCGGCGACGGCGTGTTCACGTCGCGGAGCACCGTCAGCTTGTGGGTGATGAGCGGGTGGTCGGCAACGTGGACTCGCATAGGCTCGAGTCTAGTTGCGGGGGTTCTCGCGGAGGGAGGGGCTCGTGGACGTGCCGATCCACCGCGAGTGGATGCGCCTGGCCCTCGCCGAGGCCGAGCAGGCGCCCGCGACCCGCGACGTCCCGGTCGGCGCGATCGTGGTGCGCGACGGTGTCGTGATCGCGGCGCGACGCAACGAGCGGGAGCTGACGAACGACCCGACCGCGCACGCCGAGATCCTCGCCCTGCGCGACGCGGCCGCGGCGATCGGCGACTGGCGGCTCACCGACTGCACGCTCGTCGTCACCCTCGAGCCGTGCGTGATGTGCGCCGGCGCGATCGTGAGCGCGCGCGTCGGCACCCTCGTGTTCGGCGCATGGGACGAGAAAGCCGGCGCGGCCGGCTCGCTCTACGACATCGTGCGCGACCGGCGGCTCAACCACCGCGTCGAGGTCTACCCGGGCGTCGAGGTCGAGGCATCCGCTCGGCTGCTGCTCGAGTTCTTCGAGGACCCGCTGCGCCGGCCGTGAGTCGGATCGCGCGACCGAGCATTCCGCTCGCTCCTCTTCACCCGTGGAGCGGGATCACCGGGCAGGTGAACGACGCGACGACGCCGACGTCCACGGCGGTGCCGGCCTGCATCGCCGCCATGAGCTCGGCGTCGGAGTCGAGCACGCCGTCGCCGTCGGCATCGCCGGCGGCCACCGCGGCGGCATGGCCGGACGGGAAGGCGAGGGCGTGCACCATCCAGCGTCCGCCGTTGTAGTCGGTGTCGCCGGGCGCGGCGGTGGCGACGTTGAGCTGCGCGCCGCCGAAGTCGTAGATGACGTCGAAGGAGTGCGCCGGTGCGCCGGTCCGGGAGAGGTCGTTCGGCGTGGCGACCGTGCGGTACTGGGTGCCATCGACCCAGAACGCCGGGCCGCCGACACCGCCCGCCCCGGCGGCGTGGGCCGTGGTCGGAGCGAGGATCAGCGCCGCCGCGGCGACGGCTGCGAGCGCGGTGCGCGAGATGCGAGCATGCATGGGATGTCCCTTCCATCGGCCGGAGACCGGCTGGCCGCCGGCGGGCGTGTTCCGCCCACGACGCCAGTCCATCCCCGGGGTGGCGCGAACTCCATGACGGGGCCCTTACCGCCTCCTTACGGAGTCGTGACGGATGCCCCTGGCGGGCGGATTCCGGCCGCAGGCCGTCCCGACGGCTCTACGCTGGGCTCGTGGCACGCGTGCTCGTCGTGGACGACGACGCCACCGTCGCTGACGTGGTGATCGCGTACTTGGAGCGCGCGGGCATCGCGACGGAGCGTGCGACGGACGGGGTCGCGGCGCTTGCTGCCGCGGAGGCATCCGCTCTCGACGCGGTCGTGCTCGATCTGATGCTTCCCGGTCTCGACGGCATCGAGGTCCTGCATCGGCTGCGCACGGCCAGGCCGACGGTGCCCGTGATCATGCTGACGGCCCGCGGCGAGGAGGACGACCGCCTCGTCGGACTCGAGGCCGGCGCCGACGACTACATCGTCAAGCCGTTCAGTCCGCGCGAGCTGGTGCTGCGCGTGCAGGCGGTGCTGCGTCGCACGGGGGCGGGGCAGCCCGTGATGCTGCAGCACGGCGGGCTCTCGCTCGACCCCGTGTCGCACCGCGCCTGGCGGGACGGTCGCGAGCTGCAGCTCACGATGCGGGAGTTCGAGCTGCTGCGATGGTTCCTCTCGCACCCGGGCGCCGTGCACGATCGGGAGACCATCCTGCGGGAGGTGTGGGGCTGGGAGGTCGGCGACCTCTCGACGGTCACGGTCCACGTGCGCCGGCTCCGCGAGAAGATCGAGCCCGATCCGGCTCGGCCATGCCTCCTCGTGACGGTGTTCGGCGTCGGCTATCGCTGGGACGGTGGCGGATGAACCCCGACGTGGTGCCCGCGCTCGTCATCGCGGCGCTCGTCGCCGGGGCCGTGGGGCTCGTCGGCGCCCTCATCGTGCTCGCCGTCGCCCGCCGTCGCCCGGCCGTCGCGGCCGCGCTCGGTCCGCTCGTCGTGATCGCGGCCCTCGGCGGCGGGCTGGCGGTGAGCATCCAGGCGATGGTGCTCCCGGATGCCGCGGTGTCGGCGGTGCTCTGGCTGCTGGCCGCCGCGGTCCCGTCGGCACTCGTCGTCGGGCTCGTCCTCGCCCTGCGAACGCAGCGCCTCGGCGCGGACCGGGCGGCAGCGGTCGCCGCACGCGAACGCGACGCCGCCGCCGAATCGCGACGCCGCGAGGTCGTCGCCTGGATCTCCCACGACCTGCGTACGCCGCTGGCGTCGATGCGCGCGCTCGCCGAGGCCGCCGAGGACGGGGTCGCAGCGCCGGAGGACGCGATCCGCGGCATCCGGTCGGAGGTCGGACGGATGAGTGCCATGGTGGCCGACCTGCTCGACTACTCCCGCTTGCATGCGCCCGGCGTCCGCCTCGAATCCGAGGTCGTCGATGTCGGCGACGTGGTGTCCGACGTGCTCGCGAGCGCAGCGCCGATCGCGCGCGCCGCCGAGGTGCGGCTGGAGGGGAAGGTCCAGGGCGACGCCGTGGCGATCGTCGACCCTCGGGAGGTCTCCCGCGCCGTGGAGAACCTGGTCCTGAACGGGATCCGGCACACGGCTGCCGGTGGCACCGTGCGGACCGACGTCGCGTCGGGCGCCGACGGGGGCATCGTCGTCTCGGTCGTCGACGGCTGCGGAGGGATTCCCGAGGCCGACCTGCCGCGAGTGTTCGAGCCCGGCTGGCGCGGCACGCCGTCACGCACGCCGGGGGCAGGCGGCGGCACGGGAACGGGCCTGTCGATCGTGCAACGGGTGGCGGAGCTGCACGGCGGCGCTTGCTGGGTCGAGAACGTGAACGGCGGATGCCGCTTCACGCTGCGGCTGCCCGGCGCGTCGAGCCGATGACTCGATCCCTCGGAGGCCGCCCTGAGGGTCAGCTCGCGCGCGGAACCACGCGGCGGGCCTCGAGGCCGTCGAGGTACTCCGAGAGGAGGGCAGCGGATGCCGCCTCGGCACGCGGCCCGTTGACGGCGCGCTCCGCGCGCAGCTGCTCGCGGCTGAGCCCGTACTCGGGCAGCTCGTCTCCCCACGCGGCGAGCCAGTCCTCGTGGATCTCGTCGGTGACCTCGGGATGGAACTGCACCGCCAGCAGCCAATCGCCCTTGGCGAACGCCTGGTTCTCGTACTGGCCCGACGTGGCGAGCCGCTCGACGCCCTCGGGCAGGTCGAACGTGTCGCCGTGCCACTGCACGGTCGGCACGCCGTCGAAGTGCCGCACCGGCGACGCGGCGCCCGCCTCGGTCGGCTCGACCGTCAGCCAGCCGACCTCCTTGCGCGGGCCCTTGCGCACGTCGGCGCCGAGCGTCTTCGCGAGCATCTGGGCCCCGAGGCACACGCCGAAGATCGGCGCCTCGGCGTCGATGCGGCGGCGCAGCAGGTCGATCTCGTCGGCGAGGTAGGGGTAGCGGTCGGTCTCGTAGGCGCCCTCGTCGCCGCCGAGCACCACGACGAGGTCGGGGGCCAGCGCGTCGAGCGCGGTGACGTCCTCGCGGGGAGCGTCGACGGTCACGATCCGGTAGCCGTGCGCCTCGAGCGTCGGCCCGAGGTTGCCGAGCCCGATCGCGGAGTCGTGCCGGAGCACGAGGGCCGTGCGGGTGCCGGTTGCGGGCACGGATGCCGCGGGGCGCGCGGCATCCGTCGGTCGGCCGGTCATTCGAGGCCCTTGATGACGATCGCGTCGGTGGCCGGGGCGGCCGCCTTCGGGTCGACGTAGACGTCGGGTTCGAGGTAGATCACCCGCGCGGTGGGCACGGCGTGGCGGATGCGCTCCTCGATGACGTTCGTCGCCGTCGCCACCTCGAGCAGCCGCTGGTCGGCGTGGAAGCCGATCTTCGCTGCGACGAGCAGCTCGTCGGGGCCGAGGTAGAGGGTCTTCATGTGGATGATGCGCTCGGCCTCGGGGCCGGCGAGGATCGCCCGCTCGATCTTCTGCAGGTCCTCGTCGTTCGCGCCCTCGCCGACGAGCAGGCTCTTCGTCTCGATGCCGAGGACGATCGCGACGATGATCAGCAGGGTGCCGATCATGAGGGTGCCGATCGCGTCGAACAGCGAGTTGCCGGTGATGATCGTCAGGCCGACGCCGAAGAGCGCGAACACGAGGCCGAGGAGCGCCGCGATGTCCTCGAGCAGCACGACGGGGAGCTCGGGCGCCTTCGCGCGCCGCACGAACTGCACCCAGCTCTGGCGGCCGCGAACGTGGTTGGACTCCTTGATCGCGGTGCGCAGCGAGAACGACTCGAGCACGATGGCGATCGAGAGCACGAGGATCGGCAGCCAGGGCACCTCGAGCTCGTGCGGATGCTGGAGCTTGTCGATGCCCTCGTAGATCGAGAAGACGCCGCCGACGGAGAACAGGATGATCGAGACGACGAACGCGTAGACGTAGCGCTCGCGGCCGTAGCCGAACGGATGCTCCTTGTCGGCGGCCTTCTTCGCCTGGCGCCCGCCCAGGATGAGCAGCAGCTGGTTGCCGGCGTCGGCCACCGAGTGCACGCCCTCGGCGAGCATCGACGCGGACCCCGAGAAGAACCACGCGATGAACTTCGTGAGGGCGATGCCCGCGTTGGCGAGGAAGGCCGCGATGATGGCTCGGGTGCCGCCGGATGCGCTCATGGCGTCAATCCTAGGATGGTCGCATGAGCGCCGACGCCCCCGTGAAGCTGCCCTCCATCGCCTTCCTCGGAGCCGGGTCGATGGCCCGCGCGATCCTCGCCGGGCTGCTCCAGCCCGGCATCGAGATCGAGGGCGGCATCCGTGCCACCAACCGCTCGCGCGAGCGCGCCGACGAGCTCGACGGCCTGCCCGGCGTCACCTCCTACGCGACCGAGACGGATGCCACGGCGAACCGCTCGGCGGTCGCCGGCGCGAAGGTCGTGGTGGTCGCCGTCAAGCCCGCGATGGTGCCCGACCTGCTGCGCGAGATCGCCGACGCGCTCGACCCCGGCACCGTGGTGGTCTCGGTCGCGGCGGGCGTGACGGTCGCGACGTACGAGTCGCTGCTGCCCGAGTCGGTCGCGGTCATCCGCTCGATGCCGAACACGCCGGCCGTCGTCGGCCGAGCCGTGACGGGCGTCGCGGCGGGCACCCGTTCGACCGACGACGACCTCGCGCTCGCGGTGGCCCTCTTCGAGACGGTGGGCGACGTGATCGTCGTGCCCGAGGAGCAGATCGACGCGCTCTCGACGATCTCGGGGTCGGGGCCCGCGTACGTCTTCTTCCTCATCGAGCAGCTCACGGCGACCGCGATCGACAAGGGATTCACACCCGAGCAGGCGGCGCTCATGGTGGAGGGCACGTTCCGGGGCGCGAGCGAGCTGCTCGCGGCATCCGAGTACGACCCGGCCGAGCTGCGCCGCCGCGTGACGAGCCCGAAGGGCACCACCGAGCGTGCGATCGCGGTGCTCGAGGAGGCGCGACTCAAGGAGGTCTTCGACCGGGCGACGGATGCCGCGCTGGCTCGCGCCCGCGAGCTGGCGGCCGGGGCGTGACCTCGCCGCCATCCCGGTCGTCGAGTAGCGCCGGCCGCAGGCCGACGCGTATCGAGACGCTGGCCCCGCTCCGCCTCACCGGCGAGCCCCGCTTCGCGTGGCGCGGCGTCATGCTCGACGTCGCGCGCCGGTTCCGGCCGCTGCCCGAGCTGCACCGGTTCGTCGACCTCGTCGCGGCCCACGGGCTCAACATGCTGCAGCTGCACCTCACCGACGACCAGGGCTGGCGGTTCGAGGTGCGGCGGCATCCGCTGCTCACCGAGGTGGGCGGTCGGCGGTCGGAGTCCCAGCTCGGGCACGGGCCCGACGCACGCGGCGACGGGGTGCCGCACGCCGGGTGGTACACGAAGGACGAGCTTCGCGGGCTCGTGCGGTACGCGTCCGAGCGCGGCATCCGGATCGTGCCCGAGGTCGACGTGCCCGGGCATGCGCGGGCGATCCTCGCGGCGTATCCCGAGCACGGCGTCGGCGGGGCGGGGGCCGTGCGCGAACGGGTGACCGAGCCGTGGACGCGGTTCGGCATCTCCGACGAGGTGCTGAATGCCGAGGACGCGACGGTCGCCTTCGTGTGCGACGTGCTCGACGAGGTGTGCGACGTGTTCGAGTCCGACGTGATCGGCATCGGCGGCGACGAGGCGCAGAAGACGCGGTGGCGCGAGGACCCGCGCACGCAGGAGCTCATGGCCGAGCGCGGGCTCGCCGACGAGCCGGCGCTGCAGGCGTGGTTCCTCGGCCGCGTCGCGGCGCACCTCGCACGTCGAGGGCGCCGCGTGATCGGGTGGGACGAGATGCTCGAGGGCGGCGGGGCGCCGGCGCCCGACGCGGTCGTCGCGTCGTGGCGCGGACCGGTCGGCGCCGAGCTCGGGGCGCGGCTCGGCCATGACGTCGTGCTCTGCCCCGACCTGTGGACCTACCTCGACTACCGGCAGTCGGACGACCCGCGCGAGCCGATCCCCGTCGGCACGGTGCTCTCGCTCGAGGACGTCGCGTCGTTCGAGCCGCTGTCGTCCGCGTCGTCGGCGGCGCTGCGGCAGCACGTCATCGGCGTGCAGGCGAACGTGTGGACCGAGCACCTCGACACCCGCGAGCGACTCGACTACGCGGTGTTCCCGCGTCTCGGCGCGTTCGCGGAGGTCGCGTGGAACGGCGGACCGCTCGACTGGGACGACTTCGCGTTCCGGCTGCCCGGCTACCTGGCGTGGCTCGAGGAGCAGGGCGTGGACTTCCGGCCGCTCGACGGTCCACGACCCGAGCAGCAGCGGCCGGGGGTTCCGGGAATGCCGCGCGATCGCGCCGCGCGCATCGCCGAGCTCGAGCGGCTCACGGCCGACCTCGACGCTCCAGCAGCACCATGACCTCGAAGTGCGTCGTCTGCGGGAACATGTCGAACACGCGCGCCTTCACCGGCCGGAGCGACGGCATCGCCGCGAGGTCGCGGGCGAGCGAGGCGACGTTGCAGCTCGAGTAGAGCACGTGCGCGGCATCCGATCGCTCGAGCCAGTCGGCGAGCTCGCGACCGATGCCGCGGCGGGGCGGGTTCACCACCACGAGGTCGGGGGCGCGTTCCGCGCCGACGGCGAACGCGGTGGCGTCGCCGGCCGCGAACCGCAGGCGGCTCAGCGCGGCATCCGTGCGGCTGAGCTCGGCGCTCGCGACGGCCTCGACGCTCGTCTCGATGCCGGTGACGTCGGTCGCGGCCGCATCGCCGGGGCCGCCCGCGAGGTGCAGGGCGAAGCCGCCGACGCCGGAGTAGAGGTCCCAGGCGTCCTCGGGTGCGAGGTCGCGGATCCAGGCGCGCGCCTCGGCGTAGAGCGCGGCGGCGATCGCGGTGTTCGTCTGGAAGAAGCTCTGCGGGCGCAGGTGCATGGTCACGTCGTTGAGCCGCATCGGCAGGGTCTGGTGCTCGGTGAGCACGACCTCCTCGGCGCCCTCCAGCACGGCCTTGTGCTCGGGCAGCAGGTTCGCCGTCACGACCCGCGCCTGCGGCAGCTCGGCGAGCAGCGACGGCAGGTGCTTGCGGATGCGCCCGACGGGCTCGGTCGACCGCAGCACGAAGCGCACCATGAGCTCGCCGTCGGGCGACTCGGTCACGATCAGGTGCTTGAGCTCGCCCGTGCGGGTGCCGACGTCGTACGGCGCGATGCGGGCGAGCGTGATGAAGCGCGCGAGCACCGGGAACGCGGCGCGGTGCCCGGGCGAGCAGATGCCGCACGCCTGCAGGTCGACGCCGTGGCCGTCGGCGTCGAGGATGCCGATCGTCGGGGCATCCGTCGTGCCGCCGACCACCATCTTCGCCTTGTTGCGGTAGTCGCGCTCGACGCTCGCGACGGGCGGCAGCCACGCGGGCACGTCGAACGGCGCGAGGAGCTCCTCGGCGTGCGACTGCTTCTCGGCGAGCTGGTCTGAGTAGGGCCGCCCCATGAGGGAGCACGACCGGCACTGCCAGGCGTCGAAGTAGGGGCACTGCACGCGTCAAGGGTACGCGGGGGAGGGCGGGCTACGGCTCGAAGCGGTAGCCCAGGCCCGGCTCGTTGAGGAAGTGCCGCGGCTCCGATGGCACGGGCTCGAGCTTCCGCCGCAGCTGCGCCACGTAGAGCCGCAGGTAGCCCGCGTCGTTGCGGTGGTACGGACCCCACACGTCGGAGAGCAGCATCTCGCGCGTGAGCAGCTTGCCGGGGTTGCGCAGGAAGAGCTCGAGCAGCCGCCACTCGGTGGGCGTCAGGCGCACGGATGCCGCGGAGCCCTCGGCCGCGCCGCTCCCCGCGTCGGCGGCGCCGGGTCCGTCGGGCCCGCCCGCCCGCCGGATCGTCTTCGCCGCCAGGTCGACGACGAGGTCGCCGATCGCGACCGTCGCGGCATCCGCCTCGGCACCGCCCGTCGCGCGGGCCCGCGCCCGGATGCGGGCGAGCAGCTCGTCCATCGCGAACGGCTTCGTGACGTAGTCGTCGGCCCCCGCGTCGAGCGCCTCGACCTTCTCGGCGGAGTCGGTGCGGCCCGAGAGCACGAGGATCGGCACGCTCGACCACGCGCGCACCGCCCGGATCACGTCCATGCCGTCGACGTTGGGCATGCCGAGGTCGAGCAGCACGAGGTCGGGGTGCGCGCTCGCCGCGAGCTCGATGGCCTCGGCCCCGTCGCGCGCCGCCACCACGTCGTAGCCGCGCGAGGCGAGCGTGATGCGCAGGGCGCGCTGCAGCTGGGCGTCGTCGTCGGCGACGAGGATCTTCATTCGGCCTCCTCGGCGGTGGGCAGCGTGACGACCATGGTGAGGCCGCCGCCCGGGGTGTCCTCGACCTCGAGCGTGCCGTCCATGCCCTCGACGAAGCCCTTCGAGAGGGCGAGGCCGAGCCCGAGGCCGGTCTCGTTGTCGATGTCGCCGAGGCGCTGGAACGGGGTGAACACCTCGTTGCGCCGCTCGGGCGGGATGCCCGGGCCGCGGTCGACGACGCGCAGCTCGGTGCGGCCGCGGAAGGTGCTCGCGGCGACCCGCACGCGCTCGCCGTCGGGGGAGTGGCGCACCGCGTTCGCGAGGAGGTTCACGACGACGCGCTGCAGCAGTCCGGCGTCGGCGAGCATCGGCCGCAGGTCGTCGGCGAGGTCGAGCTCCACTTCGGCGGGCCCGAGCTCGAGCTCGTCGAGGGCGGGGAACACGACGTCCGCGACATCCGTCGGAGCGAGCGTGACGGCGAGCGCGCCCGCCTGCAGGCGGCTCACGTCGAGCAGGTTCGTCACGAGGTCGGCCAGCGCGTCGAGGCTCTCGGCCGCGGTGTCGAGCAGCTCGGCGCGCTGCTCGGGCGGCAGCGTCACGTCGGGCGACCGCAGTGCGCTCACGGCGGCCGACGCGGACGTGAGCGGGCGCCGCAGGTCGTGCCCGACCGCGGCGAGCAGCGCCGAGCGCACCTTGTCGGTCTCGGCGAGCTCGCCGGCGGCCTCGGCGGCCGACGCGAGGGCGCCGTGCTCGATGGCCGCGTCGAGCTGGGTCGCGATGACCTGCAGCAGGCGGCGCTCGGATGCCTCGAGGTCGCCGCCGTGCAGCTCGAGCACGCCGCGCGTGCCGATCGGGACCGTGCTCACCCGGTCGTCGTCGGCGGGCTCGCCGTCGGTCACCCGCGGCTCGCCGTCGACGAGGAGGCGGACCCCGCTCAGCCCGAAGGCCTCGCGGGTCTGCGTGACCATGGCCTGCAGCGCGTCCTCGCCGCGCAGCACGCTGCCCGAGATGGTGGCGAGCAGCTGCGACTCGGCCGCGGCCCTTCTGGCCTCGCGGGTGCGCCGCGCGGCCTGGTCGACGACGAGGCTCACGAGCAGCGCGTTCGCGACGTAGAAGACCAGCGCGAGCAGCTGTCGCGGCTCGGCGATGGTCAGTGTGTGGAGGGGCTGGATGAAGAGGTAGTTCAGCGTGAGGCCCGAGAGCACGGCCGCGAACAGGGCCGGCCAGAGGCCGCCCACGAGGGCGACCACGATGACGAGCAGCTGGTAGGCGAGCACGTCGCTCGTGATCGACGACTCCGTGTGGAAGATCGTGAGCACCCAGCTGACCAGCGGGCCGAACACGAGCGCGATCGCGAAGCCGACGAAGAGACGGGTGCGGCTGAGGGCGCCGCCCAGACGTGGCAGCGAGAACCCCGATCCGGCCGCTGCGTGCGTCACGATGTGCACGTCGATGTCGCCCGACTCGCGGATCACCGTCGCGCCGATGCCCGGCCCGGTGAAGGCGGCGGCCAGGCGCGACCGGCGGCTCACGCCGAGGACGAGCTGCGTGGCATCCGATGCCCTGGCGAACTCGACGAGCGCGCGGGGGACGTCCTCTCCGACCACCTGGTGGAACGTGCCGCCGAGCTGCTCGACGAGCGAGCGCTGCCGGTCGAGTGCCTCGGGGTGCCGCGCACGGAGCCCGTCGGGAGTGGTGACGTGCACCGCGAGGAGCTGCCCGCCCGAGCTGCGCGCGGCGATGCGAGCGCCGCGGCGCAGCAGGGTCTCGCCCTCTGGACCGCCGGTGAGGGCGACGACCACGCGCTCGCGCGCCTCCCACTTGCCGGTGATGCCGTGCTCGGCGCGGTACGCCTTGAGCGCCTGGTCGACCTCGTCGGCGAGCCAGAGCAGGGCGAGCTCGCGCAGCGCGGTGAGGTTGCCGAGCCGGAAGTAGTTCGACAGCGCGGCATCGATGCGCTCGGCGGGGTAGACGAGCCCGCCGGCGAGCCGGTCGCGCAGGGCCTGCGGGGCGAGGTCGACGACCTCGATCTGGTCGGCGGCGCGCAGCACCGAGTCGGGGATCGTCTCGCGCTGCTGCGCGCCGGTGATCTCGAGCACGACGTCGCCGAGGGACTCGATGTGCTGGGTGTTCACGGTCGAGATCACGTCGATGCCCGCCGCGAGCAGGTCCTCGACGTCCTGCCAGCGCTTCGGATGCCGCGAGCCGGGCGCGTTGGTATGGGCGAGCTCGTCGACCAGGGCGATCTCGGGCGTGCGCGCCAGCACCGCGTCGACGTCCATCTCCTCGAGCGCGAGGCCGCGATGCTCCTCGTGCCGGCGCGGGACGACCTCGAGCCCCTCGATCATCGCCGCGGTCGCCGCGCGCCCGTGCGTCTCGACGAAGGCCACGACGACGTCGCGGCCCTCGTCGCGGAGGCGCCGGCCCTCCTCGAGCATCGTGTAGGTCTTGCCGACGCCGGGAGCGGCGCCGAGGAGCACTCGCAGCCGCCCCCTCTTCATGTGCGTCAGTCTCCCACCTGCGCGAGCGCGAGGTTGAGCTCGAGCACGTTCACGGTCGGTTCGCCGAGGTAGCCGAGGTCGCGCGACCGCGTGTGCGACTCGACGAGCGCCCGCACGTCGGCCTCGTCGAGGCCGCGGGCATCGGCGACCCGGGCGACCTGCTGCAGCGCGTACTCGGGGCTGATGTGCGGGTCGAGGCCGGATCCCGACGCGGTCACCGCGTCGACGGGTACTTCCGACTCGGGGACGCCGTCGAACGTCGCGACCTGGGCCGTGCGCTCCTCGATGGCGGCGATGAGGTCGGGGTTCTCGGGACCGAGGTTGCTGCCGCTCGACGCGCCGGCGTCGTACCCGTCGCCCGCAGCCGACGGGCGGGGCTGGAACCATTCGGGGAGCGGGTCGCCCGCGGCATCCGTGAACGACTGGCCGATGAGCGCGGAGCCGACGACCTCGCCGTCGGCGTTCCGCAGGACGGAGCCGTCGGCCTGGGCGGGGAGCGCGAGCTGGCCGATCGCGGTCACGACGAGCGTGTACGCGACGCCCAGCACGAGCGTGAAGAGGAGCATGGCGCGGATCGCGACCCAGTGGGTGCGCGCCGTGGTGCGCGTGGTGCTCATGGTGTGGTCCTTTCGAGGTGGGCGCTGCGCCACTTCGGCGGCCGCTGCGCCAGTTGAAGTGGCGCGATGCGTGTCGAAGTGGCGCAGAGCATGGGAATCAGAAGCCGGGGATCAGGCGGACGACGAGGTCGATGAGCCAGATACCGATGAACGGGGCGATGATGCCGCCGAGGCCGTAGACGAGCAGGTTGCGGTTCAGCACCGCGGATGCCCCGAGCGGCCGGTACTTCACGCCGCGGAGCGCGAGCGGGATCAGGAGCACGATGATGATCGCGTTGAAGATGATCGCCGACAGCACCGCCGAGGCCGGGGAGTGCAGCTGCATGATGTTCAGCGCCTGCAGGCCGGGGAACACGCCCGCGAACATCGCCGGGATGATCGCGAAGTACTTCGCGACGTCGTTGGCGATCGAGAACGTGGTGAGCGCGCCGCGCGTGATGAGCAGCTGCTTGCCGATGGCGACGATCTCGATGAGCTTCGTCGGGTCGGAGTCGAGGTCGACCATGTTGCCGGCCTCCTTCGCGGCCGACGTGCCCGAGTTCATCGCCACGCCGACGTCGGCCTGCGCGAGCGCCGGCGCGTCGTTCGTGCCGTCGCCGGTCATGGCGACGAGGTTCCCGCCCGCCTGCTCCTTCCGGATGAGCGCGATCTTGTCCTCGGGGGTCGCCTCGGCGAGGTAGTCGTCGACGCCGGCCTCCGCCGCGATGGCCTTGGCCGTGAGCGGGTTGTCGCCCGTGATCATCACGGTGCGGATGCCCATCTGCCGGAGCTCGCGGAAGCGGTCGACGAGCCCGTCCTTGACGATGTCCTTCAGGTGGACGACGCCGAGGATGCGGGTCGTGCCGTCCGCCGACCGCTGCGCGACGACGAGCGGCGTGCCGCCGTCGACCGAGATCGCGTCGACTCGACGGTCGAGCTCCTCGTGCTCGCTGGACGGGATCCGACCGCGCTCCTCGACCCACGCCGTGACCGCCGACCCGGCGCCCTTGCGGACGACCGTGCCGTCGGCCAGGTCGACGCCCGACATGCGGGTCTGCGCGGTGAACGGCACGACGTCGCCCGCGGGCGCCCCGGCGAAGCGGATGCCGCGTGCCGCCGCCAGGTCGACGATCGAGCTGCCCTCGGGGGTCGGGTCGGCGAGCGACGCGAGTGCCGCCGCCCGCACCAGCTCGTGGTCGGCGACGCCCGGCATCGGCACGAAGTCGCTCGCGCGGCGGTTGCCGTGCGTGATGGTGCCGGTCTTGTCGAGGAGCAGGGTCGTGACGTCGCCGGCGGCCTCGACCGCTCGGCCCGACATGGCGAGCACGTTGCGCTGCACGAGCCGGTCCATGCCGGCGATGCCGATCGCCGAGAGGAGCGCGCCGATCGTCGTCGGGATGAGGCAGACGAGCAGGGCGATGAGCACCGGGATGCTCGCCGGGGCCGCCGCGTAGGACGCGATCGGGTTCAGCGTGAGCACCACGACCACGAAGACGATCGAGAGGCTCGCGAGCAGGATGTCCAGCGCGATCTCGTTCGGCGTCTTCTGGCGCGACGCGCCCTCGACGAGGGCGATCATGCGGTCGACGAACGTCTCGCCGGGCTTCGAGGTGATGCGCACGACGATCCGGTCGGAGAGGACCCGGGTGCCGCCCGTGACCGCGGAGCGGTCGCCACCGGACTCGCGGACGACCGGGGCGGACTCGCCCGTGATCGCCGACTCGTCGACCGAGGCGATGCCGTGGACGATGTCGCCGTCGCCCGGGATCGGTTCGCCGGCCGAGACGATGACGATGTCACCGAGCCGGAGGTCGGCCGAGGAGACGTCGGTGGTGGGCGTGCGCTCGGCCGCGGCATCCGACACCTCGTCGTAGCGGGTCACGACGTGGGCCACCGTCGACGTGCGCGTCTGGCGGAGCGTGTCGGCCTGCGCCCTGCCGCGGCCCTCCGCCACCGCCTCCGCGAGGTTCGCGAAGACCACCGTGATCCAGAGCCAGACGGCGATCGCCCAGGTGAACGAGCCCGGCACCTCGGTGCCGCCCGAGGCCTCGGGTCCGCCGAGGAACGGCTCGGCGATCGCGAGCAGCGTGG
Organism: Agromyces mariniharenae; assembly: GCF_008122505.1. NCBI lineage: Bacteria > Bacillati > Actinomycetota > Actinomycetes > Micrococcales > Microbacteriaceae > Agromyces > Agromyces mariniharenae. Next base: position 1,320,347 of record NZ_VSSB01000001.1, on the reverse strand, counting down.
TGAGCGCGGCGCCGATCTCGACGATGAACATGACGGGGTTGTGCCACATCTCACGCGGATCGAGCTTGCGGAGTGCGCCGGGAACGGCCCGGACGAGTTGGCCGGGCCCGAAGCCGCCCATCGGGCGCTTCGACGGCGAGCCCATCGGCCGCGGGGTGTGGCCGGTCATCTCGGAAATGGTCTGCGAGGACATGGATCAGTTCAGCCCTTCCGCCAGGGGACCCAGCGTGAGAACGGGGAAATAGGTGAGGGCGGTGACGAGGACCGTCACGCCGACGAGCAGGCCGACGAACTGCGGCCGGTAGGTGGGGAGGGTGCCCGTGGTCGTGGGCACCTTGTCCTGGGCGGCGAGGCTGCCGGCGAGCGCGAGGACGAGCACGATCGGCACGAACCGGCCGAGCAGCATGGCGACGCCGAGCGCGGTGTTGAACCACGGCGTGTTGGCGGTCAGGCCCGCGAACGCGGAGCCGTTGTTGTTCGACGCGGACGTGAAGGCGTAGAGCACCTCGGACATGCCGTGCACGCCGGGGTTCCAGATCGACGTCGACTCGACGTCCTCGCGCACGCCCGGGATCGCGAACGAGAGCGCGGTGCCCACGAGCACGAGGAACGGCGTGACGAGGATGGAGAGGCTCGCGAGCTTGATCTCGCGCGGGCCGATCCTCTTGCCGAGGTACTCGGGGGTGCGCCCGACGAGCAGGCCGGCGATGAACACGGCGATGACGGCGAGCACGAGCAGGCCGTAGAGGCCGGAGCCGACGCCGCCCGGGGCGACCTCGCCGAGCATCATGTTGAGCATCGGCATCATGCCGCCGAGCGCCGTGTACGAGTCGAACATGCCGTTCACCGCACCCGTGGAGGTCAGCGTCGAGGTCGACCCGAACAGCGCGGTGCCGAAGATGCCGAACCGCTGCTCCTTGCCCTCCATCGCGCCGCCCGCGAGCTGCGGGGCGGTGCCGTCACCGGCGGCCTCGAGCGCGCTCACCACGACGAGGGAGATCACGAACAGCGAGGCCATGACCGCGAGGATCGCGTACCCCTGCTTGCTCGAGCCGACCATCCGGCCGAACGTGCGCGGCAACGCGAACGGGATCGCGAGCATGAGCACGTTCTGGAACAGGCTCGTCCATGCGGTCGGGTTCTCGAACGGGTGCGCGGAGTTCACGTTGAAGAAGCCGCCGCCGTTCGTGCCGAGCAGCTTGATCACCTCCTGCGTGGCGACCGGGCCGCCCGGCAGGTGCTGCGTGTCGCCGGCGAGCGTCGTCACCTCGGTGAACCCGTTGAAGTTCTGGATCACGCCGCCGACGAGCAGCACGATCGCGCCCACGAGCGCGAGCGGGAGCAGCAGGCGGAACGACCCGCGGAACAGGTCGACCCAGAAGTTGCCGAGCGTGTCCGAGCGGCGCCGGGCGAAGCCGCGCACGAGCGCGACGGCGACGGCGATGCCGACCGCGGCCGACACGAAGTTCTGCACCGCGAGCCCTGCGAGCTGCACGGTGTAGCCCATCGTGAGCTCGGGCGAGTACGACTGCCAGTTCGTGTTCGTCACGAACGAGGCCGCCGTGTTGAACGAGAGTCCCTCGGGCACGGCCGGCAGGCCGAGCGAGTACGGGAGCCACTGCTGGGTGCGCTGCAGCACGTAGACGAACAGCACGCCGATGACGCTGAACGCGAGGACGCCGCGCAGGTAGGCCGGCCACGACTGCTCGGATCGCGGGTCGACGCCCACGAGGCGGTACAGCCCGCGCTCGATCCGCCAATCGCGTTCGGACGTGTAGATGCGCGCCATGTAGTCGCCGAGGGGCCGGTACAGCAGGGCGAGGATCAGGGCGAGGGTGGCCGCCTGGAGGACGGCGAACAGCGCGCCCATCAGAACCGCTCGGGCTTGACGAGGGCGTACACGAGGTACGCGACGACGGCGACGCCCAGCGCGACGGCGAGGAGCTCGAAGACGATCACAGCTTCTCGACCCCCTTCGCGATGAGGCCGATGAGCGCGAACGTCGCGATGACGACGACGACGTAGACGAGGTCCAGCACGGGGACTCCAGGATCGGGGATGCCGCGGGCCGCGAGCGCGGCAGCGGGCAGCGGCTTCGGCTGCACCCCTGATGCAACACCGCGGATGTCGCGGGGTCGCCGATCCTCACGGAGCCCTAACGCCGGCGCGACGGATCCCAACGCGGTGCTCACGCGCTCCGGGACGGCGGCGTCCGCTACCGTGTGCTCCATGGATGCGTCGGAGGTCGTCTCGGTCGTCGCCGAGGTGATCGGGTGGATCGCCCTCGGCGGCGGTCTCGTCTGCCTCCTGCTCGCTTTGCTGATTCGCCTCGCCGACGGTCGGTGGCTCCCCACCGAGGCGGTCGTCATCGACCAGGAGCACGGAGCGACGATCCGCTGGTTCGCCGAGGGGGCGTTCCACCAGCGACGCCTGAGCGACGAGGAGCGGGCGCACGTGCGGCATCCCGAGGAGGAGCCCGCCTACTTCAAGGAGCGCGAGCCCGACCGCCTGCGCCTGCACGAGGCGCCGCCCGGTCGCCGCATCATCCGGAACGTCGGGCTCATCCTGATCGGGATCGCCGTGGTCGCGGGCATCGTCGGCGTGCTGCTGATGTTCGCCGCCTGATCAGCGCTCGCGCAGTTCCTCCCACTCCCGCATGAGGTCGGGCATCCGCGCGTCGATGAAGCGGTAGAACCTGGCCATCTCACGGGCGCGCGCCGCGCCGGCATCCGTCTCGTCGCCGATCGCGTCGGCCGCACGGTCGCCGAGGTCGGCGATCACGCCGTAGACCGGGCTCTTCGCCATGAGGGCCGTGTACCAGGCGTCGTCGAGGAACTCCCACCGGTCGCGGCGGCTGCCCGCCTGCGGCACGCGGTGGAGGATGCCGATCTGCGAGAGGTACCGCACCGCGCCCGAGATCGCGGCGGCGCTGACGCCGAGCCGCTCGCCGAGCTCCGACGCGGTGAGGCCGCTCGCCTCGGCGACGAGCAGGGCCATGAGCACGCGTGCCGGCATCCGGGGGAAGCCGGCCGCGGTGAGGACCGCGGCCGACTGCTCGACTGCAGCCCTCAGGCCCTGCTCGTCGCGTGGCATCCGCTCAGTCTCCCATCCGGCCGAGCCTCACCCGCCCGGCGCCAGTTCGCGTCGCCGCATCGACCACACCGCGACCGCACCCAGCCCGAGGCCGATGGCGAGCATCCAGAATCCGCCCGTCCAGTCGGTCCCCCCGCCCGACGGGACCGGCGAGTGGTGGAACGGCGAGAGGTTCACGAGCCAGTCGGGGGCCTGCAGGATCGGGCCCCAGACACCGAGGATCGCGGCGACGCCGACGACCGTCCAACCGGCCGGGATGGTCGCGCGCGGCAGGAAGGCGAAGACGAGCAGCGTCAGCCCGAGGAAGACGAGGCACGCGGGCAGCTGGGCCAGCGCGGCCTCGAGGACGTTCGGGATGAGCGACTCGGGATCCGCCGCGTTGCCCGCACCCACGATGCCCGCGAGGGCGGAGGCGGCGAGCACGATCACGATCACGATCACGCCGACCACCCAGTACTCGAGGAGCCAGCGCAGGCGCGGCACCGGCGTGCCGAGCACGAGCTCGGCGGTGCCGTGCGCCTCCTCCTGGCGTGCGCGGATGCCGACCTGCACCGCGCAGCAGGCCGCGAGGATGCCGACGATCGAGTAGAAGACGGCGACGAACGCCTCCTCGATCGAGGCCTCGCTGCCGATCGCGTTCCGCAGGGTCTCGAGGATCTGCGGTGCGTCGGTCGCCGCCTGGTTCACCACGGACGAGAGGGACGTCGCGAGCAGGCCGGTGGCGATGCCGCCCGCCGTCCACGCCAGCAGGATCGACGTGTTCAGGCGCCACGCGAGCCCGAACGAGCTCGACAGCACCGGCCCGGCGGTCGCGCGACCGGCCCGGCCGGCCAGCAGGCTCGCGCCCTGGTCGCGCACCGACTGGAGCGCGAACACGAGCCCGATGAGGGCCGCGGCGAACGCCAGGGGGATGAGCAGCGGCGTGAGGTCGTTCTCGACGTAGGCGCCGGTGAACTGCCCGTAGCCGATCGGCGACAACCAGCTCGGCCATGCGGGCGTGACGTGCAGCAGGTCCTCCGACGGGGTCCCGGCCGCGTCGCCGATGCCGCGCAGCAGGTACGCGGCGAGCACGAACGTGACGGACAGGCTGTTGGCCCCCCGCGAAGTGCGGAACAGCTGGGCGGCGAACAGTCCGAAGGCGAGGAAGGCGAAGCCGGAGACCGTCATCGCGGCGCCCCAGACGAACGACCCGCCGGGCTCGAGGCCCGTCGCCATGAGGGCGAGCGCCGTGAGCAGTCCGAGCGCGACGTTGGCGAGCACGCCGTGGACGACCGTCGCGGTCGTCGGCAGGATCCGCCCGGCAGCGGTCGCCGCGACGGCTTCGGCGCGACCCTCCTCCTCTTCCTTCCGGGTGTGGCGGACGGCGAGGAAGGTGCTCATCAGGCCGCCCATCAGGGCGAGCCAGGCGAAGAGGAGGAAGAAGGCGAACGCGCCGTCGTCCACGCCATTCGGCGTACCGCGGAACACCAGGATGGTGCGGGTCGCGATCGCGACGCCGAGGATCTCCCGGCGGTCCTGCTCCTCGCCGTAGGTCGAGAACACGGCGCTCATGGACGCGTACGTGAGCACCGCGATGCCGACGATCCAGAGGGTGAGCTGCAGGCGGTCGCGACGGATGCGCTGCCGCAGCAGCACCATGAGCGTGGTCACGCTCGGGCCTCCTCCTCGACCGGGGCGAGCTCGTCGCCGTAGTGGCGCAGGAAGAGGTCCTCGAGCGAAGGCGGCGCGACCGTGAGGCCCTGCACGCCCAGTCGTCCGAGGTCGGGGAGGATCTCGGCGACCCGGTCGCTGTCGACCGTGAAGCGCACACGTCCCTCGTCGATGACGAGGTCGTGCGTGCCCGGAATCGCCGAGACGCCCGCCTCCTCGGCGGGATCGTGGACGAACGAGATCTCGGTGCGGGTCAGGTGACGCAGCTCGGCGAGCGTGCCGCTCTCGACGACCCTGCCGGCGCGGATGATCGTGACCCGGTCGCACAGCGCCTCGACCTCGGAGAGGATGTGGCTCGACAGCAGCACGGTGGCGCCCTCGCGGGCGACGCGGTCGATCTCGCGGTTGAACACCTGCTCCATGAGCGGGTCGAGGCCGCTCGTCGGCTCATCGAGCAGGTAGAGGTCGGCGGGCGTGGCGAACGCGGCGACGAGGGCGACCTTCTGGCGGTTGCCCTTCGAGTAGGCGCGGCCCTTCTTGCGCGGGTCGAGCTGGAACACGTCGAGCAGCCGCTGCTTGCGCTCGCGGTAGGCGGCCTTGTCGGTCATGCCGCCGCGCAGTCGCGTGAGGAGGTCGATCGCCTCGCCGCCGGTGAGGTTCGGCCAGAGCGCGACGTCGCCGGGCACGTAGGCCACGCGCTCGTGCAGGTCTGCGGCATCCGTCCAGGGGTCGCGCCCGAAGAGGGTCGCCTCGCCGGCCGACGCCCGGGCGAGCCCGAGCAGGATCCGGATGGTGGTGGACTTCCCGGCGCCGTTCGGGCCGAGGAAGCCGTGGATCTCGCCGGCGTCGACGGAGAAGTCGAGGCCGTCGAGGGCGATGGTGCGCCCGAAGCGCTTCTCGAGGCCTCGGGTGCTGATCACGGTGGTCATGCGCGCGATGCTACGCGCGATTCACAAATTTGTGAATCTTCTTAACGGATCCCTAACGGGCTCGGTGCGTCGCGGCATCCGACGCAGGATCGCAGGCCGCCGTCGTGGCATCCGATCGCCGTTATTCGAGCGCTGCGAACTTCTCGATGTCGCCCTCGGTGCCCGACACGATGATGAGGTCGTGGTTCGACACGACGGTCTTCTCGGTCGCGTACGTGAACGGCTTGCCCGGGCTCTTCACGCCGACCACGGTGACGTTGTGGCGCGAGCGCACGCCCGACTCGGTGAGGTTCTTGCCGCGGATGGGCTTCGGCGGGTACATCTTCACGAGCGCGAAGTCGTCGTCGAACTCGATGAAGTCGAGCATGCGGCCGCTGACGAGGTGCGCCGTGCGCTCGCCCGCCTCGCGCTCGGGGTAGATCACGTGGTTCGCGCCGATGCGCTCGAGGATCTTGCCGTGCGAGGCCGAGATGGCCTTCGCCCAGATCTGCGGGACCTTCAGGTCGACGAGGTTCGCGGTGATGAGCACGGATGCCTCGATCGACGATCCCACGGCGCACACGGCGATGGAGAAGTCCTGGGCGCCGATCTGCCGGAGCGCGTCGATCGAGCGCGCGTCGGCGACCACCGCGTGCGTGACGCGCTCGGCCCACTTCTGCACGAGCGTCTCGTCGTCGTCGACCGCGAGCACCTCGCGACCGAGCCGGTCGAGCTGTCCGGCGGTCGCCGCGCCGAAGCGGCCGAGGCCGATCACGAGGACCGGCGCGTCGTGCTTGATCCGATCAACCAACGATGGGCCTCTCTTCCGGACGGCGGTACAACTGCCGGCGCTGGCTGGCGGCCAGGGCCGCGGCGAAAGTCACTGTACCAACCCGCCCCAAGAACATGGTGGCGCCCATGACGTACACCCCGGCGGGTGGGAGTTCGGCGGTCAGCCCGGTCGAGAGCCCGCACGTGGCGAACGCCGAGATGACATCGAAGAGCACGTAGTCGAAGGGCTCCTTGGTGATCTGGAGGATGGCGATCGACGACACCGCGACGATGGTCGCGCCCCAGAGCACGACGCTCACCGAGAGGCGGAGCATGTCGCGCGGGATGCGCCGTCCGAACGCCTCCATCGCGGGCGCGCCGCGCGCCTCGGCGAAGGCGGCGAGGAACAGCACGGCGAGCGTCGTGACCTTGATGCCACCGGCCGTCGACGCCGAGCCGCCGCCGATGAACATCAGCATGTCGGAGACGAGCAGGCTCGATCCGTTGAGGTCGTGCATGTCGATGGTCGCGAAGCCGCCCGACCGCGTCATGGCCGACATGAAGAGCGACTGGAAGACGGTCGGTCCGGCATCCAGCTGGCCGTACGTCCGCGGGTTGTTGTACTCGAGCAGCAGGAACATGCCGGCGCCGAGCACGAAGAGGATCACGGTCGTCGTGATCGTGAGCTTGACGTGGAGGCTCCAGCGTCGCGGGGTGCGCCACGAACGGGCGAGCGCGAAGATCACCGGGAAGCCGAGGCTTCCCACGAAGACGCCGATCATGAGCAGCGTCTGCATCCAGTAGTCGTGCTCGAAGGGGGCCATGCCGCCGGGGTTCGGACTGAAGCCCGTGTTCGTGAACGCCATCGCCGAGTAGTAGAAGCTGTACCAGATCGAGTGGAACCAGTCGTATCCCGCGCGGAGCATGCTCGGGATCATCGCCACGGCGATCGCGAGCTCGATGACGAGGGCGGTGATCGCGACGGTGGCGAGCAGGCCGCCGACCTCGCCGAGCCGCACCGCCTGACGTTCGGCGACCGGGCCGACGTGGATGCGCGACGGGTTGGTGTCGCTCGCCGCGATGAGCTTCGCCCGCAGGCCGAGTCGGCGCGAGATCACGAAGCCCAGGATGGAGGCCAGCGTGAGCACGCCGACGCCGCCGATGTTCACGCCGATGAAGACGAGGGCGTTGCCGAACGGCGACCAGTAGGTCGCCATGTCGACCGTCGCGAGGCCCGTGACGCAGATGACCGAGACGGCCGTGAAGAAGGCGTCGTGCAGCGGTGCGCCCGAGCCCGAGCCGGCCCGCGCGATCGGCAGCGAGAACAGCAGCGTGAAGAGCAGGATCAGCGCCGCGAACACGAGGATCGCGAACCGCGACGGCGAGCTCTTGACGAGGGCATCGACGGCGTCGCGCAACCTGCCGAGCCATGACCGCCGATCCGTCCGACCGAGGCGGTCCATCGCCCGTGCGTGCATCGAGCCCCCTCAGCCGCCGTCACCGAATGCGTGAGTCATGGTACTCCTCGGCGGGAATGACTACCCTTGACGCATGGCGGACATCTTCGACGTGGTGGCGGACACGACCCGGCGCGACATCCTCGGGGTGCTCCTCGACCGCGAGACGTCCGCACCCGAATCCGGCGGCGAGATCAGCGTCTCCGAGATCGTCTCGACGCTCGGCCTCAGCCAGCCGACCGTCTCGAAGCACCTCAAGGTGCTGCGCGAGGCGGGCCTCGTCGGCGTGCGCGAAGAGGGCCAGCACCGCTACTACCACCTCGACCGCCGCCCGCTCGAGACCCTCGAAGACTGGCTCATTCCGTTCGTGTCATCCGATGCCGCAGCGGATGCCGCGACCCTCGCCGAGGCCGAGGCGCAGGGCGTGGCGCTCAACGACGACCAGCTCGCCTGGGCCTCCGCGATCGGCCAGCGCTTCGCCGAGGCCGCCCACGCGGTCGTCGGCCAGAAGAAGCGTCGCTGACCCGTCCTCCGGTCGTCGAGTAGCGCCCGGGCCGTCCCGGTCGTCGAGTAGCGCCGCGCGAAGCGCGACGCGTATCGAGACGCGAGGGGTTCCATCCCGGCCGTCGAATAGCGGCCGCTGTCCGGTCGTCGAGTAGCGCCCGGCGGAGCCGGACGCGTATCGAGACGCGACGTTTCCGTCGCCCGGTCGTCGAGTAGCGCCCGGCGGAGCCGGACGCGTATCGAGACGCAACGCCGCCCGGCGTCCATTCCTCAACATGGTCGCCTCGATGAGATCCGCATCGCCAGCGAACCGGATGCCGCAACGCCTTCGCCCGACCCCGCAGTCTGGGCGACATGCCGCACTTCTACATCCTCGAATGCATCGACGGCACGATGTATGTCGGCAGCACGATCGACCTCGATCGGCGGGTCGCGCAGCACCAACGCGGGGAGGGATCCGCGTACACCCGACGCCGGCTCCCGGTCCGGCTGATCTTCAGCAGGGAGTTCGACCGCATCGACGAAGCATTCGCCCTCGAGAAGCAGGTGCAGGGATGGAGTCGCGCGAAGCGAATCGCGTTGATCGAGGGTCGGTTCGATGCGCTGCCCGGGTTGTCGCGGAAACGGTGGGCGCGTGGCGAATAGGCAGGTGACGTGCTGCGTCTCGATACGCGTCCGGCTCCGCCGGGCGCTACTCGACGACCGGTCGTGCTGCGCGCGGCGCTGCTCGACGACCGGATGGCTCGTGCTGCGTCTCGATACGCGTCGCGCTGCGCGCGGCGCTACTCGACGACCGGGAGGGCGGGTCAGCCCGCCGCGAGCAGGGCGAGCGCGAAGCCGAGGCAGGCGAGCGCCGAGGTGATGGTGCGCACGTGGTTCCACGACTGCCAGCCCGGGCGGAACGCCGTCCACGCGGCGGCCAGCGCCGCGGCATCCGTCGCCGAGGTGGCGACGAGCCGGTTGTTGCGGGGCACGTTCGCGGCGCCCGTCACGCCGATCGCGCCGACGAGGTAGGCGGCGGATGCCGCGATCGCCCACCACATGCCGTCGCCGAGCGACCCGAGCAGGGCGAGCACGAACACGACGGCCGCGACGAGCGCCGTGCCGAAGAGCTCGAGCATGAGCGGTGCGCGCACGGCCGCCACATTGATCTCCTGCATGGCCCGCGCGGCATCCGATGGCGGCAGCCGATCGAGCCCCTGGGTCACGAAGCCCGAGAAGGCGTAGAAGACCCCGGCGGCGATGCCGGTGCCGAGGATCGCGGCGATGAGCAGCACGTGGATGAACGCGGTCATCACGCCAGTCTGCCGCGCGCCCCCGTCGCTGCGGCGTGCCCCGCCGTCAGCGCAGCGGCTTGACCATCTCGAGCTCGAGTCCACCCGGCGCGAGCTCGTACTCGCGGCTGCGGCCGGTGAGCGTGAAGCCGAGCTTCTCGTAGAAGCGGCGGGCACGGGGGTTGTCCTCGTGCACCTCGAGGCGCAGCGTGTCACCGTGCCCGCGCGCCCAGTCCTCGACGGCGTCGAGGAGCCGGCGGGTGACCCCGAGGGCGTCGCCTCGGTAGTCGGGCGACACGTAGACGCCGACGAGCAGCGGGCCCGTCCTCGCGTCGGGGATGTACCCGCCCATGTGCCCGACCCAGCGGTCGCCGTCGATCGCGACGATCGAGGTCTGCCCGGGCGTGGTGCCGCGCGCGGCGCGCACGCGCCAGCCGGCCTCGTCGACCCGCTCGGCGTGCTCGAGCGTCTCGCCGTAGGCGAGCGGGTAGTCGCGCAGCATCTCGAGGCGCAGCGTGCGCACCGACGGCCAGTCGTCCTCGGTCGTCGTGCGGATCACGAGGTCGTCGGCGCGCATTCCTCGACGGTAACGCATCCGAACGGCGCCGCCGCGCGGATCCGCTAGACTATCCCGAGGCTCTCCGCCCCGGGCTGCGGCACGCGCGCCCGACTGATCTTTTTCTGTGAGGTTTCGATGGGTTCCGTCATCAAGAAGCGCCGCAAGCGCATGGCGAAGAAGAAGCACCGCAAGCTGCTTCGCAAGACGCGTCACCAGCGTCGCAACAAGAAGTAGTCGTCTCCGCACGACCGGCTGAGCGTCGGGCCCACGGGCCTGGCGCTCTTCGCTGTTCCTGCCGACGTACGCTGGACACGTGACCCGAGAGCTCCACCTCACCCTCATCGGCAAGCCCGGCTGCCACCTCTGCGACGACGCTCGCGAGGTCGTGCAGGCCGTGATCGCCGAGGTCGAGGCGTCGGATGACCCGCCGCGCATCACCCTCGAGGAGCAGTCGATCCTCGACGACGCGGCACTCGCCGAGCGCTACGCCGAGGAGATTCCCGTGCTGCTCATCGACAGCGAGGTGCACAACTACTGGCGCATCGACCCGGTGCGGCTGAAGACGGCGCTGCTGGCCTGATTGCCGGCGACTGCCCTGTCGGGGCATGGGGAGACCCGGCCGCATCGATCACGGCGCGGCCGCCAGGCTCCGCACGGCGCGCTCGACGACGGGTCGCACCTCGAGGGCGGGGTCGACGGTGAGCCGGTGCATCATCAGGCCGTCGCCGAGCGCCATGAGCGCGCGGGCGGCGGGCACCGGGTCGGGGATGCCGGCCGCGGTCACCAGCTGCTCGGTCCATCGTTCGAACTCACCGCGTTGCCGGCGCAGCGGCTCGCCGAGCTCGGGATCGGGGGCGAGCTCGAGGAACAGCGCGTAACGCGCCCGGGTGCGGGCCGCGTAGGGACCGGTCTGCAGGTCGATCACGGCGCACAGGCCCTCGATGAGCGCCTCGGGCCCGGGTGGCATCGGCGTTTCGCCGGCGTCGAACTCCGCGCGTTCGAGCTCAGCCATCCAGTCGACGACGCCGATGAGGAGCGCCCGCCGCGTGCGGAACCAGTTCGACGTCGTCCCCGGCGGAAGCCCCGCGCGGGCGTCGACTCGCGCGTGGGTCAGGGCTCGCATCCCGTCGGACCCGAGGAGTTCGACCGCCGCCTGGAGTGCTCGATCCCTCGTCGCAGCCATGGACACCTTCCTCGAACCCGTTTACTATGAACATAGTAGACCTACTATGACCATAGTAGGGAGGGCACGACGAAGGAGTCATCATGCGTGCACGCGAATCCCGCCTCGTCTCGACCGCCGAGACCGCCGCGTGGGTGCCGCCGCTGCCCGATGCGCCCGGCTTCGACCACCTGGTCGTCGAGACGCCGGGCCTGCGAACCCACGTCGCGACCATCGGCGCCGGTGAACCCGTCGTCATGCTGCACGGCTTCCCCCAGCACTGGTGGCAGTGGCATCGCGTCGCCCCGCGGATCGCCGAGCAGGGCTACCGGGTGATCTGTCCCGATCTCCGCGGGTCGGGATGGACCGAAGCCGACGAGCCGGGCATCGAGCGGGAGACGCGACTGCACGACCTGCTCGCGGTCTTCGAGGCACTCGGCGTCGAACGCGCACACGTCGTCAGCCACGACATGGGGGCGGTCACGGCGGCGCAGCTCGCCTATGCCCATCCGCGACGCGTGGGGCGGGCGGTGCAGTTCTCGATGCCGCCCGTCTTCATGTCGTTCAGCCCGAGGCTCGTCCCCGCGTTCCGGCACCTGCCGTCGTTGGTCTGGCATCGCCCGGGAAGCTCGCTTCGCCGCGTGTTCACGGGGCCGTACAACGCGGAGGTCCTGCCGGATGCGACCATCGCCGCGCACCTCGCGCCAATGCGACGACCCGAGGTCGACCAGGCGGTGCGCCGCCTCTACCGCGGCATGGTGCTCCCGGAGTCGATGCGGCTCAGCCGGGGCGTCTACCGGCGGATGCGCCTGACCGTCCCCACGCTCGTGGCCTTCGGTCGACTCGACACGCGGTTCGAGGAGTCGCTCATCCGCCGTGTCTGCTCCCACCCCGAGCGCTTCGCCGACCGCATGGAGCTCGCCTTCGTCGACGGCGCGGGGAAGCTCGTCCCCGACGACGCGCCCGACACCGTCGCGGAGCTCGCGCTCGACTGGATCCGCCGAGCCGACTGAGGCGGCGGCGCGCTCGCGCGTAGCCGCGGCATCCGCGCCCGTCAAACCCTTGCCGGTGCACGGCACCGGGCGTTGACTGGGCGCATGGGCTCGCTCTGGAGGGACCTCGCAGCGGCCGCCGCGAACGGCGACGCCGCACCGACCGCCCGCTACGAGGGCGCCGTGTCGCCGGGGGAGCGGTTCGACGTCGCCGTCGTCGGCGCCGGCATCACCGGATTGTCGACCGCGCTCACGCTCGTCGACGCCGGCATGCGCGTCGTGGTGCTCGAGGCGCGGGACGTCGGCGCGCTCGCGTCGGGCCTCAACACGGGCAAGGCGAGCGTGCTGCAGGGCGCGATGCTGCAGCGGCTCCGCGCGGCGCATCCGGCCCGGCTGGCGCGCGCGTACGTCGAGGCCAACCTCGACGGGCAGGCCCTCATCGCCGACTTCGCACAGCATCACGGCGTGCCGTACACCGAGGAGACCGCGTACAGCTTCGCCACCTCCGACGACGGGCTCCGCACGGTCGACCGCGAGTTCGCGGCCGCGACCGAGGCCGGCCTGCCGGTCGAGCGCGTCGAGCGGATGCCGCTGCCGTTCCCGTTCGCGGGCGGTGTCGCGCTGCCCGGGCAGCTCGGACTCGACCCCTACCGGCTGCTCGTGGCGATGGCGCGCGCGTTCGTCGCCGCGGGCGGCGTGCTGCTCGAGGACATGCGCGTGCAGGGCGTGCACGCCGGGAGGCCGGTCGAGCTGCACACGCCGAACGGTGTGGTGCGAGCGGATGCCGCGGTGATCGCCACGGGGCATCCGGTGCTCAATCGCGGGCTGTACTTCGCGAAGGTGCGCCCGTCGCGCTCGTACCTCACGACCTACCGCGTCGATGGACCGCTGCCCGAGGGCCTGTTCATCTCGGTCGACGGCGAGACCCGGTCGCTGCGCACCGCGCCCGACCTCGACGCCGACGCGCCGCCCCTGCTCATGGTCGGCGGCAACCACCACGCGCCCGGGCGCGTGCCGTCGACCGAGGCGAAGGTGCAGGACCTCGTCGACTGGACCGGCCGGCACTTCCCCCGCGCGGAGCTCACCCACCGCTGGGCCGCGCAGGACTACCACTCGGCGAACCTCATCCCGTTCGTCGGTCGGATGCCGCGCGGCTCCGGCCGGGTCTGGGTCGCGACCGGCTACGCGAAGTGGGGACTGACGAACGGCGCCGCGGCCGGGATCCGCATCAGCGAGGAGATCCTCGGCGTGCCGTGGCGCGAGCGCCGCCCGTGGATCCGCGTGATCGGCTCGCGCACGACGATGCCGTCGGACCTCGGGCGCGGCGTCGCGGAGGGATCGCGTGTCGGGAAGTGGATCGCCGTGGGCTGGGCGGAGGCCGAGGGTCGGCGGGCGCCGGCCGAGCGTCCGGGCGAGGGGCAGGGCGTCGTCGTCACGCGTGGCGGCGTGCCGCACGGGATCTCCACGGTCGACGGTCGCACGGTCGCGGTGCGCGCGGTGTGCACGCACCTCGGCGGGGTGCTGCAGTGGAACGACGCGGAGTGCACCTGGGACTGCCCGTTGCACGGCTCGCGGTTCGAGGCATCCGGAGTGCGCATCGAAGGGCCCGCGGTGCATGACCTGCCCGAGGAGCCGCGGATGCCGCGGAGCGCGGGGGTCAAGGGTCGGAGCCTGCCCGACGCGTGAGTTCCTGCGGCGGCGCTTCGCGCTTCGCGCGGCGCTCCTCGACGACCGGGAGCTGAGCTTCGCTCGGGGCTCGTTCCTTGCCTCCACGGATGCCGCATGGCAACGTGAATGGCACGGCCGCCGAACCCCTCGGCGGTCGGTCTGGGGGAAGGGGTACGCATCGTGGCGAAGGAATTCACGGGGACCATCAAGCTCGACGTCCGGGACTCGGTCGGGGACTGGGACGCGTTCCTGCCCGACGCCGCGCCGAAGGGCGCGCCGAACGTGCTGGTGGTGCTCTACGACGACACCGGGCAGGCCGCGTGGTCGCCGTACGGCGGGCGCATCCAGATGCCGACGATGGAGCGGCTCGCGAAGGACGGGCTCACCTACACGCAGTGGCACACCACGGCGCTGTGCTCGCCGACGCGGTCGACGTTCCTCACCGGACGCAACCACCACGCCAACGGCTTCGCGACCATCTCCGAGTCGTCGACCGGCTTCCCGGGCTACAACTCGCACATCCCGCCCGAGAACGTGCCCATGGCGCACCTGCTGCGCGACGCGGGCTGGGCCACGTTCTGGGTCGGCAAGAACCACAACGTGCCCATCGACGAGTGGACCGCGGGCGCCTCGAAGAAGAACTGGCCGCTCGCGCAGGGGTACGACCGCTTCTACGGCTTCGTCGGCGGCGAGACGAACAACTGGTACCCGTCGCTCGCCGAGGACAACCACTACATCGAGCAGCCGTACACGCCCGAGGAGGGCTACCACCTCTCGAAGGACCTCGCCGACCAGGCGCTGAAGATGATCCGCGACGTGAAGCAGACGGAGCCCGACAAGCCCTGGTACCTCTGGTTCTGCCCTGGCGCCAACCACGCGCCGCACCACGCCCCGCAGGAGTACATCGACAAGTACAGGGGCGCCTTCGACGACGGCTACGAGGCCTACCGGGAGTGGGTGCTCGCTCGCATGATCGAGAAGGGCATCCTGCCCGAGGGAACCGAGCTCACGCCGCTCAACCCGATGCCCGATGGCACGTTCTCGGAGTCCGACCGCGTCCGCCCGTGGGACGAGCTCGGCGACGAGGAGAAGGCCATGTTCAGCCGCATGGCGGAGGTCTACGCCGGCTTCTCCGAGTACACCGACGCGCAGGTGGGCCGCATCATCGACTACCTCGAGGAGTCGGGCCAGCTGGAGAACACGCTCGTGATCTACGCGGCCGACAACGGGGCATCCGGTGAAGGAAGCCCGAACGGCTCGGTCAACGAGGGCAAGATCTTCGGCGGCTACCCCGACTCGCTCGAGGAGAACCTGCGACAGGTGGACAAGCTCGGCAGCCCCGACACGTACAACCACTACCCGACGGGGTGGGCGGCCGCGTTCTCGACCCCGTACCGCATGTTCAAGCGGTACGTGTACCAGGGCGGCGTCTGCGACCCGCTCGTCATCTCGTGGCCGGCCGGCATGAAGGCGCGCGGCGAGATCCGCAACCAGTACCACCACTCGACCGACATCGTCGCGACGATCCTCGACGCGTGCGGCCTCTCGCTGCCCGAGAGCTACAACGGCGTGACCCAGCGTCCGCTCGACGGCGTCTCGATGCGGTACTCCTTCGACGCCGAGTCCGACGGCGCGACGCAGAAGGAGACCCAGTACTACGAGATGTTCGGCAACCGCGGCATCTGGCACCAGGGCTGGAAGGCGGTCACCGAGCACGGGCCGGTGAGCGGCCGCGGACGCTTCGACGACGACACGTGGCAGCTGTTCCACACCGACGTCGACCGCGCCGAGGCGCACGACCTCGCGGCGGAGCACCCCGACAAGGTCGAGGAGCTGAAGGCGCTGTGGCTGGACGAGGCGAAGCGCAACCTCGTGCTGCCGCTCAACGACCTCCAGATCATCGGCAACCCGGAGGACTTCGAGACCTTCCTGAAGATGGAGTTCCACGTGCCCGTGCCGCCGTCGGGCCAGTACACCTACTACCCCGGCACCTCCGAGGTGCCCGAGCGGTCGGCGGCGAACACGCACGGCGTCTCGTACAAGGTGCTCGCCGAGGTCGACCTCACGCCGCAGACCGAGGGCGTGATCTTCGCCCACGGATCGCGGTTCGGGGGCCACGGGCTGTTCATCAAGGACGGGCAGGTCGTCTACGTGTACAACTTCCTCGGCATCCCGCCGATCTACCGAATCGCCGCACCGGCGCCGACGTCGGGGGCGCACGTCATCGGCGTCGACTTCACGAAGGAGAAGACGGGGGAGTACCGCGAGGGCGTCGGGCCGCTGCGGCTGCACATCGACGACCAGCAGGTCGCCGAGACCGAGATCCGCACGGTGCTCGGGCACTTCTCGCTGTGCGGCGAGGGGCTCTGCATCGGCTACGACTCGGCCGACGCGGTCGCGGCCGACTACGCCGGCTCGAACTTCCCGTTCGCGAACGGCGAGATCCGCAAGGTCGTCTTCGACATCGCCGACGACGCCTACGTCGACCTCGAGGCGCACCTGGCCGCGGCGATGGCCAGGGACTGACGAGGCACCGGATGACCCGCACGCTCCCGTCGTGGTCCGACGGGCCGACGCGCGACGCGATCATCGCGTTCGCCGCATCGGTCTCGTCGGGCCCCGACGCCGTGCCCGAGGCGGAGCGCGTCGCCGTCTTCGACAACGACGGCACCCTCTGGACCGAGAAGCCCATGCCGACGCAGTTGCACTTCATCGTGCAGCAGTGGAAGGCGGCCGTCGACGCCGACCCGTCCCTCGCCGACCGGCAGCCCTACCGGGCCGCCGCGACGGGCGACCTCGCGTGGCTCGGCGGCGCGATCGACAAGCACTACGCGGGCGACGACTCCGACCTGCACGCGATGGTCGGTGCGATCCTCGCGTCGACGGCGGGGGAGAGCGTCGACGACTACGAGGCGCAGGTCGCGATGTTCTACCGCGACGCCCAGCACCTCACGCTGCACCGGCCCTACCGGTTCGCGATCTACCAGCCGATGATCGAGCTCCTGCGCTTCCTCGAGTCGCACGGGTTCACGTGCTACATCGTGTCGGGCGGCGACCGCGACTTCATGCGCCCCATGACGGTCGAGTACTACGGCATCCCGCCCGAGCGGGTCGTCGGGTCGGCCGTCGGGCTCACCTACGACGACGACGCGAGGGCGGTGCGCTACGGCTCGACGTTCGACTTCATGGACGACGGCCCCGAGAAGCCCATCCGCATCTGGAGCCGCATCGGGCGCCGCCCGCTCCTCGCCGCGGGCAACTCGAACGGCGACGTGCCGATGCTGCGCTACGTACAGGGGCATCCGCGCTCGCTGTCGCTGCTCATCCACCACGACGACGACGGCGGACGCGGCGACGCGCCCTACGACAAGGGGGCCGAGCAGGCGCTCGCCGCGGCATCCGACCACGGCTTCACCGTCGTGAGCGTCAAGCGCGACTGGTCGACCGTCTTCCCCGAGGCGTAGCGGATGCCGCGCGCCGAGGTCCCGGCGGTCGCTGCGCCGCGCGGCTTCCGCCTGTTCCCGACGCTCGCGGGCTACCGCCTGGGCTGGCTCGGCCCCGACGTGCTCGCAGGGCTCTCGGCGGGCGCGGTGGTCATCCCGCAGGCGATGGCGTACGCGACCATCGCGAACCTGCCCGTGCAGCTCGGCCTCTACACGTGCATGGTGCCGATGCTCGTGTACGCGATGCTCGGCGGCTCGCGCGCGATGAGCGTCTCGACCACGTCGACGATCGCCACCCTCAGCGGCACGACGCTCGTGTCGGCCGGGGTCGCCGCCGGGTCCGACGACCCGGTGCCCGACCTCATGGCGCTCACCCTGCTCGTGGGCCTGATCCTGCTCGTGGCGCGCGTCGCGCGGCTCGGGTCGCTCGTCGAGAACATCTCGAAGGCTACGCTCGTCGGCATCCAGGTGGGGGTCGGCGCCACCGTCGCCGTCGGGCAGCTGCCGAAGCTGCTCGGCGAGACCGACGACCTCAGCACGCATGGGTTCATCCGCTCGGTCGTCGCCGTGTTCGAGGCGATCCCCGGCGCGAACCCCGCTACGATCGCGCTGTCGGCCGGGTCGATCGCGGTGCTGCTCCTGCTGAAGCGATTCCTACCGAGGGTGCCGGGCCCGCTCGTGGTCGTCGCGGGCGGCATCCTGCTCGTGGCGTTCGCGGGGCTCGGCGACGCCGACGTTGCGCTCATCGACCCCGTGCCGCAGGGGTTCCCCGCTCCCGAGCTGCCGTCGTTCGCGAACCTCGGCGCGCTGCTGCCCGGGGCGATCGCGATCGCGATCATGGCGTTCCTCGAGTCCGCGGCGGTGGCGCGCGGCATCCGCAAGCCCGGCGAACCGCAGGTCGACAGCAACCAGGAGCTGCTCGCGACCGGTGCCGCGAACACGCTCGGGTCGTTCTTCCAGGTGCTGCCCGCGGCGGGCGGCTTCTCGCAGAGCGCCGTGAACCAGGGCGCCGGCGCGCGCACGCAGCTCGCCTCGATCGTCACGGTCGTGCTGGCGGTGCTCGTCGCGCTGTTCCTCGCGCCGGTGCTGAGCCTGCTGCCGCAGGCGACGCTCGCGGCCCTCGTGTTCGTCGCCGTGATCGCGCTCATCGACGTCGGGTCACTCGTGCGATTCTGGCGCATCAGCCGCAACGACTTCTGGATCGCGGTCGTCACGGCAGCGGTGGGCCTCACGGCCGGGCTGCTGCTCGCCGTCGCCGTCGGCATCGTCGCGACGCTCGGCGTCGTGCTGCGCGAGCTGAACCGACTCCGCATCGAGGTGGACGAACCCGTCGACGGCGTGCTGCCGATCCGGCTGCTCGGTCCGCTCTACACCGCGAATGCACTCGCCTACGAGAACGCGGTGCTCGACGCGGTGCGGTCGCGCGGCGACGGCGGCGGGCACGCGGTCGCGCTCGAGCTCACGCACATGGGCGTCACGTCGATCACGGTGCTCGACACGCTCGCAGACCTCGATCGCGAGCTCGCCGGGCACGGGGTCGAGCTGCGGCTCGCGGCGGTCCCCGAGTCGGGCGCGGCGGTGGCACGCCGGGGGAGCTGGTTCCACGGGCTGGAGACGGCCGGGCGGGTGTACCCGACCCTCGCCGACGCGGTCGCGGGTACACCGGTCGTCGAGTAGCGCCCGGCGGAGCCGGACGCGTATCGAGACGCGGCGAGAGATCTCGATACGGGTCGCGCTGCGCGCGGCCCTACTCGATCACCGGACGCGTCAGGCGACGCTGCGCGCGCAGCGGAAGCCGATGTGCGTCGTCGCGGTGTCGTCGGCCTGCGGCGATCGGGCCGCGGGACGGTAGCGCAGGCAGTACTCGGGCGAGCACAGGTGCGAGCCGCCCTTGAGCACCCGGCGGGGGATGCGCGACCCCGGCTCGGCGGAGGTCGCGGCGAGCAGGTTCTCGCGCGCGCCGGCGTCGACCGGCTCCTGGCCGGGCACCTCGTGCCGCGTCGTGTAGTAGTCGGTCGTCCACTCCCACACGTTGCCGGTCACGTCGAAGAGGCCGTAGCCGTTCGCCGGGAACGTCATGACGGGCGACGTGCCGGCCCAGCCTGCGGCGCCCGTGTTGCGGTAGGGGAAGGAGCCTTGCCAGCGGTTCACCATGAGCTTCCCGTCGGGGAACTCCTCGTCCCCCCACGCGAACCGGGCTCCGTCGAGGCCTCCGCGGGCCGCGTACTCGAACTCGGCCTCGGTGGGCAGGCGCCGGCCGGCCCAGGCGGCGTAGGCCGAGGCATCCTCGAAGCTGACCTGCACCACCGGGTGGGCGGGTCGCTCCTCGAGGGCGTCGACGCCGTCGGGCCCGAGCGGATGCCGCCAGCTCGCGCCTTCGCCCCAGCGCCACCACTGCCGCCAGTCGCGCAAGTCGACCGGGCCCGGCGTCGGCGTGAACACGAGCGCGCCGGGCACGAGCCCGGCCGGGTCGTATCCGGGGAAGTCCGCCGGATCGAGCGGGCGCTCGGCCACGGTCACGTAGCCGGTCGCCTCGACGAACGCGGCGAACTGCTCGTTCGTCACGGGGTGCAGGTCGAGCTCGAACGGGTCGACGGTGCGCTCGTGCACGGGCGTCTCGTCGGGGTAGAACTCCGCGGAGCCCATGCGGAACGTGCCGCCCTCGATGCGGACCGTCGGGGTGAGGTCGACCATCCCTCGAGCCTACGACGTGCGGGTGGCCGCGGGTCCGGTGATCGAGGAGGGCGGCGCGCTGGAACCCGCCGGTGATCGAGTAGGGCAGCGCACAGCGCGACCCGTATCGAGATCCCTCGCCGCGTCTCGATACGCGTCCGGCTCCGCCGGGCGCTACTCGACGACCGGGGGTGGGTCCGGCTGCGCCGGGCGCTACTCGACGACCGGGGGTGGGTCCGGCTGCGCCGGGCGCTACTCGACGACCGGTGGAGGACTAGGGGAGCAGGCGGGTCGGGCCGCGGAAGAGGTAGGTGGTCTCGCGGATCGAGCCCTCGCCGAGCATGAGCATCAGCACGCGGGCGAGGCCCATGCCGAAGCCGCCGTGCGGGGGCACGCCGTACTTGAAGAACTCGAGGTAGGTGCCGAGCTCCTCGGGGTCGAGGCCCATCGACTCGGCCTGCGCGACCAGCACCTCGACGCGGTGCTCGCGCTGAGCGCCCGTGGAGATCTCGGTGCCGTTGTAGATGAGGTCGTACGACTTGGTCAGCGACGGGTCGTCCTCGTGGCGCATGTGGTAGAACGGCCGGATCGTCGACGCGTAGTCGGTGAGGAACACGAAGTCGTGCCCGTACGTCTCCTTGACGTACTGGGAGATGCGACGCTCTCCCTCGGGGTCCATGTCGGCGTCCGCACGCGGAACCACGTAGCCGTGGTCGGCCACGATCTGCTTCGCCTCGGCGAGCGGGATGCGCGGGAACGGCGTCGTCGGCACCGTGAGCTCGATGCCGAACAGCTCGGCGACCTCGGCGCCGTGCTTCTCGACGACCGCGGTGAAGCCCGCGACCATGAGCTCCTCGTGGAGGCGCATGACGTCCTCGTGGGTGTCGATCCAGCTGACCTCGGTGTCGATCGACGTGAACTCGGTCGCGTGGCGCGACGTGAACGACGGGTCGGCGCGGAACGCGGGGCCGACCTCGAAGATCTTGCCGAAGCCCGCGGACTGCGCCATCTGCTTGAAGTGCTGCGGGCTCTGCGCGAGGTAGGCGGTCGTGTCGAAGTACTCGAGCTGGAAGAGCTCGGCGCGAGACTCGGACGGCGAGGCCATGAGCTTCGGCGTCTGGACCTCGACGAACTCGTGCTCGACCCAGTACGTGCGCAGCGCGTGTAGGAACGTGGTCTGGATGCGGAAGATGAGGTTCTGCTTCGGGTGGCGCAGGTCGAGGAAGCGCCAGTCCATGCGCTTGTCGAGGCCCGAGTCCGCCGCGATGGGGATCTCGAGGGCCGCCGTGACGACCTCGAGGTCGCCGATCTTCACCTCGAGCCCGCCGAGCTTCACGCGCTCGTCGTGCTTGAGCTCGCCCATGACGCGCACGAACGTGCCGTGGGAGAGGCCGGAGATGGACTCGGTGAGGGCGAGCGCCTCGGCCGCGCCGACGCTGACGCCCTCGGGGTCGAGCTCGCGCACCGCCGGGTTCACGAGCTGCACCGCGCCGGTCTCGTCGCGCAGGATGACGAACTGCACCTTCTTCTGGTCGCGCACGGTGTCGACCCATCCGGCGACGGAGACGGGGCCGTCGGGAAGCGCGGCGAGGTTCTTGATGAGGGTGCGGGAAGTCACGGGCACCCATCCTACCGTCGAGCGCATCCACGGGTTGAGGAGCAGCCGCTCCGCGGCACCTCCACCAGCGGGTCCGACCCTCGGCGGATTCAAAGGGAACCGCTCTCTAGACTGGAGACCGTGCCGGCCGAGCAGATCCATCTCGTGCGCCATGGCGAGGTGTTCAACCCCCAGGGCGTGCTCTACGGCCGACTCCCGGGCTACGGCCTCTCCAGCCTCGGCCACGAGATGGCGCAGTTCGCCGCCGACGACCTGCTCTCCCGATCCCGCCCGGTGACGACCCTCGTCTCGTCGCCGCTCCAGCGCACGCAGCAGTCCGCGGAGCCCATCGCACGGGTGTTCGGACTCGAGACCGAGCTCGACGACCGGGTCATCGAGCCCGAGAACCGATTCGAGGGCAAGCGCATGAGCGGGCGGGACGGCGCGTTGCGCGATGTGCGCAACTGGGTGTTCCTCGTCAATCCGTGGGAGCCGAGCTGGGGAGAGCCGTTCGGCTCGATCGCCCGTCGCATGCTGCACGCCATGGACGACGCCTGGAGCGCGACCGATGGCGGTGACGCGGTGATCGTCAGTCACCAACTGCCGATCTGGATGGTGCACCGCAGCGTCGCGGGCAAGCCGCTCGCGCACGACCCGCGCCGCCGGCGCTGTGCGCTGTCGAGCATCACGACGTACGAGCGCCGCGGCGAGCGGTTCGTCGAGGTGGGGTACCGCGATCCGGCCGCCGGGCTGTCGGCCACCGCGACCGATGTGGGGGCGGTGTGATGAAGCGCTCCGCGATCGTCGCGCTCGTCGCGGCATCCGCCCTGCTGCTCGCGGGCTGCGCGAGCGACCCGCTCGCCGACCAGTACCGCGAGGGCAGCGGCAAGAACTACATCGCGGGCGACGGCACGATCTCGGAGTTCGACGCGTCGCAGCGCGGCGAGCCCATCGAGTTCTCGGGCGAGACCGTCGAGGGCGGCACGTTCGACTCCGCCGACACGCTCGGCGGCGTCACGGTCGTGAACTTCTGGTACGCGGGCTGCGCCCCGTGCCGGGTCGAGGCGCCGATCCTCGAGGAGGTCTCGCAGTCGTTCGGCGTCGGCGAGCAGGCCCAGGGTGAGGCGGCCGTCGAGAACCCGGGCGTCGCGTTCGTGGGCGTCAACGTGCGCGACCAGGCCGGCACCGCGGCATCCTTCGAGCAGACCTACGGCGTCAGCTACCCGTCGATCCTCGACGTGAACGAGGGCACCGCGCAGCTCGCCTTCGCGGGTGACGTGCCGCCGGCGGCGGTGCCGACGACGATCGTGCTCGACCGCCAGGGCCGCGTCGCGGCTCGCGTGCTCGGCCAGCTCACGGACGCGTCGATCCTCGAGTCGATCATCGACGACCTCCTCGCCGAGCAGGCCTAGGAGGGCGACGGGAGCGTGGGAGGCGTCGGCGACATCGTGCTGAACGGGCAGCTGCTCGCGGCCATGCCGATCGCGCTCGCCGCCGGCGTCGTCTCGTTCCTGTCGCCGTGCGTGCTGCCGCTCGTGCCGGGCTACCTCGGCTACCTCGGCGGGTTCACGGATGCCTCGGCCGAGCCCTCGGAGGAACGGCGCCACCGTCGGCGACTCGTGCTCGGCGTGCTGCTGTTCATCGCCGGGTTCACGCTCGTGTTCGTCACCTTCAACCTGCTCGCGGGCGTCGCCGGCGCGTGGTTCAACGCGTACGGCGAGACCATCACGCGCGTGCTCGGCGTCGTGCTCATCCTCATGGGACTCGTGTTCATCGGCCAGTTCACGTTCCTGCAGCGCACGTTCAAGCCGTCCTGGCGCCCGGCGACCGGGCTCGCGGGCGCCCCGCTCCTCGGAGTCGTGTTCGGCCTCGGCTGGACGCCCTGCATCGGCCCGACCCTCGCCGTCGTGCTCACGCTCAGCGCCGACTCGGCGTCGGCCGGCCGCGCGGTGCTGCTGGGCCTCGCCTACTGCCTGGGCCTCGGCATCCCGTTCCTGCTCGTCGCGCTGGGCTTCGGCTGGGTCACCGGCTCGCTCGCGTTCCTGCGCCGGCACATCCGCACGATCAACATCATCGGCGGCTCGCTGCTCATCGCGATCGGCCTGCTCATGGTGTCGGGCCTCTGGAGCATCTGGATGTACGAACTGCAGGCGGTGATCACCGGCTTTGTCCCCGCGATCTGATCCCGACGCGCTGTCGCGTCCCGACGACCACATCGACGCCCCCGTGCGCGATGACGGGTCGACGGATGCCGCGACTCCTCGACCGGCTCCGGGCGACGCGGTCGCGCAGCCGAAGCTGGGGCTCGTCGGCTGGCTGCGCTTCGCCTGGCGGCAGCTCACGAGCATGCGCACGGCGCTGCTCCTGCTGCTCCTGCTCGCGATCGCCGCGGTGCCCGGATCGCTCGTGCCGCAGCGCTCGAGCGACCCCAACGGCGTCACCCAGTACTTCGCCGACAACCCCGGCCTCGCGCCGGTGCTCGACGGGTTCCAGCTGTTCGACGTCTACACGTCGGCGTGGTTCTCGGCGGTCTACCTGCTGCTGTTCGTGTCGCTCATCGGCTGCGTCATCCCGCGCACGAAGCACCATTTCGACGCGCTCCGGGCGCGGCCGCCGCGCACGCCCGTGCGACTGCAGCGGCTCGCGGGGTACACCGAGAGATCTCTGACCGGTTTCGAGACGGCGCAGGGCGCCTCCTCGACCACCGATGCAGCGGATGCCGCGATCGCCGCCGCGGCGACGCAGCTCAAGCAGGCGGGCTACCGGGTCGAGCGTTACGAGCTGCGCGGCGAGGCATCCGTCTCGGCCGAACGCGGCTACCTGCGCGAGACCGGCAACCTCGTGTTCCACACGGCGCTGCTCGGCGTGCTCGTGGCCGTGGGCATCGGCGGCGGGTTCGGGTTCTCGGGCCAGCGCGTCGTGGTCGAGGGCCAGTCGTTCGTGAACACGCTCGCCGCCTACGACTCGTTCAACCCGGGGCGGTTCTTCGACGACACGCGCCTCGACCCGTACCGCCTGTCGCTCGAGGAGCTCGACGCCGTCTACGAGACGCAGAACCAGGAGGCGATCGGGCAGCCGATCGACTTCACCGCGCGCGTGACCGTGCAGGCGCAGGGCGGCGAGCCGGCGGAGGGCGTCGTCAAGGTCAACGAGCCGCTGCGCGTGCACGGCACCGACGTGTACCTGCTCGGCAACGGCTACGCGCCCACGATCACGGTGCGCGACCCCGACGGGAACGTGGTGTTCACCGACTCGGTGCCGTTCCTGCCGCAGGACGCGAACCTCACCTCGATCGGCGTCGTGAAGGTGCCCGACGGCCTCGCGGACCAGCTCGGCATGGTCGGGTTCCTCTACCCGACGCAGACGACGCTCCCGTCGGGCGCCTACACGTCGAGCTACCCCGACCTCGTCTACCCCGTGCTGACGCTCAACGTGTACCAGGGCGACCTCGGCATCGACGGCGGGACCCCCACGTCGGTCTACACGCTCGACCCGTCGACCATGGAGCAGCTCACCGGCGGCAGCACCGGCGTCGACTCGCTCGAGCTGATGCCCGGCGACACCGTCGACCTGCCGAACGGGCTCGGCTCCATCACGTTCGAGAACGCAGATCCGGATGCCGCGGACGACGACTTCTCGCACAGCGTCTCGCGCTTCGCCAGCTTCGACATCCACAACGACCCCTCGCAGGGCTGGGTGCTCGTCTTCGCCGTGCTCATCGTCGGCGGACTGCTGCTCTCGCTGTTCGTGCCGCGCCGGCGCATGTGGGTGAAGGCCGCCCGCCGGCCCGACGGCACGTTCGTGCTCGAGTACGCAGGCCTGGCCCGCGGCGAGGACCCCGGCCTCGAGGACGCCGTGGCGGCGTTCGCCGACAAGCACGCGGGGAAGGCCGACGAATCGCCCGATGACCCCGCGAATCCCCCGACGTAAGGTAGTCACGTGACGCTCGACGAGATCTCCATCATCCTCGTGTACTCGGCGATGGCCGTGTACGCGCTCGCGTTCATCGCGTACGCGATCGACCTCGCGCGTCGCTCGGCCGTGGCCGCCAAGGCGGCCGACGATGCCAAGGCGACCTCCGTCGAGGCCGCGTCGGTCGAGGCATCCGGAACCACGGCTGCCGACGCGGCCGGCGGCGGCACGATCGTGGCCGCACCGCCGAAGCGCGCGGCATCCCGATGGGCTCAGGACGGCGCCGTCGCCTACGGCCGCTCGCCGTCGCTGCGGGTCGGCGTCGCCCTCACGGTCGTCGCGTGGGCGCTGCACCTCGCGGCCGACATCACGCGCGGCCTCGCCGCCGGGCGCGTGCCGTGGGCCAACATGTACGAGTTCGCGCTCACGGGCACGCTCATCATCACGAGCGTCTACCTGCTCGTGCTCGTCGTCTCGAAGCACGACCTGCGCTTCCTCGGCACGTTCGTGACGGGCCTCGTGCTCGTGCTCCTCGGCATCGCGACCGTGAACTTCTACGTCAGCGTCGTGCCGCTGCCGCCCGCGCTGCAGTCCGCGTGGCTCGTGATCCACGTGTTCGTCGCGACCTCGTCGGTGGGCTTCCTCGCGCTCGGATTCGCGCTCTCGGTCGTGCAGCTCATGCAGGCGCGGCGCGAGTCGATCGCGGCATCCGGCACGGCTGCGAAGCAGTCGTTCCTCGCGACGCTGCCCGATTCGGCGACGCTCGAGAACCTCGCCTACCGGGTCATCATCATCGGGTTCATCCTCTGGACGTTCACGCTCATGGCCGGCGCGATCTGGGCCGAGGCGGCCTGGGGCCGGTACTGGGGCTGGGACACCAAGGAGGTGTGGACCTTCATCATCTGGGTGGTCTACGCCGGGTACATCCACGCCCGGGCGACGCGCGGCTGGCGCGGCTCGCGGTCGGCGTGGCTCGCGATCATCGGATTCTCGACGGTGCTGTTCAACTTCACCATCGTCAACCTGTTCTTCAAGGGCCTGCACGCGTACTCGGGGCTCTGATCCCCGCGGCCGCCGCGCAGTGACCGCCGCACCGCGAGGTCGCCGCGCCGCTTCCCGGGTTCCGGGCGCGCTCGGTTGCGTGGCGGGTGGCGCGCGGGCATGCTCGCACTATGCGCAGGGACCTGCTCGAGCGCGAGCCCGAGCTCGCCGAGCTCCGTGATGCCGCCGGTGAGGCGGTGAGCGGTCGCGGTCGCGTCGTGCTGCTGCACGGCGAGGCCGGCATCGGCAAGACGAGCCTCGTCGAGGCGCTGCGTGCGGATCCCCCCGCGGGCACGCGCGTGCTCGTCGGCTCGTGCGATGCGATGTCGACGCCGCGCACCCTCGGTCCGCTGCGCGACCTCGCCCTCGACGTCGGACCGCGGCTCCGCGACGCCCTGCGCGGCGGCGACCGCGAGGACGTCTACGCGGCGCTGCAGGACGAGCTGGCGGATGCCCCGGGGACGATCCTCGTCGTCGAGGACGTGCACTGGGCCGACGAGGCGACGCTCGACGTGCTCCGCTTCCTCGCGCGCCGGATCGACGCCCTGCCCGCGGCCCTCGTGCTCACCTACCGGAACGAGCTCGACCGCAACCACCCCCTGAACCGCCTGCTCGGCGACCTCGGTCCCCGCGAGCGCGTGGAGCGCCTCGCGCTGCAGCGACTGTCGCCCGCGGCGGTCGGCGCCCTCACCGCCGGCAGCGGCCTCGACGCCCGACGCGTGTTCGCGATGACCGAGGGCAACCCGTACTTCGTGAGCGAGCTCGTCGCGTCGGCCGACGAGGTGAGCGTGCCGCCCACCGTGGTCGATGCCGTCACGGGACGCCTCCGGCGGCTCGACGCTGCCACGCAGGAGCATGTCGAGCAGCTGGCGGTCGTGCCGTCCGCGGTCGACGCCGACCTGCTCGCGCGACTGGTGCCCGGCTCGGCGGGCGCCCTGCGCGCGGCCGAGGAGGGCGGGCTGCTGGCGGTCAGCCCCGACGGGGTGCGGTTCCGACACGAGCTCACGCGGCGGGCGGTCGTCGACTCGCTGCCCGCGTCGCGGCGGATCGAGCTCGAACAGCGCGCGCTCGAGGCGCTCGTCGCCTCGGGCGTGGCCGACCCCGCCCGGCTCGTGCACCACGCGCTCGCCGCCGGCGACGTCGGCGCCATCGTGGAATGGGCGCCGCGCGCCGCACGCGATGCCGCTGCATCAGGAGCGCACCGGCAGGCGGCCGCGCACTACCGCGTGGCGCTCGAACACGCCGGACGCTACGACGCGGCCACGCTCGCGGATCTGACCGAGCAGTACGCGATCGAGGCGTATACCGTGGGTGCCGCGCACTCGGCGATGCTCGCCCAGACGGATGCGGTCGCGCAGCGTCGTGCGCTCGGCGACGCGCGGCGGCTCGGGGCGAGCCTGCGCTGGCTGTCGCGATTCCAGTGGTTCGACGGGCTCCGTGCACCGGCCGAGGCGTCGGCGCAGGAGGCATCCGCCGTGCTCGTCGACGCCGGCGACGAGGGCCTCTACGCGATGGCGCTGAGCAACGAGTCGCAGCTCGCCCTGCTCGCCCACGACACGCGGCGCGCGATCGAGCTCGCCAGCCGCGCGATCGCGATCGCCCGCGAGACGGGCGACGCCGGGGTGCTCTCGCACGCCCTGAACAACCACGGCACGGCGCTCATGTTCCTCGCCGACGACGCCGGCATGGCCGAGCTCCTCGAGGCCGCCGACGTCGCGCTCGCCGTCGACGACATCGAGGATGCCGCGCGCGCCTCGGTCAACCTCGTCTGGGGGCTGCTCGACCAGTACCGGCTCGACCTCGCCGAGGTGCACCTCGAGCGGGCCATCGAGATCACCGAGCGGGCGGAATTCATCGGCTTCGTGAGCTACCAGCAGATGGAGCAGGCGCGGCTGCACCTGGCGCGCGCGCGATGGGACGACGCCCTCGCCGTCATCGACCCGCTGCCCGGGCCGCCGCACGCCCGCTGCGTGGCGCTGACCGTGCAGGGCACCGTGCGGCTGCGCCGCGGAGACGAGGGCGCCGACGAGGTGCTCGACGAGGCGCGGCGACTCGCGGAGCACCTCGGCGAGCTGCAGCGACGCGGCCCGGTCGCCGTGGCCCGTGCTGAGGCGGCCCTGCTCCGCGGCGACGCGGCCGCTGCGCGGGCCATCGCGCGCCCCGAGTACGAGGAGGCCGCGAGCCGGGACGCGGCGTCGCTGCGGGCCGAGCTCGGGGACGTCCTGCGCCGGGCCGGCGACGCCGACATCGAGGTGCCCGAGCACGAGGGGTTCCCGGCCGCCGTGCAGGCGCGCGGCGACTGGCGCCGCGCCGCCGAGCTCTGGCGGGAGGCGGGTGCGCCCTACCACGAGGCGGCGGCGCTCGCCGAGAGCCCCGACGAGGCGGACCTGCTCGACGCGCTCGCCATCCTCGACCGCATCGGGGCCGTGCCGCTCGCCCGCCGCGTGCGCGCCGACCTCCGCGAGCGGGGCGTGCGCAGCATCCCGCGCGGTCCGTCGAACCTCACCCGGCAGAACCCCGAGGGGCTCACCGACCGCCAGGTGGGGGTGCTGCGGCTGCTCGCCGAGGGCCTCACCAATGCGGAGATCGCCGAGCGACTCGTCGTGTCGGTGCGCACGGTCGACAGCCACGTCGCCGCGGTGCTCGCGAAGCTCGGGGTGCAGTCACGCCAGGACGCGGTGCGCGCCGCGCGCGAGCTCGGCCTGCTCACGGCGTGAGCTCCCGGGATCTCGGTAGCCCGCATCGGCGATCTCGGTAGCCGTCGCCGATGAGGCGACACCCCGGTCGGCGCTGTACTGGGTGCACGGCTCGCAACCGGCGGGCTCCGAACCATCGAGGATCGTCATGAACACCGCACTCACCATCAGCTCCTCCGCCCCGGCGACCGAGGTCGGCGCGGTCCACGGCCTCGCCCGGATGGCGCGGGCGATCCGCGCTGGTGTGCTCGCCATGTTCGCCGCGTCGCGTCAGCCGCTCAGCCGTGAGGAGCTCGCAGAGCTCCATGAGCGCCGCCGCGAGGGGGAGCGCCTGCGCGACGAGATGCGCCGCTCCGTCTACCTGGGCCACACGTTCTGACGTTCACGCTCGGACGCCGACCACGAGAGGACGCAACATGCCCGGCGCGCGAACGCGCCCACGGCGTGTTGCGTCCTCTCGTCGCCGCCGTTCGGGATGAACGGCGGGGCGGGGGCGGGGGCGGCTCGGCGGTCGGCGCTCGGCGGGCGGGCGGACGGCGGGCGGGCGGACGGCGGGATGGCCCCGATGGCGAGCAAACAGTGCGTGAGAACGCTTGCACTGCGGATGCCGCCACGACGCGGCATCCGCAGTGCTGTGCGTCACATCTATTGCAAGCGCTTGCATTAACGCGAGCTCCGCTGCTAGCGTCACCCCCAGCCGGGTGGCACGTCGACGTGCCCTGAGAACTGGAGTCGAGGATGACGCGGAGCGCGAAGCAGCGCAGGTGGTTGGCGGCGATCGTGACGGGAGCGCTCGCGGCATCCGCTGCGGTGGTGCTGCCCGTGCTTCCCGCGCAGGCGGAGGACCGGTCGTTCGCGCTGGTCGGGAGCCTGCAGTCCGAGCTCGGCTGCTCGGCCGACTGGCAGCCCGACTGCGCCGCCACCGACCTCGCGCCGACGGCCACCCCCGGCGTCTACGCCGCGGACTTCACCATCCCGGCCGGCACCTGGGAGTACAAGGTCGCCGTGAACGACAGCTGGGCCGAGTCCTACGGACTGAACGGCGGCGACGGCAACATCCCGCTGACCGTCGAGGGCGACACGCCCGTGCGCGTCGTGTTCGACGACACCTTGAAGCGCGTCGGCCTCGAGGCGACGGGCCTGCGCGGCGCGTACGACGAGGCATCCGACGCCGCACTCGTGGCCGACCCGGTGCGCCAGCCCGGCAGCGACGAGGTGTTCTACTTCGTCATGACCGACCGCTTCGCGAACGGCGACGCGACGAACGACCAGGGCGGCCTCACCGGCGACGCCCTCACGACCGGCTTCGACCCGACGCACAAGGGCTTCTACCAGGGCGGCGACCTCGCCGGCCTGCGCTCGCAGCTCGACTACATCGACGGCCTCGGCACCACGGCGATCTGGCTCACCCCGAGCTTCGAGAACCGCCCGGTGCAGGGCGAGGGCGCGAACGCGAGCGCCGGGTACCACGGCTACTGGGTCACCGACTTCACGCAGATCGACCCGCACCTCGGCACGAACGACGAGCTGAAGACGCTCATCGACGACGCCCACGCCCGCGGCATCGACGTCTACTTCGACATCATCACGAACCACACGGCCGACGTCATCGACTACCAGGAGCAGCAGTACTCGTACATCGACACGAAGACCGCGCCCTACACGGATGCGAGCGGCAACGTCATCGACGTCGCCGAGTACGCCGACGGCTCGAAGCCGTTCCCGGCGCTCGACGCGGCGACGAGCTTCCCGTACACGCCGACGGTCGCGCCCGAGGACGCCGACCTCAAGGTGCCGGCGTGGCTCAACGACCCGACGCTGTACCACAACCGCGGCGACTCGACGTGGGAGGGCGAGTCGGTCACGTACGGCGACTTCGTCGGCCTCGACGACCTCATGACCGAGCACCCCACCGTCGTGAACGGCTTCGTCGACGTGTACGAGGACTGGATCGACCTCGGCATCGACGGCTTCCGCATCGACACGGCCAAGCACGTGAACTTCGAGTTCTGGGAGCAGTGGGCCACCGACGTGCTCGACTACGCGCACGCGCAGGGCAAGCAGGACTTCTTCATGTTCGGCGAGGTCTACGACGCCGACCCGCAGAAGCTCTCGCCCTACGTGCGCAAGACCGACATGAACTCGGTGCTGGACTTCACGTTCCAGTCGCAGGCCGTGAGCTTCGCGGCGGGCAACTCGGCGAAGAACCTGCAGTCCCTGTTCGCGGGCGACGACTACTACACCACGCCCGACTCGTCGGCGACGGCGCTGCCGACCTTCCTCGGCAACCACGACATGGGTCGCGTCGGCTACTTCCTGCAGTCGACGGATGCCCCGCTGCAGCGGGACGAGCTCGCCCACGAGCTGCTCTTCCTCACGCGCGGGCAGCCCGTGGTCTACTACGGCGACGAGCAGGGCTTCGCGGGCATCGGCGGCGACCAGAGCGCGCGCCAGACCCTCTTCCCGACCCAGGTCGTTGAGTACCAGGGCCAGTCGCTCGTGACCGGCGAGACCTTCGGCACGGGTGCGCACACCGGCACCGACGTGCCGCTCTACGGCCACATCAGCGAGCTGTCTGCGCTGCGCCAGGCGCACCCGGCCCTCGCGACCGGCGCGCAGGTCGAGCGCTACGTCGACAACGGCGCGGGCGTCTACGCGTTCTCGCGCATCGACCGCACCGAGAAGGTCGAGTACCTCGTCGCGGCCAACAACTCGAACGCCGCGAAGACCGTCGACGTCCCGACGCTCACGAAGGGCGGCGTCTTCGCGCCGCTCCACGGCACCGACGGCCCGGGCGTGACGGCGAACGCCGACGGCGTGGCATCCGTGACCGTGCCGGCGCTCGGCACCGTGGTGCTGAAGGCCGACCGCACGGTGAGCGCGCCCGACGCGGCATCCGCCATCTCGGTCGCGACCCCCGCAGCGGGCGCCGGCGTCACCGGCATCACGCCGGTCGTCGCCGACGTCGACGACGCCACCTGGGCCGAGACGAGCTTCTCGTGGCGCGTCGCGGGCAGCGACGCGTGGCACGCGCTCGGCACCGCAGAGGACACCACGCCGCGCGTCTTCCACGACACGGCGGGCCTCGCGGACGGCACGCTCGTCGAGTACCGCGCCGTGTCGACGGATGCCGCAGGCCACCGCTCGGCCGCCTCGACCTACGCGTCGGTGGGCAACGCCGTGAACCTCGTCGAGGAGGAGGAGCCCGAGCAGCCGATCGACCTCGTCACGGTGCCCGGCAACCACAACTCCGAGATGAACTGCGCGGGCGACTGGACCCCCGGCTGCGAGGCGGCGAAGCTCACGAAGCGCGCCGACGGCATCTGGGAGGGCACGTTCACCCTGCCCGCCGGCACCTACGAGTACAAGGTGGCGATCAACGGCAGCTGGGACGTCAACTACGGCGCGAACGGCGAGCCGAACGGGCCGAACATCACCTACACGACCGACGGAACGAAGCCGGTGACGTTCTTCTGGAACCCCGTGACCAAGGTCGTCTCGTCCACGGCCGAGGGTCCCGTCGTGACGCTGCCGGGCAGCTTCCAGTCCGAGGTCGGATGCCCCGGCGACTGGCAGCCCGAGTGCCTCGCGACGCTCATGCAGGACGGCGACAAGGACGGCGTGTACACGTGGTCCAGCTCGGCGATCCCGGGCGGCAACTACGAGGTGAAGGTCGCCCACGACCGCAGCTGGGCCGAGAACTACGGCGTCGGCGGCGCTCGCGACGGTGGGAACTACTCGTTCACCGCGACCGACGGCAAGCTCGTCGAGTTCCGCTACACGGTCGCGACGCACGTGCTCGAGATCGTCGTGACGGATCCGCCGCTCGCGGGCACGGGTCAGTCGCGCGCGCACTGGGTGAGCGAGGACACGCTCGCCTGGCCGGCCGACCTGCTCGGCGGGGCATCCGCCGACTCGGCGACCTGGGCGCTCGAGCACGCGGCGGACGCCGGACTCGCGGCAGCCGAGGGCGCCGTGACCGGCGGCGGCGAGCCGATCGAGCTCCAGCGGGACCCGGCGGGCCTCACCGACGAGCAGCTGGCGAAGTTCCCGGCGCTCGAGGGCTTCATCGCCCTGCACCCGGTCGGGCTCGACCGCGCCGAGGTGCAGCAGCTCCTCACCGAGCAGCTTGCGGTGTCGCAGGTGACGACAGCGGCCACTGGACCTGGCGCGCTGTCCGCGTTCACCGGCGTGCAGCTGCCGGGCGTGCTCGACGACCTCTACGCCGACGCCGTGGCATCCGTGCCGCTCGGTGCGACGGTGAGCGGCCAGGACGCGACCCTGCGCCTCTGGGCGCCCACCGCGCAGTCGGCCTCGCTCGAGGTCTGGCCCGCCGGCGGCACGGGCGACCCCACGGTCGTTCCCGCCGAGTGGAACGCCGCCGACGGCACGTGGAGCGTCGACGGACGCACGGTCGGCGAGGAGTACCGCTGGTCGGTCGAGGTGTTCGCCCCGACCACGGGCGCGATCGAGGTCAACTCGGTCACCGACCCGTACTCCGTGGCGCTCACCACGAACTCGGCACGCACGGTCGTCGTGAACCTCGACGACGACTCGCTCGCGCCCGAGCAGTGGGCGAAGACGCCCGCGCCGAAGGTGGAGCGACCCGTCGACCGGGCGATCTACGAGCTGCACGTGCGCGACTTCTCGATCACCGACGAGTCGGTGCCCGAGGCGGAGCGAGGCACGTACGCGGCCTTCACGCGCGACTCGGCCGGCACGGCGCAGCTGCGCCAGCTCGCCGACGCGGGCATCAACACCGTGCACCTGCTGCCGACGTTCGACATCGCCACGATCGAGGAGCGCCGCGACCAGCAGGCGACGCCCGCGTGCGACCTCGCGTCGTACGGTCCGGCGTCGACCGAGCAGCAGGCGTGCATCGACGTGATCCGCGACCTCGACGGCTTCAACTGGGGCTACGACCCGTTCCACTACCAGGCGCCCGAGGGCTCCTACGCGGTGGATCCGAACGGCGGCGCCCGGGTGGCGGAGTTCCGCGGCATGGTCGGCGCGCTGCACGGCATGGGCCTGCAGGTCGTGCTCGACGAGGTGTACAACCACACCGCTGAGGCAGGTCAGGGTCGGAAGTCGGTGCTCGACCGGATCGTGCCCGGCTACTACCAGCGGCTCAACGGCGCCGGCAACGTCGAGACCTCGACCTGCTGCCAGAACATCGCCACCGAGCACGAGGTCGCCGAGAAGCTCATGGTCGACTCCGTGGTGCTGTGGGCCAGGGAGTACAAGGTCGACGGCTTCCGCTTCGACCTGATGGGCCACCACTCTCGCGACAACATGCTCGCGATCCGCGCGGCGCTCGACGAGCTCACGCTCGCGGAGGACGGCGTGGACGGCTCGGCGGTGTACCTCTACGGCGAGGGCTGGAACTTCGGCGAGGTCGCGGACAACGCGCTGTTCGAGCAGGCCACGCAGGGCCAGCTCGGCGGCACGGGCATCGGCACGTTCAACGACCGTCTCCGCGACGGCGTGCACGGCGGCAGCCCCGTCGACGCGGGTTCGAAGTTCGACCAGGGCTTCGGGACCGGTCTCGCGGGCGACCCGAACGGGCACCCCGTTCGCGACGGCACCCGCACGCTGGGCCAGCAGACCGACCTCGTGAAGCTCGGACTCGCGGGCAACCTGCGCGCGTTCGAGTTCACCGGCTCCGACGGCACGGTGAAGCGCGGCGACGGGTTCGACTACAACGGCTCGCCTGCGGGCTACGCCGACCAGCCCGACGAGGTGATCAACTACGTCGACGCGCACGACAACGAGACGCTCTTCGACCTCGGGATCCTCAAGCTCCCGACGGACACGTCGATGGCCGACCGCGTGCGCATGAACACGCTGTCGCTCGCGACCGTGACGTTCGCGCAGACGCCCTCGTTCTGGCACGCCGGCACCGAGCTGCTCCGCTCGAAGTCGCTCGACCGCAACAGCTACAACTCGGGCGACTGGTTCAACCGCATCGACTGGACCGGTCAGGAGTCGACGTTCGGGTCGGGCCTTCCGAACAAGGCGGACAACGGCGACCACTGGAACGACATGGCGCCGCTGCTCGCCGACCCCGCGCTGAAGCCGACCGCGGCCGACATGGCGGCGGCCGAGGCATCCGCCCTCGACCTGCTGCGCGTGCGCGGCGACGTCGACCTGCTGCAACTGGGCTCGGCCGAGCTCATCGACCAGAAGGTGACGTTCCCGAACAGCGGGGCGGATGCCACGCCGGGCCTCATCGTGATGCAGATCGACGACCTCGTGGGCGACGACGTCGACCCCGAGCTCGACGGCGCCCTGGTGGTGTTCAACGCCTCGCCCGAGGCGATCACCGAACAGGTCGACGGCCTCGCCGGACGCGAGTTCGCGCTCGCCGACGCGCTCGCGAACGGCTCCGACCCGGTCGTGAAGTCGACGGCGTGGAGCACCGCGTCGGGCACGCTCACGCTGCCGGCCCGTACCGCTGCCGTGCTCGTCGACGAGCAGGAGCCGCCGGCCGTGGGCACCTCGGTGCTCGCGGTGCCCAGCAAGGTGCTCGCGAAGGCGGGCTCGGCGATCAAGGTCGCCGGCCAGGTCACGGCGGCCGACGGGACGACGCCGGTCGGGACGGTCACGATCTCCGACGGCGGCACGGCGATCGCGACGACCCAGGTCGCGGTGGACGCCCGCGGGCGGTTCGAGGTGAAGCTGCCGAGGCTCGGCGCCGGGGCGCACCTGCTGACCGTCGAGTTCGACGGCGGCGAGGGCTACGCCGACTCGGACTCGGTGCCCATGATGGTGGTGCTCTGGTAGCCCGGCTGCGAGCAGCCGCGGCATGAGAGAGGTCCGGGCGGAGCGGGTGTGCGCCGCTCCGCCCGGACCCATCCGTCGATCTGCTGGGCGTCGATCAGAACGGGGCCGGGATCCCGCAGCTCTCGAAGGCGAAGCCGATGTCCGCGCCGTGGGCGGCGAAGATCTCGTCGATGCCCTTGCCGTCGCCGGCCTTCTCGGGGTGCGGGTTGTTCCCGGCGATGACGCCGTCCTGGCCGTTCACGCCCTTCACGTGGATCGTGAACGACGACGGCGCACCAGTCGACGCGTAGGCCTCGAGGAAGCAGGACGCGTCCTCCTCGGACATGCCCTCCGTGATTTCCTCGACGTGCACCGTGAACCACGCCTGCGAGTTCGAGGCGCCGGCGTTGCCCTGGTCGGAGCGGTTGGGGTTGAAGCACTCGTGCGCGTAGGCGGCGGCGCCGGTGGCGAGCACGCCCGCGGCGGCGAGCGCGACGCCCGCGCCGATGTTGGTCAGGGTTCGCTTGAACATCTGGTCTCCTCTGTGTCGGGTGATCACGTCGTGAACGCCGCGTGCGGCGCGCACATCCCTCCACGGTCGCGTCATCGTCGACGCGAGACATCCGTGCCACCCCTGACTAGCCGAGTCCCGTCTCGTCCGTGAGTGCCCAATCCGGGGGGTTGACGCCGGCCCACGTCGTCGCCGCGCAGTCGCGATCCGGCCGGTGTTAGCCTCGGACCAGGCCGGGCGACGCCGTCGCGATCGCCCACGCTTCGTGAGGTGCCGCATGGCTCAGTGGACCGTGAACCGCCTGGTGAGGATCGGCGCCGGCTCTGCGCCGGGGCGGTTCGCACTCCGCGTCGCCCGCGATCTCGGCGACCTCGAGCTCTTCGATCGCGGCATGACGCTCGCCGCGCACGCGTTCACGTCCGTCCTGCCGATCCTCATCGTCGCGGGTGCGCTGCGTGCCGAGCTCGCTCCCGTCGACGGCGCGATCCTCGCCGAGCACCTCGGCCTGAACCATGCGACGGCCGAGATCCTGGAGAGGTCCCTGCCCGGTGGGGCGCAGGAACTGGCGGCGACGGGCGTCGTCGGCATCCTGCTGCTGGTCATCGCGGCCACGTCGTTCGCGCGTGCGCTCGAACGCTGCTTCCGCCGGATCTGGCGCACTCCAAGGGTCGGCGTCAGGTTCGCGTGGCGGTGGCTCCTCGCGATCCTCGCGGTACTCATCGGCATCGCGCTGATCGTGATGACGCGCACGGTGCTGCGTGGCGGCGGTGCGATGCCCGTGGTCGAGTTCATCCTCGAGGCCGCCGTCTGGAGCGCGCTGTGGTGGTGGACCTCGTGGATCGTGATCAACCGGAGCGTCCGGCTGATCGAGCTCCTGCCCGGCTCCGTGCTCGCCGGAATCGGATTCGCGGCCGCCGGCGCGCTGGGCCGCGTCGTGCTCCCCGAGATCCTCGCGACGTCGGCGCAGCGGTTCGGCGTCCTCGGGATGGCGTTCAGCTACGTCGGCTGGCTGTTCTCCCTGATGTGCGTGCTCCTCATCGCTGCGACGGTCGGTCGCGTCGTCCGCCTCACGGTCAGCGGGCAGGCGTGGCGACGCTCCGTCGCGCTCCCTCGAGCCGAGGCGACGGTGCTCGGCGGGCGTTCGGCGCCGCTCGGCGGCGGTGAGGCGGGGAACGCTACGACGCGGACGTGAGCACCGCGTAGGCGCGGCCGAGGCGCTCCAGCCACCAGTCGGTGTGCGCCTCGTCGGCGGCGTAGCGATCGAGCAGCTCGGGGTCGGGCACGACCCGGCGCACCGCGATCGACCCGTCCTCGGGCAGCAGCGGCGCGCGCGTGACATCCGCCGCCAGCAGCGACGCCGTGCCGAGGCCGCAGTCGTAGTCGAGGCCGGGCACGGATGCCGCGAGGTGCGCGCCCATCGCCAGGCCGATGCTCGTGTCGAGGGCGCTCGAGACCACCACGGGGAGCCCGGCGCGCTCGATGATCCGCAGCGCACGGTGGATGCCGCCGAGCGGCTGCGCCTTGATGACGAGCAGGTCGGCCGCGCCCGCCTCGGCGACCGCGAGCGGGTCGGACACGCGCCGCACGCTCTCGTCGGCGGCGATCGGGATGCCCATGTACTTCGTGCGACGGCGGATCTCGGCGAGCTCGTCGATCGACGGGCACGGCTGCTCCACGTACTCGAGGTCGAACGGCGCGAGCGCGTGGATCGCGTGCTCGGCCTCGTCGACGTTCCAGCCGCCGTTGGCGTCGATGCGGATGCGACCCTCTGGGCCGAGGGCCTCGCGCACGGCGCGCACGCGCGCGACATCCGTCGACAGGGGCTCGTCGCCGCCCGCGACCTTGACCTTCGCGGTGCGGCACCCGGGGAAGCGTTCGAGCACGGTGCGCACGCTGTCGGGGTCGACGGCGGGCACGGTCGCGTTGACCGGGATGCGGTCGCGCAGCGCCGGCGGCGGGGCGCTCCAGCCGAAGTCGATCGCCGCGGCGAGCCAGGCGGATGCCTCCTCGTCGTCGTACTCGGCGAACGGCGAGAACTCCGTCCAGCCTTCGGGGCCCTCGAGCAGCATCGCGTCGCGCACCTCGACGCCGCGGAACCGCGTCACCATCGGGAGGGCCACGACCCGCGCCGTGGCGAGCAGCTCGTCGAGGGACGGGAGGGCGCCGGAGGCGGGCGGTGCGGCGTCGTCGGTCACCCTCCCATCGTGGCACCTGTGAACCGGAGAACGCTCGTCTGTTAGCGTGAGGTTCCTTGGGGGTGCCTATGTCCGACGATCTCGACCAGCTCGGCGTCGAGGAGACCGAGGTGCGCCGCGACTCCGCTGGCCGCAACGTGGTGATCGCCGTCATCGGGCTCGTGCTGCTCATCGCGGCCCTCATCCCGCTCACCTACGGCGCGATCTGGGTCGGCTCGGTGGTCTACGCCGGCGTCGTCGCGTTCTTCACGGGCGGGCCGCCGCCCGAGTCGCCGCTTCCGGTCACCTGATCCGGAGCGGCGCCCCGGCCCCGCCGCTCCTGCGGGAACGGCGGGAATAGGCTGGACGCATGGCGCGCGAGGTCTCCGAACTGTTCGATGCGAGCGAGTGGGCGGATGCCGCACCCGGCGTCCCGGGCGGACGACCCGAGGGCTTCACCGACATCACGTACCACCACTCGAACGACGGGCGGATCGCCCGGGTCGCGTTCGACCGGCCCGAGGTGCGCAACGCGTTCCGCCCGCACACCGTCGACGAACTGTTCCGCGCGCTCGAGGACGCCCGCACGAACCCGCGCATCGGCGTGGTGCTGCTCACCGGCAACGGCCCGAGCCCGAAGGACGGCGGCTGGGCGTTCTGCTCGGGCGGCGACCAGCGCATCCGCGGCCGCGACGGCTACAAGTACGAAGAGGATCCCGGTGGTCGAGTAGCGCCGCCGGAGGCGACGCGTATCGAGACCCATGATGAGGCCGCAAACACGCACACTTCCCGCGACCCTTCGCTCTCCGCCCTCGGCCGCCTGCACATCCTCGAGGTGCAGCGCCTCATCCGCTTCATGCCGAAGGTCGTCATCGCGGTCGTGCCCGGCTGGGCGGCCGGCGGCGGTCACTCGCTGCACGTCGTGTGCGACCTCACGATCGCGAGCCGCGAGCACGGCCGGTTCAAGCAGACGGATGCCGACGTCGGCTCGTTCGACGCCGGCTACGGCTCGGCGTACTTCGCCCGCCAGATCGGCCAGAAGTTCGCCCGCGAGGTGTTCTTCCTCGCCGAGGAGTACTCGGCGCAGCGCGCCTGGGAGATGGGCGCCGTGAACCGGGTCGTGCCGCACGCCGACCTCGAGCGCGAGGCGCTGGCGATGGCGCGCACGATCCTCACGAAGTCGCCGACGGCGATCCGCATGCTGAAGTACGCGTTCAACGCGGTCGACGACGGCATGGTGGGGCAGCAGGTGTTCGCGGGCGAGGCGACGCGCCTCGCCTACGGCACCGACGAGGCGGTCGAGGGCCGCGACGCGTTCCTGCAGAAGCGGGACCCCGACTGGGGTCCCTACCCCTGGCATTACTGAGGCCTCGATGAAGCCGCTGATCCGCGTTCCGGCGTCCGATGTGGGCGCGGTCGCCGACGCGCTCCGCGCCGCGCTCGCCGGCGGGCCGGGGGTGTGGCCGGCCGCTTCCCCTCGACCACCGAGCCCTGACGAACCCGCCTGGCTCGTCGACGACGGCATCGCGCTCGTGGTCGAGACGAGCGGGTCGACGGATGCCCCGAAGCGCGTGCTCCTGTCGGCCGACGCCCTGCGCGCGAGCGCCGCAGCGACGGAGGCCGCGCTGCACGGTCCCGGCCAGTGGCTGCTCGCGCTGCCGACGCACTACATCGCGGGTGCGCAGGTGCTCGTCCGATCGATCGTGGCGGGCACCGAGCCGGTGCTGCTCGACGGCGAGCACTTCGACCCGGCCGAGTTCGCCGCGGCATCCGCTCGGCTCGACAGGCGGTACCCGCGCTACACGTCGCTCGTGCCGGTGCAGCTGCAGCGGCTCGTCGACGCCGCGCGCACCGACCCGACGGTCGCCGATGCGCTGCACGTGTTCGACCGCATCCTCCTCGGGGGACAGGCCGCGTCGCCCGCCCTCACCCTCGCCGCCGACACGCTCGGCGTGCGCATCACGCGCACGTACGGCTCGAGCGAGACGGCGGGCGGATGCGTCTACGACGGCCGCGCGCTCGATGACGTCGCGGTGCGCATCACCGAGGGCGCCGTGGAGCTGTCGGGCCCGATGCTCGCCGACGGCTACCTCGGCGACCCTGAGCGCACCGCGGCCGCCTTCACGACCGACGCCGGCGGCGTCCGGTGGTACCGCACGGGCGACCTGGGTGAGCTCACGCACGACGGCACCCTCCGCATCCGCGGACGGGCCGACGACGTGCTCATCTCGGGCGGCGTCAAGGTCTCGCTCGGCGAGGTCGAGCGCGCGGTGCGCACGGTCCCGGGGTTCGCCGACGCCGTCGCGCTGCGCGTGCCCGATCGCGAGTGGGGCGAGCGTGCGGCGGTGGTGGCGACGGGCACGGATGCCGCCGCGGCATCCGGTGCCCGCGAGGCCCTGGCCGCGGCGACCGACGCCGCCGGCCTCCCGCCGGCCGCCCGGCCCGTGCGCGTCGAACTCGTGGACGCCCTGCCGCTGCTCGCGTCGGGCAAGCCCGACCGCCGCGCCCTCGAGGCGAGGATGCGCGGCGGCCGGGGCGAGTAGGTCACGCGACGGGCGTCGGCTCCACGGCCTCGGCGTCGACGTCGGCCTCCGCGAGGCGGCGGGCCTCCTCGAGGTGCGCCCGCACCCGACGGCGGCTCGGCAGCAGCAGGCTGGCGAGGGCCGCGATCGCGAAGCCGGCGACCGACACCCA
Source organism: Agromyces mariniharenae (assembly GCF_008122505.1). Classification (NCBI taxonomy): domain Bacteria; kingdom Bacillati; phylum Actinomycetota; class Actinomycetes; order Micrococcales; family Microbacteriaceae; genus Agromyces; species Agromyces mariniharenae. The sequence goes on along the minus strand of NZ_VSSB01000001.1, from coordinate 1,278,806 downwards.
GACCGAGGCCTGCAGCGCGGTGAGCACGTGCTCGCGGCTCCAGTCGTCGCCGACCACGGAGAAGAACACGGTGGTCGACACCGCGACGCCCGCGGCCGCCCCCAGCTGCTGGAAGGTGCTGTAGGCACCGGATGCCGCGCCGGCATCGGCGACCGGCACCGTCGCGAGCGCGACGTCGACGAGCGGGATGATGAGCAGCGCGAGTCCGAGGCCCGACAGGAGCATCGGCCAGACCGCGGCCCAGCCGGTGAAGTCGGCCCCGGTCTCGGCGACCACCGCGAAGACCCAGAGCACGCCGGCGGCGAGGATCACGGCGCCCGCGGTCACCAGGTACTTGCCCACGCGCCCGACGAGGGGGATCACGACGCCGGTGCCGACGAGCGCGCCGAGGCTGAACGCCAGCAGGTTGAGGCCCGCAGTGAGGGCGTCGAAGCCGAGCCCGACCTGCAGGTAGATGATGAACGGCAGCGTGAAGGCGTTGAGCGAGCCCTGGAACGCGGCCTGCGTCACGATGCCCGCCGAGAAGCCGCGGTCGCCGAACAACGGCATCGGAAGCAGCGCGGAGCCGTCGCGGTGCATGCGCCGGCGCTCGTATCCGACGAACACGGCGAGCAGCACGGCTCCCACGGCGACCGGCAGCCAGAGCCATGCCGGCCAGCCGAGCGACTGCCCCTCGACGAGCGGCACCATGAACGCGAGCACGACGGCGCTCAGCAGCGCGACGCCCACGAGGTCGAGGCGCATCGGGCGGGGGGAGCGCGTCTCGGGCACGAACCGGGCGGCGAGCACGAAGATCGCGATGCCCACCGGGATGTTGATGAGGAACACCGTGCGCCAGCCGAGGCCCCACAGGTCGGCGTCGACGAGCCATCCGCCGAGCACCGGGCCGAGCACGGCGGCGAGGCCGCTGACGCCGCCGATGAGGCCGTACATGGGCGCACGCTCCTTCGGCGAGAACAGCGCCTGCACGGACGCCAGCAGCTGCGGCACCATGAGCGCGGCGAAGAGGCCCTGCGCGATGCGGGTGACGACGAGGGCGTCGCCCGACCAGGCGAACGCGGCGGCCGCCGAGGCGATCGTGAACCCGGCGACGCCGACGAGGAAGATGCGGCGACGGCCGAACAGGTCGCCCAGGCGGCCGCCCGTGATGAGCGCGACGGCGAACGCGAGCATGTAGCCGCTCACGATCCATTCGAGCTGTGCTTCGGATGCCCCGAGGTCGGCGCCGATCGACGGCAGCGCCACCTGCACGATCGTGACGTCGAGGAGGTCCATGAACGAGGCGAAGAGGAGGATGCCGATGGCGAGCCCTCGGCGCGGGGTGGTGGCCATGCTCGTCGTCCTTTCGTATGCTGAAGTTGCTTCCATTACGGGATAGTCCCGATATGGGATAATCCCATAACGGGAACGATAAGGAGTCGGAGCGCAGATGTCAAGCAAGGCCGAGGTCACCGGGCGCATCGCGGGACTCATGCAGCTCGTCATCGCCTCGTCGGTGATGACGAACGAGCGCATCGCGCGCTCGCTGGGGCTCAACGTGGTCGACTTCCAGGCGTTCGGCTACATCGCCCGCAACGGCGCGCCGATGACGGCCGGCGAGGTCAGCCAGCAGACCGAGCTGCCGACGAGCACGACGACCCGCGTGCTCGACCGCCTCGAGCAGCGGGGGTTCATCGAGCGCACGACCGACCCGAACGATCGACGTCGTGTCGTCGTGCGCGCCCGGCCCGACGTGATGGCGGGCGCCGGCGGGGGCGGCGAAGACGACCCGTACCGCGGCATCCTCGACGGGATGAACCGGGTGCACGAGCAGTTCACGGTCGCCGAGCTCGAGGTGGTGGCGCGGTACCTCGAGGCCGTGAAGGACGTGCGCTGAGCGAGAGCCCATCATCGGCCACCTCGTCGCGACGATCGGGTCGGCCGAGGTCCAAGGCGCCCCCCGTGCGAACGGTGCCGGGCTACGATGCACGCATGACGGTGCAGACGGCCGACGTCCGCGCGGCGATCGCCCGTTCCTCGCTGGCCGGCCTTCCCGTGTCGACGGTCGACCGGCTGCTCGGATCGGCGGTGCGGGTCCTGATCCCGGCCCGGGCCACCATCCTCTCCGAGGGCGGCTCCACCCCGCATTTCGATCTCGTCCTGCGAGGTCTCGTGCGTGTCCAGGTGTCCGCGCGTGACGGGCGGATGTGGACGGTGAGGTATGGTCGGCCGGGGGACGTCCTCGGCGCCGCAACGCTCTACTCGCCCGTCGTTCGCCCGTTCTTCAGCGTGCAGGCGATATCGGACGCCGAACTACTGCGGTTCCGACCCGAGGTGGTCCGGCATGAGGCGGATCGCGACCTGCCGGTGGCGCTCGCGCTGCTGACCGAGACCAGCGAGCGGGTGATGGGCTTCGTCGGCGAGTTCTCCAGCCAGGCGTTCGCGTCCGTGCGCGAGCGGGTCGCGCACCACCTCCTCGACCTCGCACTCGAGGACACGGGCACCGGAGACCTCGTCGCACCGATCAGCCAGCAGGCGCTCGCGGAGGCCGTGGGCTCGGTCCGCGAAGTGGTCGTACGTGCGCTTCGGGAGCTGCGCGATGCGGGCGCGATCGCGACGGGTCGCGGCGGCATCCTGATCACCGACCCCGGCCGTCTCGTGTCGTTCAGCGGCCTGGGGTGGAACAGAGGTTCCTGACATCCCGTTGCGGTCACTTCATGCTCGGGACCATGGACGACGTGATGGCAGCGAGCCTGGAGCACCCCCGCGCCGGACGAGTGGTCGCGCCCAGCGACCCCGACTACGACGAGCTGCGACGCGTCTGGAACGGCTCGATCGACCGGCATCCTGCGCGCATCGTGCAGTGCGCCACGGCGTCGGATGTCGCGTCTGCGCTGCAGTCCGGGCGCGACGCCGGGTGGCCGATCGCCGTCCGCTCGGGTGGGCACAGCTTCCCCGGTCACTCCGTCTGCGACCACGGCATCGTCATCGACCTCCGTCCGATGAAGTCGATCGAGGTGGACCCCGTGGCGCGGATCGCCCGGGTGGGCGGCGGGGTGCTGCTGGGCGAGCTCGACGCGGCCACGCAGCGTCACGGTCTCGCGGTGCCCCTGGGGTCCGTATCGCACACCGGGGTGGCGGGTCTCACGCTCGGCGGCGGATTCGGCTGGCTGATGCGCCGACTCGGCCTGGCGATCGACCAGCTCGTCGCCGTGGAACTGGTCACCGCCGGCGGAGCGGTGCTCCGAGCCTCGGCCGAGGAGAACGCCGACCTCTTCTGGGCGGTGCGCGGCGGCGGCGGCAACTTCGGCGTCGTCACGCGCTTCGAGTTCCGCCTGCACGAGGTGGGACCGTACGTGCTCTCCGGCATGCTGCTCTGGCCGATCGAAACGGCCGAGGACGTCGCCGCGTTCTACCGCGAGTGGTCGGCGACGGCGCCCGACGAGCTCACGACCGCGCTCCTCTTCCGCCGCGCGCCCGCGCTCGACATCGTCCCCCGTGAGCTCCACGGCCGTCACGTCGTCGGCGTCCTCTTCTGCTGGTCGGGGGAGCTCGGCGAGGGCGAGCGGGTGGCGGACCCGATCCGGCGGTTCGGCGGCGCGGTCGACCTGACTGCCCGGCGACGGTACGTCGACCACCAGTCGATCCTCGACCCGAGTTTCCCGAAGGGGATCTGGATCCACTCGAAGGCGGCCAACGTCCAGTCGCTCGACGGCTCAGTGGGTGACGCACTGATCGCGTCGGCTCACGACATCACGTCCCCCCGGACCTGCATCGTGGCGTGGCAACTCGGTGGCGCGGTCGCCCGGGTCGGGCGGTCCGAGACGCCGTTCGCCGGTCGCGCGGCCGGGCACCTCGTCGACCTGCTCGGGGCGACGGACGGCCCCGACGGATTCGAGCGCGAGCGCGATTGGGCACGCCGAGCATGGGAGATGCTCCAGCCGCACCGTTCCGGTGCCTACGTGAACTGGCTCATGGACGACGGTCGCGACCAGGTGGAGCAGGCGTACGGCCGAGAACACTACGAGCGCCTACGGCAGGTGAAGCGGCGGTATGACCCCGACAACGTGCTCCGGCTGAACCAGAACATCCCACCAGCCTGATGGCGACACGTTCGAGATCTGTCATAGGGTCGCGAACTAGCATGGCCGTGTGGCACGCCCGAAACCCCAGCGAGTGAACCCCGACGACGTCCGCGCCCGCAGCTACGGGAAGTCGGGCAATCCGGCGCGGGCAGCCTCCGGCCCGCGCGCCGTGCGCGGCCCGGCGACCGCCGCCGACTGGGTGGCGGGAGCGCGCCTGCGCACCCTGCCGCTCGCGATCGCGCCGGTCGCGCTCGGCACGGGAGCGGGCGTCGTGGCCATCGCCGACGGCCCGTGGCATCCGGCCCGTGCACTGCTCGCGCTCGTGGTCGCGCTGGCACTCCAGATCGCCGTGAACTTCGCGAACGACTACTCCGACGGCATCCGGGGCACCGACGACCATCGCGTGGGGCCCGCTCGCCTCACCGGTTCGGGGGCGGCGAAGCCGAGGCAGGTGCTCGCGGTGTCGCTGAGCTTCTTCGCGCTCGCAGCGCTCGCCGGCCTCGCGCTCGTCATCGTGACGCAGCAGTGGTGGCTGCTCGCGGTGGGCGCCGTCGCGATCGTCGCGGCGTGGTTCTACACGGGCGGGAAGCACCCCTACGGCTACTACGGCCTCGGCGAGCTGTTCGTGTTCGTGTTCTTCGGCCTCGTCGCCACCGCCGGATCGGCCTACGTGCAGGCGCTCACCGTGAACCTCGAGGCGTGGCTCGGCGGCGTCGGCGCAGGCCTGCTCGCCTGCGCCGTGCTCATGGCGAACAACCTCCGCGACGTCGCGCAGGACAAGGCCGCCCGCAAGCGCACCCTCGCGGTGCTGGTCGGGCCCCTCGCCGGCCGGATCCTGTTCGCCGTGTTCATGCTCGTGCCGTTCGCGTTCGTGGTGTTCTTCGCGCTGCTGTACCCGACGGCGTGGCTGGTGATGTTCGCGCTGCTGCTCGCGATCCCGGCGAGCATCATCGTGCTCTGGGCGAAGACGACCCGGGAGCTGCTGCTCGCGCTGCAGCTCGCGAGCTTCACCGCGCTGGCGTACGGCGTGGGGCTGGGGCTGGCGTTCGCGCTCTGAGCGCGCCTCAACCGGCGGAGGGCGCCTGGCGCTCCTCATCGCGGGGGGTCGACTCGGTGGCGTCGACCGCGGCGTCCTCCTCCTCGTCGTCCTCCCGCACCGCGGGCTTCTCGCGGTGGCGGGCGGCGTAGAGGTCGCCCGCTATCTCCTCGCGCTGCCGGCGCAGGAAGATGAGCGACGCGCTGAGCCCGAACAGGGCGGCGACGGCCGCCGACACCCACGGATTCACGCCCGCGATGAGCAGCACGGCGAGCGGGACCGCGAAGAGCAGGACGCGCAGCGCGGTGTACCAGATCCAGGTGGGCACGGATTTCACCATGACAGTGTAGGTCGACGCTCCCTGAGCGCTCTCACAGCCCGAGGGGGCGCCGACGCGCCTAGACTGTGAGAATGGCCCGGCTGCTCTTCGGACTCGGCGTCGCTGCCGTGATCTTCACGATCTACGCCGTCGCCGACTGCGCGTTCTTCGACCGGACGCGCATCCGGGGTCTGCGCCGCGGCTGGTGGATCGTCGTGATCCTCTTCGTGCCGATCATCGGCGCCCTGCTCTGGTTCATCATCGGCCGCGGGCGGGCCAATCGCGTGGGCTCCGGCCGGGGTCGCACGATGGCTCCCGACGACGACGCGGAGTTCCTCCGGCAGCTCCGCGACGATGCAGCGCAAGACGAGCGCATCCGCCGCCTCGAGCAGGAGCTCGCCGACCTCGACGCCGACGATCCGGCGAACCCGCCGAAGCCCGGCCGCACGCAGGGCCGCGCCGCGGGCGAGGGCTCGACCGACGGATTCGAGTCGGGCGGCGGCGACACGCTCGGCACCGAGCGCAAGCGCCCCGACGCCCCCGACGCCCCCGGCGAGGCGGGTCCCTCCGGGCGCCCGAATGGGTGATGCGGAGCCCCGACGGGTCGTGACCCGGCGGAGTCCCGCGAGCGATGCCGCGACGGCGCTCCTTGGCGCGCTCGTGCGCGAGGGCGTCCGCGACGTGGTCGTCGCACCCGGCTCCCGGTCGCAGGCGCTCGCGCTCGCCGCGGCGGAACTGGAGCGCGTCGGCGCCATCCGCCTGCACGTCCGCATCGACGAGCGCGGCGCTGGGTTCCTGGCGCTCGGCACGGCCGTCGAGTCGGGCCGTCCGGCGGTGGTCGTGACTACTTCGGGCACCGCGGTCGCGAACCTGCATCCCGCGGTGCTCGAGGCGCACCACGCCGGCGTGCCGCTCATCGTGTGCTCGGCCGACCGCCCGGTGGAGCTCCGCGGCATCCGCTCGAACCAGACCACCGTGCAGCCGGGCATCTTCGCCGGGGCCATGCGGCTCGAGCGCGACGTCGCCGCACCCGACGGCAGCGCGGGCGAATCGGATGCCGCGACGCGCCTCGCCCGCGAGGCCGTCGACGCGGCGCTCGGACGTGACGCATCGGGGGATCCCGTGCCGCACCCCGGCCCGGGTCCGGTGCACCTGAACCTCCAGTACCGCGAACCGCTGTCGGCGGTGGTCGCCCTCGACGAGCCGCTCCGGCCGAGCCTGCGGGGCGAGCAGGCGGTGCTCGATGCCGACGGTGCGGGTGCGGCGGCATCCGTCGACGCGGCGGTCATCGAAGCAGGGCCGCGCACGGTGGTCGTCGCCGGCGCGGGCGCCGGACCGTACGCCGAAGAGTTCGCGCGCGCGGGCGGCTGGCCGCTCATCGCCGAGGTCACGAGCCGCGCGCACTTCGGTCCCAATCTCGTGGTCGCCTACCGCGAGCTGCTGCGCGAGCCGGGGTTCGGCGACGACGTCGAGCGCGTGATCGTGTTCGGGCATCCGACGCTCTCGCGCGAGGTGCCCGCACTCGTGCAGCGCGACGGCGTCGAGGCGATCGTCGTCGCGCCGTGGGGGAGCGAGTGGTACAACCCCGGACGCACGGTGCGCCGGTTCGAGCGCGCGGTGCGCGCCGCCGACCACGCGCCGACGCCCGAGGAACGCGGGTGGACCGGCCGGTGGGTGCGGGCGAGCCGCATGCTCGTCGACGAGGGGCTCCCGCCCGTGGCATCCGTGCGCGACGGCATCGACGAGACCGGGCACGTGTCGGACTTCGCGGCGCAGCGGGAGTACATGCGCGCGCAGCTCGCGGTGGTGCGCGCGCCCGTCACGCGGCGGATGCTCGTCGACGCGCTGTGGGCCGCGACCTGGCCGCACGACCGGCTCGTGTTCGGCGCGTCCCGGCTGATCCGCGACGCCGATCGTGCCGTGCCCGGGCGGCGCATCACGGTGCACGCGAATCGCGGACTCGCGGGCATCGACGGGACGGTCGCGACGGCGCTCGGCATCGCGATCGCGAGCCAATCGCCCGCTCCGGGCACCTCGGCCGGCGGAAGCGGCGTCACGCGCGCGCTCATCGGCGACCTCACGCTGCTGCACGACGTCGGCTCGCTGCTGCTGGGGCAGGGCGAGTCGCGCCCCCGCATCCAGGTCATCGTGGGCAACGACGGCGGCGGCACGATCTTCGACGCACTCGAGGTCGCCGGCTCGGCGCCGCCCGAGGCGTTCGACCGGGTGCAGTTCACGCCGCAGCAGGTCGACCTCGCGGCGCTCGCCGCGGCGTACGGCTGGGGCTACGTCCGCGTGACGACGCGCGGCGAGCTCGACGAGGCGCTCACGGGCCGCATCGATGGGCCGCAACTCGTCGAGGTGCCGCTCGAGCGGTGACGCAGTGCGCCACCCCTTGCCGCGGCATCCGCCCGCTCGACAGGATGGAACCTGCGCGTCGCCGCGTCGCGCGAGGGGAGCGTGACATGAGCCGCGAGTCGTTCTGGACCGAGGACCCGAAGCTGCTCCTCCGCGTCGAGCCGGGGTTCCAGCTGATCACCTCGCCGACGGACACGCATCCGGGGTTCGAGGGCAACAAGGCCGGCGGCGTCGCGGCCCTCGCCGAGGGTGCGCTCGTGCTCGCCGACCTGCAGGAGCGCCTCTACGCGAACCACCAGGCCGGCGACGACGGGCGCCGGGTACTGCTCGTGCTGCAGGCCATGGACACCGCCGGCAAGGGCGGGATCATCAAGCACGTCATGGGATCGGTCGACCCGCAGGGCGTGCAGCTCGCGGCGTTCAAGAAGCCGACCGAGGAGGAGCTCGCGCACGACTTCCTCTGGCGCATCCGCAAGGAGGCGCCCCAGGCGGGCAAGATCGGCGTCTTCGACCGCTCGCACTACGAGGACGTGCTCATCGGCCGGGTGCGCGAGCTCGCGCCGCCCGAGGAGATCGAGCGCCGCTACGGGGCGATCAACGAGTTCGAGGCCGAGCTCGTCGACGAGGGCACGACGATCGTCAAGGTCATGCTGCACATCTCGGCCGCGGAGCAGAAGGTGCGCCTGCTCGATCGGCTCGACCGCCCCGAGAAGCAGTGGAAGTTCAACCCGGGCGACATCGAGGAGCGCATGCTCTGGCCGAAGTACCAGGACGCCTACCAGGTGCTGTTCGACCGCACGTCGACGCCGATCGCGCCGTGGTACGTCGTGCCGGCCGACCGCAAGTGGTACGCGCGCCTCGCCGTGCAGCACCTGCTCATCGACGCGCTCGAGGCCATGGACCTGCAGTGGCCGGCCGTCGAGTACGACGTCGAGGCGGAGAAGGCGCGGCTGCTCGCGGCGACGTGACTTCCGGTGGTGGTCGCGGCGGTCAGCCGCCGAAGGCCTCCACGATCGGGCGGAACTTCATGACGGTCTCGGCGAGCTCGTCGGCCGGCACGGAGTCGTGCACGATGCCGCAGCCGGCGTAGGCGGCCACGGTGCCGTCGGGCGCGACCTGCGCGCAGCGCAGCGCGATCGCCCACTCGCCGTCGCCGTCGCCGTCGATCCAGCCGACGGGTCCGGCGTAGCGGCCGCGGTCGAACCCCTCGAGCTCGGCGAGCACCTTCAGCGCCACGCGTCGCGGTGTACCGGCGACCGCGGCGGTCGGATGCACCGCCTGCACGAGGTCGAGCGAGCTCGATCCGTCGCCCAGCGTACCCTTGAGGTCGGTCGCGAGGTGCCAGAGGTTCGGCAGCTGCAGCGTGAACGGCTCGGGACTCGCGTCGAGGCGGGCGGTGTGCGGCTCGAGCCGCTTCACCGCGCTCGCGACGGCGAGGGCGTGCTCGGCCAGGTCCTTCGCCGACGCGGCGAGGGCCGCCGCACGCTCGCGATCGGATGCCTCGCCCGCACCGCGTGCGGTCGTTCCGGCCAGCACGCGCGCCGAGACGGTGCCGTGGTCGACCCGCACGAGCGTCTCGGGACTCGCGCCGATGAGGCCGTCGACCGCGTACACCCACGTGTCGGGGTAGTCCTCGGCGAGGCGGTTGATGGTCGCGCGCAGGCCGTCCTCCTCCTGCAGCTCGCCGAGGAGCTGCCGGGCGAGCACGACCTTCTCGAGGTCGCCCGCGTCGATGCGGCGCACGGCATCGGCCACGGCGGCCTGGTACTGCTCGGGCGGCACGGCGCCGGGGGAGAACGTCACCCGGGGCACGCGACGCCTCGGCGCCGGCTCGGGGATCTCGAGCTCCTCGGATGCCGCGGCATCCGCTGCCTCGTCGTCGCCCGTCGCGAGCGCGATGCGGGTGACCCAGGCGCGACCCTCGCGGATGCCGAGCACGAGCTCGGGCACGACGAGCACGCTCGTCGACTCGGACTGGTCGGCGAACGCGAATGCGCCGAACGCGACGAGTCCCGTGCCGGGCAGCCCGACGCGGTCGTCGATGTCGGCCTCGGCGGCGAGCGACGTCCATGCGGCGGCGGCGTCGACCACCCGGTCGTGGCCGCTCGTCTCGATGCGCAGCGTCTCACCCAGGCCGACGATGCCCTCGCCGCGTCGCATCCAGAGCAGCGGATGCCGCGGGTCGGCGCGTTGGATCAGTGGGGCGAGCTCGTCGACGGGCTCGGTCCGCACGACGAGCCGTGGCCGTGCGGCGTGCGACGCCGAGGCATCCGGGTGAATCACCGCACCAGCCTACGTCCGTGCTATGCGGCGACGACCTCCACGCCGTGCCAGAAGGCGACGTGTCCGGCGATCTCGGAAGCGGCGTCGGAGGGCGTCGGGTAGAACCAGGCCGCGTTCGGGTTGCGCTGGCCGTCGACCTCGACGTGGTAGTAGCTGGCGGTGCCCTTCCAGTGGCAGACGCTCCGGTTGCCGCTCGACGAGAAGTGCTGGTCGACGAGCGACTCGCGCGGGAAGTAGTGGTTGCCCTCGACCACGATCGTGTCGTCGGACTCCGCGATCACCGCGCCGTTCCAGATGGCCTTCATGGATTCCTCCCCGCGGGCGTGCCGCCCGCATTCGCTTCCGGGTGATGGAACGCGGCGGCATCCGAGTGCATTCCGATGCATGGAGCGCACTCAGGACCTTCGCAGGGTGGCCGACCGCGCCCGGGGCGCCGGCCGTTCGCGCCGTAGACTCGAGGGATGACACGCGCGGACCTCGGCAAGGATCCCGACCAGGTCTCGGCCATGTTCGACCGGGTCGCCGCCCGCTACGACCGCACCAACAACGTGCTCTCGGTGGGCAACGCCCCGCTCTGGCGGGTCGCCACGACGAAGGCCGTCGCGCCGAGGGCGGGGGAGCGCATCCTCGACGTCGCGGCGGGCACCGGCACCTCGAGCGCCAGCCTCGCGAAGTCCGGGGCATCCGTCGTGGCCGCCGACTTCTCGCCCGGCATGATCGAGGTCGGGCGCCGCCGCCAGGCGGGCATGCCGAACATCGTCTTCGTCGAGGCGGATGCCACGAAGCTGCCGTTCGGCGACGACGAGTTCGACGCCGTCACGATCTCGTTCGGCCTGCGCAACGTGAACGAGCCGAAGCTCGCGCTCGCGGAGTTCTTCCGCGTCGCGAAGCCCGGCGGACGCCTCGTGATCTGCGAGTTCTCGCATCCGCCTACCGGCGTCGTGCGGGCGGGGTACCACGCGTACCAGCGCTACGTGATGCCGCCGCTCGTGAAGCTCTCGAGCTCGAACGACACCGCCTACGAGTACCTCAACGAGTCGATCAACGCGTGGCCCGACCAGCGCACGCTCGCCGGCTGGATCCGCGACGCCGGCTGGGTCGACGTCGAGTGGCGCAACCTCTCGATGGGCATCGTCGCGCTGCACCGCGCGCGCAAGCCGGTGGTCGAGTAGCGTCCGGCGCAGCCGGACGCGTATCGAGACCCTTGTCCGGCCTCGATACGCGTGCTTCGCTCGCTACTCGACCACCGGTACCCCTCGCCCGCACGGCGAGTGACGAGGCATCCGCTCGCCGTCATCGACACGGCTCACAGGAACCGCACCGGTAGGCTGGGAAACGTGAAACCGAGCACTCCGGTCGCGCGACGCGGCTCCGCGCTCGCCGCGAATCTCGGCTTGAGCGAGCGGGTCTTCGCGTCATCCGCCGACAAGGCCATGGCCAGGGCGATCGACGCGGGCATCGAGCGCGTCGAGGCCGGCCTGGTGCGCGAGGTGAGCTTCGCCGACTCGATCGCGGATGTCTCGACGCGCTACCTGCTCGAGGCGGGCGGCAAGCGCGTGCGTCCCATGCTCACGCTGCTCACCGCGCAGCTCGGCGCCGGCACCACCGACGACGTCGTGACCGCCGCCGAGGCCATCGAGATCACGCACCTCGGCTCGCTGTACCACGACGACGTCATGGACGACTCCGAGCGACGTCGCGGCGTGCCCAGCGCGCAGACGGTGTGGGGCAACTCGGTCGCGATCCTCACCGGCGACCTGCTCTTCGCCCGCGCCAGCCAGCTCATGGCGAGCCTCGGCGAGCGGGCGATCCGCATGCAGGCCGACACGTTCGAGCGGCTGGTGCTCGGCCAGCTGCACGAGACCGTCGGGCCCACCGACGGCGAGGACCCGATCGCGCACTACATCCAGGTGCTCGCCGACAAGACCGGCTCGCTCATCGCCGCCGCCGCGCAGTCGGGTGTCGTGTTCTCGGGCGCCGACCCGGCGTTCGAGAAGCCGATCGTCGAGTTCGGCGAGAAGATCGGCGTGGCGTTCCAGCTCATCGACGATGTCATCGACCTCTCGCCGCAGCCCGAGGAGACCGGCAAGGTGCCGGGCACCGACCTGCGCGCCGGGGTCGTCACGCTGCCGCTGCTGCGGCTCGCCGAGCTCGCACGCACGGATGCGGCATCCGCCGACCTGCTGCGGCGCATCAAGCGCGACGTGGTCGTCGAGACCGGGCCGGTCACCGCGTTCGACCCGCATGACACGAACACGCAGGCCGCGCGCGTCGTGCCGTCGCGCCGCACCGTGGACGCGATCGTCGCCGAGCTGCGCGAGCACGAAGCAACGCGCGCTACGCTCGCTGAGGCCCACCGGTGGGCGCGCGAGGCCGTGGATGCGCTCGCGCCGCTGCCCGAGGGCAGCGTGAAGAAGGCGCTCACGCGATTCGCCGAGACGATCGTGGAGCGACAGAGCTGATCACAGCCAGACCTGATGGAGAGACCACGCACGTGACGAGGAACAAGCTGCGACTCGCGATCGTCGGAGCCGGCCCCGCCGGCATCTACGCCGCCGACATCCTGCTGAAGGCCGAGCGGAACTTCGACGTCTCGATCGACCTCTTCGACCACCTCCCGGCGCCCTACGGCCTCGTGCGCTACGGCGTCGCGCCCGACCACCCCCGCATCAAGGGCATCATCACCGCCCTGCGCGAGGTGCTCGACCGCGGCGACATCCGCATCTTCGGCAACGTGCGCTTCGGCACCGACATCACGCTCGACGACCTGAAGAAGCACTACAACGCGGTGATCTTCGCGACGGGTGCCGTTCGCGACGCGTCGCTCAACATCCCGGGCATCGAGCTCGACGGCTCCTACGGCGCCGCGGAGTTCGTGAGCTGGTTCGACGGGCACCCCGACTATCCGCGCACGTGGCCGCTCGAAGCCAAGGAGGTCGCGGTCATCGGCAACGGCAACGTGGCGCTCGACATCTCGCGCATCCTCGCGAAGCACGTCGAGGACCTGATGCCGACCGAGATCCCCGCGAACGTCGCGGCCGGCCTCGCCGAGTCGCCCGTGACCGACGTGCACGTGTTCGGCCGGCGCGGCCCGACATCGGTGAAGTTCACGCCCCTCGAGCTGCGTGAGCTCGGCGAGCTGCGCGACGTCGACATGATCGTCTACGACGAGGACTTCGAGTACGACGATGCCGCGCGCGCCGCGGTCTCGGGCAACAAGCAGGTCTTCGTCATCGACAAGGTGCTGCAGCAGTGGCGGCAGCGCGAGGTCGGGCAGGCGTCGCGTCGCCTGCACCTGCACTTCTACGCGAAGCCGCTCGAGATCCTCTCCGACGGCAACGGTCGCGTGGGCGCCATCCGCTGGGAGCGCACCGAGCCCGACGGCGCCGGAGGCGTGCGCGGCACGGGCGAGATCCGCGAGCTGCCCGTGCAGGCCGTCTACCGTGCGGTCGGGTACTTCGGGTCGCCGCTGCCGGGCATCCCGTTCGACAAGAAGTTCGGCGTGATCCCGAATCACGAGGGCCAGGTGCTCATCCGTGACAAGGAGTCGGGCGATCCGCGCCAAATGTACGGCGTCTACGCGACCGGCTGGATCAAGCGCGGACCCGTCGGCCTCATCGGGCACACGAAGTCCGACGCGATGGAGACGATCCGTCACCTCATCAACGACCTCGGCAACTGGTGGCGCCCCGAGTCGCCGTCGGAGGAGTCGGTGATCGAGATGCTCGAGTCGCGCGGGATCGAGTGGACCGACCTCGACGGCTGGCACCGCCTCGACGAGCACGAGCTCGCGCTCGGCGCGGCCGAGGGTCGGGTGCGCGTGAAGGTCGTGCCCCGCGACGAGATGGTCGAGATCTCGCGCGACGAGGTCGCGTAGCGAGTCGCGCAACGGAGCTGCGGCGCAGCGACGCGCGGGTGGTCGTGCGGCGTCGGGGCGATCGGTGTGTCGTGCGCGGCGGATGGCGTCAGCGACGTCGGGCGGGCGCAACGTGCAGGCCGCGATGGCGGCGGAATCTCCCGCTGCGAGCCGGCGGCGTTTCCAAACCGCTGCGCGCCGGCGCGGGCGACACCTCAGGCGGCCAACAGGTCGAGGCGTGTAGCGCGGCGACCCGGTCGTGGGCGCTGCTCGGGATCGAGGTGCGGCGGCGGCACGAACCAGACGGCGCCGTCGCGTATGAAGATCTGCCATCCGTCGTGATGGATCATCCAATGATGGAACGCGCAGAGCAGGACCCCGTTCGACAGGTCGGTCGGGCCGCTGTGTGCGAGCCACCACAGGATGTGGTGCGCCTGGGTATGCGCGGTCGGGCGAGCGCAATCGGGATGGGCGCACCCGCCGTCGCGTTCGGCCAGTGCGATGCGTTGGGCCTTGGTGAAGAGGCGCTGACGGCGCCCCAGGTGCAGCACCTCGCCGTCACCGGTGGTGACCATCGGGATGAGCCCCGCGCCGGCGGCGATGCCGAGGGCGGTGGTCGTGGAGATCGGCTGGTCGATGTCGTCGATGGTCGCGAAGCCGACCCCGCTCATGAGGTCGTCGTTGTCGATGCGCACGACAACCGTCGCGGACGCGAGCGCCGGCGGCGCCTGTTCGACCGTGATGGCGAGTCGGGCGAGGTCGGCGAGGGCGTCGGCGGTCATCTGCTCGAGAGTGCGGGTGTCGACGAGGGCCCGGTCCGCCGCGTCGGGCAGGGGAATCACGGGCGCCGTGGCATCCGATGCATTGGTCACGCCCGAGGCCGCGGCATCCGATGCGTGGGCCGAACCCGGGGCCGCGGCATCCGATGCGTGGGCCGAACCCGAGGCCGCGGCATCCGAGGCGTGGGCCGAACCCGGGGCCGCGGCATCCGATGCACCGATCGCGGCTGAGGCGGCGGCCGTAGCGCGAGCCGCGAGTCGGCTCTTCGCGTCGCGTGCGGCATGGAGGTCGGCGGACACGAGCGTCTCGACCGCGAGCTTGATCGGTGCGGCCGTGGCCGGATCGAAGCATCCGCGCAGGTGGATGAGCCCGTGCTGGTCCTCCCAGATGCGAAGCGACCGTCGCGCGTGCAGCTCGTCTTCGCGTGCTGCGACGCCGGGCTTGTCGAGCTGTGCTCGGATGAGCTTGAAGTAGCGAGCGAGGCCGTCGACGCCGACGGCGCCGGCCCGCTCGAGCAGCTTCAGCTCGGTGGGCTCGAGGTGGTCGGCGTCGATCGTGAGCCGCAGCGAGTCGAGGAACGTGGTGATGCGGTGCGCGACCTCGACCGAGGTGGTTCCGGCGGAGATCGCCGCGGCGACGTGTGCGTAGCGCGGCCCTCGAGCGGGCAGCGCGCCGATCGACTCGCGGGTCGAGGTGGCCGCGGCGACCGCGATGAGCTTGGTGGTCTCGGACGTGCTCGCGCCGGTGGTGGCGGCGATGAACCGCTCGGGTGTCGCGAAGCCGTGTCGACCCGCGAGCCCGTCGTGCCGGGATTCGCCCGCCGAACGCCTGGCGATCGCCGAGGAGCACTGCAGCTTCAGCGCCTCGATCGCTCGTTCGAGGCGAGCGATCGCCCTGAGCGCCTCGACGAGTTGATCGTCACTCAGGGCATCGGCACCTCGGGATGGAGTCGCAGCGGCATCCGCTTCAGGTGTGGCATCCGTCTCAGCGGTGGCATCCGTCTCAGGTGTGGCATCCGTTTCAGCGGCGGCATCCGTCTCAGCCGCGGCATCCGACGCCGGAAACCAGGCTGCGACGAGCTCTCGAAACCCCTCACCGACGCGCCCCAGGGCCCCGCCGCCGCTGATCGCCGAGACCAGGACGTGCGGCTGCGATGCCACCTGGTCGCCCTGCGTCGTCATGCTTCGATATTCGCATGATCCTCCGACATTCGTTCGAAGATGTGGAGGAATGAGGCGAGTGAATATCGAGCATACATGCGAATACCGCCGCGGCCGCGGTGACGCCGGCAGTCTCGCCGGAACGTGCTTCTACGACTGATGTCCCACGGGCGGCTCGCCGACGAACTGGTGCGCCTCCCGCGCCAGCTCCGACCAGAGCTGCAGGTCGGCGACACGCACCCAGTTTCGGCTGTCGCCGCCCTTCGTCGAGTGGAACGCCACCGCGATCCCGCGCTCCCGCAGGTCGGATGACCGCGCCTCGGGCAGCTCGACCACCAGGTCGTCGCCGTCGAGGAAGGCGAACAGCCGCCCCTTCACGAGCAGGCCGTCGGGCGTCAGGTCGACGTCGTAGTCCTCGTCCATCAGCAGTTCGCGCGTGACCGCGTCGTATGCCTGCTCGACCTCTGCGCTCATCTCGTCCCCTCCGCGTGGTCCCTCCACTGTGTCAGCCACGGCGAACGCTGTCGATGGGTCGAGCCGCTACGCTGCACATCATGCCGTTCGAGACCGTGACCACCGCCGTGGTCGCGGCCATCGTCGGGGCCGCGCTCGGGTGGTGGCCGCTCGCTGCGTGGACGCAGCGTTCGACGAAGGGCGAGCGGATGCCGCTGCGCAACGTCCGCGTCGCCGGCGCCGTGATCACCGCCGTCACGTTCGGTGCGCTCGCACTGCGGTTCGGCTTCGTGTGGATCCTGCCCGCGCTCCTGGCGTTCGCCGCGGCATCGACCGTGCTCGGGCTCGTCGACCTCGCCGAGAAGCGCCTTCCGAATGCGGTGATCTTCCCGACGCTCGCTGGTGTCGGGGTGCTGCTGGTGCCGCCGCCGTGGGTGTCGGGGGAGTGGATCGCGCTGCTCTGGGCGGCGATCGGGTCGGTGGCGATGTTCGCCGTGTACTTCGTGCTCGCCCTCATCTCGCCGTCGTCGATGGGCATGGGGGACGTGAAGCTCGCGCTCGTGATCGGCCTGCTGCTCGGATGGTTCGGACTGAGCACGTGGCTCATCGGCCTGCTGGCGGCATTCGTGGTGGGGGGCTTGGTGGCCGTCGTGGCGCTGCTGCTTCGGCGCGTGACGCTCCGCGGGTCGATCCCGTTCGGGCCGTCGATGCTGATGGGAGCGTTGATCGCGGCGCTCATCGTCGGAGGGTGAAACGGACGGAAACCTCCGGAGTCAACCCCGGTGGGGTACAACGACGTACCCCCAGACCGGGGGACCACGATTCGGTGAATCCGCGGTTTTCCGTGCTTTCCCATAGGTCCGTGTGCTGCATATCCGCTCGTACCCCCAAACGGGGGCATGGCTACGTATGCATACGCACAGTTACCTTCGCTTAGCCGCTGGTGCCCACCAGTGGCACGTTTTTACCTCCTGAAACCCGAAGGACACAGCAATGCTCAAGGCATACTCGCGCCTCCAGGCGCGTCTCAACTCCGTTCGCAGCGAAGAGGAAGGCGCGACCGCGGTCGAGTACGCCCTCATCATCGGTCTGGTGTCGCTCGCGCTCATCGCCGCGGCGTTCCTGCTCATCCCGGGCATCCAGAACCTCTTCGGGGACATCAGCACGGCCCTCAACGGTGCCACGGTTCCGACCCTCGGTCCGGCCGTCCCCGCCACCTGAGCCGGCGATCTGTGACTTGGCCGGGGGCGGCGTCCGCCCCCGGCCTTGGAGGGTTTTAAGACATGTCGAGACTTCGAGGTGAACGTGGCGCAGCTGCGGTCGAGTTCGCGTTCATCCTGATCCCGCTCCTGCTCCTCGTGATCGGCATCTTCGAGTTCGGTCGCGTCTACATGGTCCAGCTGACGATGACGAACGCCGCCCGCGATGCGGTACGTATGTACGCGGTCTCCGATGATGTCACCCGAGTCGCGAACACCAATCTCACCCTCGCCAAGGCGCTTCGTCTGGACCTGTCCGGGACGATGACTGCGGCCGCTGCTGCAACGGCCCTGGATGGCTATCTCGACAGCATGCCCGGCATCGTCCAGACCTGCGA
The DNA here is from genome assembly GCF_008122505.1 of Agromyces mariniharenae. Classification (NCBI taxonomy): domain Bacteria; kingdom Bacillati; phylum Actinomycetota; class Actinomycetes; order Micrococcales; family Microbacteriaceae; genus Agromyces; species Agromyces mariniharenae. Next base: position 1,260,900 of record NZ_VSSB01000001.1, on the reverse strand, counting down.
CACGGGTACGCCCGCCGCACCAGGAGAGGTCTCGGTGACGCTCGTGCGGACCGAGAGCATCTTCGGGTTCCTCACGGGAAGCGGCGATCCGCTCCTGCCCATCACGCTTCATGGAAAGGCCGTCATCGTATGCAACGGTTGATCAGGAAGCTCCGCCGTGATCGCGGAGCGACCGCTGTGGTGTTCGCTTTCCTCGCCATCCCGATCCTCGGCGGAGTGGCCTTGGGCGTCGACGTCGGCGCGCTGTACTTCGAGAAGGCGCAACTGCAGAACGGTGCGGATGCGGCAGCGCTCCGCGTAGCCATGGCATGCGCCGATGTCGAAGAGAGCGCCCCCGACCCGTGCATCCCGGGATCCTCCTCGATGAACGGCATGGCGCTCACCTCCGCGGAGGCGAACGCCAACGACGGAGCGGCCGATGCCGCAGTGACGTTCCGGACCAACCGGAATGAGGTGACCGTCACCACGACGACGCGGACCGATGAAGGGGAGGACGCTCTGCGCCACCCGCTGGCGTCGCTCATCGGAATCGACCCCACGACGGTCAACGCGTCGGCCACTGCCGAATGGGGGCCGGTGTTCAGTGGAAAGACGTTGGCGCTCACGATCGACCAATGCGAGTTCGACCAGTTCGGCCCCGAGTCGCCCACACCACTCACCGCCGGATCGAAGGTGCTGCTCCGTTACGACGAGAACGCCCAGAAGTCGCCTGGGTGCCAGGACGCACGCGGCGGGTTCGGCTGGCTGGTGAGTCCCGACCAGAACTGCCTGGTGGAACTCGAGATCGAAGACGGTGCAGGCATCATCGAAGGCGTCCTTGATGGCACCACGGGCAACAACTCGAAGAAGTCGGGATGCAGCGAAACGGTGCTGCAGGACCTCATCGACGCCGGTGAACCGGTGCTCGTGCCGATCTATTACGACCTCGACGGCAACGGTTCAGGAACCGACTATCGCGTGAAGTTCTTCGCGAGCATCCTCCTGCTCGACTTCAAGATCTCCGGTAGCAACAAGATCGAGAACCCGGACCCGAGCAATGGGCTCGGAAACGACCTCTGTAAGGGAAACTGCCGCGGCATCTACATCCAGTTCGTCGAATGGATCAGTGTCAGCGATCTCGACGTGACCCTTGGTGGCTCAGGGCCCGGGGGGAGCGCTGAGGCCGTCCGTCTGATCCCCAGTCCGCGCCCCTGACCCAACCCTGTGATCCCGCCGTCAGGCGGGGAGAGAACCAACCATGAAGACCCGAATCATCGGCGCGATCGTCGCGCTCATCCTGGCCGCGGTCGGCGCTTTCGTGCTCGTTACCTACGTCCGTGGGGCTGATGCTCGCGCTGCGGACGGTGCGGAGCTTGTCGAGGCCTACATCGTCGACGAAACCATTCCCGAGGGAACGCCCGGCGAGAGCGTCAAGGACTTCCTTCGAGTCGACGAGATTCCCAAGCGGAACCTGGCCGGCGAGAACGTGACCGATCTCGAAGAGCTCGCCGGCCTCGTTGCCGACGCCGACCTCCTTCCCGGAGAGCAATTGCTGGCCACCCGATTCATCGACCCCGCCACGCTCGCAGCACGCGGCGACGTCCAGGTGCCGGCCGGGATGCAACTCGTGTCGTTCACGCTTCCCGTCGAGCGCGTCGTCGGAGGGGCGGTTCGTGCGGGAGATCAAGTCGGTATGGTCGCGACGCTCGAGCGAGTCGCTGGCGAGGGAGCACAATCACAGTTCGCCTTCCACGACGTGCTCGTCACCAAGGTGCAGGGACTCGCCGTGACGGAGGAAGGTGAGCCCGCGGAGCAAGCCGCCGGCAACTCGCTCATGCTCACGATCGCGCTTTCGACCCACGACGTCGAGCGCTGGGTCTGGGCGGTGGACGGCGGTGCCAGCATCTGGCTCACCCTCGAGAACGACGCGACGGACAACGGTGGTTCCTCACCGGCGGATGAAGGCAATCTGTTCGGGTGACTCCGTTCCTGCTCGTAAGCCGATCGTCCGAGTACGAGTCCCGCATGAGGACCGTGCTCGGCGCTCGGCTGTCCGTCGTGACGGGGGAGTTCCTCACATTCGGGACTGACGAGGTATTGAATCGGGTCGACGGCAACCCTCGAATAGCACTCCTCGGACCGGTCTTGAACTACGAGGAAACGCGCGCTCTGGTCGAAGGCCTCAGCGAGCGGTATCCCGGAGTGGGCCTCATCGTCGTCCGCGAACAGCGCTCGGACTTGGAGGACTGGGTCGACGAGCTCGCGCTGCATGCGGTTCTCAGCCCTGCTGCGACCGATGAGACGACGATGGAACTCATCGATCGCCTCTCCGCTTGGCTCATCTCGACAGGTCACGCCCAAGAGTCCGACTTCGAGATCCAGGACGTACCTGTCACGGAATTCGCCCCTACGTCAGAACCCGACCCCGAGTCCTTCGAAGCTCTTCTCCTGGGAGATCAGGAGGAAGAGGAGCCGGAGTCGTTCGAGCCCTTCGAATACGATCCGCTCACCGAGGCTGAGCCGGATCGTGCGTGGGCCTTTCCGCCGCTCGACGCAGGGTCGCCCACGGAAGCAATCGCCGTCGTGGCCCCGAAGGGTGGTCAAGGCAAGACGACGATCGCGATCAACCTTGCCACGGGCCTCGCCGAGGTCGCGCAGAACTCGGTCGTGCTCGTCGACGCGGACCTTCAATTCGGCGACATCTCGGCCGCGCTGGGCCTGACGCCAGAGCGGACCATCGTGGATGCTGCATCCGCCGACGCCGGGGACGAACTGGTCCTGAAGACGACCCTGACCCACCATCCCGACGGCTTCTTCGTCGTTGCCAGTGCTCCTTCGCCGGATCTGGGTGACACCGTCGATCCGCGTGCGCTCGGTGCTCTGGTCGAGCGGCTTCGCGCATACTTCCGCTACGTCGTCGTCGACACCACCCCGGGACTCGGCGAGCACACGCTCGTCGCTTTGGAACATGTGACCGACGCCATCTTCGTGACGAACATGGGCGTACCGAGTCTCCGCGCCTTGCGCACCGAGTTCGAACTCCTTTCGACGATCGGCTTGATGCCCGCCAATCGACTGGTGGTGCTGAATCAGGCCGATCGGCAGAGTGGGCTCTCCATCCGGGACGCCGAGAACATCATCGGCGCACCGATCGATGTCGAGGTGCCACGCTCGTCGGCGGTCCTCCTGGCGAGCAATCGAGGTGTACCCCTCATCCACGATGACGTGCGGGACCCGGCCGCGAAGGCGATTCGATCGATCGTCATGCGCGTCGCGCCCGATGCATTCCCGAAGCGAAGCAGGATCCACAGAAGGCGGCGATCGAATGAACCTGAATGATCGACTGAACGCACTTCGCAACCCGGGGTTTGCAGACCTCGAGCGCGAGCTGGCCCCAGCCGAACTGAGCGATTCCTCTGCAGAGCCGAGCCGTGAGGCGGCGTTCGATTCCGAACAGTCAGGGGCGGCACCGACCGAGGCCTTCTTCCATCCGCCGATGCCCACTCGGCCGCTCGGCGTGGCGCCGACGGCGCCGACAGTGGATCTCAAGCGAGAGCATTCGGCACCTGCTGATCCCCTGGCCGCGGTGAAGGAGAAGGCCGCGCAGGAGCTTTTCGTTCGAATCGGCGCTCGTATGAACGATTCCAGCCTGACCGAACAGCAACTCCACGCGATCGCACGAAGCGAACTTGCGGAGATCGTGGCTGCAGAGCAGCTTGCCCTGTCGACTGCGGAGCGTAATCGGCTCATCGACGATATCGGCGCTGACGTTTTGGGGTACGGCCCGGTCGAACCGTTGCTCGAGGATCCGAGCGTGAGCGAGATCATGGTCAACCGTTTCGATCAGATCTACGTGGAGCGCCACGGAAAGCTGGTCGAGACTTCACATCGATTCACTGGTGAGCCGCAGCTCAGACGAGTCATCGAACGCATCGTCTCTCGGGTCGGACGGCGAATCGACGAGTCGTCACCTCTCGTCGACGCGCGGCTCGAGGACGGATCGCGGGTGAACGCGATCATCCCTCCGCTCGCAGTGAACGGCTCGTCGCTGACGATTCGTAAGTTCGCCGGCACGCCGTACACCGTGGACGACCTCATGCGATTCGGCACGATGACCCGCGAGGTCGCGACTGTGCTCGACGCGGCCGTTCGGGCGAAGCTCAACATCATCGTTTCGGGTGGAACCGGCACGGGCAAGACCACGCTGCTCAATGTCATCTCCGCGTTCATTCCGGCCGATGAGCGAATCGTCACCATCGAGGACGCGGTCGAGCTTCAGCTTCAGCAGCAGCACGTCGTGCGCTTGGAGTCGCGCCCACCGAACATCGAAGGTCGTGGTGAGATCACCATCCGCGACCTCGTACGAAACTCGCTTCGCATGCGACCGGATCGGATCGTGGTCGGTGAGGTGCGTGGCGCCGAGAGTCTCGACATGCTGCAGGCGATGAACACCGGCCACGAGGGGTCCATCTCCACCATCCACGCGAACTCTCCGCGCGACGCGATCGCGCGTCTCGAGACGCTCGTGCTCATGGCCGGGATGGATCTTCCGCTTCGAGCGATTCGTGAACAGATCTCTTCAGCCGTCGACATCATCGTGCAGATCACTCGGCACAAGGACGGTGTCCGTCGAGTGACGCATGTGACCGAGGTGCACGGCATGGAGGGCGAGGTGATCACGCTGCAGGATGCGTTCACCTTCGACTACTCCGCTGGATTCGACACGGAGGGTCGCCTGCGTGGCCGCATCCAGCCGACTGGAGTCCGACCGAGATTCGCCGAGCGGATCGCTGATCACGGCATCGACCTCCCGATCGCGCTCTTCCACCCCGAGCTTCGAGAGATCCTGGGGGAGATCCGGTGAGTCCCGGCATTCTCATCGCGGGACTCTCGGTCTGCCTGCTGGCTGCCCTGGTCATCCTGTTCTTCGTCATCGCTCCGCCGCCGCCGCGGGTTGCCAGGGACCGGCGTCGGGCGCCCGGCGTCGAGCATGTCTCCACTCTCACGAAGGTCACACAGCGGACGACCGCGGTCATCGATTCGACGTTCACGAAGCAGCGGGCTCGGCTGTTCGGCGCCGAGGAGCTCGAGCTCGCCGGCATCAAGTCAGAGCCTTCGTCCTTCGTCTTGATCGTCGGCTCCGCGGCGAGCATCGCTGCCCTCGTGGGCGCGCTCCTCGGATGGGCCAGTGGTTCCGCAATCATCCTCGCTCTCCTCTTCGCACTGCTGACCCCGATCGTTGCGAAACTCGTGGTCATACTCAGGACATCGCGCAGAAGGAGCAAGTTCTCCGACCAGATCGACGACACCGTCCAGCTCATCGCCGGAGGCCTTCGGGCCGGACACGGGTTGTCTCGGACCGTCGCTGCCGTCGCGTCCGAGGCGGAAGCGCCGATGAGCGAAGAGCTCGCCCGAGCTGTGAACGAGACTCGACTCGGTCGCAATCTCGCGGAGGCCCTCGCGGTCGCCGCTCACCGCATGCGCAGCGACGACTTCGAATGGGTCGCTCAAGCGATCGCGATCAACATGGAGACCGGCGGCAACCTCGCCGAGGTGCTGGACCAGGTCGGCAAGACGATCCGAGAACGGAACGAGATCCGGCGGCAGGTGAGTGCACTGAGCGCCGAAGGGCGATTGTCTGGGATCATCCTGGTCGCGCTGCCGGTCGGGGTCTTCTTGTTCCTCTCGATCACGCAGCCAACACTCATCGCGGGCTTCTTCAACAACATCATCGGCATCATCGCAATGATCGTCGCGATCATCCTCCTCATCGTCGGCAGCTTCTGGACGGCTGCATCGGTCAAGGTGAAGTTCTGAAATGCCCATCACCACACTTCTCGCGTATCTGGCGGCGGGTCTGGTCGCGATCGCCGCTGGTGCGTTCGTGTTCCTGCTGCTCCCGTGGCGTCGCACGGAGCGAGAGCCTGCCATCGACTCCGGAGCAGCTCCGGTTCCAGTGCAGCGCTCCAGCTTCAGTGAATCGCTGGTTGCTGCGGCACCGCGTGGATACATCGGCTGGATCGAACGCCAAGTCGTCGTCGCGGGCCGGCCCATCGGCTGGAGCGTCAGTCGCATTCTGACGTGGAAGATCGTGCTCGCATCGGTCGGCCTGATCCTCGGGCTCCTCTTCATCGCCGCCGCCCCCGACGCGATACGGGTACTGATCGTGACTGCATCGGTACTCATGCTGTTCTTCCTGCCCGATGTCATGATTCACAGCCGTGCGCATGACCGCCAGATGAGCATCAAGCGCTCGCTGCCTGACACTCTGGATCAGATGACGATCGCCGTCGAGGCCGGGCTCGGCTTCGACGCGGCAATGGCGAAAGCAGCGCGGAACGGTAAGGGTCCGCTCGCGGAGGAATTCATTCGCACGCTTCAGGACATGAGCATCGGACGAACGCGCCGCGACGCCTTCATGGAGCTCGAGCGTCGGACGAACTCCGAGGACCTTCGACGGTTCGTACGCGCGATCATCCAAGCCGACGCGTACGGTGTCGCAATCGGTGACGTGCTTCGGGTGCAAGCCGGGGAGATGCGTCTCAAGCGTCGTCAGCGCGCGGAAGAGGAGGCCATGAAGGTCACCATCAAGGTGCTCTTCCCGTTGATCTTCTGCCTGCTCCCGGTGCTGTTCATCATCGTCCTCACACCTGTGGTGATCCGTATGGTCGAGATGTTCGGCTGACCCACCTCCAGGTAAGCCGGCATCATCTCAGTCGCAGGCGGCGCAGAGTACGGTCGATCGTCTGGCATGCGGAGACGTCGCCGAGCTCATGCGTCGACCTCCTTCTTCTGCGTCGACATAACGTCCGCTCGGCTCGTGACACGAAATGCCGGTCGGAAGAGGAAGAGTGGGTAGAGGGACACACACGTGAGCGCGAATGCGAAGAGCGCCACGTTGTCGTGATCCATGAGGGTCACGATCGAGATGTGGAGCCCCAGGCCGAGGACCACCGCAACGCGACGGGTCGAGCGAAACCATAGGCCGACGGCGATCACCAACTCGACAACCACCGTGCCCAATGCAGCGAGGGTGAAGAACTGCTGCGGAAGCTCGATCCAAACCCACTGGGCGAGCGGAATCCCGGACAGGAAGACGAAGCTCATCTTGCTGAGTGCCGAGAACAGGTAGCAGACCGAGAGCTGGGTCATCATCAACAACTGCGGCCACCACCTCACGGCGGGCCGACCGGACACCGGGCGTATCGACCAGGCAGTACCGGATCTGGCGAAGATCAGGTAGGACATGATGAGGGTTCCCAGCAGCCGGTGGCTGCTGTAGGTCTGCTGATCCCAAACGAGGAATGCGACGCTGCACGCTACCGATGTGATCGCCGCCGCCTCGGTTCGCCATCCGACGGTGACCGCGAGAGCTGCTCCGAACGACAGCACCAGCAAGACCGTGAGAAGGGGATCGCTTGGTACCGGAGCGCCGGCGATGACTGGGGTTGCAAGTCTTCCACCGGCGATCCGCTGGAGGATGTCCCACGCTTCAACGGCATTGAGCATCGTGGCGATCCCCACGCCGATCCGAGCGATGGCGACCGGACGCGGATCTGTACGGATCTCGATCAATCGCACGTGATGCTCCGCTCGTGCGCGGACTGTTCCACGATTACGCGGTCAGCGCCTGGTACCTCTTGGCACAGCCGCTCCGGCAGGACGGGCAGCCAATCGATGTCCGGGCGGAGTTGTCCGACGAGTTCATCAATGTCTACGGGCTCGATCGGGTCGCCGTCGGCATCGAAGATCGTTACGGCCACGCCGCCGGCGCCCGAGTACATCTGAAACCCGAACTTCTGCGGCGGGGGAAGTAGGAGCGCAATCGCGGGCACCGCGAATTGCACCAGGACGACCAATAGGATCACGATCGTGCCGATACGATCGGACCGGGCACGGACACGGGTCATCGCTGCGGCTTCGTCGGAGGCTCCGGGCGATGACGACATGGGTACCACCGTAAGCCGAGGAACAACGGCCCCCAATGCCCCATTGATGGGACATCATCGACTCTTCAGCGCCGAGCCCGCCAACAGTCGGAACTCGCGTATCACCATCTGTCCGTAGGCTGGAGCCACACCCATGGGGGAGGTGCCGTGGCCGAGCAGCAGCAGGCGGAGCAGCGCACCGACGAGCAGCACGCCGAGCGCTGGCGCCCCGACGTGCTCGGCGACGGGTTCGAGCAGCTCTCGCTGCCGCTCGGCAGCGACGACGAGGGGGACCTCGTCGCGACCCTCGTGCGGCATCGGCCGGCGCGGCGGTTCGAGTGGCCGTGGGAGCGGCGGGGCGCGGCATCCGGCTGCGACGTGCTCTACGTGCACGGGTGGAGCGACTACTTCTTCAATCGCGAGCTCGCCGCGTTCTGGTCGGCGGCCGGCGCCCGGTTCTTCGCGCTCGACCTGCGCAAGTACGGGCGCAGCCTGCGGCCAGGCCAGACGCCCGGGTTCATCACCGACCTCGCGGCCTACGACGTCGACATCGAGGCGGCGCTCACGGCGATGGGACACGGGGCGGATGCCGCGGCATCCGCTCGGCCGTTGGTACTGCTCGGCCATTCGACCGGCGGGCTGACGCTGAGCCTGTGGGCTGCGCGGCATCCGGGTCGGGCGGCGGCGCTCGTGCTCAACAGTCCGTGGCTCGAGTTCCAGCTGAGCCGAGTCGGGCGCGAGGCGATCACGCCGATGGTCGCGTGGGGCGCGCGCGTGAACCCGATGGGCCCGATGCCGAACGTCGATCTCGGGTTCTACACGCGATCGGTGTCGAAGGAATTCGACGGCGAGTGGGAGTATGACCCCGCGTGGCGGCCCGAGCGAGGGTTCACGACGCATCCGGCCTGGCTCACCGCGATTCTCGCCGGGCACGCGAAGGTCGCGGCGGGCATCGACGTGGGCGCGCCCGTGCTGACGCTGCTGTCCGCACGGTCGACGATTCAGGCGAAGTGGGATGACGCGATGCTGACCACCGACATCGTGCTCGTGGTCGACGACATCGCCGACCGGGTGCTGAAGCTCGGCCCCGAGGTGACCGTCGCGCGCATCGACGGCGCCATGCACGACGTGTTCCTGTCGCGCGAGCCGCCCCGGACCGCCGCCTACGCGGCCATCACACGGTGGCTTCGCGGATACCGGCCACGATCATGAGCACGACGACGAAATGGACCCGGCGAAGCATCCTCGCCGTCGGACTCTGGGCATGGGTGGCGGTCGCCGTGTTCGCAACCGCCTGCATCGGAGTCTGGCTGCGGGAATCGTTCTGGCTGATGGATCACACGCTGAGGGCGAACGCAGTTGCAGGAGGAATGCCGTGGCTGATCCTCGGAGCCGCGCTCTCGGTCGTCACCCTGATCTGCGGACGTTTGGTGGGTGGACGGTGGTGGGACTCGACTCTCGCCGTGACACCTGCGATCGTCGTCGTCTTCGTCGAATTGATCACCGGAGTCGCAATGACCCTGTACGGACATGTGCTCTTCCTGCCGGCGGTCGTGATCGCGATCATCGGCATCGGAGGAGTCATTCACGCCACGGTCAGGCGGCTCCGCCAGATGCCGGACCCGACGCCGGAGCGAACGGACCGCGCAGCGCCGCCCACTCCAGGAGCATGATCGTCTTCGCGCCGAGCGAGGCACCGCTCACCACTACTGGGGGCTACCGGGTCGGGGTACCCAGGCGTAGCGTCGCTCACAATCCAGGCCGGGCGACCCGACGTCGAGCCCCTTCGGCGGTCCGGCCAACGGTGGCGGTCGCGAGTGCGATCATCGGGTCGATCGAGCAGTGCGCGAGGAACTCGTGATGAGGAACCCGATCCATCGCGGATCAACCGAAGTGCGGTCGTCGCTGAGCGTGGCGATCACTGCGGTGGCGTCCTCCTCCCTCCGCGTCGTGCCGCTCGCACGATGGACGGCGTCGGGTTCGCCGTTCGTTCCGCCCGCGACCGAGCCGCCCCGCACGACCGCCGTGCGCGCGCCTGACGACACCACGATCGACGAAGTCATCGCGGAGGCGCCGCCGGCACCGGTCCAGGAGGCCGAGTCGGACGCTACCGTTCCGCTCCACCTCCGCGGGGCGATGGGCCCGCTCGTCGATGCCGTAGGCCACGTCGCGACCCCCTCGACGTGATCGCCCGCGGTGTCGGCGGGCGGGACGCTCGACCACGGCGGCGCAGCTGAATGCGACGACGCGGTGCGGATGCCGCGTGGCAGGCTCCGCCGATCGGCCCTCAGCCGGCGGCGCGACCAGCTGAGAACGGCCCCCGAAGCGCCGCCCACTGCAGCAGCATGATCGTCTTCGCATCCACGATGTCGCGGCCGATGCGGTCGAGCGCGTCATCGAACCCGACCTCGAGCACCTCGATGTCCTCGCCTTCCTCGGCCAGGCCGGTGCGGGCGCCGGGCAGCACGTCGCCGCGGCGGTAGGGCGCGGCGAAGAAGTGCAGCCGCTCGGTCACCGAGCCGGGGCTCATGTAGACGTCGAACACGTGCTCGACGTCGCCGACCACGTGGCCGGTCTCCTCCTCGGCCTCGCGGCGGATGGCCGTCTCGGGGTCGTCCTCGTCGAGCAGGCCCGCCGCGGACTCGACGAGCATGCCGTCGGGATGCCCGTTCACGTACACGGGGAAGCGGAACTGCCGGGTGAGCAGCACCGTGCGGACCTCGGGCTCGTAGAGCAGGATGGTCGCGCCGTCGCCGCGGTCGTACGTCTCGCGCTCCTCGACGGTCCACGTGCCGTCGGCGTGCTGGAAGTCGAACGCCGTCGTGCGGGTCACGTACCAGTTCGACGCGAGCACGCGCACGTCGCGCACGCGCACGCGCGGGTTGCGCTCGAGGTCTCGCCCCGTGCGGTCGAGGCCCGTGCGCCCTCGCCGGTCGGGGACGTCGACGCCCGGCTGCGGCATCCGCTCGCCCGTGCGCGCGGCGTCGCCCGTGCGCGCGGCGTCGCCCTGCGGCATCCGCTCGCCGTCGCCCGCCGCCGGCACGTCAGCGGAAGTTGACGAACTGGAGGTCGACCTCGAAGTCGGCGGCCTTCAGCAGGCGGATGACCTCCTGCAGGTCGTCGCGGCTCTTGGAGGAGACGCGCAGCTCGTCGCCCTGGATCTGCGACTTCACCGACTTCGGGCCCTCCTCGCGGATGATCTTGCCGATCTCCTTCGCCGCCTTCTGGTCGATGCCCTGCTTGAGCGCGATCTCGATGCGGAACTCCTTGCCGGAGGCGTACGGCTCGCCGGCGTCGAGGCTCTTCAGGGTGATGCCGCGCTTGATGAACTTCGACTGCACGACGTCGAGGACCGCCTTCACGCGCTCCTCCGACGAGGCCTTCAGCAGGATCTTCTCGCCCGACCACTCGACCGACGCGCCTACGCCCTTGAAGTCGTAGCGCTGGTCGATCTCCTTGCGGGCCTGGTTGACCGCGTTGTCGGCCTCCATCTTGTCGACCTTGCTCACGATGTCGAACGTCGAATCTGCCATGCGGGCCAGTCTATCGAGGGCCGAGCGGATGCCGCGGGGCGAGCGGATGTCGCGGGGTCGGCGGATGCCGCGAGCTCGTGCACGCCGCGGCATCCGCACGCCGCGATCAGCGCAGCCAGGCCGTCGTGGCCGAACCAAGGCGGCCGTCGACGAGCGGCGCGCTCGTGATGAGCACCTCGCCCTCGGGCAGGTCGACGGGTTCCGCACCGAAGTTCGTGATCGACTGCCAGCCGCCCGGCCGTGCGAACCAGAGCACGTCGGAACCCGCGGGGTGGTCGTGCCAGAGCAGCCCCTCCGCGTCCTGCAGCTCGTGCCGCAGTGTCAGGGCCCGCCGGTACATGCCCAGCGTGGAGTCGGGGTCGGCGGTCTCGGCCTCCACCGAGAACTCGCCCCACCACCCGGGCTGCGGCAGGTGCGCGCCGTCGTCGCCGAAGCCGGACGACGAGCCCGCCGTCGTCCAGGGCAGCGGCACGCGGCATCCGTCGCGGCCGACCTCGACCCCCGGGCTGCGGAAGAACGTGGGGTCCTGCCGGTCGGCGTCGGGGATCTCGGCGACCTCGGGGAGCCCGAGCTCCTCACCCTGATAGAGGTAGGCGCTGCCGGGCAGGGCCAGCATGAGCAGGGTGGCCGCGCGGGCGCGACGAAGGCCGAGCGCGGCGTCGAGCTCCGCCGCCGGCCCGCCGTGCAGCAGCCACCGCTTGCCGACCTCGCCGTCGTCCCCGGGGTCGTCGGCGAGGCCGTAGCGGGTGGGGTGGCGCACCACGTCGTGGTTCGAGAACACCCACGTGTTCGACGAGCCGGTCACGGCGACGGACTCGAGGTTGTGGTCGATGATCGCCAGGAACTCGGCGGCGTCGAAGTTCGCGCGCAGCAGGTCGAAGTTGAACGCCTGGCCCAGGCTCGTCGGCAGAGCGTACCGGTAGCGACGCTCGGGCTCCACCCACGCCTCGGCGACCGCGATGCGCGGCGGGTCGTACTCGTCGAACACGGCGCGCCACTCCGCGTAGATCTCGTCGAGCTCCTCTCGGTCCCAGAGGGGGTGCGAGCCGTCGGTCACGAGCTTCAGCTCCTCGAGCTCGGCGTGCGAGCGGAGGGGATAGGTGAGGTCCTTGGCGAGCGCGTGGGCCACGTCGACCCGGAAGCCGTCGACGCCCCGGTCGGCCCAGAACCGCAGGGTCGTGAGGAAGTCGTCGCGCACCTCGCGGTTCGCCCAGTTGAAGTCGGGCTGCTCGGGCGCGAACAGGTGCAGGTAGAACTGCCCGTCGCCGACCGGCTCCCAGGCCGAGCCGCCGAACATCGCCTGCCAGTCGCTCGGCGGCTCGGTGCCGTCGGGCCCCTCGCCGTCGCGGAAGATGTAGCGCTCGCGCGCCGCCGAACCCTTCGGTGCGGCGAGCGCCTCCTGGAACCACACGTGGCGGTTCGACGAGTGGTTCGGCACGATGTCGACGATCAGGCGGATGCCGGCGGCGTGCAGCGCCCGCACCATCTCGTCGAAGTCGGCGAGCGTGCCGAGCTTCGGGTCGACGTCGCGGTAGTCGTCGACGTCGTACCCGCCGTTGGCCAGCGCCGACGGGTAGAACGGTGACAGCCACACCGCGTCGACGCCGAGCTCGGCGAGGTACGGGATGCGGCTCGTGATGCCGCGGAGGTCGCCGATGCCGTCACCGTTCGCGTCGGCGAAGCTGCGGGGGTAGATCTGATAGACGGCGGCCTGGCGCCACCAGGTGGGGTCGTTCGCGATGACGGCCGTCGCGTCCTGGGCGAGGGTCGTGGGGGTCGTGTCGGTCATCGGTCGGGCCTTCCTTTCCGAGCGGATGCCTCGGGCCGCACGATACGCCGATCGAGGGCTCGAGGCATCCGTCGCCTGCTTCGAGGGTTACATGGAACCGGTCGAGGAGGTCACCCCTTGCGGAGGCGACCGCGGTCGGTTCGCGCGGTCACTTGATGGAGCCCCGCGTCACGCCGGAGATGACCCAACGCTGCGAGAACACGTAGACGATGAGCAGCGGCGCCATCGCCATGAGATAGGACGCGAACGCCACCGTGTAGTCGGTGTTGAACTGCCCCTGGAACACGTACTGCGCGAGCGGCAGCGTGCGCGCGGCGGGGTCGCTCAGCACGACGAGCGGCATGATGAAGTCGTTCCACGCCCACACGCACGTGAGGATGCCGACCGTTGCGTTCATCGGCGCGAGCAGCGGGAAGATGACCTGCCAGAACACCCGCCACGTCGACGCGCCGTCCACCCTCGCCGCCTCCTCGAGCTCGATCGGGATCGAGCGGATGTACGCGGTGTAGATGAACACGTTCAGCGAGAGTCCGTAGATCGTGTAGAGCACGATCATGCCCGCCTGGTTGTCGAGTCCGAGGATCGCCGTCTGCTTCACGAGCGGCAGCATGATGATCGGGAACGGGATGAACAGCGCCGCCAGCAGGTAGAAGAACACGCCCTTGAAGAACGGCCGGTGGATGTTGCGGGCCAGGGCGTAGGCGACGATCGAGCTCGTCAGGAGTGTGAACACGACCGACCCCACGGTGATGAGGGCGGTGTTCATGAGCGCCTGCGGGAAGTTCGTGCGCTCCCACGCCTCGGGGAAGTTCGCCCAGTTCACCGGGTTCGGCCATTCGAAGCCGGTGCCCGACGCCAGCTGGTCGGGTGTCTTCAGCGAGACGACCACCGCGAGGTAGAGCGGGATCAGGATCGTGAGCGAGCAGACCGCGATGAGGGCGGTGGCCCACCAGTTGACCCGACGGGTGTCGTCGTCGTCGCTGCGGGCGCGGCGTCGCCGCGGGACGTCGGGCAGGGCCTCCTCGGCCTGCGCGAGGGTGGTGGTTGCGGTGGTCATCAGAAGTCGGCCTCTCTGCGCTGAAGGACCCGGAACTGGAAGAGCGAGACGACCGTGATCACGATGAAGAAGATCACCGCGTTGGCCGTCTGGTAGGCGAACTCGCCGCCCGAGAACCCGCCGCGGAAGATCAGCAGGGTGACGGATTCGGTCGAGGTGCCCGGACCGCCGTTCGTGAGGGCGACGATCTGGTCGAAGACCTGCAGGTACCCCTTCAGGCTCAGCACCACGTTGATGGTGAAGAACGCCCCGATCAGCGGGAAGGTGATCGACCGGAACTGGCGCCATGCGGAGGCGCCGTCGAGCGACGCCGCCTCGTAGAGCTCGGCTGGAATGGTCTGCAGGCCCGACAGGTAGATGATGATCGCGAACGCGCACGCCTGCCAGACGGCCAGCACGACGATCGCGGTCCATGCCCAGTCGGGACTGGTGAGGATGTTGTCGGCGAAGAGGGGGATGCCCGACAGGATCTTCGGCAGCGAGTTCGAGAAGAAGAACTGGAACACGTAGCCGATCACCAGGATCGAGAGCACGTAGGGCACGAAGTAGACGCCGCGCCAGAAGTTGCGGGCCTTGATCTTCGCGTGGAGGCCGAGGGCGATCGCGAGCGAGATCACGTTCGTGAGGATCGTCGCGACGATCGCGAACAGGAACGAGAACCCGTAGGCGGCGAGCACGCGGTCGTCGCGGAAGAGGTTGACGTAGTTCGAGAACCCGACGAAGTTCCACTCGCCGTAGCCGGCGTAGTTCGTGAAGCTGAAGAAGATGCCCACGAGCACCGGAAGGGTGTGGAACAGCGCGAACGCGATGACGGCGGGCCACACCATCCAGTAGAAGGCGGGCAGGGCGCGGCGGCTCTCGAGCCTGACGCGCTTGGCGCGGGCGGGCTTCTCGCCGGCGGTGGACGAGCTGCGCACCGCCTGGGTCAGCGTGGTCATGTCATTCTCCCGTCACGGGGATCGTGCGAGCGGCGACCTTGGCCCACTCGCGGTCGAGGGTGGCGAGCGCGGCATCCGCGTCGCCGGTGAAGAGGAACTCCTGGTCGATCGCGGCGAGCGGGATGCTCGGCGGGATCTGGTGGTCGATGAAGCCGGTGATGCGGCCCTCGTCGAACCAGGGCGCGACCGACTGGATGGCCGGGTCGTCGCTGAGCTGCGCGCCCTCGACCGAGGGCACCATGTTCTGGGATGCGGCGAACTGCTCGATCACGTCCTGCTCGAACAGGTAGTCGATGAAGCGCAGGGCCTCCTCGCGGTGCGGCGTGTTCTCGCCCATGGTCACGACCACGTCGACGCCCGAGACGAGCAGCCGGTCGTCGGGATCGTCGGTCGCGGGGTAGGGGAAGATCGCGGCGTCGATGTCGGGGTTGATCTCCTTCACCGGGTTGATCGCCCAGATGCCCTGCATGAGCATGGCGACCTCGCCGTTCGCGAACGCGGCGTTGCCGTCGTCGTAGGTCTTGCCGCGGTAGCCCTCCTGCGTGTACGAGAACAGCTCGTACTGCTGGTCCATGGCCTCGGCGAAGTCCTGCTGGAACGACACCTCCGAGTCGGGGCCGACGTCCTCGCCCTCCTCGCGCATCTGCTCGAAGAAGTCGCCCTGCGCGGGGTAGGCGCCGAGCGCGTTGAACGAGGGGAGCCCCGTCCACGAGTCGGCGAGCGTGCCGTAGAAGGGCACGATGCCCGCGTCCCGGAGCGCGTCGCACACGGCGATGAACTCGTCCCAGGTCTCGGGCACCTCGAGGCCCTGCTCCTCGAAGATCTCGCGGTTGTAGATGACGCCGTTGGCGTTGTTCACGTAGCCGAGGCCGTTGACCTCGCCCTCGGCGTTGCCGAGGTCCGCCAGGATCTCCTGCACGGCGGGGTTGATGGTCTGCAGCACCGGCTCGTCGGAGAAGTCGTAGAACACGCCGGCCTGCGCGAGCCGGCCGAAGTTGCCGTTGGCGTTCAGCGTGATCACGTCGGGCGCCTTGTCCTTCACGAGCAGCGTGCGGATGATCGTGTCGGCGTCGGCGACCTGGTTCTGCACCACGTCGATGTCGGGGTTCTCGGCCTCGAAGTCCGCGATGACCTGCTCGAAGTCCTCGAGCGCCTCGCCCTTGAACTGGAAGAAGTCGAGCTGCACGCGTCCGTCGCCGGGCGCCGAGCAGCCGGCGAGCAGCAGGGCGCCGAGGGCTGCGGATGCCGCGACGGCGAGCGTGCGGCGGCGCCGTGCTCGTCGCCGATGCTCGCGCGCCGGGCGGATGGGCTGGTCGGTCATGGTGCGCCTCCTTGCGCTGCGGATGCGGTGGGTGCTTGGTGTCAGGACGGATCGGAAGGTGGTCTCGATACGCGCATCGCGCTACTCGACCACCGGAGTCAGCTCGAGGAGCACGAGCTGGGCGGGGAAGAGCACGGGGGCCTGCAGGCCCGCCGTGCCGAGTTGCCGGCCGGTCAGCGTGATCGGCTGCTCGGCCCAGGGGAGCGGGGACTGGCCGGGTCCGTCGGCCACGTTCCCCGCCGCGATCCGCACGGAGTACCGGCGGTCCGCGTCGAGGCCCGGCAGCGTGAAGCGTCCGGGCGGATACGTCACGCTGGTCGAGACCTGCGTGAAGGTGAAGAGGGCGGATGCCCCGTCGCGGGCGACGACGCCGCGGACGTCGGTCGTGGCATCCGCCGTGTCGCCGTGCACGAGCACGCCGGAGTGGATGAGGGCGCGGTGCCGCTTGTGCAGGTCGACCCAGCGGGCGACCGACGCGAGCCCGTCGTCGTCGAGCGCGGTGAGGTCCCACTCGATGCCGAGGTGGCCGAGCATCGCGACGCCGGCGCTGAGGTCGAGCGAGACACGGCGGCCGGTGGAGTGCACGACGGGGCTCGTGAGGTGCGCGCCCATCATCTCGGGCGGCACGACGAGGCTCGTGTAGCGCTGGATCTGCAGGCGCTCGACGGGGTCGAGGGTGTCGCTCGTCCAGACGCGGTCGGTGTGCTCGAGGATGCCGAGGTCGACGCGGGCGCCGCCCGACGCGCACGACTCGATCTCGAGCGACGGATGCCGCCGCTTCAGCTCCGCGAGCAGGCGGTAGAGCGCCTCGACGTTGTCGTGCACGCGGGCACGACCCGAGTCGGCCGCGCCGGCCTCGAGGAGGTCGCGGTTGTGGTCCCACTTGAGGTACGCGATGTCGTACGCGGCGAGCAGCGCGTCGAGCCGCTCGAGCAGGTGCGCCCAGGCGCCCTCGTTCGCGAGGTCGAGCACGTACTGCTGCCGCGCGGGCACGGGCAGCTCGTCGCGGCCGCGGAGGATCCAGTCGGGATGCGCCCGTGCGAGCTCGCTGTCGAGGTTCACCATCTCGGGCTCCACCCACAGGCCGAACTCCATGCCGAGCCCGCGGACGCGCTCGATGAGCGGGCCGAGGCCCGACGGCCAGACCGTGTCGTCGACCTCCCAGTCGCCGAGGCCCGCGGTGTCGTCGCGACGGCCGCGGAACCAGCCGTCGTCGAGCACGAACCGCTCCACGCCGACGGCCGCGGCGCGCTCGGCGAGCGTGGCCAGGGTCTCGAGGTCGTGGTCGAAGTACACGGCCTCCCACGTGTTCAGGGTCACGGGCCGCGGGCGCCGCGGATGCTGCGGGCGGGCGCGCAGCTCGTCGTGGAAGCGCCGCGCGAGCTCGTTCAGTCCGTCGCCCCACGAGCCGATGGCCCAGGGCGTGGTGTACGACTCGCCCGCTGCGAGCACGATCTCGCCCGCGCCGAGCAGCTCGCCCGCCGAGACGAACGACTCCGCCGTGGGCGTACGCTCCGCCGCGAGGCGGTGGTTGCCGCTCCAGGCGACGTGCACGGCGTGCACGAGCCCGCGCTCGAAGCCGAAGCCCGCGCGCCCGGCGGCGAGCACGAGGCTCGCGTCGGCGCCGGGGCGTCCGCGCCGGCTCTCGCGCACGTGGGTGCCGATGGTGAAGGCGTGCCGCTGCGGCGACCGCTCGCGCAGGTGCCGCCCGGTCGTGTCGAGGAGCTCGCCGAGGTCGCCCGGCACGGGGAACACGGGCGCGAGCGCGGCGAGCGAGTACGGCTCGGCCGCGCGGTTCTCGAGCGCGATGCGCTGGCGGAGGAGGCCCGACGGGGTGACCTCGAGCGTGATGGTGGCCGCGAGGCCGGCCGCGGCATCCGCTGCGCCGATCACGGCCCGGGTGGATGCCTCGTCGACCTCGATCGACTCGGTGACGAGCTTGGTGGAGAACGAGCGGCCGTCGCGGTGCCCCGCGAGCCCGGGCGTGCCGAGCCAGCCCGAGGACTCCTGCGGGATGAGTGTGAGCGGCGCCGGCTGGTCGAGTCCGCCTGAAACCCGCTGGGGGAGTGCCGCCGTGCCGAGGGCCGCGAGCTCCGATTCGCCGAGCTCGCCCTGGTCGATTCCCCAGTAGACGATCGCGGGCAGGGGTGCGTGGCGGGCGTCGAGGACGACGCTGGTCCCTCCGTTGCGGAGGTGGAGGAGCCCGGTGCGGCGCTGCATGAGTTATTTCTACGACAGAAATAACATGGTGTCAATACACCCCTGTTCGGGGGTGAAAACCGCGTCATGCTCGGTTCACCGTGTGATCTTCGTGCCATGATGGAACGAATCCACCGTCCCGGGAGGTCGACGATGACACCACGCGAGTCCGAGGTGAGCGACAGCGCGCGCGACCTCGCCCGCGAGGTGCTCATCCACGGGCCCATCTCGCGCGCCGAGCTCGGGCGCCGGCTCGGGCTGTCGCCGGCGAGCCTGACCCGATTGAGCAAGCCGTTCCTCGACCGCGGACTTCTCGTCGAGGCATCCGAGACCCTGCAGGGATCGACCGGTCGACCCGCGCGGCCGCTCGACGTGCCCGTCGACGCCGGCCGGTTCGTGGGCATCAAGGTCACGGGCGAGTCGGCGTTCGGCGCCGTCACCGACCTGCGCGCGGGTGCCGTGGCGACCGCCGAGCGCGTGCTCGACGACCACGCCGTCGAGCGGGTGGTCGCGAACCTCGCCGACCTCGTGGCCGAACTGCGCGCGGCCGGCGGCGCCGACCTCGCCGGGGTCGGCGTGAGCGTCGGCGGCAATGTCGCGGACGGGCGGGTCGTGACCCGCGCGCCGTTCCTCGGCTGGCGCGACGTTCCCCTCGCCGAGCTCCTCGAGTCGCGTCTCGGCGTGCCCGTCACCGTCGAGAACGACGTGACCGCGCTCACGACCGCCGAGCAGTGGTTCGGCGACGTGCGGGGCCGCGACTCCTTCGCGGTGGTGACGATCGGCGCCGGCGTCGGGTACGGGCTGGTGATGCACGACCGGGTCGTGACCACGCCCGACTCGGGTCTCGGCCTGGGCGGGCACCTTCCGCTCGACCCGAACGGCCCCCTGTGCCCCGAAGGGCATCGCGGATGCTCCAGCGCCATGCTCTCCATCCCGAGCATCACCGCGCAGCTCGGCATCGCCCTCGGCCGCGAGGTCGACTACGACGAGGTGCTCGCGCTCGCCGCGGCGGGACATCCGCTCGCCGTCTCGGTCACGAACGCGGCCGGCCGCGCCCTCGGTCGCATGATCGCCCTCATCGCGAACCTCGCCATGGTCGACGCCATCGTGCTCGCCGGCGAGGGCATGGCGCTCTGGGACGTGGTCGGCGACGTGGCGCTCGCCGCGCTCGCCGCGGACCGCGACCCCGAGGCGTCGGCCGTCGAGCTCTTCGTCGACGACGCCGGGTTCGCGTCGTGGGCACGGGGCGCCGCCGCCGTCGCGATCCAGGCCGCGCTCGGCCGGCTGCGCCTCCCGGCCTAGGGGGTTACGGCTCCAACGGCCGCGCCGAGGAGGACCGCACGCGGAGCTCGTACGGCAGCGGCGTCGCGGCGGGGGGCGCCGCATCCGCGTCGGGCTCGAGCTGCTCCATGAGGATCTCGACCGCCTTCTCGCCCTGGAGGCGCGGGAACTGCGCGACCGTCGAGAGCCCGAAGAAGTCGGACAGGTCGTGGTCGTCGATGCCGACGATCGACACGTCGCGCGGCACGACGAGTCCGAGGTCGCGCGCCGCGAGGATCGACCCGATGGCCATCTCGTCGGATGCCGCGAAGATCGCGGTCGGGCGATCGTGCGGCACGCCCAGCAGCTGCTTCGCCGCGTGGTAACCGCCTCGGATGGTGAAGTCCGCCGGCGCGAACAGGCGCGGGTCCACCTCGATGCCGGCGTCGCGGAGCGCGCCCTCGTAGCCGATGCGCCGGTTCGTCGGCAGGTGGAAGTCGAGGTCGAACTCGATGTCGCCGCCGATGTGGGCGATGCGGCGGTGGCCGAGGCCGATGAGGTGCTCGGTCGCGAGGCGGGCCACGGCGACGTCGTCGATCGTGAGCGTGCGCACGCCGGGGATCGGTCCGCCGACGCCGACGAGCGGCTTTCCGAGGTCGTGGAGCCGTGCGACCTCGGGCTCGGCGAGCTCGAGCGAGACCGCGATGACCGCGTCGACGCGCTGGCGCAGCAGGAAGTGCTCGAACACGCTCGCGCGCTCGCGGCCGTCGCCCGACAGGTTGTACAGCGTGAGGTCGTAGCCGTGCCGCAGCAGCGCCTGCTGCGCGCCCTCGAGCACCGACGAGAAGAACCACCGGTTGAGGAACGGGATCACCACGCCGATGTTGCGCGTGCGTCCCGATGCGAGGCTCGACGCGTTCGACGACACGACGTAGCCGAGCCGCGCGGCCGCCTCGAGCACCTTCTGCCTCGACGAGGGTGAGACGTGGCCGCGGCCGCTGAGCGCTCGCGAGACCGTCGCGGTGGAGACCCCCGCGAGCTTCGCGACCTCTTCGATGCCGGCCATGGCCTCCTCATTCCCGGCCTCGCCGATGCCGACACGACGTCGCATACCGGGCCTCGGCGCGTCATCCCAGGCCTGACCGAGTCACGAGGCATCCTATCGTCTGGCCCTGTCGGAGACCCGTCGTGACCCCCATCGACGGGACACCGTTTGCCGCCTCGCCTGCGTGGCGCGTTGCCAGCGGCGCGCCCGTGCGGTAGAAAAGGCCGGGTTGATGCATGCACGTCGGGGGCGGACCAGCCTCCTCGGAGACTGGAAGGGAGAGCTCGCGTGAAGTGGGTCAAGCGCATACTCATCGCAGCGGTCATCATCTTCGCGGTCTTCTACGTGGTGACGCGCCCGCAGGACGCGGCCAACGCCGTCGAGGGCGCGGTCGGCGCCGTCTGGAACGCCGGCGCGGCCATCGGCCAGTTCTTCACCTCGCTCGCCACCTGAGGCCGGCGTGCTGTTCGACCCCAAGGTCCAGAAGTACCTCATCGCCGACGAGGGCGAGGTGATCGTCGACGAGGTGCGCAAGCACTGGGCCGTGATCATCGGTCCGACCATCGAGATCCTCCTCGCGATCCCGGCACTGCTCCTGCTCGGCGTGATGCCGTCGACGCTGTACTGGGTGCCGATCTTCCTCTCGCTCGCGCTGGCGCTGCACGGCGGCTGGCGCATCCTCGAGGCGCAGATGGACCGCTTCGTCATCACGAACATGCGGGTGTTCCGCGTGCACGGCATCCTGTCGCAGTCGCAGGCCACGATGCCGCTCGCGCGAATCCTCGACATCTCGGTGCACCGGCCGATCATCGGCCGCATCCTCGGCTACGGGCACTTCGTGTTCGAGTCCGCCGCGCAGGAGCAGGGCCTGCGCGAGATCCGGTTCGTCGGCCGGCCGAACGAGCGCGGCCTCACCATCCAGCGCGTCATCGCCCGCTCGGGCCTGCGCGGCCCCGTTCGGCGCCAGGAGACGCCGGCCGCGCCTCCGCCGCCGCCCCAGACGGTTCCGCCGCCCCCGCCGGTCCCCGTCGTGACGGTCGCGCCCGTCACGTCGTCCGACGCGCCCACGGGTCCGATCCCGGTCGCGCACGACCCCGACGCGCCGTACGATCCCGACGCCCCCCACGACCCGAACGACACCGCCGAGATCCCCTGGTGGAGGGCCGCGAACTGACGCTGAATCGGCGCGGAATCTCCGCTGATCAGGCCTTCCATGGCCACGATGGCGGCCGCGGCATCCGGTGCCCGCGTCGATTTCTCACCACGGCACTCCGCGGGTATCCTTGACAGGCCCCCGGTTGTGTGCAGAACGCGGTCGGGTGCGACTGGCGAGTTACCCAAGCGGCCAAAGGGATCTGACTGTAAATCAGCTGTCTACGACTTCGGGGGTTCGAATCCCTCACTCGCCACTCCAGAAGCCCCGGTCCGCCGGGGCTTTCGTGGTTTCCCGGGGCAGTGGCACGGCCTCTCGGCCGTCATCGAACGGATGCCGCGGGGCGTAGCGTGAAGGGCATGACCCAGCTCGACGCCCACGGGGCATCCGCCGGCCTGCTCGACCTCACCCGCGACATCGCCGTACGGGCCGCGGAGTTCGCGCTCGACGCACGACGGGCGGGCGTGCGCGTCGCCGCGACGAAGTCGACGCCGACCGACGTGGTCACCGCGGCCGACCGCGACACCGAGGCGCTCATCCGCTCGTTCATCCTCGACGCGCGTCCCGACGACGGCATCGTCGGCGAGGAGGACTCCGCGCACATCGGCACGAGCGGCATCGACTGGGTCGTCGACCCGATCGACGGCACGGTCAACTTCCTCTACGGCATCCCCGCGTGGGCCGTGAGCATCGCCGTCGTCGAGGGCGCGGGCGGGGGCGACGTCGGCGGGACCACGCTCGCGGGCGTCGTGGTCAACCCGGTGACCGGCGAGGTGTTCGAGGCGTCGGCGGGCGGAGGGGCGCGGCTGTCCGGACGCGAGCTCGCCGTGAACACCGACGTGCCGCTCGCGACGGCGCTCATCGGCACGGGCTTCTCGTATGCCGCCGAGCGGCGCCACGAGCAGGCCGCCGTGCTGCTCGAGCTCATCACGAAGGTGCGCGACATCCGCCGCATCGGCTCGGCCTCGCTCGACCTCTGCGCCGTCGCCGCGGGCCGCATCGACGCCTACTACGAGCGCGGGCTCAACGCCTGGGACCACTCCGCCGGGGCGCTCATCGCCCGCGAGGCCGGGGCCCGCGTCGGCGGACTGCACGGCGGACGCGAGAACCGCGAACTGCTCGTCGCGGCCGCGCCCGCGCTCTACGAGGAGCTCGCGGCGGCCCTGCGGGCGGCCGGCCTCGACGCCTGAGACGCGCCGTGACGGCGTTCTCCACAGACGCCGATTCCGTGCGTGTTCGCGCGCCTGCGCGCGTGATTCTGCGAGCGCTCTCAAGCGATGCCGCGGATGCCGCAACGAACGTGCGCCGGGACGGGCGAATACCTCCGTGCCGCGTGACGACGACCTATGAGAACGGATAGTCTTTACCAACCCGTTATCTCGACACAGGTCGTGATCGCTCACCTCCCCGTTCGTACTCCCCGATACGCCGAAGGTCCCCCCACGTGCTCGAGCCCCACCTCGTGCCCGACGGTTCAGCGCCAGGCACTCAGTCCCCCGTGCGGCCTGAGCGACCCCTGACGCGCCGCGAGCTCCGCGAGCGTGAGGCGGCGGATGCCGCGCGCCAGGCAGGTGCGTCCGGGTCGGTCGAGTCGGGGCAGGTGTCGTCACAGGCGGGGTTCCCGCGGCAGGCCGCGGCGCCGGTGTATCCGCAGCAGGCCGCGGCTCCGGTGTATCCGCAGCAGCCCGCCGCTCCGGTGTATCCCCAGCAGCCCGCACAGGTGGTCCCGCAGCAGCCGGCGTTCTCGCAGCCCGTACGTCCCCAGCACCCCGCGCAGGCGCTGCCGCAGTCGGCGCCGCAGCAGGCGGCGCCTCAGGCGTGGCAGCCGTCCGCGTATCCGACGTCGACCGCTGCCGCACTGCCGCCGGCGCCGATCGTGCAGTCCACCACGCCTGCTCCCTCGGCGCACTATCCGACCGCAGCGCAGCCGACGGCACCGACGCGGCCGGTGGCCCAGCCGACGGAACCCACCGCCCCCGCCGCGCAGCATCCGACCGCGGCGCAGCATCCGACCGCGGCGCAGCATCCGACCGCGGCGCAGCCCGCGCGTCCCGGCTTCGACGACCTCTTCGGCGGCATCGGTGCCGCTCCCCACGAGACCATCGAGGCGCCCGTCCGGCGCCGGGTCGCCGAGACGACTCCGAACTCCGAGGCCGAGCTGGCCGACCGTCGCACCGGTCGAGGCTCGGCCTCCTCCATGTCGGGCGGCTCCGGCTCCGCCGAGGCGCCCTCCGCGCGCGGCCGCGCCGCCGACCGTCGGCCCGCTGCCGCGGAGCCCGGCGGCTTCGACGCCCTGTTCGCCGACCTCGGCGAGGCTGACGAGGCCGACGAAGCTCCCCGCGGCGGGCGCGGCCGGTCGGCTCGCAAGGCCGAGAAGCCGAGGAAGCCGTCGCGCGCCGAGAAGGCCGCCGCCAAGCGGGGGTCGTCGGCGAAGAACGGCGGACCCCGACGTGGATCGTCCGTGCCATCGGCGCCCCGCCCGGTCGGCGGCGACGTCGACCTCGCCGCACTGATCGGCGGCACCGCGGCGACCGGCGCGTCCGCGGCCGGCGCACTCGGTCCCGCCGCGGCCGGGGCCGCATCGGGCAGCGCCGCACCGGCCACGGCCGCCGCTGCGGCGGGCATCGCGGCACCCGCCGTCGTGCCCCCCATCGACGCCACCGCCGGATTCGCGACGGCGATCGCCGCGGCGGCGGGCGCCCGACCGGGGTTCGATGCGGCCGCGCCGGCGCCGGCATCCCTCAACCTCGGCCGGCCGACCCACCGCCCGAACGCCGCGCCGGTCGACGCCGACGTCACGGGCGTGTCCGACCTGCTCGACTTCGGCTCGTCGCCTGACGCGACGCCGACCGCTCCCGCTCCGTCGCGGCGCGCGGCGCAGCGTCCCGAGCCCGCTCGCGAGAGCGCTCGCCCGGCCCCGCAGGCTCGGCGTTCTGCGCCTCGCGTGGCACCGCGCCCGGCGCCGCGGCCCGCGGCAGCCGCCCCCCGCCGCCGTCGCGCCACCCGTCAGCTCGCGAGCCTCGTCGCGATGAGCTTCGCGGCGCTCCTGGCCGTGGCGACGACGATCCCGTCGCTCTCGCTCCTCACGCCCGAGGACGTGCAGGCGCTCGCCATGTCGGACTCGTCGGGCTTCGGCCTCGACGGCCAGCGCGTGACGATCAACGGCGACGTCGTGGCGCAGAGCGTGCAGCGCGAGGGCTACCAGCACCAGTCGATGGCCGAGTACGCGGAGGCGGCGGGCATCCGCGCCGAGGCGGACTTCATCAACAACCCGGCCGGCACGATCCAGTGGCCCTTCGCAGTCGGCGTGCACGTCGGCGACCGCTTCGGCTACCGCGACTGCGCCGGCTGCTCGAGCGACCACGGCGGCCAGGACTTCAACCCCGGACTCGGCGCCGAGATCCAGGCGATCGCCGACGGCACCGTCGCCGTCTCGACGGACTCCGGCGGCTCGCTCGGCGTGGTCATGATGATCGACCACGTCATCGACGGCGAGCTCGTGACGAGCGTGTACGCGCACATGGAGTACGGCTCGCGCCGCTTCGAGGTCGGCGACACGGTGCGCGTGGCCGACGTGATCGGCACCACGGGCTCCACGGGAATGTCGACGGGTCCGCACCTGCACTTCGAGATCCGCCTCGGCGGCGTCGACGGCACCAAGGTCGACCCGCTCGAGTGGCTCTACGCCAACACGAACTAGCCGCGGCGCCCAGCGCGCCCGCCACACGGATGCCGCGACACCGTGGGTGCCCTGCCACGCGCTTCCGCGCGCAAGCTCACAGCGTTGCGCGAATCGACGCGACCCCAGACCGTCGCGATCCCGTCCGAATCGCGTTCGCAGGATGAGCTGGATCATGATGCTCGTCCGGGCCGCTGAGCCCACTTGGTCCTCCGAACCTGGTGCGGATCGGCGCTTGTCCACAGGCTCACGGCGCTGAGCGCCCCGGCTCGACACACTCGGGACATGCGCTATGCACCTGCAGCCGTCGCCAGCGTCATCCGCGAGCGCGGCGGAGCGCTGCCGTACCGAGCACTCGACTCAGCCGGGGTCGCCCGCGCAGACGTGCGACGCGCCCTCGCGGCTGGCGGGATCCGCCAGGTGAGAGAACGCTGGTTCGCCGTGCCGGATGCTCACGCCGACATCGTCCGCGCCGTCCACGTCGGGGGCAGCCTGACCGCCGGATCCGTTGCCCGACTGGAGGGGTTGTGGTCGCGACCGGATGGACTGCTGCATGTGCGTGTTCCGCGCACCGCGGGACGCCTGTGGGCACCCGACGGTTCGCACCTCCCGCTTCATCGAGGCGAGCACCATGTCTGCGTTCACTACCGGACAGCGCGCACCGGCACGCCCGCGCGGGATCCGTTGACGCTCGCGCTGGCGGAACTCGCAGCATGCGCGCCGAGACTCGATGCGATCATCGCGATCGACGCTGCGCTCGCCACCCGTCGGCTTCAGTACGCGGAGCTACCGGCGCTGAGATCGCTGATGATGCCCTCTCGGAGGAATCTGCTCGACTTGGTCGACGGCGGCTGCCAGTCCGGCACCGAGACGATCGTGCGCATGCTGCTCCGCTCGCGGCGGCTTCGCCACCGCACCCAGGTGTGGATCGACGGGGTGGGTCGTGTCGACATCCTCGTCGGCGATCGACTCATCATCGAGATCGACGGCGCGGGCTTCCATACCGACGTCGAGTTCGAACGGGACCGCCGCCGCGACTTCGAACTCGTCATGCGCGGATACCAGGTGCTCCGACTCAGCTACTCCATGGTGATGACCGAGTGGGACGCGGTACAGCGCGGCGTACTCGACCTCCTCGATCGCGGCGAGCATCTCTGGGGATACCGCGCCGGCCCGTTCCAGCGTGATCCCACCCGGTCGATCGCTCGAAAGCACCTCGATCCCGAGCAATGACGCGGATTTGTAGGAAGAGCGCGAGCAGGTGCATCTAGATAACCCACATCGCACGCGTCATCCTGCGAACTCGGCGGTGACGGCCGCCGCGGCGGCGCGGCCGCGGCGCCGTGCGAAACTGCTGCGTGTCGCGCCCGCGGAACTACGCGCGGAGCCAGGCCGTGGTGTCGTGGGGGAGCGTGCGGCCGTCGAGGGGCCCGCTCGCGAGCAGCACGTCACCGGCCGGCAGCTCCACGGGCGACGTGCCCGTGTTCGCGACGACCACGACGGGCCCGTTCCGGAGCGCGACGACCGAGTCGGGGAACCCGGGCAGCCACTCGAGCGTCCCGGCGCCGAGCGCGTGCTCGCGTCGCAGGCGCAGCGCGTCGCGGTAGAGCGAGAGCGTCGATCCGGGGATGCCGCGCTGCGCGTCGCGCGCGAGCGACGCCCACTCGGCGGGCTGCGGCAGCCACGCGGCATCCGTCGGCCCGAAGCCGTAGGACGGCTCGGCGCCCTCCCAGGGGATGGGCACGCGGCATCCGTCGCGGCCGTAGCGCTCGCCGTCGGTGCGGAACCAGGTCGGGTCCTGGCGGGCGTCGTCGGGGAGGTGGATGACCTCGGGCAGGCCGAGCTCCTCGCCCTGGTAGAGGTACGACGAGCCGGGCAGCGCGAGCATGAGCGCGGTCGCGGCGCGGGCGCGGCGCAGGCCGGGCGCGTACTCGGGCAGGCCCTTCGAGCGGGGGCCGAGGCCGTGGCCCTGCGGGTTGGCCTCGGTGACCGAGAGGCGCGTGGCGTGGCGCACGACGTCGTGGTTCGAGAGCACCCACGTCGAGGGCGCGCCGACGGCGCCGAACGCGTCGAGCGACGCGTCGATCACGCGGCGGAGCGCCGCGGCATCCCACGGCGTCTCGAGGTAGGCGAAGTTGAACGCCTGGTGCATCTCGTCGGAGCGCACCCACTTCGCCACGCGGGGGAGCGGGTCGACCCACGCCTCGGCGGCGAGGATGCGCTCGCCGGGGTACTCGTCGAGCAGCGCGCGCCAGTCGCGGTAGATCTCGTGCACGCCGTCCTGTCCCCAGTACGGCGCGCCGTCGCCCTCGTCGCTGATCTCGGGCTCGAGGGGCACGCCGGCCTCGTCGGGCGGGACCGCGCCGGGCACGCCGCCGGCGCCGCCCATGCTGCCGCCCTCGGCGGGCGGCGTGTAGTCGGGCAGCCCGTCTGCCTTGACCATGCCGTGCGCCACGTCGACGCGGAACCCGTCGACGCCGCGGTCGAGCCAGAACCGCAGGATGCGCCGGAACTCCTCGCGCACCTCCTCGTTGGTCCAGTCGAAGTCGGGCTGCGAGCTGTCGAACAGGTGCAGGTACCACTGGCCGGGGCTGCCGTCGGGCTCGACGACGCGCGTCCACGCGGGACCGCCGAAGACGGACTCCCAGTTGTTCGGCGGCTCGTCGCCGGCGGGGCCGCGGCCCTCGCGGAAGAGGTAGCGGGCGCGCTCGGCGCTGCCGGCCGACCCCGCGAGGGCGGCCTGGAACCACGCGTGCTCATCCGACGAGTGGTTCGGCACGAGGTCGATGATCACGCGGATGCCGCGGGCATGCGCCTCGGCGAGCATCGCGTCGAAGTCGGCGAGGTTGCCGAAGCGCGGGTCGACGTCGCAATAGTCAGCGACGTCGTAGCCGGCGTCGCGCTGCGGCGACGTGTAGAAGGGGGAGAGCCAGATGGCGTCGATGCCGAGGTCCTGCAGGTCGCCCAGTCGGCTCGTGATGCCGGCGAGGTCGCCCATGCCGTCGCCGTTCGCGTCGGCGAAGGACCGGGGGTAGATCTGGTAGATCGCGGCGGTGCGCCACCACTCGGAAGTCATGACGAGAACTGTACGACATCTCGTTACAGCATGGAAACGCTTGCAGCATCGCCACGTCACGCGATGGTCACGAACCGGTATCAATGCCGGTGGTCCGGTTTGGTAATGAACGTCACGCAAGGTATACCTGTAATCGCTTGCACATCTGCGAGTACTCCACACGGAAGAACGGCCTTTCGGTCACGGTGCGCGATCCCGCTCGGAAACGGGCGGGGCGGGATCCCGGATCCCGCACCAGGCGAAGGCGCCGATCTCTCACGCACACTGAGAAGGGCACACCAATGAGGGTGAACAAGAAGGGCCTCCTCGCTGCAGGCGCCGTCGCGGTCGTCGTGACGCTGGGCCTCGCGGGCTGCGCCGGCGGCGACAGCGGGTCGGACGCCGAGGCGTCGTCGAGCGGCACGCTGACGGTCTGGGTCGACGCCGAGCGCGTCGACGCGCTGAAGGGCGCGGCCGAGGCGTACACCGAGAAGACCGGCGTCGACGTCGAGCTCGTCGGCAAGGACAACGCCGACATCAAGGACGACTTCATCCAGCAGGTGCCGACCGGCAAGGGCCCCGACATCACCATGGGTGCGCACGACTGGCTGGGCGAGCTCTCGACCAACGGCGTCGTGGCTCCGATCGAGCTCGGCGACTCCGCCGGCGACTACCTCCCCGTCGCGATCGACGCGTCGACCTACGAGGGCACCACCTACATGCTCCCCTACGCGGTCGAGAACATCGCGGTGCTCCGCAACGCCGACCTCGTTCCCGAGGCCGCCACGAGCTTCGACGACATGATCGCCAAGGGCCAGGCCGCCGGCCTCGCGCACCCGTTCGTGGTGGAGCAGGGCGCCGAGGGCAACCCCTACCACCTCTACCCGTTCCAGACCGCGTTCGGCGCTCCCGTCTTCGGCACGAACGACGCGGGCTACGACCCGACCGACCTCCAGCTCGGCAGCGCGGGCGGCGAGCAGTTCGCCGCGTGGCTCTCGGCGCAGGGCAAGAACGGCACCGGCAACTTCAACACCGACATCGACGGTGACATCGCCAAGCAGGCGTTCCTCGACGGCACCGCGGCCTTCTGGCTCACCGGCCCGTGGAACGTGGGCGCCGCGATCGACGGCGGCGTCAACGTCGCGATCGACACCGTGCCGAGCCCGACCGGCGAGGCCGCCGCGCCGTTCGCCGGCGTGAAGGGCTTCTTCATCTCCTCCGAGTCGAAGAACAAGGTCGCCGCGAACGACTTCCTCGTGAACTACCTCGGCACCGAGGACGTGCAGCTCGAGCTCTTCGAGGCGGGCAACATCCTCCCGGCGCTCTCGGCCGCTGCCGAGACCGCGTCGAGCGACCCGATCATCGAGGGCTTCGCCGCCGTCGGCGCCGAGGCCGTCCCGATGCCGGCCATCCCGGCCATGGGATCGGTGTGGCAGTACTGGGGCATCGCCGAGGCCGACATCATCAACGGTGCCGACCCGACCGCGACCTGGCAGAAGCTGACCAGCGACGTGCAGGCCGCGATCGACGCCAAGTAACCCTCTCGTTGGTCGAGTAGCGCCGCGAAGCGACGCGTATCGAGACCCGTCACGTGGTCTCGATACGCGTCCTCGCTTCGCTCGGGCGCTACTCGACCTCCGGTTGCATGTGAGGAGCACCAGATGAGCACGACGATCGACGACGACGTCACCACGGAGACGCCGCCGAAGCCCACCAAGCGCCAGCGTCAGGCGGCGAACATCGCCGACGCGGCATCCGGCGGCATGAAGATGCTGCTGCTCAAGCTGGTCGCCCTCGGCATCCTCGACGCGGTCGCGGTCTACGCCGTGCTCGTGCTCGCGGGCTTCGGGCAGTGGATCGTCGCGGCCGTCGTCGCCGCGGTCGCCGCGCTCGTCAACTGGATCTACTTCTCTCGACGCAAGCTCCCGGCGAAGTACCTCACGCCGGGCATCATCTTCCTGGTCCTGTTCCAGGTCTTCGTGCTCGTCTACACGGGCTACATCGCCTTCACCAACTACGGCACGGGCCACAACGGCTCGAAGGAGCAGGCGGTCTCGTCGCTCATGGCCTCGTCGCTGCAGCGCGTCGAGGACTCGCCGACCTACCCCGTCACCGTCGTCGACCAGCTCGGCACGCTCGGCCTGCTCGTGACCGACCCCGACGGCGACGCCTACGTCGGCACGAACGACCAGCCGCTCGAGCCGGTCGACGCCGAGTTCGACGGCGACAAGGCCGTCGCGGTCGACGGCTGGACGTCGTTGCAGTTCGCCGACGTGATCGCCCGCACCGACGAGATCACCGAGCTCGCGGTGCCGTTCTCCGACGACCCGAACGACGGTGCGCTGCGCACGCCCGACGGGTCCAGTGCCTACCAGTACGTCTCGACGCTCGAGTACGACGAGGCCGCCGGCACGATGACGGATGTCACGACGGGCACCGTCTACTCCGACATCGGGACGGGCGCCTTCACCTCCGCCGACGGCGAGGAGCTGCTGCCCGGCTGGCAGATCACCGTCGGCTTCGACAACTTCGTGCGCGCCGTGACGGACCCGCGCCTCGCGCAGCCGCTCGTCTACGTCACGCTGTGGACGTTCGCGTTCGCCCTCATCTCGGTCGCGTCGACGTTCTTCCTCGGGCTCTTCCTGGCGATCGTCTTCAACGACATGCGGATGCGCGGGCGCCGCTACTACCGGGTCCTCATGATCCTGCCGTACGCGATCCCGTCGTTCCTGTCGGCCCTGATCTGGGCGGGCATGATGAACGAGAGCTTCGGCTTCATCAACCAGGTACTGCTCGGCGGGGCATCCGTGCCCTGGCTCACCGACCCCTGGATGGCCAAGGTCTCGGTGCTCATCGTGAACCTGTGGCTGGGCTTCCCCTACATGTTCCTCGTCTGCATGGGAGCGCTGCAGTCGATCCCCGACGAGTTGCAGGAGGCGGCGACGGTCGACGGGGCGCGGCCATGGGCGGTGTTCCGGCTCATCAAGCTGCCGCTGCTGCTCGTGACCGTCGCGCCGCTGCTCATCGCGTCGTTCGCGTTCAACTTCAACAACTTCAACACCATCTATATGTTGACCGACGGCGGCCCGCGCGACTCGAACGCGCCGATCCCGGTCGGATTCACCGACATCCTCATCACGATGGTCTACAAGGTGGCGTTCACCGGCCAGTCGCGTGACTACGGGCTCGCGAGCGCCTACTCGATCATCATCTTCATCATCGTCGCGGTGATCTCGATCATCGCGTTCCGTCGGACCAAGAGCCTCGAGGAGCTGAACTGATGGCGAAGGAGACCAAGCAGCACCGGTCGTGGGTCGAGGCGCCCGTCGTCGAGGCCGAGATCCTGGCGGCCGGACTCGACGCCGACGCACGCGAGCGCGCCATCGAGGACGCCCGTCGGTCGCGCGACGGGTACGTCCCGCCGAAGCGTCCGTTCAACTTCGGCCGGTGGTTCCGCGCGACCGGCTGGCGGCACGTCGTGGGGGTCGTCATGCTGCTCTTCGCGCTGTTCCCGATCGTCTTCGTCGTCTCGTCGTCGCTGAATCCGCGCGGCACGCTCACCGGATCGAACGCCCTGTTCTCGCAGATCGGCCTCGACAGCTACGTGCGCATCCTCACCGACCCGCAGGTGCCGTTCACGCAGTGGTTCGCGAACACGATCCTCATCGCCGGCGTCACGGCCGTCGGCACCGTGTTCCTCGGCGCACTGGCCGCGTACTCGTTCTCGCGCATGCGGTTCACCGGGCGCCGGTTCGGGCTCGTCTCGATCGTGGTCATCCAGATGTTCCCGCAGATGCTCGCGGTCGTCGCGATCTTCCTGCTCATGAGCTCGATCTCCGACTGGTTCCCGGCGATCGGCCTGAACACGCACATCGGCCTGATCATGGTGTACCTCGGCGGCGCGCTCGGCGTGAACACGTTCCTCATGTACGGCTTCTTCAACACGATCCCGGCGTCGATCGACGAGGCCGCGAAGATCGACGGTGCGGGCCACGCGCGCATCTTCTTCACGATCATCCTGCGCCTGGTCGCCCCGATCCTCGCGGTCGTGGCGCTGCTGTCGTTCATCTTCTCGGTGAACGAGTTCGCCGTGGCATCCGTAATCCTCATCGACACCGAGAACCAGACGCTCGCGGTGGGCCTGACGAAGCTCGTCTCGAACCCGCGCTACGCCGACTGGAGCGCGTTCTCGGCCGGCGCCGTGCTCGCCGCGCTGCCCGTCGTCGTGCTGTTCCTCTGGCTGCAGAAGTACATCGTCGGCGGGCTGACTGCCGGCGCGGTGAAGTAGCTCGAGCGGATCAGCCGCAGAGCTCCGAAGGGGGCAGCCCGCCCGTCACGACCGAGATCGTGTGGATCGGAGCGCCGTCGCCGGCGTTCACGTCCTGCGTTGCGAAGGTGATGTAGCCCGGGGTGTCCTCGAGGGTGTAGCGGTCGGTGTACTTCTGCGACGGCACGAGGCCGGGGTATGCGGTCTTCGCGTTGGCGACCGTTGAGCCGATGCGGATGGCTTCGGCGGTGGCGGGGCCGTCGGTGTCCCAGACGCTGACGAGGACGATCCCGCCGTCGTTCCCCGCCGCGATGGCGAGACTGGCCCCCGCGGCATCCACGGCGTCGAGGAACCGCACGGCGGGATTCGGGCAGGTGCTCACGGCATAACCGGGCATCGCTGCGACCGCCTCGTCGAGCGTCATGCCGAGGCGCACCGGCCCGACACCCTCTGCGTCGACCAGCCAGGTGGACGGATCCGCCGGGTCGGCGACGGGGTCGGATGCCGGCTCAGGTGCCGGCGTCGAGGTTGCGGTGGGCGAGGCCGCGGTCGACTCGGTCGGAGTCGACGGAGCGGCCTGCGACGCCGCGCAACCGGTGATCGCGACAAGGCTGACGGCGGCGATGAGGAGGCTGGAGACGACGCGCACGATCGGACGATAACAGGCCGGCGCGGGCGGGCCTGTTCTCGCCGGATCACGGTTCGGAAACGGTGCGCGGAGGCGTTCTCGACCGAGCCCGTTCCCCGGGTCCGGCCGATTCGGAGCACGCCCCGTGAGGTGATATCCTCGTACGGTTGCCGAGTTCGGCACACGCCCCGATAGCTCAGTGGTAGAGCACTTCCATGGTAAGGAAGGGGTCGTCAGTTCAATCCTGACTCGGGGCTCTGGTTCTCCCGGCATCGCCGGCGAGGCCTCGCGGCGGGGTAGCTCAGGTGGTTAGAGCACACGGCTCATAATCGTGGTGTCGCGGGTTCGAGTCCCGCCCTCGCTACAACAGCAGAATCTCGCGGATCTCACTCCATTCGGGGCGACCGTACTTGAGCATGACGTTCTCGCATGACCACATTTTGACCACATCCGGTACGAAGTGGGGTGACCAGGGCGGCTCGTACGTGATCCAATGCGCGACATCGAGAGTGTCGCTTCGGTTAGTGCAGAACGCCCGCTCGTGCCGCCGCTTCGTCGAGGCGGACCGCGACAGCGTCAAGGTCGTCGTCGAATAGATCGGAGTAGGTGTCGAGGGTCATCGCCGCGGACGCATGGCCAAGCATTCGCTGAACAGCCTTAACATTCGCGCCAGCCGAAACCGCCAGGCTGGCAGCGGTGTGACGTAAGTCGTGGATGGTCATCCGCTCGAGGCCGGCGCCATCGAGCGCTTGGTCGAACCACGAGTTCGCTCGGACGGTAGGGGTCGTGAGGTGGCCGCCTGATCGGTCGGAGAACAGCACCGAGCCGTCTCGTCTCCTCGGCCCGCGCAGAGTTCCGCCAAGGAAGCGACCATGAAACGGGGAAACGGCACGACGCGTCGCTTGTGGGTTTTCGGAGTTCCGATCACTACTTTCCCACCGACAAGGACGGCGTTCACGCTCACTGAGAGCCTCCGACGACTTAGGTCCACATCGCCAACGCGGAGGCCGCTGACCTCACCCCATCGCAGGCCCGTATACGCGAGGACGCGGATCAGCGTCGCGTTAGGTCCAGACGATCGCGCCAGGAGATCAACCTGCTGATGCGTCAGATAGATGTGCTCTCTGCTCACCTTTCGTGGTAGCCCGACGCCTCGCGCTGGATTGGACGGAATACGGCGATCTCGAACCGCGGTGTCGAGAATCCCGGCCAGGACTCCGTAGCACCGATGCACAGAGCTGCAGATTTGGGCTTCATGCTGCCCGGAACGCCTTCGCCCAGACGCGCAACCCAGTCCTGCACATCGCTATGACGAACGTCGGCGACGGCGATGCGTCCCCAGGCCGGCTCAACGTGTAACCGCCAGGCAGACTCGACAACCGCGACTGAAGAGGGCTTGAGATGCGTCTGGAAGGCGAGCCAGGTGCTGCCGAGCACCCCTATCGTGATCCGGCTTTGGGACGGGTCGATATAAGTGCCAGATGCGTTGTTGAGCTCCACGCTCGCCAAGAAGAGCTCTGCTTCCTTCTTCGTTCTAAATCCGCGTTATGTAGTCTGTGAATGATCTGGCTTTCGATAGCGAACTCGATATCGCCTGCCAGGTGCCGTCGTGTAGGGCTCAACGGTGGCCACGGTCCTCCCACTAGTCGACCTAGAGCCTATCCAGCCCTCCGGGCGAATCGCGTGGGCGAAACGATGCACGAGTATGCGGCGAAGATCGCGCGCTAGACAGACAAGAGACCTCTCAGTGGGGGTATCGGCAAACGGGGGAGCGACAGTAGCTTTCGGAAAGGTCAAGATCGACCTCTCGGTGGAAGGAGATCTTCGATGGGCGCCCACGACGGCACAACCCCTGCAGAGACTGCGCCTCCTACGAAGGAAGAGCTCGAGCGGCTTACCGCGGCAGAGGCTTTGGCGAAAGCCATTTCCGATCGGCAGATCGCTGAAGGCAAGGCCGCCGACGATAGAGAGACGGCAAGACTCGCTCATCTCAAATCGCAGTCCGAAGCCGAGGAGGCGAAGGCCACGGCGGAGCTTGCGCTTGAGACGACGAGACTCGCCCAACAGAAGTCCAAACTCGACAACGAATCAACGCGGCTTGCGAACGAGCAGAAGGTACGCGAGGGAAAGCAAGCGGAATACGATGCGCTCGCGGCGAAGGTTGCAGCCGCCGTACCCAAACTGAGCCAGATTCCCGTCAACACAATCACGGTTCCCGATGGCTACGCTTTCCGCGAGTCGGAGAATGTTGGACACGTGTTGGACAAGACAGCGGAGGCCTTGGTCGCTGACCTAAGGGCGTCGGGCCAGCTCAATGTGAACGAGTTTCCGAAGATCGTCATCACGAGCAATCCCAAGTTGGCGGAGTCCGCGATCGCCTTTTACGCCATGAAGGCCGAGTTCAATACCTTGGTGGGTCAAGCTGACGCTGTCCGCGAGGATGCCGAGAAGCTGCTCGAGGCGAAGATCCCGGAAAAGACGAAGCTCACGATCCCAGGCGTCGGGGACATCATTGCCAGTGGTGCAGCGGCGGCGGCCCAAGCAGTTACGGAGGTGGCTGGGCTCTTTCAGACGGACACAGCGCTGACGAACGTCGTGAGCGAGCCGGCCGAATTTACCGTCCACGCGAGAATCGCCCGCCGCCTTATCGGATCCATTAACGGAATTATCGTCGCAAGCGATCAGATCTCTCCTGTGGCAGAGGATTCACCGTTGCTTGCGTCGCTTCAGGAACTACTGACTGCTTACGACAAGCTCGCCGACACCGCAATAGCCCTCCAGAGCAAGTTCGACTCAACTTCAGATGACGAAGCCAACTTGCAGACTAGGGCGGCACTTGCGTCCATGAAAACCCGCGTGGCAGCCCTCAGAACTCGAATAGAAGCGCTCGTCGCGCGCGTAACCACTGTCCCCGTCGGCAACAACCTCGCGCCGCTGACCGAAGCGATCATTCTCTCCACGTCAGCTATCGCTGACGCGAAGACGTCTGTTCTCATCGTCCCGCCCGCCAAGGCATACACCGATCAGGTCGTTGTGAAGAGACGAATCTTCAGCCCTCGGGTGTCTGTCTCCACCTACCTCGAGCTGCCGTTCGTTCTTCTGCAGACTGGACAAGTTAAGTGGGCGGGCACTTCGGCGGCCCGGACCGGATACACAGCCTTGTTCAAGCGCGGTGAGGTAAAAGTGGTCGAACTCAAGAAGTTCAGTTTCCAGGTGGCGCCAGATGCGGCGGCGTCCCCCGCGACGAACTAGACCAGACTCGTCTTGTGGCGGATTCGAATGGCGGCTTCTCGGATGACCCGATCGACGGCTCGGCGGCGGCACCAGACCTCTTGGGACGGGACGCGTTCGCGAACGTAGTAGTCGACGCTCTCCGAGTAGTACGGCGCCAGCGCGCGTCGACTGTGGTTGGTCTCGTGGGCGCGTGGGGATCCGGAAAGACCAGCTTGATTCACATGGTTGCGTCTCGACTGGAGGCTGCAACGGAGGGGAACTCGCCGAAGTCGGATCCTGGGAAGGCCGTCGGAATCCCGTCGTGGAAGGTTGTTGAATTTAACCCTTGGTACTTTCAGGATCTTCCATCGCTCCAGTGGGGTTTCTTGAGCACACTGTTCGATGCCGTTGCGTCGGCTGGCGGGAGGCGTGCGAGGAAGATTCGGTCGACGCTCCAATCATTCGGGCGCGCTATCGCTCCGTTGGGCGTGGCTGGCAGCATCGTCGGCGTAGATGTATCAGGCGTGTTGCGAGGAGCGGCCGACCTGATCGGTCCCGATCAATCGGTTGCACGGCAACAGGCGGTTCTTGAAAAGCTGCTGCTTTCGGAGAGCGCTCATCCGGTACTTATCATTCTCGATGACTTGGACCGTTTATCGCCCGACGAGTTGCTGCTCGTATTCAAGATGATCAGGCTAGTCGGGCGTCTTCCGTACGTGCACTACCTCATCGCATACGACGAGGACACGCTGCTGGACGTCCTTCGCCGCACCGGATTGGTTGGGCTGGATCAAGCTCATCGTGCCGGCGCTTATCTTGAGAAGATGGTCCAACTGCGGCTGGACGTGCCTCCCCTCAGGTCATCTCAGATCGACGCGCTGACGGACGCGGCGCTAGAAGAGATGGTCCGCTCGATTGGACTGCAGATGGACCAGCGCCAAGAAGGCGAATTCGCCACAAACTGGCAGATGCATGTCCAAGGACAGATGCGGACGCCTCGGATGCTGAAGCGCTACGTGGCTCAGGTGGAGTCTCTGTACCCGGCATTGTCGGAGGAGGTTGATGCTGCGGACTTTCTTTTGTTCACCTGGATCAAGGTGATGGCCCCGCAATTCTTCGCGGCTCTTCCACGTGAGAAAGAGACGCTTACCGGCTACGTCGGATCCGTCTTCTCGGCCATCGTTGCCAAAGACAAGAGCCCACGGGATCTTACCGACGCGTGGGAGAAGCTCATCAAGGAATCTGTGGTTGTCCCGGGGTCATCGGGCGCGGTTAGCGGTGTGCTGGCCAAGCTGTTTCCGCGATACAACGCGATCGTAAGCGGCGCGAACACGTTCCCTGGTGAAACCACATCTAGTGAAGAAGATCGCGAATCCGGACTACTTTGACCGGTACTTCGCACTCGAAGTTCCTTCCGACGACATTCCCGACAGCGTGGTTGACGCTGGTTACCGTGCCATTGTGGTTGGAATGACGGACGACAACGTAGAGCGAATCGCCTCCGCCCTCCGTCACAACACGCGCCTGGCCGTCCGGAAGCTGGAAAGCAGGTTCGACCAAACCCAAGCGCCCCAGGATGCGGACGCGCTGCTCTTGTGGCTGGCCGGGCAGATGAAGGAGGTGCCGATCGGACCCGATCTCTTTGGCCCGCGGCGCAGCGTCGAGGGATTATGCGTACGCCTGTACTTGCAACTTACGCCAACCGATGAGGCCGTTGTCCGCGTCGTGGACAAGATCGCCGCCAGCCCCGCCGGCCTTTCCCTGGTGTCACTCCTTACCGGTCAAGCCCGCACCCATTCGTTCTACGGATCCGAGGCGGACATCCAAGCCCGCCGGGCGGCCTACCCCGCGGGTTCGGCTCGCTACGGAACGTTAATCGCGGAGGCGTTCAACGAGAACGGGCACACGAAGCCGCTGGATCTCCCTGACGATGTTTGGGCCACGATATGGGACTGGCGGGAGATCGACCTCGAGGAGGCGCGTCGCTGGCTCACGAGCCAGTTCGAGTCGCATGGGTGGAATCGTCTCGACACCGCTGCGCGCCTCGTCACTACGACTGCACCAGTTGGCACCCAGCAATGGGCAATCAGCGACCTCGATCTGGTGGCGACGGACGAACTCATGGGTCTCGACGAACTCATACACGAATGTGAACAGCTTCCACGGCTTGCACCCGAGGAGCGAATTCACCCCCGAACACTCGCGACACCCGAAGCGCGCCGCGGTTATGTGAGAACCGTCGTAGACGACATTGTGGCGGGACGACGTCCTCGATCCTGATGACCGGTCCCGACCAACTGGCATGGATCGAAGCGAATTCGCGCGACGTTTAGCGAGAGCCCAGGGCTCGCTCCCAGATCCTTCGATTTTCAGTCGCGACGGGCACCGCGGCAGATCGCTCGAGAGAAACACTAATCCCAATGAATACGCGGCAACTGAGGCGATTCTGATCACCGTGCAGGTACATCCAGTCCGCTCGAATGTGGGCAAAATGTGGGCACGCCAAAGCCGAGCGCACCAGTGCGGCGGTGTGATGTATCAGGACATGCCTGGACGGTTCTGCATCAGGACATCTCTGGCAGTTGATGTATCAGGACATCGCTGACGTTAGAGGGTTCGAGGGGCTGGTCCGCGGGGGCGCCGTTGCTGACGTGTTCGGTTCCGGGCTTGGGCCAGGGGTGCTCGATGATCAGGGTGCCGCGGAGGTCGAAGACCATGACGGTGTTCCCGGCGTCCATGACGCAGACCCGTTGGCCGGCGGTGGCGCGGCCGATGCCGAATCGGATGCCGCGGAACTCGACGGCACCGGTGTTCCCGACCAGCTTGACCCGGATTTCTTCCGAAGGCGCAGGCGGGGGTATCTGCGGTGTGACGGGCCGGGGCGGATCGGTCTTCGGTGTCACGTTCCACGCGTTCTGCGGGGTGATCCGGCCGGGCAGCGCCTGGTGCGGCCGTTCGGTGTTGTAGATGCGATCGAAGTCGTCGACCTGTGTCTGGAGCTGCTCGAGGGGCGTCGGCGAGGGGCTGCTTGTTCAGGTACCGGAACAGGGTCCGGTGGAATCTCTCGTTCTTGCCCTGCGTGGTCGGCTTGTACGGTTTCCCGGTGATCGGCTCGACTCCGAGCGAGCGCAGGTAGGTGACCAGCTGTCCCAGCACGCCACGGCGCGACGGGTTCAGCGCCGCCCCGTTGTCGCTGAGCAGCCGCTGCGGGACACCGTGCGCGGCGACGCCCTTCTGCACGACGGCGATCGCCTCTTCCGAGGTCTCACCCCAGGCGACGCGGCGGAAAGGCCGTCGACCTTTACGCCCTCGATGGGCGCACCCTCAGTGGCACCGACCCAGAATCGATCCGGCTCATTTCAATGCTCGAGCAGGTCATGCCCGCCGGCGGACGCGTCGGCCAGGGGCAATGCCGCGCCGACGCTGGCATCACCCTCCCTCCGCAACCTCCGCGAATTCGAGGACACCTGCAACCACCTGCACATCGATCTCGCATACGCGGGCAGGCCGCTGAACATCGGCCGATGGCCAAATCGACTTGGTGAGGGCCTCCCTAGCCGCCAAGGCGGACGGCGTCCCCTGTGTCCACTGCCTGTGCTCCCGCCAAGACGAGCGAGGCTTCTGATTAGATGTCGCAATGACCGACAACGTGGCTGCGCAGCTGCCGCAGACGCCGATGTATATCTTCCACGCGAAGGGTGCCAACCGAATTACCTATACCGGCGCGACTCGTATCTCGGAGGCGTTCGCTAAGGAAGCACATCCCGTGGTCGGATCGGTTTGCGTCGCCGTGCAGGTCGGTGATGAAGAGTTGGGTGAGGGAGAGTTCATCGTCGCGCTTGCGATCACGCGCGGGGTAGCTGGCATTGCGAGCGGGACCGTGCGAGCTACGCTTGCGCCGATCCTGCGTTTAGTGACTCCGATCCCACTCGCTGACTTTCAAGCGAGCCCTGTTCTCCTTGGTGAGGTTCCAGACTCTTACTACGCTCGGGCACTCGACTTGGCGACAAGCCGACGGTTGATCGAATATCTCCAAAGAGTCGACACCAGTGTCGGCCCGTGGCTCGCGTCGGTCTTGGGGGCGCCACGAGAATTCGCTGAGAATGTGCAGCAGTCGCGGGTTGAAGCTCGAGACGCCGTCCAACTCGCCGCTCAACTGGCGGACATCGAGCTCCCACCCGACGTGTTCGCGTCGCCGCCGTCGGAACGCGACGACGAGACGCTCCTCGAGACGGTGATAAACGCCGGGTACGAACAGGACTTGGAGGAGGAGCTCCTTCCCCTCGACCTACAACGCTTCGACGGCAAACTCACGGGTCGGCAACGTGCCGCGAGCCTTGCGGTCTTCGAAGACCCATCGGGGAGGAAACGACTTCTCGTGATGTCGGTCAACAAAAAGCCGATCGAAGAGGAGCTAGGCGTGGATCTCTTGTACTGGGATCAGGTCCACGACGCCTTCACTTTTGTCCAGTACAAGAGGCTCGAGAAAGTCAACTTGGACGAAGGCGTCACACAGTACGAGTGGGGGTATCGCCGGCGAAGCGAGATCGTAAAGCAGCTTGCGCTCATGCCAGCCGGTCTTGAGCGTGCAAAGTCGGCTGCAGATTGGAGAGCGTTCGAGACGCCGTTCTGGTTCAAGTTCGTTCGAGGCGACGCTGGACGCAAGATCGATGATCGGACGCTCAAAGGGATGCACGTTCCAGCGGACTGGCTTCGTCTCGCATTGGAGGACGACACGCTGAAGTCGGGCCCCAGGGGCGGGTTCCGAATCACCTACGACAACACGAAATACCTCGGCAGGGCGGCGTTCGCCCAGCTAATCACTCGCGGCTTCGTGGGAACGACGACCGGGCGTTCCAAGGCTTTCAAGAAAGTGATGAAGTCCGCGAAGGACCGGGAACTGATCGTCGCGGTCAGAACCGACTGGCAGAAAGACGAGCCGGAGCCGGAGCCGGAGCCTGTCCCGCCGATTGGTAAAGGACCCACAACCTTTGGCGACGGCGAAACACTCCAATTCTCGGATCTATCCTTCTGAGCTCTTATCGACCACGGGGTCGCAGCTCCACCGCCGCAGCTGAACTACGCCGCGATTCTAGAGCCCGCTGGCTGACCAGTCGGTGGCGGCAGATAACCATCTCGGACACCGTGGAACTTTCTCTGGCTAGAGAGCGTCGAGTAACGCCCCAGCGACCAAAGCAGTGGCGCGTGCGACGAGCCGCGCCTCGTCGGGTGTGAGCGGCTGCGTCCGTCGTGGGCCAGACGGGCGCCCATGGCCCGTGCCGGCATCGTTTCGGAGCCGGTTCGCTTCCACAGCCAACAAGAAGAGACACTGCTGGACAGCTCTGTGCGGGTCTGGATCGAGATCGACTACAGGCGGGACCGCATAACCAATCACTGTGAATGCTTGCGTCAGTGTGTACGGGAAGTTCGCACCGCGCCCGCCGACAGGATAACTACCCGTCATTTGCTCGAGAACATGTCGGGCGGCGGCTTCGTCCAAGTCCTTGCCTGCGCCAAGCTGCAACGGCGCGTCATCCGGATTGAGGTTGATGCGGTCGACGTAGCTGCGCAGCGCATCGGTAAGCTCCGTGCCTGCCAGGTTGTCGATGACCTTCGGCCTGAGGGCTCCGTTCGAATCCAACGTGAACCCAAGCCGATCGAATGCTTCGCGGAGGCGCAGGACTTTGCCGTCGCCGGCGAACGATTCACGGCTCGCGCTGAACGCGCCATCGGCGCGAAGCAGAGCCACTAACTGCTTTGCCAACTGCAAGCCGCCCGCAGGGTTGTGGTCGGTGGCAAACACGAAGACTGCGCGGACCCGCTTCACCTTACCCACGGGCCCGCCACCCCGTGCACGCCCTCCCGGTCCAGGATCTCCGTCGCTGAGCTCGGTGCGGCGGAACGCCTGGTCTAGTTGGTCATGCGACGGACCTTTACCATCCTCAAAGAAATCTGCGACTACTGCACCCAACTCGATGAGATCCATGTGTGCCTCCCTCAAGCCCAGCGCACGGGCGTCTGTCGATATCCTCGATCCTCCCGCATGATGCCCCCAACGCGGGTTGCTGACTGCTGTGGGAGTGATCCGCTTGAATCGCGCGCCGAAGAATAGATCGAGCTCGGAATTCCATGCACTTCCGAATATCGACGGCAACTGCGCCCGAGAAGGACCAGGTGAGCCATGTAGAAGGTCGAGGGGACTCGCGCCGAATTACTCCGTAGCGGCCTCCCTTACCTCCTGAGTATTGTCCAAGCCCGATGTCCAGGTGGGCCTCGCCCAGATCCGGTGGTGCACCCGGACGAGGTCGAGCAAGCTGGCGCCCCCGAAGGAGAGATGGATGCGAGCCATTGGATGCAATGTGGATGATCGCTGTTGTCATATATGCGCGTGCATTCTCGAACGGAATTCGCCACAGCACGAGGCCTCGCCCGACGAGCAGCGGGTGCACACCTACGTTGACTACGCGCGAAGCAAGCAACTAGCCGAAGGTCAACGGAAGTAATGGGCCCTAATCGCGGCTTGTTCGGGGGGCCGGGTACTCGTCGCCGTTCTCGGCGAGCCAGGCAAAGTACTCCGCGTGGTCCTTCGCGTGCTCCTTCTCGTACTCCTCGATCAATGCGTCTAGACCTTCTACCTCCGTGTCGCGCTCTGCTGGT
The DNA here is from genome assembly GCF_008122505.1 of Agromyces mariniharenae. Classification (NCBI taxonomy): domain Bacteria; kingdom Bacillati; phylum Actinomycetota; class Actinomycetes; order Micrococcales; family Microbacteriaceae; genus Agromyces; species Agromyces mariniharenae. The sequence goes on along the minus strand of NZ_VSSB01000001.1, from coordinate 1,217,199 downwards.
ACGTATTGCTCGAGCTTTTCAGCGAAGAGACCACTCGTTTCGCCGAGCTTGAACCAGGTGCGAGCGTAGGTCAGCTGAAGCGGGCGATCGAATCGGAACTTGCCTTCAGCAGTCTTCCTGACGATTTCGCCCCTGGGCTCCTCGCCGAGCTTCCTAAGGTAGAGATCGAGATTCCCGCCCGGGTAATCGGGGTGAACTTCACGTATCTTCGTCAGCAACTCACCTCGAGTTGCACCGTGTTCCGGGAAGCTTGCGAGAGCCCTCACCACCACTTTGTAGTTCTTGTATGTGCTTTGCTTCGTCCCCTTGTCGGTCAGCGCCTTGGTGAATTGAGCACGCACGCCACCCGCGTACGTTTCCACATACTCCGTGGCGGCGTCATCCCACACGGATGCCGATACCTTGAAGAGCGTCTTTTGCTTGACCTCGATGTCGAGCTGGTCGAGGCAGGCTTTTGCGAGACCGTGGGTGACACTGGCCACGCCCGCCGACGATGCAATGATGTCCGCCCTTACTTCGCTGAAGTCGACGTTCAGGAGCCGGCCGCCTTCGTCGAGAAGCTCCCCGAGCTCAGTATCGGTCAGCGGACGGAGCTCGATAGGTGCGACTCTATTCGTGACGTTTGCGCTGGGCAGGTTGACGACGTCGTCGCTGGTCTCACGTGCCCCGAGAACGATGATTGCGGTGCGTGGGTGAGCGGTATCGGAAAAGATCTTGAGTACGTCGGCGAAGCCATCTCGCACCTCTTGGGGGACCTTGTGAAAATCCTCAATGAGCCAAGAGCAGTCACGGCTCTTGAACCTCTTGGCGAGTGCAGCTGGGCTGGTCTGAGGATCGACCACTCGGCGAGCGGTTTCACCTTCCCCAGCCCTGTAGGACGCCTTCGCGCCGAGACTCGCAGGTAGCTTGCCCCCGCCCAAGGTGGTGGAGCCCCCAAGTTCGACGTCGGTGCTCGTTCGCTTCTCGACGGTGGTGAAGGATGCGAGTTCGTCGAACCCGGAGTCCATCAATTGCTCAAAGGTCGTCTTTGAAGTGCATCGGGTGACGACGTACCTGCGCTTCAATTCGCCCAGAACCTTCTCGGCGAGGCTTGATTTGCCGGCACCGGACTCTCCGAAAAGAATCACCTGCATTCCGGCCGAACTAAGGGCGCTCTTGAGCCGCTTCTCTTCTCTTGTCCGCTCGACGAAAAGACGCTTTGCCGGCGATCCCGGCGTAAAGACCTCGTTCACCGGAATGAGGCCGTCGTGCCGCCTGAAGAGCCGTCTGAGCCAACCCATTCAAACTCCAATCTTGATTCGTCTGAAGCATAGGGTGTACCGACGCTATAAGGCTCAAACCCGCCTGGTCGCCCAGCTTAAACTCCCTCGGTGATGCCGCGACGCCGACGCTCTCGATCAAGGATGCGCAGCAGTAAGTCCGCAAGATGGACGATATCCGCGGCCTCCACCGGATCGTCGAATTCGACGACACGATGGCTCGTGGGGTTCTTGAAAGCGCCGAGGGCCCCGCGGTACAGCATGGGATAGGCCTCGATCTCAGCAGAGGTCCCGTCACCTCCGATTTCGAACGGACCGCCAGGTCGGAGCCCCTTTGCCAGATCGACACCGTATGTGCTCGAACTGGCACCCGTCGCGCTGCGCAGCGCCACCTCCACAGCCTTCATAGCGGCAAAGACCGCAATCTCATAGTCGCCGCGCTCAAAGTTCACGCGCGCTGTTTGCTCCAGTTCTGGATGCAGGTCGACGTGGAGCCTCCGCGTGGCCTGGACATGCTCGGCGGAGCCTTGCACGAGAGCGAGCTTGCCCGCGGTGGTGATCGCCCACTCCGATCCGCTGCCAGAATTCTCGGAAGCCGGCCCCACCAGACCGTTGGAAATGAGCCACGAGAAGCCATCCGCGAAGAGCTCGCCGATGAGCCCTCGGAAATCTGCGTTGCGACGACTCGTCTCGCGGTTGGCCTGGTGGATGCTGCTGGTCGCGTACGCAGCCAGGTTGGGGACGGCCCATTCGTTCCTGCTTGACTCCGACATGGCTTGAAGCAGCAGCATGCCGAGCTCAGATGCCGTCGAGCGAAGGAGAAGGCCCAGCTCAACGCTCCGACTGTCGGCGAGCACAACAACGATCTTGAGATCGTCGTCCTCGAGGTCATCTCGTGTCACGCGCACGTTCAGTCTTCCTTCGGCACGTAGGTGTGCTTCCAGGGCTGGCCGCCAACCGAACTGGCTCCACCCGAAGGCACGTACGTCTCGCCACCGTACTCGAGTGTGGGTGGCAAGGGTCCTCGGCCTTTTCCGGCGCGCCATCCCTTCCCGAACCGCAGCTTGACGAGTTGAACCTCGCCGTTCGGGTCGTCGGCTCCCCACAGCCATTCCGCGGTGTCCTGCACAATCTGGGAGACACGAGCCGAAGTGATCCCCAGCACTACAGCTATGTCGTTGTTCGACAAGCCCTCCTTGGCGAGCCGGACGATTGCCTCGTTTGTCTTACGCGCCACCTCGCCCTCGCGCCGCGCGACATCCGCGCGCTCCCTCGCAATCGCGAGAGCCTCCTGCATGAATTCGTCCGTGAACTCCCACGCAACTGCGGGGAACTGTCTCGCGGGCGTCGATTGACTGATGACGTCGTTGGCGCGTCGGATCGCGTCCGTCAGGCGTTTGTAGACAAACCGGTCTCGGCCGTCGACGTCAACGAGCCAACCTTCGTCCCATTGGGTCAGCTGAACTCTATGCATGCTGACACTCTAAGACCGTCCAAGTAAAGTGTCAAATGATTTAACTAAATGGGTAACCAAAGTCGACTGTCCAGAGGTGGTTCACGCGGCGGACGTCCTCGTCGGTCGGCGGATAGTAGCTGCGGAATTGGTCCTTCATGGCTGGACCTGAGACGCCGAGGCTTTGCGCGCGGCGGCCAGAGCGTCAGCGGTGGAGGGCCGATACTTCAGGCACCAGGCTTCAACTTCCGGATGGTCAATCTTGCTGGAGGCCACCCAGCGGCCGCTCCGCTGAACGAGTTTTTCGCGCTCGGCAACCGCCGACAGAACCGCTTCGGCTTCTTCATACCCAGCCGCCTCTGGACGGCCGCTCGCCGTGATCACAGCGGTGAGTGCGGTGAGTCGCATCATATCGAGCGCGGTTGCGGGGTCGAGGTTCGTACCAGTCACGCCGGAGAGCCAGTCGCGGCTTACGCCCGTGGCCAATGCCCACATGGCGATCGTCGCTTTTGCGGGACGCCGATGACCGTTCTCCGCCGCGGAGATCGTCGCCCGAGACAGGCCCGCGAGTTCTGCGAGCTCTCCCTGCTCGAGCCCGGCTTCCTCGCGCGCCTTCCTGAGACGGTCTGAGAGCGACCATGCGGGGTACTTGTCTCGGTTCGGATCCGGCAATTGGTGCGACATTTCAACAACGTTATTCACATGTCGAACATTAGTCAACCATCGGTTGTCGTCGAGCGAGGACCAAGCATGGGCTGCAGGTTCAACCTCGAACGTGAGTCCACGCCGGCAGGAGGCCTCGCCTTGCGTCAGAAAACTGGACAACCCAGTTCCGCCATCGACGGCAAGGATCTAGCCCCGTGAAGGCGGCAAGTAGCATCACCGGGCGTGCCCACACTTTGCCCAGAGTCCAGCCTGAATCAGTTGAGTCCGTCATGATCACGGTGATTCAAGAAACCCCGAGATTCCGGGGATCCGGGCAATGGATGGCCCGAAACACGGGGTTAGAGCGCGGGTTCAAATTCCACTGGTAGGGGCCGGCATCGGCGGGCGAGGCAACTCGTTGCCAGGCCGACCGGCAGCTGACCGACGTAGGTCCTTCACGATTAGATTCTCGCGCAAGAACAGGCAGAATCTGGCGCCGACGGTTGCGGCCGCCGCGAAGATCGTCAGCCAACTCACCACGAACGCTGACCCAGCTGAGAGGCTCACGGCTAGAGCCGTCAAGATCAGCAAGATGGACAAGACGGTCAGGACGCGGGCGGCGGCTTTGAGTTCCTGAGGCCAGCCGGCACCAGGCAGCATGCGGACGGCGATTCTCTGGGCAAGAGCCTCCCGAACCTGGCGAAGTCCCTCTTTCCCCGGGCTATCATCATGCATTTCGCCGAGGGCATGATTGAGAAGGACAATCCGCTTCAGACCCGCGTGATCACTTCTCAGACTTGACCAATTGATAGCCAAGGTCGTGGCCGACGCTATGAGTGCCACACCGATGGCCACCATGGTTCCCTCGGTCATCGGACCTCCGCACCTCGACCTAAGCTCATCCTGACGTGGGCCTCTGACAGTTGCACATCTCTGGACATTGCACTCCAGCCCGCTGTGACCACATTTTGACCACACTCGAGTCCCTGGGACCGTGAGCGACTCGAGGTCAGCGTGATGCACGACGGCCGAGTTTTCGCCATTCTTGGCCACGATCAGGATGGCATTGTGGGAGGGATACGAGCACACGGCTCATAATCGTGGTGTCGCGGGTTCGAGTCCCGCCCTCGCTACAACAGGAACCCCCGGTCTTCCGGGGGTTTTCGTGTACCGGGTGCGACTCAGCGACCGAGCCGGTAGAACACGAACGGGATCGCCGACACCAGGCAGCTGACGGCGGGTACGAGCGTGAGCGACACGAAGACGGTCCACTGCATCTCGGGGGTCACGGTCACGCCGGCCTCGTAACCGGCGAGCACGACGAATGTGCCGAAGACGAGCACCGCCAGTGCGGCCATGGTCTGGGACACGAAGGTGAGCGTCGAGAACGAGATGCCGTCGTTGCGCACCCCGGTTCTGCGCTCGATGTCGTCCACGGCGTCGGCGATCATCGTCGCCTGCACGACGAGGAAGATGCCGAGGGTCATCCCCGTGAGGAAGATGAACACCAGCAGCACGGCGATGTTCTCGAACCCGGCGAGGAACATCGCCGCAAACAGCGCCGCGCCGATCACCGAGCTGCCGATCGCGAGGGTCTTCGCCGACATACGCTTGAGCAGCAGCGGCGTGAGGAACGATGCCAGCACCATGCCGATGATGATCGCTGCGCCGATGAGGGTGAACGCCCCCTCGCTGTCGTAGGCGATCACGACGAACACCGCGCCGCCGACCTGCACGATGTAACGGCCGAAGCCGAGCACCGACCCGATCAGCACCATGAGCAGCGGTGTGTTCCGCAGCAGCGTGCCGAACAGCTGCCGGAACGTGAGGCGATACTGCACTCCGGGGCGGTACCGCTCGCGTGTGTTGGTGAACGCCAGTAGAAAGAGGCCCATGCCCAGGACCGAAACGACACCCACCGCCAGCGACCATCCGGTGCCGGTGGTCTGGTCGTCCGAGCTGAGCAGCAGGGCGAGCCACGGCATCCCGAGCGTCGCCAGCCCGAGCGCGATCCCGCCGAACGCACGCACGTTGGAGATCACCCGCATGCGGTACTCGGGTTCGGAGAACGCCGATCCGATGAGCCCCCAGAACGGCACGTCGCACGCCGTGTAGGCGATGCCCCACAAGACATAGCAGACGGCGAAGAAGACAAGCTTGCCCGTCTCGGACACGTCCGGCACGGTGAACAGCAACGTCGAGAACACCGCGACCGGCAGGGCGGAGAAGAGAATGTACGGCCGCAGCTTGCCCCAGCGCGTGCGGGTCATGTCGACCAGGCTGCCCATCACCGGGTCGTTGATCGCGTCGAAGATCTTCGCGACCGTGATGACGGCGGTCACGACCGCGATGCCCTCGGTGCTGAGTCGGGCGTACTGCAACAGGTAGACGAGGATGAACGTCGTGACCGTCGTGAGGACGAGGTTCTGGCCGAACCCGGCCACGACGATCGAGATCCGCTGCGTGCGGCGGCTTGGGATCTTCGCTTCGGTGGCGGCGACGCTCATGTGCGTTCCAGCAGGATCGTCTTGATCTCGAACGGGCGGAAGCTCAGCTGGGCGAGATCCGCCGATCCGAGGCGTCGCTCGATGAGGTCGGTTTCGACAGCGCGCGCATGCGGGATGCCGGTTCGCAGCGCCGTCTGGGTCGGCAGCCCCAGGCTCTCGTACAGCCGCACGATCACGCCCGAGCCGTCCTCGGCAGGTTTGACCGTCTCGACCACCACCCCCGGGTCGTCGGCCGAAACGGCACTGCCGAAGACCACGCCGTCGGCGGGCAGCAGCGGATTGTTGAGGCGATAGGCCTCGCGCACGACGGCGGCCAGATCACCAGGTGCGAACGGCATGAACGCGTACGTGAACTCGTGGATGCCCCGGTCGGCGGTCTGGTCGGGGAACGTCGGCGCCCGCAGCAGGTTGAGGCTGATGAGCCCGTTCTTCGCCCGATGCCCGTACTTGGAATCATTGAGAAGGGCGAAGCCTCCGGCATCCGCCACGGTCGCGATCCACTTGTGTGCGCAGATCTCGAACTGCGCCTTCTCCATGGCGTCCCGCTCAGTCGTGGGGCGTGCGATATGCCCGAACTGGATTTCGCACAGCGCCTGGCCGCCGTAGTGATGCGGGCGGAACTCGGCGCGCAGCATGCGGTGTCTCTCATGCCACTCGGCGTGCGTCTCGAACCGAATGATGGGACTGCCCGCCTCGAGCACGATGCGCTGACGCACGGTCACCTTCGCCGCGCGGTACTCGTGGTGGCGGATCACGAACGGCCCGTCGATCGACGTGCGGTGAGAGGTGACCGCGAGCACCTTCGGCTTCGTGTCGACGTAGCCAGGGTCGATGTCCCACGCGTCCCACGGGAACTGGTAGGGGTCTCCGTACACTGCGAGGCGGTTGAAGGAGCCGGCCACGTGCTCGATGCCTGCGGAGTCGACGCACGAGACGAGCTCGCCGCTGGTGTCGAAGCGCACCGTGAGCAGGCCGTTCGAGATCGCATCGGCGGTGTGCGAAAGGTCGGGGAACGTGCCGACCGGCTGCAGGTGGGCGGCAGCATACGGGCCGATGTCGGCCGACCACCACCGTCCGTCGACGTGCACGTGGTCGTGCCGGCGGAATGAGGTGAGGTTGATCGCCGACGGGCCCGCGTCGCCGCGGGGCAGGTCGTCCGTCAGTCGCGCACCGATACGGTCGAGCTCCTGTTCGACCTCGGCGTACGACTCGCGCGCTTCGCGGTTGACGCGCTCGATGGACGAGCCGGGAAGGATGTCGTGGAACTGGTTCAGCAGCACGTCGCGCCACAGCGGCTCGAGCTCGGCGTTCACGTCGGCGCCCGCCAGGGCGGCGAGCGCCTCGACCTCGTGCAGCTTGCGTTCGGCGATGCGGTTGTGCCGCTTGGTGTGTCCGATCGTGGTGTACGTACCCTGATGGGCTTCCAGGTAGAGCTCGCCGGAGTGCCGTTGGGGGATGTCGCGCTGCTCGAGAGCGCGGAAGAACGCGGATGCCGGGGACTTCTCCACCTTCGGAAGTCCACGCAGCGACCCCTCGCGCCGGAGCAGCTCGTGGTGCACTTCCCCGGGTCCGCCTCCGCCGTCGCCGGCGCCGTACACCAGCAGTGCCGTCCCCAGATCGCGCTCGGGGTACTGGACCATCCCCTTGAGCAGGCCGTCGGCCGCGGCACGGCTGTTGTAGTCGCCTTCCGGCGGCATGTGGACGAGCACCGAAGACCCGTCGATGCCCTCCCAGTGGAACGTGCGGTGCGGGAACACGTTGACCCTGTTCCACGACAGCTTGATGGTCTGCAACCAGTCCATGCCGCAGCCGCGAAGGATCTGCGGGAGGTTGCCGCTGTAGCCGAAGGTGTCGGGCAGCCAGCACAGCCGCAGGTCCTCGTCGCCGAGTCCGAACTCGTGCTTCAGGAATCGTCTCCCGACCAGGGCCTGGCGGATCAGCGACTCCCCGCTGGGCAGATTCGTGTCGGGTTCGACCCAGAACGAGCCCTGCAGTTCGATGCGGCCCTTCCTCACGGCATCCTTCAGCCGTTCGAACAGCTCGGGATGCCGCTCATTCGTCCACTGCAGCTGCTGCGGCTGGCTCGTTCCGTAGATGAAGTCGTCGTACCGGTCGATGGAGTCCAGCGCCTTGAGGAAGGTGCGCGCGGCCTTGCGCTTGGTCTCGCGGATGGGCCATACCCACGCCATGTCGAGGTGGCCGTGCCCGACGGCGCTGTACGTGAACGCGCTCGTGGACGGCTTCGAGAGCTCCTCCGCAAGACGCGCGCGGGCGGCTCGAGTGTCACCCTCGGCGAAACGCGAGTACGCCCCGCCGAGCGCGGCGTGCAGGTCGGCCGCGAGCCGGGAGTCATCGGTCGACACGGCCAGGACGAACAGGGCGAGGTAGTCGTAGTAGAGCCCGAAGGCGTCGTCGTCGCGCTCGGCGAGGTGGGCACCGAAGTACACGCCGCGCCCGACGCCGAGGAACAGGAAGCCGTTGAACGCGACGTCGGCGTAGAGGTCGACCAGGCCCGCCGACAGGTCGGCGTGAGGGACGGGCCGGAACTTTCCGCCGCTATGCGGCAGATCGCCCTGCGTCCACACGGTGCTGATCGAGTCGAGCATCGCTCCGTCGGAGGAGTAGACGAGACCCTCGCCGCGGATGCCGAGCATGACGACGGGATCTGCAGTCTCCGCCGGCACGTCGCCCGTGATGTGCAGCCACGCGCATTCGAGCGGCCGGCCGAAGCGGGCGCCGGCGCGCATCGGAGCGAAAGCGCTACGGTCGAGATCCGCGAAGGGGATCGGCTCGGGCGAGCGTACGACCTCGGCGCGCAGGTCGACGATTCTGCGGTAGACGCGGCTGCGAATCGCGCGCAGCCGCCGGCCGTGGAAGGGGTGCTTGTCAGCCAGCCCCGGCAACGTCGCCAGCACCTCGAGCATCCGACCTCCCGCCGACGCGCGGCGTCCCTGCCGCCCCGACCAGCCTATGTACCAATGATGCGAGGTCTTCGCGGCCCAGCCGGTAGCCTCGACGGTGCGGTCGTTTCGTCGCGAGGCGGCGGCCAACGCGCCAGGACTCGTCACGTCACGCGGTTGCTCCCGAGGGCCGGTAACGCTGGGCGACCACCCCCGAGCGGAACTCATGGCGATCCACGAGCTCGAGCTGCATGCGCTCGCGCAGACCGGCGAGCAAGGTCGGCCCGTGTCCGGCGAGCACCGGCTGCACGACGAACACGTACTCGTCGATCAGTCCCAGATCCGCCAAGGCCAGGGGGAGCGTCACGCCACCCACGGACAGGCCCTCGCCCGGCTCCTGCTTGAGCCGCTGAACCGCTTGCCCCAGGTCGCCTCGCACCAGCTCGGCATTCCAATCGACCCCGCTCAGCGTGCTCGACACGACGTACTTCTTCGTCCGGTCGATGGCCTCGGCGAACGGGATCTCCCACGCACGCATCCAGTCGGGCCACGCGCCCGTGGCCGGCCGTCGCCACGCCGACTCCATCATCTCGTAGGTCACCCGGCCGAAGAGCTGGGCATCGGCTCGCTCCATCTCAGCGGTCCAGTAGCGCATCGACTCCTCGTCAGGGGGAAGCCCTGCCTCGTGATGGACGCAGCCATCGAGTGTGACGTTGATCGAGTATCGAATTGGTCTCATCTCGCCGCTCTCCTTGATCGCGCAACGCGTCTTCACCGGACCGTACTCAGACTATGTCGGCGCCATTTCTCGTCGGCGCCCGATCCCAGCTGTCCCCAGAAGAGTCGATGCCTCGACATCCGTTCTCGTAGGGAATCGGGTCAGTCATTCGAGGTGGTCAACTGCCCGTCGCAGGCGAGGTTGATCGGGTTTCACAGACACCTCCACCGTCAACGGACCAGCGATCGCAACTGTCGGAGGGCGACCGACAGCACGGCGATGTCGGGGTCCGTCACGGTGCTCGCCGCGGCGAGGGCATCGACCGCGCGCTTCGCGGGGATGCCTCCCCCCTCGAGCCACCGTGCGAACCTCTGCTCGAGCTCCACGTCACCCGCGTGCGACAACACCGAGGCGGTGAGCTCGACGAGCACGGCGTAGAGGTCATCGCGCAGCGAAGCGCGCGCCATCGACTGCCAGCGGCCCTCCTGCGGAAGCCCCGAGACGCTGGTCAGCAGGTCGTCGAACCGGATCTCGCCCGAGAGCAGGAAGTAGGTGCGAGCGACCTCGCCCAGGTCCCACCCTCGAGCCTGCGCGAGCTCGACGACATCGAGCAGGCGCAGCGCCTCGAGCAGGCGCGCTCCGCGGTGCGCCAGGTCCTCGGGAACCCCAGCGGCATGCAGCGCAGCCTTGCGGTTCGCGAACTGGTCGGCCTCCTCACCGCGGAAGAACTCGGCGAGCCGGTCCGAGAGGATCGCGACCGGACCCGCGAACCTCGTGATCTCGGCCCCGATGTCCACCCGGTCGGACCGGCGCTGCACGAACCACCGGGCGGCCCGATCGAGCAATCGCCGGAAGTCGAGGTACAGCGTGGACTGCGTGCTCGTGTCGACGAGGGTGTCGGTGGCCTCGACCGCGACCACGAATCCGCGCAGGTCGAAGATCTCGCGAGCAGCGACGTACGCCCGGGCGATCTGCTCGGTGGTGGCCCCAGTCTCGGCGGCGGCGCGGTCGGCGAACGTGATCCCGCCGCGGTTGACCATCGAGTTCGCGACCGCGTTGATGATGATCTCCCGGCGCAGCGGATGCCGGTCGAGGTACGCCGAGAAGCGCTCCCGCAGCTCGGTCGGGAAGTACTCGGCGAGCGTCCCGCCGAACCACGGATCGTCGGCGAGGTCGGTCGCGGCGAGGTCGGACTTGAGCGCGAGCTTCGCATACGCGACCATGACCGCGAACTCCGGGCGGCTCAGCCCGTCGCCCCGCTGGATGCGCTCGGCGACGTCGGTGCGGTCGGGCAGGAACTCGATCTCGCGATCCAACTCCCCGCGCGCCTCGAGGGCCTCCATCAGCCGTTCGTGCACGGGCAGCATGACGGCCGCGTTCGCACGGGAGTTTCCGAGCAGCACGTTCTGCTCGTAGTTGTCGCGCAGCACCTGCGCGGCCACCTCGTCGGTCATCGACACCAGCAGGGCGTTGCGGTCGTCGATCGTCAGGTCGCCAGCGCGGATGACCTCGCCGAGGAGGATCTTGATGTTCACCTCGCGGTCCGAGATGCCCACGCCGGCGGAGTTGTCGATGGCATCGGTGTTGATCTGCCTGCCGGCGCGCGCCGCTTCGATGCGTCCGCGCTGACTCGCCCCGAGGTTGCCGCCCTCGCCGACCACGCGAGCGCGCAGCTGGACGCCATCGACCCTGATCGCGTCGTTCGCCCGGTCGCCGATCTCGGCATTGGTCTCGGTCGAGGCCTTGACGTACGTGCCGATGCCGCCGTTCCACAGCAGGTCGACCGGGGCCAGGAGCACGGCCCGCTTCAGCTCGTTCGGCGTGAGCGCCTCCACCCGGTCGTCGAGCCCGAGCGCCGCGCGCATCTGCGGCGACACCGGGATCGACTTCGCGCTGAGCGGGAACACTCCACCGCCCGTGGAGATGAGCGCCGCGTCGTAGTCGGCCCACGACGACCCCGGCAGGTGGAACAGGCGCGTGCGCTCTCCGAAGGAGGCGGCGGAGTCGGGCTCCGGGTCGACGAACACATGACGGTGGTCGAAGGCGGCGACGAGTCGGATGTGCTCCGAGAGCAGCATCCCGTTTCCGAACACGTCGCCCGACATGTCGCCGATGCCGACGACCGTGAAGTCCTCGGCCTGCGTGTCGAGGCCGAGTTCGCGGAAGTGCCGCTTCACCGACTCCCACGCTCCGCGTGCGGTGATCCCCATGGCCTTGTGGTCGTAGCCGGCCGACCCGCCCGAGGCGAACGCGTCGTCGAGCCAGAAGTCGTACTCCTGCGACACGCCGTTCGCGATGTCGGAGAACGTTGCGGTCCCCTTGTCGGCGGCGACCACGAGGTACGGGTCGTCGCCGTCGTGGCGCACGACTCGCTGCGGCGGCACGATCCCCGCGGCAGTGCGGTTGTCGGTGATGTCGAGGAGCCCGCGGATGAACAGGCGGTACGCGGACGTGCCGGCTTCGAACCAGGCGCTCCGGTCGACCGCGGGGTCGGGCAGCCGCTTGCCGACGAAACCGCCCTTCGAGCCCGTCGGCACGATCACGGCGTTCTTCACCATCTGCGCCTTGACGAGCCCGAGCACTTCGGTGCGGAAGTCCTCGCGTCGGTCGCTCCACCGCAGGCCCCCGCGGGCGACCCTCCCGAAGCGCAGATGCACACCCTCGACCTCGGGCGAGTAGACCCAGATCTCAGCCATGGGCTGCGGTTTGGGCAGGTTCGGGACGCGCTTGCTCTCGAGCTTCATCGACACCCACGACTTGGGGAGGCCCTCGACGTCGCGCTGGTAGAAGTTCGTGCGCACCGTCGCATCGATCGTGCCGACGAAGGCGCGGAGGATGCGGTCGTGGTCGAGGCTGGGGACATCGTCCAGCGCGCGCAGCAGCTCGTCGCGGACCTGCTCGTAGCCGGTGCCGCCGTCGGCCCTGTCGGGGTCGAACCTGGCCCCGAACACGCGGACGAGGCCCGCCGCGAGCGTCGGGTTCGCGGTGAGCGCCTGGTCGATGTACTCCATCGAGAAGGCGGAGCCGATCTGTCGCAGGTAGGCGCCGATCGCACGCAGGATGACGACGTCACGCCAGTCCACGCCCGCCTGCAGGACGAGCGAGTTGAGGCGGTCACCCTCGGCGGCGCCCGACCAGATCGCGAGGAATGCCCGCTCGAACGCCGCTGCACGGGCGTCGTCGCCCCACATCTCGGCGTCATGCAGGCTCAGGGCGAAGTCGGAGATGTGCCTCGTCGAGCCGTCCATGAGGGTCACATCCTGGGGGCGATCGTCGATCACCTGGACGCCGAGCGCGGTGAGCATCGGCAGCACCTCCGTGAGCGGCCGCGAGGCGGTGCTCACGACCCTGAGGAACCGCAGGTGGGGATCGTCGCCCGCCGCGTACAGGTGCACCGCGATTCCGCCGGAGTCGTCCAGCCGCTCGATGCGGCCGACATCGGCGACCGCCTCGTCAGGTGTCGTGGAGTCCTTGTACGACTCCGGGAACGCGGCGCCGTATCGGGTGAACAGCCCTGCAGCCACCTCTTCGTCGTGCACGCGGTGCAGGGCGTCGACGAACTCGGAGTCCCACGTGCGGATCGCGGCTTCGAGGCCGGCGTTGAGCTCCGCGACATCGACCGGAGGGATGTCGACGCCCCGCGGCATCCGCAGCGTGCAGTGCAATTGGGCCAGCGGCGAATCCCCGACCTTCGCGGTGTGCTCGATGAACTCGGCGCCATAGGCCTCGGTGAGCAGGGACTCCACGCGCAGTCGGACGGGCGTGTTGTACCGATCGCGCGGCATGAACACGAGTGCCGATACGAAGCGGCCGAACTCGTCACTGCGGACGAACACCTGTGAACCCCGCCGCTCCTGGAGCTTGCTGACCTGCGTCGTGACGTCGAGCAGGTGTTCGGGCGAGTCCTGGAACAGCTCGTCACGCGGGTAGTCCTCGAGGATCTGCAGCAGGTTCTTCGCGGAGTGCGAACCGGGCGCGTGTCCGGAAGCCTCCAGCACGGCGCTCACCTTGGCCGCGATGACGGGGAGCATCAGGACGGACGATGCGTAGGCCGTCGAGGTGAACAGCCCGATGAGGCGACGCTCGCCGGTGACGTTTCCGACCTCGTCGAACGTGCGCACTCCCACGTAGTCGAGGTACACCGCCCGATGCACCGTCGCGCGGGAGTTCGCCTTCGTGATGGTGAGCAGCCGGGGGGCTCGCGCTGTCGCCCGGGCTTCGGGTCGGAGATGCGCGACCCGGATGGGCGCATCGCGGAGGATGCCGAGTCCGCTGCCCGGGATGGGAGACAGCACATCCTCGCCGTCGACCACGTCGAGCGCGTACTCGCGATAGCCGAGGAAGGTGAAGTGGTCGTCGGCGAGCCAGGTGAGGAACTCGACGGTGCTGGCGACCGCTTCCGCCGCCACCCCGATCGGAGGGGAGGTGCGCAGTTCGGCGACGATGCCGAGACAGGTGCGCCGCATGGCGCTCCAGCCGTCCACCGCTGCGCGCACGTCGGCGAGTACGGACCCGATGCGCGCCTGCAGCGCCGCGCGCTGCTCGCCCGTCGGGATGCGGTCCGTCTCGATGTGCATCCACGACTCGCGCGGGCCGTCGTCGGTGCCGATCGCCAGAAGGCGCCCCTCGGCGTCGCGGCCGGCCGAGAGGATCGGATGCAGGAGCAGGTGGACGGTGAGGCCCGCGTCGGCGATGGCCGCGGTGACCGAGTCCACGAGGAAGGGTGAGTCGTCGGTGCAGATCTGCACGATCGTGCGGCGCGACGTCCACCCGTTCTCGGTGAGTGTCGGCGTGTACACGGCTACGCGAGCCTCGCCGGGACGCCGGTCGTCCGCGAGTGCCGTCAGCGCGGTGAGCGCCCCCGTGACGTCGCGTGGCTCCCGGCTTTCGAAGCTGTCCGTCGGGAGCACGCGCCGAAGCTGCTCGGCCAGCGCCGCGGCGGTCATGCTCGGCCTTCCGTCGCCGCGCCGGGGACCGCGACCACAGGTACGGGCGCGTACCGGATGATCTTGGTCGCGCTCGATCCGAGGAACACACGAGCCACCGGATGCGTCGCCGACGAGCCGATGGCGAGGATGTCGCCGTCCTCCCAGTCGAGCATCCTGATCGCCCGCGCCCAGTCGGGCCCCTCGGCGATCGCGAACTCGAGCGAGGACTCGTCGAACCCCTGCGAGTCGAGGTACGTCTTCGCCTCGCGCTGGGCATTCGCGGCCTGGGCCTTCCACAGGTCGATCACCTGGGTCTCGGTGTGACTCGAACGGGCCGTGACCGGTCGGCGCGGTGGTGCGACGACGAACGTGGCCACGCGGAGGTGTGCCGAAGCCCGATGGCAGATGTCGGCGACGCGGGCCAGCAGGGACCAACTCGCGTCATCGTCGCGGAATCCCACGGTCACCCGAGTCACGGGGCGATCGGTGCGGTAGCTGCGAGGAGCGATCGCCACCGGGACGGGTGACGAGTGCACCAGACGGTCGGTCTTGGAACTGAGTCGGATGCGGCCGGGTTCGGCGTCGCTGCTGGAGCCGACGACGAGCATCCAGGCATCGGACCGGGCCGCCTCCTCCAGCAGGGCGTGTGGTACCGATCGGTCGCTCACCCAGACGGCGGAGCCTTCGATGGTCGGGTGTTGAGCCAGATCGTCGCGCGCCTCGGCGGCGCTGAGCTCGCCCTCTCCTGCGGCCCACGCCTCGAACTCGCGGTCGGTTCCACCCGCCGCCGGTGTTCCCCATCCCTGCGGAACCACGGAGATCGCGCGCACGTCGCCGGGCACCGAGCGGGCGAGCTGACATGCGAGCTCGATCGCGCTGCGATCGTTGTTGTGCGGCCCGTACCCGACGACGTAGGTCACTGCTTCTCCAATTCAGGGTGGATCGGCTCCGAGATCTCCTCGTCGGAGGTGTAATGGTTCAGCGTGGCGTGCCGCCGGCCGTACGCGAGGTAGAAGACGAACACGATGGCGAGCCACGTGAGGCAGATGATCCAGGTGATCGGGCGGAGGCTCACGAGCACGTAGATGCACACGGCCACTGTGAGGATGGGGACCACCGGGTACAACGGCACCTTGAAGGGGCGCTCGAGCTCAGGATGCCGCCGCCGCAGCACGATGAGCGAGATCGCGACGATGCTGAAGGCGACCAGGGTGCCGAACGACACGCTGTCCCACAGGTAGTCGGACGGCACGAATCCCGCCACGAGCGCCACCAGGAGCGAGACGACGACGGTGTTGTAGACCGGCGTGCCGTGCTTGGGGCTGACGGCGAGGAACTTCTTCGAGACCATGCCGTCGCGCGAGATGGAGAACAGGATGCGCGTCTGGCCGTACAGGGTCACGAGCGTGACCGAGAACACCGAGATCACCGCGCCGGCCGAGAGGACCGTCGCCCAGATCGGTGTTCCGGTGACCAGCTCCATGACCTTCGCGAGTCCGGCTTCGCCGGCTTCGGGCGTCGAATACCACTCGACCGGCATCGCGGCCAGGCCCGCGATGCACACCAGGACGTAGACCCCGGTGACGATCAACAGCGCGCCGATGATGGCGCGGGGGATCGCCTTCTGCGGATTGCGCACCTCCTCGCCGGCGGTCGCGACCGCATCGAGTCCGATGAACGAGAAGAAGATCACCCCGGCCGCTCCGCTGATGCCCGCGGCCTGGGCGAAGAAGTCGTCGAAGTGATCGGCGTTGAAGGCGGAGAGTCCGATCACGATGAACAGGCCCAGCACGCCGAGCTTGATGCACACCATGATCGCGTTGATCGTCGCGGACTCCGAAGCACCCCGGATGAGCAGCAGCATGCACAGGCCCACGAGCACGATGGCCGGCAGGTTGACGACGCCACCGGTGGCCACGCCGTCATCGCCGGGGATGAACGAAACGGAAAGCTCCGTCGGCAGCTGGAACCCGAACAGGAGACGCAGCAGCTCGTTGAAGTAGCCGCTCCAGCCCACCGCGACCGCCGAGACGGCCAGACCGTACTCGAGCAGCACGCACCCGCCGACGAGGACCGCGACACCTTCGCCGAGCGCGTGATACGAGAACGAGTAGGTCGATCCGCTCACCGGGATGGACGAGGAGAGCTCCGCGTAGCAGAGAGCCGACAGACCGGCCGCGAGACCCGCGAGCAGGAACGAGATGATCACCGCCGGCCCGGCCACCGGGATCGCTTCGCTCAGCACGAAGAAGATTCCGGTTCCGATGGTGGCGCCGACACCGAACATCATGAGCTGGAACGTGTTGAGCTTGCGCGGGAGCTCCGTGCCGGGATGGAAATGATGCTGGAAGATGATCGGCTTGCGTCGCAGCAGCTGGGCACCGAGCCCGAGACGTTGGTCGGACATGGACGCTCCCCCTTGAACGCTGTTGGTCCGAGTTTCCCGCCGGGGAGGCTCGATGTCGAGCCCGTCGTCCCATCGGTCATCCGAATGCCGGTCATCCAGCGCCGCCGCATGGATCGCGTGAGGCGGCGGGCGACATCGCAGCATTGCCGGCCCGCACGGCCTGTTCATGCAGGGTCAAGTGGTCACGGGGTGGTGAAGACGGGCGGCGTCACCTGAGCGATGCAATCCTCGTCGACCGGCGCCGCCGGATCGGCGAGGAACGAATTGATCACCTCCACCGGGCAGGGGTCCTGCAGGATCACCTGGTGCCCCAGTCCCGGAAAATTGACCACTTGCGACGCGCTCAGGGTGGGTGTGGCGGCGTCCTGCCAGGAGGGTGAGGTCACGGCGTCGAACGTTCCGCCGAGGAAGAGCGCGGGCACGTCGCTGACGGCTTCCGCGTGTGCCCGCTCGTCTGCCGGCGGGACGTCCCAGATCTCGCAGTCGGCGAAGAAGCGCGGCACCTGCGGGAGCAGGCTCAGCACGCTCTCGGGGAATCCGGGCAGCGCTTCGGAACCGAGGGCGACGACCTCCTCGAGACTCGTCCGCGGAAGATCCTCGCTGCAGAACACGCCCCACTGCAGGCCCAGCCCGACCACTCCCGCCGGCGGGAGGTACTGGATGACGGATGACGCGATGCCGGTCCCGTCGCCGGCCGCGATCTCATGGATCATCTGGGGGAGCACGGCCGAGTACGCGGGGCCGGTCGCGAGGCGGAGCACCACCACGTTGGCGAGTTTGTACCCGTCGACGACGACCGAGACGGTGTCTCCCGCCGCGGTCGTGACGGGTACGGTCAGCGGTTCGGCGTCGAGTCGATTCACGGCTTCGGTGAATTCGGCCTCGAGGTCGGGGTATGCGGCCGCGCAGGCCTCCTGTGCGGCGCATGCCGCATACATCTCGTCGAAGGCGGCGGCGGACGTGGGCCAGAAATCGGCAGTCCATCGGACGTTGGGTGGCACCACCGAGTCCAGCACGACGCTGCGGACGCCCTCGGGGTGGTCTCGCAGCACGGTCAGCGCGAGATCGGTGCCATAGGACACTCCATAGATGTTCCACTCCTCGATGCCCATCGCCACCCGCAGGTCGGCGATGTCCGCCGCATTCTCAGCCGTGTTGTAGGAGTCGAGTGCGACGCCGTCGTCCACCAGGCGTTCGCGGCAGGCGGCCGTGGCGGCATCGGACTTCTCGCCCGTCGCGGGATCGTTGTACGCCAGCCCGACGGCTTCCGCGTAGAACGCGTCCTGCTCGGGACATGAAATGTACGGTTCGCTGTGATAGGTGCCGCGCTGGTCCACGAACACCACGTCGTGCTCGGCGTTCATACCCGCGGCCACCGCGGCGGGCGCACTGATGAGTCCTGTTCCGCCCGGCCCGCCGTCCAGATACACGATCGGATCGGCCGCCGGCGTCGCCGATACCGCACGAACCGTGGCGACCGCGATGCGCACGGTGCGACCGTCGGGATCACCGCGGGTCTCGGGAACCGTGAGATATCCACACGTGTACTCGGGCCCGAGGTCCAGTTGCGGTGCGCCCTCCAGATTCGGATCCGGGCACGGGCTCTCCTCGTACGAGGCCTCATATGCCGCCGGCTCGGCGGTCGCCGAGGGCGTCGCCGCGGACACGTCCCCGAACGTGCACCCCGTCACCGAGACTCCGGTGAGGGCGAGAGCGACGGCGAGGCACAGCGAGCGGGACGGAGAACTCTGGCGAGGGTTCACGAACCTCACGGTATTCCCCACCAAGGTCCGGCGACAGGTACCGCGCTACACCCACTACTGGGACTTGACCTGCCCAGCAGAGCGGGGCCGCGCCGATCGGCGCGGCCCCCGGATGTCGTTCGTGCGAGGCGTCAGACGCGTGCGGCGCGCCGCACCACGTCGCCGAGCGAGTCGGCGTCGAGGGCGAACAGGTCGCGTGATCCGGCGGTGGCGGCGCCGACGAGTCCGGATGCCGCCGGCAGCAGCTGCTCGGCGTAGAACCGCGCCATCGGCAACTGCGACGCCGCGACACTGTCGCCGTTGAGCGTGCGCGCTGCGAGCGCGGACTTCGCGAGCAACCAGCCACCGACCACGAGCCCCCAGATGCGGAGGTACGGGCTGGAGCCCGCGAGCACCGAGTTCGGGTCGGAGACGCCGGTGCGGAGCATCCACCCGGTCGTCTGCTCGAGCATGTCGAGACCCGTGTTCAGCTGTGAGCGGATGGACGCGAAGTCCTCGCCGGCGACCGCCAGCTCGCCGTCGAGCTCCCGCATGGTGGCGATGAACTCGAGGAACGAGGCGCCGTTGCGCACGCCGAGCTTGCGGCCGACGAGGTCGGCGGCCTGGATGCCGTTCGTGCCCTCGTAGATCGCGGTGATGCGCACGTCGCGGTAGTGCTGGGCGGCTCCGGTCTCCTCGATGAAGCCCATGCCGCCGTGGATCTGGAGCGCGAGCGAGGTGAGCTCGTTGCCGAGGTCGGTGCCGAACGCCTTGCAGATCGGGGTGAGCAGGCCCACGATCTCGTCGGCGCGGGCGCGGGTCGCGGCATCGGGATGGTTCGTGGAGATGTCGACGTACACGGCGTTCTGGAGCATCATCCGCCGGAGCGCGGCGATGTACGACTTCTGCGTCATGAGCATGCGGCGCACGTCGGGGAAGTCGATGATGGGGGAGTCCTGCGTGGCGCCGATCGCCCGGCCCTGGATGCGCTCCTTCGCGTAGTCGAGCGACTGCTGGTAGGCCCGCTCGGCGACGGCGAGGCCCTGCATGCCGACCGACAGGCGGGCGCTGTTCATCATGACGAACATGATGCGCATGCCGAAGTTCTCCTCGCCGATGAGGTAGCCGGTGGCGTCCTCGTACGACAGGACGCAGGTGGGCGAGCCGTGGATGCCCATCTTGTGCTCGAGGCCGACGGTGTGCACGCCGTTGCGCTCACCCAGCGAGCCGTCCTCGTTCACCAGGTGCTTCGGAACGATGAAGCACGAGATGCCCTTCGTGCCGGCGGGCGCGTCGGGCGTGCGGGCGAGCACGAGGTGCACGATCTGGTCGCTCAGGTCGTGGTCGCCGAACGAGATGAAGATCTTCTGGCCGGTGATGCCGTAGGTGCCGTCGGCGCGCTTCACGGCCTTCGTGGTGAGTGCACCGACGTCGGAGCCGGCGTGGGGCTCGGTGAGGTTCATGGTGCCGGCCCACTCGCCGCTGACCATCTTGGGCAGCCACGCCTGCTTCTGCTCGTCGCTGCCGTAGTGGAGGAGCGCCTCGATCGCGCCCTGGGTGAGCAGCGGCCCGAGCGCGAACGCGATGTTCGCGGTGGTGGTCAGCTCCTGGATGGCGAGGCCGACCGTTCGCGGGAACCCTCCGCCGCCGAATTCCTCGGGCAGGGGCACCGAACCCCAGCCGGCATCGACGTAGGCGGCGTAGGCCTCCTTGAAGCCGGTCGGCGTGGTCACCGTCCCGTCGGCGTTCAGGCGGGCGCCCTCGATGTCGCCGGCGCGGTTGGTGGGGGCGACGACCGCAGCAGTGAAGTCGCCGAACTCGTCGAGGATCTCGGAGACCGTGTCGAAGTCGGCGTGCTCGAAGCCCGGAAGCTGCTCGACCTGGTCGTAGCCCACGACGTGCTTGAGCGCGTAGGCGAGGTCGGCAACGGGCGGACGGAAATCATTCATCTTCGGACTGTAGCCCCGGGCCTGCCGCCAGGCGCCGTCATCTGTCGGGATCGACGATGCGGATCGGCCGTTCCGGCGGTGCGCTTGTGGCATCCGGCAATCGGTCAGGCGCCGTGCTTCGCGACCACGTCGGCCCGCGACGAGTCCTCGCTCGCGAGCACGCCGCCGTTCGCGACGACGTCGGCGGAGATCTCCTGGTACACGATGCGCACGTCCTGCGGGCGCGCGCCCAGGATGTCCACGGCGTGGGCGGTGACGGCTTCGGCGAATGCGCGCCGTTGGTCCACGGTGCGACCGCGCAGCAGCTCGACGGTGATGTTGGGCATGGTTCCTCCTTGGTCGGGTCGGATGTCAGATCGCGGTCACGCGGCGACTGCCGAACTGCCGGCTCAGCTGGTCGCGGGTCTCGAGCAGCAGCTCGATGATCGAGCGCTCTCGCTCGTCGTCCAGTCGAGCGATCGGCACCGAGCAGCTGATCGCGTCCTTCGACGGCGTCTGGAACGGGAGCACCACCGCGAAGCACCGCATGCCGAGGCCGGCCTCCTCGGCGTCGATGGCGTAACCCTGGCGCCGCACGTCGGCGAGGTGCTCGATGAGCGCCTCGCGCGAGGTGATCGTGTGCTCCGTCGAGGCGGGAAGGCGCTCGGGGAGGATGCGCCGGATGGTGTCGGCCGGGAGCTCGGCGAGCGTCGCCTTGCCGAGCGCCGTCGCGTGCGCCGGGAGGCGTCGTCCGATGGCGGAGAACATGCGGAGCGGATGCGTCGACTCGCGCTTGGCGAGGTAGACCACGTCGGGCACCTCGAGGCGGGCGAGGTGCACGGTCTCGCCGGTCTCCGCGGCGAGCCCGTCGAGGGCGTCGGACGTGCGGAGCACCGTGGGGTCCTGGTCGACGTAGGAGGATCCGATCAGGAGCGCGTTCATGCCCAGCATGTAGGTCGACCGCGCCGCGTCGCTCTCGACCCATCCCCGGTGCTCGAGCGTGCGGAGGATGCTGTGCATGCTGCTCTTCGGGATGCCGAGACGAGCCGACAGCTCCGCGAGGCTCGCTGTACCGGATGCGAGCGCCTCGAGCACGTCGAGCGTGCGATCGGCGGACTTCACGGGCACGAAGTCGGTGTCGTCCGCGCCGCCGGACAGGGGTTGGGACATCGGTTCTCCTTGACGCTGGCCGTTCACATTCTTGAACGATGTTCTCATACTTGACTCGCTGTGCCGAATCAGTCTACGGTCTCCGTACAAGATACGGAACATCGTTCAAGGATGAGGATGGATCGCCTGCCTCTCCGCGACCGACTCGAGGAGCTGCGCATGGACATCGACCGCCCGGCCATGGACGCCCAGCGCGCCCGTGCCGCGACGACGCAGGAATTGCGGGACGCGTTCCTCGTCGAGGGCCTCTTCCGGGAGGGCGAGGTGTCGACGCTGCACACGGCGGAGGACCGGATGCTCATCGCCGGCGTCGTCCCGTCGGGCTCGGCCCTCGAGCTGTCCGAGATCGAGGCGCTCGGGCCCGATGGCCTCTCCAGGCGGGAGTTCGGCATCGTCAACGTCGGAGGCCCCGGGGTGGTCGTCGTCGACGGCGAGCGGTTCGAGCTCGCACCGCGCGACGGCCTGTACGCCGGTCGCGGCAGCTCGCTCTCGTTCGAGGGCGCCGGGGCGCGCTTCTACGTCGTCGGCGCTCTCGCCCACACGCGACTGCCCGCTGCGCGCATCGCCTTCGACGAGACCGAGCCGGTCGAGCTCGGCGACGAGGCGGGCGCCGGCCGCCGGCGCCTCTACCGCTACATCTGGGGCGGGGGCACCGTCGAGTCGTGCCAGCTGCAGCTCGGCGTCACGGTGCTCGAGCCCGGCGCGGTCTGGAACACCTTCCCGCCGCACCTCCACGCGCGGCGCACCGAGATCTACCTCTACTTCGAACTCCCCGGCGCCGGTCGCGTCGTGCACCTCATGGGCGAGCCCGAGCACACGCGACACCTCATCGTCGCGAACGAGCAGGCCGTCATCGCGCCGCGCTGGTCCATCCACTCCGGCGCCGGGACCGCGCGATACTCCTTCGTCTGGGCGATGGCCGGCGACAACCGCGACTACGGCGACCTCGCCCCGGTTCCGGTGGAGGACCTGCGGTGACGGTCGACACGCTCTTCTCCCTCGCAGGTCGTCGCGCGCTCGTGACCGGTGCGAGCTCGGGGATCGGACGACAGATCGCACGCGGACTCGCCGCCGGCGGGGCATCCGTCGTGCTGATCGGCCGGTCGGCATCGCTCGACGCCACGCGGGCGCAGATCGCCGCGCAGGACGGCGACGCCGTGATCGCGCGCCTCGACCTGCGCGACACCGAGGCGCTGGAGGACGCCGCCGGCGAGCTGGCCGTCGAGCACCCGGTCGACATCCTCGTCAACTGCGCGGGCACGATCCAGCGCGGTCCCTTCCTCGACGTCGACGACCACGAGTGGCGCGACCTCATGGCCGTGAACCTCGAGGCGCCCCGCGTGCTGAGTCGGGCCTTCGGCGAGGGCATGCTCGCGCGCGGCCGCGGGAAGATCATCAACATCGCGAGCCTGCTCTCGTTCCAGGGAGGTCGTCAGGTCGCCGGGTACGCCGTGAGCAAGCACGCCCTCGTGGGGCTGACGCGCGCCCTCGCGAACGAGTGGGCCGACCGCGGGGTGCAGGTGAACGCCATCGCCCCCGGCTACATCGCCACCGACAACACCGCGGCGCTGCGCGCCGACCCCGAGCGCGACCTCGAGATCCTCTCGCGCATCCCGTCGGGGCGCTGGGGCCGCCCCGAGGACCTCGTCGGCGCGGCCGTCTTCCTCGCCTCGCCGGCATCCGACTACATCACCGGACACACCCTCGTCGTCGACGGGGGGTGGATGTCGCGATGACCGAGACCACCCACCTCACCTCGAATCCCGAAACGGAGCACAGCACATGATCAGCACATCCGCCCGCAGCCGGCGCGCGCTCGCGTTCGCCGCCGCCGGCCTGACCGCGCTGGCACTCGCCGGCTGCGCGACCGAGTCCGCCGCCGAAGGCGACGGCGGACAGGCCGCCGCATGCGCGCCCGAGGACATCCAGCTCATCGGCCAGGTCCGCAACGAGACCAACCCGTACGAGAAGGCCTGGCTCGACGGCGGCGACGAGTTCGCCGAGTCGGTCGGACTCACCCAGACCCGCCTCACCTACGACGGCGAGTCGCCCAAGCAGCAGGAGCAGCTGCGCCAGGCCCTCAGCACGGGCAACCCCGAGTGCATGGTGCTCAACGTCCTGCCCAACGGCGACTCCGACACGACCCCGATCGTCAAGGAGGCGGATGCCGCCGGAGCCTACCTCGTGACGCACTGGAACAAGCCGGCCGACCTCGACCCCTGGGACGGCTACGACACCTGGATCTCGCACATCACGTTCAACGGCGTGGACTCGGGTCGCCAGATCGCCGAGGCGATGTTCGAGGCGATGGGCGGCGAGGGCGGCATCATCGCCCTCCAGGGCATCCTCGACACGAGCGCCGCGAAGGACCGCTTCATCGGCCTGGAGGACGCGCTCGCCGAGAACCCCGGCGTGACCCTGCTCGACGAGCAGGCGGCCGACTTCGACCGCACGACCGCGTTCAACGTGACCAAGACGCTCATCACCAAGCACGGCGACGCGATCACGGGCGTCTGGGCGGCCAACGACGACATGGCGCTCGGTGCGCTGCAGGCGCTCGAGGCGGCGGGCATGAGCGGGGTCGCCGTGGTCGGCATCGACGCGGTCCCCGAGGCGGTCCAGGCGATCGCCGACGGCAAGATGACCGCGACGGTGTCGAGCGACGGCCCGTGGCAGGGCGGCATCGGCCTCGCGATGGGCTACTGCGCACTGACCGGCGAGCTGGCGGTCTCCGACCTCAGCGACGAGGAGCGCGCCTTCTTCGCGAAGCAGACGCTCATCGACGCGTCCAACGCCGAAGCGAACCTCACGCCGTCGGTGAACCTCGAGGACTTCGAGTGCGGCAACCTGTTCAACCGCGTCGACGGGCCGGTGAGCTGACATGACGCCCGCCCGGCTCGGGCAGGCGCCGCCCGAGACCGGGCGGGCCGCCGGCCCACGACCTCGACCGCGCCGCTTCGATCGTGCGACGCTCCTCGCCGACTTCGGTCCGCTGGCCGCCCTCGTGCTGCTGTGCATCCTCTTCGCCGTCCTCAGCCCGCAGTTCGCGACGTGGGGCAACGTGCGGAACCTCCTCGACTCCGCGGCGGTGCTCGCGGTCATCGCGGTCGGCCTCACGTTCGTCCTGCTGCTCGGCGCGATCGACCTGTCGATCGAGGGCGTCATGGCGACCGCCGCCCTGAGCGTGGCGCTCCTGGTGGCCAACAGCCGGAACGACATCGACCTCGGCCTGCTGGGCGTCGTCGCGGCCGTGGCCCTCGGCGCATGCTTCGGCCTCGCGAGCGGCATGCTGTCGACGGGGCTCAAGATCCCGTCGTTCATGACGACGCTCGGCATCTCGGCCATCGGGATCGGCATCGCGACGGTGCTGTTCGGCGGCGTGCAGCCGACGTTGCGCTCGCCGGAGCTCGCGGAGTGGGCGGCCGGACAGTGGCTCGGACTCACCCGGCTGACCTACGTCGCGATCGCGGTGGTCGTCATCGGGCTCCTCGTCCAGCGATACACGCGGCTCGGCCGGTACGCCCGGGCGATCGGCGGCGCCGAGGAGCTGGCACTGCTCTCCGGCATCCCGGTGCGTCGCTACAAGACCCTGGCGTTCACGTTCGCGGGCGCCGCGTACGGGCTCGCGGGCGTCATGGTCACGGTGCAGCTCGGCTCGGGCATCGTGCAGGCCGGCGTCGGGCAGAACTTCGCCGCCATCACGGCCGCCGTCGTCGGCGGCACGCTCCTCTCCGGAGGCCGCGGCGGGGTGCTGCAGTCGATCGTCGGGGTGCTCATCGTCACCGTCCTCGCCAACGGGCTCGTGCTCATCGGCGTGAGCCCGTACGTGCAGCGAGCGGTCCAGGGAGTGATCGTCGTCGCGGCCGTCGTCATCACGGCGTGGCCGCTGCGGCGGAGATTGCGAGTGGTCAAGTGAGTGCGGACATCGAGACGACCCTGGACGTGGAGCGTCCCTCGAGCACCGCGCCGGTCCTGGCGGTGCGAGAGCTCCGGAAGCGGTTCGCCGAGACCACGGCCCTCGACGGCGTGACGTTCGAGGTACGGCAGCACGAGGTGGTCGGGCTCATCGGCGAGAACGGCGCGGGCAAGTCCACGCTGCTGAAGATGCTGGTGGGACTCGCCCAGCCCGACTCGGGCTCGATCGAGCTGCGGGGCGAGCGCGTCAGGATGCGCGGCATCGCGCAGGCGGGGGCTGCGGGGATCGGGATGGTGTTCCAGGAGCAGTCGCTCATCCCCAACCTCACGGTCGCCGAGAACATCCTCCTCGGCGCGGAGGGCCCCGCCGTCGTCGGCGGCCTCTACCGCTGGGGAGAGCTGCGGCGGCGCGCCCAGGTGCAACTCGACAAGATCGGCTCGGACATCTCGACCGACGCCGTCACGGAGAGCCTCAGCTTCGCCGACCGGCAGCTCGTCGAGATCGCGAAGGTCCTCGCGACCGAGGAGCGCACCAACGCCGAACCGGTCGTGCTCCTCGACGAGCCGACCTCGGTGCTCGACCGCGACGAGACCGAGGTCCTGTTCGCCCAGATCGAGCGGTTGCGCACGCGCGCCTCCGTCGTGTTCGTCTCGCACCGCCTCGACGAGGTGCTCCGCGTTTCCGACCGCGTCTACGTGCTGCGGAACGGCCAGACCGTGGCGGAGTGCGTGCCGGGGGACGTCGACGAGGCGACCCTGCGCCGGCTCATGATCGGCCGCGACCTGGAGGGCAGCCACTACGACGAGGAGCGGCAGCTGCCGCCCCGCGACGAGGTGCGCCTGTCGGTGCGCGGACTCACGGTCAAGGGTGTCTGCGACCGCGTCGACTTCGACCTGCATGAGGGCGAGGTGCTCGGGATCGCAGGCGTGCAGGGATCGGGTCGGGAGGAGCTGTGCCGGAGCCTCTTCGGCGCACTCGCGAGTCGCAGCGAGTCCGTCACGCTGGAGGGCAGGCCGCTGAGGTCGCGCTCGCCTCGGGCCGCGATCGCATCCGACATCGGGTTCGTGCCCGCGGAGCGCCGTCGGGAGGGGATGGTCGGCTCGATGTCGGTCGCCGAGAACATCACCCTGCCGCACCTCGCCGAGGTGTGCGCAGGCCCGATGCTGCAGCGCGGCAGGGAGCGGGCACTCGCCGACGAGTGGATCGACCGGCTCAGCATCCGCACCCCGTCGGCGTCGGCGCCGCTCGGGTCGCTGTCGGGCGGCAACCAGCAGAAGGCGGTGCTCGCCCGCTGGCTCGTGTCCGACTCGCTGCGGCTCCTCATCCTCGACCATCCGACGCGTGGCCTGGACGTCGGGGCGAAGACCGAGGTCTACCAGTTGATCCGCGAGCTCACCGCGTCGGGGATGTCGGTGCTGCTCATGGCCGACAGCCTCGAAGAGCTCATCGCCATGAGCCACCGCGTCCTCGTCATGAAGGACGGGCGCGTCACCGAGGTCATCGATGCACCCGCGGGCGCGAAGCCCGCCCCGCTGCGAGTGCTGGAACGGATGGTGTGATGAGCGTCACCGACAAGACCGGCACGTTCGCCCGACTCGGCGAGCCGCCTCGACTCACGCAGACCACCCGACGGCAGCTGCTGCTGACCGTGATGCCCGTGATCGTCCTCGCGGCCCTCGTCGCGGCGATCGCGATCGCCAACCCCAACTTCCTGCGCCCCCTGAGCATCTGGACGGTGCTCGATTCGGCGGTGCCGCTGATGATCCTCGCCTCCGGCGCGATGCTCGTCATCCTGTGCGGCGGGATCGACCTCTCGGTCGCCGCCCTCGCCTCGATGGCGTCGGTGCTCGTCGCGCTGTGGATCCCCGTGCTCGGCCCGTGGGTCGTGCCCGTGGTCGTGCTGGTCGGCGCCCTTGCGGGGTTGCTCCAGGGCGCCATCCATGTCGTCGCGCAGATCCCGTCGTTCCTCGTCACCCTCGGCGGGCTGGCGGTGTGGTCGGGGATCGCCCTCGTCGCCTCCGGGGCGTCGACGATCGGCGTCTCGGGTTCGACCCTCGACTGGACGTTCACCCGGGTCGGCCCCTGGCGCATCCCGAGCGCCGTGCTCATCGCCGCCGCGATCGTCGTGGTCTTCGCGCTCGTGCTGACGTTCACCCCGGTGCGGCGCTGGCTCATCTCGATCGGCAGCAGCGAGCCGGCCGCGCTCATGGCCGGCGTGCCGGTCGCCCAGACGAAGATCGCCGCGTTCGTCGTGTCGGGCGCGTGCGCGGGATTCGCGGGCGTGATGCTCGTCGGCCGCACCTACAGCGGTGCGCCGAGCCTCGCGGATTCCCTGCTTCTGCCGGTGGTCGCCGCCATCGTGGTGGGTGGGACGGCGATCACCGGTGGATTCGGCGGAATCGGACGTACCGTGATCGGAGTGCTCATCATCACGGTGCTGCGCGTGGGACTCTCGGTGGCGGGCGTCGACTCCTCGTACGAGCAGATCTTCTACGGGGTGCTGGTGATCGCCGCGGTCGCCCTCACGATCGACCGCTCCAAGCTTCCATTCGTCAAGTGACCGCACATGACGTCAACTGAAAGGAACCCCATGACCAACGCAGCCCTGCTCCCGAGCGTCGCCGAGTTCGTCGGCTCGCCCCGGCAGCTGCTCATCGACGGTGAGTGGCAGGATGCCGCGGACGGCCGCACCTTCGCGACGATCGACCCCGCGACCGAGGATGCGATCACCCAGGTGGCCCAGGCCGGACCCGAGGACGTGAACCGCGCGGTCGCAGCGGCAAGGCGCGCGTTCGAGCACGGCTCCGCGTGGAACCGGTTCACCCCACGCCAGCGCGGACGCCTGCTGTGGAGGATCGCCGACCTGCTCGAGGAGCACGCCGACGAGTTCGCGCAGCTGGAGGCGCTCGACGGCGGCAAGCCGTTCGTCGGCGCGCGCGACGGCGACGTGGCCACGGCCGCCGAGCTGTTCCGCTACTTCGCCGGCTGGGCGAACAAGACCGAGGGCACGACGATCCCGCTGTCCAGCGAGACCTCGGAGTTCCTCGCCTACACGGTGCGCGAGCCGATCGGGGTCGTGGCCGGGATCGTCCCATGGAACTTCCCGCTGACGATGGCGGCCTTCAAGATCGTCCCCGCGATCACGGTGGGCAACACCGTCGTGCTGAAGCCGGCCGAGCAGACGCCCCTCAGCGCGCTGCGCCTCGGCGAGCTGCTCCTCGAGGCCGGACTGCCGGCGGGAGTCGTCAACGTCCTCCCCGGGTTCGGCGACACCGGAGCGGCCCTCGTCGCACACCGCGACGTCGACAAGGTCGCGTTCACGGGCTCGACGGAGGTGGGCAAGAAGATCGCTGCGGCCGCCGCCGGCAACCTGAAGAAGGTCTCGCTCGAGCTCGGAGGCAAGGCCCCGAACCTCGTCTTCGACGACGCCGACCTCGCCAAGGCGATCCCCGGCTCGGCGCACGCCGCGTTCTTCAACCAGGGCCAGTGCTGCGTGAACGGCTCACGCCTCTACGTGCAGCGCGGCGTGTTCGACGAGGTCGTCGCAGGGATCGCGGAGATCGCCCGCGGCATCCGTGTCGGCAGCGCCTTCGACGAGCGCACCGACATGGGTCCGCTCATCTCGGACGAGCAGTTCGCGAAGGTCACGGGCTACCTCGAGGCGGGCGTCGCCGAGGGGGCGACGGTCGCCGAGGGCGGCGTGCGCGTCGGCGACCGCGGCTACTTCGTGCGTCCCACCGTCTTCACCGACGTGAGCGAGCAGATGTCGATCCAGCAGGACGAGATCTTCGGGCCGGTCGTCACGGCCGTGCCGTTCGACACCGAGGAGGAGGCGATCAGGCTCGCGAACGACACCCGCTACGGGCTCGCGGCGGGCGTGTGGTCGCGCGACATCGGCACCGCGCACCGGGTGGGCGGCCGCCTCCGGGCGGGCACCATCTGGCTCAACTCGTGGCACGCCGACGACGTGACGCTGCCCCGCGGCGGGTACAAGGAGTCGGGCTGGGGTCGCGAGCTCGGCTCGTTCGGCCTCGAGGACTACACCGAGCTGAAGACGGTCATCGCCGAGCTGTGACGGCCTCGCGGCTGGTCGGGCCGCGAGGCCTCGCTCCGGCCATCGACGCGCGCAGCGGGTCGTGACGCCGGACGCCTCGGTGCGCCACACTGTGGTCATGTTCGGTGGGTACACGGACGCGCAGTGGGCGGGCATCGGGTTCGTGCTGCTGGGCATCGCGCTGATGCTCGCGGTGCTGCTGCGCCGATTCGTGCCGTTCCTCGCGGCGCTCTACATCCCGGCGAGCGTCATCGCCGGGTTCCTGATCCTGCTCCTCGGGCCGCAAGTGCTCGGGGCGATCACCGGCGGCTGGAGCCTGGTCCCGCCCGAGGCGGCATCCGTCATGTCTCGACTGCCGGGCCTGATGATCAACATCGTCTTCGCGGGCATCATGATCGGCAAGAGCCTGCCGTCGGTGCGGCAGATCTGGAACGAGTCGGCGCCGCACGTCATCCTCGGGTCGGTCTTCTCGTTCGGGCAGTTCGCGCTCGGCGCGTTCGCGGTCGCCTTCATCCTGACGCCGCTGTTCGGGCTGCCGGATGCCGCGGGGTCGATCCTCGAGCTCTCGTTCGCGGGTGGGCACGGCACGATCGCGGGCATGGGCGGCATCCTCGAGGAGGCCGGCGCGCCGGAGGTCGTCGACATCGGCCTCGGCCTCGCGACGATCAGCATGATCACGGGCGTGGTCGGCGGATCGATCCTCGTGAACTACGCGATCCGCAGCCCGCGCATCCAGGTGGCGCGCATGGCGCCGACGCACGGAGACGGCCCGGCGAGCCTGCAGCAGGTGCGGCCGAACACCGGCGACCAGGCTTCGCCGGGTGACATCGGTCTCGGCGCGATGAGCCGGGCCTTCGGCGCGATCGCCGTCGCCATCGCGCTGGCGATCGTGATCCTCGAGGTGCTCCGCTGGATCACGAACGCGTTCGGCTCGCACATCTTCGACGCGTTCCCGTTGTTCCCCTTCACGGTCATCGGGGGCTTCCTCGTGCAGCTCGTGCTCACGGCCACCAAGCACGAGTACCTCGTGCAGCGGCGGAACGTGAACGACATCAGCGGGCTCGCGCTCGACGTGCTCATCGCTGCGGCGATCGGCACGATGTCGCTCCAGGCGCTCGGCTCGAACATCCCGAGCCTCGCCATCCTGACCCTCATCGCGCTCGCCTGGAGCGTGATCGGCATGCTGTGGCTCGGCCCGCGCATCCACCGCACGCACTGGTTCGAGCACGCGATCGCGGACTTCGGGCAGTCGCAGGGCAACGTCGCGACCGGGTTCGTGCTCGCCGACATGGCCGACCCCGCTCGCACGACGAACGCCGCCCGCGCGTACGGCTACAAGCAGCTGATCTACGAGCCGTTCCTCGGCGGCGGCATCCTCACCGCCTTCAGCGTGCCGATCATCCTGCAGATCGGCTCGGTCGCGTTCGGGGTGGTCTCGCTCGTCGTCACGGTGCTGCTCATCCTGTGGGGGACGCTTCGGGGGAGGCGGGCCTCGGGGGCGCCCGGTGGGTGAACTCCATCGTCAGGAGTCGCGGGGAGCGCCGACGGACTCGCGCCAGACGATCCGGGTCATCGGCTCCGTCGACGGCGTGACGGGCTCGCCGGTGATCGAGGCGATGAGGCGCGCCATCGCCTTGCTCCCGACGCGTTCGAGGTCGACGTCGACGGTCGTCAGCGACGGCGAGAGGAAGCCGGTGATCCGGTCGTTGTCCCAGCCGGTGACGCTGACGTCGCCCGGCACGTCCCAGCCGCGATCACGCGCTCCGCGCAGCACGCCGGCGGCGACGAGGTCGTTCGCCGCGAGGATCGCCGTCGGCAGGTTCCGTTCGTCGAGGGAGCCCACCGCGGCGAGCCCCGACTCCCCGGACCAGTCGCCGTCGAAGACGCCGATCGACTCGAGGCCCATCCGGTCGATCGTCTCGAGGTACGTCTGCTTCCGCGCCCGCGCTGACGCGAACTGCTGGTCGCCCGCGACATGGAAGAACCGGCGGTGCCCGAGCTCGACGAGGTGCTCGATGATCTCCGTCACCGGTGCGCCGTCGGCAAGCTCGCCGATGCTGCGCATCTCGTCGTCGAAGTCGGCCGAGACGACGATCGCGGGGGAGTCGGCGAAGCGCCCCTCGCTCGACGGCGCCACGGGTGCGAACGATAGGATCCCCTCGAACTGGCCGGAATCCGCGAGCTCGGCGATGCGGTCGGCTCGCGCGTCGGCACCACCCGCGAGGCTCAGCACGTCGACGCTGTATCCGGCGTCGAAGGCGGTCGTGCTCGCGCCGTCGAGCATACGTGCCGGGTTGAACGCGATGGCCGGGACGAGCACGGCGAGGCGTCCCGTCCGTCGCGTCCGCATCGAGCGGGCGACGAGGTTGGGCCGGTAGTTGAGCTCCTTGATCGCGGCGTCGAGCTTCGCCCGGGTGGCCGGCTTGACTCCGGAGTTGAAGCGGATGTAGCGCGAGACCGTTTGGTGGGAGACGCCGGCCAGTCGGGCGACCTCCATGATCGTCGGCCGGCGGCCGGTATTCCCGGGTCCCGGGGTGTCAGGTTCCGTCACGCTCCGAGCCTCCCACCCGCTTGCAGCTCGACGCAAAGGTCCGGTCGGCTAGTCGGTCGGTGCTGGGCCAACCGATTCCCGCCAGATGATCCGGCTGATCGGAGCGTCGGGCGCCGGGTCGGGCTCCTTGCGCACCGAGGCGATGAGGCGCTTCATCGCGTTGCTGCCGAGGCGCTCCAAGTCGATGTCGACCGTCGTCAGCGAGGGGGAGAGGAATTGGCCGACCGGGACGTTGTCCCATCCGGTCACGCTGAGATCCTCGGGCACGCTCCAGCCCCGGTCGCGTGCGCCGCGGATCACGCCGGACGCGACGAGGTCGTTGGCGGCGATGATCGCCGTCGGGCGATCGCGCTCGTCGAGCCGATCGACGGCCCGGATGCCGCTCTCGGCCGTCCAGTCGCCGTCGAACACTCCCGCGGACTCGAGGCCGAGCTCGTCGATGCTGTCGAGATAGGTCTGTCGCCGGCCCCGCGCCGAGGCGAAGTCCTGGGAGCCGGCGACGTGGAGGAAGCGGCGGTGGCCGAGGTCGGCGAGGCGGGCGATGAGCTCGCGCACGGGCGACCCGTCGGCGAGTTCGCCGATGCCGCGCATCTCGTCGTCGAAGTCGGAAGACCCTACGATGGCGGCGTCACGAGCGAGGAGTTCGTCGCTCGACGGTGTGATGGGAGCCAGCGAGAGGATGCCCTCCACCTGTCCGGAATCGGCGAGCTCGAGGATGCGCTCGGTGCGTGCCTCCGCCCCGCCTTCGAGGCTCAGGACGTCGACCGCGTAGCCGGCCGCATGGGCGGCGGCGGTGGCGCCGGCGAGCATGCGTGCGGGGTTGAAGGCGACGGTTGGCATGAGGATGGCCACCCGCCCGGATCGTCGCGTGCGCATCGAACGCGCCACGAGGTTCGGCCGGTAGTTGAGCTCGCGGATCGCGGCGTCGACGCGTTCGACCGTCGCCGGCTTCAGCCCGCCCTGGAACCGCAGGTACCGGGAGACCGTCTGGTGGGACACGCCGGCCAGACGGGCGACATCCATGATCGTCGGCCGTTTCGGGCTTGCTCGTACCTCGGTCAAATCCCGCTCCCTCCCAGGTCGTGACCTCATCTTGACAGAAATAGTGAACCTTCACTAGCGTAGCGCGCAGCAAAAAGTGTACGATCACTTTCACGAAAGTGCACGATCACTATGCAGCTCGATCCAAAGGAGTATCCGTGCCGTTCCCCACCTCGATTCGCCGCGACGCATGGCGTTCGCGCGGGTCGATCCGCCGCTCCCCGTGGAGCGCCCGATGAGCGCGATCAACGAGCTTCGACACCTGAAGGGCGGGTCGGGCCAGACGACGAAGCGCGACGGCAAGGCGGCCCTCGTATTCCTCGCCCCATGGTTCATAGGTCTGTTCGCCATCACGGCGGGTCCGATGCTCGCCTCGCTCTACCTGAGCTTCACGAAGTACAACCTGCTGCAGCCGCCGGTGTTCACCGGGCTCGACAACTTCACCCGCATGTTCACCGACGAACGCCTGCACAAGTCGCTCGGCGTCACGTTCACGTACGTGCTGGTCTCGGTGCCACTGCAGCTCGCCCTGGCGCTCGCGCTGGCGGTCCTGCTCGACCGCGGCGTCCGTGGGCTGTCCTTCTACCGCTCGATCTACTACCTGCCCTCCCTCATCGGCGGCAGCGTCGCGATCGCGGTGCTCTGGCGCACCGTCTTCGGCACCGACGGACTGTTCAACGTCGTGCTCGGATGGTTCGGCATCGAGGGCAAGGGCTGGATCTCCGACCCCGACACCGCGCTGTGGACCTTGATCCTGCTCAATGTCTGGACGTTCGGTGCGCCGATGGTGATCTTCCTCGCCGGCCTCCGCCAGATCCCCGGCTCCTACTACGAGGCGGCGAGCGTCGACGGGGCGTCGAAGTGGCGGCAGTTCTGGAGCATCACCGTGCCGCTGCTCAGCCCGATCATCTTCTTCAACCTGGTGCTGCAGATCATCCACTCGTTCCAGTCGTTCACGCAGGCGTTCGTCGTCTCGGGCGGAACGGGCGGTCCCGCGGACTCGACGCTCGTCTTCTCCCTCTACCTCTACCAGCGGGGATTCGGCGCGTTCGACATGGGCTACGCGGCATCCCTCGCCTGGCTGCTGGTGATCATCATCGGCGCCTTCACCGCGATCAACTTCTGGGCCTCGAAGTACTGGGTGTTCTACGATGACTGACCTGCTCCGCCGTGACGACACGGCCACCTCCGCGATCCTCGCCGCACCGACGGGCGCCACACGCGCTCCTGCCGGCCGCCGGAGACATGGCTTCGGCGCGCTCCGATCCGTGATCAAGCACACGGTGCTCATCCTCGGCGCGCTGCTGATGCTCTATCCGGTGCTGTGGATGGTCGCGAGCTCCCTCCGGCCGAACGACGCGATCTTCACCGACCTGAGCATCATCCTGCGCGACTTCCACATCGAGAACTACGTCAACGGGTGGAACGCCTTCGCCGAGCCGTTCGGCCACTACCTGATCAACTCGGCCCTGGTGGTCCTCGGGTGCATCCTCGGGAACCTCGTGGCGTGCTCGATGGCGGCGTACGCCTTCGCGCGGCTGGAGTTCCGAGGCAAGAAGTGGTGGTTCGCGATCATGCTCGTGACGATCATGCTCCCGATCCACGTGATCATCGTGCCGCAGTACATCATGTTCGCCCAGCTCGGATGGGTGAACACCTACCTCCCGCTCATCCTGCCGAAGGTGCTGGCGACCGATGCCTTCTTCATCTTCCTGATGGTGCAGTTCATCCGCGGCATCCCGCGTGAGCTCGACGAGGCCGCACGCATCGACGGCGCCGGACACGGGAGGACCTTCCTCCAGATCATCCTGCCGTTGATGGTCCCCGCGCTCGGCACCACCACGATCTTCACGTTCATCTGGGTCTGGAACGACTTCTTCAGTCAGCTCATCTACCTCACGAAGCCGGAGAAGTACACGACGCCGCTCGCCCTGCGGGCGTTCGTGGACCAGCAGGCTGCGACGGACTGGGGCGCGGTCTTCGCGATGAGCGTCGTGTCGTTGCTGCCCGTGTTCATCGTCTTCCTCCTCGGCCAGCGATTCCTCATCCAGGGGATCGCGACCACGGGAGGCAAGTAGTCCGGCGCGCCGGCGCGCCCCGGACCGTGCGCGGCGGCCCCCGCCCGCGTTCGACCCACGCCGAATCGGCCCACCTCACCACCCTGAAACACCCTCACCCCTGAATCCACAAGGAGAATCACCATGAGAGGCACCTTCATGCGGAAGGCCGGCATCGGCGCCGCCCTCGCCGCGACCGCAGCGCTCGCCCTGTCGGGCTGCTCGGGCGGCGGCGCGGCCCAGAGCGGCCCCGAGCTCAGCGACGAGCCCGTCACCATCAGCATGACCTGGTGGGGCGGTGACGCCCGCGCCGAGCAGACGCAGGAGGCGATCGCCGCGTTCGAGGAGGAGTACCCCAACATCACGGTCGAACCACAGTACGCGGACTGGAACGGATACTGGGACCAGCTCGCCACTTCGACGGCCGCCGGCGAATCGCCCGACATCATCCAGATGGACGAGCTCTACCTCGCCTCCTACGGAGCACGCGGAGCGCTCTACGACCTGAGCACGCTCGACATCGACACGTCCGAGGTCCCCGACGAGGCGCTCGCCACGGGCAAGGTCGCGGACACGCAGTACGCCCTCCCCATCGGCGTCGCGGTCTACGCGATCGTCGCCAACGCCGACCTGTTCGAGCAGTACGGCGTCGAGCTTCCCGACGACGAGACCTGGACGTGGGACGACTACGCCGCACTTGCGGACGAGCTCTCGGAGAAGAGCGGGGGAGCCATCACCGGTACGGCCCAGATCGCCGGGTTCGACGCGGGCAGCCTGAAGTACTGGGCTCGCGCGGCCGGCGAAGAGGTCTTCGACGAGGACAACCAGGTCTCGGTCTCGCCCGAGACGATCGCGGACATGTGGCAGTACGAGCTCGACCTGATCGCCTCGGGCGGCATGCAGCAGCCCTCGGCGATCGTCGAGAGTCAGGCCGCCGGCATCTCGGGCGGCGCGCTCGCCACGAGCAAGGTCGCCCTCGGAACGGCCTACAACACGCAGGTCACGGCGCTCACCGACGCGAGCGGGGCCGACCTGCGGCTGCTGAAGCTGCCCGAGCCGAAGAGCATCCACCCGAACTCGTACAAGCCGTCGATGTACTGGTCGGTGTCGGGCAAGTCGGAGCACCCGGCGGAGGCCGCCCTGCTCGTCGACTTCCTCCTCGACAGCGAGGCGGCGGCCGACATCATCGGCACCGAACGCGGAATCCCGGCGAACCAGGCCATCCTCGATCACCTCAGCGACTCGCTGTCGCCGACCGACACGATCGCCGTCGAGTATCAGGACCGCGTGACCCCCGGTGACGCACCGCTGGTCACGCCCAACGGCGCGAGCGGCATCGAGGCCATCCTGCAGCGCTACACGCAGGAGGTCCTCTCCGGCCAGACGCCGCCGCTCGACGCAGCCGGGGCGTTCATCGCCGAGCTGCAGGCGGAGATCGACGCCGCCTGAGGCCCGATCATCCGGCGAGGCTCTCACGGCGTCGCCCGGATGACCCCTTCCGGAGCGCTGGATGACGTCAGCGAGCCGGAGCCCATCCCCGGAGCGCACCCTGTCTGCGTGCCCGTGGATCTCACCGCATCCGAGGGGGCCGTCTCCCGGCGGCCCCCTCGGATTCCGAACTGAACCGAAAGAGGACCATCGACCATGTCCGCGAAGACCCCGCCGTTCCGCGTCGCCATCATCGGCACCGGTGGCATCGCGCACGCACACGCTCGTGCGCTTGCGGAACTCGGCGATCGAGCCGTGCTCGTCGGCGTCGCCGACGTCGACCGCTCCCGAGCCGAGGGCTTCGCGACGGAGTTCGGCGCCTCCGGTGTGTACACGGATGCCGCCGACCTGCTCGCCGCCGAGACCGAACTCGACCTCGTGCATATCTGCACCCCGCCCCAGACGCATGCGACCCTCGCGATCCAGGCGATGCGTGCCGGCGTGCCGGCGCTCGTCGAGAAGCCGACGGTGCTCAGCCTCGCCGAGATGGACGAGCTCGTGCACGTGAACGCCGAGACCGGCGTGCCCGTGCTCACGGTGTTCCAGCACCGCTTCGGACCCGCCGCCCTGCGACTTCGTCGGCTCGCGGCATCCGGTGCACTCGGCCGACCGCTCGTCGCGACCTGTGAGACGCTCTGGTATCGCCCTGACGAGTACTTCGACGTGCCGTGGCGCGGCCGCTGGGAGGTGGAGGGCGGCGGACCGACCATGGGCCACGGGATCCACCAGTTCGACCTGCTGCTCGCGGTGCTGGGGCCATGGGCTCTCGTGAGCGCGTTCGCCGCCCGCCAGTCACGCCCCACCGACACCGAGGACGTCTCGATCGCCCTGGCGCAGTTCGACAACGGCGCCGTGGCCACCGTCGTGAACTCGGTGGTCTCGCCCCGTGAGACATCCCGCCTGCGATTCGACTACGAGTACGCCACCGTCGAGGTCGAGCACCTCTACGGCTACGCCGAGAGCGACTGGACCTTCACACCGGCTCCCGGGCACGAGGACCTCGTACCGCTCTGGGCCGCCGACGCCGAGCCGGATGTCACGAGCGGACACCGGCTGCAGATCGAGGCGATCCTCGACGCGCTCGAGGCCGGACGCGAGCCGGAGGTCTCGATCGCCGAGGCACGCCGCACGATGGAGTTCGTCGCGGCGACGTACGCCTCCGCCTTCCGCGGGCTGCCCGTCGCGGCCGGCGAGATCACGGGCGACGACCCGTTCACCCGCAGCATGGACGGTGGCGCGGTGCCTTGGGCCCCTGTGAAGGAGGTCGTCGCATGAGTGTGCTCCGAGCCATCCACGACGTCGGCACGAGCATCACGGTGCTCGACGGCGACGTGGAGCTCCTCCGCTACACCTACGTGCCGGACAGCCCGCAACTCGAATCGCCGAAGCCGTTCGTGCACCCCATCCGCACTCGCGCCGGCCACCTCGTGAGCCTGTTCCGGCCGCACGACCACGTCTGGCACAAGGGCATAGCGTGGTCGTTGCCGGTCGTCGGCGACGAGAACTTCTGGGGCGGCCCGACGTACGTCCACGGGCAGTTCTACGTCCAGCTCGAGAACGACGGAACGCAGGCCCACCGCCGAGTCGAGACGCTCGCCGTCGAGGACAGCGGCGTCGAGTTCGTGCACCGGCTCGCGTGGATCAGCCAGGCGGGCGAGCGTCTCTTCACCGAGCGCCGGGCACTTCACGTCGGCATCCTGAGCGACGACGCCTGGGCGCTCACCTTCGAGACGTCCATGAAGAACGTGACCGACCGGACGATCCCGATCGGCTCGCCCACGACCCGGGGCCGGGAGAACGCCGGGTACGGCGGACTCTTCTGGCGCGGCCCGAGATCGTTCACGGGCGGACGCGTGGTCACCGCCGACGGCGTCGGCGTGGCCGACGAGGTTCGCGGTCGACGGCACGAGTGGATGGCCTTCGAGGGGCGCCATGACGACGTCGACGCCACCTCCCTCGTCGTGATGGTCGACCATCACCGCAACCCGCAGCATCCCCCGCAGTGGTTCGCCCGATCGGTCGAGTTCGCCTGCCTGAACCCGGCACCCTTCTTCAGCGAGGAGCTCGAGATCGCGCCGGGCGAGACGGTCCACTTCCGCTACGGGGTGGGGATCGTCGACGGCGGCGCGGAGGTCGCGGCGGAGGTCGCCGGCGCGGTGCGCGCCGATCTCGTGTCCGAGCGCGTGACCGACGTCCGCATGGCCCGCGTCGCGGCGGGGATCGGGGCGTCGGCATGAACCTGCCGTCTTCGTCGTTTCCCGGCGGCACCTCGGTCACGTGGCTCGACGTCTACGACGATGCCGCGCCCGACGGACTCCGCGGCGGCAGCCCCCACGTCCACTTGGCGTCGACCGAGTGCTACGTCGTCGCGGGTGGTCGAGGCGCACTCCACACGCTCGATCCGTCGGGCGCGCGCGAGAGGACGCTCGTGCCCGGTTCAGTCGTGTGGTTCACCCCGGGTACCATCCATCGTGCGGTGAACCACGGCGACCTCCGGGTGCTCGTCGTGATGGGCAACGCCGGCCTCCCCGAGGCGGGCGATGCGGTGATGACCTTCCCCAACGACGTCGTCGGCGACCCCGAGCGTTATCACGCGGCCGCGACGCTGCCCGACGCCTCCGAAGGTGCGACGGCACGATCGGATGCCGCGCGACGACGTCGCGACCTCGCCGTCGAGGGGTACCTGCCCATCCGCGACGCCCTGCTCCGCGGAGACGACGGTCCGCTCCGCGAGTTCCATGCCGCCGCCGCCGAGCTGGTCGCCGGACGTGCGGCGTCATGGTCGCGGATCGTGACGGACGGACCACTGGCGCAAGCGCAGCGAAGCCTGCAGCTCACGACGGCGCTCGAGTACGGGTCCGCCGCACACCTGGCGGACGCGCGAGTGGAGCAGGGCGTGCGATCCGAGGCCGACCTCGGATTCGGGATGTGCGGCCGCCTGCGGACCTACGACGTCGCCGCGCGCCCACGGCCCGTCCCGATCCTCTGATCCGCGATG
Source organism: Agromyces mariniharenae (assembly GCF_008122505.1). Lineage (NCBI taxonomy): Bacteria > Bacillati > Actinomycetota > Actinomycetes > Micrococcales > Microbacteriaceae > Agromyces > Agromyces mariniharenae. The sequence continues at coordinate 1,177,437 of NZ_VSSB01000001.1, read as the reverse complement.
ACCGGGTCAACCGATCTCGGAAGCCGGCGGACGGCGACCCTTCAGGACGTCGCCCGGGCCGCGGGCGTCTCGGTGACGACCGCCTCGCGTTCGCTGAATCCCGGCGCCGAGCACCGAGTCGTCACCGACGCGTTCCGCCGGCGCGTGCTGCTGGCAGCGCGACGTCTGGAATACAACCCGAACGTGCCGGCGCGGGCGATCGCGAACGGCTCGACCTCGACCGTCGCCGCGATCGTGGGCGACCTCGCCGATCCGACCTCCTCGTCGATCGTGTCGGGCCTCGTGGCGGAAGCCGACCGGCGACGCCTCACCGTGTCGATCGCGTCGACGGGCCGGGACCACGAGCGCGAGCCGGAACTCGTGCGCCGGCTCCGGGCGCAGCGGCCGGGCGCGATCATCCTCGCTGCACCACGGGTCGCGGACCGAGCGACCGAGTCGGCCCTGCGTGAGGAGCTCACCATGTATCGCCGCACGGGCGGACGGGTCGCGTGCGTCGGCCGGAACGGGCTGGGCGTCCCGACGGTCGAGCTGGACGACCGAGGCGGCGGGGCGGCCCTGGCGCGCGCGATGTCGGCGCTCGGCCACCGGCACGTCGCTGCGCTCGCGGGTCCGGTGGTCTCGACGGCCACGATGGATCGCCTGGGCGGCTTCCGGGCCGCAGCCGAGGGCGACGGCCGGGCCCTCGTCATCGACGCGGTGATCCACGCTGCGCTCACGCGCGACGACGGCTACGACGGCGCTCGCCGCCTTCTGGGAGCGAGGTCCAGGCGACCACGACTCATCGTCGCAACCGACGACGTGCTGGCGATCGGGGCGCTGGCGGCCGTGCGCGACGCGGGTCTCGTCCCGGGCGAGGATGTCGCGGTCGCCGGATTCGGCGATCTGCCCGCCGCACGCGACGTGTTGCCGGGATTGACCACCGTACGCGTGCCGTTCGAAGAGCTCGGACGGCGCGTGGTGGCGATCGCGCTCGACGACCCCGAGGGATGCGGTGCAACGGTCGTGGGGATCGGGGTCGTGGTGCGCGGGAGCACGCCGCGACTCGACCGGGATCGTGGTGCGGAGGGCCCGCCGCGACTCGTGAGGGACGATTCGAGCGAACTCCTTGACAGCCAGAGTGATCGTTCACTAGTTTGGCCGGTGAATGAGAACGTGAACGTTCACCATTGCTGCTGAACCCCAGCTGCCACGGAGGCAGACACGTGACCGAGGTCCAGTCCGCTGACGACTGATCCGCCATCGAGGCGTCGAGACGATGACGCACCACCCCCGGAACTGAGCGCGCCACAGCGCGCACGATGAAAGGAAACGCCGATGTCCCTGTCCCTGTCCATACGACGGCCCGTCGCCGCGGTCGCGGTCTCGCTGGCCGCGTTGCTCGGCGCCGGCCTGCCGGCCGTGCTTGTCGTGCCGGCAGCCGCCGCCGCGACTGCAGCGGGGGAGTCGTTCGTCGGCTTCACCGAAAAGAGCGCCCTCGAGGCCGAGGGGCGCGGCGTCGTGTCGAACCGGCAACTGCTGGTCGAGGACGGTTCGGCACCCGCCGGAGCCGGAACGACGTACTACGTCGACTCCGCCGCCGGCGACGACGCGCTCGCCGGAACGTCGGCCGAGACCGCCTGGAAGTCGTTCGCCAAGGTGAACGCGACCGTGTTCCAGCCCGGCGACCGCATCCTCCTGAAGGCGGGGAGCACCTGGACGGCGCAGGGCGACGAGGTCGCACGCGAGGCGTACGACTACACGACCTGGAGCGGCGGCGTGGGCACAGACGTGCCCGGAGCCGACGCCACCGCACTGCTCGCGCCGAAGGGCTCGGGGACGGTCGATCGCCCGGTCGTCCTCTCGAGCTACGGTGACGGCGCCGCTCCCGAGCTCAACGGTCGGGGCGTCGTGAACGACGTCGTGCAGCTCACCAACCAGGAGCACTGGGACATCTCGAACCTCGAGATCAGCAACATGACCGACGGCTTCGACCCGTCGGACTTCGCCCCGAAGGCGAACCTCGGACAGGTACCCGGCGAGGAGAACCCGCAGACCGGCGACGTCCGCGGCATCCACGTGCAGGGCGAGAACGCCGGCACGCTCCGCGGCTACGACATCCACAACGTCTACATCCGCGACGTCAGCGGGGTCATGTGGTCGGTCAGCGGCGCAGGCCTCGACAGGTCGAAGCGCACCGGCGGCATCCTCTTCGAGGGGCTCAAGGGCGACGCCCAGACCGTCTCGCGGTTCGAGGACGTCTCGGTGCACGGCAACTTCATCGCCAACACGGCCTTCGCGAACCTCATCTTCAAGCAGTTCTCGGGCATGGGCACGAACCGCTACCAGGACCTCGACCCCGGCTGGGGCGACCGCGCGGTGGGCAAGGCCAGCAGCACCGGTGTGATCACGGAGGACCCCGACTGGCGGCCTCACTCGAACATCCACATCTCGGGCAACTACCTGACGAACCGCGACACCGAGTACGGCTGGGACTCGATGTACCTGACGAGCGTCCAAGGCGCGACGGTCGAGGACAACCTCATCGACGGCGCGGGTGTGTCGGGCATCGAGATGTACTACTCCGACAACATCGTCGTGCAGGACAACGAGGTCGCGGAGCTCGAACCGCGGACGGGCGCCGCCGACTCGAACGGCATCGATCCCGACCGCGGCGCGACGAACATCCTGATCCAGGGCAACTACGTGCACGACTCGGGCGAGGGCATCCTGCTCTGCGGATTCAGCTTCGGGTCCGCCGTCGTGCGCTACAACATCATCCAGGACGTCGACCGGAACTACGTCAATCCGCACGGCGACAGCGGCGTGAACGTCATCTACAACAACCTGATGTACAACACCGAGCGCCCTCTGAAGAACAATACGGTCGGCTTCTTCGAGTCGTCGGGGAGCGCGAGCTCGTACCTCGTGGCGAAGAACCCGCACTGGGTCCTGAACAACGTGTTCCTCAACGCCCGCGACGACGTGAGCGGCGCGGCGTTCCGCACCGAGTTCCCGGGCGTCACCTTCAGCAACAACTCCTACTGGGGTCCGATGGTCACCGCTCCGACGGCCGACGCCCACGCGACGGTTACCGACCCGCTGCTGGGCGGCAACCCCGCGGACGACATCCTGAACGCCGAGCCGACCTCGGCCGCGTCGCCGCTCATCAGCGCCGGCGCGCCGGTCGACCTCGCGATCATCGCACCGGGGTTCGGTGTGACCGGGAACTCAGGCGAAAGCCGGCTGCCGATCAGCGTCGACTTCTTCGGCCAGCCGCTCTCGACGCCGCCGAACGTGGGTCCCACCTCCTACGAGCCGGCAGCCGGTCACGGACTGGTGTCGGGCCTGGTCTCCGATGCCTTCGGAACGCCGGTTCCGGGCGCGACGGTGTCGTACGGTACCGGCATGGCCACGGCCGACGTCCGAGGCCGGTACGCGGTAGAGGCAGCGGCGGGCGAGTATGCGCTGACTCCCTCGGCCGACGGCTACGCACCGGGTGCGCCGGTGGCGGTGACGCTCGAGGCGGGCAAGACCATCAGCACCGGCCTCACGCTCGGCGAGACGACCGCGACGACCGGCACGATCGCCGGACGCGTGACCACCTCCGGCGGCGGCCTGGCGGGCGCGACGATCACGGTGTCGAAGGGTGCCGAAACGGTCGCCACATCGATCACCGGTGCGGACGGCGCGTTCAGCATCGCGGAGGTCGCGAAGGGGGACGGTTACACCGTCGCCGCCTCCAAGGACGGGTACCAGACGACATCCGAGTCGGAGGTCACGGTGACCGCCGCCCGGACGGTGACGGTCGACCTCGTCCTGCGACGCGAGCTCGGCGACACGACGTACGTGATCAACGAGACCTTCGACGACGAGGCCACGGGTGACTTCACCCAGTCGAGCGACGGCGCACTCGTGGCACGGACGGCACCTTCGGTCGGGTCGATCACAATCGCCGACGACGCGAGCCGAGCCGGCAACAAGGTCCTCCGTATCAACAAGTCGAGCTCCAGCTCGGCGACGCTCGGCGTCCACAACGCCGCGGAGCAGAACCTGACCGGAACCGTCACGATCGAGGCCCGGGTGCAGCGCACGACGACGAACGGGACTCCGAACCAGCTCGCGATGTACTCGTACACGGAGAGCGGATGGAACGCCGCGAACCCGGCCTCGTCGACCAATCCGTCGGCGACGTTCGGGTTCGCGGGCGGCCAGATCATGACGCACAACGTGACGGGTGCGAGCACCGTGAAGAACGTCGCGCCGTACTCCGTCGGTCGCTGGTACACCGTGCGGAACGTCGTCGACCTGGACGCCGGGACGTTCGACTTCTACCTGGACGACATGACGACGCCCGTGCTCGCGGACCAGCCGCTGCGCACCAAGGTGGACGACCTCGACTACTTCCTGTTCTTCATCAACGGGTCGAACGTCGGGGACCTGCTCGTCGACTACTTCCGGGTGAACACGGGGACGCCGTACGGCCACGACGATGCGACGCTGGCAACCGTCGGCGCTGCGACGGTGGGAGGCGAGGTCGACCTCACGGCGTCCGGGGATGGCCTGACGTACACGGGCACGGTGGATGCGTTCACCGAGTCGGTCACGATCACGGCGGCCCCGGAGAGCGGATTCGCGAGCCTCGTCGTCAACGGATCGCCTGTCGCGGCCGGCGCGTCCGTCGAGGTCGAGCTGGCAGACGGGTCGCCGAGCGATCCCGTCTTCGTCACGGACGTGCCCATCGTGGTCACCGCCGAGGATGGCTCCCAGGGGAGCTACACCGTGTCGATCTCGCGCATCAACCCGAGCCAGATCGCGGGCCTGCGCGCCCTCTCGATCAGCGGCTACGAACTCAGCCCGGCGTTCGATCGGGACCGCAAGGGTTCCGAGAACCCGTACGTGGTCGAGGCGGACCTGGAGTCGACGGTTTCGTCGGTGACACTCGCCTGGCAGCCCGGCTGGGACGGCCAGCAGGTGCAGGTGAACGGCGACCTGCAGCCGGTGGGCGCGACCGAGGCGACCGTCGAGTTGGAGGACGGCGAGAACGTCGTCGAAGTCACCGCGAACTCGTTCGCCGGCGACTTCGGGACCTACGTCGTCAAGCTGACGCGTGCAGCAGCCGAGCCGGCGCTGGCAGTCGACGTGACCACCAGCACCAAGTGCGTCGGCGGGAAGGTGGTGCTGACCGCCGCCGTCGAGAACGAGGCGGACATGCGTGTCGACATCACGCTGGCGACACCGTACGGATCGACGACGTTCAACGCACTCAAGTCAGGCAAGAGCGCGTCGAAGGCGTTCACCACCCGCCTCGCCGAGCTGCCCGCCGGCGAGCTGACCCTCACATCGACCGCGATCGTGGACGGACAGCCCGTTCATTCAGTCCAGATGGTCGGCTACCCGTCAGCCGGCTGCTGAGATCCGCGGGCGGGGCGTATCAACTCCAGCGCCCCGCCCCATCCCTGACCTCCCCCGGTCGTGCACCCGCGCGACCGGGGGAGATCGCTTTCCGGATGCACATCCTTCTTCCCGTGCTCGCACAGCGTTCACCGAGCGCCTCCACAGTGTGCCGTGGGCGTGCCCTGGCCTCGGTCGGTGCCCGCGCCCGCTCACCGAGGACAAGAGGAAGGACGGCGCGCCGATGCGGCCGAGCAGTCAACGCCCAGAGGGCGAAGCGAGACGATGGAAGGGGCGGGCGGCCGCGGTCGCGGCGGTGGTCGTCACGACGCTGGCGGTGTCGGGAATGGCGGCGCCCGCGGCATCCGCTGCGCCCTTCACGACCGAGAAGCCCGGTGCGACGACCCCGGTCGCTCCGACGCTGAGCCCCGAGAACGGTGCCTGGCTCGAGGGTGACGTCATGGTCGCCTCTGATGCCACGACGGCCGGCGACCCCGTCGCGAGCCTCGCGATCGACGGCGCGCCGATCACGGCCACGCCGACGCCGGGCGTCGCGCACCTGACGTTCGACATCGGGAGCAACTCCGCGTCCGCCGCATACCGCAACTACCTCGTGGTCAACGGCCACCGGATCGACCAGGACCGCACCTGGGTGTCCGAGCGCGTCGATGTCCCGGTGCCGAACGACTGGCTCGTCACGGGGGAGAACACCGTGGAGATCTTCGCCGGCACGTCGAACACGGCGTGCGGCGTCAACTACGACGACTTCGTGATCACCGAGGTCGGCCTCGAGCTGCTCGGCGAGGTCGCCGACGGCGAGGAGAACCCGTTCACGTTCAGCTTCGGCGACGGCGACTGCGGCACGCAGACCGGCGACATCGTGCACGCCGAGCTCTCGTTCTTCGTGCTCGGCGACCCGCTCGCCTCGCCCGGTCTCTCGGCGGAGGTCGACACGCGCGCTCTCGCGAACGGCACGCACGAGATCGTCGCCACGACGGCGGCCGGCGGCCGGGTCGCCCACGCAGTCACCGTGAACAACGCACCCGTCGGCGCGCCGAGCCTGGCGCCCGAGGACGGCACGCTCGCGCACGGGACGCAGACCGTCTCGGCCTCGCAGCCGGCCGACGAGGAGGGCGGCGTCTCGTCGCTCACGGTCGACGGCGACGCGCCGCCGGCTGCGACGAGCCTCGGCGCGGGATCCTCGACGTTCAGCTTCGACGTCGGCTCGAACTCGATCGAGCACCGCTACCAGAACCACCTGCTCGTCAACGGCCACAAGGTCGACATCCTGGGCGACTGGGTGAGCCAGCGCGTCGACGTCCCGGTGCCGAACCGCTACTTCGTCGCCGGCGAGAACGTCATCGAGATCGTCGCCGGCGACATCAGCTCGACCTGCGGCGCGAACCTCGACGACTTCACGCTGACCAACGTCGGGCTCACCGTGAGCACCGGTTCGGCGGCCGGCCTCGCCATCGCGCCGAGCTACGCGATGGGTGACGGGAACTGCGGCTCGTCGACGACGGCGCTGCCGAAGGCCGAGACGCGGTGGACCGTCGACGCGCCGGCGGTGGCCGTGCTGCCGACCCTCGGCTCGGGCGAGGCCACCCTGAGCTTCGACGTCGGCTCCAACTCGATCGACGCGACGTTCGCGAACCTGCTGTTCGTCAACGGCATCCGCTACGTGCTCGGTGGCGACTTCGTGAGCGAGCGGGCCAATGTGGTCATCCCGAACGAGTGGCTGCTCCCGGGCTGGAACACGGTCGAGTTCGTGACCGGGACCACCGCGACCGGCTGCAACCGCGACGACTTCACGATCTCGAACGTGGCGCTGGCGCCCGCGTCGGGCACTGCCGAGCCGCAGCGGCCCAAGGCGTCGTACGCCCTCGGCGACGGCACGTGCGGGTCGAACATCAACCTGTTCCGCGAGGTCGACCTGCACTTCGAGGTCACGGATGCCACGGCGCAGGGCCTGCGCACCGAGCTCGACACGACGGCGATCGCCGACGGCGCGCACGTGCTCGCCGCGGCATCCACCACCGGCGAAGTCGCGACGCGCACCCTGCTCACCGACAACTCGGCGCCCGCGGTGGCGTCGAGCGTGCCGGCGGCCGGCGCGACGATCACCTCGTCGGTCGCCCTCGACGTGCAGCTCGACGACGCATCCGGTCTCATGGGCACGCCCGAGCTCACGCTCGACGGCGAGTCCATCAGCCTCGGCTCGCTCGTCGGCCCGGGCCTCGGCGCGGGCGACCACACCCTCGCGGTCACCGCCACGGACGCGCTCGGCAACACCGCGACTCACGAAGTGGTGTTCGCCTCCGCGGGCATCCCCGACGTGCCGGCCGAGCTGGTTCCGGCCGGCGGGGCGAACGGCGTGGCCGGCACGGTGACGCTCGAGGCATCCGTCGCGGAGCCCGACGGCGGCGACGTCACGGCCGAGTTCACGCAGGCCGAGATCCTCACGCCGAACCAGGGCTGGCAGGGGTCGGCGCCCGAGGTGCCGACCACGCTGAGCGTCGCCGGCGAGCAGAACCTCGGCGACACGAAGGCGCTCGCACCGGGCGACGGGGCGACCCTCGACGCTCCGGCCAGCCGGGAGGTCGCGTTCCAGCGCTTCGACGTGCAGGTGAAGGGCCACGTGGCCGACCCGGTCCTTCGCTGGGAGGGCGTCATCGACCCGACCCGCGTCGTCTCGCTGCGCGCATGGAACCTGTCGACGGGCGCGTGGGACGTGCTCGCGAGCTCCCGCGGCGCGCTCGACGGGAACACGCAGCTCACGGCGATCGTGGACGAGCGCTACCTCGACGTGCAGCAGGTGCACGTGATGATCACCGGTGAGGACCCCTTCGCCGATGAGCCCGACGCGGGTGCAGAGGGCTTCGCCGACCCGGCGTCGTACGACTTCTCGATCGCGCACTTCACCGACACGCAGTACCTGTCGGAGGGAGCGACCGAGCAGGAGTCGGCGGCCGAGCGGGCGATCTGGGAGAAGGCCTACGGCGACACGACCCGGTGGATCGCGGCGAACGCCGACGACCGCAAGATCGAGTACGTCGCGCACACCGGCGACATCATCGAGAACAACATCCGCACGCCTGCGGATGCCGCGATGATGCAGGAGGTCGTCGGCGAGTTCGAGGTGTCGTCGCGCCAGCAGCAGGTGCTGGACGATGCCGGCGTGCCCAACCAGGTCATCGCGGGCAACCACGACAACCGGTCGGGCACCGAGGACGGTCCGGAGGCGATGTACAACCAGTACTACGGCCCCGACCGCTACGAGGCGGCCGACGACCAGTGGATCGACGCCGAGTACGGCGGTCCCTGGCGCGAGGGCGACAACCAGAACAACTACACGCTGTTCTCGGCGGGCGGCCTCGACTTCGTCGCGGTCGGACTCTCCTACGGCGTCACCCGCGAGGAGGCCGAGTGGGCCGACTCGATCTACCAGCGCTACCCCGACCGCAACGGCATCCTGCTGTCGCACGACTACCTCGCCGCGAGCGCGCAGCGCGACGGTCGCAACTCGGGATACGCCGCGCCCGACGGGTCGATGCTCTTCAAGACGGTCGTGGAGGACAACCCCAACGTGTTCCTCATCCTCGCCGGCCACGTGCACGGCGTGGGCACGAACGTCAAGCCGAAGGTCGGCGTGGTGGGTCACGGCGTCGTCGAGATGCTCGCCGACTACCAGAACTACACGGTCACGGCCGAGGAGCTGGGGCTCACCGAGATCGGCGGCTACGCCCCGACCGACCGGCTGCGGTTCGGCGCGAGCTACCTGCGCCTGCTGCAGTTCGACGTGGATCGCGGCGAGATGATGGTCGACACGTTCTCGCCGTTCCTCGACGACTTCGGCGCCGACGAGTACGACCCCGCCCTGCGGTACGGTCCCGAGTCGGACAACATGGTGCTGCCGGTCGACCTCACGTCGCGCACGACGAGCTTCCGGACGGACTCGCTCGCGCTCTACGACCCGATCGCGGTGATCGGCGAGTCGACGGTCGCGTCGGGCGAGGTGGCGTCGGTCGAATGGACGGGGCTCAAGCCGGGCACGACGTACGCCTGGTTCGTCGTCGCGCGTTCGGCCGGCGGCGGCGAGACGCCGTCGCAGCCGAGCGTCTTCGTGACGGGCGACGCGCGTGGTCGGCCGGGAACGGTCTCGCCGGAGCTGGCGCCGTACGCGACGCCGACGCCGGCGCCGACCGCGCCGACGTCGAGCGAGCCGACGCCGAGCGCGCCGGCTCCGAGCGCGCCGGCTCCGGCGACCGATGCGCCGGCGTCATCCGAGCCGACGGAGACGCCGTCGGGTCGCTGACGCACGGCGGGTGACGTGGGGCGCCGCCCCGGCTCGAACAGCCGGGGCGGTGCCTCGCCGTGCGCATGCGCGGGCCTCGGGGCATGCGATGCCTGTCCGCCGCGTATCGAACGAGAGCAATTCGAAACCTATTGACAAACGATAGGAAAGACGCGAGAGTCGATGCATGCTGAAGCTCGATCGCGTCATCGTCCCGCTCAAGGTCCTGCTCGCCCTGCTGTTCGTCGGCCTGATCGTCGCCGAGGTGCTGAGCGTGCCGGGTGAGTTCATGGAGTCGGCCCGCGAGATCCGGCCCGAGTTCGCGCACATCCCCTGGCTGATGCTGGTGTTCTCGATCCTCGTGCTGGTCGGCGTGCAGGTGATCATCGTGTGCATCTGGCGGCTGCTCGACCTGGTGCGAGGCGATCGCATCTTCAGCGAGCAGGCGTTCGCCTGGGTCGACGCCATCGTCTGGACGATCGCGGGCGTCTGGCTGCTGATGCTGGTGGTGTTCGCCTACGTCGTCGGGTTCATCTACTTCACGCCCGAGCTGCGCGACCCGGGCATCCCGGTCGTGCTGTTCGGCATCGGGCTCGCCACGAGCGTCGTGCTGCTGCTCATGATCGTGATGCGCGCGCTCCTCGGTCAGGCGGCGGCGATCCGCGCCGACCTCGAGGAAGTGATCTGATGCCCATCATCGTGCGCATCGACGTCGAGCTCGCCAAGCGCAAGCTGAGCGTCGGCGACTTCGCCGAGCAGGTCGGGCTCACGCCGGCCAACGTCGCGGTCCTGAAGAACGGACGTGCCAAGGCCGTGCGCTTCAGCACGCTCGAGGCCATGTGCCGGGTGCTCGACTGCCAGCCGGGCGACCTGCTCGAGTGGGTGCCGGGCGACGAGGCGGGCGACGCTGACGGGGCGGATGGCGCGGGCTCAGCGGATGCCGCGGGCTGAACGGCGCGCGAATCGGCAGCGGATGCCGCAGCGCTGAGCGGGTGCCGCGGGGGAGTCGGGTGTGGCGGGTCGGGCTGCCCCGGATCTCCCCAGATCCTCGGGTGGGGGCGCCCGGCCCGCCGAAGGGCGAGTCGAGAATCTCCCCAGTCATCGATTCGCCGCACTGATTCTCACTGATGACCCGGTGATTCGAGAAATCCTCAGCCCGGGTCTTGACGCGCAGCGGCGCATGTGCAGCCGACGTGCGCCGATGGCTCAGGCGCCGACGGGCTGCCGAGGGGCGGTGACCGTCGCCGGCAGGAGGCGGCGGACCGTGACGACGGCCAGCGCGACGAGGAGCGCGAGCAGCGCGGCATCCGCTGCGATGTAGGCGTAATGCGCCCAGTCGGTGCCGGGCGCCTGGGCGCCCGCGAGCACGAGGTCGCTGCGGCGGTTGAGGACCGGGCGGATGACCGCTACTTCGACGAGGTAGACGAGCCAGATCGAAGCGAGCAGCACGAGCGGCGCCCGGGCGGGCCGGGGGCGAAGGCTGGCCAGCGTCAGGACGACCAGGACGATGCCCGTGGCGCTGTTGAGCGCGGTGAACACGAGGCGGCCGATGCCGAGGCCGAGCGGGATGGTGATGCCCGGCGCGAGGAACTTCAGCGGCGCCTCGAGGAACGAGATCGCCACGATCATGCCGATAAGCAACGGGGGAAGCAGCAGGCGGAGGGCGAGCGCGGTGCGAGCCATGTTTTCTACACTATGTCGAATTCCCGGATACGTCGGCGGTCACCTCGTCGGGCAACGACTCGTCGGCCGTCACGTCCCCGGGCAACGACTGGTCGTCGGCCTCGCCGGGAAGCGCCTCGACGGGCGGCGGCTGGTCGGGTTGCGTCGCGCGGCGCTCGGTCGGCTCGGCCTGCTCCTCGCTTGGCTGCCGCTCGCCCGGCGGCACGCGCACGGTGAGGCCGCCGGCGTCCACCCACGTGCGCAGTGCGCGTGCGCGGCCGAAGCCGTCGCCGTCGAGCTCGATCTCCTCGGGGCGGCTCAGCACGACCTCGAGGCGTCGGCCCTTCACGTACCGCAGGGCGTCGACGTCGCGGCCGACCAGCTTGCGACCCCATCGCGTGCGACGGAGCACGCCGTTCTCCCAGATCACCTTGCCCATGATCTGCAGCCAGCCCCAGGCGCTCTCGGGGCGCAGGAAGACCGCCTCGAACCGGCCGTCGTCGATCGCGGCGCTGGGCAGCAGCAGGATGTTCGCCGGCAGCGACCCGCAGTTTCCGATGATCAGCGTGTGGGCGGAGACGGCACGGATCCGATGCCGGTCGAGCCGGTAGCGCATGCGCATGCGGTTCTCGTCGCGGAGCGCCGTGCGGATGGCGGCGACGTAGGCGAGCCAGCCCATCTTCGCCTTGAGCTCCTCGTCGGTGTTCGAGAGCATCTTGGCATCGAGCCCGAATCCGGCCATCACGAGGTAGGCCGCGCGATCCGTCGAGCCGTCCTCCCTGCGCAGCTCCGCCCAGGCGAGGTCGATGCGCCGGTCGGCGCCCGAGAACGCGACGTGGATCGAGTTCCCGAGGTCGTCGAGCGTGAGGTCGAGGTTGCGGGCGAGCAGGTTGCCGGTACCCGAGGGCAGCAGCGCGAGCGCGGTCGACGTGCCGCCGAGCACCTCGGCGACGGCGCGGATCGTGCCGTCGCCGCCGGCCGCGATGACCATGTCGGCACCCGCCTCGAGCGCCGCCTTCGCCTGGCCGCCACCCGGATCCTCGACCGAGGTCTCGTACCAGAGCGTGTCGCCCCAGTCGGCCGCGGCGGGCTCGGCGGCGATGGCACGACGGAGTTCGTCGCCGTCGATCTTCACGGGGTTGTACACCACGGCTGCACGTGAGCGGGAGGGCATGCGCCGAGCCTACGGGCGGGTCGTCGGACATCACGAGGCCTTGACGGCGACCCCGTGGCGTGTCAAAACCGAGCACCTGAATCGTTTCGATTCGCTCTTGACACCCTCATGGGAGGGGCATAGTTTCGAGGTTGGAAAGCGTATTCCTACCATGCCCCTCGACGGCGAGCGATGGCCACCACGACCTGCTCGCCGGGCGATCAGTCATGCCCCGGAACACGCTGGGCACGGAAACCCAGTCACTTTCGACGAAGAAGGCAGGCATGGTCACGTCCACGTCATCACCCAGATCCACCAAACGAAATCCATGGCGCAAGGCCCTCCCGATCACCGTCTCGGTGGCCGTGGGGCTGTCGCTGTTCGGCGCAAGCGTTCCCGCTGCTGCCGCCCCCGAGTCCGACCTGCGCCCGGTGGAGTACCTCACTCGCGGCCTGGTCGCGGCCCAGTCCGCCGACGGCATCTTCCTCAGCTGGCGCTTCCTGGGCGACGAGCCCAACGGCCTCTCGTGGAACGTCTACCGTAAGGACGGTGGCGCGGACTTCCAGAAGATCGCGACCATCGAGCCCCGCGACGTCCAGCCCGAGAGCGACTACGACACGAACCCGGGCGTCGTGAAGGAGGACAGCACTCCGTCGAACTACACCGACCCCGACGGCGTCCTCACCTCCGTGTACGAGGTCGCGCCGGTCATCCACGGCGTCGAGGGCGAGCGGCAGGGCATGAGCGTGCCGATGCTGTCGGCCCTGGCGGGAGGCGCGGGGCAGGCGAACCGCGGTGCGGTGCACTACATCCCGCTGAAGCCCGCGCCGGCGCCCGTGCCGCTGGCGCACTTCACCTACCGCGGCACCGCCAACGAGTTCGGCGGTCCGAACCGGAACCTCAACGCGGCCAACATGGTCGTCCCCGGAACCGGTGGCCAGAACTGGTACGTCGTCGACATGGACCTGCTGAAGGGCTTCCGGTCGGCGTTCGAGGAGCAGACGGCGGTGACGCAGGAACAGCTCGACGGCTGGGTCGCCGCGCTCAACCAGAAGAACACCACTCCCAACGCGCTCGGCGTCGCCACCTACACGGAGGCGCGGCCGCTCGTGAACGGGCTCGTGGACGGCAAGATCACCAAGGAGCTCTACGACGAGCTCGAGGGCGAGTTCATCACGTACGTCGAGAACCTCGACTCGGGCACGAAGCTTCCGTACGCGAAGACCAGCTCGGGCGCGATCTCCACAGCGCTGAGCGGCGCGTACTCCACGCACGACATGACGGTGGGCGACTTCGACGGCGACGGCGAGTACGAGATCGTCGTGAAGTGGCGGAGCTTCCAGGTCGACCCGATGTACTCGGAGCCGATCTTCGGCGGCGCCAACACCACGACGGCGCCCGAGTACGTCGACGTGTACAAGCAGGACGGCACGCTGCTGTTCCGCGTGGACATGGGCTACAACGTGCGTGCGGCCAACGACCACGAGACCACCCTGTTCGCCGAGGACTTCGACGGTGACGGCACGTCGGAGCTGATGCTCAAGACGGGCCTGGGCACCCGGATCGGCAACTGGGACGAAGCCTCGCAGTCCGTCGTGTACCCCGACACCCTCCAGACCGTCGTCGGCGGCGAGGACGGCCTGGCCACGACCACGGAGAAGTTCAAGGAGTACTTCGCCACCGGTGACGACCAGGCGCTCGACACCTACTGGTCGCTCCTGAACAGCTTCAGCATCGCCTACCGCAGCCCGACGGTCGGCGGAGGCAACGACGGACCGAACGACCCGGCGGTGAAGCGCTGGATCAAGACGTACCACGTCGGTCCGATCGGCCCCGCCAAGGACGACCAGGAGTTCTTCTCCGCGTTCGAGTGGGACCCGGAAGCCGCCAAGGGCGTGCTCGTGGACAGCGAGACGTACCCGTTCCCGTACCGTGCGAGCGTCGACGGGGAGAACTGGGCCATGACGCCCGCCTCCCAGCGCGGCAACTACTCGTACCTGGCCTACCCCGGCCCGGGTGCGGGCACCTCGACGAGCGACTACAAGGCGCAGATCCTCGCCGAGTCGGAGGTCTACTGGCTGGAGCACCCGTGGAAGGCGGCCTCGTACGGCGACGCGCAGGGCAACCGCTCCAACCGCTACGTCGGCGTCGTGGCCGCCCTCGACGGGGTGAACCAGTACGCGGTCTCCCAGCGCGGGTACTACCACCGGACGACCCTCGCGGCCTTCGACATCGTGGACGGCCAGGTGCACCTGCAGGCCAGCTTCGACTCGGCGGACCCGCAGTACTGGTCGCTCGGCGGCAGCGCCTACGACTACCAGAACCGCGGCAACCACTTCACCACGTCCGCCGACCTCGACGGCGACGGCTGGGACGAGGTGGTGCTGAAGGCCATGGTCCTCGGCCTGAACGCCGACAAGACCAAGATCCTGCCGAAGGTGCTGAACGGCGACGTCATGCCCACGATCGAGGGGCAGGACGGCGTGCCGCCGGTCGCCGGCGAGTTCCAGTTCGCCACCGACGAGGTGCGGAACAACCCGCTGAACCAGTGGGCGCCGCTCCGCCACGGCGATCGCAGCGCGCTGCTGCCGGTCGACAAGGAGGACAACATCCGCGAGTGGTCGGGCATGGAGGAGCACCTCCTGGACGACATCCGCACCGGCGTGCACAGCGGCTGGATCCCGGGCCCGGCGGGCTACGACCCCATGAAGGGCAAGCGCCTGGACGCGCAGGGGGAGGTCGTCTACGAGAACTCGCTGATCTACGGCACCTACGCCGGCAGTGACGACGAGGGCAGCGTGGCGGGCAACTACTCCAACCGCTGGCCCGGCGCACAGGCGGGTTCGGCGGGTGCGACCCGCGAGGTCAGGAGCATGGTGACGGGCGAGATCCTGACGACCACCGCCAGCGCTCGCGGCATCGCGCAGGGCCTGAACGCCATCTGGTTCGGTGGCGGCCTCACCCACATGGCCGTCAACGGCGCGACGATCAGCAGCGTGAACGACCAGACGTTCGCAGCGTCCTCGTACCTCGCGACCGGCCTGACGTCGACCGGCAACAAGAGCACCCCCACGCTCAAGGCCGACATGTACGGCGACTGGCGCGAGGAGCTCATCCTCCGGGCGAGCGGGAACCGCCTCGGCATCGTCACGACGCTGGCGCCGACCGAGTACGGCATCCGCACGCTGATGCACGACCCGATGTACCGCAACGGCGTGGCGAACAAGAACACCGGCTACGACCAGGTCGGTTTCGCCAGCTTCTACCTCGGCGACGAGGCGGAGCTGCCGGCGAAGCGGACCGACATCGCCGTGCCCGACCGCACCGCGCCGACGGTCGCCGTGAAGCCGGACTCGAAGGGCGAGGACGGGGTGTACCGCTCCGTCTCCTTCCGGTTGTTCGACCTGGGCGGTCTCGCCGAGCTCACGCTGAACGGGGTGCCGCAGGACCTGGGCGACCGCACCGATGGCACGCTCAACGGCGTCAAGCCCGGCGCGCACGGCGCGGTCCTCGGCAGCAATGAGCTGAAGGTGGTCGACGTGGCGGGCAACGTCACGACCGTGACCTTCACGCTGGAGTAGGAAGGGAGGCGAGCATCCCAGCCAGGGGGCCGGTCCGCATGGGCCGGCCCCCTCGGCGTACCGTGACGTGATCGAAGCCGAGCGGATGCCGCGACGGGTCGATGTACCAGGTCCACGGCGCGTAGGCTCACGCCTCGTGAACGATCGAACCACCGCCGCGCCCGCGCTCGCCCCGCTCGGCCTCGGCCTGGCCGCGATCGGCCGCCCCGCCTACATCACCACGGGGCGCGACGCCGACCTGGACGACGACCGCAGCGTCGGGGCGATGCGCGGGCGCGCGCACGACCTGCTCGATGCGGCGTGGGCGCGCGGCATCCGCTTCTTCGATGCGGCGCGGTCGTACGGGCGGGCCGAGGAGTTCCTCGGGTCGTGGCTCGCCGCGCATCCGGAGCGCCGCCCGGAGCTCACGATCGAGTCGAAGTGGGGCTACGCCTACGTGGGCGGCTGGCGCATGGACGCCGAGGTGCACGAGCGCAAGGAGCACTCGCTCGGGATGCTCGAGCGGCAGTGGCCCGAGACGCTCGCGGCGCTCGGCGGCCCGCCCGACGTGTACCTCGTGCACTCGCTCACGCCCGACAGCCCGGCGCTCTCCGACGCGGCGCTGCTCGATCGCCTGCGAGAGCTCGCGGCATCCGGCGTGCGCATCGGCGTCTCGACGAGCGGGCCGGGACAGGGCGACGCGCTCGACGCGGCGCGGACGCTGCCCGACTCGCCGTTCACGGCCGTGCAGGCGACGTGGAACCTGCTCGAGCCGTCGGCCGCGCCGGCGCTCGCGCGGGCGCACGACGCCGGCTGGCTCGTCGTCGTCAAGGAGGCGGTCGCGAACGGGCGGCTCACTCCCGGGGGCGACGAGCCTCGCGCGGCCGCGCTCGCTGCCGCCGACGGGCAGGCGCTCGACGCCTTCGCGATCGGCGTCGCCCGCGCGCAGCCGTGGGGCGACGTGGTGCTCTCGGGCGCGGTCACGGCCGAGCAGCTCGGGTCGAACCTCGCGTCGATCCTCGCGTCGCGAGCGCCGAGCGCCACGGATGCCGCGACCGCCGCGGCATCCGCCGAGCTGGCCGCCCTCGCCGAGGACCCGGCCGCCTACTGGGCCGCCCGCAGCGCCCGCCCCTGGACGTGACGGGGCGCGTGACGACGGCGCCCCGCCGAAGCGGAGCGCCGTCGCGGTGGCGCGGTCCGATCTGCGGCAGGGCGCCGGACCGGTCGGGTCACACCTGCGGCAGGATGTCGAACGCCACGCGGCCGTCCTCGTCCACCCGTGCGTCGAGCGTCTTGTCGTCGAGCGCGGTGGTCGCGCTCTCGTCGAGGTAGACGCGGGCATTGCCCTGCTCGACGATGGCGTCGCGCGGCTTGGGCAGCGGCACGATCGACACGCCGAAGTCCGTGGCATCCGGGTTCTCGGCCTCGATCCGCAGTCCGGCCCGCTCGGTCTCGTCATTGCGGCGCACGATCTCCTCGACGACGGTGGTGGCGGTGTCGGTCAGGGTGAGCATCGTTCCTCCTTCGATCACGAATGGTCCACCATTCCGGATGCCGCGGGTGCCCGCCACCCCTTGCGATCGATGAGCGGATGCCGCACACTTGGCGACCCTCGGCGGGTCGCTTCGCCCGCCGCTGCCGGCTCCGGTCGTCGGCCGGCCGCCGCCCGTGACGCCTCCCAGCCGCCGCCCCGTGACGCCTCCCAGCCGCGCGGACTACCCTGAAGCGTGACTTCAGGCGACGCCCCGGTCGAGGTCGAGGCTCCGGAGGAGCCCGCCACGACGTTCTCCGACCTCGGGCTCGAGGGCCCGGTGCTCAAGGCGCTCGACGACGTCGGCTACGAGACGCCCTCCGCGATCCAGGCCGCGACCATCCCGACGCTGCTCGACGGTCGCGACGTCGTGGGCCTCGCACAGACCGGCACCGGCAAGACCGCCGCGTTCGCGCTGCCGATCCTCGCGCGGCTCGACCTGTCGCAGAAGACCCCGCAGGCGCTCGTGCTCGCGCCGACCCGCGAGCTCGCCCTCCAGGTCTGCGAGGCGTTCGAGCGCTACGCCGCGCACCTGCGCGACGTGCACATCCTGCCGGTCTACGGCGGGCAGGGCTACGGCGTGCAGCTGTCGGCCCTGCGTCGCGGCGTGCACATCGTCGTCGGCACGCCCGGTCGCATCATGGACCACCTCGACAAGGGCACGCTCGACCTCTCGGAGCTGAAGTACCTCGTGCTCGACGAGGCCGACGAGATGCTGAAGATGGGCTTCGCCGAGGACGTCGAGACGATCCTCGCCGACACGCCCGACGACAAGCAGGTCGCCCTCTTCTCCGCGACGATGCCGGCCGCCATCCGCCGCATGTCGAAGCAGTACCTGCACGACCCCGCCGAGATCACGGTCAAGGCGAAGACGCAGACGTCGGCGAACATCACGCAGCGCTACCTCGTGGTCTCGTACGCGCAGAAGGTCGACGCCCTCACGCGCCTCCTCGAGACCGAGAACTTCGAGGGCATGATCGTGTTCGTCCGCACGAAGAACGTCACCGAGGAACTGGCCGAGCGGCTGCGCGCCCGCGGCTTCTCGGCTGCCGCGATCAACGGCGACATCAACCAGGTGCAGCGCGAGCGCACGGTCAACCAGCTGAAGTCGGGCAAGCTCGACATCCTGGTCGCCACGGATGTCGCGGCGCGCGGCCTCGACGTCGAGCGCATCAGCCACGTGGTGAACTTCGACATCCCCACCGACAGCGAGCCCTACGTGCACCGCATCGGCCGCACCGGACGCGCCGGCCGCACGGGCGACGCGATCAGCTTCGTGACCCCGCGCGAGCGCGGGCTGCTCGCCCGCATCGAGAAGGCCACGCGCCAGCCGCTCGTGCAGATGCAGCTGCCGAGCGTCGACGAGGTCAACGTCACCCGGCTCGCGCGATTCGACGACCGCATCAGCGAGGCGCTCGCGGCATCCGATCGCATCGAGGGCTTCCGCGACATCATCGCCCACTACGTGCGGCACCATGACGTGCCCGAGGTCGACGTGGCCGCTGCGCTCGCCGTCGTCGCCCAGGGCGAGACGCCGCTGCTCATGGAGCCCGAGCCCGAGCGCCCGGCCCGGGCCGAGCGCGGCCCCCGACGGGATCGCGACGACCGGTACGACCGTGACGACCGCGGTGGCCGTGGCGATCGCCGCGACCGCGACGACCGCGGCGGTCGCTACGACGACGAGCGGGACGGCGGCGGTCGCCGGCGTCGCGGCGGCGACGCGAACCTGGCGACGTACCGCATCGCGGTCGGCCGCCGGCACAAGGTCGAGCCCCGCCAGATCGTCGGGGCGCTCGCGAACGAGGGCGGCCTCAGCCGCGAGGACTTCGGCGCGATCCAGATCCGGCCCGAGTTCTCGCTCGTCGAGCTCCCGGCCGACCTCTCGCGCGAGACCCTCGAACGGCTCGACGGCACGCGCATCTCGGGCCGGCTCATCGAGCTGCGCCTCGACACCGGCGGTCCGCGCCGCCGCCGCGAGGCGGATGGTCGGCCGACCGGCGCCCGGCGCCGCGATGCGGACTCCGGAGCGCCGACCGACAAGCCGTACCGGAAGCCGCGTCACCGCTCCTGACGCCTCGCTCCATTACCACGCGTCCGGCCCGAGTGGAGTCATCCACGCCGTCCGCCTATCCTCGTATGGGCGCTGTCCCCCGAACGGGGCAGCGCGCCGCACGTGGCAGGGGGAGGTGGACGCATGACCGACGGGCAGCAACAACCCGATGAGCCGATGCGCCGACCTCGCGGACGGCACGCGCGGCGTCCCGCGCCGGTGGCGGGCGACGGCTGGCGCGCGAAGGTCGCAGCGGTCGCAGCGCCCGTCGTGGCATCCGTCGAACCCCGTGTCGCGACCGCGGCGGCGTGGCTGTTCGAGCGGCGACTGCACGTGCTCGTGATCTCCGCGACCGCGGCCACCGCCATCATGATCGGCGGCGCGGTGGCGCTCATCTCCATCGCGCGCGGCGGCGTGGCACCCGACGACGAGGTGGCCAACGTGGTCGAGGGCGTGCGGCCGACGTCGACCGAGCCGGGTGAGCCGGGCTCGTACGCGCCCATCCTGCCGAGCCCGAAGCCGCAGCAGCACCTCGGCCCGTCGACGCCGGGACCCACCGCAGTGCCCGAGCCGGGCGCCGGCGACGATCCGACGGTCGACGAGTCGACCGTCGAGGAGCCCGTCGAGCCGTCGACGGAGCCCGAGCCCTCCGACACGCGCGGCAACCCGAACGCCCCCGGCCAGACGAAGAAGCCCGTCAAGCCCTGACACCGGTCCGGCCCGATGCGACTGCGGCCGGGTCGGACGGTTTCGGCTTCATCACACTCCCCGTTCATGGCGCGTTCAGATTCGGGTGTTCGGGTAGGTTGAGCGCGACGTCCAGCGTTGCGCGTCACCACCGAACGATGGGAACCCCCAGTGACCATTCGCACGGCCGAGTACCCCCGGCCGGACCATTTCCTCCTCCACATCAGCGACACGCACCTGCTCGCCGGCGGAGGCCGCCTCTATGACCGGGTCGCGAGCGAGCAGCACCTGCTGGCGCTCTTCGAGGAGTTCGAGGCATCCGGCGGCCGGCCCGAGGCGATCGTGTTCACGGGCGATCTCGCCGACCTCGGCGAATCCGACGCGTACGATCGGCTGCGCCGCATCGTCGACCCCGTGGCCGAGCGGATCGGCGCGCAGGTGATCTGGGTCATGGGCAACCACGACGACCGCACGGCGTTCCGCCGCGGCCTGCTCGACGACCACGTCGGCGGCTCCCGCCCGGTCGACCGCGTCGACGACGTGAACGGGCTGCGGGTCATCACCCTCGACTCGACCGTGCCCGGGCACCACCACGGCGAGGTGACGCCCGAACAGCTCGACTGGCTCGCCGAGGAACTCTCGATCCCGGCACCGCACGGCACGATCCTCGCGATGCACCACCCGCCCGTGCCGAGCGTGCTCGACCTCGCGGTGTCGGTGGAGCTGCGCGACCAGGCCGGCCTCGCGGAGGTCGTCGAGGGCAGCGACATCCGCTCGATCATCGCCGGTCACCTGCATTACTCGTCGACGGCGACGTTCGCGGGCGTGCCCGTGTCGGTCGCGTCGGCGAGCTGCTACACGCAGGACCTCAACGTGCCCGTGGGCGGCACGCGCGGCCGCGACGGCGCCCGGGCGTTCAACCTCGTGCACGTGTACCCGTCGACCGTGCTGCACTCGGTCGTGCCGCTCGGGTCGTTCCCCGCGCTCGACTGGATCGACGCCGCCGAGAGCGCCCGGCGCCTGGCCGCCGACGGCATCGTGATCGCGGATGCCGCGACCCCCGCGGCCCCGAAGGAGCCCCCGTTCACCATGCCGATCCCGGTGCTCGCGGGCTGACCTCGCGAGGGCGCCGTGCCTGCGCGACGCCACGCCCGCGCGACGCCGCGCCCGCGCGACGCCGCTCCCGCGCGACGGCGCGCCCGCTGCGCCCGCGCGACGGCGCTCCCGCCGCGCCCGCGCGATCGCGGTGGAATCCCGTTCGTGCGCTGGAATCCCGTTCGTGCGGGATTCCACTGCGCAAGCGGGATTCCGCTGCACGAGTGGGATCTTCGCGGGGCGCGCGGCTTCAGATGAGGATGACCCGCCGTCGGACCCGAGGCACGCCGAGTCGGACGAGGCGCGCTTCGACCGGTTGCTTGCCGAGCATCTCGTTCCAGTCCCATCGGTCGAATCCGGACACCCGGCGCCGGATCGCGTTCTCACGATCCTTCTCGGCGATGACCGCGTCGGCCGCCGCGCGGACGGCGCTCGCGGTCGTTCCCACGAGCCACCCGCCGCCGCGATACTTCCCTCGTCCATCTGCTTCGGCACCGACGTCCACCTCGGGCCAGTAGAAGTCGAGGAACGCCCGCTTCCCGAGTTCTGCCAACCAGAGCTCGTGCTGCAGTTCCGGTGCGGCGAATCCGAGTTCTTCGATGAGCAGGCGGCTGCCGGTCTCGAGGGGAGTCTCGGACAGGGAGGTCGTCCGAGCGAGCACCGCGTCCGCGCGTCGACTGCGCGGATAGGGCTTCAATCGCTCGTGCTCCGAGCGGAGGTGTTCGAGCGTGGTCAGCGGTGCAGCGCCGCCGAAGCGCGGGACGTGCAGCGCGGCATCCGTCGCCGTGAGCGCCGCGACCAGCGGGGCGTGACGAGCGAGTTGGAGCAGGGTGTACTCGACGGAGGTCACGAGGCAGCCGTCGATGGCCGTGAGGCCGACGGTGCTGGTCTGCGCGACCTCGACCACGCCGGCACGGCGTCGGCCGTGCGCGCCTCGTGACACGGTGTAGACCTCGGCGGGCCATTCCCCGATGATCGGGAGGTCGAGCAGCGCCGCGGCAGAGTAGCTCGTGAACACCGGATCGCGGAACGTCCGGGCGACCGCGTGGACTCGCGAGAGATGGGCGAGGCGGTCGGCCCGGTCGCCGGGGTCGAGGGTTTCGGACCCGGACGCAGACGGCGTCGCGCGGTAGACGCCGCGCCGAACGGATTCGAGTTCCCCGCGTGCGACGGCGGCGCGCAATTCGCCGAGGCTTCCACGTGCTCGTGCGTCCGCGACACGGACGAGGCCATGCTGATCGAGTGGAAGCGCGTGCGGCATCCCAGGAGCATGACCCGCAGCACGCCGCAAGGCCGCGCGACGGACCGCTGTGGTGCACGCGCTGCGCCCACGCGACCGTGTGGAGGATGGGTCGCCCGCGCTCCGGACGTGGCGAGTCGGCGGCGGGTCGGCGGCGGATCGGCGGCGGAATCCCGATCCCGCGCTGGGAGTCCCGCTCGAACGGGATTCCAGCGTACGTACGGGATTCCGGCAGTCTCGCGGGCGTGCGGGGGCGGGGGCGAGAGCGGCTACGCCGTGAGCTCCGGCACGTCGGGCGCGGCATCCGCCGGCTTCTCCCAGGGGGCCGGGAACGGGAAGTAGCGCTCGAGGAAGTCGATGACGGCCGCGGTGCGCTCCTCGACCGGGATCTCGGGGAAGCTGCCGTCGTTGAGGCAGAACATGTCCATGTCGCGCCGCTTCAGCAGCCGCCGCATCGCGGGCAGCGCGCGCTTCAGCGTCGTCTCGACGTACTTCACGCGCGCGTCGGTCTGCACGACCGCGCGGCCCGTGAGCAGCGCGAAGTAGTGGTACAGCGAGTTCGTGACCGAGATGTCGGTCGCGGCGCGGAACCGGCTGGCGGCGGTGCGTCGGAAGTCCTCGGGGAACGCCGCCTCGAGGTCGGCCATGACGCTCCTGCGCAGCGGCGCAGCGCAGTGCTCGAGGTGCCGGGTCGTGACCTTG
The DNA here is from genome assembly GCF_008122505.1 of Agromyces mariniharenae. Classification (NCBI taxonomy): domain Bacteria; kingdom Bacillati; phylum Actinomycetota; class Actinomycetes; order Micrococcales; family Microbacteriaceae; genus Agromyces; species Agromyces mariniharenae. The sequence continues at coordinate 1,154,093 of NZ_VSSB01000001.1, read as the reverse complement.
CCGAAGCGCTCGCGCAGCAACGCGCGGTTCACGCGGGCGGCGTTCTCGAAGCCGCTGCGGGCGGGGTCGGTGTCGCCGAGCCCGATGCGGGTGGTGGCCTCGACGAACTTCGTGATGCCGCCGGGCGAGAAGAACAGGTCGGGTGACACGGGGCGGCCGAAGAACATGTCGTCGTTCGAGTACAGGAAGTGCTCGGTGAGCCCCTCGATGCGGTGCAGCTGACTCTCGACGGCGTGCGAGTTGTGCGTCGGCAGCACCGACGTGTCGGCGAACATCTGCTCGCTGCGCACGATGGTGACCTTCGGATGCCGCGCCAGCCAGCTCGGGGCGGGGGAGTCGGTCGCGATGAAGATGCGCCGCACCCACGGGGCGAACAGGTGCACCGACCGCAGCGCGTACTTGAGCTCGTCGATCTGGCGGTATCGCGCCTCGGAGTCGTCGCCCTCGCCGACCACGTAGCTCTGCATGCGCTTCGCCCGCTCGCGGATGAACTCGTCGCTCGAGCCGTCGACCCAGGAGAACACCATGTCGATGTCGAAGTCGACGTCGCTCGCGAGCGGCGCGAACATGTGCTCGAGCGTCGGCCAGTCCCGCCCGTGCAGGTGCACCGTGTCGTCGACCGCCTCCGAGCGCGGCATGGTGCGGCGCATGAGCGCGTTCTCCACCGGCGCCTCGATGGTGTCCTCGCCGAACCGCCAGAGCTCGAGCTGCACTCCGGTCGCGCTTCCGTAGCGCAGGCGACCGACGGGTTCGACGCGCGGTCGGTACAGGCGGAGGATGCTCGCCTTGCGGTGCGCCGACAGCGTGCCGTCGGCGAGCAGCACCGGGTCGGCGTCGGCGATGCGCTCGGGCGCGATGGTCGCGGCGTAGAACGGCTCGTTCGCGAACGCCCCGGCGAACGCCCGGGCCACGGCCTTGCGGTCGGCCCGGTCGACCGCGATCACGAGCCGCTCGTCGTTGCCGCGGACGAGCAGGTACCCGATGCCGGCCGCGTCGAGCGCATCAGCGACCGCGAGCAGGTCCTCGACCATCGACTCCTTCGGCGTCATGTGCCCGTTGCGCAGCGCGTATTGGCCCTTGCGCAGCACGAGGTCGTCGCGATCGAACCGCGCGGTGCGCGGCGAGGACGCCACGAGCACGAGCTCCGAGGCATCCGCCAGCCGCACCTGCGGCGAGGTCGGCCCGCGTCGCGCGAACGAATTCCCGGAGTGGTCGAGGTGGTCGGTGGATCGATCGCGGTCGGGACTCGTCACGGACGGAAGGCCTCCAGGGGTCGACGGATCGCACGGAATCGTGCGGGGGATGCCTCGATCCTACCGAGCGCGCGGCCGGTGACGATCGGCTTGACACCGGGACGGGCGGCGTGTGTCCGCGCGGCGCCCGCACGGCGGCCCCGGCGCCGGTGGGTGTCGCCGGATGACGCCGCGTTGACGCATGTGACGGTGGGTGCCGTCGCGTGACGGCGCCGGCTCGCGGCGTCCGATCGCCCTGCCTAGCCTCGGCCCATGTCGCGTTCCGTCTCGCTCGTCGCCGTTTCGGGCAGCCTGCACAGCCCGTCCAAGACCACCGTGCTCGTCGGCGAGATCCTCGCCGAGTTCGCCGAGGGCCTGCGCGCGGGCGGCATCGACGTGGAGACGCATCTCATCGAGCTCGGCGGGATCGGCCGCGACTTCTCCGGTGCGCTGCGCCGGGACGAGCTGAGCCCGCCGGCGGAGGACGCGCTTCGGCGTATCGAGTCCGCGACGCTGCTCATCGTCGGCAGCCCGGTGTACCGGGCGAGCTTCACGGGACTGTTCAAGCACGTGTTCGACTTCGTCGGCCAGTATTCGCTCATCGACAAGCCCGTGCTGTTGGCCGCGACCGGCGGCAGCGACCGCCACGCGCTCATCATCGAGCACCAGTTCCGTCCGCTCTTCTCGTTCTTCCAAGCGCTGACGCTGCCGATCGGCGTGTACGCGTCCGATGCCGACTTCGTCGACTACCGCATCGCGTCGAAGTCGCTGCGCGGGCGCCTCGAGCAGGCGGTCAGCCGCGGCCTCCCCGTCGTGCGCGGCACGCTGCCCGACGCAGTGTCGGCGTACGTCGCCACCTGGTGAGCCGCGAACGGACCCCTCCGTCCTCAGGCCGGTCGTCGCGCGGGGCGATGCGCGACGCACCGTCCGACGCCCTCGTGCAACCGTGCCCTCCCAGGGGTGACGTCCGATGACGCACGGTGTCGGCGTGTGGCACCCGGTTCCACCGTGTGACGGGTGCCCTCGCGGCATCCGTTCGCCCTCTCTAGCGTCGGCCCTCGGAGGTCCTAACATGACTCGACTCATCATCGGCGCCATGGTCCGCGCGATCGGCGCGTACCCCTCAGGCTGGCGCCACCCCGGCGCGCACCGCGACCCGCGCGGCGACGCCGCGGTGCTGCGACGCGCGGCCGAGGTCGCCGAGGCGGCCCGGCTCGACTACCTGTTCTTCGGCGACTGGCTCGCGACCGGCCACGACCTGGAGTTCCGCGACCCCTACCTCGTCGCGCGCATCGACCCGATCTCGGCGGTCACGTACCTGGCCGGCATCACGAGCCGGATCGGGCTCATCGCCACCGCCAACACGACGTACGCCGACCCCTACACGCTGGCGCGGGCCACGGCGTCGATCGACCTGCTCTCGGGCGGGCGTGCGGGCCTCAACCTCGTCACGGGCGCCGAGCCGCGCGCCGCCGGCAACCACGGCCGCGACCACCACCAGGCGAACGACACGCGCTACGACCGAGCTGTCGAGTTCGAGTTCGTGCTGCGCCGCCTGTGGGACTCGTTCGAGGACGACGCGATCGTGGCGGATGCCGCGTCGGGCGTGTACCTCGACCCCTCGCGCCTGCACGCTACCGACTTCCACGGTGCGCATCTCAGCGTGACCGGGCCGCTCAACGTCGCCCGGCCGGTGCAGGGACACCTCCCGATCGTGCACGCCGGCACGTCGCCGCGCTCGCGCCTGTTCGCCGCGCAGAACGCCGACCTCGCCCTCGTCGCGGTGTCGGGCCTCGAGCACGGCATCGCCATCCGCGAGGAGCTGCGCGCGCTCGCGTTCGAGTCGGGTCGCGACGACCGAACGCTCAAGGTGATCGCGCCGGTGCTGCCGATCGTCGGTGAGACGCGCGAGCATGCGCAGGCCATCGCCGACGAGCTCAGCGAGCTGCTGCAGATCGCCGAGGACTGGCCCGACGGACCGCCCGAGGCGTTCCCCGCGAACCGCTCGCTCGCGCAGCTCTCGGTGCTCCTCGGCGTCGACGTGTCGGGGCTCTCGCCCGACCGCGCCGTGACCCCGTCGCTCGTGGCGCAGTTCAGCGCCGCCGGACAGGAGCTCGTCGAGATCGTCGCGGAGCGCACCGGTCGCAGCCCGGCGGGGGAGCGGCCGTCGACCCTGCGGCACCTCGTCGTCGCGGCATCCGTCAACGCGTCGATGGTCGTCGGCACGGCCGCCGAGATCGCCGAGGAGTTCCAGACGTGGGCCGAGGCCGGCGCCGTCGACGGGTTCAACGTGCTGTCGGCGGTGCAGCCCGCGCAGTTCGAGGCGTTCGCGCTCGGGGTCGTGCCCGAGCTGCAGCGACGCGGCGTCTTCCCGACCGAGTACGAGGGCTCGACCCTGCGCGAGCACCTCGGGCTGCCCCGTCCCGACAACGTGCATGTTGCCCACGGTGACGTGCGATTGCAGCCCGTGACCGGCCGTGACGGCTCGCGTCGCCGGGCGGTTGAGCGCTCCGCGCGGCATCCGTAGCTTCGACGACCAACCCCCACCCGGGGCCGCCCTGCACCGTTCCCGACCGAAGGAAATGATCACCGAGATGTCCACGCCACGCATCACCCGCCTCGCCCTCGCGAGCACGGCCGCGCTCGCCGCAGCGGCCCTGCTCGCCTCGTGCGCCGGCCAGGCCCAGTCGACGGATGCCGCAGCCGGCGATCCCGTCGAGGGCGGCACGCTCACCTACCTCGAGCACCAGGCCTACACCACGCTCTACCCGCCGCAGGCCGGCTTCTACCCGAACGGCGGACTCGTCAACAACCTCACCGCCCGCCTCACGTGGCAGGACCCCGACTCGCTCGAGATCGAGCCCTGGGTCGCCACCGAGTGGACGGTCAACGCGGATGCCACGGAGTACACGTTCGACCTGCGCGACGACGTGACGTTCTCCGACGGCACCCCCCTCGACGCCGCCGCCGTCGCGAAGAACTTCGACACCTACGGCCTCGGCAACACCGAGCTGGGTCTCACGATCTCGGAGGCGATCAACAACTACGCCTCGAGCGAGGTCGTCGACGCGGACACCGTGACCTTCCGGTTCTCGGCGCCCGCTCCCGGCTTCCTGCAGGCCACCTCGACGATCAACTCGGGCCTCGTCTCGCCGGCCACCCTCGACCGCAAGCTCGAGGACTGGGGCGCGGGCAACGCCGCCGAGATCGTCGGCAGCGGCGCGTTCGTCGCGACCCGGGAGGAGATCGGCACCTCGCTCCACCTCGAAGCGCGTGAGGACTACGACTGGGCGCCGCCGTCGTTCGAGCACCAGGGGCGTGCGTACCTGGACGCGATCGACGTCGTCGTGACGCCCGAGGACAGCGTCCGCATCGGGTCGCTGCTCGCGGGCCAGGCGGACGTCATCCGCTACGTGCAGGCGTTCGACGAGGCGCAGGTCGAGGGAGCCGGCTTCGAGGTGATCGCCGCGCCGACCCGGGGCGTCAACAACTCGCTCGGCCTGCGGTTCACGAACCCGCTGCTCAGCGACCTCCGCGTGCGGCAGGCGCTCGTGCACGGCGTCGACGCGCAGGAGGTCGTCGACACGATCTTCACCGAGAACTACCCGGTCGCCACGTCGGAGCTCGCCGCCACCGCGAAGGGCTACACGGATGAGTCCGAGGGGCTCGAGTACGACCCCGAGCTGTCGGCCGAGCTCCTCGACGAGGCCGGCTGGACCGTGGGCGCCGACGGCATCCGCGAGCAGGACGGGCAGCGTCTGTCGCTCACGGTCTACGAGGCGAAGCCGCAGCCGCTCTCGAAGCAGACGCTCGAGCTCGTCGCGCAGCAGCTGAAGGAGATCGGCGTCGAGCTCACCGTGAAGGCCGCCGACTCGGGCAGCTACGCCGAGGACATCCTCGACCCGCTGAAGACCCCGCTCTACCACTCGATGGTCGGACGCGCCGACAACGACGTGATCAAGAGCCAGTACCACACGAAGAACCGCAACACGCTGCTCTCGGACGACGCCGAGCTCGACCGCCTGCTCGAGGCCGTGGCCTCCGAGCCCGACCCCGCGAAGCGCGACGAGGCCTCGGCCGCCGTGCAGGACCACCTCACCGAGCAGGCCTACGTGATCCCGCTGTTCGAGGAGCCGCAGGTCTACGGCGCGGCGACGTACGTGCACGGATTCCGCACGGAGTCGGTCGCGCGGCCGCTGTTCTACGACACCTGGGTCGACGAGCAGTAGTCGCAGCCCCTCGCTGATCGAGTAGCGCCCGGCGGAGCCGGACGCGTATCGAGATCGGGTGACTGGATCTCGATACGCGTCGCCTGCGGCGGCGCTACTCGATCACCGGATGCCGTCGCCTGCGGCGGCGCTACTCGATCACCGGATGCCGATTCAGGAAGGAGCACCCCCATGGCGTACCTCGCCCGCCGCACCGGCCAGGCGCTCATCGTGCTCGCCGTCGCGTTCACGGCGACGTTCGTGCTGCTGCAGGCGCTGCCCGGCGACGCGATCCTCATCAAGTTCGAGAGCCCCGAGCTGGGACTCAGCCCCGACCAGATCGCCGACATCCGGGCCGCGTACGGCGCCGACAACTCGGTGATCGAGCAGTTCCTCCACACCCTGACCGGATTCGTCGTGGGCGACTTCGGCTACTCCGTGCAGTACGGCACGGCGGTGCACGAGCTCATCGGCGCGGCCCTTCCCGGCACGCTCGCGCTCGCCGGGTTCGGCTTCCTCGTCGCCGTCGTCATCGCCGTCGGGCTCGCCGTGCTCTCGACGCTCGCGCCGTTCGCGTGGCTCCGCTCGTTCCTGCGCAGCCTGCCCGGCCTGTTCGTGTCGGTGCCCGTGTTCTGGCTCGGCATCGTGCTCATCCAGGTGTTCTCGTTCCAGCTCCGGCTCGTACCCGTCATCGGCGCCGACCCGGTGCAGGGGCTCATCCTCCCGGTGCTCACGCTCGCGATCCCGATCTCGGCCCCGCTCGCGCAGGTGCTCGTGCGCTCGATCGACGAGGTGCAGCTCTCGCCGTTCGTCGCGGTCGTTCGCGCCAAGGGCGCGAGCCCGGCGCGGGTGCTGTGGCGGGACGTCGCGCGCAACGCGGTGCTGCCGACGATCACGATCGCGGGCGTGCTGATCGGCGAGCTCATCGGCGGGGCGGTCGTGACGGAGACCGTGTTCGGACGCGCCGGCATCGGCCGCCTCACCGAGGAGGCCGTGCGCAACCAGGACGTCGCCGTGCTCCAGGCCGTCGTCGTGCTCGCCGCACTCGTGTTCGTGGCGGTGAACCTCGTCGTCGACCTGGTGTACCCGGTGCTCGATCCCCGGCTGAAGCGGAAGGCGGTGGCGGCATGAGCGCACCGGTACAGGAGGTTCCCACCGGTGGTCGCGTAGCGCCGTCGCGGAGCGGCGACGCGTATCGAGACGCGGCTTCCGGCGCCGGGTCGGGGCGTCTCGATACGCGTCCGCCTTCGGCGGGCGCTACTCGACGAACGATTCGTCGTGCCCTCCGACGGCCTGATCTGGTCTTGGCGTGGGCCGTCATCGTGCTCACGGTCGCGTGGGCGATCGTGCCGTGGCTGTTCACCGCGGCCGACCCGCTCGCCGGCGTGCCCGCCGAGAAGCTGCAGGGGCCGAGCGCGGCGCATCCGTTCGGCACCGACGCGATCGGCCGCGACCTGTACGCGCGGGTCGTGTACGGCGCCGTGCACTCGCTCTCGGGCGCGTTCGTCGCCGTCACGGTGGGACTCGTCGGCGGCACGCTGCTCGGCGTGCTCGCCGGGTCGCTCGGCGGCGCGGTCGACGCCGTGATCGGTCGCGTCGTCGACGTGCTCCTCGCGATCCCGGCGCTGCTGCTCTCGCTGAGCATCATCATCCTGCTCGGCTTCGGCACGGTGAACGCCGCGATCGCCGTCGGCATCGGCTCGATCGCCGCGTTCGCGAGGCTCTCCCGATCGGAGGTCGTGCGCGTGCGCCAGGCCGACTTCGTCGAGGCCGCCTTCGGCTCGGGGGCGCGGATCCACACCGTGCTCTTCCGGCACGTGCTGCCGAACTCGCTCACCGCGGTGATCGCGCTCGCAGCGCTGCAGTTCGGCACCGCGATCCTCGCGATCTCGACGCTCGGGTTCCTCGGCTACGGCGCTCCGCCGCCCACGCCCGAGTGGGGCCTGCTCATCGCCGAGGGGCGCAACTACGTCGCGACGTCCTGGTGGCTCACCGTGCTGCCCGGCCTCGTCGTGGTCGTCGTCGTGCTCGCCGCCAACCGCATCAGCCACGCCCTCGGGAGGAACCGATGACCGCGCTCCTGGAGATCGAGCACCTCGACGTCGCCTACCGCACGTCGTCCGGCCCGAGCCGCGTCGTGCACGACGTGTCGTTCGACGTCGCCCGCGGCCAGGTCGTCGCGCTCGTGGGGGAGTCGGGGTCGGGCAAGACCACGACCGCGAGCGCGGTGCTCGGGCTGCTGCCGGCCGGCGGCACGATCGAGGGCGGAGCCATCCGGCTCTCGGGCACCGACATCTCGGGGTGGAGCGACCGCCGCCTGCAGGCCGTGCGCGGCGTGCGCATCGGCTACATCCCGCAGGACCCGGTCTCGTCGCTGAATCCCGTGCGCCCGATCGGCGTGCAGCTCGGGGAGGCGTTCCGCATCCACCGACGCGGCGATCGGCGCGACCTGCGTCGCCGCGTGCTCGAGCTGCTCGACCGCGTCGGCATCGACGATCCGGCGCTGCGGGCGCGCCAGTACCCGCACGAGCTCTCGGGCGGCATGCGCCAGCGCGTGCTCATCGCGTCGGCGGTCGCGCTCGAGCCCGAGCTCGTGATCGCCGACGAGCCGACGAGCGCGCTCGACGTGACCGTGCAGCGCCGCATCCTCGATCTCATCGACGAGCTGCGCCGGGAGCACGGCACCGCGGTGCTGCTCGTGACGCACGACCTGGGCGTCGCCGCCGAACGCGCCGAGCGAGTGGTCGTCATGCAGCACGGCCGCATCGTCGAGCAGGGGGTCACCGGGGCGCTCCTCGACGACCCGCGCGAGGCGTACACCCGCCGGCTCCTGGCCGACGCAACCGGCCTCGAGGAGCCCGAGTTCCGTCATCCGCGCCCGCCCGTCTACCTGCGCGACGCGAGTGTGGCGGCCGCCGAGAACCCGTTCGTGCTCGAGGCATCCGGGCTCGTGAAGACGTACGCGACCGGGCGCGGGGCCGAGCCGTTCCGCGCCGTCGACGACGTCTCGTTCAACATCGTGCGCGGTACGATGCACGCGATCGTCGGGGAATCGGGGTCGGGCAAGACGACCACGGCGCGCATCGTCACGCGGTTCGTCACTCCGGATGCCGGGACGGTACGCCTCGGCGACACCGACGTCACGGCGCTGAGCGGCGCCGCTCGGCGCGAGTTCCGCCGCCGCGTGCAGCTCGTCTACCAGAACCCGTTCGCGTCGCTGGACCCGCGGCACACCGTGGCCGACCTCGTGGCCGAGCCGCTGCGCAACTTCGGGATCGGCGACCGCCGCTCGCGTGCTGAGACCGCCCGGCGGCTCATCGACCGGGTCGCGCTGCCGGCGCACCTGGCCGGGCACCGGCCGCGCGAGCTCTCGGGCGGTCAGCGCCAGCGGGTCGCCATCGCCAGGGCGCTCGCGCTCGAGCCCGAGCTCGTCGTGCTCGACGAGGCCGTCTCCGCGCTCGACGTCACGGTGCAGGCCCGCATCCTCGAGCTGCTCGAGCAGCTGCAGGGGGAGCTCGGGCTCAGCTACCTCTTCATCTCGCACGACCTCGCGGTCGTCGCCCGCATCAGCCACTCCGTGTCGGTGATGCGTCGCGGCCGCGTCGTGGAGGCGGGGCCGACCGAGCAGGTGTTCCGGTCGCCCCAGCACGAGTACACCCGGGAGCTGCTCGACGCGGTTCCCCGACGGAAGGTCACGGCATGACGCGCATCGGATTCTTCACCCGGCTCCTCGACGACGCTCCGGCGGCCGAGCGGTACCGCATCGCGACCGAGCAGATCGTGCACGCCGAGCGGCACGGCTTCGACTCCGCGTGGGTGGCGCAGCATCACTTCCACGCGGCCGAGGGCGGGCTGCCGTCGCCGTTCGTGTTCCTCGCGCACGCGGCGGCGCAGACGAGCCGCATCCGGCTCGGCACGGGCGTCGTGACGCTGCCGCTCGAGGATCCGGTGCGGGTCGCCGAGGACGCCGTCGTGCTCGACCTGCTCTCGGGCGGCCGCGTCGAGCTGGGGGTCGGCTCGGGCTCCACGCCCGCGTCGTTCGTCGCGTTCGGCGAGCGCTCCGAGGACCGTGGGCGCGTGTTCGGCGAGAAGGTCGACGCGCTCGTCGCCGCACTCGCGGGCGGGGAGCTCGGGGACCCCGCCAACCACCTGCAGCCGCCGGGCCGCGACCTGCTCGGCCGCGTCTGGCAGGCGACGTTCTCGTCGTTCGGCGGCACGCGGGCCGGGCGCGCGGGTCACGGGCTCCTGCTCTCCCGCACCCAGCCGAGGCCGACGGATGCCCCGCGCCGCACGCTCTCGGAGCTGCAGCTGCCCATCATCGACGCCTATCGCGAGGCACTGCCGACGGGCGTACCGCCGCGGATCCTCGCGTCCCGCACGCTGTTCGTCGCGGACTCCCGCGAGGAGGCACGCCGCTGGGCCGAGCTCGGACTCCGGCGGGCCGCCGTCGGGTTCGCCCGCACCGGGCAGCCGCCGATCGGCGACACGCTCGACGAGCTCATCGCGACCTACGACACGCACGTCGGCACCCCCGTCGAGGTGATCGAGTCGCTCGCCCGCGACTCCGCCGCGGCCGAGGCGACCGAGGTGGCGTTCCAGGTGCACTCCGTCGATCCGCCGCACGAGCTCGTGCTCCGCTCGATCGAGCTCATCGCGAACGAGGTCGCTCCGGCGCTCGGCTGGGGGAGCCGGGCGCTCGCCGAGGCATCCGCCCGCTGACCCACCAACCAGACAGAAAGGAACCCCGATGACCGACATCATCGACCGGCTCGCCGGCGTACGACCCGGCGGGAGCGTGGACGCCCTGCGCCGCCACCGCCCCGCCACGCGCGACAACGCGCAGGCGAGTTACGACGCCCTGTTCACCGATCCCGACGAGCGGCACGCGAGCCTCGCCGAGCGCGCATCGGTCGCGCAGTTCGTCGCGATCCTGCACGACGACGAGGTGGCGGCCACCCACTACGGCGCGCTCACCCGCTCGGCGGGCGGCGACGCACTCGCCGACGCCGTGGCCGACGCGGCGACGGCCGCTCGCACCGAAGGACCATACGGCGAGTACCCCGCCGACGGGCCGCTCGCCGCGGAGAGCGTGCCCGGCCCGCGTCTCACGCTCGACGACGCGGCACGCGCCGTGCTCGGCGAGCGCCTCGCCGCGGCGCTCGGACACGCGCACCTGCTCGTCTTCCGCCCGCGTGAGTCGTCGGCCGTCGCCCTCGCAACGCTCGCCGACGCCGGCTGGTCGACCGACGGCATCGTCACCCTCTCCCAGCTCGTCTCGTTCCTCGCGTTCCAGCTGCGGGTCGCGGCCGGGCTCCGCCTGCTCACCACGAAGGACGCCGCATGACCGAGACGACCATCACGACCGACGCCGTCACGACCACGTCGACGGATGGCGCGGGCGACGCGCCCGTGCGCATCCTCGAGCATCCCGGGGCATCCGTGCCACTCGCCTTCACGCAGGACGAGCTCGGCTGGCTGCCCTGGCTGGAGCCCGCCGACGAGGCGACGCTCACCGAGCGCCAGTACGCCGGTCTCGTCGATCGCTCGCGCGTGAAGAGCGACTACTTCCGGCTGCTCGTGCGCGACCCCGACATCCTGCGGGCGCGCACGCTCACCGACAAGGACATCTTCTACAACGCCGCCGACGGGCTCGGTCGCGCCGAGCGGGAGCTCGCCGCCGCCGCGACGAGCCGGTTCAACGGCTGCATCTTCTGCGCGTCGGTGCACGCGCGGTTCGCGACGCACCACTCGAAGCGCCACGACGACGTGCAGCGGCTGCTCGACCTCGGGGTCGGCGCCGAGCAGGACGCCCTGTGGCGCGCCGTCGTCGACGCCGCGGTGGCCCTCGCGGCGACGCCGTCGCGGCTCGAGTCCGAGCACCTCGAGGCACTGCGGGACGCCGGGCTCGACGAGCAGGCGGTGTCCGACGTGATCCACTCGGCGGCGTTCTTCAACTGGGCGAACCGGCTGATGCTGTCGCTCGGGGAGCCCGAAGAGCCGCGGACCGGGGAGGCCGGGGGCTGATTCGGGGACATCGCTGCGTCTCGATACGCGTCCGGCTTCGCCGGGCGCTCCTCGACGACCGAGTACGACGCGCTGCGGCGGCTCCGTTACCGGATGTTGCGCGGCATGACACCGTGCGACGCCAACCGTTGCGGGCTGCCGCCGCCGGCCGTACGTTCGACGCCAACCCACCCCGAGGAGCCGCCGTGATCGCGACCGATGTGCGCACGCCAGTGCGTGCGGGCGCGCTCGGCGCGTCGACGGATGCCGCGTCCCGGCCCGCGCTCGGACCCCTCGCCGCGCTCGCCGACGCCGGCCTCGAGGTGCCCGTGCTCGGCGGACGCACGGTGCGGCACGTGAACCTCGACGTCGCGGCATCCGCTCCCGCGCTCGACGCGGTCGCGGCCCACGTCGCCCGCGTGCTGCCGTACTACGCGAGCGTGCACCGCGGCAGCGGCTACCCGTCGCAGGCCACGACCACGCTCGTCGAGGACGCCCGCGTCACCGTCGCGCGCCACGTCGGCGCGCGCGACGACGACCTCGTCGTGTTCACCCGCAACACGACCGACGCGCTCAACCTGCTCGCCGCGGCCGTGCCCGGCGAGACCGTCGTGCTCGACATCGAGCACCACGCCAACCTGCTGCCCTGGCGCGAGCGCCGGGTCGTGGTCGGCCGCGCGACGATCGCCGAGACGCTCGAGGCCCTCGACGCGGAGCTCGCCGCCCGTCCGGCCGCACTCGTCTCGGTCACCGGCGCCTCCAACGTGACGGGCGAGGTCCTCCCCGTCGCCGCGATCGCCGCCCTCGCGCACGCACGCGGCGCCCGGCTCGCGGTCGACGCCGCGCAGCTGCTGCCGCACCGCAGGGTCGACCTCGCGGCATCCGGCATCGACTACCTCGCGTTCTCGGGGCACAAGGCCTACGCGCCCTACGGCTCGGGCGCGCTCGTCGGACGCGCCGACTGGCTCGACGCCGCACCCGCCCACCTCGCGGGCGGTGGTGCGGTCGAGTCCGTACGGCTCGACGCGACCGCGTGGAAGCACGGGCCCGAACGGCACGAGGCCGGCACGCCGAACGTGCTCGGCATCGCCGCCATCGCGCGGGCGCTCGACGAACTCGACCGGCTCGGCGACGACGCCCGTCGCACGCACGAGGACGCGCTCACGGCGCGCCTGCACGAGGGGCTCGCCCGACAGCGCGGCATCCGGGTCATCCGCGGCTTCGACGACGCCGACGACCGGCTCGGCATCGCCACCATCGAGGTGGAGGACGGGTCGGTCGGGCTCGTCGCCGCGGCGCTCGCCGCGGAGCACGGCATCTCGGTGCGCGCGGGCCGCTTCTGCGCGCATCCGTTCTTCGACCGGGTCGCGCGCCGGTCCAACGGCCTGCGCGCCAGCCTCGGCGCCGGCTCCTCGGCCGATGACGTCGACCGGTTCCTCGACGCGCTCGCGCGCCTCGTCGCCGACGGCCCGGCGCACGCCTACGAGCGCACGCCCGCCGGGTGGTGTCCGGCCGTCGACGACCGCCCGCGGCTCGTCCTCGACTGAGCCGGCGGGGAGATCCTGGCGCGCGCTACCCGAGCACTTCGCAGACGTCGACGATGCGCCCGGTGCCGTTCAGCGGCACCACGATCGACCCGTCGGGCGCGGCGGTGAACGAGAAGTCGCCCGAGATCAGGGCGAAGCCGGCCACGGGGTCGGTCACGAGGTTCCTGCCGGTCATCTTGGTGAACGTGTCGCCGTTCGGCAGCGTGCTCTGGTGGAAGCTGCCGGAGATCGACCAGGTCTCCGACGCGTCGGTCGAGGTGTTCGTCACCGTGGCGACGAGGCCGGGCGACGTGAGGATGAAGCTCCCGTCGGGCCGCTCGATCGTCTTCGCCTTGCCCTCGATCTCGACCAGCACGGTGAACGGGCAGATCCCGGCCACGTCGAACGAGCCGCCGACCGAGTCGGGTGGCGCCGCGGCGGCGGGCTGGGCGACGCCGATCATAGCGACGGCGGCGAGCGTGACGGCGGCGGATGACAGCCAGCGGTTCATCGTGACTCCTCGGTCGTGCGCGGAGACGAGACGCCGACCGGCGGTCTCGCCGTTCAGTGGGCCCATGGTAGCGATTCGCTACGATGGCCCGCATGCCCGCGTCCCGTCCCGCCGCCGCGATCGGACTGATCGCCGCGGCCGCACTCGTCCTCTCGGGCTGTGCCGCGAACGAGATGGGCGACGCGCGGAGCGACCTCTCGGGCACCCTCGACGGCGCCGGCTCGTCGGCCCAGGGCGCCGCGCAGGACGCATGGGTCGCCGGGTTCCAGCGCGCGAACGCGAGCGTCACGGTGAACTACGACCCCGCGGGTTCGGGCGCCGGACGCGAGCAGTTCCTCGTCGGCGCGGTCGGATACGCCGGCAGTGACACGGCGCTCTCGATCGACGAGACCGAGTCGGAGACGCCGGAGTGCGCGGTGGGCTCGGGCGCCGTGAACCTCCCCGTGTACCTCTCGCCCATCGTGCTCGCGTTCAACGTCGAGGGCGTCGATCGCCTGCAGCTCGACGCGGACGCGGTGGCGGGGATCTTCTCGGGCGAGATCGAGCGGTGGAACGACCCCGCGCTCGCCTCGCTCAATCCCGGTGCGGCGCTGCCCGACGCGCGCATCTCACCGGTGCACCGCTCCGACGACTCGGGCACGACCGAGAACTTCACCGACTACCTCGCCGAGGCGGCGCCCGAGCACTGGCCGTTCGAGCCCGACGACGCGTTCCCGATCGAGGGCGAGGCGGCCCAGGGCAACTCGGGCATCGCCGCGGTCATCCGCGACGGCGCGAACGTCATCGGCTACCTCGACGCCTCCCGGGCCGATGGGCTCGACGTGGCCACGCTGCGCGTCGGCGACGAGTTCGTCGAGCCCACCGCCGCGTCGGCGGCCGCCGTGGTCGACGTCTCGCCGATGCAGCCCGGCCGCGCCGACGACGACCTCGTGATCGACGTCGACCGGGCCACCACCGAGCCCGGCGTCTACCCGCTCGTCCTCGTGAGCTACGTCATCGCGTGCCGCGAGTACGTCGATCCCGACGATGGCGAGCTCGTGCACGCCTACCTCGAGTGGGTGTCCAGCGCCGAGGGGCAGGATGCCGCGGCCGACGACGCCGGATCGGCGCCGATCTCCCCAGCGCTCCGCGAGCGCGTGCAGGCGGTCGTGGCCGGAATCCGCTGACCCCTGAACGGGCCCATTCCCTCGCGGGCCCGGCATGAGCGACACTGTCCGCATGGGATCAGCGTTGACCACCATCGGATTGCCCGTCGCCCTCGGCATCATCATGTTCGGCCTGGGCCTCGCCCTGACGCCGCGCGACTTCGCACGCGTGGGGCGCCATCCGAAGGCGGTGATCATCGCGCTCCTCTGCCAGCTGCTCGTGCTCCCCGCGCTCTGCTTCGGCCTCGTGCTGTGGTTCCAGCTGCCGCCCGTGCTCGCGGTCGGCATGCTGCTGCTCGCCGCGTCGCCCGGCGGCACGACCGCCAACCTCTACAGCCACCTGTTCCGCGGCGACGTCGCGCTCAACATCTCGCTCACCGCGTTGAACTCGGTCATCGCGGTCGTCACGCTGCCGCTCATCACGAACCTCGCGATCGCCTACTTCCTGCCGGGCGACGAGGCGCTCGGGCTGCAGCCGGCCAAGGCGATCGAGGTGTTCCTCATCGTGCTCGGGCCGGTCGTGCTCGGCATGCTGGTGCGCTGGTGGAAGCCCGCCTTCGCCGACCGCATGGACCGGCCCGTGCGCATCGCGTCGATCGTCATCCTCGTCGTGGTCATCGCGGGCGCCATCGTGTCGAACCTCCAGCTCCTGCTCGACAACTTCGGCCGACTGGCGGGCATCACGGTGCTCTTCTGCATCCTGAGCCTCACGCTCGGCTTCGTCGTCCCGCGGATGCTGCGGGTCGACCGTCGGCAGGCGATCGCGAGCTCCTTCGAGATCGGCATCCACAACGCGACGCTCGCGATCGTCATCGCGCAGACCGTGATCGGCAGCGTCGAGATGAGCCTGCCCGCCGCGGTGTACGGCGTGCTCATGTTCTTCATCGCGCTCGGCTTCGGCTTCCTCATCCGGGGACGCGGAGGCGACCGCGAGGCGCGGCGCGACGGCGTCGCTGCCGAACGGGCGACGGATGCCGCGGAGGTGACGCCGCCCGAACGCTGACCTGCGGCGCGCGGGCGCCGACCCGGCGGGGAGGCCGGGACACGACATGGGAATCGAGCACGAGGATCCGCTTGAGCGCCGACGCGAGGAGCTTCGGCGGATCGTCTACGGCACGCGCGACGGTGCCGAGAGCGCCGCCGCGACGGAGCTGGCCGAGATCGAGGCCGAGCTCGCCGCGCGTGCGAGCCCTGCGGCGCCGGCGATGCCCGCGGCATCCGTGTCGACGGACCGGCTCGTCTCGCCCGTCTCGTCGGGCCCGCGCGACTCGCCTCGATCGACCGGCACACGGACCCGGGACGGCGGCACCGACGACGTCGACGATTCGGATGCCGCGGGCGACGACGACGCGCCGGCGGCCGACGAGGGCCGCACGGTGGCGACCACCGCGCCGCCCGTCGCCGAGGAGCCGCCGCCGCGCTGGCGGCCCACCCGCACCCAGGTGGTGGTCGCCGCGATCGCGGGGTTCCTGCTCGTCGCAACGGGCATCGCGCTCGTCGGTCCCGCGCGCGACGCCCTCTCGCCGCCGCGCGGGCTCGGCGTGTTCGAGCACGAGCTGCTGCCCGACGACCTCGAGCTCGCCGACCAGGTCGCCACGGGCGCTCGTCTCGGACCCGACGAGGCGGCCACGCTGCGGTCGCTCGGGCGTGCGTTCGGCTACGAGTTCTGGGTGTTCCGCGACGACGGCCGCGTCTGCATGCTGTCGCGGCGGCTGTACTTCTTCGACTGGGAGCGCTCGTGCGCGACGCTGCAGGAGTTCCAGGCGCACGGGCTCACCCGCCTCATCGCCGCGGACGACATCCGCAACGGCGCGCGCCCGCGCCGGGTCGGGCCGGGGGACGTCGTCGTCGTCACGTGGGGGCCCGACTCCACCGAGATCGACTGGACGGTGGAGCCCTGACCCCCTTCCCCGCGGGGTTCGTACACTGGGAGGGGCGCACGGGAGGGGATGCATGCAGCCGCTGATCGAGACCGAGATCCGCGAGACGTTCGGCAACGCGAGCGATGCGGAGCTCGCCCAGCTGTCGCTGCCGCACGACTTCCCGCTCACCGAGTGGGCGCACCTCGACGCGTTCGCGTGGCGCGACCCGCGCATCTCCGGTCGCGGCTACCTCGTCACCGAGCTCGACGGCGAGCCGGTCGGCGTCGTGCTGCGCGCGGCCGGCGCCAACGGCTCCCGTCATCGCGCCGCGATCTGCAACCTCTGCCACACGGCGCAGCCCGGCGACCAGGTCGAGCTGTTCTCGGCGCGCAAGGCCGGCGCCGCGGGGGAGCGGGGCGACAGCATCGGCACCTACATGTGCAGCGACCTCGCCTGCCAGGAGACCGTGCGGCTCGGCCGTCCGCCTGCGCCGTCGGAGGTCATGCCGAGCGTGCGCGAGATCGAGCGCATCGACGGGCTCGCCCGCCGCACGCGCGCGTTCGTCGCCGACGTGCTCGGCGCGGCCTGAGCGAGCGGATGCCGCGGGCGCACGTCAGTGCGCCGATTCCGACAGGCAGCGACGTCGGCGGGCGACTGCCGCGGGCCGTCGTCGAGGGCGTCTGCGCACGTCAGTGCGCGGCATCCGGCGCCAACGGCTCGAGCGTGGGACGCTTCGCCGTGCGCCCGTCGCCCGACGAGCGCCCCGTGAGGCGGCGGCCGATCCACGGCAGCACGAACTCCCGGTAGTACGTCGCGGTGTTGCGGCTGCGCGGACCGGGCGGCGCCGCCGCGACCTCGGCGACGCCCCACTCCTCGGGCGTCGCGACGCCGATGGCCGTGAGCACGTTGCTGGCGACGCGGGCGTGCCCGAGCGAGTTGAGGTGCAGCTTGTCGGGCGACCAGTAGCGGATGTCGCGCAGCCCCCGGTCGTTGAAGTTGTCGACGAACGTCACGCCGTCGAGCTCGGCGAGGTCGCCGAGCGCCGCGGTGAGCCGCACGCCGCGTGCGTCGAACACGCGCCCGAGCGGCAGGTGGTCGGTGGGGTTCGCGCCGCTGAGCATGAGCACGTGGATGCCCTCGTCGCGGATGCGATGCACGGCCTGGCGGAAGCGGTCGGCGACGCGCTCCTCGGGCATGCGCGGGCGCAGCATGTCGTTGCCGCCGCCGTTGAAGCTGATGACCTCGGGGCGCAGCGCGATGGCGGTCTCGAGCTGCTCGTCGACGATCGGCCCGAGCTTGCGGCCGCGGATCGCGAGGTTCGCGTAGCCGACCGGCTCGCGCGCGGCGATGGCGAGCCCCATGGCCACGAAGTCGGCCCATCCGCGCACGCTGCCGTCGGGCAGCTCGTCGCCGACCCCCTCGGTGAAGCTGTCGCCGATCGCGGCGTAGGAGTGGAACATGGGCTCAACGGTAATCGACGATGCCGCGGCATCCGCTCGAGTGCGTCGGCAACCGCCGGCATCCCTCGAATGCCCTGCGCTCCCGACGACAGCGACGTTTCCCTCGCGCGACTCCTGAAAACAAGGACGCAGATGCGACAGAGCGCGGCGTCCTTGTTTTCAGGAGTCGCGAGGGTGGAACGTTCAGGCGTGCGACTGGTGCTCGTGCTCCAGCTCGCAGTCCGCGCCGGGGTAGAGCAGCGTCTCGTGCCCGTCGTCGAAGCGGACCATGTAGGGCGGACCGCCGTCCGCGCCGCGGACCTCCAGGATCTCGCCGTGGCGGTCGGACTGGCCGACCTGCTTGCCGTGGATGACGAGGCGTTCGCCGACCGCTGCGTGCATCGTTGCTCCCTCCGGTCGTTCCAGCGTACGCCGGGGCCCGTCGGCGCGGAAGGGACGGAATGCCCCTCCCGCCGAGCGCACCGGGCGGCTAGGGTGGGCGGAGTGGGTCATCTGTCCCACTTCCACGGCTCCACGACGGCGAGGTTCCCATGGTCGATGCGCGCACGCTCACGTTCCCGGCGGGCTTCCGATGGGGCGCGGCCACCGCCGCGTTCCAGGTCGAGGGCTCGACGCGCGCCGACGGGCGCGGCCACTCCATCTGGGACGTGTTCGCCCTCACGCCGGGACGCATCCTCGACGGCTCGAACGCCGACATGGCCGCCGACAGCTACCGTCGCTGGCGCGACGACCTCGCGCTGCTCGCCGAGCTCGGCGTCGACGACTACCGCTTCTCGATCGCGTGGCCGCGCGTGCAGCCCGACGGCACGGGCGCGGTGAACGCGGCCGGGCTGGACCACTACGCGCGAATGGTCGACGGTCTGCTCGAGGCCGGCATCCGCCCGCTGCCGACGCTCTACCACTGGGACCTGCCGCAGCCCCTCGAGGACGCCGGCGGCTGGCTCGCCCGCGACACCGCCGCCCGCTTCGCGGACTACGTCGAGCTCGTGCTCGCCGGCATGGGCGATCGCGTCGGCCACTGGATCACGCTCAACGAGCCGAACATGACGACGTTGCAGGGGTATGCGCTCGGCACGCTCGCACCGGGGCACGTGCTCATGACCGACGCGCTGCCGACCGCCCACCACCAGCTGCTCGCCCACGGGCTCGCCGTCCGGGCGATCCGCGCGGCGGGCGACGCCGAGGTCGGCATCGTGAACAACCACACGCTCGTCGTGCCGGCGACCGAGGATCCGGTCGACGGGTTCGCCGCCGCCGCGTTCCACGCGATCTACAACCGCGTCTTCTCCGACCCGGTGCTCGCCGGGCGCTACCCCGACCTCTCGGTGCTCGGCCTCGAGCGGATGCCCGGACTCGAGGACGGCGACCTCGACGTGATCTCCGCACCGCTCGACTTCTACGGCGTGAACTTCTACAACCCGACGCGGGTCGCCGGGGCATCCGCCGACTCGGACTTCGCGGCCGCCGGGCTGCCCTTCGAGCCCGTGGAGTTCGACGGCGTTCCCGTGACCGGCTTCGGCTGGCCCGTCGTGCCCGAGGCGCTCACCGAACTGCTCGTGACGCTGCGCACCGACTTCGACGACGCCCTGCCGCCCGTCGTGATCACCGAGAACGGGGCGTCGTATCCCGACGTCGTCGTCGACGGCCAGGTGCACGACGCCGAGCGCATCGCCTACCTCGACCGGCACATCCGGGCCGTGCACGCGGCGATCGGGCGCGGCGTCGACGTGCGCGGCTACCTCGTGTGGTCGCTCATCGACAACTTCGAGTGGGCCGACGGGTACACGCAGCGCTTCGGCCTCGTGCACCTCGACCTCGAGACCGGGGAGCGCACCCGCAAGGACTCGTTCGCCTGGTACCGGGAGCTGCTCGCGGCGCAGCGCCGCTGAGCGGTCGGATGCCGCGGGGCCGCGCGGCCGCGGCATCCGCTCAGTCGACGGCGAGGAGCGCCGCCCAGAGGTCGGCGCGCGCGTGGAACCCCGAGAGGTCGCGGCCGAGCAGCT
This sequence comes from Agromyces mariniharenae, assembly GCF_008122505.1. Classification (NCBI taxonomy): domain Bacteria; kingdom Bacillati; phylum Actinomycetota; class Actinomycetes; order Micrococcales; family Microbacteriaceae; genus Agromyces; species Agromyces mariniharenae. The sequence goes on along the minus strand of NZ_VSSB01000001.1, from coordinate 1,134,143 downwards.
TCTCGGCGAGCGCGACGCGGCTGCGCACGGTGTGCCGGTGCACCCCGAGCGCCTGCGCGGTCGCGTCGAACTGGCCGCCGTGCTCGAGCCATGATCGCGTGGTCTCGAGGAGCGACGTGCCGTGCGCCTCGTCGTACTCGGTGAGCGGGGCGAGCGTGGCGAGGGCGACCGCCCGCGCGTCGGTGCGGGCCAGGAACGCGAGCACGCCCTGGCGGCTGATCTCGTCGAAGGCGACGACACCGGCCTTCGTCTCGCGGGCGCGTTCGAGCGCGCGCAGCGCCTGCTCGTGCGCGAGCGCCACGGCGTCGGCGGCGACCGCGTCGGAGATGCCGACGGGCACCTCGAACTCGGCGGCGACCTCGTCGGCGAGCGCCGTGTCGGCGTCCTCGAGCAGGATCACCACGGTGTCCTGGTCGCGTCCGAAGAAGAGGCGTCCGCCGCGCTCCTCGACGCGGAGCTCGAGCAGCTCGGTGAGCCGGTCGACGTGCTGGGCGGGCACGTCCGCGATCGCGACCCGGAACGGCGCTGCGGGCAGCGGGCCCCACATCTCGCTCGCGACGCGTTCGGCGAGGTCGGTGTCGCCCGCGAGGATGCCGCGGAGCAGCCCGGTGCGCAGGTGGCCGCGGGCGCGGTCGAGGTCGCGGTTCTGCTCGAGCGCGAGGCCGGCGAGCGCGATCACCGACGTGACGACCTCGCGGCCGGCCTGGTCGAGCTCGGCGGAGTCGCCGATGGCGAGCACACCGCGCAGCGCGCCGCCGCCGCCGAGCGTCTGCAGCGTGATGCGCTGCGGCGCGCCGACGGACTCGCCGGCCACGAGCGAGCGGCTCGCGCGCTGGCCGCGGCGAAGCATGGAGCGCGCCTCGCCGACGACCTCGCCGAGCGCGGGCTGCTCGAGTCCGCCGTCGGGCGCCTCGCGGTCGAGCGTGCCGGCGGCGTCGATGAGCCCGACCCAGGCGTCGAGGCGATGCGAGAGCTCGCCGAGCGTCGCCGACAGGCCGTCGGGCCGGAGCGCCGCGAGCGAGATCGCCCGCTGCGCGGCGAGCGCCCAGGCCTGGCGGGCATAGGCGTCCTCGGCGAGGAGGTCGGCGACGAGGCGCGCGATCGCGATGAACGGCGTGCGGTAGGGCACCTCGAAGAGGGGGAGGCCCTGCCGCGCGCAGGCGTCGACGAGCGCGTCGGGCGTGCCAGCGCGGATCACCTCGGTGCCGAAGCCGAGCGCGGCGATGCCGGTCTCGAGGAGGCGCCGAACGTAGGCGTCGGCGAAGTCGGGCTCGTCGGCCTCGGCCCGCTCGAACTGCGTGCCCGTGGTGAGCAGCACGTGCCCCGCGTCGAGGAACGGCGCGGGGTCGACGAGGTCGGACGAGTGCGCCCACACGACGGCCGCGTCGAGCGCCTCCGGCGGCAGCGAGGCGGGCGGGGTGAGCAGCGCCAGCCCCAGCTCGGGCCGGTCGAGCAGCGTGCGCACGGTCGGCTGCATGGGTGCCTCTCCTTGTACGCGGTGTCGAGCGACGTGCACCCGAGTGTACACGCGGGCGCTGAGGCATCCGTGGCCGTCGACCTAGCATGGGCGGCATCGCCACCGTCGTCACCCTTGCATCGGAGCAGACCATGACCCTCGTCGACACCCCGGCCATCGTCGCCGGAGGACCGGCCCTCGCGCAGGAGCGCCGCCTCGTCACCGCCATCCCCGGCCCCCGCTCGCAGGAGCTCATGGCCCGCAAGGCGGAGGCCGTCGCCAAGGGCGTCGGCACCACCATCCCCGTCTCGGTCGTCGCCGCAGGCGGAGGGGTCGTCGTCGACGCCGACGGCAACTCGCTCATCGACCTCGGCTCGGGCATCGCCGTCACCGGCGTCGGCAACTCGAACCCCCGCGTGGTCGAGGCCGTCGCCGCGCAGCTCAACGCGTTCACGCACACGTGCTTCACCGTCGCGCCCTACGAGGGCTACGTCGACGTCGCCGAGAAGCTCAACGAGCTCACCCCGGGCGACTTCGCCAAGCGCTCGGCGCTGTTCAACTCGGGCGCCGAGGCCGTCGAGAACGCGGTGAAGATCGCGCGCCACCACACCAAGCGCCAGGCCGTCGTCGCATTCGACCACGCCTACCACGGCCGCACCAACCTCACCATGGGCCTCACGGCGAAGAACATCCCCTACAAGAGCGGTTTCGGCCCGTTCGCATCGGAGGTCTACCGCGCGCCCCTCTCGTACCCGTTCCGCGACGGCGGCCTGACGGGCGCCGAGGCGGCGGCCCGCGCCATCCTGCAGATCGAGAAGCAGGTCGGCGTCGAGAACCTCGCGGCGATCATCATCGAGCCCATCCAGGGCGAGGGCGGCTTCATCGTGCCGGCCCAGGGCTTCCTGCCCGCGCTCGTGAAGTGGGCGAACGAGAACGACGTCGTGTTCATCGCCGACGAGGTGCAGACCGGCTTCGGCCGCACGGGCGCCTGGTTCGCGAGCGACCACGAGGGCATCGTGCCCGACCTCGTCGTCACGGCGAAGGGCATCGCGGGCGGCCTGCCGCTGTCGGCGGTCACCGGCCGCGCCGAGATCATGGACTCCGCCATGGCCGGCGGCCTCGGCGGAACCTACGGCGGCAACCCGCTCGCCTGCGCCGCCGCGCTCGCCACGATCGAGTCGTACGAGGAGGACGGCCTCATCGAGCGCGCCCGCGAGATCGGCGCGGTGCTCCTCGGCCGGCTGAACGCGCTGCGCACGGCCGATCCTCGTATCGGCGACGTCCGCGGCCGCGGCGCGATGGTCGCCATCGAGCTCGTCGACCCCGCCACGGGCGCGCCCGACGCGGCGCTGACCTCGAAGGTCGCCGCGTACGCCCATGCGCACGGCGTCATCGTGCTGACCTGCGGCACCTACGGCAACGTGATCCGCTTCCTGCCCCCGCTCACCATCTCCGACGAACTGCTCATCGACGGCCTCGCGGTCGTCGCGGAAGGACTGAAGAACGCATGACCGACGTGCTCGCGGCGACGACGACGTCGACCGCCCACGTAGACGCCCACGCGGCATCCGATCACATCGCCACCCCGCTCACCGACGCGCGCTCGCAGCTCGCCGAGGCCGTCTCGCTGCTCGGCTACGCCGACGGCCTGCACCAGATGCTCGCGACCCCGCGCCGCGAGCTCAGCGTCGCGGTGCCGCTGCGCATGGACTCGGGCGAGAGCCGGCTGTACCTCGGCTACCGCGTGCAGCACAACTTCTCGCGCGGCCCCGCCAAGGGCGGCCTGCGGTACGCGCCGAACGTGAACCTCGACGAGGTGCGGGCGCTGGCGATGTGGATGACCTGGAAGTGCGCCCTGCTCGACGTGCCGTACGGCGGCGCGAAGGGCGGACTCGCGATCGACCCGCGCGAGCACTCCACGGCCGAGCTCGAGCGCGTGACCCGCCGCTACACGAGCGAGATCCTGCCGATCATCGGCCCGGAGCGCGACATCCCCGCGCCCGACATCGGCACCGACGAGCAGACCATGGCCTGGATGATGGACACCTACTCCGTCAACAGCGGCTACACCGTGCCCGGCATCGTGACCGGCAAGCCCATCTCGCTCGGCGGCTCGCAGGGCCGCGCGAGCGCGACGAGCCGCGGCGTCACGCACATCGCGCTCGCCGCGCTGCGCCACGTGGGGCTCGACCCCGCTCGGTCGACCGCGGCCGTCCAGGGCTTCGGCAAGGTCGGCGCGGATGCCGCGCGGTTCCTGTCCGAGGCCGGCGTGCGCGTCACCGCGGTGAGCGACCAGTACGGCGCCGTGGTGAACACGGCGGGCCTCGACATCGAGGCGCTGTCCGACCACGTGCGCGCCACGGGCTCGGTCATCGGATTCGCGGGCGGCGAGCCGCTCGACGGCGCCGACCTGCTCACCCAGGACGTCGACCTGCTCGTCCCGGCCGCGGTCGAGGGCGTGCTGCACGACGGCAACGCCGGTGACGTGCAGGCTGCGGTCATCGTCGAGGGCGCCAACGGCCCGACCACCCCGGCCGCCGACCGCATCCTCCGCGAGCGCGGCGTGCTCGTCGTGCCCGACATCCTCGCCAACGCGGGCGGCGTCATCGTCTCGTACTTCGAGTGGGTGCAGGCCAACCAGGCCTACTGGTGGCGCGCCGACGAGGTCGAGTCCAGACTGGAGGAGCGGATGCTCAGCGCCTGGCAGCACGTGCTCGGCTACGCCCGGGCCCGCGACCTCTCGCTCCGCACCGCGGCCACCGCGCTCGCCGTCGAGCGCGTCGCCGAGGCCCACCGCCTCCGCGGCCTCTACCCCTGATCGGGCACCACTCCCACCGGCCGGCATACACGAAACGGAACCAGAATGACCGACACCATGCTTGAGACGACGATCCTCGACCGGGTCGCCGACCGCCTCTTCATCGGCGGCGAGTGGGTCGAGGCGGAGGGCGGGCGCACGCTCGCCGTCACCGACCCGTCGACCGGCGACACGATCAAGGAGATCGCGGATGCCTCGCCGGCCGACGGCATCCGCGCGCTCGACGCCGCCGTGGCCGCGCAGGACGCGTGGGCCGCGACCGCACCCCGCGAGCGCGGCGAGCTGCTGCGCCGGGCGTTCGACACCCTCATGGCGCGGAAGGAGGACTTCGCCCTCCTCATGACGCTCGAGATGGGCAAGCCGCTCGCCGAGGCGCGCGGCGAGGTCGCCTACGGCGGCGAGTTCCTGCGCTGGTTCAGTGAGGAGGCCGTGCGCATCTCGGGCCGCTACGGGCTCAACCCCGAGGGCACGGGCCGCATGATCGTGTCGCAGCGCCCCGTCGGCCCGTCGTTCTTCATCACGCCGTGGAACTTCCCGCTCGCGATGGCGACCCGCAAGATCGCCCCCGCGCTCGCCGCGGGCTGCACCGTCGTCATCAAGCCGCCGGCCCTCACGCCGCTCACGACCATCGCGTTCGTGCAGCTGCTCGAGGAGGTCGGGCTGCCGAAGGGCGTCGTCAACGTCGTCACGACCTCGAAGTCATCGGCGCTGTCGGCCCCGATCATCGCCGACCCGCGCCTGCGCAAGCTGTCGTTCACGGGCTCGACCGAGGTCGGCCGCAAGCTCCTCGAGCAGTCGGCCCTCGGCATCCTGCGCACCTCGATGGAGCTCGGCGGCAACGCGCCGTTCGTGATCTTCGAGGACGCCGACCTCGACAAGGCGGTCGACGGCGCGATGATCGCGAAGTTCCGCAACATCGGCCAGGCGTGCACCGCAGCGAACCGCTTCATCGTGCACGAGTCGGTCGCCGACGAGTTCGCGAAGCGCGTCGCCGACCGCGTGCGGGCCATGAAGGTGGGCCGCGGCACCGAGGACGGCGTGAACATCGGCCCGCTCATCGACCAGGACGCGGTCGACTCGACCGACGCGCTCGTGCAGGACGCGGTCGGCCGCGGCGCCACCGTGCTCACGGGCGGCACCCGCATCGACGGCGACGGCACGTTCTACGCGCCGACCGTGCTCGCGGGCGTGGCGGCGGGCAGCCGCCTCCTGAAGGAGGAGATCTTCGGGCCGGTCCTCGGCATCACCACCTTCGCGAACGAGGACGAGGCGGTGCGCCTCGCCAACGGCACCGAGTACGGCCTCGTGTCGTACGTGTTCACGCAGGACCTCGCTCGCGGCCACCGCCTGATCGACCGCCTCGCCACGGGCATGATGGGCCTCAACACGGGCCTCGTGTCGAACGCAGCCGCGCCGTTCGGCGGCGTGAAGCAGTCGGGCATCGGCCGCGAGGGCGGCCTCGAGGGCATCCACGAGTACCTCGACACCAAGTACACGCTCATCCCGGTGAGCTGAGAAGGACTGACCACATCATGGAACGCATCGACTGCGACGTCGTCGTCGTGGGCGCCGGGGCATCCGGGCTCACCGCGGCCAACCGACTGAAGGACGCCGGCCGCCGGGTCGTCGTGCTGGAGGCTCGGGACCGCGCCGGAGGCCGCCTCTGGACCGACGACGTCGACGGCGCCATGCTCGAGATCGGCGGCCAGTGGGTCTCGCCCGACCAGGACGCGCTCATCGAGACGCTCGACGAGCTCGGGCTCGAGACGTACCCGCGCTACCGCGAGGGCGTGAACGTCTACATCGGCCCCGAGGGCGAGCTCCGCAAGTTCGAGGGCGAGATCTTCCCGGTGCCGCCGGCGACGGAGCAGGAGATCGTCTCGCTCATCGACAAGCTCGACGCGCTCGTCGCGCAGATCGACCCCGAGCGCCCGTGGGACCACCCGCAGGCGAAGGACCTCGACGAGACCTCGTTCGCACGCTGGCTCGAGACGCAGACCGACGACGAGGAGGCGCGCGAGAACATCGGCATGTTCATCGCGGGCGCCATGCTCACGAAGCCCGCGCACGCGTTCTCCGCGCTGCAGGCCCTGCTCATGGCCGCCTCGGCCGGCTCGTTCTCGAACCTCGTCGACGCGGACTTCATCCTCGACCGCCGCGTCGTCGGCGGCCTGCAGCAGGTCCCGCTGCTGCTCGCCGAGCGGCTCGGCGGCGCGGTGCGGCTGGGCCAGGCGGTCCGCACGCTCCGTTGGCACCCCGATGCCCCGGAGCGCGGCGTCGTCGCGGTGACCGACCAGCTCGAGGTGCACGCCCGGCACGTCATCCTCGCGGTCCCGCCGATCCTCATCTCGCGCATCTCGTACGACCCGCCGCTGCCGCGCCGGCAGCAGCAGCTGCACCAGCACCTCTCGATGGGCTTCGTCATCAAGGTGCACGCCGTCTACGAGACGCCGTTCTGGCGCGCCGACGGACTGAGCGGCACCGCGTTCAGCCCCTACGAGCTCGTGCACGAGGCATACGACAACACCAACCACGAGGACCCCCGCGGCACGCTCGTGGGCTTCGTCGCGGACGAGGAGGCCGACGGCGTCTTCTCGCTGAGCGCCGAGGAGCGCAAGGCCCGGATCCTCGAGTCGATGTCGCACTACTACGGCGAGCAGGCGAAGCATCCGGTGGTCTACTACGAGAGCGACTGGGGCTCGGAGGAGTGGACGCGCGGCGCCTACGCCGCGAGCTTCGACATGGGCGGCCTCGCGCGCTACGGCGCCGACCTGCGCACGCCCGTCGGGCCCATCCACTTCTCGTGCAGCGACATGGCGGGCAAGGGGTACCAGCACGTCGACGGTGCGATCCGGGTCGGCCGCGAGGTCGCCGACGAGATCCTGGCCGCCGACGAGCTGCGCGCGGCATCGTGAACGGACGCATCGTCGTCGGCTACACGGCGAACGACTCCGGCGCCGACGCGCTCGCCCTCGGCACCCGCATCGCGCGGGCGAGCGAGGCGATCCTCGACGTCGTGATGGTGCTGCCCAGCGAGGCGCACAACAGCACCGTGCCCACCGACACCGGGTACGAGCGGTACCTCAAGGGGCAGTCGCGCGAGTGGCTGGCCGAGGCATCCGAATCGCTCGACGACGAGGACGTCGTGCAGTCGCTGCACGTGCGCTACGCGGAGTCGTTCGCCGAGGGCCTCATCGCCGCGGCGCACGAGTTCGGCGCGTCGCTCATCGTCGTGGGCGCGGCTCGCGGGGGCCTCCTCGGCCGGTCGCGCATCGGCTCGGTGGCGAACGAGCTGCTGCACTCGTCGGATGTCCCGGTCGCGCTCGCGCCCGTCGGCCAGCGCGACGTGCCGGTGACCCAGGGCGTCACGCGCGTGACCGCCGCGATCGGCACGCGCCCCGGCGCGGACGCGCTGCTCGAGGCATCCGTGCGCCTGGCCCGCGCCACGCACGCGCCGCTGCGCCTCGTGTCGCTCGTGCCCATCGACCTGCCCGCAGGCCTCGACGAGGGACTCGTCGAGCTCACGGGAGCCGTGCACGCCGACGAGGTGCTGGCCGCCGCACGCCGCGAGCTGCCCGCCAACGTCGACGCCACGGCGGTCGCCGCCACCGGCGCCACCATCGAGGAGGCCGTCCAGGGCCTCGACTGGCACGACGGCGAGCTCGTGCTCGTCGGCTCGAGCCGCCTCGCCGCCCCGCGCCACCTGTTCCTCGGCTCGACGGCGGCGAAGATGCTGCGCGAGCTGCCGGTGCCCATGATCGTCGTGCCGCGCACCACCGCCTGAAAGACATCGCAATGACGCAATCGAACCAGCCCCCGCTCACCGAGGCGACCTCCGCGGTCGACGGCGCCGACCACGGCATCACGAAGAAGGGCCTCTCGGCCGGGTCGGTCGGCCTCATCGGCGCGATCGTCATCGGCATCTCGTGCATCGCGCCCGCCTACACGCTCACCGCGGCCCTCGGCCCGACGGTGTCGGAAGTGGGCGAGCAGGTGCCCGCGATCATCCTCGTCGGGTTCATCCCGATGCTGCTCGTCGCCTTCGGCTACCGCGAGCTGAACAGGCGGATGCCCGACTCGGGCACGTCGTTCACGTGGGCGACGCGCGCCTTCGGCCCGTGGATCGGCTGGATGGCCGGCTGGGGCCTCGTCGCCGCGACGATCCTCGTGCTCTCGAACCTCGCGGGCATCGCGGTGGACTTCCTGTTCCTGCTCATCTCGCAGGCGTCGGGCAATCCCGAGATCGCCGACCTCGCCGCGAACCCGTTCATCAACGTGGGCGTCTGCCTGCTCTTCGTGCTCGGCGCGACGTGGGTGTCGTACCGCGACATGCAGACCACGCAGAAGCTGCAGTACTGGCTCGTCGGCTTCCAGGTCGCCGTGCTCGTGCTGTTCTCGGTCGCCGCGCTCGTCGAGGTGGCCAACGGCAACGCGTTCGACGCGACGCCCATCGAGCTCAGCTGGTTCAACCCGTTCGCGGTCGAGTCGTTCTCGGCGTTCGCGGCGGGCCTGTCGCTCTCGATCTTCATCTTCTGGGGCTGGGACGTCACCCTCACCATGAACGAGGAGACCAAGGGCTCGGCCAAGACGCCCGGTCGCGCGGCGACCATCACGGTCGTCACCATCGTGGTGCTCTACCTGCTCATCGCGGTGTCGCTCATCGCCTACGCGGGCGTCGGCGACGGCGAGTACGGGCTCGGCAACCCCGAGATCCAGGACAACGTGTTCTTCCACCTCGCCGGCCCGATCCTCGGCCCGCTCGCGGTGCTCGTGTCGCTCGCCGTGCTGACGAGCTCGGCCTCGTCGCTGCAGTCGACCTTCGTGTCGCCCGCGCGCACGCTCCTCGCCATGGGCCACTACGGCGCCCTGCCCGAGCAGTTCGCGAAGGTCAGCCCCCGGTTCTTCACGCCCGGGTACGCGACGATCGTGTCGGCCGTCGTGGCATCCGTGTTCTACGCCGTCATGCGGTTCGTGAGCGAGAACGTGCTCTGGGACACCATCACCGCGCTCGGCATGATGATCTGCTTCTACTACGGCATCACGGCATTCGCGTGCGTGTGGTTCTTCCGGAAGCTGTGGTGGCGCTCGGTGCGGAACTTCTTCTTCACGCTGCTGTTCCCGCTCGTGGGCGGCGTGATCCTCGGCGTGCTGTTCTTCACGACGCTGATCGACAGCATGGACCCCGAGTACGGCAGCGGCTCGCACGTCTTCGGCCTCGGGCTGGTGTTCGTGCTCGGCATGGTAGTGCTGCTCTCGGGCGTGGTGATCATGCTGTGGCAGTGGCGAAAGCGTCCCGCGTTCTTCCGCGGTGAGACCCTCTCGCGGGCGGTCGCCGAGGACTGAGGTCCCGCCGATCCGGCCTCCGCTTCCGAGAGTGCGTGCAGGACCGCCCCCGCGACACCGGGGGCGGTCCTGTCATGTGTGCGGATGCCGCGTGGCCCGTCGCACGGCGGGCGAGCGGATGCCGCGGGCGAACGGATGCCGCGAGCGATCAGGCCCCGCGATCCGACCGCCGGCCGAGGCTCGAGAGCCCCGCGACGAGCAGCAGGCCGCCGAGCACGAGCAGGACGGTGAGGATCAGGCCGCCGGGTGTGAGCGTCGCCCACCAGTCCGCGACGAGCTCCATGCGGGCCGGTTCCAGCACGATCCACAGCAGCGTCGCGGCGAGCCCGGCGAAGACCAGGCCCCAGACGATCCCCGCCCATCGGATGCGCGGCCGGAGCTCCTCCGGTGCGGGTGTGCGGGGTGCGACGGATGCCTCGGGCGGCTGCAGCGTCGCGTCGAATCCGAGCGCCTTCGTCGTGTCGTCGGTCATGGTCGGTTCCCCTCGGGCTCGAACTCGGTCACGTGGATCGCGGTGGCGATCGCCTGGATGTGGATCTCGACGTCGACCTCCCCGGCCTGCAGGCCCGGTCCGATCTCGTCGCTCCATCCGCCGACCGATCGGCCCGGCCCCAGGTCGACCTCGTCGACGAGCGACCAATCGCCGTCCGCGTCGAAGCGGGCGTGCGTGACCGTGCAGTCGGCGCACTCGACCGCCAGCGCGATCCGCGCCCCGTCGCGGACGTCGATCGACACCGAGCCGACGCCCTGGACGAGCCGCCACTCGACCGGCGCGGCCTCGTCGGCGACCTGCTCGTCCACCGTGAGGCTGACCGCGCCGATCGGCTGCACGACGCTCGTCGTGCTCGCCGACTCGGCGACGCCGCCGAGCACGAGCCGCGGGTCCCGCGGCACGACGGCCGTGACGAACGTCGCGAGCAGCAGCGTGACAGTCACGAACGCGAGGAAGCCGCTGCGTCGCCGGAGCGAACCGGCGAGCACCATCGCGAGCGCGGTCACGATCGTCCCGACTGCGAGGCCGATGGTCACGGACTGCGGTGCGTGGTCGGCCGACCCGAGCGCGACCAGCGAGGCGATCGCGCCGGCGACCAGGGCCGCCCCCAGCGTGGCGACCACGTAGGCGAAGCTCGTGCGCGGGCGGGTGAGCCGCCGGATGCGCCGGGCCTCCTCGGCCTGCGCCTGGAACTCGAGCGCGCGGGCGCGGTTCTCGGCGGCGAGCTGTGCGCGCGCCGCGCGGTTCGCCTCGTCCTGGCTGCGTCGCCACGCGTCGTGCTCCGCACGCCAGGCGTCCTGCTGCACCTTCCACGCGGCGTACTCGTCGCTGCCGTGATGCGCGGTCGCCGGCGGCGGAGGGGGGACGGGCTCGGTGGTCGGTGCGGCGCTCGACAGCGGGATGGTCGCCGCGGGCGGCGTGGTGGTCGGGGCATCCGGTTGCGGCACGGATGCCGCGGGCGAGGCGCGCCGTGCGAGCCAGACGATGAGCGTGACCACGCCGGCGAGCACGAGCAGCAGCCACACCACGCCGAGCCAGCGGAACGGGCCGCCCCATCCGTCGGCGTCCCAGTCCCAGCCGCCGAACCACCACGGCCCGCCGAGGCCCAACAGGCCGACGAGCGCGAACGCCGCGACGCCGACGAGTGCGCTGTCGAACACGCCCCGCAGCATCGATTCGAGGTGGATCCGGCCGGTCGTGTCGGGCAGCAGGAGCCAGGCGGCCCCGTAGGCCAGGAACGCCACCGGGAGGAACAGCGCGACGACGACGAGGATGCCCCGCACGATGATCGGGTCGATGCCGAGCCTGGCCGCGATGCCGGCGGCGACGCCCCCGATCCACCCGGGCCGCCGCGGCACGCCGAGCGAGCGGAGCCAGGCGAAGAAGCGATCGTCGGAGGGCGGCGGGGCGGTGGCGCCGGTGGTCCCGGTGGCACCGGGGGCGCCAGTGGCGCCGCCAGGGTCGCCCGCCGGCGGCGGGGTCGTCGTGGAGGTCATGGGTCGATCGTCCCGCGTCGGCGCTCGTCGGGCCATCCGGCATCTCCCTGACGCGACCCTGATTTCCGGGCACGGCCGTGTCGGGGCATCCGCTGGTCTGCTTGGATCGGAGCATGAGCACGGCATCGGCGGACCCCGCGCTCGCGCGCCGACGCGACTGCCTCGTCGCGGGCGTCGCGGGCGGGCTCGCCGACCACCTCGGATGGCCCGTCCGGGTGGTGCGCATCGCGTTCGTCGCGACGGCGCTCCTCGCCGGCGCGGGGGCGCTGCTCTACGCGTGGCTGTGGGCGTTCGCGCCGTGGGCGGAGGCGTCGGGTCCCGACGACCGCGTCGAGCGTCGCGCGCCCGTGGCGATCCTGGCGACGGCCGGCGCGCTCGGCGCCGCGGTCCTCGCCATCCTGCTCGCGATCCTCGACGACGGCCGCGTCGACGGCGGCGCGCCCGACTGGCTCGTTCCCGCGGTCCTGGCGGTGCTGCTCGCCGCGGGTGCTGGGGCTTGGGTGAGCTTCATCGACCGGCCGGATCCCGCGCGCGGGAGGCGCCTCGAGGTCGGGGTGCGTGCGGCGCTCACCGCGGCGCTCGCGTTGCTGGCGGTCGTGCTGGTGCTGGGGCCCGCCGCGCGAGCGTGGCCGGTCGTCGCGGTGCTGGCCGCGTTCGGCGCGCTGCTCGGCATCGGGTTGGTGTACCTCCCCGCGCTCGTCAAGCTCTGGCGCGATCTCGAGGGCGAGCGGGTGCGGCGCATCCGCGACGAGCAGCGCAGCGCGATGGCCGCGCACCTGCACGACTCGGTGCTGCAGACGCTCGCGCTGATCCAGAATCGGGCAGGTGCGTCGAGCGAGGCCGGACGGCTCGCGCGCGCCCAGGAGCGCGAGCTGCGCAGCTGGCTGTACGAGGGCGACGCCCCGGCCGACAGCGACCTCGCGACCGACCTGCGCGACTTCGCGGCCGCGCTCGAGCTCGACTACCCGGTGCGGATCGACGTCGTCGCCGTCGGGATGTCGGACGAGCGGGCGAGCGGCGAGCTGGCGGCGGCCGCGCGCGAGGCCATGCTCAACGCCGCCCGGCACGCGGGCGGTGAGGTGTCGGTCTACCTCGAGGGCTCGACCGACGCCGTCGACGTCTACGTGCGCGACCGCGGACCCGGGTTCGACCCGTCGAAGGTCGCGCCGGGCCGCCTCGGCGTGCGCGAGTCGATCGTCGGGCGGATGCGCCGCGCCGGCGGCAGCGCCACCGTGCGACCCGGCGCGAGCGGCGAGGGCACCGAGGTGCACCTGCGATTCGAGACGAGGTCGGAGCATGGCTGACACGCTCACCGTGGTCGTGGTCGACGACCATTCCATCTTCCGGTCGGGCCTGCGTGCCGACCTCGACCGCTCGATCGAGGTCGTCGGGGAGGCGGCGGACGTCCCGTCGGCGGTCGCCGTGATCGCCGAGACGCGGCCCGACGTGGTGCTTCTCGACGTGCACCTGCCCGGCGGCTCGGACGCCGCGATCTCGGGCGGTGCCGAGGTGCTGCGGCGCGTGGCCTCCGAGGTGCCGTCGACTCGGTTCCTCGCCCTGAGCGTGTCCGACAAGGCCGAGGACGTCGTCGGCGTCATCCGTGCGGGCGCCCGCGGCTACATCACCAAGGGGGCGTCGGGCGCCGAGGTGAGCAGTGCGGTGCAGGCCGTCGCCGGCGGCGACGCGGTGTTCTCGCCGCGCCTCGCGGGGTTCGTGCTCGACGCGTTCGGGGCGGCCGTGGGGGAGACCGCCGCGGCCGACGACGAGCTCGACCGGCTCTCGACGCGCGAGCAGGAGGTCATGCGGCTCATCGCGCGCGGATACGCCTACAAGGAGGTCGCCGCGACGCTGTTCATCTCGGCGAAGACCGTCGAGTCGCACGTGTCGAGCGTGCTGCGCAAGCTGCAGCTCTCGTCGCGGCACGAGCTCACCGCCTGGGCGACCGCCCGCCGCCTGCTCTGAGGGGGCTCAGTCCATCGACGCGGGAGCCGCGCCCGTGTACGCCGCGAACGTGGTGTCGGCCGCGGTGCGAGCGACCTCGGGCTCGGCGCCGAACGCGACGTGCGCGGCCGACCATCGGTCGGCGCTGCCGCGCATGAAGCCGATGCCCTCGTCGGAGACGAGCCACTCTTGCGCGTTGTCGGGCCGCACCTCCCCGGTCGTGAGGTGCTGCGCGAGGCCGAGCAGCGTCTGGTCCCAGCCGATGCCCGTGGCCGACGGGCCGAACTGCTCCCACATCTCGGCGCCGAGGTCGGCCGACGGCGCGACGTGCTGGAGCTCGACGCGAGTGCGTCCCGGCTGGACCTCGGTGAGGCGCACGGTGACCCACGTGACGCCGCCGCCGTACTCCCAGGTGACGCCGTACGAGTTCGGCGCGTCGCACGATTCGACCGTGCCGCCGGCGTTGCCCTCGAGCTGGTAGCGGCCGCCGAGCCGCAGGTCGCCGCTCACGGGCAGGAACCAGCGCGGGATGCGCTCGGCCGACGTGAGGGCGTCCCACACGTCGTCGATCGGTGCGGGGTACGTCTGGGCGAGCGTCTGCACGAACGTGTCGGCGCCGTCGCGCGTACCGGTCGTCAGGCCGCGGTCCACGGCGTCGAGCTGGGAGTCGATGTCCATCTCAGGTCTCCTCGTTCGTGTCGGATGCCGGCGATTCAGGTGCCGCCGCCGGGGACGCGGCGATGCGTCGTGCACGCGCCGAGCGCGCGAGCTCGGTGCCGAGGGCGTCGAGCCGCGGGCGCCAGAACCGCTCGAACGGCGTGAACCACTCGGCGGCCTCGGCGATCGGCTCGGGCTCGAGCGCATAGAGGCGCCGCGTGCCCTCGGAGCGCACCGCCGCGAACCCCGACTCGCGCAGCACCCTCAGATGCTGGGAGACCGCGGGCTGCGAGATGCCGAACTCGCGCTGCACGGCGCGCCCGACCTCGCCGGCGGCGAGTTCGCCGTCGGCCAGCAGTTCGACGATGCGTCGCCGCACCGGATCGCCGAGGATGTCGAGCGCGTGCACATCACACATTCTTCACGTGTGACTTATATAAGTCAAGCCTGAATTATGACGCGATCGCTCCGCGACGGATCGACGCGGCGAACGATGGTTTGGTCCGCCCCGGCAACTCCTGAAAACAAGGACGTTGTGACACGTCGACCGAACGTCTTTGTTTTCAGGAGTCCGCCGGTTTCAGGAGTCCGCCCGACGGATACCCGGTGCCCGCCTTCGCTCAGGCGGCGGATGCCTCCTGCGACGCCTCGTCGGGCTCGGCCTCGTAGACCGTGGCGCCGGCCGCCACCGTGCGCACGACGCGCGCCTCGAGGAGCACGTCGGCGCCCTCGGCGAACGGATCGCGGTCGAGCACCGCGTAGTCGGCGGCGAGCCCCGGCGCGATCCGGCCGCGCTCGTGCTCCTCGAGGCAGCTCGCGGCGGCGTCGCGGGTGGCGTGGGCGAGCGCGTCGGCGAGCGGCAGCGCGTACTCGGGGTGGTTCGCGGGGAACGAGTCGTCGAGCGCCGACCGGCGCGTCGCCGCGATGTAGAGGTTCGGCAGCGCCTCGTGCGGAGCGGTCGGGGCATCCGTCGAGAACGCGAGCAGGGCGCCGGCCTCGGTGAACTCGGTCCACGCGAAGCCGCGGTCGGCGCGGTCGTCGCCGAGCATCGCGGCCCAGTTCGTCCAGATCGCGGGATCGGCGTGCACGGGCTGCATCGACGCGGTGACGCCGAGCGCCGCCATGCGTCCCGCCGTCTCGGGCGCGGTGTACTCGAGGTGCTCGATCCGGTGGCGCCGCGACCGGTCGCCGTTCACGGCGTGCGCGTGCTCGAGCGCGTCGAGCGCGACGTCGCTCGCGAGGTCGCCGATCGCGTGCAGCGCGACCTGGAGGCCCGCGGCATCCGCTGCCGCCACGACCGGGCGCAGGCGCTCGAGCGGCCAGATCGGCTCGGCGTTCGAGCCGTCGGCGTACGGATGCCGCATCGCGGCCGTGCACGCGTCGATCACGCCGTCGAGCACGAGCTTGATGCCGGCGATCTTCAGCCACGGGCGGTGCTCGCCCGCCAGCTCGATCGCGCGCGACACCTGCGCGAGGTGCTCGTCGTCGTCGCCCGTGTTCCCGATGAACCAGTGCGCCAGCACCCGGATCGGCAGCATGCCGCCGCGCCGCTGCGCCGCCCGGTCGAACGCCGCGAGCCCGAGCTCGTCGAACGCCATGTCGACCACGCCGGTCACGCCGGTCGCGAGGTACGCCGCGATCGTGCGCTCGACGGCGGCGTCGCGGTCGGCGTCGGTCGCGACGTCAGCGAGCAGCGTCCACACGTGCTGCTGCGCGGCGGTCTCGAAGAGCATGCCGTCGGGCTCGCCGTCGGCGTCACGGCCGATGCGGCCGCCGATGGGGTCGGGGGTGTCGCGGTCGATGCCGAGCTCGCGCAGCGCTGCCGAGTTGACCCAGACCGAGTGGTAGTCGTTCGCGTCGAGGTAGACGGGCACGTCGGCGACGACCTCGTCGAGCATCGCGGCCGTGGGCGCGCCGCCCGGCACGGAGTCGAAGAGCCAGCCGCGACCGAGCAGCCGCGGGGCGTCCGGATCGGCGTCGCGGGCCGCGCGGAGCCGCCCCTGGATCTCGGCGAGGGTGCGGGCGTCGGTCAGTCCGACCTTGCCGAGCGCCTCGCCCATCATCACCAGGTGCGTGTGCGCGTCGATGAAGCCGGGGACCACGACTCGGCCGTCGAGGTCGACCGTCGCGGCATCCGTGCCGGCGAAGGCTGCCGCCTCGGCGTCGGAGCCGACGAACGCGATGCGGCCGCCCTCGGTGACGATCGCCTCGGCCCACGCGGGCTCGTCGGCGGTGAACACGCGGCCGCCGCGGTGCAGCACCCGGGTCATGCGGCCACCTCCTCGACCTGGGCGGATGCGGGCTCCTCGGTGCGCTGCAGCCGCGACGAGATGCGCGCGACGAGGAACGCGGGCACGGCCAGCGCGAAGCTCGCGACGCCGAGCACGGTGACGAAGCCGTGGTAGCCGAACGCCTCGACGAGCGCGGCGCCGATGACGGGCGTCAGGGCCGAGCCGACGAGGTACACCGCGAGCAGCGGCCCCGACCAGCGGCCGTCAGCGTCGAGCGCGGCGGCGGTGGCGACGAAGTAGAGGAAGGCGATCGCGTAGACGGTGTTCCAGGCGATGAAGACGACGATGAACGTGGTCGGGTCGGTGACGAAGCCCTCGGCGATCTTCAGCAGGCCGCCGGCCACGAGCAGGATCGCGAGCGGCACGGCACGGCCGAGGCGGTCGCCGACGATCATGAGCAGGATCGCGCCGACGATGCCGCCCGCGGTCGCGCCGCTGAGCGCGATGCCGAGGCCCTCGGGCGTGAGGGCGGCCTGGTCGGCGCCCATGACGCCGGCCATCGCCCAGAGCGAGTCCTCGCTCGCGGCCCACAGGGCGAACGTGACGAGCAGCACGAAGCCCGCGATCGTCTCGGCACGGCGCGGCCGGCGGGCGACGGCATCGGATGCCGCGGCGGCACCGTGGGCGGCCGGCACGGCGGTGTGCTCGACGACCGGGGCGGTCGGCAGCCAGGCCGAGGCGAACAGCACGACGAGTGCGAACAGGGCGAGCGTGCCGAACACGCTGATCGGCACGAGCGGCATGAGGGGGATGAGCGCGAGGATCACCGTGACGATCGCGCGGTTCGCGAGGCCGCTGAACCCGGCGACGCGGTCGGGGTTCACGAAGGCCGCGAGCGCAGCGCCCGACGACGAGACCGCGCCGCCGGCGCCGATGCCGCCGATGAGCAGGCCCGCCACGACGACCGCGGGAGCCGGCACGAGCGCGGCGGCGCCGAAGCCCACCACGGCGAGCACGAGTCCGACGCGCGCGACGAGCAGGCGTCGAGGGCCGGCGCTGAGCTTCGCGGTCGCGAGGCCGGTCACCGCGGTGAGCAGCAGCGCGCCCGTGACGATCCAGCTCGCCGTGAGCACGTCGGCGCCGAGGGCCGACTGCACGGCCGCGATCATGTACGGCGAGAGGTTCACGCCGAGGTAGCCGGCGATGCCGATCCCGAACGTGGCGACCGCGCTGGGCAGCCGCAGGGGGATCCTGGCGGATGGGAGGGAGTGGGACACGGGGGGACCTCCGGGGTTCGGCACGACGGTGTGCGCGAGTTAAACGAATGGTATTCGTTTATTATGCATACGTGAGGCCGATTCGGGAAGTGCCGATTTCACGACCCGTAGGCTGACGTGACACGCACGTGGACCAGGGAGGCGCCGATGCCGAGGCCGAGGACCCCGCTGCTGTCGACCGATCGCATCGCGGATGCCGCGATGGAGCTCGTCGACGAGGGCGCGCCGTTCGGCGTCAACGCGATCGCGCGACGGCTCGGAGTCACGCCGTCGTCGCTCTACAACCACGTGCGCGGACGCGACGAGATCGTGGAGCTCATGCGCGGACGGCTCGGGGAGCGGTACCTTCCGCAGCTCGTCGGCGGCACGTGGGACGAGGTGGTCGAGGGGAGCCTGCGCGCCCAGCGCCGCATGTACGCGGAGCATCCGTTCCTCATCCCGCTCATCGTGGAGCAGACGATCACCGACCCGACCGTCATCGCGTCGTACGACCACTTGGCGACGACGCTCGCGGCGGCCGGATTCCCCGAGGACGACGTGCTCGACGTCGTCGCGATCATCGACGCGTTCTCGATCGGCATGGGCCTCGACCTCGCGTCGCCCGACGAGGTGTGGGCGCCCGAGACCCCGACCGAGACGCTCGGCCGGCTCGTGGCCGTCGGGCCCCGCGGCGCGGCTCGTAGCGACCGCGCCTTCGAGTCGGGGCTCGAACTGCTGCTCGACGGGCTCCGCCTCCGGCTCGCCCGCTACGAACTCGACTGACCCGGGACGCCGCGGCCGCTCCCTTCCGCGCGCGGCATCCGCCCGGCTACGGTGAGACCGTTGCGTCCGAGGGCGGGCGCGAGAGCGGGGGTTCCAGATGGCCGGATACGACGACATCATCGCCGACCTTCCGATGGGCGACATCGCCGCGAAGCTCGGGGTCGACGAGGCCACGGCGAGGAGGGCCGTCGACGACGCGCTTCCCGCCCTGCTGGCGGGCATGGGCGCGAACGCGACCGACCCGGCCGGCGCCGCGTCGCTCGAGCGTGCGGTCGTGCACCACGACCCGAAACTCGTCGAGGGCGGCGTGGACCTCGCCGACGTCGACGAGGACGACGGCCGCAAGATCGTGAAGAACGTCTTCGGCACCAACACCGACCAGGTGGTGACGGCGCTCGACACGAAGGAGGGTGGCGGCGGCAACCTCATCGGGAAGCTCCTGCCGATCCTCGCGCCGATCGTGATGGCGTGGCTCGCGAAGCAGTTCACGAAGAAGCAGGAGCCCGCGGCATCCGGTGGCGACGGCGGCGGCTCGGGCGGCGGCGGTGGCGGGATCGGCGACATCCTCGGCGGCCTGCTCGGTGGCGGCAGCGGCGGCGCCGGCGGCTCGGGCGGGGGACTGGGCGACCTGCTCGGCGGCCTCCTCGGCGGCGGCGGCTCGGGCGGCTCGGGCGGCGGGCTCGGCGACCTCCTCGGCGGCCTGCTGGGCGGCGGCAAGCGCTGAGCCTCGGTGGTCGAGTAGCGAGCGAAGCACGCGTATCGAGACCCTCGTGTCGGTCTCGATACGCGTGCTCCTTCGTCGCGCGCTACTCGACCACCGGCGATAGGCGCCCGCATAGACTGTCGGGGTGCCAGTGAACCCAGAGCTGCAGGGGCGCACGTTCCCGCCCACCGAGCCCTACCTGGTCGGCCGCGAGAAGGTGCGCGAGTTCGCGCGCGCCGTGTTCGCGACCGATCCGATCAACCTCGACCCCGAGGCCGCGAAGGCCGCCGGCTACGACGACGTCGTCGCGCCGCCGACGTTCGCCGTCGTCGTGCAGGAGCGCACGCTCGCGCAGCTGCTCGCCGAGCCCGACGCGGGCATCGACTTCTCGCGGGTCGTGCACGGCGACCAGCGCTTCACGTTCAGCCGCCCGATCGTCGCCGGCGACCTGCTCACGGCCACGCTCACCGTGCCGAGCGTCAAGACGCTGGGCGGGCACTCGATCGTCACGGCCGAGACCGCGGTCACGGATGCCTCCGGCGCCCACGTCGTGACCACGATCTCGGCACTCGTCGTGCGTGGGGAGGAGGACTGATGGCCGCCCCCGCGCTCGCCGACCTCCGCGTCGGCGACATCGTCGCCGAGGAGTCGTTCCCGCTCACGCGCGACTCGCTCGTGCGCTACGCCGGCGCGTCCGGCGACTTCAACCCGATCCACTACCGCGACGACGTCGCGCGCGCCGTCGGCCTGCCGGGCGTGCTCGCGCACGGCATGCTCACGATGGGCTTCGCCGTGCAGCCGGTCGTCGACTGGGCCGGCGACCCGGGCCGCATCGCCGACTACCAGGTGCGCTTCACCCGCCCGGTCGTGGTGGACCCCGAGCTCGGCGCCGTCGTGTCGGTCGTCGCGAAGGTCGGCCAGCTCGATGCCGAGGCGGGCGTGGCCCGCATCGACCTCACCGTGAAGGTCGGCGAGGAGACCGTGCTCGGCAAGGCGCAGGTGCGGGTCTCGCTCGACTGATGGCGCCCGACATCCCGTTCTCCGAGCTCACCACGCTGCGCGTCGGCGGGCCGGCGCACCGGCTCGTCACCGCGACGACGCAGCGCGACCTCGTCGACCTCGCCGCCGAGGCGTGGGAGCACGGCGTGCCGTGGCTCGCGCTCGGCGGCGGCTCCAACCTGCTCGTCGGCGACGACGGCTTCGACGGCACCGTGATCCGCATCGCCACGAAGGGCATCGAGGTGCTCGGCCGGGGCGACTCGGCCGATTCGAGCCTGGTCGGCGACGCGTCCGCCGCCGACGGGGTGGCCTCGGTGCGGATCCGCGTGCAGGCCGGCGAGACCTGGGACGACGTCGTGGCCTGGGCGGTCCACGAGGGGTACTCCGGATTCGAGGCGCTCTCGGGCATCCCCGGTTCGGTCGGCGCCGCGCCCGTGCAGAACATCGGCGCCTACGGGCAGGAGCTCGAGTCGACGCTCGTCGCGATCGAGTTCCTCGACGAGGGCGCCGACATGCCGCGCCGCATGACGGCCGCCGAGCTCGAGCTCGGCTACCGCACGTCGGTGCTGAAGCGCGGCCTGCGCGGGATCGTCGTCTCGGCGGAGTTCGACCTGCACGACACCACCGTCGAGCGGGCCGTGCTCGGGGAGCCGCTGGGCCAGCCGATCGCCTACGCCCAGCTCGCCGACGCGCTGCACGTGAACCTCGGCGACCGCGTGCCCGTCGCCCGCGTCCGCGAGGCCGTGCTGCGCCTGCGCGCCTCGAAGGGCATGGTGCTCGATCCCGACGACCCCGACTCGGTGAGCGCCGGCTCGTTCTTCACGAACCCGATCGTCACCGAGCGCACGGCGCGCACGCTGCCGGGCGACGCGCCCCGCTGGTACGTCGGCGAGGACGCGCCCGACCAGGTCACCCCGATCACGTCGGGACTCGACGAATCGCCCCTCGACCAGTTCCTCGCGCACCAGGCGTCGCTCGAGGCCGTCGAGCCCGAGGCGGATGCCGCGCCGCCCGAGCCGCTCGTCAAGCTCTCGGCCGCGTGGCTCATCGAGCACTCCGGCATCCACCGCGGCTTCGCCCTGCCCGGGTCGCGCGCCGCGATCTCGTCGAAGCACACGCTCGCGCTGACGAACCGCGGCGGCGCGACGGCCGAGGAGGTCGCGCAGCTCGCCCGCTTCGTGCAGAACCGGGTGCAGGCCGAGTTCGGCATCGTGCTGCGCCCCGAGCCCGTGTTCGTGGGCATCAGCCTCTAGGCGTCCGTCGCGATCGCCGATACGCCCGCCGCCTCGGGCGCGGTCGGCCGTGCGCTCGACGGCCGGTACACGTCGAGCGCCTGCGGCACGATCCGGATGAGTGTGCGGTAGCCCGGACCCGGGTACGCCGCCTGCGCCCGGGCGGGCGCCTCGAGCGCGATCTCGCCGTCGTGCGCGAACCCGGGCGGCTGGCCGCCGCGCGGGCGCACCACGACATCGAGCGACTCCGTCGCGAACGACTCGATGCGCTTGGGGAGGAGCCGCAGCCCGCGCAGCACGCTGCTCACCCGGCGCCCGAACGCCAGGGAGGCCGCGGCGCGCACGCGGGAGCCGGCGTGCAGGATCCGCACGTCGAGCACGCCCCCGTCGAGGCTGCGCCGCTGCAGGGGCGCGACGGTGCCCGGGTCGTTCGCGCCGACGCCCACGAAGAGCGTCCAGACGCGGGCACGGCGTCCAGCGACGACGACCTCCACGGGATCCGAGCGCCGCAGCACGCGGGTCGCCGCGATGAGCGCAGCGGGCCACTTGCCCCAGCGGTCGCGCAGCTGCTCGCGTACGGCCACGAAGTCGGGGTAGACGCCGACCGAGGCGGTGTTCAGCACGGTGACCGGCGGCCGGTCGCCGAACGACAGTTCCGCGACATCCGCCCGCACGCCCTCGCCCCGTTGCAGCGCCCCGACCGCCAGCTCGGCGGATGCCGCACCGGCCGTGCGCGCGAAGTGGTTGAACGTGCCGCCGGGGACGACGAGGAGCGGCAGCCCGGCAGCGCGGGCCTCGTGCGCCACCGCGGCGACCGTGCCGTCGCCGCCGCACACCCCGAGGATGCGCGGCCGCCCGCGGCGGTGCCGGAGCGCGGCGCGCACGACCGCGCCGGGATCCTCGCCGTCCTCCAGCACGTGCACTCGGGCGGCGGGGAGCCGGTCGGCGATGAGCCGCAGGGGGTCCGCACGCACGACGGCGGTGCCCGACGAGCGGTTCGCGACGAGGAACACGCCGGCGCCGTCGGGCGATGCGGGCAGTGCACGGTCGACGCCGCTCGGCGCGGGCGGCACGGGCTCGCCGCGCCGCGGCACGACCGCCGCGCCGAGGCCCGCCACGCCCGCGCCGAGGGCGAGCCCGCCGACGACGTCCGACAGCCAGTGCGCGCCCGTGTGCAGGCGCGAGTACCCGACGCCGAGCGCGACGGGCGCGATCGCCGCGCCGATGGCCGGCTTCTCGATCGCGACGCCGGCCGCGAAGGCGGCCGCGCTCGCCGAGTGTCCCGACGGGAACGACGGCGTGATCGGCGGCTTCGGCAGGCGACGCGCGATCGGCACGTCGGCGAGCAGCGGCCGGTCGCCGCCGAACACCTCCTTGGCGATGAGGTTCGTGAGCGCGCTCGCCGCGAGCAGCGACAGCAGGCCGCGCGCGGCCGCGCGACGTCGACGGGTCACCGCGAGCACGCCGGCGAGCGTCCACCAGAGCACGCCGCGGTCGGCGAAGCCGGTGAGCCGCGACCAGAACCGGTCGGCGACGGGATGCGCATGGCGTCGGTTCACGGCGCGGCCGGCCGCGGCATCCGCCCGCCGGACCCACCGGGGGAGGATCCTCGTGCGCTGGATGGCGACGCGGACGCTCGATGGTGCCACCCGCACAGCGTAGGCCGCCGGCGCAACCGAGTCATGGGGTTGCGCCGGCGGCGAGGGATCGGTCGATCAGGCGGCGCGCGTCCGAGCGACGCGCACGGTCGCCCGCCGCAGGAGGACCACGGCCAACGTCGTCACCCAGGCGACGAAGAGGAGGGCGGAGAGGTTCGCCACCGGGAAGAGGCCCTGCGCGAGGAACGTCCCGGTCCCGATGATCCCGAGGCCGGCGATGCCGTAGCCCGCGACACCGAGCACGCGGCCGGCGAGACCCGCGCGTGCCAGCAGCACGAGCACCGCGACCACGAGCACCGCGCGTGGGAACCCGCTGAGGGCCACCGAGAGCGGCATCACGCCGTCGAGGGCCTTGACCACGGCCCCTGCGGCGGCGCTCGTGTCGGCGGCGCCGATGGCCGGCGTCACGGCCGAGACGAGCATGCCGATCGCCGGGATCAGGAAGCTCAGCACGCCCGCGGAGATCGCGGCGGGTACGAGTGGACCGCCGGCGACCCGTCGGAGGACCGTGTCGAGGCCGCCGAGGAACAGCAGGGCGAACGGCAGGGGCAGCATCCCGAGGAAGGTGGCGAGGCCGACCATGCCGGCTGCATCCCGGAAGCCCACGGCCGCCTCGACGGGCGTCGCATCCATCGCCGGATGGCTGGTGGCGAAGAACACGGTGATGAACGCCATGCCGATCAGGTAGGTCGCTCCGACGAGCACGCCGCAGAAGAGCAGGCGTCGCTCATCGCGGGCGGCGGGTCCCGACGGCGCGGTGCGGTCGCCGGACGGGGTGAGCGTGGTGGTGGTGGTGGTGGAGGGTGTCGTCATCATGCGACGACTGTCGCGCGGGTCGCGTCAGGGGCGCATGAGCCCGAGGTCACGACGTGCGTCGGGACATTCCGTCCCATGACAGCGGGACGCCCGCTGCGGGAGGATGGCGGCGTGGGATACCTCGTCGGCGTGTTGGCAGTCGGCTCCGGGCTCGTCGGCGCCGTGCTGCACGCCGCCAACGCCGTCGCCGGCCGCGACGTCGAGCCGTCGTTCTGGTTGCTCGCCGCGCTCGGCGCGATCGCCTACGGCAGCGCGAGCGCGTTCCTCGGCGCGCGGTCCCGGGCCCGCCGCGTGGCGATCCTGCTCGGTGCCATCGGGCTCGGGCAGGGCCTCTCGCTGCTGCTCAGGGAGTACGCGCTGCTCGGCGATGCTCCCCTCGACTGGCTCGCCCTCTGGATCGGCTCCTGGCTGTGGGCTCCCGCCTACATCGCGACGGCGGCCCTGCTCCCGTTGCTGCTGCCCGACGGGGCGCTCCCCTCGCCGAGGTGGCGGCCCGCCCTCGTCCTCTCCGTCGTCGCGCTCGCCGCCGAGGCGGTGTGGTGGGCGCTCCTGCCCTACCACCTCCAGGACGTCCCGATCGTGGTCCGCGAACTGCGAAACCCGGTCGGGGTGGCCGCCGCGGCGGCACCGGTCGTGCTCGGCGTGATCGCGACGCTCACGGTGGCGGCGGTGGCACTGGCGCTCGCCTCGATCGTGGTGCGCTGGCGCGCGACGACGGGCGATCGGCGCCAGCAGCTGAAGTGGCTGCTCGTCGGCGGTGCCGCGACCGTCGTCGTGTTCGCGCTCGGCCTGCTGGTGCCGCCGCCCGCCGGCGAGGTCGTCGCCGCGATGGGGGCGATCCCCCTCCCCGCGGCCTGCGCCGTCGCGGCACTGCGGCATCGCCTGTGGGACGTGGACCTCGTCGTGTCGGCCGGTCTGCGCTACGCCGTGCTGTCCGTCGTGGTGATCGCCGTCTATGCCGCGGTGGTCGCCCTGCTCGGAGCGTCGACGGGAGCGCCGGTGATCGCCACCGCCGTGGTGGCGCTGGTGCTGCTGCCGCTCCACGCGCGGCTCCAGCGGTGGGCGAACCGCGTGGTCCACGGCGAACCCGACGACCCGGGCACCGCGCTCGCCCGGCTGGGCGAGCAGCTCGCCGCCACGTCGGACCCGGCGGACGTGGCCGACCGGCTGCTGCCCGAGGTCGTGGCGCGGATCTCGGGCCTGCTCCGTTCGCCGTACACCGCGATCAGCCTCGCCGACGGCGGGATCGTCGCGCATGGCGACCGTCCCGAAGAGGTCGACCGCGTTCCCTTGGCGTACGGAGGGGCGGAGGTGGGGGCGCTCGAGCTGACCCCTCGCAGCCGTTCGGGCGGCGAACGCCGAAGGCTGGAGGTCCTCGCCCGTCAGGCCGCCGTCGCGGTGCACTCCGTGCTGTTGACGCGGGAGGCCCGTCGATCCCGTCAGCTCGTCGTGGCGGCTCGCGAGGAGGAGCGCAGACGCCTGCGCTGGGACCTGCACGATGGCGTGGGACCCTCGATCGCCGCGCTGGCCCTGCAGGCGGAGACGGCCAGAGACCTCGTCGCCGTCGATCCGGCTGCGGCCACGGAGATCCTCGACCGCCTGGTGCCGCGCATGAACGGCACGGTCGCGGAGGTTCGCGCGATCGTGCACGAGCTGCGCCCGCCGACCCTCGACGAACTCGGCCTCGCCGGCGCGGTGCGTGAGCTCGGCACGCGATTCTCCGGTGCGGATCGCCGGGTGGAGGTCGCGCTGTCGGACCTCGGGGAGCTTCCCGCCGCCGTGGACCTCGCCGCCTATCGCATCATCTCCGAAGCGCTCGCGAATGCCGTGCGGCATTCCGGTGCCCGCAACGTGCGCGTCCGGGTCGAGCGAGACGGCGAGTGGTTGCGCCTCGAGGTGACCGACGACGGTCACGGCATCCCGGCGGATGCCCCGCCCGGCGTGGGGCTGACGTCGATGCGCGCCCGGGCGGAGGAGCTCAACGGGCGGTGCGCCGTCCGCCACGGCGCCGACGCCACCGGGACCGTCGTCTCCGCCCTGCTGCCCCTCAGCCTCGAGAAGGAGTCCCGATGAGCCTGCGCGTCCTCGTCGTCGATGACCATCCGCTCTATCGCGATGGACTGGTCACGGCCATCGCCGCCATGCCCGAGGTCGATGTCGTCGGCGATGCCGCGGATGGTCTCGCGGCCGTCCGTGCGGCCGCCGAACTCGCCCCCGACGTCGTCGTCATGGACCTGCACATGCCCGTGCTCAACGGCATCGAGGCCACCCGCCGGATCGTCTCGGAGCGGCCCGAGACGGCCGTGCTCGTGCTCACGATGCTCGACGGCGACGACTCGGTGTTCGCGGCGATGCGCGCCGGTGCTCGCGGCTACCTGCTGAAGGGCGCCGACCGCGAGGAGATCCGCCGCTCGCTGCAGGCCGTCGCGAACGGCGAGGTCGTGTTCAGTTCGGGCATCGCCTCGCGGGTGCTCGCCTTCTTCGCGGCCGGGTCGCCCGCGGCCGTGGCGCCGTTCCCCGAGTTGACCGAGCGGGAGCGCGAGATCCTCGACCTCGTCGCTCGCGGGCTCACGAACGCGGAGATCGCGCAGCGCCTCGTGCTCTCCAGCAAGACCGTCCGCAACCACGTGAGCAACGTCTTCACGAAACTGCAGGTGGCGGGTCGGGCCGAGGCCGTGGCGCAGGCGCGCGACGCCGGGCTCGGTGCGCCTTGACCGTCGAGGACGGTGCGCCGTCGGCGCCGATCAGATGAGTCCCAGCTCCATCGCCCGGGTGACCGCGCGGGTGCGATCGTTCACGTCGAGCTTCTCGAACACGTGCAGCAGGTGCGTCTTCACGGTCGCCTCGCCGATGTAGAGGGCCTTCGCGATCTCGGGGTTCGAGCGACCATCGGCGACGAGCACGAGCACCTCCCGCTCGCGCGGCGAGAGGGCGGGCGGGGCGACGGATGCCGCATCCGCCCGCACCCGCGAGACGAGCTTCGCCGCGATCGACGGGGCGAGCACCGTCTCGCCCGCGGCGACCGCGCGGATGCCCGCGAGGATCTCGGCCTGCGGCGCCGCCTTCAGCAGGTAGCCGCTCGCCCCCGCCTCGATCGCCGCGAGGATGTGGTCGTCGGTCTCGTACGTGGTGAGCACCAGCACGCGCGTGCCGCCGCCCGCCGCGACGATGCTCGCGGTCGCGCTCGCACCGTCGACGCCGGGCATGCGCAGGTCCATGAGCACGAGGTCGGGGTGCTCGGATGCCGCGAGCGCGACCGCCTCGGCGCCGTCGGCGGCCTCCCCGACCACCTCGATGCCGGGCGCGGTCTCGAGCAGGCCGACGATGCCGGCGCGCACGATCGGGTGGTCGTCGGCGACGACGATGCGGATGGGCTCGGCGCCGTCCTGAGGCTCTCGAACGGTCATGCGGCGCCTCCCGTGGGGCTCGCGGCATCCGCTCGGGGCACGACGACCCTGAGCCTGGTGCCGCCCGCGGCGCCGGGCCCGAAGTCGAAGGTGCCGCCCGCCAGGGCCGCCCGGTCGCGGATGCCGGCGAGCCCGAAGCCGTGCTCGCCCGGCTGCGCCTCGCCGGGTCCGATGCCGTCGTCGGTGACCGTGAGCACGACGTCGTCGCCCGTGGCCGCCACCTCGATCGTCGCGGTCGACGCTCGAGCGTGCTTGCGCACGTTCGCGAGCGCCTCCTGCGCCGAGCGCAGCAGCACGACCTCGAGCTCGCGGTCGAGCCCTGAGACGTCGGCGGACACCGAGACGGCGACGCCGGTCTCGCGCTCGAACGAGACGGCGAGGCGGCGCAGCGCCTCGGCGAGTCCCGCCTCGGCCTCGACGGGCGCGAGCGCCGCGACGAGCCCGCGGGCCTCCGTGAGCGCCTCGCGGGCCATCTGCTCCATGAGCTCGATGTCGCCGCGAGCGGATGCCGCGGCCGCCCCGTCGACCGCCTCGAGCCGGTTGCCCGCCCGCTGCGCCACCATGACCAGCCCGGTGAGGCTCTGCGCGATCGTGTCGTGGATCTCGCGCGCGAGCCGTCCGCGCTCCTCGGTCATGCCCGCGTCGCGGTGCATCGCGGCGAGCTGCCCCTGTGCGGCCTGCAGCTCGTCGAGGAGGCGGGCGCGCTCCTCCCCGTACTGGGCGATGCGGGTGATCCAGAGCCCGAGCGCGATGCTGAACCCGACCGTGAGCACGGCCACGCCGAGGCCGGTGAGCAGGCCCATGGGACCGGATCGCGCGGCGTAGCCGACGACGATCGCGGCGGCGACGAGGAGGTTCGCCGTGATGGCGCTCCTCGTGGTCGGCGCGGTGGTCCAGACGAACGGGTAGATGAACGCCTGCACGATCGCAAACGCCGGCTCGAACGCGGTGCCGACCGCGAGGACCGCCGCGAAGAGGATCGCGACCACGAGGTACGGACGCAGCTCGCCCACGGGCAGCAGGCGACGAGCGGCGGCGAAGTACACGACGAGGAAGGCGCCCGCCGCGGCCCACGCGCCCCACTCCGTCGGCCCGTACGGCGGGTCGATGAGCGTCAGCACCACGATGACGCTCGCGGCGACGATCGCCGCGAGGTCCCACCAGCGTGCGGTCAGCATGACGCCACCTTCTCACGTGCGGGTCGGCGCCGGCAGCGCGAGGCTGCCGGCGCCCGGTCGGTCACGCGTCGCGCCGGATCCACCGGAACGTGACGCGGCTGATGACGAGCCCCACGACGAGCCAGGCCACGAGCACGATCGCGACGAGGCCGAGGTCCCATTCGCCGTTCTGCTCGAGCACCTTGAAGTCGTCGGGCAGGAACACGGCGCGCATGCCCTGTGCCATCCACTTGAGCGGGAAGATGCTCGCGACGTTCTGCATCCACTCGGGCAGCTGCGAGAACTGCAGGTACACGCCCGAGATGAACTGGAGGATGAGCACGATCGGGATGACGACGGCGGTGGCGCTCTTGCCGCTGCGCGGCACCGCCGACAGCGCGATGCCGAGCAGCGCCGACGTGGTGGTGCCGAGCACGAACACCCACGCGAACGTGAGCCACGCCTCGAGGGTCGTCGGCAGCGCGATGCCGAGCACCGTCGCCGCCACGACGAGCAGCAGCGCCGCCTGCAGCGCGCCGGTCACGAAGACCTGGCCGATCTTGCCCATGAAGTACGACACGGGGGACAGCGGCGTGCCGCCGAGCCGCTTCAGCGTGCCGTTGCTCTTCTCCCCGGCGATGTCGACGGCGAGGTTCTGCACGCCCGAGAGGAGGATGCCCGCGGCGAGCATGCCCGGCAGGTAGTACGCCCCGACCGAGACGCCCTCGGCGCCCGGGGCCGGCTGGATGTCGCCCGCCGAGCTGAACGCGGCCGTGAAGATGCCGAGCATGATGACGGGGAACAGGAAGGTGAAGAACACGGCGTCGGGCGAGCGGAAGTAGCTGCGCGTCTCGAAGCCGACGCGCGATGCGCCGATCATGGTCGTGCTCATGCGAGCGCCTCCTCGCGATCGTGGGCCTCGGCTCCGGCCGAGTGCACCAGCTGCAGGTAGATGTCCTCGAGGCTCGGGCGGATGACCTCGAGCCCCTCGGGTTCGCCGCCCAGGCGGGCGACGACGGATGCGACGAGCTCGGCGGGTCGGTCGGTGCGCACCTCGCGGAGCGCGCCGCCGGCTTCTCGCCACCGCACGATCGGGACGCGGGCCTCGGCGCCGCCGAGCTCGTCGATCGCGCCGACGTCGACGAGCCGGCCGCCGATGATGACGCCCGCCCGGTCGCCGAGCTGCGCCGCCTCGTCGAGGTAGTGCGTCGTGAGCAGGATCGTGGTGCCCTCGGCCTTCAGCGACCGGATGAGCTGCCAGAACTCGCGCCGCGCCTCGGGGTCGAACCCCGTCGTCGGCTCGTCGAGGAACAGCAGCTCGGGGCGCCCGATGATGCCGAGCGCGACGTCGACCCGCCGGCGTTGGCCGCCCGAGAGCTTCGCCACGCGAGTGCGGGCCTTCTCCTCGAGGCCGACCGCGGCGATCACCTCGTCGACGTCCCGCGGATTCGGGTAGTAGCCGGCGAACTGCCGCAGCTGCTCGCGCACGGTCGCCGTGCCGGGCTCGGTGGCCGACTGCAGCACGATGCCGATCCGGGCCTTCCAGGCGAGGTCGCCGCGGGCCGGGTCGACGCCCAGCACGCTGACGTCGCCGCCGGAGCGGAGCCGGTAGCCCTCGAGGATCTCGACCGTGGTCGACTTGCCCGCGCCGTTCGGGCCGAGCAGGGCGAAGGTCTCGCCGCGCGCGATGTCGAGGTCGATGCCGTCGACGGCGGCGAGCCGTCCGTAGTCCTTGCGGAGCCCGCGGATGCGCACGGCGGCGTCCGCATCGCTCTCGATGGTGCCCGTACCGGGCGTCGTGATCTCCATGTCATCGAGCCTGCCGGTCGCGGCTCGCGAGCGGCAGCGACCGTGCGGTCGATTCCGCCCTCCACCGATCGGTGGATGCCCTCAGCCGAGCTCGGCGAGGCGCCGCTCGAGGAAGCGCCGCTCGGGCGCGGTGCGGGCGAGTGCGATCGCCTCGCGGTAGCGGGCGGCCGCGGCATCCGTGCGCCCGAGCCGGCGCAGCAGGTCGGCCTGGGCCGCCGGCAGCAGGTGGTAGCCGTCGAGCCGGCCGGATGCCTCGAGCAGTGCGAGATCGTCGAGCCCGTGTTCGGGCCCGAACGCCATGCCCCTGGCGATCGCCCGGTTGAGCACCACGAACGGCGAGTCGGCGAGGGCCGCCAGTGCGTCGTATCGGTCGACGATCGCAGCCCAGTCGGTGTCGTCGGCCGTGCGTGCGCGGGCGTGCACGGCCTGGATCTCCGCCTGTAGGCGGTACGGCCCGGGCGGGTCGGCCGGGCCGTCGCTGCCGGCCGGCGCCTCGAGCAGTTCGAGCCCCTCGGCGAGCTCGTCCGCGTCCCACGTCGAGCGGTCCTGTTCGGGCAGCGGTACGAGCTCGCCGTCGGCGTCAGCGCGTGCGGCCGACCTGGCGTGCTGCAGCAGCAGGAGCGCGAGGAGCGCCCGTGCCTCGTCGGCGTCGGGGAGCAGCGCGACCACCGTGCGCGTGAGGCGGATCGCCTCGATCGAGAGGTCGAGGCGCTGCAGCTCGTCGCCGTGCGACGCGAGGTAGCCCTCGTTCGCCACGAGGTAGAGCACCGCGAGCACGCCGCCGAGCCGCTCGGGGAGCAGGGCGGCTGTGGGCACGCGGTAGGGGATGCCGGCGTGGCGGATCCGGCGCTTCGCCCGCACGATGCGCTGGGCCATGGTGGCCTCGGGCACGTGGAACGCCCGCGCGATCTCGCCCGTGTCGAGACCGCCGACGGTGCGGAGCGTCAGCGCCACGCGGGCGTCCATCGACAGCGCGGGGTGCGCGCACGTGAAGACGAGCCGCAGCCGGTCGTCCCACGCGGGCTCGTCGTCGGCGACGACGTCGGCGGGATCGCGCGGGCCGTCGGCCCGCCCCGAGAACTCCTCCATCGCCATCCACTCCCTGACCTTCTCGGCCTCGACGCCGCGGCGCCGCAGCCGATCGAGCGCGAGGTTGCGCGCGGCGGTGGTGAGCCAGGCGCCCGGATTGCGCGGGACGCCGTCGCGCGCCCACGTGGTCGCCGCTCGTTCGAAGGCGCCCGACGCGGCCTCCTCGGCCACGTCCCAGTCGCCCGTCACGCGGATCAGGGTCGCGACGACGCGCGCCCACTCGCTGCGATACGCCTCGCGCAATGCGACCGCGACGTCGGGCGCGAGCGCGTCCCCGGCGCCCGCACCCGACTCGCTCTCGTCCGAACCGGTCAGAGCGACGCTCCCGCGAGGGCCTCGGCGGCCGCGGGCTCGAGGCGGCGACCGCGCTCGTCGGCCTCACGCTCCGCGCGCGCGATCTGGTCGCCGTGCACGTCGAACGGCCACAGCGGCCGCAGCTCGATCGCGCCGCCGCGGGCCATCGGATGCTTCGCCGCCACCTCGATGGCCTCCGCGAGATCGCGCACCTCGATGAGGTCGAACCCCGCGACCCACTCCTTCGACTCCGCGTAGCCCCCGTCGGTGACGAGCACCTCGTCGCGGCGGCGGCGCACGAACGTGGCATCCGAGGGCGGTCGCAGCACCTCGCCGAACTGGCGGATGCCGCGTCCGTCCATCTCGCGCACCCA
The DNA here is from genome assembly GCF_008122505.1 of Agromyces mariniharenae. Taxonomy (NCBI): domain Bacteria; kingdom Bacillati; phylum Actinomycetota; class Actinomycetes; order Micrococcales; family Microbacteriaceae; genus Agromyces; species Agromyces mariniharenae. The sequence continues at coordinate 1,102,131 of NZ_VSSB01000001.1, read as the reverse complement.
GGCCTCGGGGTCGTCGTCCTCGGTCGCGTCGACCCCGGAGGGCTCGGCGTCGGCCGCGGGCTCGCTCCGCTCGCCGGTCGACTCCGCGACGACGAGCATGAGGTATCGCCGTCCGTGCGGCGCCCGCTCGGCGAATCCGTCGGGCACGATCCTCGCGCCGGGCTCGGCATCGGGCCACTGCACGAACGGCCGGATCTCCACGCGCCCGAAGGACGCGACCGGATGCTTCGACGCGATCTCGATCGCCTCGTCGAGGTCGCGCACGTCGATGACGTCGAACCCGCCGATCGCCTCCTTCGCCTCGGTGAACGGCCCGTCGACGACGAGCACCTGGCCATCTCGCACGCGGACGGTCGTCGCGTCGTGCTCGGGCCGCAGGCGCTCGCCGTACTCGGAGACGCCGCGCGCCTCGATGTCGTCGACCCACTCGCCGACGTTGTCCTCGGCGGGGACGTACGGCAGGGCGTCGGGGCCCTCGGCGTAGAACAGTGCGTACTGCATGGCGGATTCCTCTCCCTCGGTCACGCTACGCAGGTACGACGAACGAGGGGAAGGCGGATCGACACTTCGATCCGAAACGGTCAGTGCGGCAGCACGAGCGAGACGCCGAGCACGATCATGACGACTGCGATCACCGCGTCGAGCACCCGCCAGGCGCGCGGGCTGGCGAGCACGCGGCCGAGGAGCCTCGCGCCGTAGGCCAGGCCGAAGAACCAGGCGATGCTCGCGAGCCCCGCGCCGACCGCGAACGCCCAGCGACCCTCGCCGTGCGTGTTCGCGACCGAGCCCAGCAGGAACACCGTGTCGAGGTAGACGTGCGGGTTGAGCCACGTGAGCGCGAGGCAGGTCAGCACGGCCGCGAGCAGACCCGAGCGAACGTTCGCCGTGCGGTTCAGTGGCGCCGTCGCGGTCGCCGTCGCCGTCGCAGTGCCGGGTGCCGCGAGCCCGCCGGATGCCTCGAGCCCACCGGATGCCTCGAGCCCACCGGATGCCGCCGGGCCGTCGGATGCCGCGGGTGTCCCGGCCCCGGCATCCGACCGCCCCGGGGCATCCGCTCCGCTCCGCGCGTCCAGCGCCGCGCCTGTCGGGCGGATCGCCCGACGTGCCGCGAGCAGGCCGTACGCCACGAGGAACGCCGCGCCCGCCCACCGGATGACGTCGACGAGCCACGGCACCGCCTGCATGACGGCGCCGACGCCCGAGACGCCGACCACGATGAGCGCGAGGTCGGAGAGGGCGCAGATCGCGGCGACCGCGAGCACGTGCTCGCGCCGGATGCCCTGTCGCAGTACGAAGAGGTTCTGCGCGCCGATGGCGACGATGAGCGAGAGGCCGAGGCCGATGCCGGCGAGGAGGGAGGTGAACACGCTTCGAGGCTAGGCGCGCAGATCCCAGCAATCCAGCTCAGGATTCTTCAGCACCATTAGTATTGCTTCAGATGGAGATCCCGCTCGACCTCGCTCGCACCCTCGCCGCCGTCATCGACGAGGGCACGTTCGATGCGGCCGCGAAGCGTCTGCGCATCACGCCGTCGGCGGTCTCGCAGCGCGTGAAGAACCTCGAGCAGCAGCTCGGTCGCGTGCTCGTCGTGCGGTCGAAGCCGGCGCGCCCCACCGAGGCCGGCGCGCCCATCGTTCGACTGGCCCGCCAGCTCGCGTTGCTCGAGCACGACGCGCTCGCCGCGTTCGGCGACGACGCCGCGCCCGATCGGCCCGTCTCGGTGCCGCTCGCCGTCAACGCCGACTCGCTCGCCACGTGGTTCCTCCCCGCGCTCGCACGCGTGGTGCAGCGGCATCCGGTCGTCTTCGACCTGCATCGCGACGACCAGGACTTCACCGCCGGGCTGCTCGAGTCGGGCACCGTCATGGCGGCGGTCACCTCGCAGGCCGAACCCGTCGCGGGCTGCGTCGTGCGTCCCCTCGGCATCATGCGCTACCGCGCGGTCGCCACGCCCGGCTACCTCGCGCGCTGGCTCCCCGACGGGCCGACGCGCAAGGCGATCGAGTCGGCGCCGCGCGTCGACTTCGACCGGCGCGACGACCTGCAGTCCGCGTGGCTCGAGGAGATCGGCGCGGATGCCGCGCGCTCGCCCCGGCACTACGTGCCCGCGTCGAACGACTTCGCCGAGGCCGTGAAGCTCGGCCTCGGGTGGGGACTGCTGCCCGCGTTCCAGAGCGACGACGAGCTCGGCCTCGGCGCGCTCGTGCCGCTCGGCGGCCCGCCCGTCGACGTGCCCCACCACTGGCAGCAGTGGAACCTGCGCTCGACGCTGCTCGATGCGATCGCGGAGGAGGTCGTGGCCGAGTCCCGGCGCGCGCTCGTCGTCGGCCGGTAGCGCGTCGGGGCGCCCGACTCAAGCCCCTTGTCGGGTCGGCCGACCCCGCGTTGAGTGGAATCAGGCGGCGAACCCGCCGGGAGAGGAGTCCATCATGGGCGTCGGAGACCGCATGGAGAACACTGGCGAAGACCTGAAGGGCAAGGCCAAGGAGGCCGCCGGGAAGGTCACGGACAATGAGCGCCTCGAGGCCGAGGGCAAGATGGACCAGGCCAAGGCGGACATGAAGAACACGGTCGAGGACGTGAAGGACGCCTTCCGCGACGACGACCGCTAGGGCATCGACATCGACGGGCCGCCGGGATCATCCCCGGCGGCCCGTCGTCGTGTCAGTGGTTGGTCAGGCGAAGAGCCGCTGGAGGCGCTGCACGCCCTCGAGGAGCGGCGCGTCGCCGAGCGCGTAGCTGAAGCGCAGGAACCCGCTCGGGCCGAACGCCTCGCCTGGCACGGCGGCGACCTCGGCCTGCTCGAGCATGAGGTCGGCGAGCTCGAGCGACGAGGTCGGCGTGACGCCGCCCCACTCGCGGCCGAGCAGGCCCGAGACGTCGGGGTAGACGTAGAACGCGCCCTGCGGCACCGGCACGTGCACGCCCTCGATCTTCGAGAGCTCCGCGACGATGGTGCGGCGGCGGCGGTCGAACGCGCGGCGCATCTCCTCGACGGGCTCCTGCGGGCCGGTGAGCGCGGCGATCGCCGCGCGCTGCGAGATGTTCGAGACGTTCGACGAGAGGTGCGACTGCAGGTTGGCGGCGCCCTTGATCACGTCGGAGGGGCCGACCATCCAGCCGAGGCGCCAGCCGGTCATGGCGTAGGTCTTCGCGACGCCGTTGACGAGGATCGTCTGGTTCGCGAGCTCAGGCACGGCCTCCACGACCGACACGGCCCGTGGGGGCACGCCGTCGGGGTCGTCGGCGTAGGTGAGGTTCTGGTAGATCTCGTCGGCCACGATCCAGATGCCGTGCTCGAGGGCCCACTCGCCGATCTCGCGCACCTGCTCGGCCGAGTAGACCGCGCCGGTCGGGTTCGAGGGCGAGACGAACAGCAGCACCTTGGTTCGGTCGGTGCGCGCCGCCTCGAGCTGGTCGACCGTGACGAGGTAGCCCTGGTCGGCGCCGGCGAACACGTCGACCTGGCGGCCGCCCGCGAGCTTGATCGCCTCGGGATACGTCGTCCAGTACGGCGTCGGCACGAGCACCTCGTCGCCGTCGTCGAGCAGCACCTGGAAGGCCTGGTAGACGGCCTGCTTGCCGCCGTTCGTGACGACGACCTGGCCGGCGCCGACCTCGAGCCCCGAGTCGCGCAGCGTCTTCTGCGCGATCGCCTCGCGCAGGTCGGGAAGCCCGGCGGCGGGCGTGTAGCGGTGGTTCTTCGGGTCGCGCACCGCCACGAGGGCCGCCTCGACGATGTGCTCGGGCGTCGGGAAGTCGGGCTCGCCCGCGGCGTACGAGATGACCGGTCGGCCCTCGGCCTGGAGGGCCTTCGCCTTCGCATCGACCTTCAGCGTGGCGGACTCGGCGATGGCGGCGATGCGGGCGGAGAGGCGAGCGTGTTCGGTCACCCTCTCAGCCTAGGGCGAGCGGATGCCGCGTTGCACGGGCGATCGGCGACGGGCGGACGGATGCCGCGGCATCCGCCCGCCCGTCGGGACGAACGACCGATCAGCCCTCGGTGGGCCCGTCGATCGTCACGGCCACGTCGGGGTGGTCGCTGAAGACACCGTCCATGCCCGCGTCGATGAACACCTGCAGCTCGCCGGCGAGGTCGCCGGGGGCGTTCGGGTCGCTCGACGAGCGGAACTCGGCCGGCAGGAACTGGTTCTCGAGGCGGAACGTCCAGCCGTGCACCGTCAGGCCCGCGGAGTGCGCGTCGGCGATGACCGGCTTCGGCGTGCCGAGCGTGCCCGCCGGCGTGCGCGGGATCATGACCGACTTCTCGAGGCCGACGCCGTCGGCGTACGTCGCGACCTCGGCGAGGCCCGCGGGCGTCACGAGGTCGGCGTAGGTGCGCGGGTCGCCGGCGGCGGTGAAGTCGTAGGGGCGACCCGACGAGCTCACGAGCTGGGCGAGCGTGACGTCGGTCATGGCGTCGAGCTCGCGCAGGTTGCCGACCTCGAAGCTCTGGAGGATCACCGGCGCGGTCGCGCGGTCGAGGCCGTTCGCCTGCAGCGCCGCGACGAGCGGCTCCTCGAGCGAGAGGCCGATCGAGTCGAAGTACGTCGGGTGCTTCGTCTCGGGGTAGACGCCGACCTGACGGCCGTCGCAGCTGATCGAGTGGCGGGCGAGGTCCATGACCTCGTCGAGCGTCGGGATCAGGTACAGCCCGTCGAACGCGGTGTTCGCGGGCCGGGTCTGCGGCAGCCGCTCCTTGGCGCGCAGCGTGCGGAGCTCGGCGAGCGTGAAGTCCTCGGTGAACCAGCCCGTGATGCTCGCACCGTCGATGACCTTGGTGGCCTTGCGACCGGCGAACTCCGGCCGTGCCGCGACATCCGTCGTGCCGCTGATCTCGTTCTCATGGCGGGCGACGAGCACGCCGTCCTTGGTGGACACGACGTCGGGCTCGATGTAGTCGGCGCACTGCACGATCGCCGTCTCGTACGACGCGAGCGTGTGCTCGGGCCGGTGGCCGCTCGCGCCGCGGTGGCCGACGAGCGTGACGGGCGACGGCTCGATCTTCAGCTTGTCGAGGTCGACGACCGCGAACTCGGTGTCGTCGGGCGTACCGGGGATGCGTGCGTCGTTGCCCGGGTAGTTGTTGTCGTTGCCGATGAGCAGGTCGCCGTTCTTCAGCTGCACGACCGTCTCGAACGACTGCACGGGCAGCGAGAAGACCTCGCCGGTGCCGTAGCCGTCGCCCGCGCCGATGCCGTCGGGGTTGGCGATGCGCAGCGCGTCGAGCACGAGCGTCTTCTCGAGGTACCCCGCGGCATCCGTGCGACGAAGGTCGACCTGGTAGACGCGCTTCGTGACGGACTGCTCGCCCTCGAAGTCGTCGCGCTCCACGAGCAGCAGCACGTCGTTGCGCACCGTGAACGCGTCGCCGATGACGTTGGCCTCCTGGTCGGCCTGGTAGCTCCACGTGCGGCCCGTGTAGGTCCCGCGCGTCGTGTCGAACTCGTGGATCTCGCGGCGGCGCAGGTCGGGGTCGTCGGCGTACGAGCCCTCGATCACCGGGTAGAGGTAGCGTCCGTTGACGGATGCCGCGAGGGCCTCGAACCCGCGGCTGGCGCGCACGCGCGGCGTCTCGCCCGGCTGCAGGTAGGGGTTCTGCGGCGACTTCGCGCCGGTGAGGGAGAAGGGCTTCTCGAGCAGCGTGCCGTTCGCGTCGAAGTGCAGCAGGAACGGCCCGAACTCCTCGCCGACCCAGAACGAGCCGTCCGCGGCGCGGACGACCGACTCGATGTCGAAGTCGGCGCCGGTCAGCAGGCGCTCGGCGGTGCCGTCGTTGACGATCGGGAAGTCGAGCACGTGGTTGCGGTCGTTGTACGAGACGAAGCGCTCGATCGCGATCTCGCCGGCGCCGCCGTCGGCGGTCTGCCAGGCGGGACGAACGAGGTAGGTGCGCAGCAGGAAGTCGGCCGAGTTGCCCTTGCTGCCGAAGCCGTTGTCGGGCTGGGCCCAGAACGTGCCGTCGCCGTTGTCGATGGCGGCCGAGAACCCGGGGATGACCTGACCCGGCCACGGGCCGACCCGGCCGTTGCCCGGCGAGGCGAGCGCACCCGACGCAGGCCCCGGCTCGAGGTGGTCGGCGCTCAGCGTCGCACGCGCGACGAGCGTGGGCTCGTGCGTCTGCACGTACGGCGAGTTCGAGTGCTCATCGCCCTGGCCGGGCGCGGCGATGGCGGGGGAGGGGACGATGATGGCGGCGAGGGCCGCGGCGGCGGACAGTGCGAGGAGGCGCGGCAGGGCGCGTCGTGTCGATGTTCGGCTCATGCGGCGAGCCAATCGACGCCGTCCGTCGTCGGGATGACGCGCAGGGGAAGGGGTCGAGGCCGCTGGGTGAACGCACAGGTGGCGCACAGAGTGGGACATCTGTCCCACTTCTGCTACGCTGCGCCGCGTGATGACGCGCCCCCGACGAGCCCTGCGCGCCGGGGCCGCGATCCTGGTCCTGCTCGCCCTCGGGGTCGGGATCGCGTTCGTGCTGACCGATGCGCTCGGCATCCGGTCGGAGCCGTCCGACATCCCGGCGGAGACGCTCGTGGCCGCGCCGGAGGCGCCCGTCGCGGTGCCGCCGGCGTTCACGGCCGTGACGGCGCCCGACTCGCTTCGCGTCGGCATGGCGGTCGAGGAACTGCGAGCCGCGGTCGCCGATGCGGGCGCCACCGCGGGCACGGCGACGCTCGACGTGGTCGTGGAGGGGAGCGGCGCGGCCGCGGCATCCGAGGCCGACGACACGTACCGGCTCGAGGGTGCGCCCGACGCGCTGCGGGTCGTCGCGGCCACCGAGGCCGGCGCCGCGCTCGGCGTCTACGACCTCGCCGCCGCGGTGCGCGACGGACGGCCCGTCGACGATCGGCTCGGCGACGTCGTCGAATCCGAGCTCGGATTCCGCATGGTCGACCTCGGCGCCGTGGGCGTGACCGTCGACGAGGCGGAGTGGGCGGCGGGCGACGACTACTCGCACAACTCGAAGGCGTTCGCCGACGTCATCCTGCCCGACGCGCCCTACATCGACGAGGCGGCGCTCGAAGTCGCGCGCGCCGACTTCGAGGCGTACGTGCGCCATGCCCTTGCTGAGGGCTACAACGCGATCGCGATCCCGGGGTTCATCGAGTACCTCACCTTCTCGGAGGTCGGCGACGGCGACGACGTGTACGGCGCCGACGACGACCACGTCGCCCGCGCGCTCGCGATGCGCGACGCGTTCGGGCCGATGTGGGAGTTCGCGCACGACGCGGGCCTGCGCGTCTACTTCCGCACCGACATGCTCACGCTCACGACACCGCTCGAGGCGTACCTCACCGACCGCTTCGGCGGGCTCGCCACCGAGGACCCCGCGTTCTGGGACGTCTACAGCGCGGGTCTCGACGAGCTCTACGCCGAGCTGCCCTACGTCGACGGCCTGCTGGTGCGCATTGGCGAGGCGGGCCGCGTCTACGACCTGCCCGGCTGGGACTACTACTCCGAGCTCGCCGTCACGACGGTCGACTCGGTGCGCGCGATGCTCACGGCCTTCACCGGGCAGGCGGAGCGCGTCGACCGCGAGGTGATCTTCCGCACCTGGAGCGTCGGCGTCGGCGCCGTCGGCGACATGCACACGAACGACGACTCCTACCGGGCCGTGCTCGACGGCATCGCCTCCGATCGCCTCATCGTGTCGACGAAGTACACCCTCGGCGACTTCTACAGCCACCTGCCGCTCAACCACACGCTCGAGGTCGGCGACCACCGCCGCATCGTCGAGTTCCAGAGCCGCCGCGAGTTCGAGAACTTCGGCGCCTTCCCGAACGACCTCGGCGTGCTCTACCAGGAGGCCCTGCAGCGCTTCATCGCCGCGAACCCCGAGCTCGAGGGCATCTGGACCTGGACGCAGGACGGCGGGCCGTGGCGCGCCGGGCCGCTCTCGCTCGAGCTGAAGGCCGGGTTCTGGCAGCTCTACGAGCTCAACACCGAGCTCGCCGTGCGGCTCGCGCGCGACCCCGGCGCCGACCCGGCGCAGCTCACGGCGGATTGGGCGCGACGCTGGTTCTCCGACGACCCCGCCACCGTGCAGGCCATCGGCGAGGCGATGGCGCAGTCGCGCGAGGCGATCACCGAGGGCCTGTACATCGGCCCGTTCGCCGACCGCCGCGTCTTCGCGATCGGCCTCGAGCCGCCGCCGATGATGTGGATCTTCGAGTGGGACATCGTCACGGGCGACAGCGCCGTGCTCGACGTCATCTACGACGTGAGCCGCGACGAGCTCGACGAGGCCATCGCAGGCGGCGACCGGGCGAGCGCGGCCGTCGAGCGCATGCGCGAGGCCGTGGCCGCGACGGATGCCGCGACGTGGCGCGATCCGGCGCTGCGCACGGCGTTCCTCGACACGCTCGACTACCAGGCGTCGACCTACGCGATGCTCGGCGACTACCGCGAGATGTTCCTGCGCCAGGCGCAGTGGCACGACACCGGCGAACAGTCGGCCTACGAACGGTGGGATGCCGCGCGGCGCGGGTTCGAGGCATCCGCCGCCGCGCACGAGGCGGCCTACGCGGGCGACCCCTCCTACCCGGCGTACAACCTCACCGCGGCGCAGCTCGGCGTGGACCGCGCCGTGCGCGACCTGCCCATGGCGTGGGCCGCCCGCATCGCGCTCGTGCTCGTCGCGGCGTTCATCGCCTACGGCATCGCCGCGGGCGCCGCGCGCGCAGGCTGGCCCGGCGCTCGCGCGGCCCGTGCACTCCGGGTCGCGGCCACCCGTCCATGGCGCGCTGCCGAGGCGACCGAGGGGCTCACCCGGCTCGACCGCGCCCTGGTGGTGGGCGTGCCCGCGCTCGCGCTCGTGGCCAGCCGCGGCATCCAGACCTGGTTCCTCGCGCCCTCGCACCTCGTGGTGACGCTCGGCTCGTGGGCGGTGGTCGTGCTCGTGCTGCTGTTCGCGCTGCGCGGCCGCTCCGCATGGCCCGTGCTCGCGGCCGTCGGCGGGGCGGCGATGCTGCGCGTGCTGCTCCTGCTCGTGGTGCTCGCGCCGACGGGTCCGGGCGGCTACTGGTTCCACTTCTGGACCGACCCGCTCGCCCGATCCGCCTACGTCGTGGTCGCCTTCGCGGCGTTCGGCTGGGTGCTCGTCGCGGGCGCCTGGGCGCTCGCCGGGCAGATCGGCGCCCGTCGTGCCGCCGGCACGGTGGTCGCGGCCGTCGGCGCCGTGCTCGCGGTCGTGGGCACGCTCATCGGCGCCATCGGACTCGAGGCCGCGCTCACCCTCTGGAACGACGAGATGGCGCTGCTGCCGTGGGGCCTCTCGCGCATCCTCGGCATCAGCGTCTACCTCGACATCCCCGCCGACACCGCATGGTGGGCCGCGGCGGCCGGCGGGGTGCTCGTCGTGGTCGGCGTGCTCGTCGCGCTGCCGGCCCGACGCCGGGCGCTCAGTCGGTCCGAGCCGCCATCTCCCGTCCGTGCACGATGATCGCGTAGATCACCACCACGTCGAGCGCGAGCACGATGATCGACAGCCACGGCTGCGTCGGCAGCAGGAACAGCTGGCTGACGGCGCTGATGCCGACGAGGATCACCGCGACCACGCGCGCCCAGGTCGCGCCGCGGAAGAGCCCGGCCGCACCGATGATGAGGGCGATGCCGAGGATGAGGTGCCACCAGCCCCAGCCCTGCACGTCGAGGAGCAGCAGGGCGCCCTCGGTCCGCACGAAGTAGGCGCTCCCCGGGGCGAAGATCGCGGCGAGCCCATGCAGGGCGTCGAAGACGCCGGCGATGAGCATGACGATCGCGGCGAACCAGACCCAGCCGACCCACTTGGTCACGGTGTTGTCACTCATGGCGGAACACTCCCTCGAACTCGGACGAGGCGCCGGGCGGGGGCGCACGGCGCGGGGTGGTGCTGAGCGTGACGCTAGCGCTGCCGCCGTCGCACGACAAGATCCGCGAACGCCGTGTCGCGCGCGGCGCTCAGAGGCTCTGGCCGATGTCCCACAGCCGGTCGGGGCGGCCGTCGATCGCCTCCGAGACCGCGAGCGCCTGGTCGTCCGACAGCGAGGCGACGTAGTCGACCACGCCGCGCGCCACGCCGAGGGTGTGCACCTCGGATGCCTCGGGCACCGGGATGCCCGCCGGCTGGGCCGCCCGCAGCCTGGCGTACCCCTCGGTCGCGAGGTCGACGAGCTCGCGCAGCCGCTCGGGCACGCGGTGCCGATCGAAGTCGTCGGTGACCCACGCCGTGAGCCCGCGCACGGTGCGCGTGAGGGCGCGGCTGAGTCCGCGCTGGTACATGACGATGTCGGCACGGTCGAGGATGAAGTGCCGGTGCACGAACTTCAGGATCTCGACCTCGTGCCACGCGCGCCGGTCGAGGGTCACGAGGCCCGACCGTGCGACGCCGGGCGGCGCGGGGACGACCGAGGCCCGCAGGTGCCCGATCCAGCGGTTCGTGAACGACGACAGCGCGCGCTCCGACGCGATCGAGCCGTCGAACGGCGTCGCGAGCAGGCCGTCGACGAGGTCGTCGGCCACGACGTCGACGGCGTCGGCGAACGCGTCGTCGTCGGCGATCCACGGGTCGCTGCGTCGGAGCTTGCGCCGAAGCCCTTCGAGCGCGGAGCCGGGCGGCGCGCTGCGCGCCGCGAGCGCGTCGTCGTCGAGGGCGCGCAGCTCGGCCGCGCCCGCGATCCACCCGCGGAACTCCCGCGCGACGGCGCCCTGGCTGAGCAGGCCCGCCCGGTAGAAGTCGTCGACGTCGTGGATCGAGTAGGCGATGTCGTCGGCGATGTCCATGATCGAGCACTCGAGCGACTGCTGCAGCGGCGGCATCCCTCGCCGTGCGGCGACGAGGTCGTCGGCGTCGAGGTCGTACGCCGAGAACTTCACCACCTCGAGCCCGCCCGAGACGCGGCGGAGGCCGCGCGGCAGCGGGTCGTCGGACGCGCCGACGTCGACGAAGCGCGTCCACGGGTACTTCGCCACGGCGGTGCGCACGGCCGCCGTGAGGTTCAGGCCCTGCGGCGCCGCCTCGCACACGTCGAGCGCGGTGAGGATGCGGTAGGTCTGCGCGTTGCCCTCGAAGCCGTCGGCGAGGCCGAGGCTCTCGCGCGCCAGCCGGTCGAGCACGCGCTCGCCGAGGTGGCCGAACGGCGGATGCCCCAGGTCGTGCGCGCTCGCCGCGGCCTGCACCACGACGGCGTCGCAGCCGTGTTCGAGCACGAGGTCGCGGGCGGGCGACGACGGGTCGTTGAGCCCGACCGCGATCGACCGCGCGACCGCGGTGACCTTGATCGAGTGCGTCAGGCGGTTGTGGATGAGCGGGCCGGCGCCGGGCTGCGCGATCACCTGCGTCACCGCCGACAGGCGCGAGAAGTACGGCGAGAACCGGATGCGCTCGAGGTCGAGGCGGAACTCGGAGTGCTCGCCGATCACCTCGACGCTCGAGCGGGGCTCGGCGAACCGCCTGGCGGCGCGTGCGGACGGCATCAGTCGGCTCCCCTCTCGGCCGGCCGCCGCCGTCGTCGGGCGGCGCGGCCGATTCCCAATCTACGGCGGCGGGCGACGCTGCGGGAGCCGCGAGCGGGACGGCGATGCGGGCGCGGTTTGGCGGCGCGGCATCCGTCGCCTAAACTTGCTGAGGTTGCGGTTCCCACCCAAGCTTTCCCCTGCCCGCTTTCGGGCAGGAGGAGCAGGCGGGAGCGCGACAGCCGCGGAGGTCGAGTCCTCCGAAGGGCGGTGGCTCAATTGGTAGAGCAGCGGTCTCCAAAACCGCAGGTTGCAGGTTCGAGTCCTGTCCGCCCTGCGAGCCGGCAGTGATTGCCGGCCCACGAAAGGTGTACGAGGTGGCACGGAAGATCATCGACGAGCCCAGCGAGGATGTCGTCGCCAACGCGAAGCGCGAACGCGCGGCGCGGCGCAACCCCTTCGCACGGATCGCGCTGTTCATCCGGCAGGTCTTCGGCGAACTGCGCAAGGTCGTCACCCCCACGCGTCGCGAGCTGTTCAGCTTCACCGCCGTCGTGCTCGTGTTCGTCATCATCATGATGGCGCTCGTGTGGGGCCTCGACCAGGTCTTCGGCTGGCTCGTCCTCTGGGTCTTCGGTACTCCCGCGGCCTAGCGGGGCGCGGCCCCGGTGACCGGAGGCGCCGACGGCGCACGGAAGCAAAGGATTGAGAGAAGTGGCAAGGATCGAGCGCGAAGACGTCGACTGGGCGACGGCTGCCGAGCAGTCGTCTGAGGACGACGAAGTGCAGGAGGGCTCGCCCAACGAGCACGACGAGGAGTCGGTCGAGGCGGCCGAGCACCGCGCCGTGCACATCGTCGACGACGAGGGCAACGACATCGACCTCGACGCCGTGCTCGACGCCATGGCCGAGGCCGCCGATCCCGAGGCCGATGCGGTCGTCGACGACGCACTCGAGATCGACTCGGAGGACGAGGTCCTCGCGGCCGCCGAGGCGACCGCCGAGGAGGCCGAGGAGACCCACGACCCCTACGAGGAGTTCCGCGCCGAACTGCGCTTCCTCCCGGGCAAGTGGTACGTCATCCACTCCTACGCGGGCTTCGAGCGCCGCGTGAAGGCGAACATCGAGCAGCGCCGCGAGTCGATGGCGATGGCCGACTACATCTTCCAGGTCGAGGTGCCGATGGAGGACGTGGTCGAGATCAAGAACGGCCAGCGCAAGATGGTCACCCGCGTGCGCATCCCCGGCTACGTGCTCGTGCGCATGGACCTCAACGAGGAGAGCTGGTCGGTCATCCGCCACACTCCCGGTGTCACCGGCTTCGTCGGCAACGCGCACAACCCCACGCCCCTCCGCTTCGAGGAGGCCTTCGGCATGCTGAAGAGCCTCGTCGAGATCAAGGACGTCGCCCCCGCCCGCGGCGCGAAGGCCGGTGCCGCCGCAGGCGCCGCCCGCGCCATCCCGGCCGAGGTCGACTTCGAGATCGGCGAGACCATCACGATCAAGGACGGCTCGTTCGCGGGCCTGCCCGGCACGATCAGCGAGATCAAGCCCGAGAGCGGCAAGCTCACGGTGCTCGTCTCCCTCTTCGAGCGCGAGACCCCGGTCGAGCTCAGCTTCGACCAGGTCACCAAGCTTTGACGCGAGCCGGATCAATGCCGCGCAGCGGCGTTGATGCGGCTCGGGTCAAGATCGAGTAGCGAGCGGCAGCGAGCGTATCGAGATCCTCGTCCGAGGTCTCGATACGCGTGCGACTCCGTCGCGCGCTACTCGACCACCGAACATCCGTTATCATTGACAGGTTGTGCGCTTGACGCACACAGACCACCGCAGCCCGGATCCGCCGGAACCTGCGGGAGAGTGCCCCGATCGATTCGGTCGGGCGTTCGAACAGGAAGAGAGAAATCATGGCACCGAAGAAGAAGGTCACTGGTCTGATCAAGCTTCAGATCAACGCCGGCGCCGCCAACCCGGCCCCGCCCATCGGCCCGGCCCTGGGTCAGCACGGCGTGAACATCATGGAGTTCTGCAAGGCCTACAACGCGGCCACCGAGTCGCAGCGCGGCAACGTGATCCCCGTCGAGATCACGGTCTACGAGGACCGCTCGTTCACCTTCATCCTGAAGACCCCGCCCGCCGCCGAGCTCATCAAGAAGGCCGCCGGCGTGCCCAAGGGCTCTGGCGTCCCGCACACCACCAAGGTGGGCAAGCTCACGCAGGACCAGGTCCGCGCGATCGCCGAGCAGAAGATGGTCGACCTCAACGCGAACGACCTCGACGCCGCCTCGAAGATCATCGCCGGCACCGCCCGCTCGATGGGCATCACGGTCGAGTAATCCCCTCGGTGGTCGAGGAGCGCCGGCGAAGCCGACGCGTATCGAGACCCACGGATGCCCCGTCGCGGCATCCGACCTTCAGAACTCTCATTCGTGGCAGCGCCCGCCAGGCGCGATGACCACACTCTCTCAAGGAGAAGCAACATGGCACAGAAGTCCAAGGCCTACCGGGCCGCGGCCGAGAAGATCGAGGCCGGCAAGTACTACACCCCGACCGACGCCGTCGCCCTGGCGAAGGAGACCGGTTCGGCGAAGTTCGACTCGACCGTCGAGGTCGCGCTGAAGCTCGGCGTCGACCCCCGCAAGGCCGACCAGATGGTGCGCGGCACCGTCATCCTCCCGCACGGCACCGGCAAGACCGCTCGCGTCATCGTGTTCGCGACCGGCCCCGCCGCCGAGGCTGCGATCGCGGCCGGCGCCGACGAGGTCGGCGGCGCCGAGCTCATCGAGAAGGTCGCCGGCGGCTACACCGCGTTCGACGCGGCCGTCGCCACTCCCGAGCTCATGGGTCAGGTCGGCCGTCTCGGCAAGGTCCTCGGTCCGCGCGGCCTCATGCCGAACCCCAAGACCGGCACCGTGACCCCGAACCCGGCCAAGGCCGTCGAGGACATCAAGGGCGGCAAGATCGAGTTCCGCGTCGACAAGCACGCCAACGTGCACTTCGTCGTCGGCAAGGCCTCGTTCTCGCACGACCAGCTCAACGACAACCTCAAGGCCGCCCTCGAGGAGGTCGTGCGCCTCAAGCCGTCGAGCGCCAAGGGCCGCTACATCCAGAAGGGCGCCGTGTCGACGACCTTCGGCCCCGGCATCCCGCTGGACGTCAACGCGATCTGAGATCCACCACGAAGGGCCCGCCGGTTCGCCGGCGGGCCCTTCGTCGTTCCCGATCGTCAGTGGGTGATCGCGTCCTGGTGGGCCCGCATGCTGGGCCGGATGGCGAGCGCGGCGACGATCACGACGACCGCTCCGCCGATCCAGGACATCCACGCCGCACCGAAGGTCATCGGATCGGCGTAGCCGCCGATCCACGGCGAGATGATGAGCAGCACGCCGAGGGCGCCCTGCACGTACTCCATCGCGACGAGGCCCGGCATCGCAAGGTTGACGAGCCCCGAGACGATGAGCAGCGCGCCGAGCGTCACCATGATCGCGACCGATGCGCCCATCGGCGGCACGAACAAGGTCGACAGTGCCACGGCGAGACCGGCGGCGATGGCCACCCAGTCCTCCCATCGCGTCCACTTCTTCATAGAAACCAGCCTCCTCACGGGTCGGTGGCTCCCAAAGCGGGGGTCGACTTAACGGTACGACCGCGTGAGGCGCGCGGCAATCGCTGCTGATCGGGCGAAATCGGGCTCGGCGGCGCGCCACGCGGGCGCTCGGCATCCGCTCAGAAGCCGATACGGAACCCGCGGTCGCCGGTGGGCTCGACCTCGGTGACGTCGGTGCCCTGCACGACGGCGCCCCGCGGCCCCTGCGCGAGCCAGTCGAGCATCGCCTGCACGGATGCCGCGTCGCCCTCCACCTCGGCCTCGACCGTGCCGTCGGCGCGGTTCCGCACCCAGCCGGCGACGCCGAGCCGGTCGGCTTCGAGCTGCGCGGAGTAGCGGAAGCCCACGCCCTGGACCCCGCCGTGCACGATCACCCGCATGCGGATCACCCCTCCAGCGTACGATGACGAGTGCCGGCGTCGGGCCACGGCGGACCGCACCCGGCTGGGGGCGACATGACGTCGAGCGCACTCGAGGCGGGCCGCGCGGCCGCGGCGGAGCGGCGCTGGGCGGACGCGTACGAGCGGCTCTCGGTCGCCGACGCCGTCGACGGCCTCGGGGCGGCCGACCTCGAGCTGCTCGCTGAGGTCACGCTGCTCCGCGGAGAGCCCCAGGAGGCGGTCGACGCGCTGTCGCGCGCGTACGAGGCCCACCTCGCGGCGGGGCGCACCGTCGGGGCGGCGCGTGCCGCGGGATGGCTGTCGCTCTGGCTGATCGAGCTGGGCGACTTCTCGCGCTGCGTCGTCTGGGCTTCGCGGGCGATGCACCTCGTCAAGGCCATGGAGCAGCCGGGCGCGCTCGCGGGGTTCGTCCGGCTGGCGCCCGCGGTGGCGCAGCTCGGCAGCGGCGACCCCGCCGAGGCGAGGCGCATCAGCGAGGAGGTCCTCGCGATCGGCGAGCAGGCGGACGATCGCGAGCTCATCGCAAATGCGTCGCTGTGCCTCGGGAAGTCGCTCATCGAGCTGGGCGAGGTCGCCGAGGGATTCGCCTGCTTCGACCGCGCCATGTCCTCGATCGCCGCCGGCGAGGTCACGCCCGTGGCATCCGGCGTCGTCGCCTGCGCCGTGATCTCCGACGCGCTCATGGCCTCCGACCTCGAGCGCGCTGCCGCCTGGACGGCGGCCCTCGACGAATGGTGCCGCGGCCAGCCCGAGCTCGTGACGTTCAGCGGGCAGCGCCACGCCCTCGAGGCCGCCCTCCTGATCGCGCGCGGGGCCTGGGCCGAGGCCGACACGGCCGCCGAGCTGGCGCTCTCGCGTTTCCGCGCCGGCGACTACCGGGCGGTCTACGGCGCGCCGTACCAGCTCGCCGAGCTCGCACGCCTGCGCGGCGCGTTCCACTCCGCCGAGGCCTCCTACCGACGGGCCGGCGAGTCGGGGTGGGAGCCGCAGCCCGGTCTCGCGTTGCTCCACCTCGCCGCAGGGCGCACCCGACAGGCGCAGGACGAGATCCGACGCATCGCCGCGGGCGTCGATCCGTTCACCCGGCGGTACCTGCTGCCCGCCGTCGTCGAGATCGAGCTCGCAGCGGGGGATGTCGGAGCGGCCGGCCGCGCCGTCGCCGAGCTCCGCGAGTCGGGCGGCCCGATGCCGACCCCGACGCTGCAGGCGATCATCGCGGCGGCCGAGGCGCGGGTGCTGCTGGCCGAGGACGACGCCGCGGCGGCGCTCGATGCGGCGCGCGCCGCCGTCGACGCCTGGCGAGCGACCGGCGCGACGTACGAGCTGGCGCGAAGCCGCGTGGTGGCGGGACGAGCGCTGGCGGCGCTCGGCGATCGCGATGCGGCGGAGGCCGAGTTCCGCGGCGCCCGCGAGGTGTTCCGTGCGCTCGGCGCCGACCCCGCGCTCGCGGAGCTCGCCGGGCTGACTGGGGATCGCCCGTCCGGCGCGCTCACCGCACGCGAGGTCGAGGTGCTCCGCCTGGTCTCGACGGGCCTCACGAACCGCGCGATCGGCGAGCGGCTCTCGCTGAGCGAGAAGACCGTCGCCCGTCACCTCTCCAACATCTTCGGCAAGCTCGGCCTCTCGTCGCGCGCCGGCGCGACCGCCTACGCGTACGAGAACGGGCTCGTCTGATCCGGGCGCGGCATCCGCCTGCATCGAATGACCCATGCCCGCGGGTCCGCGAAGTTGGGCGCTTCGGCCGACGCGGCGGGCGGATGCCGCGGCCTACCGTTGCGGCCATGGACATCCCGTTGGTCGCCGGCACGGTCTCGACCGTGGCCTTCGCGGTCAGCAACCTGCCGATGCTGCGCAAGGCGCTGCGCACGCGGGACGTCTCCTCGTACAGCGTCTCGAGCATGGCGATGATCAACGCCGCGAACGCGATCTACTCGCTCTACGTGTTCAGCCTGCCGGTCGGCCCGATCTGGGCATTGCACACGTTCTACCTCGTCTCGTGCGGCATCATGCTCGTGCTCTGCCTGCGGGCGGCGCGTCGCACCCCGGGCGTACCATGTGACGTCATGGGGGAGATGAGCGACTACATCGCGGGACTCGAGGAGCCCGAGCGCGACCTGATCGAGCGGATCCGGGCGAGGGCCGTGTCGCTCGTGCCCGAGGCGGTCGAGGGCGTGAGCTACGGCATGCCGGCGCTGCGGTACCGCGACTCGCCGCTGCTCAGCCTCATGTCCACGAAGGACCACATCGGCCTCTACCCGTTCAGCCCCGAGGTCGTCTCGTCGGTGCAGGGCGAGCTCGAGGGCTGGTCGTGGTCGAAGGGCACCATCCGGTTCACGCCCGAGCATCCGCTGCCCGAATCGCTCGTCGACCGCATCATCCTGCTGCGCCGCGACCAGATCGACGCCGCGAAGAAGCGCTGACGGCTAGGCCGCGGCCTCGTCGCCGAGGCCGTCGAGGAATCGCTCGACGGCACGGATGAACTCGGCCTCGCCGCAGCAGTCGTGGCCGAGGCCCGCGAGCTCCACGAGCCGAGCGTGCGGGATCGCCTGCGCGATGGCGATCGCCGCGGTGAACGGCCTGCGCCGGTCGGCGCCGCCGTGCACGACGAGCGTGGGCACGTCGATGCGGGGGAGGCTCGAGCGCAGGTCGAGCCGGCCCAGGGCTTCGAGCATCGCCGCGGTCGTCTGCGGCCGCCACTCGAGCAGGGCTGCGCGAGCCGACGCGAGGCGCTCGGGCGAGGCATCCGCTCGGAATGCGCTGTGCAGGAACTCCTCCGCCCACTCGGCGGCCGGCACGTCGACCGTGGCCTCGAGGTCGCGGATGCGCCGCTCCACCTCGGTGGCCGGAAGCGACCCGGCCCAGCCGGCGAACGGACCCGCGAGGATGAGGCCCCGCGCGAGGCGGGGATGGTCGCGCACCGCGAGCAGGGCGAGCACGGATCCGAGCGAGAGTCCGCAGATCACGGGCCGGTCGAGGCCGAGCGCGTCGACGAAGCCCGCGATCGCGTCCGCCCAGTCCTCGTCGGTCCATCCGATCGGGACGTCGGAGGAGCCGCCGCATCCCGGGGCGTCCCACGCGACGACGTCCGCGCGATCGGCGAGGCGCTCCGACTCCTCGGTCCAGGCGCGCGAGTCGCCGAAGGCGTCGTGCAGGAACAGGAGCGGGATGCCGCGTCCGTTCCGGCGATAGGCGAGGTCGAGGCCGTCGACCCGCACGGTGCGCATGCCGCCACGGTAGCGCTGTCCCGAGCGCGGGTGCGACCAACGGCGGACGAGCGGTCGCGGCGTCACCCTGCCGCGACCGCTCGGTTCCCGCCGGTCGTCAGTTCACGATCGAGGGCGCCTCGGCGAACTCGCCGCGGTGCGCCCTGAGGCGATCCGCGACCTCGATCGCGTCGCCGGCGGGCGCGTCGGATTTGCGGTCGGGTCGCGCGAGGAACAGGTACGCGAACCCGGTCGCGAGCACGACCCCGAGGCCGATGAGGACCACCCAGTCGGTGAAGACGTCGCCCGATGCGCCGGGAGCCGCGAGCAGGTACATCGCGAAGATCCCGTACGCGAGCGCGAGGACGTTCACCACCATGCCCCAGCGGCCGAGCGAGAACGGGCCGGCGGGCTTCCAGCCGCGGAAGCGCTGCCGCAGCGATGCGAGCACGACCATCTGGAAGGCGACGTAGATGCCGAGCACTGCGAACGCCGTGACGGGGTAGAGCAGGTCGGCGTTCAGCCAGACCAGGACCGCGATGAGCGCGGGCACCGTGCAGGCGACGATGAGCGCGTTCGTCGGGACCTTGCTGCGCTCCGACACCTTCGACAGCCAGCGGTGGCCCGGGAGCATCCCGTCGCGTGCGAAGGAGAACAGGAGGCGGCTCGCGGCGGCCTGCAGGCTGAGCACGCACGACAGGAAGGCCGTGATCGCGACGACGAGGAACAGCTTCGCCCCGACCGGGCCGAGCGTCGACTCGAGGATCGCGGGGATGGGGTCGGCGTCCTCGCCGGAGACGATGGCCTGCAGGTCGGGCGCGGCGAGCACGTAGCCGCCGAAG
The DNA here is from genome assembly GCF_008122505.1 of Agromyces mariniharenae. Taxonomy (NCBI): domain Bacteria; kingdom Bacillati; phylum Actinomycetota; class Actinomycetes; order Micrococcales; family Microbacteriaceae; genus Agromyces; species Agromyces mariniharenae. Next base: position 1,082,645 of record NZ_VSSB01000001.1, on the reverse strand, counting down.
GAGAACAGCGCGGAGACACCGCCGACGAGGATCGTCAGGATCATCGCCTTCGGGATGCGTCGTGCCGGGTTCTCGACCTCCTCGGCGACGTCGCCGCACGCCTCGAAGCCGTAGAAGAGGAACAGGCCGGCGAGCGCGGCACCGATGAAGGCCGGCAGGTAGCTGCCGTCCCCCTGCACCCCCATCGTGTCGAAGAAGATGCTGAACTCCTGCTTGCGCTGGAAGACCAGCAGGTACAGGCCCAGGCCGATGACGCCGATGAGCTCGGCCGCGAGGCCGATGCGCGCGACGCGGGCCAGCCACTTCGTGCCGGTGAAGTTGATCGCGAGCGCGATGAGCAGCAGGGCGAGGGTGAGCACGAGCCCCGTGGTCGGATTCGCTTCGACGCCGAACAGGCTCGCGGCGAAGCCCGACCCGTACTCGGCGACGGCGGTGATCGTCACGATCATGGCCCAGATGTAGACCCACGCGGCCATCCAGGCGTAGCGGCGACCCCACAGGCGGCGTGCCCATGGGTAGATGCCGCCGTGGATCGGGTACTGGGACACGACCTCGCCGAACACGAGCGAGACGAGCAGCTGTCCGGCGCCGACGATGACGATCCACCAGATGGAGGGCGGTCCGCCGACGGTGAGCGCGAGCGCGAAGAGCGAGTAGACGCCGACGAGCGGCGACAGGTAGGTGAAGCCGAGGGCGAAGTTCGCCCAGAGGCTCATGGAGCGGTTGAACTCGTCCTGGTAGCCGAGGACGTTCAGGTGCTCGCCGTCGCCGAGGTCGGCGGGCTTGGCGGGTTCGGACATCGTGACCTTTCGTGATCGTCGTTGATCGCGTCCGCCCACCCGGACGCCAGTCGGTTGCGCCAGCATGCCATACCTTCGGCGCTAAAGCTATAGCACCAAATGATTATCTGCAGGAGCGTTGCCGCGCGGTCCGCGCGGGTCTAGCCTGAGGCTGGGCGCCGGTCGGAGTCGACGGTCTCCCGACCTCGTGCGCGGTCGTCGCCGTCACCTCCCGGGAGGCGTCATGGACGCGTCGACCGCCCTCGACCGAGGACGCACCGCCTACCTCGAACACCGCTGGACCGACGCCGTCATCGGCCTGGATGCGGCCGATCGCGCGACCGCGACCACCGCACTCGACCTCGAGCAGCTCGCGACCGCGGCCCTCCTGGTCGGGCGGTTCGAGGAGAGCGTCGAGTGGCGCACCCGGGCGCACGAGGCGTTCCTGGCGGATGGAGACCTGGACGACGCGATCCGCTGCGCGGTCTGGCTCGGGATGGAGTTCATGTACGTCGGGCAGCTGGCGCAGGGCGGCGGCTGGTTCGCGCGGGCGCAGCGACTGCTGGAGGAGCATCCCGAGGGTCGCCCCGACCACGGGTTCCTCTTCATCCCCGAAGGGCTTGCTGCCCTCTACGGCGGCGACGGCGCGCGCGCGGCGGCATCGTTCTCGCGCGCAGCGGAGCTCGCCCGCACGGCGAAGGACGCCGACCTCGTCGCGCTCGGCGAGCTCGGCATGGGCCAGTCGGAGATCATGCTCGGCCGGTCGGCGGAGGGTCTCGCCCGGCTCGACGAGGTGATGGTCGCCGTCACGGCCGGTGAGCTCTCGCCCGTTCCCTCGGGCATCGTCTACTGCGAGGTCCTGCAGTGCTGCCGGCAGACGTTCGACGTGCGGCGCGCCCACGAGTGGACCCGGGCGCTCGACCGGTGGTGCGCCGAACGACCCGACATGGTCGCGTTCAGCGGGCAGTGCCACTCGCACCGGGCCGAGCTCTTCCTCCTGCACGGCGCCTGGGCGGACGCGCTCGCCGCGGCGGAGCTGGCGCGGGAGCTCTCGGAGCTCGGCGACCCCAACGGCATGTTCGGGGCGTGCTACCAGATCGGGGAGGTGCATCGGCTGCGCGGTGAGCCGGATGCCGCGGCGGCGGCGTACGAGCAGGCCGCACGCACGGGCTTCGAGCCGCAGCCCGGCCTCGCCCTGCTGCGGCTGGCGCAGGGGGAGCCCGACGTCGCGCGCGCCATGGTCGTCGCCGCGGCGGAACGACTGGATCCGGCGGAGCGCCGCTGGCTGCTCCCCGCGACCGTCGAGATCCAGCTCGGCGTGGGCGACGTCGCCGCCGCGCGTGAGGTGGCCGACGAGCTGCGGGAGCTGAGCCGATCGAGCCCGATGCCGATGCTGCTGGCGGTCGTCGAGCAGGCCGACGCGGCCGTGCGGCTCGCCGAGGGCGATGCTCGTGGCGCGCTGACGGCGTCGCGGCGGGCATGGGCTCGCTGGCGCGACCTCGACGTCCCCTACGAGGCGGCGCGGTGCCGGCTGATCGCGGCCCGGGCGTGCCGTGCCCTCGACGACGAGGCATCCGCGGCGATGGAGCTCGACGCGGCACGCGTCGCGCTCGCCGACCTGGGCGCCGGGCAGGCGCTCGCCGCGGCGGAGGCCGAGTGGTCGACAGAGCCGACGCCGCAGCCGGGCGGACTGTCCGCCAGGGAGGCCGAGGTGCTGCGGCTCGTGGCGGCGGGCGAGACCAACCGCGAGATCGCGAGCGACCTCTTCCTCAGCGAGAAGACGGTCGAGCGGCACCTCAGCAACATCTTCGGCAAGCTCGGCGTGTCCTCGCGGTCGGCCGCGACCGCGTTCGCGTTCCGGCACGGCGTCGCCGACTGACCCGGCGCCGGACGGGGCCGCCCGCAGCCCGCCGCGGTCGCGAATGGGGGATTCTCCCGACGCGGCCCTATCGCGTCATCCGTAGCGTGCCGCCCATGAACGAGACATTCGACCACATGGACGAGACCGATCGAGCGCTCGACGCCGTCGTCATCGGCGGAGGCCAGGCCGGACTCGCAATCGGCTACCACCTCGCGCAGCAGGGTCGCGACTTCGTGATCCTCGACGAACGGGCGCGCGTCGGCGACGCATGGCGCACGCGCTGGGACTCACTGCGCCTGTTCACTCCCGCGCGGTACGACGGGCTGCCCGGCATGCCGTTCCCGGGCGACGGGCTCGCCTTCCCGACCAAGGACGAGCTTGCCGACTACCTCGAGGCGTACGCCGAACGGAATGCGCTCCCGATCCGGCTCGGCGTGCACGTCGACGGTGTCCGCCGCGAGGACGGCGTCTACACGATCACCGCGGGCGATCGTCGATGGACCGCGGAGCGCGTGATCATCACCACCGGTGCGTTCCACGAGCCGAGGACGCCCGACGTCGCAGGCGAGCTCGGGCCGTCCATCGTGCAGCTGCACTCCGCCGAGTACCGCAATCCCGGCCAGCTGCAGCCCGGACCGGTCCTCGTCGTCGGGCTCGGCAACTCGGGTGCCGAGATCGCCCTCGAGCTCAGCCGTACGCACCCCACCAGCGTCTCGGGGACGCCGAGCGGCGAACTGCCCGTGCGCCACGGGCGCGCGGCGGCACGGTTCGTCCTCCCGGTCGTGAGGTTCGCCGGGCTGCACGTGGTCACGCTCGGGACGCCAATCGGGCGGCGCGTCATCCCGAAGCTCTCGGCCCACGCGTCGCCGCTGATCCGCACCCGGCGGAAGGAACTCGCCGGCGCAGGGGTGGCGTCGGTCGGCCGTGTGACCGGCGCCAGCAACGGCCTCCCCGTCGTCGACGGACGGGAGCTCGCCGTGGCGAACGTGATCTGGTGCACCGGATACCGCAGCGACTTCGGATGGCTGCAGGTCCCCGCATTCGATGAGACCGGAGCCTTCCGGCAGTGGCGAGGCGTCGTGGCGTCGGTCCCCGGGCTCTACGTGCTCGGCCTGGACTTCATGTACTCGCTCAATTCGGAGAGCCTTCCCGGCACCGTCCGCGACGCGGCGTACCTCGCCCGGCGCATCGCAGCCGAGCGCCGTGCTGCGGTGGCCCGTCCGCGCGCGGCGGCCGTGCCGGCATCCTCGTGATCACACGACGGCGCGCCCCCGGCCGGAGCCCAGGGGCGCGCCGCCTGATGTCGAGAGGCGTCAGCCGATGCGGATCATCTTCTTGTTGACGAACTCGTCGGCGCCGAAGCGGCCGAGCTCGCGGCCCGAGCCCGAGCGCTTCACGCCGCCGAAGGGCAGCTCCGCGCCGTCCGCCAGCACGAGGTTGACGAACACCATGCCCGCCTCGATCGCGTTCGCGACGCGGTCGGCCTGCGCGGCGTCGGTCGTGTAGACGTAGGAGCCGAGGCCGAACGGGATGTCGTTCGCGATGCGGACCGCGTCGCCCTCGTCGGTCGCGCGGTACACCTGCGCGACCGGGCCGAAGAACTCCTCCTTCGACGCGGGGTTGTCGGACGAGACATCCGTCAGCACCGTCGTCTGGAAGAACGCGCCGTCGCGCGTGCCGCCGTGCACGAGCGTCGCGCCGTGCTCGACCGCGCGCTTGACCTGCTCGTCGAGGCCCTCTGCCGCCTTCAGCGACGACAGCGGGCCGAGCGCCGAGTCCGACGAGGTCGGGTCGGTCGCCTCGACCTCGGCGATCTTCGCGGTGAACTTCTCGAGGAACGGCTCGTACAGCTCGTCGATCACGATGAAGCGCTTCGCCGCGTTGCACGACTGGCCGCTGTTGTCGAGGCGCGCGTCGACCGCGTTCTGCACGGCCGAGTCGAGGTCGTCGGTCGAGAGCAGGATGAACGGGTCGGAGCCGCCGAGCTCGAGCACGACCTTCTTCAGGTGACGGCCGGCCACCTCGGCGACCGCGGCGCCGGCCCGCTCGGAGCCCGTGAGCGAGACGCCCTGCACGCGCGGGTCGGCGATGACGGTCTCGATCTGGTCGTGCGACGCGTAGATGTTGACGTACGCGCCTTCGGGGAAGCCCGCGTCGGCGAAGATCTGCGCGATGGCCGCGGCCGATTCGGGGCACTGCTCGGCGTGCTTGAGCAGGATCGTGTTGCCGATGATGAGGTTGGGGCCGGCGAAGCGGGCCACCTGGTAGTACGGGAAGTTCCACGGCATGACGCCGAGGAGCACGCCCAGCGAGGAGCGACGGATCACCGCCGAGCCGTCGCCCGCGAGGAGCGACACCGGCTCGTCCTTCAGGAACTCGGCCGCGTTGTCGGCGTAGTAGCCGTAGATGTCGCCGGCGAAGTCGGCCTCGGCGAGGGCCTGCTCGATGGGCTTGCCCATCTCGCGCACGATGATCTCGGCCAGCTCCTGGCGGCGCTCGACGTGCAGCTCGCCCACGCGGCGGATGAGCGCGGCGCGCTCCTCGACCGTGGTCGACTTCGACCAGGTGCGGTGCGCCTCATCGGCGGCGGCGATGGCGGCCTCGAGCTCGGCGTCGGTGATGGTCGGGTACGTCTTGACCGTCTCGCCGGTGGCGGGGTTGGTCACGGCATAGCTCATGGGAGTTCTCTCCTTCTCAGGTGCACGCACGCCAGAGCCTCCGTCTGCCGCGGTGCAGTCGCTCGTCCGTCAAAGATATACCACTGAATGATTGATCACGAACCGGATGCCGCGGGCCGCACGCGCACGGCGAACGGCGTGCCGGCGCACGGCACCGTCTCGGCGCCCGGGCCCGCCAGCTGGCCGACCTGCAGCGCCGGCTCGGTGGAGAGCACCACCCGGCCGTGCTCGTTCACGAGCGCGAGCGGCTCGTCGACGTCGAGGAACGTGGCGAGCAGCGCGCGCTCGAGCGTGCGCACCGCGACGTCGGCGCCGACGACGCCGACCATGCGCTCGCCGTCGACGTCGTGCACGGGCATCGTGAGCGTGAGGATGTAGTCGCACGTGCAGAGGTGGTCGACGTAGGGGCCGGTGACGTGCGCGTGCCGCGTGGTGGCCGGGATGCGGTACCACTCGAGGGCGCGGAAGTCGCGGAGGTACTCGGTGTAGCCGCGCGTCGAGAGGTCGAGCCGGGTGGGTCCGTCGGTGGACCCGAGCACGGGGTTGTCGTCGAGGGGCCCCAGCCACCACGCGAAGTGCACGCCCTTGCCGCGCACCACCTCGCCGTCGGCGATGAACCCCGCGCCGACGAGCATCGGGTCGGCCTCCTCGAGCCGCGGGAGCACGAGGTCGGCCACCGTCGCGTCGAGCGTCACCGGGCGGACCTCGCCGCTCGAAGCGCTCCCGGCCGTGCCGCTCGCAGCGCCCACGACGCTCGCCGCACTCACGCTCGCGGCGAGCAGCTGCTCGATCGGCGTGCGCCACGCGGCGAGCTGGTCGAACACGCCGCGGAACACCTCGCTGACGGCGTCGGCGACCTCAGTCGGCGTGCGGCTCATCGAGCGCACCCCCTCGCTCGACCCGGGCCTTCGCGGCGAGCAGCCGACGCGCGAGCATCCCGACGAGCTCGCCGGCCGCCTCGCGCGCCCGCGCCGCCCGGTGCCGGGCCACCGCCCGAACGATGCGCTGGTCGAGGTCGGCGACCTCGTCGCGGGCGCCCTCGTCGGCGAGGCCGAGCAGGAGCAGCGGCCCGAACTCGGCCTGGAGCCGGATCTGCTCGCGCACGAGCCGCGCCGACTGGCTGAGCACCGCGAGCTCGAGCAGGAACCCGCCCTGGTTGGTGCGCGCCGCGGCCGGGGTCGAGAAGTCGGCGTTGCGCAGCCAGCCCGCGAGGTTGGCTGCGTCGTCGTCGGACGCGCGCTCGGCCGCCCGCTCGGCCGCGCCCGCGAGGATCGCGCCGAAGTACACCGCCATGTCGCTGAGTTCGACCTGGGCGAGCCCGCGGAGCCGGGCCGTGAGGATCGTGCGGTGCTCGGCGTCGTCGTGCACCACGAAGCTGCCGCCTTCGCGGCCACGGCGGGTCTCGACGAGGCCGGCGTCGCGCAGGATGCCGAGCCCCTCGCGCACGGTGATGAGGGCGACGCCGAAGCGGCGGGCGAGCTCGGGCTCGCTGGGGAGGCGCTCGCCGGGGTCGAGCACCCCGAGCACGATGCCGTCGGTGAGGCGCTGGGCGACCTGCTCCGCACGGCCGGCGTCGGCGAGCTGGGCGAACACGGCTTCGCGCGCCCCGGGACCGACCCTCGTCTCCATGGGACCACGTTAGCCGAGGGGTGCGCTCGCGAAGGCCGCCGCGCGCAAAAAAGATTCGATATAGGATGAATCCCGCGCGCCCGGCCGGGCCGCATCATGCGAAGGCGGATGATCCATGACCGAGTCGACCCGGGCGACGCCGCGCGGCGCGCTCGCCGGCGTGCGCGTCGCGGACTTCTCCCGCGTGCTCGCGGGCCCCTACGCCACCATGACGCTCGCCGACTTCGGCGCCGACGTGATCAAGGTCGAGTCGCCGGCGGGCGACGACACCCGGCACTGGAAGCCGCCCGTCGACGCGGCGGGGGAGGCCACCTACTTCGGCAGCGTGAACCGCAACAAGCGGTCGGTGGCGCTCGACCTCGCCACCGAGGAGGGGCTCGCCGAGGCGCGACGGCTCGCGGCATCCGCCGACGTCGTGGTCGAGAACTTCCGCCCCGGCGTGATGGACCGGTTCGGCCTGTCGTATGACGAGGTGCGCGCCGCGAACCCCGGGGTCGTGTACTGCTCGATCACGGGCTTCGGCACCGGCGACGGAGCGACCCTCGCGGGATACGACCTGCTCGTGCAGGCCGTCGGCGGCCTCATGTCGATCACCGGCGAGCCCGAGGGCGAGCCGTCGAAGGCGGGCGTCGCGCTCGTCGACGTGCTCTGCGGGCAGAACGCAGTCGCCGGCATCCTGCTCGCGCTGCGCGACCGCGACCGCACCGGCCTCGGCCAGCGCGTCGAGGTGAACCTACTGCAGAGCCTGCTCTCGGCGCTCACGAACCAGGCGGCCTCGACGCTCGCGACCGGGCGGGCGCCGCGACGGCTCGGCAACCGGCATCCGAGCATAGCGCCGTACGCCGTGTTCCCCGCCGCCGACCGCGACCTCGTGATCGCCGTCGGCAACGACCGGCAGTTCCGCGCGCTCGCCGTGCTCCTCGGCGTGCCGGCGCTCGCCGACGACCCCCGCTACGCCACGAACGAGGCCCGCGTCGCGCACCGCGACCTGCTGCACGCCGAGCTCGAGGGCGCGCTCGCCGCGGCATCCGCCGACCACTGGGTGCGCGCGCTGACCGACGCCGGCGTGCCCGCCGGGCTTGTGAACGACGTCGCCGAGGCCATCGCGTTCGCCGAGTCGCTCGGGCTCGAGCCCGTCGTCGAGTTGGGCGCGAGCCGCACCGTCGCGAACCCCATCGGCCTCTCGCAGGCCGCCCCCGACTACCGCACGCCCCCGCCGCGGCTCGACGAGCACGCCGGCGCGGACTGGCTCGCGCGCGACCCGCGCGAGCCGCGCGACCGTGAGACTCCCCGTGAGAAAGGACCCACCGCATGACCACGGCCCCACGCCTCGACGAGGTGTTCGACCTCGACGGACTGCTCACCGACGAGGAGCGCGACTGGCAGCAGCGCGCTCGCGCGTTCGCGCAGGAGCGGATCCTCCCGATCATCGAGGAGGACTTCGAGCAGCGGCACTTCCGCCGCGAGCTCGTGCGCGAGCTCGGCGAGCAGGGCTTCCTCGGCATGCACCTCGAGGGCTACGGCTGCGCGGGCGCCGGCGCGGTGAGCTACGGCCTCGTCTGCCTCGAGCTCGAGGCGGCCGACTCGGGCTGGCGCACGTTCGTCTCGGTGCAGGGTTCGCTCGCGATGAGCGCGATCCGCCGCTACGGCTCCGAGGAGCAGAAGCAGCGGTGGCTGCCGGGCATGGCGAAGGGCGAGCTCATCGGATGCTTCGCCCTCACCGAGCCGCAGGGCGGCTCCGACCCCGCCGCGATGACCACGGTCGCGCGCCGCGACGGCGACGAGTGGGTGCTCGACGGCGCCAAGCGCTGGATCGGGCTCGCGTCGATCGCGGACGTCGCCGTGGTGTGGGTGCGGGTCGAGGAACCTGCCTTCGGCGAGGGCGGCGCCGCCGTGCGCGGCTTCCTCGTGCCGACCACGACGGCCGGGTTCACCGCGACGCCGATCGAGGGCAAGCTCTCGATGCGCGCGTCGGTGCAGTGCGACGTCGAGCTCGACGGGGTGCGCGTGCCGGCCGATGCGATCCTGCCCGGGGCATCCGGACTCTCGGGGCCCTTCGGCTGCCTCAACGAGGCCCGGTACGGCATCGTCTGGGGCGCCATGGGAGCCGCGCGGTCGTGCTTCGAGGCCGCGCTCGGGCGCTCGCGCGAGCGCGAGGTGTTCGGCAAGCCGATCGGCGCGAACCAGCTCACGCAGGCGAAGCTCGCCGACATGCTGCTCGAGCTCGAGAAGGGCATCCTGCTCGCCCTCCACCTCGGGCGGCTCAAGGAGCAGGGCCGCCTCACGCCCGCGCAGATCTCGGTCGGCAAGCTCAACAGCGTGCGCGAGGCGCTCGAGATCGCGCACCAGGCCCGCACGATCCTGGGCGGCGACGGCATCACCGACGCCTACCCGGTCATGCGGCACGCGGCCAACCTCGAGTCGGTGCGCACCTACGAGGGCACCGACGAGATCCACCAGCTCATCCTCGGCCGCGCCCTCACGGGGCTGAACGCGTTCTGATGAGCGGCCGTCACACCGTCGCCGCCGACGCGACCGCCCAGGCCACGGATGCCTCGCGCGAGGTCGACGCCGTCGTGCGCGCCGCCGCGGCCTCCGGCGTCGACCGCTCGACACGCGCCGAACGCGGGACGTGGCTTCGGGCGCTCGCCGACGCGATCGAGTATCACCGCGACGAGCTCGTCGGCCTCGCGCACGGCGAGACCCACCTCTCCGAGGCGCGGCTCGGCGGCGAGGTCGTGCGCACGGCCACCCAGCTGCGCTTCTTCGCCGGCGTCATCGAGGAGGGCTCCTACCTCGAGGCGACCATCGACCCGCCCGACGCGCGGCTCATCCCGCCGCGCCCCGACCTGCGACGGATGCTGCGGCCCATCGGTTCCGTCGCGGTGTTCGCCGCGTCGAACTTCCCGTTCGCGTTCTCGGTGCTCGGCAACGACACCGCGTCGGCCCTCGCCGCCGGATGCCCCGTCGTCGTGAAGGCGCATCCGGGGCATCCGCTGCTCTCACGACGTGTGGCCGAGGTCGCCCGCGTCGCGCTCGCCGAGGTGGGCGCACCCGCCCATGCGCTCTCCGTGATCGAGGGACTCGACGCGGGCGTGGAGCTCGTGGGGCATCCGCTCGTCGCCGCGGTCGGCTTCACGGGCTCGCTGCGGGGCGGACGCGCACTGTTCGACCTCGCCGCGGCGCGGCCCGCGCCGATCCCGTTCTACGGGGAGCTGGGGTCGCTCAACCCCGTCGTGGTCACGCGGGCGGCGGCCGACGCCGACGTGGAGGCTGTCGCGACCGGGCTCGCCGGCTCGTTCACCCGTGACGGCGGCCAGTACTGCACGAAGCCCGGACTCGTGTTCGTGCCCGACGGCACCGGCTTCGAGGAGGCGCTCTGCGACGCGCTCGGCACGGTCGGCTCCCAGCGGCTGCTCACCGACGGCATGGCGACCGCCTTCGCCGACGGCGCCGCCCGGCTGGCCGGCCTCGACGGCGCGGAGCTCGTCTGGCGCGGCGCGGCCGAGGGTGCGGACGCCCCGGCCACCGTCGTCGCGACCGACGCGTCCGCGCTCGTCGCCGCTGCGGACGCGTGGCTGCAGGAGTGCTTCGGGCCGCTCACCGTGCTCGTGCGCTATCGCGACGACGACGAGCTCGACGGCGCGCTCGCGACGCTCGAGGGCAGCCTCACCGCGACGATCCACCTCGCACCGGGTGAAGACGTGACCGCCCTCGCCGGGAAGCTCGAGCGCGTCGCCGGGCGACTCGTGTTCAACGGCTGGCCGACGGGCGTCGCGATCGCCTGGGCGCAGCACCACGGCGGGGGCTGGCCCGCAACGACGGCGTCGGTGCACACCTCGGTCGGCGCGACCGCGGTCCGCCGGTTCCTCACGCCCGTGGCGTACCAGGACGCGCCCGCTGAGGTGCTGCCGCCGGAGCTGCGCGACGGGAACCCGCTCGGGATCCCGCGGCGTGAGGACGGCGTGCCGACACCACGTGGACACCGTGGCGACACTTCGCCTGAGTAGGCATAACATCGTTGATGCAACGAAGCAAGGAGCACCGATGAAGGCAATGGAGCCTCGTCTCACCCGTGCCGTCGTGGAGTGGACCGGCTGGGGCAGCACGCCCCGTCCCGCCCGAGACGACGCCCGGGTCATCGCACGGTTCGGCGGAGTCGCCGGACCGGCACTCGCCAAGGCGGCCCGCACCCTCGAGGCCGACTACGCCGCGTCCTCCTCGGAGTTCCGGCTGCGGCACCCCGAGCTCGGCGGCGACGCCGTCGACGCGCTCGCCTGGAGCGCGGCCTACGACCGCGGCTGACCGGCGCGCATGATGCGAGGCGACCGCCCCCGCCGGGGACGGCCGCCTCGACGCGTGCCCGTGGGTCAGTTGATCCCGGGGATCACCAGCCAGCGATTCGCGAGGATGAGGTACAGCGCGATCGCCACGAGCGCGATGATCGTGATCGTGCGTCCCGTGCGTCCGCCGGCGAACAGCGCAACGGCCAGCACGATGAGCGTCACCACACCCAGCACGATCGCGCCGAACGGGATGGCGGGGATGAGGAGCGCGAGCAGGAACAGGCCCGCGACGACGATCTCGATGATGCCGACGATCGTCGAGCCGCCGCGCGCCCGCAGGCGCAGGATGCCGTCGACGAGCGCGAGCGCACCGCCGATGATGGCGATGATGAGGAGCCAGGACAGAGCGATCATGGGATTCCTTCGGGTTGGCGTGAGGGACACCGCGACGCGGGAGGGGACTCCCGCGACGTCGCCAGCGTAGCGAGGACGCGCCCCCGCGGCGAGGGGTTGCGATGGATGCCCCGCGGCGTGTATTCCGTCTCGCGCATGCGCCGACGGCGGGACATCCGTCCCGATCTCGCGGCATCCGGAATGCAACGCGGAGTCATGCGGTTTCACCTCGCGGTCGCCGCGTGCTGGACTGGTTCCGCCCGGCGACGAACGAACGCCCGCCGGGCCTCGACATTCCCCACGAAGGAGCACCACATGACCCCCGCCCGTCGCGCCCGCACCCTGCTCGGCCTCGCCGCAGCATCCGCCGCACTCGTCGCCCTCGCCGCCTGCTCGAGCGGCGCGCCCGCGGCGAGCGACAGCGCGGAGGGCGGCGACGAGTACGGCCTGCTCACGGCGGGCACGCTCACCGTCGCGACGGAGGGCACGTACCGCCCGTTCAGCTTCCACGAGGACGGCTCCGGCGACCTTGTCGGCTACGACGTCGAGCTGGCCGAGGCCGTCGCCGAGAAGCTCGGCCTCGAGGTCGAGTTCCAGGAGACGCAGTGGGACGCGATCTTCGCGGGCCTCGACGCGGGCCGCTTCGACGTGATCGCGAACCAGGTCTCGATCAACCCCGAGCGCGAGGAGCAGTACCTCTTCAGCGAGCCGTACACCGTCTCGCCCGGCGTCATCGTCGTGAACGAGGGCGACTCGTCGATCTCGAGCTTCGACGACCTCGCCGGCAAGACCACCGCGCAGTCGCTCACGAGCAACTGGTACCAGCTCGCCCAGGAGTCGGGCGCGAACGTCGAGGCCGTCGAGGGCTGGGCGCAGGCCGTCTCGCTCCTCCAGCAGGGCCGGGTCGACGCGACGATCAACGACAAGCTCACCTTCCTCGACTACGTGAACACGACGCCCGACGCCGCGATCGAGGTCGCCGCGGAGACCGACGACCCGTCGCTCAGCGCGCTCACGTTCACGAAGGACAAGCAGGCCCTCGTCGACGCCGTGAACGGCGCGCTCGCGGAGCTGCGCGAGGAGGGCGTGCTCGCCGAGCTCGGCGAGAAGTACTTCGGCGCCGACGTCTCCGAGTAGGTGAGCCCGTCACCGGGTAGGGTGGCGGCGCGGCGGATGCCGCCGGAGGGAGGCTCCCCGTGAACGAGGACCTGCAGCTCTTCCTGGAGTCGTTCTGGCCCATCGTCTGGGGCGGCATCACAGGGACGATCCCGCTCGCACTCATCTCCTTCGCGATCGGGCTCGTGCTCGCGCTCGGCGTCGCGCTCATGCGGCTGTCCAGGAACCGCGTGGTCTCGGGCATCGCCCGGTTCTACGTGTCGGTCATCCGCGGCACGCCGCTGCTCGTGCAGCTGTTCGTGATCTTCTACGGGCTGCCGGCCATCGGCGTGGTGATCGACCCGTGGCCGAGCGCGATCGCGGCGTTCTCGCTGAACGTCGGCGGGTACGCGGCCGAGGTCATCCGGGCCGCCATCCTCTCGGTGCCGAAGGGCCAGTGGGAGGCGGGCTACACGATCGGGATGTCGCACGCGAAGACCCTGCGGCGCATCATCCTGCCGCAGGCGGCGCGTGTCTCGGTGCCGCCGCTGTCGAACACGTTCATCTCGCTCGTGAAGGACACGTCGCTCGCCTCGCTCATCCTCGTGACCGAGCTGTTCCGGGTGGCGCAGCAGATCGCGGCGTTCAGCCAGCAGTTCATGCTGCTCTACCTCGAGGCCGCGCTCATCTACTGGCTGTTCTGCCTCGCGCTGTCGTCGGGGCAGAATGCCCTCGAGAGGAGGCTCGACCGCCATGTCGCACACTGATCCTGCGGGTCGCGACGGCAACGGCGAGGAGCGGGTGCCCACGGGCGGTTCCGCGGGCGGTTCCGCGGGCGGCGACGCCCTCGCGCCCGAGACGCCCGCCGACCACACGATGGCGCTCACCGCGCGGGGCATCCGCAAGTCGTTCGGTCAGAACGAGGTGCTGCGCGGCGTCGACCTCGAGGTGCGCCGCGGCGAGGTCATCGCCCTCATCGGACCGAGCGGCTCGGGGAAGACGACCGTGCTGCGCTCGCTCAACGGACTCGAGACGCCCGACGCGGGCACCATCGCGGTCGACGGGGGTCCGTCGATCACGTTCGGCGCGCCCGTGCCGAAGGCCGACCGGTTCGCGCTGCGCGACCGATCGGCGATGGTGTTCCAGCACCACAACCTCTTCCCGCACATGACGGTGCTGCAGAACGTCATCGAGGGGCCGACGCAGGTGCAGCGCGTGCCGAAGGCGAAGGCGATCGCCGAAGCCGAGGCGCTCCTCGCCCGCGTGGGGCTCGCCGAGAAACGGGACGCCTACCCGTTCGAGCTCTCGGGCGGGCAGCAGCAGCGCGTCGGGATCGTGCGCGCCCTCGCGCTGAAGCCCATGCTCCTGCTCTTCGACGAGCCGACGAGCGCGCTCGACCCCGAGCTGGTCGGCGAGGTGCTCGCCGTCATCAAGGAGCTCGCCGAGGAGGGCTGGACGATGGTCATCGTGACCCACGAGCTCGGGTTCGCGCGCCAGGTGGCCGACGAGGTGCTGTTCCTCGACGGCGGGGTCGTCGTCGAGCAGGGTCCACCGTCGCGGCTGTTCACCGCGCCGCGCGAGGAGCGCACGCGCCGGTTCCTCGACCGCATCCTGCGCCCGTTCGACTGACGTCGGAGTCGCTGGGCGTAGCGTTGACGCATGGCCGCCCGCACCCCCGGAGTCACCGCTCCGGGTGCGCGGGCCCGCGCGGAGACGGCTCCCGACGCCCGCATGCCGGGCATGCGCGAGCGGCGCGCACTCGGGATCTTCCGCGTGCTCATCGCCGTGATCGAGGTCGTCGCGCTCATCGGCAACTACGAGTACGTGCTCGGATTCCGCTTCTTCGCCACCGCGAACTTCTTCAGCTACTTCACGATCCAGTCGGCGATGCTCGCCGTCGCGACGCTCGGCATCGCCGCCGGCTACGCCCTGCTCGCGCCCAACGACCCGCCGTGGCTCGGCATCCTGCGCACCATGGTGACCGCCTACCTGCTCGTCTCGGGCATCGTGTTCGCCCTCATCGTGAGCCAGGCGTCGACGCGCGACTACCGCGTCGACGTGCCATGGTCGGACACGCTGCTGCACTGGGTCGTCCCGGCGCTCGCCGTGATCGCGTGGACCACCGACAGCATCATGGCCGTGAACCCGCCCGTGCCGTGGTCGACGGTCGGCTGGGTGCTGGTCTTCCCGTCGCTCTGGCTGCCGTACACGCTCTGGCGCGGCGCCGACGTGGGCTGGTACCCGTACTTCTTCCTCGACGAGGCGCAGGTCGGCGGTGCGCTGGGCGTCGCGCTGTACTGCGCGCTCGTGCTCGCGATCTTCGTCGCGGTCACGGCCGTGCTCGTCGCCGTCAACCGGGCGCTGTGGCGTAGGGCGCGAGCCCGGCGAGGATCACCTCGAGGAACTCCCGATCGTCGAGCGCTTCCAGTCGAGGTGCCTGCCCCGCTGCGATGACGCCCACGAGGATGGGCTCGCCCGTCTCCCGTCCGACGTCGAGCCAGGCGGCGACGGGCGAGGGCGTCCCCACGAGCGTGAGCACGTCGGGCACGGATGCCGCGGGCTCGACGGATGCCGCGTCGCCCGAGGCATCCGCCCCGCCGTCGCCACCGTCGCCGCCCTCGGCTCCGGCGCCGACGCGCCAGAACGCCTCGTCGAACCGCAGCCACACCATGTCGATCGCGCCCGTCTCGAGCACGGCGATCGCGCGCTGGTGCGCGTACGGGAGCGCTGGCGAGAAGCGGAGGGTGTCGGACTTCAGTACCCCGAGCGGCACCGTCACGATCGCCCGGTCGACGGTGAGCGACTCGCCCGAGTCGAGCCGGAGGCTCACCCGGGTGTCGTTGTAGGCGATGCGCGTCACGACGCTCGAGACGGCGATGTCGACCTGGTCGGCGAGTCCGTCGAGCAGGTCGGAGAGGCGTCCGGTCACGAGGCGCGAGCCGGGCGGGAACGCGGTGCTCGGCGCCGTCCGTGCCGAGACGCGGTTCGACGGCGCGCCCGTCGCGGGCTGCACCCCGCTCGAGATGGTGTGCGCGAGCCACGACGCCGGGCTCACGCCGTCGGGGCCGGGGTCCTGCGAGAGCGGGACGACGCCCGACTGCACGAGCGCGTCCGCGAGCGAGACGTCGCGGGGCGCGGCCTCGGCCCAGGCGCGCGCGGTGGCGACCGCCTCGTCGCCCGTCGGTGGGATCGCCACGACGGTGCCGTCGGCGGTGCGGGCCTCGACCACCCCGTCGAACGCCAGGGTGTCGACGGATGCCGCGCCGAGCGCCTCCGCGAGCGGCTCCTCGTCGGGCACCAGCACTGGGCCGAGCTCGACCGGCCGGTCGAAGCCGTCGGCGTTCACCGACCACACGCGCCCGCCCGCGCGGTCGCGCGCCTCGACGACGACGACCTCGAAGCCCTCCTCGACGAGGTGCACGGCCGCCGTGAGCCCGGCCATGCCCGCGCCGATCACGGCGATGCGCTCGCCGGGCTCGGCGGTGCGGGCGAGCTGCTCGGCTGCGGCGAGCCCCGAGTCGCGCGCGCCGGTGATGGTGCCCGGCGCATCGGGGGAGCAGGCCTCGCCGGCGATCCAGAGCCGGTCCTCGACGGGTTCGGCGAGCGACGACCGGAGCTCGGGGGTCGTGCCGACGCCGTCGAACGAGAACGCGCCGCGCGCGAACGGGTCGGAGCTCCAGCTCGAGCGCCGCATCGCCGTCGGCAGCGGGACGCCGTCGGGCACCGCGGGCGTCGGCGTCGGGGTGGGCGACGGGGTCGGGCTCGCGGTGGGCGTGCCGGTCGGGTTCGGCTGTCCCCAGGTGCAGCTCGAGAGTGCGACGGCGGCGATCCCCGAGAGCGACGCGGCGAGGAAGGTACGCCGGGCCATGCCGCCGGACCCCGCCCGAGACTCCATGGGATTCAGGCTAGTCGACGGGTTCCCCGCGGGTTGCGGAGGGCGCGGAGCACCCGCCCGCGCTGGTCGATCCCGAAATGCATGAGCATCCGCACTTCGGCCCCGTGGACACCTGTCGTGCGGATTCTCATGCGTTCTCGCCGGCGCTTCCCGCCCTCCTCAGCCCGCGACGTAGCCGTCGGCCACGTCGAGCGCCTCGTCGATCACGTCGAGGCCGCGCACGAGCTCGTCCTCGGTGATCACCAGCGGCGGCGCGACGTGCATCCGGTTGAAGTGGAGGAACGGCCAGAGGCCCGCCTGCTTGCACGCGGCCGCCACGGCGGCCATCGGCGCGGCATCCGCCCCAGATGCGTTGAACGGCACGAGCGGCGCGCGCGTCGCGGCATCCGCCACCAGTTCGATCGCCCAGAACAGGCCGAGGCCGCGCACCTCGCCGACCGACGGATGCCGTTCAGCCATCGCCCGCAGGCGCGGCTCGACGACGCGCGTGCCGAGGTCGCGCACGCGCTCGAGGATGCCGTCGCGCTCGAACACCTCGAACGTCGCGACGCCCGCCGCGCACGCGAGCGGGTGGCCCGAGTACGTGAGGCCGCCCTGGAACGACACCGTGTCGAAGTGCGCCGCGATGCGCTGCGAGATGACCACGCCGCCGAGCGGCACGTAGCCCGAGTTCACGCCCTTCGCGAAGGTGATGAGGTCGGGGGTCACGCCGAAGTGGTTCACCGCGAACCACTCGCCGACGCGGCCGAAGCCGACCATGACCTCGTCGGCGATGTAGACGATGCCGTACCGGTCGGCGAGCTCCCGCACGCCCTGCAGGTAGCCCGGCGGCGGCACGAGCACGCCGTTCGTGCCGACCACCGTCTCGATGATGATCGCGGCGATCGTCGACGCGCCCTCGAGCGTGATGACCTGCTCGAGGTGCGCGAGCGCGCGCTCGGTCTCCTCCGCCTCGTTCGAGGCGTGGAACGACGAGCGGTACGGGTACGGCCCCAGGAAGTGCGCGACGCTGCCGTCGCTCGGCTCGTTCGCCCAGCGGCGCGGGTCGCCCGTGAGCGAGATGGCGGTCGCGGTGCCGCCGTGGTAGCTGCGGTACATCGACAGCACCTTGCGGCGGCCCGTCACGGCGCGCGCCATGCGCACGGCGTACTCGTTGGCGTCGGCGCCGCCGTTGGTGAAGAACACCTTGTCGAGGTCGCCGGGCGCGACCTCGGCGATGCGCCGGGCGAGCTCGCCGCGCACGTCCGACGCCATCGACGGCTGGATCGTCGCGAGGCGGCCGGCCTGCTCCTGGATCGCCGCGACGAGGTCGGGGTGCTGGTGCCCGAGGTTGAGGTTCACGAGTTGGCTCGAGAAGTCGAGGTACGCGTTGCCCGCGTAGTCCCAGAACGTCGAGCCCTCGCCCGCCGCGATGGGCAGCGGGTCGATGAGGGCCTGCGCGCTCCACGAGTGGAACACGTGGCCGCGGTCGTCGCCGCGCACCTGCGCCTCGGCGGCTGCGTCGGGCAGCGGATGCCGCGTGCCGCTCCGGTCGACGTAGGTCGCCGTGTCGATCAGGGTGTCGGTCATGGGGAGGGTCCTTTCAGGTCGGTCGTCGAGTAGCGCCGCCGGAGGCGACGCGTATCGAGACGCCCACGTCGGGTCTCGATACGCGTCCGGCTGCGCCGGGCGCTACTCGACCACCGGTGGCGATCAGTGGTTGCTCGGGAAGCCCAGGTTGACCTGCGACTCCGACGGGTCGGGCCAGCGCGTCGTGACGACCTTCGAGCGGGTGTAGAAGTGCACCGACTCGGGGCCGTAGATGTGCGAGTCGCCGAAGAGCGAGTTCTTCCAGCCGCCGAACGAGTAGGCGCCGATCGGCACGGGGATCGGCACGTTGACGCCGACCATGCCGACCTCGATGTCGAACTCGAACTGGCGGGCCGTGCCGCCGTCGCGCGTGAAGACGGCGACGCCGTTCGCGAAGTCGTTCGCGTTGATGAGGTCGACGGCCTCCTCGTACGAGGCGACGCGCACGACGGAGAGCACCGGGCCGAAGATCTCGTCGTCGTAGACCCGCATGCCGGGCTTCACGTGGTCGACGAGCGAGGTGCCGACGAAGAACCCGTCGCCCTCGAACGCCTGCAGCGTGCCGTCGACGACGACCGTCGCGCCCTCCGCCGCGGCGCCCGTGACGTACGAGGCGACCTTGTCGCGGTGCTCGCGGGTGATGAGCGGGCCCATCTCGCTCGCCGGGTCGGTGCCGTCGCCGATCTTCAGGGTCGCCATCCGCTCGGCGACCTTCGCGACGATGGCGTCGGCGACCTCGTCGCCCACCGCGACGAGCACCGACACCGCCATGCAGCGCTCGCCCGCCGAGCCGTATGCGGCCGAGACGGCGGCATCGGCCGCGGCGTCGAGGTCGGCGTCGGGCATGACGACCATGTGGTTCTTCGCGCCGCCGAGCGCCTGGACGCGCTTGCCGTTCTCGGACGCTCGCCGGTAGATCGATCGGGCGATCGGCGTCGAGCCGACGAACGAGACCGCGCGCACGTCGGGCGAGTCGAGGATCGCGTCGACCGCGACCTTGTCGCCGTGCACGACGTTGAGCACGCCGTCGGGAAGGCCCGCCTCCTGGAAGAGCTTCGCCAGGAAGATCGCGGCGCTCGGGTCCTTCTCCGACGGCTTCAGCACGACGGTGTTGCCGCACGCGATCGCCGAGGCGACCATCCAGAGCGGCACCATGACCGGGAAGTTGAACGGCGTGATCGCGCCGACCACCCCGACCGGCTGCTTGGCCTGGTGCACGTCGACGCCGCGTGCGACCTGCTCGGACCGCTCGCCCTTCAGCAGGTGCACGAGCCCGGCGGCGAACTCGACGTTCTCGATGCCGCGGCTGATCTCGCCCTTGGCGTCGGAGAGCACCTTGCCGTGCTCGTTCGTGAGGATGGCGGCGAGCTCGTCCTGGTGCTCGACGAGGAGGTGCCGGAGCTTGAAGAACACGTCCGCCCGCTTGATGAGGCCGGTTGCTCGCCAACCGGGCAGTGCGGCCTTCGCGGCGGCGATCGCCTCGTCGACCTCGGCGGTCGAGGCGAACGCGACGCGACGCGACACCTCGCCGGTGGCGGGGTTGAAGACGGGACCGGTACGGTCGTCGCCGCCGACCTCGCGGCCGGCGACGAAGTGACGGACGAGGGCGGTCTCGCGCTCGTCGACGACCTGAGGGTCGACGGTGTCCTGGACGAGGCTCATGGCGCTCCTTCGGTTGGTTCGTGACGACGGATGCCTCGGCACCCCATCGACGGGATGTGCTTGCCGCCGGACAGTATGGTCGGACAGATCGACCGAGTTCGTCTAGGCTGGCGTTCCCAAGTCTTACAGAGCCAGAGAGGCCCTACAGATGGCAGACCGTCGCGAAGACGTTCCGAACCATACGGATCGTCCGAACGGCCCCGGGGAACAGCGCGGCGACGCCGGGCTGCCGACCGTGCGCGAGATCCTGACCCTCGAGGCCGTGGCGCACGGCGTTCCCGAGGTGCTCGCGAGCGACGACGCGCTCGACGCGCGCGTGCGCTGGGTGCACGCGTCCGACAGCGCCGGCGTCGCTCGCCTGCTGAACGGCGGCGAGCTCCTGCTCTCGACCGGCTCGGGCTGGCCGACCGAGCCGACCGACCTCGAGGCGTTCATCGCGGGCCTCGTCGACGCCGGCGTCGCGGGCCTGGTGCTCGAGCTCGGCGTGCACTACCGCTACGTGCCCGCGGTCGTGGAGCAGTCGGCCCGCGAGCACGGCCTCGCCCTCGTGGCGCTGCACCGCGAGGTGAAGTTCGTGACGCTCACCGAGGCCGTGCACAGCCGCATCATCTCCGAGCAGACCGAGGCGCTCCGGGCCCGCGACGAGGTGCGTGAGCGCTTCACGGCGCTGAGCCTGCGCGGCTCGCCCGCGGACTTCATCGTGCACCAGCTCGCGCAGACGCTCGGCGCCGCGGTGGTGCTCGAGAACCTCGCGCACGAGGTCGTCGCGGCGGAGGTGCCGCCCGCCGCCGAGGAGGGGCTCTTCGCCGACTGGGAGGCGCGCTCGCGCGCGGCGCACCGCGACGACGAGCAGCGCCGACGCGACGGCGGTCCCGCTGGCGCCGACGAGTGGCTCATCGTGCCCGTCGAGGCCCGCGGCATCCGTTGGGGGCACCTCATCGCACTGCCCGGACCCGCGCATCCCGCGGGTCGCGTGAGCGTGCTCGAGCAGGGCGCGATCGCGCTGGCGCTCGGCCGGCTCGCCGACGGCGGTGCGGACGAGTGGACGCGCATCGGCCGGCAGCGGCTCGTCGATGCGCTGCTCGAAGGGCGGTTCGCGGGTGTCGCCGGGGCATCCGCCCGACTCGAGGCCGCCGGGCTCCCGGTGATGGGGGCACGGCTGTACGGCATCGTCGCGACGGGTCCGGCGATCCCCGATGGTGCGGCGGATGCCGCGGCGCGCGCCCTCGGCGGCCGGGCGATCGACGGCGTGGCGCCCGGCGCGACGGTCACCCGATCGGCACGGGTCGTGCTGCTGTCGCTGCCCGGCACGCTGTCGGATGCGGCGGCGAGCCGGTTCGCGTCCGACCTCGTCGGCGGCGACGCGGCATCCGCCGACCGGCTCGTCGTGTCGATCGGCTCGGTCGCCGACGGGCTCGACGGGCTGCTCGCCTCGGTGCAGGAGGCGACGGACCTCTCGCGCGGGGCACGCCCGCGCGGCGTGCGGGGCGCGGTGCTGCGGCGCGCCGACGAGCGACCGCTCATGCGGCTCGTGACGTCGCTGCGCGACGACCACCGGCTGCTCCGGCACAGCGAGCGGATGCTGCAGCCCATCATCGAGTACGACCTCGCCCGCGACGGCGACCTGCTGCACGTGCTCGGGGCGGTGCTCGCGCATCCGGGCAACCGCACGGCGGCGGCCTCTGCGAGCCACCTGTCGCGGTCGGTGTTCTACCAGCGGCTCGCCCTGATCGGCGACCTGCTCGGGGCCGACCTCGATGACGGCGAGACGCTCACGGGGCTGCACCTCGCGTTGCTCGTACGCCGCAGCGCGGCGAGCTGAACCCCGACGACCGAATCTTTTACTTGCTATTGACAAGTTCACTTGCAAAGAGCAAGCTGAGGATCACAATCGGAACCACCGATCGACGACGATCCACCGGAGGACACCATGACCGCCACGAACATCTTCGTGAACATCCCCACCACCGACCTCGACCGCGCAAAGGCGTTCTACGAGGCGCTGGGCTTCACGATCAACCCCAACTTCACCGACGAGAACGCCGCCTGCGTCGTGCTCAGCGACACGATCTACTTCATGGTGCTGACGCGCGAGTACCTCGGCACGTTCACCGACAAGCAGATCATCGACCCGAAGACCCAGGCCCAGGTGTCGATCGCCCTCACCCGCGACTCCCGCGAGGACGTCGACGCCGTCCTCGCCAAGGGCCTCGCCGCCGGCGGCAGCGAGCCGCGTCCGGTGCAGGACTACGGATTCATGTACTCGCGCGACCTCGACGACCCCGACGGCAACAACCTCTCGTTCCTGTTCATGGAGCCGGCGGCGGCCGAGATGGGTCCCGAGGCCTACATGGCACAGCAGGGCGCCGGCGCCGAGGCGCCGTCGGCCTGACCGGACGCGCCGAATGGCCACGCGCGCCACTCGGGGCTTCGGCCAGTACAGCGGCGTCGCCCGTGCCGTCGAGCGGGTCGGGGAACGGTGGGCACTGCTCATCGTCCGCGACCTGCTCGTCGGCGCACGCCGGTATGGCGACCTGAAGGCCGGCCTGCCGCGCATCCCGACGAACATCCTGGCCGACCGGCTGAAGGAGCTGCAGGAGGCGGGCGTCGTCCGCCGCGTGCCGACCGTGCGCGGCGGCTACGAGCTGACCGAGCTCGGGCGCGCCCTCGAGCCCGTCGTGGTCGCCCTCGAGCGCTGGGGATGGTCCACCCTGGGCGAGCCCGCCGAGGGCGAGCTGGTCACGGCCGACGCGCTCGCGATCGCGCTCGGCGCCGCGTTCCGGCCGGATGCCGCGGCGACGCTACCCCCCACCGAGTACGTGCTGCACGTCGGCGACGTCTCGCTCTCGGCGATCGTGACGGGCCGCCACCTCGACGTCGCTCCCGTCGGACCGGGCGCACTCCCGCAGCCGCGGCGCCCGATCCCCGACGTCGCGCCCGAGGACGTGCTCGAGCTCGCGGTCGAGCCGACGGGGTTCCGCGACCTCGTCTCGGGCGTCCGGGGGACCGTCACCGTGAAGGGACCGCCGTCGGGCGTCGCCATCCTCGACGGAGGGAGCGCCCTGCTCGAGCGCTTCCGCCTCACGTTCCGCATCGACCCGGTGGCGCCGCCGACCGGCGCGGCGAGCGAGGCCGGCGACGCGGCATCCGTCGCCTGAGCCGGCGGTCCCGGTCGTCGAGCAGCGCCCGCCGAAGGCGGACGCGTATCGAGACGTGGCAGGCCGATGGGTGAGAGCACCGCGTCTCGATACGCGTCGCGCTTCGCGCGGCGCTACTCGACGACCGGAGGCCCGAGCGTCAGACCACGGGCAGCGCTTCGTGCGGCTCCACCGGCAGCACGACCAGGATCGGGTCGCCCGCGCGCACGACGCCGTCCGCGACGACGACGGCCATCACCCCGGCGCGCCGGTGCGTGCCCGAGGCGTCGCGGCGGATCATCCGGCGCATGAGCCCCGGCTGGAACCGATCGATCTGCACGCACGGATTCCGCAGCCCCGTCAGCTCGACCTCCGCGGCGTCGCCGAGCCGCAGCCGCGTCCCGAGGGGGAGCGACAGCAGGTCGATCCCGCTCGTGGTGACGTTCTCGCCGAGCTCGCCCGGCCCGACCTCGTGGCCCTCGACGGCGAGCTCGTCGAACAGCTCGCGCTGGAGCAGGTGCACCTGTCGCACGTTCGGTTCGGTCCACGTGCCGCGGAACCGCGACCGGCGCCGAACGGTGGCTCCGGCGTGCGCGTCGCCCTCGATGCCGTGGCCGGCGACGAGCCGGATCTCGTCGCGCACGGGCTTCGTGAACCGGTGCGCGTCGTCGCGCGCGACGGCGACGACCGCCGCGACGCGCGTCGCGGCATCCGTCAGGCCGTCGCGTTCGCGGTCGTCGCTCACGGTGAGACGTACACCTTGCGCAGCGTCTGCCGCACCGTCCAGATCGTGCGCATGCCCGACTCGAGGCGCACGACCGAGCCCGGACGCAGCACGATCGGCGACGCGTGCGGATGCTCGAACTCCATGGTCGCGGCGCCCGCGAGCACGACGAACACCTCGTCGGCCTCGACGTCGCGCATCGCGCCGACCGACATCTCCCAGACGCCGACCGTGCGTCCGCCGTCGTCGTCGAGCACGAGGTGGCCCGTGGTCGGCGCGCCGGCGACCACCTGGTCCGCCTCGACGGGCACGTGCTCGAGTGCGACCGTCGCGGCATCCGCGATGACGCCCGGATGCAGGCGGGGCGCGTCGCTCATGAGTCGAACCCCAGGCCGAGGGCGTCGAGTGTCTTCAGCAGCATGTTGCGCCTGCCTCTCGTGTGGTCGGCGCGGTCGAGCGACCAGCGCGTCGCGTTGATGCCCATGGCGGCGATGGGCTCGGGCGGGAACGGCAGCGGCCGTTCGCGCACCATGCGCAGCCGGGTGCGCTCGTTGTCGCGCTGCTCGAGCAGGTCGAGCACGACCTCGCCGGCGAAGCGCGCGGCGGCCACGCCGAGGCCCGTGAACCCGGCGGCGTAGGCGACCCGGTTGTCGCGCGCGGTGCCGTAGAACGCGGCGAACCGCGTGCTGGTGTCGATCACGCCGCCCCACCGGTGCGAGAACCGCAGGCCCTCGAGCTGCGGGAACGTCGTGAAGAAGTGGCTCGCGAGCCGCTCGTAGCTCTCGGCGCGATCCTCGTAGCGCTCGAGGATGCGCCGGCCGTAGTGGTAGACCGCGTCGTAGCCGCCGAACAGGATGCGGCCGTCGCGCGTGGGCCGGTAGTAGTGGAACTGGTTGGCGAGGTCGCCGAGCCCCTGCCGGTTCGCCCAGCCGATCGACGCCTGCTGCTCGGCGGTGAGCGGCTCGGTCATGAGCACGTAGTCGTAGACCGGCACGGTCATGAGCCGGTTGCGCTTGAGCAGGCTCGGGAACACGTTCGTCGCGAGCACCGCGCGCTGCGCGATCACGCGCCCGCCGTCGGTCACGACGGTCACCGCGCCCGTCGAGCCGGGGGTCTCGATGCGGCGCACGCGCGACTGCTCGAAGATCTCGACGCCGAGCTCCTCCGCGACGCGGGCGAGCTCGGCGGCGAGCTTCGCCGGGTGCAGGATGGCGCTGCCCCGAGTGTCCCAGACGCCCGCGAGGTAGGTGGGGGAGTCGACCTCGGCGCGCACCTGGTCCTGGTCGAGGAATCTGACGCCGTCGTCGCCGCGGGCCGCCGCCTCGGCGACCTCCTCCTCGATCCAGTCGACCTGATGCGGCTCGACCGCGACGCCGAGGGCGCCGTTGCGCTCGAACTCGAAGTCCATGCCGAGCTCGGCCTCGGCGGCCTCGATCGCGTCGAGGTTCTCGTACCCGAGCCGCTCGAGCGTCGGCATCTCCTCGGGCCAGCGCGACGTCCCGTTCTCGCGGCCGTGCGTCAGGCTCGCCTCGCAGAAGCCGCCGTTGCGACCGGATGCCGCCCAGCCGACGGACTTCGCCTCGACGAGCACGACGTGCGCGTCGGGGTTGCGGCGCTTCGCGAGCACCGCCGTCCACAGGCCGGTGTAGCCGCCGCCGACGACGACGAGCTGCGCGACGTGCTCGCCGGTGAGCGCGGGCCGCGACCTCCCCGCCTCGGCGCCCAGGTCGTCGAGCCAGAACACGCGGTGCTCGCTCCCGGCGAGCGAGTGCTCGATGACGGATGCCGGCGGCCGGCGGCGTTCGAATACGGTCGTTCCCACGGCGGTCTCTCCAAGGCGGTCGGTGCTCCCATCCTCGCGCGCCGCCTGCGGGGACGCCACCGCGCGGTGTCGGGAATGGGGACGCCTGCCGGACGGATTGGCCGGATGGACAATTAGGCGTGCGCAGCGTAAACGGTCAGGCCCGCGCGGCTGGATGCTCAGGCGCGCGCGGCGCGGGCGAGCTCCTGCTCGATCGCGATGAGCGTGCGGAAGCTCCGCGACATCTCGCGCGTCGAGGCGAAGTTCAGCACGATGCCCGCGTCGTGCACGGGATCGTGGAACAGGTGCGTGGCGAGCACGCCGATATGGCCGATCGGGCGGGGGAGACCCCGCAGGAACGGCGAGAACCCCCCGAATCGCACCTGCATCATGCCGGCGCCGTAGCGGATGCCGACGTGGAAGCGGTGCCGCGGCTCGGCGAGCCACGCGAGGCTCTCGCGGGAGACGAGTGAGCCCCGGTGCAGCGCGGCGTCGAACGCGACCAGGTCGTCGGGCGTCGACACGATGCCACCGCCGGCCCAGTCGCAGCTGAGGCTGCGGAACGTGCTCGCCTCGGTGCGTCCGAGACGCAGCGGGGCGATGGCGAGCGAGGTGCCGGTCGAGGTCTCCGCTGCGAGCGCGGCCGTTGCGGCTCCGGGCGCCGGTGTCCCCTCGAGCGCGGCCGCCGCGGCGTCCGCGGCCGGCGCGGCCTCACGGTCGTTCGCAGGCACCGAGTGGAACAGCAGGGCGCTGTCGCGCATCCCGAGCGGCGTGAAGATCCGCTCGTGCAGCAGCTCGTGGAACACGCGGCCGGTCGCCCGCTCGAGGATGCGGCCGAGCAGGATGTAGCCCGTGTCGGAGTAGGCGAACCGCTCGCCCGGCCGACCGACCGGGCGCTGGCGCGTGCGCGAGAACTCGAGCAGGTCGGCTGGAGTCCAGAGCCGGTCGGGTTCGGTGATCACGAGGTCGCGCACGGGTCGTCCGTCGGTGACGCTGCCGTCGAAGTAGTCGGCGACGCCCGCGGTGTGCGTCAGCAGGTGCGCCACCGTGGCGCCGCCCGCGGCATCCGTCGAGCCTGTCGTGTCGAAGAGGCCGTCGAGCTCGTCGCCCGGGAGCAGTGCGCTGACCGGCGTCTCGATGGTGACGGCGCCCGCCTCGACGAGCTGCATCACGAGCGTCGCGGTGAACGTCTTGCCGATGCTCGCGACGTGGAAGCGCTGCGATCGACCGCCCGAGCGGTAGTCGATGCCGAGCCGCGGTGCGGAGACGGCGACCTGCGGGGCGCCGAGGATGCCGCGGCGGCGCGTCACCCGCTCGAGATGGCGATCGAGGCGCGTGGTGAAGTCGGCTGCGGCGTCCATCTGCGAGAATCCCCTCGTCACGGATCGTGATATCACGACTAGGGATATCACGAGTAGGAATATACGCGTCGGGAGTCGAATGGGCAACGTCATCCTCGGATTGCTCCTGCTGCTCGGGCCGCAGACGCTCTACTCGCTGAACAAGCAGTTCGAGCAGGGGCCGTCGCTCTTCTATCGGGCGAGCTTCGGCAGCCTGCAGAGCGCGCTGCGCACGCTCCTCGCCGCGGGCAGCGTGCGCATGCACGAGGAGACCGACGGCGGGCGCCTGAAGAAGGTCTACGAGATCACGGATGCCGGTGCCGCCGTGTTCCACGCCTGGATCCGCTCCCCGCTCAGCGGCGGCGACCTCGAGGTGGCCGCCCTCTCGCGGCTGTTCCTGCTCGGCCTCGTCGAGGACGCGGACGAGCGCCGCGCGATCATCGACGGCATCATGGCGGAGATCGAGGGCGAGCTGGCCGGGCTCGAGGGATACGCCGTGGCGCTCGACGCGCAGGCGGCGTCGGTGCCGGCCGAGTACCGCGAGGTGTTCCGCTACCAGCGGGCCACGCTCGACTACGGCGTGACGGCGCACCTGGCGGCGCTCACGTGGTTCCGGGAGCTCGCGGCATCCGAACCGGTCGTCGAGTAGCCCGCGCAGCAGGCGTATCGAGACGCCATCAGGGGTCTCGATACGCGTCGCGCTTCGCTACCCGACCACCGGGGTCAGCCCCGGGGCGCGTGCGCCTCGAGGAACTGGAACACCTCGGTCTGGTCGACGCCGGGGAACGTGCCCGTCGGCAGCGCCGCGAGCAGTGACGTCGGCGTGCGCGCGGCCGGCCACGAGGCATCGGCCCACTTCTCGGACAGGGTCGACGGCGGGCGCCGGCAGCACGACTCGTCGGGGCACCGCGACACGGCGCGGTGCGGCGTCTCGCGTCCGCGGAACCACTTCACGTGCTCGAACGGCACGCCGACCGACACCGAGTACTCGCCCTCCTTGGCCTTCTCGATGCGCGAGGTGCACCAGAACGTGCCCGAGGACGTGTCGGTGTACTGGTACCAGGGGCTGAACCGGTCCTCGACGTCGAACACCGTGCGGGCGGTCCAGTTGCGGCAGACCGTCGTGCCCTCGACGGCGCCGAGCGCGTCGGACGGGAACCGCACCTTGTCGTTCTCGTACGCCTTGATGATGGTGCCCGACTCGTGCACCTTCATGAAGTGCACGGGGATGCCGAGGCGAGCCGTCGCGAGGTTCGTGAACCGGTGCGCGGCGGTCTCGTACGACACGGCGAAGGCGTCGCGGAGCTCCTCCATCGAGATGCGGCGCAGGTTCTTCGCCTCGGTGAGGAAGCGCACGGCGGCCTGCTCGGGCAGGAGGATCGCCGCGGTGAGGTAGTTCGTCTCGATGCGCTGACGCAGAAATTCGCCGTAGTTTCGCGGTTCCTCGTGACCGAGCAGGTGGCTCGCGAGCGCCTGCAGGATGGGGGAGCGGGAGTCGCGCGACGGCGACTGCTGCGTCGGCAGGTAGATGCGGCCGTTGTGCTTGTCGGTCACCGATCGGGTCGAGTGCGGCAGGTCGCCGACGTAGTGCAGCGAGTAGCCGAGGTGCGACGCCATGTCGGCGACGAGCTGGTGCGACACCGGGCCGCCGGTGTGCCCGACCGCCTCGAGCAGCTCGGCCGCCTTCTGCTCGAGCTCGGGATAGAAGTTGTCGCGGGCGCGCATCTCGGCGCGCAGCTCCGCGTTCGCGCGGCGGGCCTCCTCGGGCGTCGCGGCCCGCTCGCGGTGCAGGCGGTCGATCTCGTGGTGCAGCGCGAGGATCGTCTGCAGCGTCTGGTCGCTCATCGTCTTGGCCACGCGGAACGGCTCGAGTCCGAGCGCCTGGAAGACGGGACCCCGTTGCGCCCGCTCGACCGCGATCTCGAGCGCGGCGCGCTCCGACGGGGCGTCGGGCTTCAGCAGCTCGTCGGCGGTCGTGCCGAGCGCGAACGCGATCGTGCGCAGCATCGAGAGCCGCGGCTCCCGCTTCCCGTTCTCGATCGCCGACACCTGCGAGGGCGCCCGGTCGATGGCCCGGGCGAGCTCGCCGAGCGTCATGCCGACGGCGGTGCGGCGGTCGCGGATGCGTCGGCCGAGCGTCAGCGCGTCGACCTCGTCGCCCTCGCCCGCGGGCTCGGAGGAGGCGGCCTCGAGGGCCGTGCGAGCGGTGCGATCGGCGGTGACCATGCATCGATGGTCACATGGGCGCACGGATGCCGCAAACGGAACAACCGCGAAAATTCTGTTCACCTCAGCTCCGACCTTGGAAAACCGATACCGCGTCGTGACCTGGAAACTGGTTCACTGGTGCGGCGGCCCCTACCGCCCGACCCGACCCTGGAGGAACCAATGTCGCTCCCGCGCGCCGTCGCACTCGTCCCCGCCGCCCTCGGCCTCCTGCTCTTCACCGCATGCGCCGGGGGCGCCGTCGCGGAGGAGGCCGCGTCGTCGAAGGCGCCCGAGCCCACGACCGAGGCGGTCGCCGAGCAGACGGTGGCCGAGGCGTGCCTGCTCCTGCAGTCGGGCGCGATGGAGTTGGTCGCGCTCGGCCAGCAGGAGGACGCATTCACCGCGGCCATGGCCGACCCGGCGGGCCAGGCCGCCAAGTTCGAGTCCGCCGACGCCGCGTTCGCAGCCGCGGTCGATCAGGTCTCGAACGCCGAGGTGCTCGTCCCGGCCGAGGTCACCAGCGAGGCGATGCACGGCCTCGCGGCGTTCCTGCGCGGAGCGATCGACGACCCGGCCGGCGCCGACCCGAACGAGGTCGGCCCGTTCCTGGAGGACCTCTACGCGGGTCTCGGGGGCATCCGCGAGGTCTGCTCCTGACGCCGCTCGCCGCACGCCCGCCTCAGTCGAGCAGCGCCGGCTTCAGCTCCCGGGTGAAGAAGTCCATGAAGCCGTCGGGGTCGGGCCCGTTGTTCGTGAGGACCACGTGGTCGTAGCCGGCCTGCTCGTATGAGCGCACGGCCGCGACGTGCTTCGCGAGGTCGGGGCCGCACGGCATCTGCGCGGCGACGTCCTCCTCCCGGACGTACCGCGCCGATGCTTCGAAGTTGACCGGGTTCGGCAGCTCGCTCATGACCTTCCAGCCCGTGAGCGACCACCGCGACGACGCGAATGCCGCGCGCACGGCGTGCTCCTCGTCCTCGGCCCAGGCGACGCCGACCTCGCCGTAGCGAGGTCCGCTTCCGCCCGCGTCACGGTACGCGCCGAGCAGTTCGGGGTCGGCCTCGATGCCGAACAGCCCGTCGCCGAGCTCGGCCGCCAGCTCAGCGGCATCCGGCCCGCCTGCGGCCACCGCGATCACGGGAAGCCGATCGGGCAGGTCGAAGACGCGCGCGTCCTCGAGGTCGAGGTACTCGCCCCGGTACGACCGGTACCCGCCCTGCCAGAGCAGCCGGATGATCTCGAGCGCCTCGCGCAGCATCGCCTGCCGCTCGGCCACCGCGGGGAATCCGCGCCCGACGACGTGCTCGTTGAGGCGCTCGCCGGCGCCGACGCCGAGCGTGAAGCGGTCGTCGGACACGATCGCGAGCGTGGCCGCCGCCTGCGCGATGATCGCCGGGTGGTAGCGCACGGTCGGGCAGGTCACGCCGGTCGCGAGGCCGATGCGGTCGGTCTCCGCGGCGATGGCGCCGAGCACCGTCCACGCGAACGGCGAGTGGCCCTGCGAGTCGAGCCACGGGTGGTAGTGGTCGCTCATCTCCACGAAGTCGAACCCGGATGCCTCGGCGAGCTTCGCCTGGCGCACGAGCTCCTTCGGGTCGAAGCCCTCGGCCGACAGCTTGTATCCGTACTGCATCGGTCTCCTCCGGTCGTCACGAGGTGGTCGTCGGACCGTCGCGACGGTACGCGGCGAAGGCGGGAGCCTGAAGGCCGTTGACCGGCCGGGCGGATGCCGCGAGAATGCGGGCGGATTCGCGCTCGCGGCCGCCGTCGATCCACGGGTCGCGGCCCCCGTGGTGAGCCAGCCCTCGATCCCGATCGCGCTTCCGGGGCGGCGGCGCAACGACACCGGCGTCAGCGAGGCGGAGCTCGCCGAGGTGCACCGCCGAACCTCAGAGGAGGGTCTCTGCGTGCTCGGGCTCCGGTTCAGCGAGGACCTGATCTCGCCAGGCGCTCGCTTCGAAGCATTGAAGGAGCGACTCAAGGACGGGTTCCGCGTGATCGAGCTCGACTCGTCGTGCGGCAACTCCGACAGGTTCCGGCGCCGCGCGCACTCCGTGCTCACCGCCGAGGTGCGTGAGGAGCCGCGGAACGGGGCCACGAGGGCACGCGACGAGGTGGCGGCATTCCTGCACGAGCGACTCGACGCCGGGCGCTGACGCGTCCGATCAGGCGAATCCGAACACCGGCGGGAAGATCAGCACGATGACCGCCGCCCAGGCGAGGTAGATCGGGAGGTAGCCGGTCTGCCACCGCTCGAGCCGCCCGAACGCCACGGTCCGCTGCACGAACCCGACCTGCAGCCACGCGGCCCAGGCCAGGTTCGCCAGGAGGATGAGGTTCAGCAGGAGCGACGCGGTCTTGTTCGCCGTGAAGCCGAACTCCCCGGTGCGGGCGATCATCGCGATGAGCACGATCACGTCCACGACGAGGGCGCTCGCGAGCATGAGCACCTGCAGCCGGTCGAACCACCCCGGCGGGAGCGCCGGGTCGCGCGCCGAGATCGCGTAGACGAGCAGGGCGACGACCACCACGAGCACGAGGTCGAACGCGATGAGGAGGTCGCGGCTGGCGTCGACGAGGTTCCACTGCAGCACCGCCGCGACGATGAGCGCGAGCATCATCAGCGTGAACAGCGGGGTGAACACCTTGGTGAGCACCGGCGCGATGTTCTCGATGACCCGCTGCTTCGCCCCGACGAGCCACGCAGCGACGAGGACCGCGCCCGCCGCGCCGCACGGCAGCACCCACTCCTCGACGAACGGCACCACGTCCACCTGGATCGAGGCGAACACGGCGATGGTGAGCGCGCTGAGCGCACCGCCGACGAGGGCGATGAGGAGGTAGTAGACCGCCCACTCGCCGCTGAACCGCAGGAAGTCCATGCGGGCGGTGTCGCTCCGCCAGGCGCCGCGCGCCTCCACGACCCCCGTCATGAGCCAGAGGGCGACGAGCGAGCCCGCCGCCGCGAGCATCGCGGTGGATGCCTCGGGGACGAACGGGTATGCGTTGAGCGCGATGGCCGCGACCACGAAGGCGCCGGCGACGGCCCATACGGCGGCGGCCGGGGGCCGGCGACGCCAGGCGAACCAGGCCGCGAGGAACGGCAGGACGAGCACCGCGGCGTTGCGGGCGACCACGGCGGGATCATCGATCAGGAGGTCCGCGACCTTCACGGCCAGGCCGGCGCCGACGCCGAGCGCGAGGGCGACGGGGAGCCCGTTCGCGCGTCGGTGGAACGGGATCGTGGCGGCCGCGGCATCCGTGCCTTCGGGGCCCGGCGCGTCGTGCAGCACGAGTTGCTTCCAGAGTCGCTCGGAGTGCTCGGCGGCGTACTCGTGCGACAGCGCGTCGATGCTGCCGAGGCGCTTGACCGCGATGAGGAACGCCTCGTCGTCGGTGAGCCCGGCATCGGCGAGCCCGTCGATGCGGTCGCGGAGGTGCGACTCGAGCTCGTCGATGTCCGAAGGGGTCAGCACGTCGCGTCGCGCCATCCACTGGCGCCACGAGGCGATCAGCTCGTCGAGTCCGGGGCCCTGTCCGATGGTCATCGCCTCACTCCGTCCCCAGGGCGAGCCGAGGCGCGAGTCGCGAGCGGCGCTCACCGTCGGCGCCGTCGGGCCAGACCTTGTCGAGCACGCCGCCGACGACCGACCACTGCTTGCGCTGCTCGGCGAGCGCGGCGGCCCCCTGGGCGCTGAGCCGGTAGTGCTTGCGCGGTCGTCCTGCCGACGAATGGCGCCACTCGGACTCGACGTGTCCGAGCCGCTCGAGCCGGTGGAGCAGGGGATAGAGCATCCCGTCGCTCCATTCGAGCTCGCCGCCGGAGAGCTCGGTGACCCGCTGCAGGATCGCGTATCCGTAGGACTCGCCCTCGGCGAGGATGCCGAGCACCACGGGGGTGGCGGCGGCCGCCACGAGGTCCTTGCCGATGCGCATCCGATGCTCCTGCCGCGACTCGGGGATACCTTGAGCTGCTAGGTACATAGAACCGCAATGCATGTGGAACTGCAAGGTACGGCGCAGCCTGAGGTTCCGCGCCTCAGTCCGAGGCGCGCTCGGCCACGAGCTCCGCGATGACGTGCCGCGCGTTCGCGGCCAGCGGCGGATTGCGCTCGGCGTAGTACGGCAGCTGCGCCAGCGCCTGCAGCAGGACCCAGCCACGTGCGCGCGCCCACGTCGCGTCGTCGGCACCGACCTCCGCGCGGAATACGGCACGCGCCGCCGGCGGCAGGAGGTTCCACGCGACGCGGTGGTCGCTCGCGGGGTCGCCGAGGCCCATCGCGCTGAAGTCGAGCACGCCCGTGAGGCGTCCGTCGCGCAGGAGCAGGTTGCTCGGCGAGAGGTCGCCGTGGATCCAGACGGGCGGTCCCTCGAGCTGCGGTGCGGTGAGGGCCTGGTCCCAGACCGCGACCACGTCGTCGTGCACGGGACCGAGCTCGTCGGCGAGCAGCTCGAGGTTCGTGCGCACGAGCTCGTCCTCCTCGTGCAGCGGGCGCGGCCACGCCGTCGTCGGTGCGCCGGCCGGGTCGAGCGCACGCATGGCCCGGACGAACGCGGCGAGGTCGCGCGCGAGCTGCTCGTCGTCGTACGGCCCGCCCTCGGTCGACGGATGCCGTCCCTCCACCCAGCGGCACACGGTCCACGGCCACGCCCACTCCTCCACGGGGGCGGCGAACGCCAGGGGCACGGGCACCTCGACCGGCAGCGACGGCGCGATGCGCGGGAGCCACGCGAACTCGCGCTCGAGCGGCGCGACCGCCCAGTGGATGCGCGGCATCCGCACCGACAGCTCGTCGCCGAGCCGGTAGATCGCGTTGTCGGTGCCCCACGGCTCGACGGGCGTGACGGGAAGCCCCGCCCATTCGGGGAACTGCGCGGCGACGAGACGCGCGACGAGCGCGGCATCCGTCGTCACCTCGTCGTCGTGCATCCGCGCCATCCGCTCACGCTACGCCCGCGGCGCGAACCGCGACGGCGCCACCCCGGGGGATGGTGCCGTCGCAGGCGTCGTGCAGTCGGCACGGAACTCGGTCAGCGGCGCGCGAGGCGACGGGCGCGACCCTCGAGGCCGCCCGCGAGCACGACGCCCCCGAGCACGAGGAGGAAGATGCCCGCCGGCACGCCTCCGCCGACCTGCGAGAGGAACAGCAGCGGAAGCTGCAGGAACGGGATCGGGAGCGCGAGCCACAGGCTCACCCGGCGGGCGCGCACCAGCGAGACGCAGAGCGCGATCGCGCCGACGAGCCAGAGGGCGTTGGCGAGCATCGCGACGATCGGGAAGAACTCGAGGTCGACGCCGTTGACCGCGCTCGTGATGGTGCCGACCGTGAGCAGCACGGTCCCGGTCGCGGCGACGACCGCGCCCCAGCTCGACCGGGCGTACCTGGCGAGGCCGAGGAACAGCACCGCGAACGCCCAGAGGCTCACGGTGAACATCGCGAGGATCACCCGCGTGCGCGGGTCGATGGCCGGGTCCTCGTCCTGCGGGAAGAGGAACTGCAGCACGCCGATGACGACCGACAGGCCGCCGGCGGTGAGCGCCGCGATGCCCGTCAGCCGGGCGCTCACGCGGCCGATGAGGCGGCCGTCGCGGGGGAACGAGACGGGCGATGCGTCTGCCGTGCGGGAGACGACGGCGGAGTCGAGGGTGGCGGGAGCCATGGCGGAGCCTTCCTGGTCGGTGGAGCCGGTCCATCTCGGCCGGCACTGCGAACGTACGGACCGGCCGCCGGCCGCGACATCGGCCGCGGGTCGACGGATGCCGCGACGCGCGGCTCGACCGCAGGCGCCTCGCGGCGGCATCCGACGTCGACCTCGGGCGGTGCGGATGTCGACCTTCGTCGCTGTCGCCCGAGGTGCGCGCCCACGTAGCATCGGACCGTGCCGACCCAGGAGACCGCTTCCGCG
The DNA here is from genome assembly GCF_008122505.1 of Agromyces mariniharenae. Classification (NCBI taxonomy): domain Bacteria; kingdom Bacillati; phylum Actinomycetota; class Actinomycetes; order Micrococcales; family Microbacteriaceae; genus Agromyces; species Agromyces mariniharenae. Next base: position 1,047,681 of record NZ_VSSB01000001.1, on the reverse strand, counting down.
CGAACGCGCGATGCCCCCACCCGCACGACGGGGCGCGGTCGCGGCGCCCGGGGCATCCTCGGTCTCCTGCGCGACTGGCGGTCATGGACTTCGCCGCTCGACCTCGCGATCGCGGGCGGCATCGCACTCTGGGCGTCGCTCGAGGCGCTGCTCGTGCCGTCGACGAACCCCATGGGGCAGTTCGGGTTCGCGCTCGCGATCTCGGCGCCGCTCGTCGTGCGGCGGCGGTTCCCCGCCCTCGTGATGCTCGTCGTCGCGGCCGCCCTGACGCTGCACGCGGCGATCGCGGGCGCGGATGCCACGTTCAACCCGTTCCCGAGCCTGCTCGTCGCGACCTTCACTGTGGCAGAGCGCATCGCCGCGTGGTGGCTCGGTGCGATGCTCGGACTCGTGCCGATCGCGGCGATGCTCGCCGCGCACGTGCTCGGGTACTTCGGCTCGCCCGGCATCGAGACCGCCGGAACCGTGTTCCTCGTGTTCTTCGTGGGCGCGACGTGGGCTGCGGGTCGTCTCGTGCGGCATCGCGCACTCACGCTGCAGCGGACGCGCGACAGTTCCGACCGGCTCGCCGCCGATGCGGTGGCCTCCGAGCGCACCCGCATCGCGCGCGAGCTGCACGACATCGTCGCGCACGCCCTGTCGATCGTCGCGCTGCAGGCGGGCGCTGCCGAGCAGTTCCTCGACAGGGACGTCGAGCGTTCGCGGCGACATCTCCAGCTCACCCGCCGCACCGCGCAGGAGGCCCTCGACGAGATGCGGCACCTGCTCGGCGTGCTGCGCGAGGACGGCGCGGCCTACGCACCGCAGCCCGGGGTGTCGGGACTCGCCGACCTCGTCGCCGAGACGGTGGCGGCGGGGCATCCGTGCCGGCTCGAGGTCGGCGACGAGGTCGCAGGCGTCCCCGACGGGCTCGGGCTCGCCGTGTATCGCCTCGTGCAGGAGTCGCTCACGAACGTGCGCAAGCACGCACCGGGCGCCGACGTGTCGGTGCGCGTCGAGCGAGGCGACCGCGCCGTCACGGTCGAGGTGGTGAACGGCCCGCCCGCCTCGGGCGCCGCCGGCGACGTCCGCGGAAGTGGCCGCGGCCTGCCCGGCATGGGCGAGCGCGTGCGGGTGTACGGCGGCACGCTCGACGCCGGCCCCACCGATGACGGCGGATGGCGCGTGCACGCCGAGCTGCCTGCGGGGTCGTCGTGACTCCGCCCGGCGACGGCGGGGCGCCGACCGGTGCGGGACGAGCGCCCCGCGTGCTCGTGGCCGACGACCACGCGCTGGTGCGCTCGGGCGTCGTGGGCCTCCTCGAGGCGGCCGACCTCGAGGTGGTCGGCGAGGCCGCCGACGGGGCCGCCGCCGTCGAAGCGGCACGGATGCTGCGCCCCGACGTCGTGCTCATGGACATCCGCATGCCCGGCATGGACGGCATCGAGGCGACGGCCCGCATCGCCGCGACCGCGGATGCCCCGCGCGTGCTCGTGCTCACCACCTTCGACCTCGACGAGTACGTCTACCGCGCCCTCGAGGCCGGCGCGTCGGGCTTCCTGCTGAAGGACGCACCGCCTGAGCGGCTCGTCGACGGCGTCCGCACCGTCGCTCGCGGTGAGGCGCTCCTCGCGCCGGCGCTCACCCGCCGACTGATCGAGCGCTACCTCGCCGCACCCGCGCCCGGCGCGGCATCCGACCCGGCGCCCGACCTGACGCCGCGCGAACGCGAGGTGTGGCTGCTCATCGCCCGCGGCCTCTCGAACCAGGAGGTCGGGCAGCGGCTCTTCCTCAGCGAGGCGACCGTCAAGGCGCACGTCACGCGCCTGCTCGCCAAGCTCGGGGTGCGCGACCGGGTGCAGGCGGTGGTCCTCGCCTACGAGTCGGGCCTCGTGCTCCCGGGCGACGCCTCCTAGGGAGGCTTTCGCGCCGTCAGCACGCCTGGGGCGCCGCTTCTTCCGCGGCGCGGAAGAAGCGCGGAAGTTCACCCCCCGAATCGTCGGTCCGGCCCCTCGAGCCCGGCGCAGCATGGATGCACAGACCCCCGGACGGCACCGGAGACGACGCCCGACGGAACACCGAAGCATCCGCACGCTGCACCGAAGGAGCACCACGATGGCAACGACGAACCGCCCCGGCGACCAGACCCAGACCGCGGCCGAGCTGCAGCTCGAGTGGGACGCTGACCCGCGCTGGGAGGGCGTCCGCCGCGACTACACCGCCGACGACGTCATCGCCCTGCGCGGCCCGGTGCGCGAGGAGCGCACGCTCGCCAGGCGCGGCGCCGAGAAGCTCTGGGAGGACATCCAGCAGAACACCGGCACCGCGTTCGCCCCGCAGGAGGACCCGCAGTGGTCGGCCGCGCTCGGCGCCCTCACCGGCAACCAGGCCGTGCAGCAGGTGCGCGCGGGCCTCAAGGCGATCTACCTGTCGGGCTGGCAGGTCGCGGCGGACGCGAACCTCAGCGGGCAGACCTACCCCGACCAGTCGCTGTACCCGGCGAACTCGGTGCCGGCGGTCGTGCGCCGCATCAACAACGCGCTGCTGCGCGCCGGCCAGATCGAGCAGGGCACCGGCGAGCGCGACTGGATGGCCCCCATCGTCGCCGACGCCGAGGCCGGGTTCGGCGGCCCGCTGAACGCCTACGAGCTCATGCACCAGATGATCGAGGCGGGCGCCGCGGGCGTGCACTGGGAGGACCAGCTCGCGAGCGAGAAGAAGTGCGGCCACATGGGCGGCAAGGTGCTCGTCCCGACGTCGCAGCACATCCGCACGATCAACGCGGCGCGGCTTGCGGCGGATGTCGCGGGGGTCCCGTCGATCATCATCGCCCGCACCGACGCGCTCGCCGCGACCCTGCTCACGAGCGACCACGACGAGCGGGACCGCCCGTTCGTGACGGGCGAGCGGACCGCGGAGGGCTTCTACGAGGTGCAGAACGGCATCGAGCCCGTCATCGCCCGCGGGCTCGCCTACGCCGAGTACGCCGACCTGCTCTGGGTCGAGTCGGCCGAGCCCGACCTCGACCTGGCCCGCCGGTTCGCCGAGGCCGTGCACGCCAAGTTCCCCGGCAAGCGCCTGAGCTACAACTGCTCGCCGTCGTTCAACTGGAAGCGCCACCTCGACGACGACCAGATCGCGACGTTCCAGCGCGAGCTCGCGTCGATGGGCTACGCATTCCAGTTCATCACCCTCGCGGGCTTCCACGCCCTCAACCACTCCATGTTCACGCTCGCCAAGGACTACAGCGAGCGGCACATGAGCGCATACGTCGAGCTCCAGGAGGCGGAATTCGCCTCGGAGGCATCCGGCTACACCGCCACGCGCCACCAGCGCGAGGTCGGCACCGGCTACTTCGACCAGATCGCCACGGCGCTGAACCCCACCAGCGCCACCCTCGCCCTCGTCGGATCGACCGAGGAAGAGCAGTTCAACCACTGACCCGTCCGGTCGTCGACCGACTCCTGAAGGAGAAGACCATGAACACCACGCCCAGCATGACGCTCGAACGCGAGCGAACGGATGCCGCGGCATCCGTCCCCCGCTTCGCGACCCAGCCGGCCGGCAGCACCGGCAGCTTCCGCACCGTGGAGCCCCGCATCGAGGTGACCGCGCCGCTCGGCGAGCGCTACGAGGAGATCCTCACGCCCGAAGCGCTGCGCTTCCTCGCGGAGCTGCACGACCGGTTCGCGCACACCCGGCACGACCTGCTCGCCGTGCGCCTGCAGACCCGCGTCGACGCGGCGAACGGCCGCGACCCGAAGTTCCTGCCCGAGACCGAGTGGATCCGGAACGACCCGTCGTGGCGCGTCGCCGGCACCGCCCCGGGTCTCGAGGACCGTCGTGTCGAGATCACCGGTCCGACCGACCGCAAGATGGCGATCAACGCGCTGAACTCGGGCGCGAAGGTCTGGCTCGCCGACCAGGAGGATGCCACGAGCCCCACCTGGGCGAACGTCATCGAGGGCCAGCTGACGCTGTTCGACTTCCTGCGCGGGAACCTCGACTACACGAGCCCCGAGGGCAGGGAGTACCGCGTCACCGCGGCGGAGACGCCGACGATCGTGATGCGGCCGCGCGGCTGGCACCTCGTGGAGAAGCACCTGAAGTTCCACGACCGGGCGGGGCGCGCGATGCACGCCTCGGGCTCGCTCGTCGACTTCGGGCTGTACGTCTTCCACAACGCGAAGGCCCTCATCGCCGCCGGTCGCGGACCGTACTTCTACCTGCCGAAGCTCGAGTCGCACCGCGAGGCGAAGCTCTGGAACGACATCTTCGTGTTCGCGCAGGACGCGCTCGACATCCCGCAGGGCACCATCCGCGCGACCGTGCTGATCGAGACGATCCAGGCCGCGTTCCAGATGGACGAGATCCTCTACGAGCTGCGCGACCACTGCTCCGGCCTCAACGCCGGCCGCTGGGACTACATCTTCTCGATCGTGAAGACGTTCCGCTCGCGGGGCCGCCGCTGGGTCATGCCCGATCGTCGCTCGATCACGATGACCGTGCCGTTCATGCGGGCGTACACCGAGCTGCTCGTGCAGACCTGCCACAGGCGGGGGGCACATGCCATCGGCGGCATGAGCGCCTTCATCCCGAACCGCCGCGACCCAGAGGTGACCGAGCGCGCGCTCGCCGCGGTCGCCGCCGACAAGCGTCGCGAAGCCGGCGACGGCTTCGACGGCACCTGGGTGGCCCACCCCGACCTGATCCCGACGGCGCGCGCGGAGTTCGACGCGGTGCTCGGCGACCGGCCGAACCAAGTCGACCGCCGGCGCGACGACGTCGAGGTGACGGCGGCGCAGCTGCTCGACATCCCGTCGATCGGCGGCGAGGTCACCGAGGCCGGCGTGCACGACAACATCTCGATCGCGATCCGCTACATCGAGTCCTGGCTGCGCGGCACCGGCGCGGCCGCCATCGACAACCTGATGGAGGACGCCGCGACCGCCGAGATCTCGCGCTCGCAGGTCTGGCAGTGGCTGCACGACAACACGATCACCGCCGAGGGCACGCGCATCGACCAGACCTCGATCGTGCGCATCATGGCGGCGGCCGTCGCCGAGCTGCCGCGCTTCGAGGGCGACCGCTTCGACGACGCCATCTCGGTGTTCCGCAGCGTCGCGCTCGAGCCCGAGTTCCCGACGTTCCTCACGGTGGGGGCGTACGCGCGGTTCATGTGAGTCGAGACGCGTCTCGATACGCGTCCGCCTTCGGCGGTCGCCACTCGACGACCGGGCGAGCGGATGCCGCGGGCGGGGACCCCGCGGCATCCGCTTCGTGCGCGTTGCGTCACATGTCCTCGACGCACTGCCTCCTCTGCGAGAATCCGTGTCCATGTCCGACATCTCGATCCGCGTCGCCGAGCGGGCGGATGCCGCGGCGCTCTCCGAGCTCGCCGCGGAGACGTTCCCGCTCGCCTGCCCGCCGTCGACGACGCCCGATGCGATCGCCGAGTTCATCGCCGAGCACTTCACGGTCGAGCGACTGTCGGCGTGGCTCGAGGACGCGGACCGCACACTGCTCGTGGCGGAGGAACCCGACGGCCGCCTCGTCGGCTACTCGATGCTCATCGGCGGCGCGTCGGGCGAGCCCGGTGACGCGGATGCCGCGGCGGCCGTGTCGGCTCGACCGGCGATCGAGCTCAGCAAGTTCTACACCCGCGCGGTCGCGCACGGCTCGGGCACGGTCGCCGGCCCGCTCATGACGGCGACGATCGACGCGGCGGGCGCCGCCGCGGCGTCGACCGTCTGGCTCGGCGTGAACGAGGAGAACGCCCGCGCGATCCGCTTCTACGAGAAGCACGGCTTCGGGAAGGTCGGGCGCAAGCGATTCCGACTCGGCGACCGGCTCGAGGAGGACTGGGTGCTGGAGCATCCGCTGGGATGAGTCGCCGGGACGATCCGTCGGCATTGCCGTGCGAAGAATCTCTGACTAAGGTCAGAAATATGGCGACGGCCAGTGACGAACCCGACCGCGACCGCGATGCGATCGACACCGTGCGTGCCTTCAATCGCGCGGTCACCACCCGCGTCGGCGCGCTGCAGGACCACTACCTCGGCAGCGACCGGTCGCTCGGCGCGTCGCGCGTGCTCTGGGAGGCCGGCGACGACGGCCTCGACGTGCGCGCGATCCGCGAGCGGCTCGGCCTCGACTCGGGCTACCTCTCGCGCCTGCTGCGCTCGCTCGAGCGCGAGGGGCTCGTCGCGGTCGAGGGCTCGCCCGCCGACTCACGGGTTCGCACGATCCGCACGACCCCGCGGGGTCGCGCCGAGCGCGCGGAGCTCGGCCGCCGCAGCGACGACCTCGCCCGCTCGGTGCTCGCCCCCCTCGGTGCGGGCCAGCGCGCTCGGCTCGTCGAGGCCATGGCCACCGTCACGCGGCTGCTCGACGCCGGTCTCGTCGAGGTCGAGCCTGCGGATGCCGCGTCCCACGAGGCCCGCGCATGCCTCGCCGCCTACTACGCCGAGCTCGCGAGGCGCTTCCCGGGAGGGTTCGAGCCCGGTCGCAGCCTCCACCCCGACACGCACGAGTTCCAGGAGCCGACGGGCGGCTTCGTGCTCGCCCGGCTCCACGGTCGGGCGATCGGATGCGGCGCGGTGCTGTTCCACGACGGCCGGCCCGCCTACATCAAGCGCATGTGGGTCGACGACGCCGTGCGCGGCATGGGCGTCGGCCGGCGCATCCTCGCCGCGCTCGAGCAGGCCGCGCGTGATCACGGCGCGGCATCCGTCACGCTCGAGACGAACGCGAGCCTCATCGAGGCGATCGCGATGTACCGGTCGTCGGGCTACGTCGAGGTCGAGCCGTTCAACGACGAGGTCTACGCCGACCACTGGTTCGAGAAGCGGCTCTGACCCCAGGCTGACGCGCGGCGCCCGCCGACCCGTCAGCTGCGCGCGGCCTTCACGTGCTCGTACGCGGCGAGGGCCGCCTCCCGGGTCTCCTTGAGGTCCACGATCGGTTCGGGGTACTCGTCGGTGCCGGCCTCGGGCACCCAGCGCTTCACGTAGACGCCGTCGGGGTCGAACTTCGTCGCCTGCAGCTCGGGGTTGAAGACGCGGAAGTACGGCGCGGCATCCGCCCCCGAGCCGGCGACCCACTGCCAGTTGAACGGATTCGAGGCCGCGTCGGCGTCGACGAGCGTGTCCCAGAACCACTGCTCGCCGCGGCGCCAGTCGACGAGCAGGTTCTTCGTGAGGAACGACGCCGTGACCATGCGCACGCGGTTGTGCATCGTGCCCGTCGACCAGAGCTCGCGCATGCCGGCGTCGACGAGCGGCACGCCGGTGCGCCCCTCCTCCCAGGCGCGCAGAGCGGTCGGGTGCAGGCGCGGCCAGGGGAACGCGTCGAACTCGGCGCGCCAGTTGCGGGTCGCGAGATCGGGCGCGTGGAACAGCACGTGCCAGGCGAACTCGCGCCAGCCCAGCTCGGTGAGGAAACGCGAGGCGCCCGCGCCGTCCGACCGCCGCTCGCGCACCGCGTGCCACACCTCGTAGGGGCTCAGCTCGCCCCAGCGCAGGTGCGGGGAGAGCCGCGAGGTGGCTGCCTCCGACGGCACGTCGCGACCGTCGGCGTAGTCGACGAGGTCGTCATCGAGGAAGTCCCGCAGGCGCGCGTGCGCCGCGTCGGCGCCGGGGGTCCACGCGTCGCGGAGGCCGCCCGCCCAGTCGGGGTGCGTGGGCAGCAGGTCCCAGTCGTCGAGGTCGTCGGTCGCGGCATCCGCCGGGGTGATCGCGTCGGCGCCGTTGGGGGCCGGCAGCGGATGCCGCGGCTCGGGCGCCGACCGGCACGCGCGCCAGAACGGCGTGAACACCGAGAACGGCGTGCCCTGGGCGGTGCGGATCGTCCACGGCTCGAACAGCAGGTTCGCCGCGTAGCTCTCGACGACGAGGCCGTCGTCGCGCAACGCCTGCTTCAGGCGCGCGTCGAGGTCGCGCTCGGGGCCGCCGTAGCGGCGGTTCCAGAACACGGCGCCGGCGCGGGTCTCGTCGACGAGCGCACGGATGACGCGGTCGGCCGGTCCCCGCCGCAGCACGAGCCGCCCGCTGTGCTGGTCGAGGGCGTCCGCGAGCGCGGTGAGCGAACCGTGCAGCCACCAGCGGGCGGCCCCGCCGAGCGGCCGGATGCCGCGTGACTCCTCGTCGAGCACGTACACGCACACCATCGGGGCGCCGCGCTCGATCGCGGCGTGCAGGGCCGGATGGTCGGCGACCCGGAGGTCGTCGCGGAACCAGACGATCGACGGCGCGTCGCTCATGCGGCGACCCTAGCCGAGCCCGCCGTCAGGCGGCAGGCGTTGACGTGCGGGCCGCGACCCGTGCGATCGCCCAGGTGCCGAGGCCCGAGGCGAGGAACACCGCGCCGAGGATCGCCCATCCGCCGAGCCCGAACGTGAGCGCCGTCGACGTCACGAAGAGCGGCGCGACCATGGCGCCGAGCGAATAGCCCATCGAGAACACGCCCTGGTAGGTGCCCGCGCGCACCGGATCTGCCAGTTCGAAGCTGAGGCCCCAGCCGCCCGCCTGCGAGAGCACCTCGGCGAAGGCGTGCGCGATCGCGGCGATCACGATCACGGCGATCGCGAAGCCGGCCGGCAGGCCCGCGGCGGCGGCGTAGACGAGGCACGCGGCCGCCATGAGCCACGCGGCGATCGCCGACACGCGCCCGGCGCGCCGCAGGTCGTGGGTGCCGCGCGAGAGCGGCACCTGGAACAGGACGACGATGACCGTGTTGAGGATGAGCACGACGGCCACGAGCACCTCGGGCGCGTTGGTGTCGTTCGCGATCCACAGCGGCACGCCGACCTCCCCGACGCCGAACTGCATGCCGAAGATCGCGCTGAGCGCCGTGAGCCCGAGGTAGCGCGGATCGCGCCAGGGGGAGTGGGCGAAGCGGCTGCGGCGAGGCGCGGCATCGGTCGGACCGGCGGTCGTGGTGTCGGCCGCGGCATCCGTCGTGTCAGGAGTGGCGGCGGTCGCGGTCGGCGCGCTCGCCGGGCTCGGTACGTGCGTCGGCGCGTCCACGGACCGGGGCAGCTTCACGAGCTGGGTCACGCCGGCGAGGTACATGACGCCGGCGCCGACGATGATCCATCGGTACGCGTCCGCCGTACCGGCGAGCAGCGCGAGCGCGCCGACGCCCGACCCGACCGCGATCGCGACGTTCGTGACGGTGCGCAGCACCGCGCGGGCGTGCACGCGGCGACCGCCGTCGAACGCGCGGGCGATGATCGCCATGCGCGTCGAGTTCGCGGCCTGCTCGACGGCGCCCACGACGACGGCGATCACGAGCGCGCTCGCGAAGTCGTGCGCGAACACGTAGCAGATGAGGCCGACGCCGTCGACGATCGAGAGCACGATGAGCAGGCGCCGGGCGCTGACGCGGTCGGCGAGCCAGCCACCGGCGAGCGACGACAGCACGCCCGCCGCGCTCGCCGCGCCGAGCACGATCGCGACCTCGTGCGGCGCGAGCCCGACGATCAGCGTGAAGTAGAGCACCGTGACGGTGAGGAAGATCCCGCGACCGACGCGACTGATGAGCGTCGCGATGACGAGGATGCGCAGCACCGGGTCCTCGACGGATGCCGCGAGCCGGCGCAGGAGGCCGGGGCGCCGGCCGTTCGTGGCCGTCGCGACCGCCGCATCGAGCTCGGGCTCGAGCGGGAGCTCGGGCTCGATGATCGGGACGGCGTCGGTGTCGGGGGAGGGCGACGAGGCGGCGGGGGCAGGACTCACGGATCCAGTTCTCCCAGACGTGGTCCGCGGCCGAAATCGATGTAGCGTAGTGCTTCATGTTGAGGTACCTGTTGACCGAGGACGACGTCGGCAGCGTGCGGTTCGGCCTCTCGCCGCTGTGCGAGCTCGGCCTCTCCTTGCGGGCGATCAAGGAGCCGGCGCGGTTCCCGCTGCAGCTCGGATGGCTGCGCCGCACCGAGGAGGCCCGGGCCCGCCTCGACATGCCGACGCTCATGGGACTCATCGACGAGCGCATGTGGACGCCCGACTTCCTCAATCCGCGTCCGACCTCGCCGCTGACCCGGCTCGACGACGAGTTGGCGGCGCTCGCCGCGACGCCGGCCGACGTGTTCCGCGCCGACCTCGTGGCGGTGCACGGCCGCATGCCCGAGGTGTTCGCCGGGTCCTCGAGCGCGGCGCTCCGTCGCGTCATCCGTGCCCTGCGACAGCTCTGGGACACGTGCTTCGAGCCGTACTGGCCGCGCATGCGGGCCGTGCTCGAGGCCGACATCGTGTATCGCGGACGCCAGATCGCGCAGGCGGGCGTCGCCGGCATGCTCAACGGCCTCTCGTCGCGCATCGAGTACGACCACGGCGTCGTGTCGGTGCGGCTCGCCGACCCGAACGACCGGACGCAGGCGATCGACGGCAACGGCCTGACGCTCGTGCCGACGATGTTCACGCGACGTGCCTCCGCGCCCGTCGGCGACGGGCCACCGATGATCATGTACTCGGCCCGCGGCCAGGGCGCGCTCTGGGAGGCGGAGCGGGTCGCGAACCCCGCGGCCGTCGCCGCCGTGCTCGGCGAGACCCGGGCGAGCCTGCTCGCCGCGCTCGGCGACCCCGCGTCGTCGACCGAGCTGGGCGTGCGCCTCGGCGTGACGGCGTCGGCCGTGAACCAGCACCTCCGGGTGCTCCGCGACGCGGGCCTGCTCGTGAGCACCCGGTACGGACGCAGCGTGCTCTACCTCCGCAGCGAGCTCGGCTCGGCGCTGCTCGAGGCCCGCGCGGGCTGACCGCCCGATTGCCCTGGTGAGCCGGCCGACCCCGACTTCACTAACGCAGGAACTTCTGTCGGGTCCGCGGCGTGTCGGCACGCGACGCGCCGCTAGGCCGCCGGTTCTTCCTGCATTCGGGCCTACGCGGGGTCCTCCGCCACGCGCAGCACGACCTTCCCACGCACGTGGCCGCCCTCGAGCAGTCGGTGCGCCTCCGCGCCGTCGGCCAGCGGCAGCTCCCGGTCCACGTGCACGCGAACCGACCCGTCGTCGATGAGCCGCGTGATCACCGCGAGCGTGCGCGCGTCGGGCGACACCGAGTAACCGGTCGCACGGATGCCGCGCGCCGCCGCCTCCTCGGCCATCGTCGGCCACGACCCGGTCGGCACGTTCACGACCAGCCCGCCGGGACGGAGCACGGAGAGCGAGCGCGACCCCGTGTCAGCCGCAACGTTGCCGATGAGGTCGATCACGACGTCGTGCTCACCGGCGACGTCCTCGAACCGCTCGGCGCCGTAGTCGATGACGTGCCGGGCGCCGAGCGATCGCACGAACTCGACGTTGCGGTCGGAGCACGTCGCCGTGACGTCGGCCCCGAAGTAGGCGGCGAACTGCACCGCGAAGTGGCCGACGCCGCCCGCGGCCGCGTGGATCAGGATCCGCTGCCGGTCGTGCGCCCGTGCCACGTCGATGACGGCGCCCCACGCCGTGAGGGCGGCGAGCGGCACGCCCGCGGCCTCGACGAACCCGAGCGATGCGGGCTTCGGTGCGAGGCTCATCGACGAGACGGTGACGAACTCGGCGTAACTGCCGCCGGTGCGGGGCACGCGCCCCATGCCGTACACGCGGTCTCCGGGCTGCAGTGGGTGCGCCGCGTACGGCACCGCCTCGACGACCCCGGCGAAGTCGTTCCCCAGCACCGCGGGATACGACCCGATCGCCGCCGAGACGCCGCGGCCGGCGCGGGTCTTCACGTCGATGGGGTTCACGCCCGCGGCCACGACCCGCACCAGCACCTCGTCGCTCACCCGCAGCGGTCGCGGCACGTCGGCGACGTGCAGCTCGTCGGCGTCGCCGGTGCGATCGATCACGAGCGCCCGCATCGTCTCGGCCATCGCGTCGTCCTCCGTCCCGGTCTCCCCACGCACCACTATGCTGCAGTCAGCGTGCCGCGGGTGCGACCGGCGCGACGGATGCGGCGAGGACGGGGGTTCGGCGTGAGGCGGCTGTTCGGGGTGCTGCGGGTCATCGCGGCCGCGGCGATCATCATCGCGATCGTGGGGCAGTTCGTGCAGAGCTGGTCGATGGTGCCCGACCGGCTGGCATTCGTCGTGAACTTCTTCAGCTTCTTCACGATCCTGTCGAACGCGCTCACCGCCATCGTGCTGCTCATCGGCGCCGGGTACGCCTTCACGCGCGCGGTCGACCCCGACTGGTACAACCTCGTCCGCGCCTGCGCGGTCACCTACATGGCCACGACGTTCGTCGTCTACAACCTGCTGCTGCGCGAGATCTCGCTCGACCAGGCCACCACCGTGCCGTGGTCGAACGAGATCCTGCACGTGTGGGCACCGCTCTACCTCGTCGCCGACTGGGTGCTGGCGCCCGGGCGACACCGCGTCGCCTGGCGTCGCCTCTGGACCATCGCGATCTTCCCGCTGGCCTGGGCCGGGTACACGATGATCCGCGGCGCGATCGTGGGCTGGTACCCGTACCCGTTCCTGGACCCCGACGTCGAGCCGGGCGTCGGGTACGGCGGCGTCCTCGTCTACGTCATCGCGATCGCCGCGTTCATCCTGCTCGTGGGGGCGGGCATCATCGCGCTGAGCCGCACGCCGTGGCCGCACGAGCCCGACGAGCCCACCCCGCCGACAAGCGCCGCCGAGCTCGAGGACGCCCGCCCGGTCAGTTAGTCGCGCGCGAGCCAGCGCCCGACCCGCTCGCGCAGCACCGCGGTCTGCTCGGCCTGGCCGTCGTCGCGCGGCGGCAGCAGCTCGAGCATCGAGCGCAGCCCGCCGGCCCAGCGCTCGGCGATGGGGAACGGATGCACCGGGTCGCGCGCCGCGCCGATGACGAGTGAGCGGATGCCGCGTGCCGAGAGCTCGTGCAGGTCGTCGTCGTGCTCGAACGCGCGGTTGCGCGGGATCTCGACGAGCCGCATCGCCCGGCGCGCGGCATCGGGAGCCTGGAACTGGGCGAGCAGGGCCCGACCGCCCGCGGGCGACACCGACGCGACCTCGTGGAAGATCTCGCGCTCGCGGAACTCCTCGGCGCCCGCTGGACCCGCGTCGGCGAGGATCTGGCCGATCACGGGGAACGCCCGCAGGTTGTCGGGCAGCGAGGTGTCGTCGAACGACGGCCGCACGAAGACCACGCGCCGCACGGGCAGCAGGTCGTCGAGCACGATGCGCAGCGCGATCGCGGCGCCCATCGAGATGCCGATGATCGTCACCGGCTCGGATGCCTCGTGGTGCCCGCGTCCGGCCTCGGCCAGCGCCGCGGGCACGTGCTCGCAGACCTCGCGCGCGAGCCGGTCGATCCCGAAGTCGGCTGGTTCGCCGACGGCGAGGAACCCGCCGTGGGCGCGCACGTCGGGCGCGACGATGAGCTCCTCGGGACCCGATGTCTCCTCCACGACCGACTCGAACAGGCCCAGCGGCTGCCGGCGGTCGTTGCCGAGTCCGTGCAGGAGGACCGTCGTCACGCGAGCACACCCGGGCGGTAGACCGCCCTCGCCGCCTCGTCGGGACGCAGCGCGGCGAGCAGCTCGTTCGCGAGGGTCACGAGGATGGCGATCTGGTCGTCGTCGCGGTCGACCCAGCGGCAGCGCGGCTCGGGGTGCACCGGCACGAAGTCCTCGTGCTGCTCCCACACCACCAGCGTGCGCTCGGCGCCGAGCACGTACTGCTGCCACCACACCTGGCGCAGGTAGCCGCGGGGGATGCCGCGCCACGCGCGCGACGTCGTCTTGATCTCGCACAGCTCGGGCGTGCCGTCGACTGCGACGCGCAGTCCGTCGGGCGTCGCCAGGTGCCGTCGATCGGATGCCGCGTGGAACAGCAGCGACGACGGCTCGATGCCGTGCACCCGCCGCACCCAGTCCGCGATCACGGGCTCGCGCGTGCGACCGTGGTCGGTGAACCGGCTGCCGCCGAAGCTGCGCGGATTGCCGTGCAGCTTCTCGTACGCCGCGCCGCGCACCGAGGCCCGCGACGCGAGCTTCGCGGCATCCGTCGCCGTCACGCCCTGCGAGCGCGCCCGCAGCCAGGCGACCCGATCGCTCGCGTCGGCGACGATGCGCTGTTCGTGCGGGTGCGGCTCGGATCGGAGTGCCGCCGACACGCGGGGTGCGACCGACTCGAGGTCGAACAGCGCGAACGGGATGTCGGTCACCCCACAACGGTACCCCCGGGGACCCCCGTCCGGAGGGCGGGATCGGGCGTGTTCGGGGGACGTCGCCGTCGCGCCGACCGGTGGGGGGACTAGTCGGGGATGCTCCAGTAGTAGGCGACGCCGCCGGGGTGGTACTCGGTGATGGCCCAGTCCACCGAACGGTCCCACGTGGCATCCGTGTGCCCCGCATACTCGATCGAGATCGAGCCGTCGGCCTCCGTGATCACGGCCGTCACGATGCCGGTGTGGTCGCGGTCGCCCGAGTCGTCCCAGTCGAACTGCACGACGTCGCCGACCTTCACCTGGTCGCGCTGGTCGTCGGTGAGCGCGGTGGCGAGCTCGGGGTGGTCCTCGAGGTACCACATGAGCGCCGTCGAGCTGCGCCACGCGTCGGAGCTCGAATAGGGATCGCCGTCCTCCTCGTCGTACCACCACTCGTCGTCGGGCACCCAGCCGCGGGCGAGCAGCGATTGGCTCGTGAAGTTCACGCAGTCGTTCTCGGAGAGGTAGCCGAACTCGTCGCTCTCGGTGCTGTCCCAGTGCTCGTGCACGTACTCGAGCTGGGCGGCGACCGCCGGGCTGAGCGCCGACCAGTCGAAGGCGCTCTCGGAGGTGTCGTCACGGACGGCGTCGGACGCCGCACCGCTCGTCGTGTCGGCGATGGCTGCCGCATCCGACGAGTTCGAACCCTGTCCGACCGCGTAGCCCCACGCGACGGCGCCACCGCCCATGAGGAGGACAGTGGTGGCCGCGGCGGCGAGGACGAGGGCTCGCCGCCGGCGGAAGATGCGGTTCGGGTTCGGGTTCGACATCCATTCGACCGTACGTCGCCAGCCTGTGCGCCGCCTCTGCACGCGCCATGCATGGCCCGAACCGGCCATGCCGGTGTGGCCCGAACACGCGATGCCCCGGCGGGGGCCGCGGGCGTGGAATCGAGGTGTCGGCCCGCCGGCCGGCCCGAACCACCTTGGAGTCCTCATGTCCAGCACGGCCACC
Source organism: Agromyces mariniharenae (assembly GCF_008122505.1). Taxonomy (NCBI): domain Bacteria; kingdom Bacillati; phylum Actinomycetota; class Actinomycetes; order Micrococcales; family Microbacteriaceae; genus Agromyces; species Agromyces mariniharenae. Next base: position 1,032,578 of record NZ_VSSB01000001.1, on the reverse strand, counting down.
ACCGCCACCATCGCCACCGTCGCCACCGCCACGGTCGCCTCGACCGACATCGCGCGCGTCGCGCGCGCCTCGATCGCGTTCGGGAGGAAGCGCGGCTACTACCGCGTGCTGTTCGAGGCCGGACCAGTGGATGCCGCGACGTTCGCGGAACTGGCGGGCGTGCCGGAGGCCGACGCCCGCGCGTGGCTCGCCGAACAGGTCGCCGCCGGCGTGCTCCGCGTCGTGCCGGGACCCGCGACCGACCGCGAGGAGCTGCTGCTCCCCGGTGAGTACGTGCCGATCCTGCTCGGCGACCACGGTGAGCCCGAGCTCGCGGGCGCTCGCGCCCTGCTCGACGAGCACCGCCACGAACTGCCGCACGTGCTCGAGGGCCTGCAGCAGGCACCCCGACGCGTCGACGCGCACGCCGGGGCGCCCCTCGGCGTCGAGGTCGAGCGGGCGCGGGCGTTCGCGGACGTGGCGCGCCTCGCGCGGCTGGTGTAGGCGCCGAGCTTCCCTCGCCTCCTAGACTCGGGGCGTGGAGCACGAGGACCAGGTCATCCGCTACGCGGAGCACGGCGGCGCGTCCATCGCGTGGGCGGCCGTCGGGCAGGGGCCGCCCCTCGTCATCGGAGGATGGTGGTCGAGCCACCTCGAGCTCGACTGGCGCAACGCGAGGTTCCGCCGGTTCACGGCTGCGCTCGGGGAGCATCGCACCGTCGTCCGGTACGACCGGCCCGGAGCCGGCGTCTCCGACCGCGGGGGCATGCCGGCACGCTCGCTCGAGGAGGAGCTCGACACGCTCGAAGCGCTCATCGACGAGGCCGCCCCCGGACGGATCTCGCTGTTCGGCGCCTCCTCGGGCTCGGGCGTGGCGTCCCTCTATGCGGCGCGGCATCCCGGGCGCGTCGACCGGCTCGTGCTCTACGGCTCGTACGCCCGCGGCGTCGACCTCGCCCCGCCCGCCGCGCGCGAGGCCATGCTCTCGATCATCGACCAGCACTGGGGCCTCGGGTCCCGCGTGCTCGCCGACCTGTTCCTGCCCGACGCGACCGCCGAGGAACGCGCCGAGTTCGTCGAGTTCCAGCGTCGCTCGGCCTCCCGCGAGGTGGCGCTCGCGTCGCTGCAGGCGGTGTACGAGTTCGATGCCACGGGGCACCTGGGCGATGTGCTCGCGCCGACGCTCGTGCTGCACCGGCGGGACGACCGCGCGATCCCGTTCGCGCTCGGCAAGGACGTCGCCCGCCGCATCCGCAACGCCCGCTTCGTCGCGCTCGAGGGCGACGACCACTTCCCCTGGCGGGGCGACGCCGACGCCGTCGTGCGCGAGACGCTCGCCTTCCTCGGCGCGCCCGTCGAGGCCGCACCTGCCCGCTCCAGCCCCGGTGCGGCTCGCCTCACCGATCGCGAGCGCGAGGTGCTGCGGCTCGTCGCGCGCGGGCAGACCGACGCCGAGATCGCGACCGAGCTCGTGCTGTCGACCCACACCGTGCACCGGCACATCGCCAACATCCGCACGAAGCTCGGCGTGCCGTCGCGCACGGCCGCGGCCGCGTGGGCGCTGCGCAACGAGCTCATCTGAGCGCGACCCGCACACCGGCGGATGCCGCGGGCTGGCCGGTTCCGGCCACGCGAGGTTGGCCGGATCCGGCGATTCCCCGCTCGCCGCATCAGCGTTGACTGGCGTCCCGTGCCGCACACCCGTGCGGCGGCAAGACGATGCAAGGAAGCCACACGATGTCCGAAACCTTCAACCCCCATCTGCTCGCCGAGGACGCGGGCGCCCGTCCGTCGACTCCTGAAAACAAGGACGGGCACACACTGGAGCACACAGTGTCCTTGTTTTCAGGAGTCGCCGCGGAGTTTTCAGGAGTCGCCGCGGAGTTTTCAGGAGTCGGCGCGGACGCGAGTGTCACCTCCCTCGTCATCGACGAGGTCGCCGGTCACGTCGACGAGGTCGACGGCCTCGCGGTCGCCCCCTCGCCCGAGGAGCAGGAGGCCGCCCTCGTCGGCGCGTTCGCCGAGCAGCTCGTCGGCATGCTCGCCTCGGCGACGACGCTCCTCACCGTTGAGCTCGGTCGCCGCTTCGGGCTCTACCGCACCCTGCGCGAGCGCGGACCGATGACCGCCGACCGCCTCGCGCGCACGACCGGCGTCGCGCCGCGCTACGCCCGGGAGTGGCTCGAGCAGCAGGCCGCCGCCGGCATCCTCGGCGTCGACGACGCCTCGGCGGGGCGCGACGAGCGCCGCTTCTCGCTGCCCCCGCTCCACGCGCCCGTGCTCGTCGACGAGACGCATCCGGCGCACGCCGCGCCCGTCGCGGGACTGCTCGCCGGCGTCGCGCTCGCCTTCCCCGAGGTCGTCGCCGACTTCCGGCAGGGCCGTGGCGTCGCCTTCGAGGAGTACGGCGCCGAGCTCCGACAGGGCCTCGGCGCGCTGAACCGCCCCGGATTCACGCATGAGATGCGGGCCTGGGTGGAGACGCTGCCCGACCGCGCCGCCGTGCTCGACGCCGGAGGCCTGGTGCTCGACGCCGGCTGCGGCACGGGCTGGTCGACGATCGCCATCGCGACGGCGTTCCCGGCGGCACGTGTCATCGGCCTCGACCTCGACGCCGCCTCGATCGACGAGGCGCGCGAGCACGCCGCGGCGGCCGGGGTCGCCGACCGGGTCGCGTTCCTCGTGGGTGACGCGGGCGACGCGACCGCCGTCCGCGACGCCGCCGCGGCGATCAGGGCGTTCACGGCGGGTCCGGTCGAGTCCCGCGAGACGGATGCCGCGGCATCCGGCTTCGACCTCGTCACGGTCTTCGAGGCACTGCACGACATGGGCCGGCCCGTGGACGCGCTCGCCGCGTTCCGGTCGCAGCTCCGCTCGGGCGGGGCGATCCTCGTGGCGGACGAGCGGGTCGCCGACGAGTTCCACGCCGACGCCGACCCGATCGAGCGCATGCTCTACGCGATGAGCGTGCTGCACTGCCTGCCCGCGACGACCGCCGAGTCCGACGCCGTCGCGAACGGCACCGTGCTGCGCGCGCCGACCGTGCGCCGCTGGGCGGCGGCGGCCGGCTTCGGCCGGGTCGACGTGCTGCCGATCGAGAACCCGTTCTGGCGGTTCTACCGCATCGGCTGAGCGAGCCGACGCGCGCGACGCGAGAAGACGGACGCGGTGCGCGCAGGCGGATGCCGCGGCGGGAGGGCTCCGCCGCGGCATCCGCTCGCACTCGTGACCGGGTCACCCCTTCTCGGTCACGGTGCCGTTCTTGATGTGCAGTCGCCGCTCGGCGCGCTTCGCGACGGCGGAGTCGTGCGTCACGATCACGAGCGTGAGGCCGCGATCCCGCCACAGGCCCTGGAGGAGGTCCATGATCTCGTCGCGGGTCTGCTCGTCGAGGTTGCCTGTGGGCTCGTCGGCCAGCAGCACGTCGGGCTCCTTCACGAGCGCCCGCGCGATCGCGACGCGCTGCTGCTGGCCGCCCGAGAGCTCGCCGGGCGTGTGCCCGGCGCGGTCGGCCAGCCCGACCGAGGCGAGGGCCTCGACCGCGCGGCGGCGACGCTCCTCTGCGCTCACGGCGAGCGGTTCGAGGGCCGTCTCGACGTTCTCCTGCGCGGTGAGCGTGGGGATGAGGTTGAACCCCTGGAACACGAAGCCGATCTCCCGGGCGCGGATGCGGCCGAGCTTGCCGTCGGGCAGGTGCGAGAGCTCCGCGTCGCCGAGGCTGATGCGGCCGGCCGACGGGCGGTCGAGCGCGCCGAGCATCTGCAGGAGCGTCGACTTGCCGCCGCCGGTCGGGCCCTGGATCGCGACGAGCTGCCCTGACGGGATCGTGAGGGTCACGTCCTGCAGTGCGGTCACGGTGCGCTTCGACTGCGCGTAGGTCTTCGAGACGTTCTCGAGCGTGTACATGGTCGTCCTTCTCAGTCGTTCGGTCGCGTGCGCGAGGCCGCGGGTCGATGCGGTTCGGATGCCGCGGTGCAGCGCGTGCCGGCTGCCGGCGCGTCGTATGCCGCGGGCGTCATGCGACGCTCCGCAGCGCCTCGGCAGGGCGGAGTCGCGCGGCACGCCAGCCGCCGATGGCGCCGGCGAGCAGGCCGCCGAGCACCGCGAGCCCGATGGCGATGGCGATCACGCTGACCGTGACCGGCGCGTTGAGCACCACCTCGGCCGAGCTCGACGCCTCCTGCGCGATGGCGCCGAACGGACCGCCGCCGGCACCTCCGGGTCCGCCCGCGGCGACGCCGTCGGGCAGGGTCGATCCGGTGCTGCCCGCGAGCGTGGGCGAGACGAGGTTGACGATCCAGATGCCGACGAGCCCGAGCGCGAGGCCCGCGGCGCCGCCGATGAGGCCCTGCACGAGCGACTCGCCCGCGACTTGGCCGGTGATGCGCCGGTTCGACCAGCCGATCGCCTTCAGCGTGCCGAACTCGCGGGTGCGGCGCGTGACGCCCTGGATGGTGAACAGGATCGCGATGAGGAACGCCGCCGCGAGCACCGCGATCGACAGCCACAGTCCGAGGTTCGCGATGAGGCTCGACGCCGTCGAGAGCGACCCCGAGACCGACGCGGCGAGGTCGGACTGCGTCGACACCGTGGCATCCGGCAATGCCTCCTCGAGGTCGGCCTGCACGGCCGCGATCCGATCGGCCGACTCGGCCTGCACGTAGATGTCGCTGACCTGGTCGGCGAGCCCCGAGAGCTCCTGCGCCAGGTCGAGCGGGATGTACACGTTCGAGGCCGTCGCGGCATCCGCCGACGTCGAGGTCACCGTGCCGACGATCTCGAAGGCGGTCCCGCCGACGTCGATGGTGTCGCCGACCGCGAGCTCGGCGCTCGTGGCGTAGTTCGCGTCGAGCACGGCCACGGCCTGGCCCGAGTCGGATGCCTCGAGTCCGCGCCCGTCGGCGAGCTCCACCGCCGAGAGCGGTCCGACGGCGGCGGCCGATGGGTCGAGCCCGAGCACGGTGAAGCTGTCGACGTCGAAGGCGCTGCCGCCCGCGCCGTCGAAGCCGCCGGTCGGCGCCTGCTGCGTCTGGTCCTCGGTGGGTGCTGAGCCGTCGGTCGACGGGCCCGACGCCTGCATGCGCGGCGGCAGTTCGCCCGAGAAGGTCATGTTGGTCAGCGACAGCGCAGCGGATGCCGCGGCGACGCCGTCGACGTCGGTCACCGTGTCGAGCGCCGAGGCGTCGAAGGTCGTCGAGCCGAAGCCCGCCGTGAGCCGCGACTGGCTGAGCTCGGTGGAGTCGCCCTCGGTCGTGCCGTCGTCGGCGCCGAACTCGAACCGGCCGGGGCCCTGCCCGGCCTCGCCCTCGGCGGGCGGGGTGGGCTCCTGCGAGACGGTGAGGTCGGTGCCGACGCCGTAGACGGACTCGAGCACCGCGGCCTGGGCGTCTTTCACGCCCGTCGAGACGGCGTTCACGATCATGACGAGGGCGATCGCGAGCGCCATCCCGATGGCGATGATCGCGGTCTGCCTGCGGCGCCCCGCGAGTTCGCGTCGGAGGTAGGTGAAGAACATGGGGATCCTCGGGGTCGTGGGATGCGCACCGGACGGGGCGCCGATCGCGACGTTATGGACGGAGGCTTTGGTCGGGCTATGACGTGCCACTGGGGTCGCTATGGGTCACCCCCGAGGGATGCCGCGGCATCCGCACATGCACCTCATAGGGAACGCATAGGCCGGCGCGGATACTGGAGTCATGAGCACCCCCACGACCCACCGCGCCCCGCAGATCACGAAGGGCGACGGCTCCATGGTGCGCGTCCTCGTCGTGGACGACGAGCACTCGCTGACCGAGCTGCTGAAGATGGCCCTGCGCTACGAGGGCTGGGACGTGCGCACGGCCGCCGACGGCTTCAGCGCGGTGAAGGTCGCGCGCGAGTTCCGGCCCGACGCGATCGTGCTCGACATCATGCTCCCCGACATCGACGGCCTCGAGGTGCTGCAGCGCGTGCGCTCCGACGGCACCGAGACGCCCGTGCTCTTCCTCACCGCCAAGGACTCGCTCGACGACCGCATCGCCGGCCTCACGGCGGGCGGCGACGACTACGTCACCAAGCCGTTCAGCCTCGAGGAGGTCGTCGCCCGGCTGCGCGGGCTCATCCGCCGCTCGACGCTGACGCTCGCGCAGGCGAAGGACCCGGTGCTCGTCGTCGGCGACCTCACGCTCGACGAGGACTCCTACGAGGTCGCCCGCGGCGGCACGCCCATCGAGCTCACCGCCACCGAGTTCGAGCTGCTCCGCTTCCTCATGCGCAATCCGCGCCGCGTGCTCTCGAAGGCGCAGATCCTCGACCGCGTCTGGAGCTACGACTTCGGCGGCAAGGAATCGGTCGTCGAGCTCTACATCTCCTACCTGCGCAAGAAGATCGACGCGGGCCGCGAGCCCATGATCCACACCGTGCGCGGCGCCGGCTACATGCTGAAGGCGGCGGGATGACCCACCCGGGCGACCCCGGCTACGCCGCCGTGTCGCGTGCGGAGGCTCAGGCCGACGAGACGGGCACGACGACGGATGCCGCGCGCCGCCGCCGGCGGCCGTGGACCCTGCACCGGCGGCTCCTCGCCATCGTCGCGGTGCTGCTCATCGCCGTGAGCGCGGTCATCGGAGTCATCAGCGTCGCCGTGTTCCACACCACGTCGGTGGGACGCCTCGACGCGAGCCTGCGGGAGACCGCGTCGCGGGCCACGGATGCCGCACCCCCGGGATTCCCGACGGACCCGCGTTCGACGGTGCTCGAGTTCCTCCGTGTCCCGGGGCAGCCGGTGGGCACGCTGGGGGTGCTCGTGGCGGGCGAGAGCGTTGCGGGCGTGTACATCTCGGAGAGCGGCGAGCTCATCGATGCCGGCACCCAGGCGACCTCCGCCCTCGCGGCCGTGCCGCCCGACGGCGACCCGCACACGGTCACCGCCGGCGACCTCGGCGACTACCGAGCCCTCGCCGTCCAGACGCAGCCGGAGGTGCGCAGCGTCCTCGCGCTCCCGTTGACCGACGTGAACGCGCAGACCACGCAGCTCGCGATCACGGTCGCGATCGTCGCCGCGGGCGGCCTCGTGCTCGCGCTCGCGATCGGCTCCGTCGTCGTGCGCCGCGCGCTCAGCCCGCTCTCCGAGGTGACCGCGACGGCGCAGCGCGTCTCGGAGCTGCCGCTCGACCGCGGCGACGTCGCGCTCGCCGAGCGGGTCCCGGTCGACGACGACGGCACCGAGGTCGGACGCCTCGGCACCGCGTTCAACCGCATGCTCGGCCACGTGGCCTCCGCGCTCACGGCGCGCGAGCAGAGCGAGCAGAAGGTGCGCCGGTTCGTCGCCGACGCGAGCCACGAGCTGCGCACCCCGCTCGCGTCGATCCGCGGCTACGCCGAGCTCACGCGCCTCCATGGCGGCGAGTTGCCGCCCGACGTGGTGCACGCGATCGGGCGCATCGAGTCGGAGTCCGTGCGCATGACCGAGCTCGTCGAGGACCTGCTCCTGCTGGCACGCCTCGACGAGGGCCGCGAGCTCGCGTCAGTTCCCGTCGACCTCGGTCGCGTCGTCGTCGAGGCGCTCGGCGACGCCCAGGCGGCCGGGCCCGACCACGACTGGGAGGTGCGGCTGCCGGATGCCCCGACCACCGTCGTCGGCGACGAGCCCCGCCTGCGCCAGGTCGTGATGAACCTGCTCGCCAACGCGCGCGTGCACACGCCCGAGGGCACGAGCGTCGTGGCCGCGCTGGAGCGAGAGGGCGACGAGGTCGTACTGACGGTCGAGGACGACGGACCCGGCATCCCGCCCCAGCTCGCCGAAACGCTGTTCGAGCGCTTCGCGCGTGGCGACTCGTCTCGCTCGCGTCGTGCGGGCAGCACGGGCCTCGGGCTCGCGATCGTGCGCGCCGTCGTCGAGGCGCACCAGGGCGAGGTCTCGGTGGAGAGCGAGCCGGGCGCGACGCGCTTCACGGTTCGGCTGCCGGCGACGACCGAGCGCGGCTCGGCGCACGCCTCGGCGTCGTCGCCGTCGGTCGAGCGCGCGCGTTAACCGCGGGGGATCGCGGCCGTCGCCTCGATCTCGACCAGCGCGTCTGCGCGCCCGAGGCCGGCGACGTGCGCGCCCGTGATCGCGGTGACGTGCGGCCCCCAGACGGGCATCGCGGCGGCGAACCCCTCCTCGAACGACTGGCCCTCGACGAGGAGGATCGACATGCGGATGACGTTGGCCTGGTCGGCGCCGACGGCCTCGAGCACGGCGAGCACGTTGCGCATCGCCTGCTCGGTCTGCGGCCCGATGCCGCCGGGAACGATCGCGCCCGAGGCATCCGTGCCGTTCTGGCCGCCGACCTGGAGGAGGTCGTGGTCGCCGCGCACCAGCACGCCCTGGCTGAACGCCGGGCTCGTGTGCAGCGTCGGTGGATTCACGTGGATGACTTCCATGTCGCGAGTCTCGCACCGGCCACCGACGCCGGGCACGGCGAAGGACCGGTCCCGATGGGGGACCGGCCCTTCGCGAGTCGGGGACGACTAGGCCTCGGCGAGCACCCGCAGCATCTCGGCGAAGGTGCCCAGCTCCTCGACGGAGCGGTTCTCGAGCGCCGCGCGGACGCGGGCCTGGTTGCTCGCCCGCACCGCCGAGATGCGCTCGACCGCGGTCGCCGTCGGCCGGAGCACCCGGATGCGACCGTCGCGCTCGTCGGGCAGGCTCTCGACGAGCCCCACGTCCTCGAGCACCCGCACCTGCCGGCTCACGACGCTCTTGTCCATGTCGAGCTCGGTCGCGAGCACGTGCGCGGTGGTCGACCCGAGCCGGGTGATCGTCGAGAGCACCTTGTAGCCGGCGGGCTGCAGGTCGGGGTGGATCTGCTCCGCCGCCTGCTTCCACACGAGCCGGGCCCGGTTGAACACGACGCCGAGCTGCTCCTCGACGCGCGCGATGGCCTCGTCGACGGCGGGCTCGGCGGTCATGGTGATCATGCTATCGAGCGCTCCCCGACGCGGCGCGGCCGCGCTCGCGGTCGACCGGCTCGCGCTCGTCCGACGCCTCGCCGTCGGTACCCTCGACGAGCCCGACCGACGACGACACCGGGGCGGCGATCTCGGCCTCGGCGAGGTCGATGGCGACCTGCTCGGCCTCCTCCTCGAGCTTCTCGGCGTGGGTCTGCCGCGAGAGCGCCTTGTTGGGGAGGAAGGCGATCGCGATGAGGCTCAGCACCGCGAGCGGGATCGCGATGATGAACACGTCGGCGATGCCGTGGCCGTAGGCGCTCTCGACGATCACGCGGATCGCGTCGGGCAGCTCGGAGACGTGCGGCACGCCGCCGCCGGCGAGGCCCTGCAGGGCCGAGACCTCCTCGGGCGAGGTCGGCGTGAACGACGCGAGGCCGTCCTTCACGTGCGAGGTCACCTGGGTGGCCAGCACCGAGCCCATGATCGTCACGCCGATGGTGCCGGCGATCGAGCGGAAGAAGTTCACGTTCGAGCTGGCCGCGCCGAGCTGCGACACCGGGGTGTCGTTCTGCACGACGAGCGTGAGGTTCTGCATCACCATGCCGAGGCCGGCGCCGAGCACGACCATGTAGACCGAGACCCAGAGGAAGTCGGTGTCGTAGCGGAGCGTCGACATCAGGCTGACGCCCGCGACGATGAGCGCGGAGCCGAGCAGCATCCAGCCCTTCCACTTGCCGAACCGGCTCACGAGCGCGCCGATGCCGATCGAGGCGCCCATCTGGCCGACGACCATCGGGATGGTCATGAGGCCGGACTCCGTCGGGGTCGCACCCCGGGCGAGCTGGAAGTACTGCGCGAGGAACACGCTGGTCGCGAACATCGCGACGCCGACCGAGATGGAGGCGATCACGGCGAGCGTGAACGTGCGGTTCCGGAACAGGCTCATCGGAACGATGGGCTCCTCGACGAGGAACTCCGTGATGACGAAGCCGATGATGGCGGCGGCGGAGATGCCGATCATGACGAAGCTCGTCATGGAGTTCCACTCGAACTGGTTGCCGCCCATCGAGACCCAGATGAGCAGGAGCGAGACGCCCACGGCGAGCAGCACGGCGCCCACGTAGTCGATCTTGACCTTCGTGCGGGTGCTCTTCGGCAGGTGCAGCGTGCGCTGGATCAGGATGATCGCGACGATCGCGAAGGGGATGCCGAGGAAGAAGTTGGCGCGCCAGCCGAACGCGTCGGTGACGACGCCGCCGAGCAGCGGGCCGCCGATGGTGGCCATCGCCATGACGCCGCCGACGATGCCCATGTACTTGCCGCGCTCGCGGGGGGAGATGATGAGCGCCACGGCGATCATGACGAGCGACATGAGGCCGCCGGCGCCGATGCCCTGGATGACGCGCACGCCGATGAGCATGCCCGTGTCCTGCGCGAAGCCGGCGATCGCGGTGCCGACCACGAACAGGCCGAGTGCGAGCTGCAGCAGCACCTTGCGGTCGAGGAGGTCCGCGAGCTTGCCCCAGATCGGGGTGGACACGGCGGTCGCGAGCAGGCTCGCGGTGATGACCCAGGTGTAGGCGGACTGGTCGCCGCCGAGGTCGGCGATGATGATCGGCATCGACGTCGAGACGACCGTGCCCGAGAGCACGGCGACGAACATGCCCATGATGAGGCCCGACAGCGCGGTCAGCACCTCACGGTGCGAGCGCTCGGCCTCGAGCGAGGGGGTTTCGGTGGTTGCGGTCACGTCTGGTTCTGCTCCAAGAATGTTGATAGATGTCAACTATAAAGAAATCGTTGCTTTCTGTCAACCAATGACCGCGGTCAACTGTTCCCGTGCATTGCGTCTCCGCACACGAGGCGAGGAGCCGGGCCCGTCAGCTGGGCCCGGCTCCCGATGGCGGATGCCGCGACGTCGCGCCGCGGCATCCGCTCGCCGTTGCTACTGCACCGGGGCATCCGGCGGCGGCAGCTGCACGCCGCTCTCGGGCTCGACCGTGACCCCGGGGATGCCGCGGAGCCGCTCGACCGCGTCGGGCGCCGCGCGCCCGGTCACGATGCCGAGCCCGCCGAGCGCCTCGTCGACTTCGAGTCCCGCGTCGAGCAGGTCGGGGAGCACGTCGTCGACCCCCCGACCCTGCACGGTCACGTGCACCCGGTCGCCCGCGGCATCCGATCCGGTCATCGTCGCGCCGAGGGGAGCGGTCGCGGCTCGAGCGGGCCGGGGTCGATGATCGGGCCGGGTCGCCACGGCATCGGCTGGTAGTCCCAGACCGGACGGCGCCGCGTCGGGACGACCGCGAGCCCCGCGCCCACCTCCTGGGCGGACTGGGGGAGCGGCACGGCCGTGCGCACGAGCTCCTGCCAGAGCGCCCGGCTGCGCAGGCCGGTCTTGCGAGCCAGCGTCGCGGCGACACCCGCGACGTGCGGCGTGGCCATGCTCGTGCCGCTCTTGAACCCGTACGAGCCCTTGGCGACCGGGATGGACGAGTACGTCGCCACGCCCGGCGCCGCGATGTCGATCTCGCCGCCGTTGCCGTTGAGGGCGACGCACGAGAACGGCGCACGCTGCAGCGCCTGGTCGAGGGCTGCGACCGCGAGCACCGACGGGCTGTTGGCGGGTGCGCCCACGGGGCTCCACCCGTCGTTGCCCGCGGCGGCGACGATCAGCGCCCCGGCGTTCAGCGCGGCGGTCGCCGCCTGCTCGTAGTACGTGTAGTACGTCTGGCCGACGGCGACGCGCGAGCCCAGCGACATCGAGATGACGTGCGCGCCCTGCTCGACGGCCCACTGGATGCCCGCCAGGATCTGGCCGCTCGTGCCGCTGCCCTGGTCGCTCAGCACCTTGCCGATGAGCAGACGCGAGCCGTGCGCGACGCCGTAGCGGCGCTGCGTGCCCGGAGGGCTCTTCGGCCCCGCGGCCGTTCCCGCGCAGTGCGTGCCGTGCGAGTGGCCGTCCTGCACCGCGGCGCCCGGAATGAAGGACTGGCTCGCGAGCACGCGCCCTGCGAAGTCGGGGTGGCCCAGGTCGATGCCCGTGTCGAGCACCGCGATCCGGATGCCGGCGCCCGCCCAGGGCGCCGTGGCGAGGATCGGCGGCACGGCGCGCACCGCCTTGAGGCCCCACGCGTACGTGTCGGTGTCCACGTAGGTCTCCGCAGCGTCGACCTCGTCGTCGTCGGAATCGGTGTCCGCGTCGTCCGCCATCGGGGTGGGTGGCGCGTCCATGGCGTCGATCGTGTCGAACGGGTACACGTAGACCTCGGGCTCGACGGCGATGATCGGGCTGGCCGAGTCGCCCAACGCGCGCGAGAGCGCGCCGAGCTGCTCGGGCGCGGAGTCGACGATGGCGATGCCGAGCTTGTCGAGGTAGACGTCGTTCGTCGCCACCGCGGCGGGGTCGTCGAGCCCCCGCGGCGTCCCGATGTCGAAGCCCGCGACGTCGCGCAGCTCACGGGTCGCGGTCGCGTCGTCCACCGGGGCGAACGTGATGATCTGCCGGCCGGTCGGGCCCTCGGGAACCCGTCCGGTGGCGCTGTCAGTGTTCATGATCGGATCCTTCGATTGATCACGGGCGCCGACGGGATGCTCCGGGGCTCGGGGCACGTCGCCCGCAGTGGCCATAGTCTCGATCTGGATGGAGCACGACGCATCGGGGGCTGCACTGAGGCATCCTCATATTAGTGCGGGGCCGATCGGGCGACCACGTCGATTCGGTGCCGCACCGCTGCGATTTGGCGTGACTCGCGGCATCCGCTACCCTTGACGGAGCCGAAGACCGTTGGTCGTCGCGCCCGCGACTGTGTCGATCACAGCAGTGGATGCGACCGAAGTCTTGCGAAAGCAGGAGCCCACGCAGGTGTGACGAAGACTTCCCGATCGAATCGGGCCGAGCTCCGCGCGTCTGCGCCGGAGCTTTTTTCTTTCGCTCCGAATTCTTCCAGCGCTCCGAGGCCGTGCACCGCCACCGCGATGCACGTTGAAGACACAAGGAGTGGCCATGGCGAACAAGGAAGCCGCGGTTGCCGAGCTCACCGAGAGGTTCGAGAGCTCGACCGCCGTTCTGCTGACCGAATACCGCGGCCTCACTGTTGCGAAGCTCAAGGAGCTGCGCAAGTCCATCAGTGGGGACGCGAGCTACGCCGTGGTGAAGAACACGCTGACCAAGATCGCGGCGAACAACGCCGGGATCACGGCGTTCGACGACGAGCTCAAGGGCCCGTCGGCGATCGCCTTCGTGCACGGCGACCCGGTCGCCGTCGCGAAGTCGCTGCGTGACTTCACCAAGGCGAACCCCCTCCTCGTGGTCAAGGGCGGCTACTTCGATGGCAAGCCCCTGACCGCCGAAGAGGTAGGCAAGCTCGCCGACCTCGAGTCCCGCGAAGTGCTCCTGGCGAAGCTCGCCGGCGCCTTCAAGGCCTCGCTGTTCGGAGCCGCATATCTGTTCAACGCACCGCTGTCGAAGGCCGTCCGCACGGTCGACGCGCTGCGTGAGAAGCAGGAGTCCGCTGCGTAGGCGCGAGCCTCTCAAGCGGTGAGTAACGAGAAACCCAAAGGAGAAAATCATGGCGAAGCTGTCCACTGAGGAGCTGCTCGAGCAGTTCAAGGGCCTGACCCTCATCGAGCTCTCGGAGTTCGTGAAGGCGTTCGAGGAGACCTTCGAGGTCACCGCCGCCGCCCCCGTCGCGGTTGCCGCTCCGGCCGCCGGTGGCGCTGGCGCTGCTGCTGAAGAGGTCGAGGAGAAGGACTCCTTCGACGTCGTCCTCGAGGCTGCCGGCGACAAGAAGATCCAGGTCATCAAGGTCGTCCGCGAGCTCACCTCGCTCGGCCTCGGCGAGGCCAAGGCCGTCGTCGACGGTGCTCCCAAGGCCGTGCTCGAGGGCGCGAACAAGGAGACCGCCGACAAGGCGAAGGCCGCCCTCGAGGAGGCCGGCGCGACCGTCACCCTCAAGTAGTGGCCGCCCTCGAGGAGGGCAGCACACGCTGAGTGCGACCGTCACCCTCAAGTAAGTGCTCGCGCCCGTTCGGGCGCCACTTGCGTGAGGTGACCCGCGTCACCTGAACACACGGATGCCCCGTGCCGATTCGCTCGGCACGGGGCATCCGTCGTTTCGCGGCTCGTCAGCTCACGCACTGGCCGTTCTTCACCTTCGTGTCGACCGCGACGTAGCGCGGGCGGTAGTTGTCGACGTCGACGTAGAGGTCGTTCGTGTCGAAGCTGTTCACGTTGTACGTGACGAGCAGCGTGTGGCCGTCTCCGAGCTCGGGGTGCGCCTTCGCGTTGTACGTGAAGACGTTGCCGCTCGTCTCGGGCGTGGTGTACAGGACCGTCTTGCCCGTGAACGGTCCCTCGAGGCTGTCGCTGCGGTACATGACGACCTTCGAGCTGAGGATCTCCGTCGCGTCGCCCGTGACGAGGGTGTAGCGGCCCTGGTATCGGCTCACGCTGAACTCGTTCGACACGCCCTCGAGGATGCGCTTCGTTGCGGCCGGGTCGGTGGACCATCCGGCTTCGCCGAGGTACTCCCAGGTGTCGTCGGCGAGGTCGCCGCCGGCCACCCGAGCGAGGTGGGCGAACTTCTGCAGGCCGAGGTCCTCGACGCCGTACACGTAGGTGTAGCCGTCGTCCGGGTTCTCGTAGATCGCCGAACCCCAGTTGACCCCGTTCGTCGCCAGTTCGTCGATCGAGCGCAGCTCGAGCGTCGAGGCGTCGAACGTCGCCACGCCGTTGCCGGCGAACCTGAAGTCCCACATCGTGTCGCCCGTCTTCACGAACTCGACGAGCATGACCTGCAGCTCGTCGCCGTGCACGGTCGCGTCGCCGAACCAGTACCAGTCCTGGCCCTCGTCGCCACCGGGGACCTTGACGAGCGACTCGGGCGCCTCGGGCGTGCCGCCTGTGAAGGTCGTGATCTCGCCATCGTCGTCGACGTTGATCGAGTTGTGGATGAACATCGAGTCGAGCGGGCGGCCGTGGTCCTCGTCTACCTCCCCGAGGAACGTGTCCGAGTAGATCCATGCGATCCGGCCATCCGGAAGCTCGACGCTGTACGCCGAGTCCGCCCCGGTCCATCGACCTGCGGTGTCGCCGTACGTGCCGAATCGGTCGCGCAGCTCCGTGTCGACCTGTGCCGAGATGTCGGCGCAGGTCTGGGCGGCGGTCGCGGACATCGGCACGGATGCGCCGACGAGGGCGAGTGCGCTCACCGTCGAGGCGATCGCGAGGCGCGTTGATCGGGATTGAATTCGCTGAGGCATACCTGAGTGCTCCCCTCCGGCAGCGTCGCCGGACCGCGGAACGGATGCGGTGAGGCCCCGTTCCTGTTAACGTTATCAAGCACGGGAGCGTAGCAGCGAGAGGATCCGCCTGCATAGCCCCTTCGTCGCACGGAGCGCCACCAGACCGCGCGACGGGTTACCGTAGTCCGGCGACGACGCGAGAGGAGGCCGGCCATGGTCGGTGTCGCCCACCCCGGCAAGCAGCCGACCATCAAGGAGGTCGCGCTGCGTGCGGGCGTGAGCCCGATGACGGTCTCCCGAACCCTCGCCGGCGGCGCCAACGTGCGTCCCGAGATCCAGGAGCGCGTGCTCGAGGCGGTCCGCGAGCTCGGCTACCGCCGGAACGAGAACGCCCGGAGCCTCCGGCCCGGGCAGACGAGCGGGCTCATCGGGGTCGCGATCACGAACCTCGGCAATCCGTACTACGGCAACTTCGCGCTCGGCGTCGAGGAGGCCGTCGCCGCGACCGGACGTCGCATCATCCTGGGGAACACGGGCGGCGACCCCGCTCGCGAGCGCCAGCTCGTCGCGGACTTCCTGGGCCGTCAGGTCGAGGGCCTCGTACTCGTCCCGTCCGGCGGTCCGTCCGATCACCTGCGGCCCGAGCGCCTCGGCGACGTGCCGCTGGTCCTCGCCTCGCGCCGGATCTATGGCCTCGACGTCGACGCCGTGCTCCTGGACGACGTGGGCGGCGCGTATCGCGGCACGCTCGCGCTGCTCGACGCGGGCCACACCCGCATCGGGTACCTCGGGAACGTCAGCTCCGCGTTCACGGGCGGCCGCCGCTACGAGGGCTACCTCCACGCGCTGGAGGAGCGCGGCATTCCGCTCGACCCGGCCCTCGTGCTGCGCGAGCAGCAGGACGCCGACTCGGCCAGTGAGGCGACTCGGCGGCTGCTCGACCTCGACGAGCCGCCGACGGCCATCTTCAGCGCGAACAACCGCAACAGCATCGGCGCGCTGCACGAGATCGGCCGGCGCCTCCGGGCGGGCGCCGACGCTGCGGACCTGCCGGAGCTCGTCAGCTTTGACGACTTCGAACTCGCCGGGCTCATGCCCGTCCCGGTCACGGTGGTCGACCACGACCCGCGTGAGCTCGGGCGGGAGGCGGCCAAGCTGCTGCTGTCACGACTCGGCAACGGCGATCGCCATCGTGGGCCCGCGCGACTCGTCGAGATGCCCGTGCGCCTCGCGCCGGCCGTCGGCTGACGCGCCGCGCCGAGCTGCTCCGAGGCTCGCCCGGCCCGGCCTCCCCGATCGGACTTGCGCGATTGCGGACCGCCGGTTATGGTAACGATACCAAACTCGACCACGACGATCAGGAGGACGCATGCGCACCGTGGCCATCGACCTCGGCGGCACCGCCGTCAAGCTCGGCGTGTTCGAGCACGGCCGCGTCGTCGTGGCCGACGAGTTCACCGCCGTCGACGGAGGGATCGGGCTCGACGAGGTCGGCGGCCGTATCGACCGGCTCCTCGACGGCGAGCATGCCGACGCGGTCGGCATCGCCGTCCCCGGCATCGTCGACCCCGAGGCCTCGCGCCTCATCGCGGCGCATGGCAAGTACGCCGAGTTGCACGACCTCGATCTCTCGGCGTGGTCCCGCACTCGATTCGGATGCCCCGCCGTCGTCGAGAACGACGCCCGCGCCGCCCTCATCGGCGAGCTCGCCGACGGCAGCGCGCGAGGCGAGCAGGACGCCGTCCTCATCGTCCTCGGCACGGGCATCGGAACGGCCGCGATCCTCGACGGACGCATCGTCCGCGGACGCCACGGCCACGCCGGGATCCTCGGCGGCCACGTGACGGTCGACCTCGACGGGCCCCGCTGCCCCTGCGGCAACCTCGGTTGCGCCGAGGCGCTCGCCAGCACGTGGGCACTGGCGACGGATGCCGCAGCCGGCGACCTCGCACTCGGCGCCGCGCTTGCCGCTCGCCTCGCCGAGACGGGGACCATCGGCATCCGCGACCTCGTCGAGACCCGTCGGGAGCCCGAGTCCGCTGCGATCCTCGACCGGTACCTCCGTGCCTGGGCCGCCGTCATCGTGACGCAGTGCCACGCCTTCGACCCCGAGGTGGTCGTCGTGACCGGCGGCGTCATGCGCGCCGCCGACGTCATCCTGCCGGCACTTCGCGAGCGGGTTCACGCCGATCTCTGGTCCTCGTCGTTCCGCCCGACGTTCGTCACGCCCGACGACCCGGCCACCTCGGTCCTGCGAGGACTCGCGGCGCTCGCCGCCCACGATCTCGACCCCGCCAGCACCAGCACCACCGACCGCACGACGAAGGACGGCCATGACGACCGTTGACTCCCGCCAGATCCCGCTCGAGGAATACCTGCTCGACGACCGGAGCAGTTACGTGAAGCTGCCCACCGTGTCCCTGCCCGAGGGCAGCGAGGTGCTCGTCGGCGACGAGGCCTGGCGCGCCGCGATGGACATGGCGACGACCGCGACGGGGCATCCGCTCGTCGCCGTCGACGTGTACCCGGGCGCGGACGTCGCGGCGATCGCGGACCGGATCCGGCAGGTGCTGCCCGAGGCCGACGTCATCGACGTCGAGGACGAGGCTGCGGCCGACCGCGCCGTGATCGACGCCCTCATCGCGCGCAACCTCACCGACGACCGCGTGTTCGGCGTCATGAGCCACTTCACGGTCGACGAGTTCTACGATGCGCAGCGCCTCGCCGCCCTGCAGCGTCGGATCGAGGAGCGGACCGGGCCGACGGTGATCGTCGGGTGGGGCGCCGATCTGGCCGCCGGACGCCGCGCCGATGCGCTCGTCCTGGTCGACCTCGCTCGCTGGGAGATCCAGCAGCGCCTGCGTGCGGGTGCAACGAACTGGCGCGCCGACAACGGCGACGAGGACATCCTCCGCAAGTACAAGCGCGGCTTCTTCGTCGAGTGGCGCACCGCGGATCGGCACAAGCGCACCCTCTTCGACCGGATCGACCTGCTCGTCGACGGCAACGCCGCGCTCGACGTGGCCGGCGCCGTGCGCGGCGGCGACTTCCGCCAGGCGCTCTCCGATGCGGCCACGGCACCGTTCCGCGTCGTCCCGTTCTTCGACCCCGGCGTGTGGGGCGGACAGTGGATGAAGAGCACGCTCGACCTCGACCCGTCGATGGCGAACTACGCGTGGTGCTTCGACTGCGTGCCCGAGGAGAACTCGCTGCTGCTCGAGGCGGCGGGGCGGATCGTCGAGATCCCGGCGATGGACCTCGTCCTCAGCCGGCCCCGCGAGCTCCTCGGGGAGCGGACCTTCGCCCGCTTCGGCGCCGAGTTCCCGATCCGGTTCGACTTCCTCGACACCATGGGCGGCGGCAACCTCTCGCTGCAGGTGCACCCGCTCACGGAGTACATCCGCGACACGTTCGGCATGGCGTATACGCAGGACGAGAGCTACTACATGCTCGACGCCGACGAGGACGCGGTCGTCTACCTCGGCCTGAAGTCGGGTGTCGACGCCGACGAGATGCTCGCGGCGCTTCGCGCGGCGACCGACGGGGAGCATCCCTTCGACGCCGAGAAGTACGTGAACGTGTTCCCGGCGCGCAAGCACGACCACTTCGCCATCCCGGCGGGCACCGTGCACTGCTCGGGCGCGAACTCGATGGTCCTCGAGATCTCGGCGACGCCGTTCATCTTCACGTTCAAGCTCTGGGACTGGGGCCGCGTCGGACTCGACGGCGTGCCGCGCCCGGTGCACCTCGACCACGGCGAGCAGAACATCCAGTGGGAACGCGACACCGAATGGGTGGAGCGGAACCTGGTCGGCCAGGTCGAGGAGCTCCGGCGCGAGCCGGGTCTCGTCGAGGAGCGGACCGGCCTGCACGAGCTCGAGTTCATCGAGGTCCGCCGGCACTGGTTCGAGCAGGAGGCCGCCCACGACACCGAGGGCACGGTCAACGTGCTCAACCTGGTCGAGGGCGACGAGGTCGAGATCGTGAGCCCGACCGGGGCGTTCGCGCCCTACGTCGTGCACTACGCCGAGACGTTCATCGTCCCGGCCGCCGTCGGACCGTACCTCATCCGACGGACCGCGAACTCCCGGAGCGAGCGCTTCGGGACGGTGAAGGCGTACGTCCGCGGCACGCGGACGAGCGACGCCTGAGCCTCAGCAAGCCCACAACTGAACACTCCACAATTGAACACCGGCTTTGCAGCACCACAGCACCGCGGCACTCGCCGCAGGCCACCTCACCGCCTTGCGTCCGCTCGAGAGAGTTGATATTTTTGCGCGGGGGTTGGTAACGATACCAAATCTCAGGACAAGGGAGTTCCAGTGAAGTCACGACGGATGGTCGGAGCCGGCGTCGCCGCGCTCGCCGCGACCACGATGCTGCTGACCGGCTGCTCGGGCAGCGGGAACGGCGGCGCCGAGGCGGGCGCCACGACGGGCGCGCTCGATTTCTACACCGACAAGGCGGCGTGGGAGCCCGACTTCGACGAGCTGAACGCCACGAGCGAAGAGGCAGTCGACATCACCCTCAACACGACGGGCTACTCGGACGCCCAGCAGTACGACGCGTTCATCAAGCAGTCGTTCCGCACCGACAAGAGCCCGGGCCTGTTCACCTGGCACACCGGTGACTCGCTCGAGCAGCTCGTGGACGAGGGCCTCGTCGCGGAGACCACCGACCTCTGGGACACAGCCATCGACGAGGGCTGGGCGACCGAGGGCCTGCGCGACGAGTACACGATCGACGACAAGCAGTACTGCGTGCCCATGAACATCGCCTACTGGGTCATGTACTACAACAAGAAGATCTTCGAGGAGCAGGGCATCGAGGAGCCGACGACCTGGAAGGAGCTCGACGCGGCGGCGGCGAAGCTCAAGGACGCCGGCGTCACGCCGTACTACCAGACGAGCACGCTGTTCACCTTCCAGTGGTTCCAGCAGCTCGTCGCGGGCACCGACCCCGAGCTGTACAAGGGCCTCTCGACGGGTGACGTGAAGTACACCGACCCCGAGATCGTCGACATCATGAACATCTGGCTCGACGAGCAGGAGAAGGGCTGGTTCAGCGACGCCGGCAGCACGGTCGACCCCGCGGTCGGCCTGAAGCAGGGCGACTTCGCGATGATCAACTTCGGATCGTTCTTCAACGGCTCGCTCGACGGCGCCGGCATGGTCTCGGGTGAGGACTACGACATGTTCGTGATCCCCGCGGTGAACGGCGACCTCGGCACGACGCCGGTCTCGGTGGAGTCCGGCCCGCTCTGCGTCGCCGAGAACTCGAAGCAGAAGGACCTCGGCCTCGCCTACTCCGAGTGGTGGATGTCGGCCGACGCGCAGACCGCGTG
Organism: Agromyces mariniharenae; assembly: GCF_008122505.1. NCBI lineage: Bacteria > Bacillati > Actinomycetota > Actinomycetes > Micrococcales > Microbacteriaceae > Agromyces > Agromyces mariniharenae. The sequence goes on along the minus strand of NZ_VSSB01000001.1, from coordinate 1,012,099 downwards.
GAACGCCGCCCGCGGCGACGTCGCCTTCAACCCGAAGGCCACCGTCGCGGACCCGATGCTCTCCGAGCTCGGCACCACGGTCGCCGACGGCGAGCACTCGCTGTTCACGCGATACTTCGAGGCGACGCCCACGCCCATCCTCACCGTCGCGCTCGAGCAGTTCGGCGCGTTCAACGCCAACCCCGGTGACCCCATGCCGTTCCTCGAGGCCATCCAGGCCGAGGCGGACACGTACTGGGCCGACCAGAAGTAGTTCGATGATGGCCATCCTGCAGACGCCCGAGCGGGAGCAGGAGGTGCGGGGCCTCGCCGAGGCCCCGCACCACCCCGCCCGGCGCCGGAAGACGCCCTACCAGGGGGCTGCACGGGGGTTCATCGCCCCGGGCGTGCTGCTGGTGGCCGTCCTGCTCTACCTGCCCCTGCTCTGGACGACGTTCCTCAGCTTCACCGAGTACAACGGCCTCGGAGACCCCGAGTTCGTCGGGCTCGACAACTACGTCGAGATGTTCACGGACCCCTCGTTCGTCGGGTCGCTCATGAACACCCTGCTGTGGGTGGGCGGCACGCTGCTCATCCCGGTCGGCATCGGCCTCGCGCTCGCCCTGCTGACGTGGAACCTGCCCGGCGGCATCTGGCTCCGACTGCCGTTCCTCATCCCGTACGCCGTCTCGGGCATCGGCGTCGGCGTCATCTGGTCGTTCATCCTCTCGAGCAACGGAGCCCTCGACCAGGCCCTCGCGGTGATCGGCATCACCGATCCGCCCCGCTGGCTCGTGGATGCCCCGTTGAACACCTTCGTGATGATCATCGCGGCCGCCTGGCAGGGCGTCGGCGTGAACGCCCTCCTGTTCACGATCGGGCTCCAGTCCATTCCGAAGGAGCCGCTCGAGGCGGCCCGCGTCGACGGCGCCACGGGCGTCCGCCTCTTCACGAGCATCCTCTGGCCGATGCTCCGACCGCTCACCGCGGTGGTCGTCGGGCTCTCGATCGTCGCCAGCCTGAAGACCTTCGACATCGTGCTCTCGATGACGAAGGGCGGCCCCGGCCGGGCATCCGAGACGCTCGCGCTCACCATGTATCGCGAGACGTTCGTCAACAGCGACTACGGGCTCGGGTCCGCGATCGCCGTCTTCCTCTCGATCGTCACGCTGCTCGCCTCGGTGCTCTACCTCCGCCAGCAGCTCTCCAAGAAGCACGAGATGTAGCCCATGTCGAGAATCCTCCGCACCACCGTCCTCGTCGTCCTCGGGGTGGTCTGGCTGCTCCCCGTCTACCTCCTCGTGATCAACGCGAGCAAGTCGCCGGCCACCTTCACCTCCACCGAGGCGTGGATCCCGACCGACTTCTCCCTGTTCGCCAACATCGCCGACGCGATGCAGCTCTCCGGCCTGAGCGACAGCGTCGTGAGCACGCTGACCTACGCGGTGGTCTCGCCGATCATCGCGGTCGTGGTCGGCGCCGCGGCCGGCTTCGCGATCGTCGCGCTCCGGCTCAAGCACGGGTTCCTCTGGTTCGTCGTGATCTTCGGCGGCACTGTCTTCCCGCTGCAGATGGTGCTGCTGCCGCTCTTCGACGCGTACTCGCGGGTCGGCCTGTACGACACCCAGGTCGGCATGATCATCGTGTACACCGCGATCTCGATCCCGTTCTCCGCGTTCGTCATGCGCAACTTCTTCACCGGCGTCGCGCACAACGTGTTCGAGGCGTCGGTGCTCGACGGCGCGAGCACCTGGCGGATCTTCTCGCGGATCTACCTGCCGATGGCCTCCAGCGCGCTGGTGGCGATCTTCATCCTCCAGGCGACGTTCATCTGGAACGACCTGCTGCTCGGCCTCACGCTCAGCCAGTCCGACGACGTCCGGCCGATCGTGACGACGCTGGCGGGCATGCAGAGCACCTACGGCGGTGCGCAGATGTCGACCGTGCTCGCCGCGGCGGTGCTCGTGTCGCTGCCGACGGTCGTGCTGTTCCTGTTCACCCAGAAGTTCTTCGCCCGCGGCCTCGCCCTCGGCCAGTACTAGGAGTCCGCCCGTGTTCACCCGCACGTCCCACATCCCCACGGTCGACCACCTGGCCGCCGATCCGGTCACGCACCACTTCGACGACATGGTCGCGCCCTCCGGCCTGACGAATCACCTCGGCACGGTGCGGGTCGACCACGACCTGACCTCGGTGACCGGCGTCCAGTTCCCGCCCGTGTCGCAGGGGCTCGCCACCACGGCGGTGTGCTTCATCGACGGCCGCATCCTGAAGTCGTACGGTGCGCCGATCACGCACGAATGGCGTCCCGACCGAGTGGTGCGTCGGACGGAGCTGCCCGGCCTCGTGCTCGAGACCACGACCGTGGTCGTGCCCGGCCGCACCGCGGTCGCGATCGACATGCGGGTGCGCAACACCGGCGCAGAGCGCCGCGCGGTCGAGGTCATGCTCTCGCTCGCCGCCCGCGTGGTCCGCGGTGATGACGCGTGGAATGCGCCCGAGTCGCCGAGCGCGAAGAACGAGGCATCCGTCGACGGATCGCGGCTCGTGTTCGCCGACGACGCCGGGACCGCGTGGAGCGTGCAGGGCGTCGACCTCCCGGCGATCGCCCGCCTGAGCGGCGTCGCGCCGGCGTCCGAGGAGTTCATGGTCGGCATCGGCGGCATGGGCCGGGGCGGCGACGTCACGGTGGTGCTGGACGTTCCGGCGGGCGCCGAGCGACGCTTCGGCTACGTGCACGCCGTCGGCAGGACCCGCGAGGCCGCGGTCGAGGCGTACGACGCCGTGGTCGACGACGTGGAGGGGGCGGTCGAGGCATCCGAGCAGTACTGGAACACGCAGCTCGAGGCGGCCGTGACGCCGGGGAACCGCGAGTTCTCGGGCCACCTGCCCGTGCTCGAGACCTCGTCCGAGGCGTTGTCCCGTCTCTACTGGTGGGGCATCCTGGGCATCCTCTACTTCCGTCGCGACTACGAGGGCAACGTGCTCGGCCGCAGCTACGACACGCTGATGCCGAACTACTGGGCGACGACGACCTTCCTCTGGGACTTCAGCCTGAGCTCGGTGACCCACGCGCTCCTCGACCCCGAGGCGATGCGGCGCCAGCTCGCGCACTGGATCACGAGCGATACGCACACGCTGTTCGGCACGTCGTCGCTCACCGGCGGCCCCGTCGGCCAGTGGTACTCGGTGAACGACTACGCGATGACCCGGCTCGTGCGCGACTACGTCCGCTTCACGGGAGACGACGGCTTCCTCGACGAGGAGTTCGGCGACGGCCGCAGCGTGCTCGACCACCTGCGGTTCTGGGCGCGCGCCTGGCAGGGCCTGCGGCGGGCATCGAAGCTCGCCGACTACGGCGAGATCGAGAACCTGCTCGAGTGCGTGAGCTCGTACACCCACGAGGTCGCGAGCTTCAACGCCGCGAACGTGTGGAACCTGCGCGTGACCGCCGACCTCCTCGAGTCGCGCGGCGATACGGATGCCGCGGCCGAGCTGCGTGCGGAGGCAGACGAGCTCGTCGAGGCGGTCATGGAGCTGTACCTGCCGGGCGAGGGATTCTTCGCGGCGGGCCAACCCGACGGCACCAGGCTGCCGGTGCGCCACTGCTACGACTTCAACATCGTCGGGACGTCGATCCCCGAGGACCTCGACGAGCGGACCCGTCGGGAGATGGTCGACTTCTTCCGGCGAGAGCTGCAGACGCCCGAGTGGCTCCGCGCGCTCTCGCCCTGGGATCCCGACGCCTCGTACAGCGTGCGCCCCGACCACCAGTGGAACGGCGCGTACGCGGCTTGGCCGGCCGATGCCGCTCGGGCGCTCGTCGCGCTGGGCGAGCCGGAGGTCGCACTCGACTGGCTGCCCGGCCTCGCCCGCAGCGCCAACCAGGGCCCTCCCGGGCAGGCGCACTTCGTCGCCGAGGCACAGCCGCTCCTCAGCGGCGGCGCACGCAAGGCCCCGCCGCAGCTCCCGTACATCAACGACTGGGCGTGCTCGTCGTCGGGTGCCTACGTCGCGCTGGTGATCGAGTCCCTGTTCGGCGCGGCGCCCGGCGTCGTCGGCCTGGGCGAGGTGCACGGATGCGTCGCTGCACTCGATCCCGATGCGGTGCTCCGCGGGCTCCGCGTCGGCGACCGCCTCGTCGACGTGCACGCCGACGGCCGGGTCGTCGACCGGGCATGAGCTCCGGCGGGCTGAGCGAGGTCGACCTCTCCCGGATCGCGGTGCGCGGTGCGGTCGAGATCGAGCGGACGGCCGGGGGACTCCGGCCCCACCGCCTTCCGGCCTGGGCCCGCGTGCAGGTGCCCGATCCATTCATGCGCCAGACCTCGGCCGAGAGCTCGGGCGTGCGGCTCGCCTTCCGCACGGCCGCCACGGGGCTCGAGCTGGAGGTCTCCGCACGCCGGATGGCGCCCGACGAGGCATCCGAGCTGCCGGCGAGCCGCTACGAGCTGACGTCCGGCGGCGCCGTGGTCGCCGAGGCCGGCGCCGTCGCCGGCTCGCGGTACCTCTTCTCGTTCGACGATCCGCGCGGCCTCGTGGTGTACGGGCCGCCGTCCACCGTGCGGTTCGCGGGGCTGCCGCCCGTCGAGACGGAGTACGAGCTCTGGCTGCCGTTCACCGACGCGATCGAGGTCCTCGCACTTCGGGCGGATGCCCCGGTGTCCCCGCCCCTCGAGCGCCCGACCGTGCGCTGGCTGCACCACGGCAGCTCCATCAGCCACGGCTACCGCGCGGATGCGCCGACCGGCACGTGGCCGGCGGTGGCCGCCCTCGCGACCGGGGTCGAGTTGACCAACCTCGCGTTCTCGGGGAGCGCCATGCTCGATCCGTTCACCGCACGGACGATGCGCGACCGTCCGGCCGACGTGATCAGCCTGAAGGTCGGCATCAACCTCGTGAACGGCGACGTCATGCGCATGCGGGCGTTCCGGCCCGCAGTGGACGGATTCCTCGACACGCTGCGGGAGGGGCATCCGACCGTGCCGATCGTGGTGGTCTCGCCGATCTGGTGCGAACCCGTGGAATCGGCGGCCGGCCCGACCGTACAGGACCCGACGCGCACGGAGGAGTGGTCGATCGCGGGCGGCTCGGTCGACGACGTGGCCGCCGGCAGGCTCTCGCTCCGCGCGATCCGCACCGCGCTCGCCGAGATCGTCGCACGCCGCTCCGCCCACGACCCGAACCTGGCGTACCTCGACGGGCTCGAGCTCTACGGTGCGACGGATGCCGCGACGATGCCGCTGCCCGACAACCTCCACCCGGGCCCCGACGTGCAACGCCTCATGGGGGAGCGGTTCGCGGAGCTGGTGCTGCAACCGATCGTGGAGGCCCAGCCTCGCGGCTGAGCCTCCACGTCGCGCCTCAGCGATCGAACCGAGCGCCCTCGGGCTTCGGCTCCAGCAGGAAGAGGATGAGCAGGATGATGCCGCCGACGAACGGGACGATCCCGATGAACCACCAGGCGCCCGAGCGGTTCGTATCGTGCAGGCGGCGCCACGAGAGTGCCAGCCACGGGATGAAGGTCGCGAGCACCCACAGCGTGTAGGGCACGAACGCGACGCTCCAGACCGGCGTGGGCACGCCGTTCTCGTTGACCATCATGGGGTTGCCCATGGTGTACGTGATGCCGTAGAGCACGCCGCCGATGATGGCGTTCGCGAGGAACCACCACCAGAACTCGCTGCGGCTCGCACGGCCATGGAAGGTCGCGTACTTCTTGAAGAATCGACTGAACGCCTGTCCGAAGGTCGCTCCGCGGAGCGGAGCGTCCAGCGGCACCTGTGCGCTGTCGGCGGTGACGTCGGTCACGATGACTCCTTGCATCGACGGGATCTCACGCCCCGGCGCGGCTCGCTGGAGCTCAGCCTCATGATGGCGCTGACCGGCCGATCTCCGCCACATCGCCGCGCCCACGACCTGCACTGCTCCCCATTCGTTACATAGCCGAGCGGCCTGCGGCATCCGCTCGGCCCTGCTCGGATGCCCTGCCGCTCGGCTCAGCGCGGCGCGCTCGTGGTCGCCCGCACGACGAGCCGGGTGGGCAGCGGCGCACCCGAGTCGGGCAGCGGATCGGCCGCGCCCTCGTCGAGCAGCAGCGCCATCACGACGTCGACGGCGAGCCGGCCCTGCTCGCCCGGGTACTGCTCGATCGTCGTGAGTTCGAACATCTCGGCGTACTCGTGCCCGTCGACGCCGATGATCGAGAGGTCGCCCGGCACGTCGATGCCGAGCTTCTCGGCCGCGCGGATCGCGCCGATGGCCATCTCATCGGATGCCGCGAAGAGGGCGGTCGGGCGGGCGCCCGGGTGGCCCAGCAGCTGCAGCGCGCCCGTGTAGCCGCCCGGAAGGCTCACGTCCGCCTCGACGATGACCGCCCGGTGCTCGGGTGGGATCCCGGCGGCGGCGAGCGCGTCGAGGAACCCCTGGCGCCGCTGCCCCTGCACGCTCATGGGCAGGTCGCCCGCCCCCACGCCGGCGAGGTGCGCGATGCGGGTGTGGCCGAGGTGCAGCAGGTGCTCGGTCGCGAGCTGGCCCACGGCGCGATCGTCGACCGAGAGGCGCGCGTCGGCGCCGCCGCTGCCGCCGAGCGCCACGAGCGGCTTCTCCCGCTTCTCGAGCGCCGCGACCTCGTGCTCGTCGAGGTCGACGCCGACCGCGATGACGGCGTCGACGCGCTTGCGGGCGAGGAAGAAGTCGAAGACGCGCGCCCGGTCGGGGCCGGGCTCCGAGAGGTTGTAGAGCGTGAGGTCGTACCCCGCCGAGAGGAGGGCGCGCTCGATGCCCTCGAGCACCTCGCCGAAGAACCACCGGTTCACGAAGGGGATGATGACGCCGACGTTCTTCGTGCGCCCGGTGACGAGGCTCGCGGCATCGGGCGAGGCGATGTAGCCGATCTCCTTCGCCGCGGCCTCGACCCTGCGCCGGGTGTCGTCGGCGACGTAGCCGCCGCCCGAGAGCGCGCGCGAGGCGGTGGCCTTGGAGACGCCCGCGAGCCGTGCGACGTCGCCGATGGCCGCCATCGCCGCCTCCCTCCGTCGGGCTGCTCCGATGCAGAGTGTAGTGCTCGCGGGAGCGAATGTGGAACCGTTTCCTGATGCGGCATCCGCGTGTCGGCGCCGCCCGGCATGCCGACGTGGGAGCGCTCTCCCACCCGTTCCCCGCCGATCGGCCTCGGTGTCCGAACCGTGACCTCGGGTGTCTTGTGAGGAATCGCCCCCGTGCCATACCGTGGAGGCTGGAACCGGTTCCCGGTCCCCTGCCTGCACCACACTCAATGAGGAGAAGACATGAGACTCACACGGCATCGCCGCTGGGCGGTCCCCGTCGTGGCGGCCGCGGCGGTCGGCCTGGCGCTCACGGCATGTACCGGCGACATCGCGAACGAGGAGGCGGCAGACGTCGACTGCGCCGACTACGAGGCGTACGGCACGTTCGACGGCGCCGAGGTCACGGTCGGCGGCACCATCCTCGACCTCGAGGCCGACCGGCTGAACGAATCCTGGGCCGACTTCGAGACCTGCACCGGCATCTCGGTCGAGTACCAGGGCTCGAGCGAGTTCGAGGCCCAGATCGCGGTGCTCGCCGAGGGCGGCAACGCGCCCGACGTCGGCTTCGTGCCGCAGCCGGGCCTGATGAACCGCCTCGCGGCGGGCGGCTGGCTCATCCCGGCATCCGAGCCGGTCGAGGCGAACGCCGACGAGTTCTGGTCCGAGGACTGGAAGGCGTACGGCACCTACGAGGACACGTTCTACGGTGCCCCGCTCATGGCGAGCATCAAGGGCTACGTCTGGTACTCGCCTGCGGAGTTCGAGGAGAAGGGCTACGAGATCCCCAAGACCCTCGACGAGCTCACCGAGCTCTCCGAGACCATCGCGGCCGAGGGCGACCACAAGCCGTGGTGCGTGGGCCTGGAGTCCGGTGACGCCACCGGCTGGCCCGGCACCGACTGGGTCGAGGACTACATGCTGCGCCTGCACGGCGCCGACGTGTACGACCAGTGGGTGAACCACGAGATCCCGTTCAACGACCCGCAGGTCGCAGAGGCCTTCGACGCGGTCGGCGAGTACCTGAAGAACGAGGACATGGTCAACGGCGGCATCGGCGACGTCTCGACGCTGGTCACCGAGGCGTTCCAGACGGCCGGGCTCCCCATCCTCGACGGCGCGTGCTCACTGCACCACCAGGCCTCGTTCTACGAGACCTTCTGGAACCCCGAGGGCGGCGACGAGAACACCGTGGCCTCCGACGGGTCGGTGTTCGGCTTCCTGCTCCCGCCGGTGAACGCCGATGACCCGCTGTCGGTCACCGGCGGCGGCGAGATCGTCGTGGCCTTCCGCGAGGCGGAGGAGGTCGAGGCGTTCCGCTCGTACCTGTCGAGCGACACGTGGGCGAACAACCGCGTGAGCCTCGGCGGCGTCATCAGCGCGAACAAGGGCGTCGACCCCGAGAACGCATCGAGCGAGCTGCTCGTGCAGTCCATCGAGATCCTGCAGGATCCCGAGACGACGTTCCGCTTCGACGGATCCGACCTGATGCCCGGTGCCGTCGGTGCCGACTCCTTCTGGAAGGGCATCGTGGCCTGGGTCGGCGGCGAGAGCACCACGCAGGTCCTCGACACCATCGAGGCCAGCTGGCCGGCCAGCTGACCGTCCGCGCGTCGCGCATGGCGAGAGCCGAAGGCGCGGCATGATCGAGGGGCGGGGTCGACACCCCGCCCCTCGGCACCCCAGCTTCAACGACGAACCCGGGAGGCACGATGACCACGGCCGATCTGCTCGGCAAGCTCCTGCAGGTGGTGATGGGCCTCGCGATCTTCGCGGCGGTCGTCGGCCTCCTCATCTTCTTCATCGACAAGGCCCCGAAGAAGGGCCGCGACTACTGGCAGCTGGCGGGCTTCCTCGCCCCGGCGATGCTGTTCCTCGCCATCGGACTCGTGTACCCGGCGATTCGCACCAGCGTCCTCGCGTTCCAGGACGCGAGCGGCGCCTGGAGCCTCGACAACTTCATCTGGACGTTCACGCAGCCGGCCGCCATCCGCACGCTCATCAACACGATCATCTGGGTGCTGTTCGTGCCGACCATCGCCACGGCGATCGGCCTCGCCTACGCCGTCTTCATCGACCGGTCCCGCGGCGAGAAGTACTACAAGGTCGTGCTGTTCATGCCGATCGCGATCTCCTTCGTGGGCGCGGGCGTGATCTGGCGCTTCGTCTACGAGTACCGGTCGGGCGATCGCGAGCAGATCGGCCTCCTCAACGCCATCGTCGTCGCCTTCGGCGGTGAACCCGTGCAGTGGCTGCAGACCGACCCGATCAACACGTTCCTCCTCATCGTCGTGATGATCTGGATCCAGACCGGGTTCGCCATGGTCCTGTTGAGCGCTGCGATCAAGGGCGTGCCGACCGAGCAGATCGAGGCGGCGCAGCTCGACGGCACGAATGCGTGGCAGCGGTTCATGAACGTCACGGTGCCGGGCATCCGAGGAGCCCTGGTGGTGGTCGTCACGACGATCTCCATCGCCACCCTGAAGGTCTTCGATATCGTCCGCACGATGACCGCCGGAAACTTCAACACCAGCGTCATCGCGAACGAGATGTACACGCAGGCGTTCCGTGCCAGCGAGATCGGACGAGGGTCGGCGCTCGCGCTCATCCTGTTCGTGCTGGTCCTGCCGATCGTCATCTACAACGTCAACGTGCTTCGCAAGCAGAGGGAGATCCGATGAGCAGCGTCGCCCCGGCGGACCTCCCCGTCGGCAAGGACCTCGGTTCGCTCGAGCAGGTCGAGGAGGCCACCTACGGTGAGACCAAGACCGCTCGCGTCAAGAAGCGCCTGACGTCGCGCACGGCGACGATCGCGTCGCTCGTCATCGCCATCCTCTGGACGATCCCGACATTCGGCCTGTTCCTGTCGTCGTTCCGGCCGGCGGAGCTCATCCGAACGACCGGGTGGTGGACGTACTTCGCGAATCCCGGCCTCACGCTCGACAACTACGCGGGCGTGCTGTTCTCGACGTCATCGTCGTCGCCGCAGCTCGGCGCGTACATCGTGAACTCGATCGCGATCGCGCTGCTCGGCACGATCATCCCGCTCGTCTTCGCGTCGATGGCGGCGTATGCCTTCGCCTGGATCAGATTCAAGTGGGTGAACTGGCTGTTCATCTTCGTGTTCGCGCTCCAGATCGTGCCGCTGCAGATGGCCCTCGTGCCACTGCTGCAGATCTTCTCGACCTGGCTCCGACCGTTGCAGGCGTGGCTGCACGACGTGATCCCGATCATCCCCGAGCAGAACTACGCCCCGGTGTGGCTCGCGCACGCGATGTTCGCACTTCCGCTCGCGATCTTCCTGCTCCACAACTTCATCGCGGAGATCCCGGCCGACGTGATCGAGGCGGCGCGGGTCGACGGAGCGACGCACGGCCAGATCTTCTTCCGCATCGTGCTGCCGCTCGCCACCCCGGCGCTCGCGTCGTTCGCGATCTTCCAGTTCATCTGGGTGTGGAACGACCTGCTGGTCGCCCTGATCTTCTCGGGCGGCACGCAGGACGTCGCGCCACTGACCCAACGATTGGCGGAGCTGGTCGGCACGAGAGGCCAGGACTGGCAGCTCCTGACGGCCTCGGCGTTCATCTCGATCGTCATCCCGCTGATCGTGTTCTTCAGCCTGCAGCGCTACTTCGTGCGCGGCCTCCTGGCGGGGTCGACGAAGGGGTAGCCGCACCGGCTCGAACGGGCGGGGGAACGGATGCCGCGTGCTGGAGGGCACGCGGCATCCGCCATGCAACCCGTGGCCATGATCGACCCGACGCGATAGAACGGGATGCATGGCGTCCTCGCCACTGCTCCTCGGACCGATGCTGCGCTACGTCGACGAGACCTCCGCCAGCATCTGGGTGGAGACGCGAGCCGACTGCCGCGTGAGCGTCCACGCAGACGGGCGGTCGTGGCACGCTCGGACGTTCGCCGTGCACGGCCACCACTACGCCCTCGTCGAGGTCGACGGCCTGCAGCCGGGCACGACGCGGCCGTACGTCGTGACCATCGACGGACGACGTGTCTGGCCCGAGGAGGATTCCGCGTACCCGGCCCCCGTGGTTGCGACGCGCACGCCCGGGCGTCCCCTGCGGATGGCCTTCGGATCGTGCCGCACGAGCGTCCCGCACGATCGGCGCGGGAACCGCACGCACGGCGTGGACGCGCTGCGTGCGTTCGCGCTCGCGATCGCCGGGGGCAGTGCGGACCGCCCCGACCTCCTCCTGTTCCTCGGCGACCAGGTCTACGCGGACTCCACCTCGAAGGAGATGCAGGACTTCATCCGGAGCCGGCGCGACATCCACGAGGAACCGGGAAAGGAGCTCAAGGACTACGAGGAGTACGCGCACCTCTATCAACTCGCGTGGTCGGATGGCGCCAATCGATGGCTCCTGTCGACGGTGCCCAGCGCGATGATCTTCGACGACCACGACATCCGCGACGACTGGAACGCGTCGCTGGACTGGAAGCACAGGATGGAGGGCACCTCGTGGTGGCGGGGGCGCATCATCGCCGGACTGGCGTCGTACTGGGTGCATCAGCACCTGGGCAACCTGTCGCCGCGAGCGCGCGCGGAGGACGAGCTGTGGCGCCGCCTGATCGGACGGGACGCCGATCGGGAACTCGACCTCACGGACGCGCTCGATGCGTTCGCCGAGCGGTGCGACACGCATCCCGACGACTACCGCTGGAGCTACTGCCGGGACTTCGATGACGTACGGCTCATCGTCGTCGACTCCCGGGTGGCCAGGGATCTCACGCCTTCCGATCGCGGACTGCTCGACGCCCAGGAACTCGGCTGGTTCGACGAGCAGATGCGCGGGGGCTTCCGTCATGTCCTCGTGGCCAGCTCCCTGCCCTTCCTGCTGCCACTGGGGCTGCACCATGTCGAGGCGTGGGATGAGGCCATCGCCCAGGGTGCGTGGCGGAAGCCCGCCGCCTGGATCGGCGAACGCCTGCGCCAGGCCGTGGACCTCGAGCATTGGGCGGCCTTCCAGAACAGCTTCCAGGCAGTGGCCCGCATCGCGACGGAGGTGGCCGACGGCGAGCGCGGGCCATCGCCGCAGACCGTGACGTTCCTGTCGGGTGATGTGCACTACTCGTACGTGGCTGAGGTGGAGCGCACGACCGGAGCCCGCATCGTGCAGGCGGTCTGCTCGCCGGTGCGGAATCCGCTGCCGCGGTTCCTGCGATGGTTCGCCGTCGTCATGTCCTATGGCGTGGCCACCCCGGTCGGCGCGGCCGCGGCGCGCTCGGCGAAGGTGCCCGATCCGCCGTTCCGCTGGCACACCGTGGAGGGCCCGTGGTTCGACAACAACATCGCCCTGCTCGAAGACGCCGACGATGGGCTCACGATCACGTGGCGGAGCGGCATCGTCGACCACGGCGACGAGTTCCACCCGCGACTCGAGGACGTGGCCTCGGTCACCGTCCCGTCGTCCCGTGACGCCGAAGCGGAGGCTCGGGACGCCACCCCGCCCTGACCTTCGCCGTGGGCGGCACGCTCCCGCGCCGGTGGGTCAGCCGCGGTGCGCACGCCGTCGGTTCGCGACGAGGAGCGTCCCCCCGAGGCCGAGCAGCAGGATCGAGCCCGCGATGAGCCCGCCGATCCCGTCAGGACCCGTCGCCGGCAGCGTCGCCGCCGCGGCAGGGGTCACGGGCGCCGCCGGGCAGGGGGCGAGCGAGAAGTCCGCGCTCGTCGTCAGGTCGACCGTCGTCAGCGGCACGAAGTCGCCGCCGCCGACGAAGGGCGGCTCCTCGTAGGGCTCTGCGGTCCACGAGCCCTCGACCCACACGGTGTAGCTGCGCCCGCCCGGCAACGACGCGAACGAGGCGCTCGCCTCCGCGAACTCGTCGCCCGTCACGACCTGCGGGTCGCCGTAGGGCGTGCCGCCGGAGTCGCCGGCGTCGGTGAGCCATACCGTGTACTCGACGCCGGTGACGAGTCGCGACAGCGACACGTCCGCGGCACCGGTCCCGCCGGCGGCGGTGCACTGCGTGAGCGCGACCTCGACGGCCGGCTGGCACGGCTCGACCGCGAAGGCGATCCAGTCGAATTGGGGGACCGTCGTCTCATCCGGCGGAATGCTCTCCTGGATGTAGACGTAGTAGTTGCCGGGCGGCATGCCGACGAACTCGCGCTCCTCGATGTCGCTCTCGGCGTCGAAGGGTCCGCTGACGGTGAAGTCGGGGCCTTCGACGTCGAACAGGTACGGGTTACCGGGGATGAGGCCCGTGAACGTCACGAACGTGATGCCGTCCCGGTCGGTGCTGCAGCTGAGCGGCGTCACCGTGACCCCGATGTCGGGTGCCACGACCGCAGGCTCGCTGACGGGATTCTCCTCGGCGGATGCGGGACCCGCCGCGAGCCCCGCGAGTCCGCCCGCCAGCACGACGGCGACGGCCGCCGCCGACACCCTCCGAAGCAGCTCGGGCCGCCATCCGTCACGATGACGGGCGTGGGGCACACTGGATCGACGCATGGGCGGAACTCCCTCGGGTTGGAAGCCGAACAATGCTCAAACTAGTGGTCGTCACGCCCTCCGCGAACGTCCCCCGTTCGGGGCGAGGCATCCGGCCGGCCCGTCGCACCCCGCGCTTAGGCTTGAGCGCGTGACCATGCACGCCAGCGCGCCGGGCGGACAGTCCGGCAGGATGGGCAAGCCGCGCACGCGCATCAGCGGAGCCGACGAGAACGCGCAGCGCGCGGAGAACGCCGACGCGCCCAAGATCCCGCACCTCCTGCGTCGCATCTCGGAGCTGTTCGCGCCGCACAAGGCGGCCCTCACCGTCACCGTGATCCTCGTCCTGGTCGGGGCGGCGCTCAGCGTCATCCCGCCCCTGCTGACCGAGCGGGCGTTCGACGACGGGCTGTTCCCCGTCGGCGCCGACGGCGAGCTGCTGCCGCCGAACCTGCCCGTGCTCGCCGGGATCGTGATCGCCATGATGGCGGTCTTCATCGTCTCGTCGCTGCTCGGCGTCTGGCAGACCTGGCTCACCGCGAACGTGGGCAACAAGGTCATGGGCGCGCTCCGCGTGCGCATGTTCACCCACCTGCAGGGCATGGAGCTCAGCTTCTTCACGCGCACGAAGACGGGAATCATCCAGTCGCGCCTGCAGAACGACGTGGGCGGCGTGGCATCCGTGCTCACCAACACCGTCTCGAGCGTGCTCGGCAACACCGTCACGGTCATCTCGGCGTTCGTGGCCATGCTCATCCTGAACTGGCAGCTCACGATCATCGCGCTCATCCTGCTGCCCGTGATGGTCATCGCGCAGCGCCGCGTGGGCCAGGTACGCGCCCGCATCGCGGCGAAGACGCAGGAGTCGCTGTCGGAGATGACCGCGATCACGCAGGAGACCCTGTCGGTGTCGGGCATCCTGCTGTCGAAGAGCTTCACGCGCCAGCGCAGCGAGATCGACCGGTACGCCGACGAGAACGCGAACCAGATCAGCCTGCAGGTGCGCCAGCAGATGACCGGCCAGTGGTTCTTCGCCATGGTCGGCATCTTCATGTCGGCCATCCCCGCGATCGTCTACCTCGTGTCGGGCTGGCTCATCGAGGGCGGCTCGACCGACATCACCGCCGGCACGATCGTCGCGTTCACGACGGTGCAGGCCCGGCTGCTGTTCCCGCTCATGGCGCTCATGCGCGTGGCGCTCGACCTGCAGACCTCGGGCGCCCTCTTCGCGCGCATCTTCGAGTACCTCGACCTGCAGCCCTCGATCACGGATGCCGCCGGAGCCCGCGACGTGCGCGACGGATCAGCGCTCGGGCGCGTCGAGTTCGACGACGTCACGTTCCGCTACCCCGACGCCGACGGCGACTCCGCGCCCACGCTCGACGGCGTGAGCTTCACGATCGAGCCGGGCCAGTACGCGGCGTTCGTCGGACCGTCGGGCGCCGGCAAGACGACGGTGTCCTACCTGGTGCCGCGGCTGTACGAGGCATCCGACGGCTCGGTGCGGTTCGCCGGCGACGACGTGCGCGACCTGCGCCAGGAGTCGCTCATCTCGCACATCGGCATCGTGAGCCAGGAGACGTACCTCTTCCATGCGTCGATCGGCGACAACCTGCGGTACGCGAGGCCCGACGCGACCGACGACGAGCTCGTGGCCGCGGCCCGGGCGGCCAACATCCACGAGACGATCATGTCGTTCCCCGATGGGTACGACACCGTCGTGGGCGAACGCGGCTACCGCCTGTCGGGCGGCGAGAAGCAGCGCATCGCGATCGCCCGGGTGCTGCTGAAGGACCCGCCGGTTCTCGTGCTCGACGAGGCGACGAGCGCGCTCGACACCATCTCGGAGCGCGTCGTGCAGCAGGCCCTCGACGACGCCGCGCGCGGGCGCACGACCATCGCGATCGCGCACCGCCTCTCGACCGTGGTCGCCGCCGACGTGATCTTCGTGGTCGTCGCGGGCCGCATCGTCGAGCGCGGCACGCACGCCGAGCTCGTGCTCGCCGACGGCGTCTACGCGTCGCTCTACCGCCAGCAGGAGGAGCGCCCCGTCCTCGAGGCGTGAGCGCCCGGCGGCCGCACACCCGGCCGGCCCGCCTCGGCAGAGCCCTCCGCCGGGCGCGAGGCCGCCCGAGTCCGTGCCCCCAGTTCAGGGCTGACCCTGTGGTCCTGAGGCTTCCTCGGACAATACGATGTGGCCATCCGGCGGTTCCCGAGCGCGAGCGCGCCGGAAACCGGGGAGGTGCCCGTGACGCACGCGTCGACGACGAAGCCGAGGGACGGCGGTCGACTCTCCGCGCGGTTCGCGGGCTTCAGCATCTTCTCGATCCTGCTCATCGTGCTGCTCGCGTCGACGGTCCTCGTGAGCATCGTCGTCGGCCTCATCGGCTACGTGAACGGTGCCGCCTCGCTCACGGATGCCGCGGCGAGCCGCCTCGTCGAGGTGCGCGATGCCCGCGCCGACCGCATCGACGACCTCTTCGGCTCGATCGACACCGCCGTGGCCCTGGCCGCGTCGGAGGCAGGGACGAAGGCGGCCCTTCGCGAGTTCTCGGCCGCCTACGACGAGCTCGACGAGCAGGCCGGGGGCGCTGACGACGAGACCCTGGTCGACGACTGGTACCGGGACAGCTTCGGGCCGGAGCTCGCAGCAGCGATGGGGGAGACGAGCGTCGCCGACGTGTCGACGTTCCTGCCGACGAGCGCCGCGGAGCGGTACCTGCGCGCGCACTACACCGTGCCCGTGGACTCGTTCGAGGAGGCGATCGCCGTCGACGATGCGGGCGACGGCAGCACCTGGTCGGCGGTGCATCGGGAGGCCCACCCCTACTTCCGCGAGATGACCGAGCGCATGGACTACGAGGACGTGCTGCTGATCGATCGCGATGGCCGGGTCGTCTATACCGCGTTCAAGGGCGTCGACCTCGGCACCGACCTCGTCGAGGGGCCCTACCGGCTCTCCGACCTGGCCGATGCGTTCCGGCGCACCATGAACCGGAACGTGCCGGGCGACGTCGCCTTCACCGACTTCGCGCCGTACGTGCCGTCGCTCGGCGTGCCGGCGGCGTGGGCCGTGGCGATGGTCGCCGACGAGGGCGAGGTGCTCGGCGCGATCGCGGTCGAGATGCCGATCGAGGCGATCAACGAGGTCATGGCGGTCGAAGAGGACGAGGCGACGGGACTCGGCGACGGCGGCGAGACCTACCTCGTCGGGCCCGACAAGCTCATGCGCTCGAACTCGCGGCAGCTCACCGACGACCCCGAGGTGTACGTGCAGCGCGCGGTCGCAGCGGGTACGCTGCCCGAGGTCGCCGAGCTGGCCGCCGTGAACGGCGACACCATCATGCTGCAGCCCGTGACGACCGCGGCCGTCGGGGCGGCGCTGCGCGGCGAGGCGGGCGTGATGCCCGCAGAGGGCTACCTCGGCGGCGAGCAGCTCACCGCCTATGCACCGGTGCGCGCCGGCGGGCTCGACTGGGTCGTGATCGCGCAGGTCGACCGCGCCGAGGCGCTGCGGCCCGTCGACGACTTCACGCGCGGCCTGTTCCTCTCGACGGCGGCGATCGTCATCGTGGTGAGCCTGCTCTCGGTGGTCCTCGCGCGGCTCATCGTGCGTCCACTTCGGCACCTGCGCGACGGCGCGCTCGCGATCGCCCGCGGCGAGGAGGGCGTGCAGGTGCGATCGGGCTTCGGCGACGAGCTCGCCGACGTGGCATCCGCCTTCAACGAGATGAGCCGGAGCCTCGAGGCGAAGTCGGCCGTGATCGCCGAGAAGGAGCGCGACAACGAGCGGCTCATGCTCGCGTTCATGCCCGAGGAGATGGCCGAGCGCTACCGGAACGGCGACCGCGACATCGCCGCCGACCACCAGGACGTCACCGTGGTGTTCGTCGACCTCGTCGGCTTCGAGGACGCGAGCGCCGACCTCACGTCGACCGCGGCGCTGCACCTGCTGAACGACATCTTCCGCGACTTCGACGAGGTGGCCGAGCGGGTCGGCGTCGAGCGCGTGCGCACGACCCGGCAGGGCTACCTGGCCAGCTGCGGGCTCGCGGTGCCGCGGGTCGACCACGCCCGCCGCGCCCTCGAGTTCGCGCTCGCGCTCACCGAGGTGGTCGACCGGTGGAACGACCGCAACGGCACCGAGCTGTCCGTTCGCGCCGGCCTCGACTCGGGGCATGCGACGAGCGGGCTCGTCGGCCAGGCCCGCGTCGTCTACGACCTGTGGGGCGACGCCGTGAACCTCGCGTTCCGCGTGAGCGGCGACCAGGGCGGGTCGGGCGTGTTCGCGACCGACCGCGTCATCCAGCGGGCGCGCGGGCACTACCGCGTCGAGCCCGCGGGTGAGGTGGAGACGACGGCCGGCACCCAGCGCGTCTGGCGGGTGGAGACGACATGAGCATCGTGCAGGAACCGTGGTTCTGGCCGACCGTCGCGGTGGTCGTCGGCCTGCCCATCGCGATCGTCATCCTCTCGGAGGCCATCGTCATGCTCGACCGCCGCGGCAGCCGCGCGGTCGGCGTGCTCACGCTCATCCGCAACTGGGTGCTGCCCACCGGAGCGCTCCTCATCCTGCTGTGGCAGGTCGAGGACCCAGACCTCGAGCTGAGCTGGGGTCGCATCGTCGCGACGGTGTTCGGGTTCGTCGTGATCCTCGTGCTCGTGAACGGCATCAACCACTTCATGTTCACCCGTGCGGCGAAGGGCACGTGGCGCGAGCGCATCCCGTCGATCTTCGTCGACATCGCGCGGGTCGTCGTCGTGGTCGTCGGCATCGGCCTGCTCATGTCCTGGGTCTGGAACGCCGACGTCGCGGGCCTGTTCACCGCGCTCGGCGTGACCTCGATCATCGTCGGCCTCGCGCTGCAGCACGCGGTCGGCGGCGTCATCTCGGGGCTGCTGCTGCTCTTCGAGCAGCCGTTCGAGCAGGGGGAGTGGATCGACACGGGCGACGTGCGCGGGCGCGTGGTCGAGGTGAACTGGCGCTCGGTGCACCTCGAGACGGGCGACGGCCTGCGCATCGTGCCGAATGCGGTGCTGGCGGATGCCTCGTTCACGAACCTCTCGCGCACGCCGGGGCCGCAGTTCGCGGAGGCCGCGGTCGAGTTCGACCCGTCCGACCCGCCGAACGACGTCAAGCGCCTCCTCGTCGCGACCGCCGCCGACCTGCCCGACCGACCCGCCGACGCGGTGCCCGAGGCGACGACCGACGGAGCGGGCGCCTACACGGTCGCCATCCCGGTGCACTCGCCGGGCGAGCGGTCGAGCACGGTCGAGCTGTTCCGCACGCGCCTCTGGTACGCGGCCCGCCGAGCCGGCCTCACCCAGTCGGGCGTGCCGCCGGTCGACGAGGATGCCGCGGCCGACGTCGCCGCGGCACTCCGCGGCGAGGCCTCCGTGCTCAACCTCGACCCTGCGCAGGCCGAGGCGCTCGGCGGCAGCGCGCGCCTCGAGCGCTTCGCGGCCGGCGAGACGATCCAGGCGCACGGGGTCGTGCCCGACGCCGTGCGCATCGTGGTCGCCGGACGCGTGGTCATGCGCGCCGCGCCCGAGGGCGACTCGGGGGCGTTCCCGCTGTTCGAGCTCGGGCGGCACGACCCGATCGGCCTGACCGCGATCATGCGGCGCCCGATCGACGCGAGTGCGTCCGCCCTGACGGATGTCACGATGCTCGCGATCCCCGCCGACGTCGCCGCCGACCTCGTGCACGACGACCCCGACCTCGCCCGCGAGTTCGGGGAGGAGCTCGAGCTGCGGATGCGCCGCGCCCGGACCGCGTTCGCCGGCGCGGGCGTGGAGCCGCCCGTGGCGCTGCGCGTCATCGGCTGACGGGTGCGTCAGCTCCGCTCGGCGAGCATTCCCTCCATGAGCTCGATCTCGGCCTGCTGGCTGGCGACGATCGACTGCGCGAGGCTCAGCACCACGCGCGACTCGGCGCGCGCGAGCACGGCGTCGGCCATCTCGACCGCTCCCTGGTGGTGGGCGATCATCAGCCCGAGGAACTGCCGCTCCGCCTCGACGCCCGTTGACGCCTGCAGTTCGGCGATCTGCTCCGAGGTCGCGAGGCCGGGCATCGGGGCTCCGGGCTCATGGGCGGATGCCGCGGCATCCGTGCCCGTCGTCTCGTGCGCGCCGTGCTCGTCGGAGCCCTCGAGCGGCGGTCGCGTCATCCACGTCATCGACGGCTCGGTGCCCGCCTGCGACAGGTCCCACTCCTCGAGCCAGCCGTACATCTGGCCGGCCTGCTGCGCCTGCGCGGTGGCGATGTCGTAGGCGAGGCGGCGCACGTCGGGGTCGTCGGTGAGATCGCGCACGATCATGGCGAGCTCCACGCCCTGCAGGTGGTGCACCTGCATGTCGCGCGCGAACCCCGCCTCGGCGCTGCGGTCGTCGGGGGTCGGCTCGGCGAGCGTCGACAGGCGCCCGAGCGAGAACGCGACGACGGCCACGACGATGACCGCGAGGCCCGCGGCCACGAGCACGGCGATCCGTCCGGCACGCGAGGGTGCGCGCTCGGCTTCCGTCGCGTCGGCCGGGTCGGGGGTCGGATGCCCCGGGGTCACGCCTTGCCCGGTGCGTCCACGCCGCCCGTGCACAGGGCGCCGGGCTCGGGCACGAGGTCGCTCTTCCAGTACTCCTCGAAGAACTGGGCGATGCGCGGGTCGTCGGCCTCGTCGACCTGGAGCTGCACGTTCCAGCCGCTCAGCACGATCGGGGAGGGCAGGCCGTCGAACGGCGAGAGGATGACGTACGTCGACGGGAGCTTCGACTTCAGCTCGTCGAGGTCGGACGACGAGAGCGACGGGTCGTAGGTCACCCACAGCGCGCCGTGCTCGAGCGAGTGCACCGCGTTCTCGTTCGGCACCGGCTCGGTGTAGACGGCGCAGTTCAGCCACGCGGGGTTGTGCTCGCCGCCGGCGGGCGGCGTCTGCGCGTAGTCGACCGCCTCGGTCACGTGGGCCGAGGTGTTCTCGAACGTCTCCACGCCCTCGATCTCGGCACCCGAGCCGCCAGCCGTGTACGACGCGGGCTGCGGGATGAGCACGAACGAGACCACGAGCAGCGCGACGACCACGACGCCGCCGACGATCGCCGACGCGATCGCGATCTTGCGGTTCCGCTTGCGGCGCGCCTCCTGCTTGCGGAACTCGGCGAGCTTGCGCTCCCGCTCCGCCGCTCGCTGCTGCTTGATCGTGGGCTTGCCAGAACTCACGTGGGGGGCCTTCCGGTCGCGTGGGGAGCGCAGGGAGCGCGCAGGGGCAGTGTCAATACGAGCGCATGCACCTGTGAAAGCACCGTACCGAGTACTCACGACCGGGCGAACACGGTCGTGAATAGCGTATGCCTCGCATCCCCGTCATGGTGGTCGGCGAGATCCGAGGTGGTCTTCGCGCGCACCGGGATCGGCCAAGCGCTCGGCCGCCCAGTCCGGCTAGGCTGGCCCCGTGAGCGCACCCATGCTGTGTCGTCGTCGCTGAGGCAGGCGACCCCTTCCGACGCGTCCACGCAGCATCCGCTCGCTGTTCGACGCACTCCACCAGAGGAATGAACACGGCATGAAGTACGCAGAGTCGATCGTCGACCTCGTCGGCGACACCCCGCTGGTCAAGCTCCACCGCGTCACCGAGGGGGTGACGGATGCCACGGTGCTGGTGAAGCTCGAGTACTTCAACCCCGGCGGCTCGGTGAAGGACCGCATCGCCAGTCGCCTCATCGACGCCGCCGAGCGCGAGGGCAAGCTGAAGCCCGGCGGCACCATCGTGGAGCCGACGTCGGGCAACACCGGCGTGGGGCTCGCGCTCGTCGCCCAGCAGCGCGGCTACAAGTGCATCTTCGTGTGCCCCGACAAGGTCAGCGAAGACAAGCGGAACGTGCTCATGGCCTACGGCGCCGAGGTCGTGGTGACGCCCACCACCGTCGCGCCCGACAGCCCCGAGTCGTACTACGGCGTCTCCGACCGGCTCGCCCGCGAGATCCCCGGCGCATTCAAGCCCGACCAGTACTCCAACCCCAACGGGCCGCGTTCGCACTACGAGACCACCGGTCCCGAGATCTGGCGCGACACCGACGGCAAGGTCACGCACTTCGTCGCCGGCGTCGGCACGGGCGGCACCATCACGGGGACCGGCCGCTACCTGCGCGAGGTGTCGGGCGACGCCGTGCGCATCATCGGCGCCGACCCCGAGGGCTCCGTCTACTCGGGCGGCACCGGCCGGCCCTACTTCGTCGAGGGCGTCGGCGAGGACTTCTGGCCGAAGGCGTACGACCCCGAGGTGCCGCACGAGGTGATCCCGGTGAGCGACGCCGAGTCGTTCGCGATGACGCGGCGGCTCGCCCGCGAGGAGGGTCTCCTCGTCGGCGGGTCGAGCGGCATGGCCGTCGTCGCGGCGCTCAAGGCCGCGGCATCCGCCGGGCCCGACGACGTGTTCGTGGTGCTGCTGCCCGACTCGGGTCGCGGCTACCTCGGCAAGATCTTCAACGACAAGTGGCTGCGCGCCTACGGCTTCGGCAACGCGCCCGCCGGGCACACCGTGCGCGACCTGCTCGCCGCGAAGGCCGACCGCACCGCACCGCTCGTCTACGTGCACCCGAGCGACACCGTGAAGGACGCGATCGACCGCATGGCCGAGTCGGGCGTCTCGCAGCTCGTCGTGCTGTCGGCCGAGCCGCCCGTCGTGCTCGGCGAGGTCGTGGGCGCGCTGCACGAAGAGGCGCTGCTCGACCTCGTGTTCTCGGGCCGGGCCAACCTCACCGACGACGTCTCGACCGTGGTCGGCGAGGCGTTGCCGCTCATCGGCGTGAACGAGCCCGTCGCGACCGCGCGCGCGGCGTTCGGCGACGCCGCCGCGATGCTCGTGACCGACGGCGGCAAGGCGCTCGGCGTGATCAGCCGTACCGACCTGCTCTCGTACCTCTCCTCCTGATCCACCGGATGCCGCCGCGGCATCCGTCATGAAAGGCCCACGCACCATGCACGACGACGCGCGCTTCGACACCCGCGCCATCCACGCCGGACAGGCGTTCGACCCGACCACCGGCGCGGTCATCCCCCCGATCTACCAGACCTCGACCTACGTGCAGGACGGCATCGGCGGCCTGCGCGGCGGCTACGAGTACTCGCGCGGCGGCAACCCGAGCCGCACGGCGCTCGAGACGCAGCTCGCGGCACTCGAGGGCGGCATCCGCGGCCTCTCGTTCGCGTCGGGGCTCGCGGCCGAGGACGCCCTGCTGCGCACGGTGCTCGCGCCCGGCGACCACGTGGTGATCGGCAACGACGTCTACGGCGGCACGCACCGCCTCGTGCGCCGCATCTTCGGTGCGTGGGGCATCCGCCACTCGACCGTCGACACCAGCGACCTCGACCAGGTGCGCGCCGCCGTCGAGCTCGGCACGACGAAGGTGCTCTGGGTCGAGACGCCGTCGAACCCGCTCATGAAGATCTCGGACATCGCCGCGCTCACCGAGCTCGGCAACGAGGCGGGCGTGCTCGTCGTCGTGGACAACACGTTCGCATCGCCCGCGCTGCAGCAGCCCATCGGGCTCGGTGCCGACGTCGTGATCCACTCGACGACGAAGTACCTCGGCGGTCACTCCGACGTGGTCGGCGGCGGACTCGTGTTCGCGGCGGGCCAGGAGGAGCTCGCCGAGCAGGTGACGTTCACGCAGTTCGCGGCCGGTGCCGTCTCGGGACCGTTCGACGCGTTCCTCACGACGCGCGGCATCAAGACCCTCGGCATCCGGATGCAGCGCCACAGCCAGAACGCCCTCGCGATCGCCCGTCGCCTCGAGGAGCACGCCGGCATCGCGCGCGTGCTGTACCCGGGCCTCGAATCGCACCCCGGTCACGAGCTCGCGGCGCGGCAGATGTCGGCGTTCGGCGGCATGGTGTCGATCGACCTCGACGGCGGCGCCGCCGCGGCGCGCCGATTCGCGGAGTCGACCGAGCTGTTCCAGCTCGCGGAGTCGCTCGGCGGCGTCGAGTCGCTCGTGAACTACCCGTCGGAGATGACCCACGCGTCGGTGCGCGGCACCGAGGCCGAGGTGCCCGAGTCGATCGTGCGCCTCTCGGTCGGCATCGAGGACGTCGAGGACCTGCTCGAGGACATCGACCGGGCGCTCGCGCGGCTGTAGGGGCATCCGCCTCACCGGGCGGTGGGACAATGGAGGCAGCGGCGCGCGGCACGTCACCGGCGCCGAGGAGATGAGCTCCATGGTCTGGTTCTGGGTCACTCTCGTCATCGTCGGCATCCTCGCCATCGTCCTGTTCTTCATGTCGGTGAAGATCGTGAAGCAGTACGAGCGCGGCGTCGTGCTGCGGTTCGGACGGCTGCACAACGTGCGCGAGCCCGGCATCCGCTTCATCATCCCGATCGTCGACGTGATGACGAAGGTGTCGTTCCGCATCGTCACGCTGCCGATCCAGTCGCAGGGCATCATCACGCGCGACAACGTCAGCGTGGGGGTCTCCGCGGTCGCGTACTACCGGGTGGTCGACGCGGTGAAGTCGGTGATCGCGATCGAGAACGTGAAGTCGGCGATCGACCAGATCGCCCAGACCACCCTGCGAAAGGTCGTCGGGCAGCACCACCTCGACGAGGCGCTCTCCGACACGGCGACGCTGAACGCCAACATCCGGGAGATCCTCGACGTGACCACCGCGGAGTGGGGGGTCGAGGTGACGCTCGTCGAGCTGAAGGACATCCTCCTGCCCGACTCGATGAAGCGCGCCATGGCCAGGCAGGCCGAGGCGGAGCGCGAGAAGCGGGCGAAGATCATCGCGGCCGAGGGCGAGGCGATGGCCGCGGCACAGCTCGGCGTCGCGTCCGACACGATGATGTCGCATCCGCTCGCCCTGCAGCTGCGCACGCTGCAGAGCATCGTGGAGGTGGGCGTCGACAAGAACACCCTGGTCGTGTTCCCCGCGCCGCTCATGAGCTCCATCGGCGAGCTCACGTCGTTCATCGACCGGGAGGCGGCCGTCTCGCAGGTGCGCGGGCACTGAGTGCGGGCGGCGTCGCGACCTGCCGTCGCGCCCGTCACGACCTCCCGCGCGGCGGCATTCCGGCATCCTGACGGACTGGCAGGAATTCGACGAAGAGTGTCGATCCTGCCATCGACCCGTGTCGGTGGGATGCCCCAGAATGAGCGGGTGACATCGAACCAGACCATCGCCGGGGCAAGCGCCGACGCGACCGGATCGCCCGCGCAGCACGGCTCGCTCGGCCTCGTGCAGGGTACCGCGCTCTACATCGCGAGCGTGCTCGGCACCGGCATCCTCGTGCTCCCGGGGCTCGCGGCCGCTGCCGCCGGACCGGCCTCGATCGTGGCCGTCGCCGCCGTGCTCGTCCTCTCGATCCCGCTCGCGGGCACCTTCGCAGCGCTCGCGTCGCGCTACCCCGACCCGGGCGGCGTGGCGAGCTACGTGCGTCGCACGCTCGGCGACACGGCCGCGCGCATGACGGGCTACTGGTTCTTCTTCGGCGTCGCCTTCGGCGCACCCGTCCTCGCGGTGCTCGGCGGCGAGTACGTCGTCGCCGTGCTCGGCGTCGACCGCGCGGCAGTGCCGATCATCGCCCTGGCGATCTTCGTGCCGCCGTTCATCGCGAACTGGTTCGGCGTGCGAGTCGCGGGCTGGGCGCAGTTCGTCCTCACCGGACTCCTGATCGCCGTCGTCGTCGGCGTGGTCGCCGTGACCTTCCCCGCGGTCGAGGCGTCGAACTTCCAGCCGTTCCTCCCGAACGGATGGGGCGGTGTCGGCGTCGCGATCAGCCTCTTCGTCTGGGCCTTCGCGGGCTGGGAGGTCGGAACCCACATCGCCGGCGAGTTCAAGAACCCCCGTCGCATCATCCCGCTCGCCACCGCCATCGCGATCGTGGTGGTCGGGGCCGGCTACCTGGCACTCCAGGTCATCACCGTCGCGGTGCTCGGGCCCCGCGCGGGCGAGGGGCAGGTGCCCCTCCTCGACCTCGTCGAGACGACCGCACCCGGCATCGGGTCGGTGCTCGTCGCGATCGTCACGGCGATCGTCTGCCTCGGCGTGATGAACGCGTACCTGCCGGCGTTCGCGAAGCTGGGCGCGGCGCTGGGTCGCGACGGCGACCTGCCGCGGTTCTTCGCGAAGGGCGCTGCCGCGGGCGAGGTGCCGCGTCGCGCGCTCACGCTCACCGCCGTGCTGGTCGCCGTCTACTTCGTGCTGATGCTCATGAACGGCTTGAACCTGACGGCCTTCATCCTCATCCACACGAGCAACATGGTCTCGATCTACGCCGCAGGCATGCTCGCCGCGACGCTGCTGCTGCGGCGTTGGTCGTTCGGCTGGTGGCTCGCCGTCGTGGCGACGATCATGACCGCGGGGCTGCTCGTGCTCGCGTGGCAGAACCTCCTCGTGCCGCTCGTGCTCGCGGCGGCCGCCGTCCTCGTCACGGTGGTGCGACGCCTGCGACGCGGACGCGCCGCGCGGACCGCTCGAGTCTCGACCGATTCCGATGCCGATGCGGATTCCCACGTCGACACCGGCCCCGCTGCACGTGTGCCCGAACCCGTCCTCACCGCCACCGCCCGACAGGAGCCCAGTTGACCGAGTACCGCGCCGCCTTCGACGCCGACATCGAGTTCGTGAACGGAGGCGGGCTGCAGGCTCAGGGCTTCCGACTCGACCTCCCGTCGGCCGAACTCACCGAGGCGCAGATCGGCGAGCTCCTCGTGCGGCACCTGGGCCTCGCCATGGTCGGCCGGGTCGAACTGTCGAACCTCGAGATCGTCGAGGAGGCGCACAAGGGCTCGCGAGGCGTGGGCGCGGCGTCGACGGATGCCGCGGCATCCGCTGCTCGCACCGGCGTGGCAGACGCGGCGCGCGGTGAGCTCGTCGACCTGAGCCATCCGATCCGGGCCGGACTGGTGACGTATCCCGGCATCCCCGCGCCGACCATCACGCCGCACCTCACCCGCGAGGCGTCGCGCGACCACTACGCGCCGGGCACCGAGTTCGCGATCGACATCATCGCCATGGCGGGCAACACGGGCACCTACCTCGACTCGCCGTTCCACCGCTACGCCGAGGGCGGCGACCTCGCGAGCCTCGACCTCGACACGCTCGTGGGCGTGCCCGCCGAGGTCTTCCGGTTCACGGATGCCGCGACGCGCGGCATCCCGGCCGAGGCGTTCCTCGATCGCGACCTCGCCGGCACGGCCGTGCTCCTCCACACCGGCTGGAGCCGCCATTTCGGCACGCCCGAGTACGCGCACGGATCGCCATTCCTCACCGAGGCTGGCGCGCAGCACCTCGTCGACGCGGGCGCCGTGATCGTGGGCATCGACGCGCTCAACATCGACGACACCGAGTCGGGCGGCACGCGCCCGGCGCACTCGATCCTGCTCGCGGCCGGCGTGCACGTGGTGGAGCACCTCACCGCGCTCGACCGCGTGCCCGTGCGGGGCGCGCGCTTCACGGCCGTGCCGCCTCGCGTCGAGGGCTTCGGCACGTTCCCGGTGCGGGCGTTCGCGGAGCTGCCGGTCGGCTGAGCCGACGGTCGCCGCGGGCGAGCCGCCGCGCCGACCCGACACCGCGACCCACGGCGCCGGGCGGTGGCATCCGCCGAGTTCGTGGGTGAGGATAAGGGAATGATCGCTCCCGAGTACTCGCTTCGCGACGGCACGTCCCTCCCGGCGATCGGGCTCGGAACCTACGGACTCAACGAGCAGGCCGGCATCGAGGCCATCGTCTCGGGCATCGCCGACGGCTACCGGCTGCTCGACACCGCCTACAACTACGGCAACGAGGACGTCGTGGGCGAGGCCGTGCGCCGCTCGGGAGTCGACCGCAGCGACCTCGTGATCACGACCAAGCTCCCCGGACGCCACCACGGCTACGACGAGACCATCGCGAGCCTCGAGGAGTCCCGTCGTCGGCTCGACGTCGAGTGGGTCGACCTCTACCTCATCCACTGGCCGCTGCCGCGGATCGACAAGTTCGTCGACAGCTGGAAGGCCATGATCCGCCTGCGCGAGCGCGGGCTCGTGCGCTCGATCGGCGTCTCGAACTTCACGGCCGACATGCTCGACCGCCTCGACCGCGAGACCGGCGTCGTGCCGTCGGTGAACCAGGTCGAGCTGCACCCGTACTTCCCGCAGGAGGAGCTGCGCGCCTACCACGACGAGCACGACATCCGCACCGAGAGCTGGAGCCCGCTCGCGAAGCGCTCCGAGCTGCTGCAGGAGCCGGTCATCACCGCGCTCGCGGCGGCGAAGGGCGTGACGCCCGCGCAGATCGTGCTGCGCTGGCACGTCGAGCTCGAGGCCGTGCCGATCCCGAAGTCGGCGGATGCCGCGCGCCGACGCGCGAACCTCGACGTGTTCTCGTTCAGCCTCGAGCCCGAGGAGGTCGAGGCGATCTCCGCGCTGTCGCGCGGGCGGCTGTGGGGCGCCGACCCCGACTCGCACGAGGAGTTCTAGTCGGCCTCCGGCCCAGCGCCGGTGTCGGATCGGCCGTCCGCTTCCGTCTCGTCGCACGGGGATAGGCTGAATCGAGTGAGCGACTCGACGACGAACCCCGGGCCCGACACCAGCGAGCATTCGGTGGAGCCGGTCGCCGAGGCGGTCGTCTCGGCCGAGGCATCCGCGCGAGTCGGGTCGGATGCCGCGACGAGCACCGAGCCCGATGCCCTCCGTCGTGCCGACACCGGCGCCACGGCCGGGGCCGGTGCGGCTGCCGCGGCGCCGCCCGCGCGCAGCACGTTCTCGTTGCCCTACCGCTGGCTCTCGATCGGGATGTACTCGATCATCTTCCTCGCGGCGTTCGAGGCCATGGCGGTCACGACGATCATGCCGCTCGTCGCGCGCGACCTCGACGGCGTCGAGTTCTTCGCGCTGGCGTTCGCGGTGCCGCTCGCCGCGGGCATCATCGGCATGGTGCTCGCGGGCAACTGGACCGACCGATCGGGCCCGCTGCCCTCGCTCATCACGTCGGCCGTGCTGTTCGTCGTGGGCCTGCTCATCGCCGGCACGGCCGTGAACATGCCCGTCTTCATCCTGGGGCGCTTCGTGCACGGCGTCTCGGGCGCCGCGGTCATCGTGCCGCTCTACGTCATCGTGGCGCGCATCTACCCCGAGGCGCTGCGGGCCCGGGTGTTCGCGGGCTTCGCGGCCGCGTGGGTGATCCCGTCGATCGTCGGGCCCGCGCTCGCCGGCCTCGTGGCCGAGACCGTGAGCTGGCACTGGGTGTTCCTCGGGGTGATCGCCCTCATCGTGCCGGCCGCCGCCATGATGCTCCCGCCGATCCTCCGGGTGCGCGACCAGGTGCAAGGAGATCCGACCGTGCGCTGGAGCGTCGCCCGGGTGGCCTGGGCGGTGCTCGCCGCGGCATCGGCGCTCGCGCTGTCGCTCTCGAAGGAGTTCACCGACCCGTGGCGGTGGATCGTCGCGATCGCGTCCATCGTGCTCGTGGCCGTCGCCGCGCGACCGCTCATGCCCGTCGGCACCCTGCGCGCCGCTCGGGGGATGCCCGCGACCGTCCTGCTCCGGCTCATCGTGGCCGGCGCGTTCTTCGGAAGCGAGATCTACCTGCCCTACCTGCTCATCGAGCGATACGAGTTCTCGCCGAGCCTCGCCGGCGTCGTGCTCACCGGCGCGGGCGTGACCTGGGCGGCGGGATCGTGGCTCCAGGGTCGCCTCGGCGATCGGATGTCGAACACGCAGGCCGTGCAGCTCGGCGCGAGCGTGCTCGCGGCGGCGCTCGTCGTGGTGCTGCTCGTGTCGGCGTTCACGCTGGCGCCGGCGATCGCGTTCGTCGCCTGGACGATCGCGGGCGGCGCGATGGGCATCATGTACCCGCGGTTCTCGGTCGCCGTGCTGAAGCTCTCGCCGGTCTCGTCGCAGGGCTTCAACAGCGCCGCGCTCTCGATCGGGGAGTCGCTCGGTGCGGCCGTCGCGCTCGCGCTCACCGCGCTCGTGTCGAGCACGCTCGCCGCGGGCGCGTTCACCGCGGACTTCGCCGTGACGGTGGCCATCGCAGTGCTCGCGGTGGTGCTCGCACCGCGAGTGCGGCCCCGAGGGGGCGCTGCGGCATCCGAAACGAGCTGAGTCGTGCCCGACGGCGGTGTCGCGGCATCCGATTCGCCCTGAGGCGGCCGTCGATCGTGTGACGGCACACGCATACGGGGCGTCGCCCGCGCCCGCGCGGATGTGACGTCACATCTGTGACTGTCACATTCCGGCGGAGTTGTGCATAATTGGGGACGACGAAGCATGTGACCGTGCACATGCCCGGACCCGATCGGGGACGCCGTGCCAGAGGAGCCGCAGCGGGGGAGAGCCCCGAGCATCCGCGATGTCGCGCGCCTCGCGGGCGTCTCGCACCAGACCGTGTCGCGCGTGCTGAACAACCATCCGAGCATCCGGCCCGAGACGAAGCAGCGCGTGCTCGACGTCATGGCCGAGCTGCAGTACAAGCCCAACCGCGCGGCCCGCGCGCTCGTCACGAGCCGGTCGCGCACGATCGGCATCCTCTCGGCGTCGAGCACGCAGTACGGCCCGGCGTCGAGCATCGCCGCGATCGAGGAGGCCGCGCGCGCGGCCGGGTACTGGGTGAGCACCGCGAACATCGACTCGTCGGATGCCGGGTCGATCTCCGACGGGCTCGCGCACCTCGCCGCCCAGGGCATCGAGGGCCTCGTCGTGATCGCGCCGCAGGTGCGGGTGTTCGACACGCTCGCCCAGCTGTCGATCGACGTGCCGTACGTGTCGCTGCAATCCACCGGCCGAGATCCCGACCACGCGCTCTCGGTCGACCAGATCGCCGGGGCGCGCATGGCGACCCGGCACCTGATCCAGCTGGGACACCGCGGGATCTACCACCTCGCGGGGCCGCAGGACTGGATCGAGGCCGAGGCCAGGATGCGCGGGTTCCTCGACGAGATGAGCGCACAGGACGTGCCGACGACCGCGCCGATCCTCGGCGACTGGACGGCCGACTTCGGCTACTGGGCCGGCCGCGAGCTGCTCACGGTGCGCGACTTCACGGCGATCTTCGCGTCGAACGACCAGATGGCCCTCGGCCTCATGCACGCCGTGCGCGACGCGGGCCTCGAGATCCCGCGCGACATCTCGATCATCGGGTTCGACGACATCCCCGAGGCGCCGCACTTCTGGCCGCCGCTGACGACCGTGCGGCAGGACTTCGCCGAGCTCGGACGCCGCTGCGTGGCGCTGCTGCTCGGCGACCTCGACCCCGCCGCGGCCGACTACCACGGCACGATCGTCCCCGAGCTGATCATCCGCGGGTCGACGGGAGCGCCGCCGTGGTGAGCCGGCGGCGCCCGCCGACGGGTCGACGCCGGTTCCCGTGTCGGCGTCCGACGACGCGCGGCCGCGGCATCCGGGCCGTTACCGTTCCGTGACCTCCGTGAGTTGACAGCACGATCGCTGGTGCGGTTAGCATGTGTGACGTTCGTGTGAACGGTCACATCCCGTCGCACGGCCAGGTTCCATCCAGATCGACGAAGGAGTCCCGCGTGCTCGTCACCGAGGTTGCGCACGTTCCCGCCCGGGGCGGCAGCGCGTTCGACGGTGCCCGTGGGGGTGCGCGATGAGCTCGTTCGGTCCGCAGGTCGAGGTGGCCATCGCCCGGGTCCGCGCCGAGGTCGCGAAGCTCCACGCCGAGCTGACGCGCTACGGGCTCGTCGTCTGGACGGGCGGCAACATCTCGGGCCGCGTGCCCGGCGCCGACCTCTTCGTGATCAAGCCGTCGGGCGTCTCGTACGACGAGCTGGCCCCCGAGAACATGATCCTCTGCGACCTCGACGGCAACGTGATCCCGGGCACGCCCGGCGCCGATCGCGCCCCGTCGAGCGACACCGCGGCGCACGCCTACGTGTACCGCAACATGCCCGAGGTCGGCGGCGTCGTGCACACGCACTCGACCTACGCGACGGCCTGGGCGGCGCGGGGCGAGGAGATCCCCTGCGTGATCACGGCCATGGCCGACGAGTTCGGCGGGCCGATCCCGGTCGGCCCGTTCGCGATCATCGGCGACGACTCGATCGGCAAGGGGATCGTCGAGACGCTGACCGGCCACCGCTCGCGCGCCGTGCTCATGCAGAACCACGGCCCGTTCACGATCGGCGCGAACGCGAAGGACGCTGTCAAGGCCGCGGTCATGGTCGAGGACGTCGCTCGCACGGTGCACCTGGCACGCGAGGCCGGCCCGCTGGTCCCGATCCCGCAGGACGCGGTCGACCGGCTCTACGACCGGTACCAGAACGTCTACGGACAGCAGGACGACGCCCGCCGCGCGGGCGCCGCGAAGACCTCCCAGCGGGCGAAGGGCGCCCGCCGCACCACCAAGGTCGGATCATGATCCGGCGACCACGAGAGCTTGCGACCGACGGCACAGCACGGGCGGCGCGAGGGAGGCGGCTGACATGGACGAAGCCGGCTCCGACTGTCACCAAGACAACGACGTCCATGACTGACAACACAGTGAAAGGAAACACCGTGAAGAACACGAAGAAGGTGCTTCTCGCCACGCTCGCGGCCGGCTCGATGCTGGCCCTCGCCGCATGCTCGGGCGGCAGCGGTGGCGGCGAGGGCGGCGGCGACGGCGGCCTCATCGGCGTCGCGATGCCCACGAAGAGCTCGGAGCGCTGGATCCAGGACGGCGACGCCGTCAAGGAGCAGCTCGAGGAGCAGGGCTTCTCCGTCGACCTCCAGTACGCGGAGGACGACATCCCCACGCAGGTCTCGCAGATCGAGAACATGATCACGAAGGGCGCCGAGGCGCTCATCATCGCGTCGATCGACGGCACCACGCTCTCGCAGGTGCTGCAGGACGCGGCCGACGCCGACATCCCCGTCATCGCGTACGACCGCCTCATCCGCGACTCGGAGAACGTCGACTACTACGCGTCGTTCGACAACTACATCGTCGGCGTGCAGCAGGCCACGTCGCTGCTCGCCGGACTCGGCCTGACCGACCTCGAGGGCGAGGCTGCGGCGGATGCTCCGGCCGGTCCGTTCAACATCGAGCTCTTCGCCGGTTCGCCCGACGACAACAACGCCACCTTCTTCTGGAACGGTGCGATCGACACGCTCCAGCCGTACATCGACGAGGGCACCCTCGTCGTGAAGTCGGGCCAGACCGACTTCGAGCAGGCCGCCATCCTCCGCTGGGACGGTGAGGTCGCGCAGGAGCGCATGGAGAACATCCTGACCTCGACCTACTCCGACGGCTCGACGGTCAACGCGGTGCTGTCGCCCTACGACGGCCTCTCGCGCGGCATCATCTCGGCGCTCACCGACGCTGGCTACACCGTCGGCGAGGGCTGGCCGATCATCTCCGGCCAGGACGCCGAGCTCGACTCGGTCAAGGCGATCAACGCCGGCGAGCAGTACTCGACCATCTTCAAGGACACGCGCAACCTCGCGAAGGTGGCCGTGGACATGGCGACGGCCCTGCTGAACGGCGAGGAGCCCGAGGTCAACAACACCGAGGACTACGACAACGGCGTGAAGGTCGTCCCGTCGTACCTCCTCGAGTCGCAGATCGTCGTCAAGGACAACATCACCGAGGTCCTCGTCGACAGCGGCTACTGGACCGAAGAGGAAATCAACGGCTAGTCGCCTCCGGTTCACGCCGGCCGGATGATGCGACACCGCGTGTCGGGACCGGGGCGGGAGTACTCTCGCCTCAGGTCCCGGCCGCGGCATCCGTCACCCGGCCGGCCCCACCCGGCAATGAAGCAGGAGCAAGGATGACCACCAACATTCTCGAGATGCGCGGCATCACGAAGACGTTCCCCGGCGTCAAGGCCCTCTCGAACGTCAACCTCGAGGTCGAGCGCGGCGAGGTGCACGCCATCTGCGGCGAGAACGGCGCCGGCAAGTCGACCCTGATGAAGGTGCTGTCGGGCGTCTACCCGCACGGCACCTACGACGGCGACATCGTCTTCGAGAACGAGGTCGTCGAGTTCCGGGACCTCACGGACTCCGAGGCCAAGGGCATCGTGATCATCCACCAGGAGCTCGCCCTCAGCCCCTACCTGTCGATCGCCGAGAACATCTTCCTCAACAACGAGCAGAAGGGCCGCGGCGGCCTCATCGACTGGAACAAGACCAACTTCGAGGCGCAGAAGCTCCTCGCCCGGGTCGGCCTCCGCGAGAACCCCACGACGAAGATCATGGACATCGGCGTCGGCAAGCAGCAGCTGGTCGAGATCGCCAAGGCGCTCTCGAAGGAGGTGAAGCTCCTCATCCTCGACGAGCCCACCGCCGCCCTCAACGACGAGGACTCCGACCACCTGCTCGACCTGATCCTGCACCTGAAGGGGCAGGGCATCACGTCGATCATCATCAGCCACAAGCTCAACGAGATCAAGAAGGTCGCCGACTCCGTCACGGTCATCCGGGACGGCAAGACCATCGAGACCATCGCCAAGCAGGACGTCACGGAAGACCGCATCATCAAGGACATGGTCGGCCGGGACCTCGAGCACCGGTACCCCGACCACACGCCCAACATCGGCGAGGAGCTCCTGCGCGTCGAGGACTGGACGGCCCACCACCCGCAGGACACCTCGCGGGTCATGGTCGACAACGTCAACCTCCACGTGCGCGCGGGCGAGATCGTCGGCATCGCGGGCCTCATGGGCGCCGGCCGCACCGAGTTCGCGATGAGCCTGTTCGGCCAGAGCTACGGCTCGCGCATCTCGGGCAGGGTCTTCCTGCGCGGCGAGGAGATCAAGACCCGCACGGTCGCCGAGGCGATCGAGCACGGCCTCGCCTACGCCACCGAGGACCGCAAGACCTACGGCCTCAACCTCATCGAGGACATCAAGCGGAACATCTCGATGGCGTCGCTGAAGAAGCTCGAGAAGTACGGCCTCGTGCACGACAACGAGGAGTACGCGGTCGCCAACGAGTATCGCAAGTCGATGAACATCAAGGCGCCGAGCGTGCTCGTGAAGACGGGCAAGCTCTCGGGCGGCAACCAGCAGAAGGTCGTGCTGTCGAAGTGGATCTACTCGGACCCCGACGTCCTGATCCTCGACGAGCCGACGCGCGGCATCGACGTCGGCGCGAAGTACGAGATCTACACGATCATCAACCGCCTGGCCGCGGCCGGGAAGGGCATCATCGTGATCTCGTCGGAGCTGCCCGAGCTGCTCGGCATCTGCGACCGCGTCTACGCCCTCTCCGAGGGCCGCATCACCGGTGAGCTCCCCGTCGAGGAGGCCACGCCCGAGGCGATGCTCAAGCTCATGACCATGGAAAAGCCCCGCTGACCGGCGGATCACCAGGAGAATCCCCATGTCGAACACCTCAACCCAGACGCCCGCCGGTCCCACCGGCGAGTCGCAGGCCGTCGGCGGCAACATCAACCCGTCCGACAACAAGTTCACGAACTGGCTGTCGCACGTCCTGTCCGACCTCGGCAAGAACGGCATCTTCATCGCGCTCATCGCGGTGGTCGTGCTGTTCTCGATCCTGACGAACGGCATCCTGCTGCGTCCGCAGAACATCTCGAACCTCGTCGTGCAGAACGGGTACATCCTCGTGCT
Source organism: Agromyces mariniharenae (assembly GCF_008122505.1). Taxonomy (NCBI): domain Bacteria; kingdom Bacillati; phylum Actinomycetota; class Actinomycetes; order Micrococcales; family Microbacteriaceae; genus Agromyces; species Agromyces mariniharenae. The sequence goes on along the minus strand of NZ_VSSB01000001.1, from coordinate 977,074 downwards.
CGCGATCGGCATGGTGATGGTCATCATCGCCGGCCACATCGACCTGTCGGTCGGCTCGGTCGCCGCGTTCGTCGGCGCCTGCTCCGGCGTCTTCGCCGTGCAGTGGGGCCTGCCGTGGTGGCTGTCCGTCATCCTGTCGCTCGGCATCGGCGCCCTCGTCGGCGTCTGGCAGGGCTTCTGGGTCGCCTTCGTCGGCATCCCGGCGTTCATCGTGACCCTGGCGGGCATGCTCATCTTCCGCGGCCTCGCCCTCGTAGTGCTCGGCAACGCGAACATCGGCTCGTTCCCCGCCGAGTACCGCGCGCTCGGCAACGGCTTCCTCTCCGACGTGTTCGGCGACTTCGAGATCGACCCGCTCACGCTCGGCGTCGGCGCGCTCGCGATCGTCATCCTCATCGTGCAGCAGGTGCGCACCCGCCGCGGCCGCCAGAAGTACGGCCAGGAGGTCGAGCCCATGGTGTGGTTCGTCACCAAGCTCGTGCTGGTGTCGGCCGCGATCGGCTTCTTCGCCTACTCGCTCGCCCAGTACAAGGGCATCCCGGTGACGCTGATCATCCTCGCGATCCTCGTGCTCGTGTACAGCGTGATCATGAACCGCACGGTGTTCGGCCGTCACATCTACGCGATCGGCGGCAACCGCCACGCCGCGGAGCTGTCGGGCATCAAGACCCGTCGCGTCGACTTCTGGCTGTTCGTCAACATGGGCGTGCTCGCCGCGCTCGCCGGCCTCATCTTCACCGCCCGCCTCAACCTCGCGGGCCCGAAGGCCGGCGACGGCTTCGAGCTCGAGGCGATCTCGGCCGCGTTCATCGGCGGCGCGGCGGTGCAGGGCGGCGTCGGCACGATCGGCGGCGCGATCATCGGTGGTCTGATCATCGGCGTCCTGAACAACGGCATGTCGATCATGGGCATCGGCATCGAGTGGCAGCAGGCCGTGAAGGGCCTCGTGCTGCTCCTCGCCGTCGCCTTCGACGTGTACAACAAGCGTCGCTCCGGCGGCCAGTAGGGTGTGGTGACCCTTGGGGGCGGATGCTGCGGTATCCGCCCCCTTCGCCGTCTCCGGATGCCGCGGCATCCGGGCCCCAGTGGGCCTCCTTGCCGCTCGAGTTCCCTCACTCCCCGGCCCGACTTCACCACGGCCCCACTCCTCCACGGCCCGACTCCTCCACGGCCCGACTTCACGGCCCGACTCCACGGCCCGACTTCTCTGCGACCCGACTTCACGGCCCGACTTCACGGCCCGACTTCTCTGGGACCCGACCTTGCTCACCCGGCCCGCGGATCCCCACACGAATGCAGGAAGTTCTCGCGCGCGGGCGGCGTGTCGGAGCACCTCGGACGGCGTGTCGCGCGGTTCTTCCTGCATTCGGAGAACGGCCGCCAGGACTGTGGGTGAGCGGGGTTGAGACCGGGCTTCGTTAGCGCTAACATCGTGCTTCGTTAGCGCTCACGAAATGCCCTCGACGAAGGAGTCCCCGTGCCCGACCAGCAGTACGTGACGGGCAGCGCGCTCGACGAGTTCGCCGACTTCGTCCGGGGCCTGCAGTCGTCGGAGGACGGAGCCGAGGCGGCCGAGCGGATGGACCGCTGGTTCGAGGCCCCCGGCCGGACGGCGCCGGCGTGAGCCCCGCGGCATCCGCCCTCTCGCCCGAGGTCGAGGCAGCGATCGCGCAGGTGCGCGAGGACGTCGCCCGTCTGCACGCCGAGCTCACGCGCTACGGGCTCGTCGTCTGGACGGGCGGCAACGTCTCGGGCCGCGTCCCGGGCGCCGACCTGTTCGTGATCAAGCCGTCGGGCGTGAGCTACGACGACCTCGCGGCCGAGAACATGATCCTCTGCGACCTCGACGGCAACGTGGTCCCGGGCACCTCGGGCTCCGAGCGCGCGCCGTCGAGCGACACCGCCGCGCACGCCTACGTGTACCGCAACATGCCCGAGGTCGGCGGCGTGGTGCACACGCACTCGACGTTCGCGGTCGCGTGGGCCGCGCGTGGCGAGGAGATCCCGTGCGTGATCACGGCCATGGCCGACGAGTTCGGCGGGCCGATCCCGGTGGGTCCGTTCGCGATCATCGGCGATGACTCGATCGGCAGGGGCATCGTCGAGACCCTCCGCGGTCACCGGTCGCGCGCCGTGCTCATGCGGAACCACGGCCCCTTCACGATCGGGTCGAGCGCGAAGGACGCGGTGAAGGCCGCGGTCATGGTCGAGGACGTCGCCCGCAGCGTGCACTTCGCGCGCGAGGCCGGCCCGCTGGTCCCCATCCCGCGGGACGCGATCGACCGCCTCTACGACCGCTACCAGAACGTGTACGGGCAGACGGGGGATGCCCGTCGAGAGAGCACTGCCGGACAGAGTGAGGACGCACGCCGATGAGCGACACCCAGAACACGACGGATGCCACGCGCGCCGCGATCCTCGACGGACGCACGTCGCTCGGCATCGAGTTCGGCTCGACCCGCATCAAGGCGTGCCTCGTCGGCGAGGACCCGACGCAGGTGCTCGCCGTCGGCAGCCACGAGTGGGAGAACGAGTTCGTCGACCGTCGCTGGACCTACTCGCTCGACGCGGTCTGGACGGGGCTGCAGGCGGCCTACGCCGATCTCGTCGCCGACGTGCGGCGCCACTACGACGCGCAGCCCGAGACGTTCGGCGCGATCGGCGTCTCGGCGATGATGCACGGGTACCTCGCATTCGATGCCGACGATGAGCTGCTCGTGCCGTTCCGCACGTGGCGCAACACGTCGACGGGGCCCGCCGCCGCCGAGCTCAGCGAGCGGTTCGGGCTCAACATCCCGCTGCGGTGGTCGATCGCCCACCTGCACCAGGCGGTCCTCGACGAGGAAGCGCACGTGCCGCGCGTCGCGTTCGTCACCACCCTCGCCGGTTACGTGCACTGGAAGCTCACGGGCCGCAAGGTGCTCGGCGTCGGCGACGCGTCGGGCATGTTCCCCATCGACTCCGCCATGACCGGTTACGACGCCCGCCTCGTCGAGGTCTTCGACGCGCTCGTCGCCGACCGCGCCCCCGGCCTTGACCTGACCGAGCTCCTGCCCGAGGTGCTCCCCGCGGGCGCGCCGGCCGGAGAGCTCACCGCCGATGGCGCCGCGCTGCTCGACCCCTCGGGCGCGCTCCGCCCCGGCGTCGTGCTGTGCCCGCCCGAGGGCGACGCCGGCACCGGCATGGTCGCGACGAACTCGGTCGCCCCGCGCACGGGCAACGTCAGCGCGGGCACGAGCATCTTCGCGATGGTCGTGCTCGAGCGCGCGCTGTCGCACGCGCACCACGAGCTCGACCTCGTCACGACGCCCGCCGGCGATCCGGTCGCGATGGTGCACTGCAACAACGGCGCGAGTGAGCTCGCCGCCTGGGCCGGACTGTTCGCGCGGTTCGCGGCGGCATCCGGCAACGACGTCGACAGCGACGCCGTGTTCGAGGTGCTCTTCCGCGAGGCGCTCGAGGGCGACGCGGATGCCGGGGGCGTGCTCGCCTACAACCAGCTCGCGGGCGAGCCGATCGCCGGGCTCGAGGAGGGGCGGCCCATGGTCGTCCGCACCCCCGACAGCCGGCTGACGCTCGCGAACTTCATGCGCGCGCAGCTCTACGGCGTGTACGGCACGCTCGCGCTCGGCATGCGCGTGCTCGCGAGCGAGGGCGTCGAGCTCGACCGGATGTTCGCGCACGGCGGCATCTTCCGCACGGCCGGCGTCGCGCAGCGGTTCCTTGCCGGCGCGCTCGACGCGCCGGTCGCGGTCGGCGAGACCGCCTCCGAGGGCGGCGCCTGGGGCATCGCGGTGCTCGCGTCCTACCTGCGCTCGGCCGGCGAGCTCGACCTCGGCGCGTACCTCGAGCAGCGGGTCTTCGCGGATGCCGCGTTCGAGACCGTCGAGCCCGACCCATCGGATGTCGCCGGCTTCGCCGCCTTCCTCGACCGCTACCGCGACGGCCTCGCGGCCGAGGCCGCCGCCGTGCACGCCATCTGACCCGAGTGGGCGATCTCGGCGAAATGATCCGCGAAGGGACCGCCAAGATCGCCCACTCGAAGCAACCGACCGGCGAACCCGCAACCACGCGGCACGCCACCTGAACGCATCGCAGAAGCAAGAAGCAAGAAGCAAAGGACATCGCATGACCCGCACCCCGCTCCAGACCTCGCTCGACGCGTACGAGGTCTGGTTCCTCACCGGCAGCCAGCACCTCTACGGCCCCGAGACGCTCGCGCAGGTCGCCGAGCAGTCGCAGCGCATCGCCGAGACGCTCGACGCGGCATCCGACGTGCCCGTGAAGATCGTCTGGCTGCCCGTGCTCACCGACTCGGCGGCGATCAAGAAGGTCGTGCTCGAGGCGAATGCGGCCGAGAACGTGATCGGCCTCGTCGCGTGGATGCACACCTTCAGCCCCGCCAAGATGTGGATCGCCGGCCTCGACGCACTGCAGAAGCCGCTCGCGCACCTGCACACGCAGGCGAACGTCGAGCTGCCCTGGGGCGACATCGACTTCGACTTCATGAACCTCAACCAGGCCGCGCACGGCGACCGCGAGTTCGGGTACATCCAGACGCGCCTCGGCGTGCCGCGCAAGACGATCGTCGGGCACGCGTCCGACCCGCGCGTGCAGCGCGAGCTCGCGACCTGGCAGCGCGCGGCGGCCGGCCTCGCGGCATCCCGCAGCCTGAAGCTCGCGCGGTTCGGCGACAACATGCGCTTCGTCGCCGTGACCGAGGGCGACAAGACCGAGGCGGAGCTGCGCTTCGGCGTGCAGGTGAACACGTGGGGCGTGAACGAGCTCGCCGAGGCGGTGCACGCGGCATCCGACGCCGAGATCGACCAGCTCGTCGCGCTCTACGAGGACGAGTACGACGTCGCCCCCGAGCTGCGGAAGGGCGGCGACCGGCACGACTCCCTGCGCTACGGCGCGGCGATCGAGCTGGGGCTGCGCTCGTTCCTCGAAGAGGGCGGATTCGGCGCGTTCACCACGAGCTTCGAGGACCTCGGCGCGCTGCGCCAGCTGCCCGGCCTCGCGGTGCAGCGCCTGCAGGCCGAGGGCTACGGCTTCGGCGCCGAGGGCGACTGGAAGACGGCGGTGCTCGTGCGCATCGCCAACGTGATGGGCGCGGGCCTGCCCGGCGGCGCGACCCTCATGGAGGACTACACCTACGACCTCACGCCCGGCGACGAGCTGATCCTCGGCGCGCACATGCTCGAGGTCGCGCCGTCGATCACGACCGCCAAGCCATCGCTGGAGATCCACCCGCTCGGCATCGGCGGCAAGGAGGACCCGGTGCGCCTGGTCTTCACCGCCGACCCCGGTCCGGCGGTCGTCGTCGCGATGAGCGACCTGCGCGACCGGTTCCGATTCACGGCGAACGTCGTCGAGAACGTCGAGCCGCGGCATCCGCTGCCCAAGCTGCCCGTGGGCCGCGCGATCTGGAAGCCCGCACCCGACTTCCAGACGTCCGCGGCCGCGTGGCTCACCGCCGGTGCGGCGCACCACACCGTCATGTCGACCGCGGTCGGCATCGACGTGTTCCGCGATTTCGCCGACATGGCCAAGGTCGAGCTGCTCGTCATCGACGAGGACACCACCCAGCGCGGTTTCGAGCACGAGGTGCGCTGGAACCAGGCGTACTACCGTCTGGCGCAGGGCCTCTGAGCGGCGAGCGCATGGCCGACGCGGATGCCCCGACCGACGCGGATGCCGCGCGCGGGGCGTCCGTGCCGGCAGCGCCTGAGCCCGCCGAGCCCGAGGCGGTGTCGACGGATGCCGCGGCCGAGCCGGCCGGGTCTGACACGGGCGCAACGGATGCCGCGGCCGAGCCTGACGCCGCCGCGACCGAGTCGACCGTGACGGATGCCGCGGCCGAGCCGGCCGGCGTGCCGACGATGTTCGACGTGGCCCGCCGCGCCGGCGTCTCGCACCAGACCGTCTCGCGCGTGCTCAACGACCTCAGCGGGGTCGCGGCGTCGACGAAGCTGCGTGTCGAACAGGCGATCGCCGAGCTGAACTACACGCCGTCGCCGGCTGCGCGCGCCATGGCGAAGCGCCGGTCGGGCTCGATCGGGCTCATCCTGGCCGGACGACCCGACTACGGTCCGTCGAGCGCGGCGCTCGGATTCAACGAGGCGGCGCGCGACGCGGGCTACACCGTGAGCCAGGCCAGCATGCGCACGCTCGACCCCGACACGCTCACGCAGGCGGTGCACCGGCTCGCGCTCCAGCGGGTCGAGGCGATCGTGCTCATCTCGGGCGAGCGCGAGGGCGTCGAGGTGCTGCACGGCATCGACGCCGGCGTGCCCGTGGTCGCCGTGGCATCCGAGGACGAACCCGGCCTGCACCGCGTCGCGCTCGACCAGTACACGGGCGCGCGCCTCGCGACCGAGCACCTCATCGGGCTCGGGCACCGCGAGATCCGGCACGTCACGGGGCCGGCCGACTCGATGGATGCCGCGGAGCGCCGCCGCGGGTTCGACGACGCGATGCGCGAGCACGGCCTCGAGCCGCACGAGCCCATCGTCGGCGACTGGCTCTCCGCGTCGGGGCATGCGGCGGGGGAGCGGCTGCTCGTCGACCCCGCGGTCACCGCCGTGTTCGTCGCGAACGACCACATGTCGCTCGGGCTGCTCGCGGCCTTCCGCCGCGCCGGCAGGCGCGTGCCCGAGGACGTGAGCGTCATCGGGTTCGACGACATCCCCGAGGCCGCGTACTTCGCGCCGGCGCTCACGACCATGCGCCAGGACTTCGACGGCCTCGGCCGCGACATCATGGCGACGGTGCTCGACGTGCTGCAGGACGAGCCGAGCGCGCCCGACCGAACAGCACGCGTGCCCGAGCTCGTCGTGCGCGAGAGCACGGCGGCGCCGCGCCGTTAGGGCCGGTCACGCCTGCATCGCGTCGCCGAATGCGCCGCGCTCAGCGCCAGGCGGGGAGCTGCTGCAGCGTCCAGCGGTTGCCGTCGGGATCGCGGAAGGTGACGAACCGACCCCACGCCTGCTCGTCGACGCCCTCGGCGTCGACGCCCTTCGCCCGCAGCTGCTCGAGCGCGGCATCCGCGTCGTCGATGACCACCTGGATCACGTCGAGCGATCCCGGCGCGAGCGTGGCGCCGAGGCCCTGGCCGATTGCGATCGAGCATGCGGACCCGGGCGGGGTCAGCTGCACGAAACGGAGGTCGTCAGTGACGCGCTGGTCGTGATCGAGGTTGAAGCCGACCTTGTCGACGTAGAACTCGATCGCGCGGTCGACGTCGCTCACGGGCACGTGGATGAGTTCGATCTTCCAGTCCATGCGGTTGCCTCCTCAGGCGTGTTCTCGTGGGACCAGTGTGTCGCGACATCCGGTCGGATTCTGTCCGCATTCCAACGGATGCCTCGAAGAGCCCCCAGTGCGAGGATAGGACGCATGGCACTGCACATCACCGGCGATTCCGCGGCCGACGAGCTGCTCAGCACCGACGCGTTCGCCCTGCTCGTCGGCATGCTGCTCGACCAGCAGGTCGCGATGGAGACGGCGTTCGCGGGTCCGCTCAAGATCTCGCAGCGCGTCGGCTCGATCGATCCCGAGACGGTCGCGGACTACGACCCCGAGCGCTTCGTCGAGGTGTTCAAGCAGCCGCCGGCGGTGCACCGCTACCCGGGCTCGATGGCGGGGCGCGTGCAGGCGCTCGCGAAGGCGGTCGTCGACGACTGGGGCGGCGACGCATCCGCGATCTGGACGCAGGGCGACCCCGACGGGCCCGAGCTGCTGCGCCGGCTCAAGGGGCTGCCGGGGTTCGGCGACCAGAAGGCGCGCATCTTCCTGGCCCTGCTCGGCAAGCAGCTCGGCGTGGAGGCCGCGGGCTGGCGCGAGGCCGCCGGGCCGCACTACGGCGCGGAGGGCGGCTTCGCCTCGGTCGCCGACATCACGAGCGCCGAGTCGCTCGCCAAGGTGCGCGCGACGAAGCAGGCGGCGAAGGCCGCGGCCAAGGCCGCGAAGAGCTGACGGTGTCGGCGGAAACGCCGGCGATCCGTGCGGTCTTGTGCCTCAGCCCACTCGGCGCCATCAGCCGGCGACCGCGCGCTGGTGCCACGCCGCCGCGGTCGCGTCGAGGAGCGCGTCCCAGTCGGTCGGCTCGATCCCGAACGTCGCGGTCGTCTCGGTGGCGTCGATCTCGAAGGGCCGCTCGAATTGGTAGAGCACGCCGGTGACCTCGCGGAGGATCGGCACGACGAGTCCGAGCGCCGAGAGGGTCCACCGCGGCATCCGTCGCAGTCTCGGCTCGCCCGTGCCGGCGCGCTCGCCGAGGGCGCGCAGCACCTCGCGGACGCCGCGTGGCGGGTTCGAGGGCACGAGCCACGGCGAGCCCCACGCCCGCTCGTCGCGGCCGAGCACCGCGAGCGTCGACGCGATGTCGTCGACGGCGGTCCAGGAGTGCGGTGCGTCGGGGTCGCCGAACACGGTCGCGCGGCGTCCGTCGAGCGTGGCGTCGGCGTACATCGGCAGCAGGCCGCTCGACGTGGGCGCAGTTGGCCCGAGGTAGTCGGAGGCACGCGCCTCGGTGGCCCGCACGCGGCCGGCCTCGTGGGCGGCAAGCGCGTCGCGCCACATCCGCGCGCGGAGCTCGCCCTTGTGGTCGGTCGGGCGCAGGGGCGTGTCCCGCCGCATCGGGCCGTCGACGGGCCCGTACCCGTAGAGGTTGCCCATCGTCACGAGCACCGCACCGGATGCCTCGGCGGCATGCAGGATCGACGCGGAGAGCGGTGGCCACACGCGCTCCCACTTCGGGTACGAGCCCGGGTTCGCGCAGTTGTAGACGACCTCTGCGCCGAGGGCGACCTCCTCGAGGCGGTCGGGATCGCTCGCGTCAACGGCCAGGCGTGCGATGCCCGGATGCTCCGGTCCGCCGCCAGAGCGGGTGACGACGCGCACGGGCGTGCCCGCGTCGGCCAGCTGCAGGGCGAGGGCCCGGCCGACAGGCCCCGCGCCGACGATGAGGTGGAACGGTTCGGTCATACGCCGAGTCTGCCCCGGTCGGGTTACGCCCGCGTGAACCGCCGGACGCGGCAGCCGCGGCAGCCGTGGCAGCGGCGGCGCGGCGCGCTGGAATCCCGTTCGTGCGCCGGAATCCCGCACGAACGGGATTCCCGCGCGCAACGGGGATTCCGCTCAAGATGCGACGCGACGCGCGCCGACGCGACGCAGCGCGCCGCGACCCGACGCCGCGACGCGACCCGCCGCGCGCGCTCGTGTCTCCGCTCCCGCGCCCCGCATCCCACGCGCCGAGGGGCCGCCGTTCAGGCGATCGCTCGGGATTCAGGCGGGGATCCCCGGGATCTGCCTGATTCGGCGTCGATCGCCTGAATCCGGGATGCCACGTGGTGACGTCGTCGGGCGATCCGGCGAGCGCGCGCGGCATCCGCGAAGTTGAGCGCTCACATTCCGCAGGAGCTCGACGCAGCACACGCCGCCGACGCGGCTGGCCCCGGGGGATGGAACCGGCGTGATCAGCGCGAGAGAGCGTGATCATGCGGGCAGAAGTACACCGTGATGCATCCGTTATCGAATTCACACTTGTGAGCGCTCACAAGTGAGCGCTAACATCGCGAGTGCCGCCAGAATGGACTGGCGACCCGGCGCACCAGGAACGCAGCAACGCAGGCTTCGCCGGCACCACTGAACAAGGAGGTTCACGCTGATGAAGAAGCTCATCGGAATCGCCGCCGCGGGCGCGATGCTCGTCGCGCTGGCCGGCTGCGCGAGCGGCGGCGGGGGCGCAGCGGCCGAAGGTCCCAAGCCCCTCGACGAGCTCGTCGTCGGATTCGCCCAGGTCGGCGCCGAGAGTGGTTGGCGCACCGCGAACACCAAGGACATCCAGGCCTCGTTCGAAGAGGCAGGCATCGAGCTCAAGTTCTCCGACGCGCAGCAGAAGCAGGAGAACCAGATCAAGGCGATCCGGTCCTACATCCAGCAGGGCGTCGACTACATCGCGTTCTCGCCCGTCGTCGAGACCGGCTGGGACGCGGTGCTGAACGAGGCGAAGGCCGCCGGCATCCCCGTGGTGCTCACCGACCGCGCCGTCGACAGCAAGGACACGTCGCTCTACGTCTCGTTCCTCGGCTCCGACTTCATCGAGGAGGGCAAGAAGGCCGGCCTCTGGGTGCTCGACGAGTACAAGGACACCACCGAGCCCGTCAACATCGTCCAGCTCGAGGGCACCACGGGCGCCGCGCCCGCGATCGACCGGGCCGAGGGCTTCGCCGACGTGATCCGGCAGAACCCGAACCTCGAGGTCGTGGCGAGCCAGACCGGCGACTTCACCCGCGCCGGCGGCAAGCAGGTCATGGAGGCCATGCTCAAGTCGAACCCCGACATCGACCTGGTCTACGCGCACAACGACGACATGGGCCTCGGCGCCATCGAGGCGATCGAAGCGGCGGGTCTCGTTCCCGGCGAGGACATCAAGATCGTCACGGTCGACGCGGTGAAGGACGGCATGCAGGCGCTCGCCGACGGCAAGATCAACTTCATCGTGGAGTGCTCGCCGCTGCTCGGCAAGCAGCTCGTCGACATCATCACGACCCTCAACGACGGCGGCTCGGTGGAACCGCGCATCATCACCGAGGAGACGACGTTCAACCAGGAGCAGGCGATCGAGGCGCTGCCCGACCGCCAGTACTGAGCCCGACGCGGGCGGATGCCGCGGCATCCGCCCGCCCGGACCGGCGGGTGCGCGGCGACCGTGCCGCACACCCGCCATGCCCTACCCTCGACCAACGGCATCGCACGAGCGGATGCCGCCACCACCCTCGATGGAGAGACTCGTGACCCAGGCATCCGCTGTCGCGCCGGTCGTCGAGATGCGCGACATCTCGATCTCGTTCCCCGGCGTGAAGGCGCTCGACGGCGTCGACTTCCGCATGTTCCCGGGCGAGGTGCACTCGCTCATGGGCGAGAACGGCGCGGGCAAGTCGACGCTCATCAAGGCGCTCACGGGCGTCTACGGCATCGACGCCGGCACCATCACGCTCGCGGGCGACGAGGTGTCGTTCAGCGGGCCGGCGCAGGCCCAGGCCGCCGGCATCTCCACCGTGTACCAGGAGGTCAACCTCCTGCCGAACCTGTCGGTCGCCGAGAACATCATGCTCGGCCGCGAGCCGCGCCGGCTCGGCTCGATCGACTGGCGTGCCATGCGCCGCCGGGCCGCCGTGCTGCTCGAGAGCCTCAACCTCGAGATCGACCCCGGATCGCTGCTGGGCGACCACTCGCTCGCGGTGCAGCAGCTCGTCGCGATCGCCCGCGCGATCGACGTGCAGGCGAAAGTGCTCATCCTCGACGAGCCGACGTCGTCGCTCGACGCGGATGAGGTCGCCGAGCTGTTCCGCGTCATCCGCTCGCTGAAGGAGCAGGGCGTCGCGATCCTCTTCGTCTCGCACTTCCTCGACCAGGTCTACGAGATCTGCGACCGCCTCACGGTGCTGCGCAACGGCAAGCTCGTGGGGGAGTACCTCGTCGAGGAGCTGCTGCGCATCGACCTCGTGCAGAAGATGATCGGCAAGGAGCTCACGGCCCTCGACGACCTCGAGCAGCGCGCGCGGGCGTCGTTCGCCGACGAATCGGATGCCGCGACCTTCGTGAGCGCAGAGGGCCTCGGCCGGCGCGGCGCGATCCACCCGGCCGACCTGCCGATCGCCGCCGGCGAGGTCGTGGGCCTCGCCGGCCTCCTCGGATCCGGGCGCACGGAGTTGGCGCGCCTCCTCGGCGGCATCGACCGCGCCGACCAGGGCGAGCTCGAGATCCGCGGCAGGGCCACGAAGCTCCGCACGCCGCGCCAGGCGATCTCGCACCGCATCGCGTACTCGTCCGAGAACCGCCGCGACGAGGGGATCGTCGGCGAGCTCACGGTGCGCGACAACATCGTGCTCGCGCTGCAGGCCGACCGCGGGTGGTTCCGCCCGATCCCGAAGAAGCGGCAGGACGAGCTCACGCAGAGCTACATCCAGGCGCTCAACATCCGGCCCGACAATCCCGACGCCCTCGTGCGGAACCTCTCGGGCGGCAATCAGCAGAAGGTGCTGCTCGCCCGCTGGCTCGCGATCGCCCCGCACCTGCTCATCCTCGACGAGCCCACGCGCGGCATCGACATCGGGGCGAAGGCCGAGATCCAGAAGCTCGTGTTCAACCTCGCCGAGAACGGCATGAGCGTGCTGTTCATCTCGGCCGAGCTCGAGGAGGTGCTGCGGCTCAGCCACCGCATCGTCGTGCTCCGCGACCGCCACGTGGTCGCCGACCTCGAGAACGACGGCCTCACCGTCGACTCGCTGCTGGCGCTCATCGCCGACGGCTCGGTCGCCGAAGAGGGCGACGACGGCGACGACGGCGCGGATGCCGCGCGGCTCGAGCCCGCGGCATCCCCGGCGCTGCTCGTCGCGGTCGCGACGCCCACTGCCACGACGCCGGCGCCCGCGGCATCCGTCACCGCACCCGAACCCACCACCGACCCCGCCCAGGGAGGCGACCGATGAGCGCCCTGCTCGCCCGGCTCGTCGCGCACCGGCTGTTCTGGCCGATCGTGATGCTGCTCGTCCTGTTCGCGATCAACCTCGTCGCGTTCCCCGGCTTCTTCACCGTCACCGTGCGCGAGGGGCACCTCTTCGGGAGCCTCATCGACATCCTGCGGAACGGCGCGCCGACGCTCATCATCGCGGTCGGCATGACGCTCGTCATCGCCACGCGCGGCATCGACCTCTCGGTCGGCGCGGTCGCCGCCATCTCCGGCGCGGTCGCGTGCTCGATCATCCTCGGGTCGCCCGAGCCGGCGAGCCCCGCGACGGTCGCCGTCGCGGTGGCCGTGGCGCTGCTCATCTCGCTCGTGCTCGGCGTGTGGAACGGGTTCCTCGTGGCGGTGCTCGGCATCCAGCCGATCATCGCGACGCTCATCCTCATGACCGCGGGCCGCGGTGTCGCGATGCTCATCACCGAGGGCCAGATCATCACCGTGAACAGCCCGCCGTTCAAGGCGCTCGGGTCGGGATTCTGGTTCGGCATCCCGATCGCCGTGATCATCGCAGCCGTCGTGTTCGGCGCCGCGGCGCTCATCACGAGGCGCACCGCGCTCGGCATGTTCATCGAGTCCGTCGGCATCAACCCCGAGGCGAGCCGCCAGGCGGGCGTGCGCGCCCGCGGGCTGCTCTTCGCGGTCTACACGTTCTGCGCGTTCTGCGCGGCGATCGCGGGCCTCATCCTCACCGCGAACACCGCCGCCGCCGACGCGAACAACACGGGCCTGTTCATCGAGCTCGATGCGATCCTCGCCGTGGTCATCGGCGGCACGTCGCTCGCCGGCGGCCGCTACTCGCTCCTCGGCACGCTCGTGGGCGCGCTCGTGATCCAGACGCTCGTGACCACGGTGTACACCGTCGGTATCCCGCCGATCGCGACCATGGTGTTCAAGGCCGCGGTCGTGACCGTGGTGTGCCTCCTGCAGTCGCCCACCACCGCCGAGGCGCTGAGCGGGTTCCGACGACGACTGGCCGTTCGCGCCGGAAAGGGGGCCGCCGTATCATGACGAAGCTCCTCGACGCCCCCGCTCGCCCCGGCCGCGCCAAGCGCCCCGCCGGCCCCGGACAGCCCGGGCCCTCGGGCCGGTCTCTCGGCAGCGGCATCCGTGCCTTGCTCACCAGCCCCAAGTACGGACCCGTCACCGTGACCGCCGTGCTGTTCCTCGCCATCTTCGTGATCGGCGGGGTGCGCTACCGCGGCTTCTTCTCGGGGCAGGTGTTCCTCAACCTGCTCGTCGACAACGCGTACCTCATCGTGCTCGCGGTCGGCATGACGTTCGTGATCCTCACCGGCGGCATCGACCTCTCGGTCGGCGCGGTCGTCGCCCTCAGCGGCATGATCGCCGCGAGCCTGCTGCAGACCGGGTGGTCGCCGTGGACGGTGATCCCGCTGATCCTCGTGCTCACGAGCGTGCTCGGCCTGCTCGTGGGACTCATGATCCACGTCTTCAAGGTGCAGCCGTTCATCGCGACACTCGCCGCGATGTTCCTCGCCCGCGGGCTCTGCTACGTGATCAGCCAGAGCTCGATCTCGATCACCGACGAGACGTTCGTGCAGCTCGCAGTGGCGCGCATCCCGCTCGGCGGCGGCATGTCGATCACGCCGAGCGTCATCATCGCCCTCGTCGTCGTGGCGATCGCGGTGTGGGTGCTGCACGCCACCCGGTTCGGCCGCACGGTCTACGCGATCGGCGGCGGGGAGCAGAGCGGCCTGCTCATGGGCCTGCCCGTGGCGCGCACGAAGGTGCTCGTCTACGTCGTCTCGGGCTTCTGCTCGGGCCTGGCCGGCGTGCTGTTCACCTTCTACACGCTGTCGGGGTATCCGCTCACCGCGATCGGCACGGAGCTCGACGCGATCGCCGCGGTCGTCATCGGCGGCACGCTGCTGACGGGCGGCTACGGCTTCGTGCTCGGCTCGGTGCTCGGCGTGCTCGTGCTGGGCGTCATCCAGACGATCATCACGTTCGAGGGCACGCTCTCGTCGTGGTGGACGAAGATCTTCATCGGCGCGCTGCTGCTCGTGTTCATCATCCTGCAGCGGGTGCTCACGGCGAGGCGGCGCTGAGGGGGCGCGCAGGCCCGCGGGGCCGCTTCGCCTCGGCGGGGCCGAGCCGGGCGGGGCCGTCCCGGGCAGGATAATCGACGAGAAGGATCGCGCAGGGGCGCGGGGCAGGAGCGCAGCGCGGGTGAGCGACCGGGACGACAAGGCGAGGGTCGCGACGATCTTCGACGTCGCGCGACTGGCCGGCGTGTCCCACCAGACCGTCTCTCGGGTGCTCAACGATCTCCCCAACGTGCGCCCGGCGACGCGGGCACGGGTCGAGCAGGCCATCAAGCAGCTGCGCTACGTGCCGTCGCCGGCCGCCCGCGCGCTCGTCACCCGGCGCACGCGCACGCTCGGCCTCATCGTCACGGGCGCGCCCGACTACGGCCCCTCATCGACGGCGCTGCACTTCAACGAGGCCGCGCGCGACGCCCGGTACTCGGTCATCACGGCGAGCATGCTCGAGACGGATGCCCCGAGCCTGCGCTCCGCGGCCGAGCTCCTCGTGCGCCAGAACGTCGAGGCCATCGTGCTCATCGCCGCGCAGCGTGCCGCGCTCGACGCGCTCGACGGCGTCGAGCTCGGGGTGCCGATCATCGCCGTGGCCTCCGAAGACCGCGGCGGCATGCACCGCGTCTGGCTCGACCAGTACGGCGGCGCGCGCCTCGCGGTCGAGCACCTCATCGGCCTCGGCCACCGCGAGATCCGGCATGTCAGCGGGCCGTCCGCCGCGATGGACGCGGCCGAGCGGATCCGCGGCTGGTCGGCCGCCCTCGGCGAGCACGGGCTGCCGGCCCGCGAGCCCCTCGCCGGCGACTGGTCGCCCGGCAGCGGCTACGTGCACGGACGCGCCCTCGCCCGCGATCTCGAGGCGACCGCCGTGTTCGTCGCGAACGACCAGATGGCGCTCGGCGTGATGCACGCGCTCGCCGAGGCCGGCCGATCGGTGCCGCACGACGTCAGCGTCGTGGGCTTCGACGACATCCCCGAGGCCGCGTACTTCGCGCCGCCGCTCACGACCGTGCGCCAGGACTTCGACGCGCTCGGCCGCGACGCCATGGCGGGCGTGCTCGCCGTGCTCGGCGACGACGACCGGCTCATGCCGACGCCGACACTGCCCGAACTCGTGGTGCGCGCGAGCACGGGAGCGCCGATCCACGATCGGGTCGCGGTCGGGTCGTAGGGCGGCTGGTCGCGCGTCGCGGCATCCGCTCAGCTCGCGGTGGAATCCCGTTCGCGCGCCGGAATCCCGGCCGGCGGGGATTCCACCGCGCGAACGGGATTCCGGTGGACCGTCGCCCGCGGGCAACTCAGCCGACGAGGAACTCTGCGATCACGAGCGCGAGCGTGCGCGGCTCCCAGCGGTGATCGGATGCCTCGATCGCGCGCTTCTGGGCATGGGGGAGGTTCGCGACGAGCGAGTCGGCCGCGGCATCCATGAAGTCCATCGTCTCGGTGCCGACGAGCGCGAGGGTCGGCTGCGTGATGCCCGCCCAGAGCTCGCGGCGGGGTGCCGTCTGCGTCCACGCGAGCGATTCGGCGTCGGGCTCGAGGCTCGGCGCGATCGCGAGCATGGTCGTCCAGGCCTCGCTCTGCTTCGCGCCCTCGATCCACTCGGGCGGCATGTCGGCCATGTAGACCTCGAGGGTGCCGGTGCGGTCGCCCGCCGCGATGCGCTCGCGGAGCTCGTCGAGGAACACGGCGCCCTCGTGTCCGAGCTCCGCGTCGAGCGGAGCTTCGAAGAAGACGAGCTTCGACACGGGCAGTCCGGCCGCCGCCGCGGCGAGGGCGATGCTCGCACCCGACGAGTTGCCGAACAGGGCGACGGCGTCGTCGGCGCCCTCGGTGAGCTCGTCGATGAGGGCGCGCAGGTCGTCGAGCGTCTGCGCGAGCGTGATCGGCGCCTCGGCGGGGCTGTCGCCGCGGCCGCGCCGGTCGTAGTTCACGACCTCGAATCCGTGGCGCGCGAGGTGCCCGGCCATCTCGGTCGTCGTGGGGTCGAAGGCGCGGAACTGCATCGCGCCGCCGACGAGCACCACCGGCGGGCCGGATCCCACCCGGTCGAATCCGATGCGCGTGCCGTCGGCCGAGGTCACGTAGTCGGTCATCGCTGATCCTTCCGTGTGCCCGTCAGGCTAGCGGCGCGGGCCCGCGGCGTCACCCGGTTGCGCGATCGAGCAGCTCCTCGGGCGCACGACCCGATCGCGCGCTCGCGATGATCCGCTCGAGGAGCGCGCGGTACGCGGCATCCCTCACCGGCGTGAGCAGCACCGAGGACTCGACGACCGGAACGATGCCGAGCTCGACGTGCCGTCCGTCGATGCGACCGGCGATGAGGACGGCGCGCTCGGTCCAGTCGCTGAACGTCGCGGTGCCGACCTCTACGTGGTCGATCGCCGCGTAGTGGAGGAGCGTGGCACCGCGCCGGCCGCCGACCGGTCGCTCGCGGAGCTCGATGCCCGCCTCCGTGAACGAGAGCATCTGGTGGTGCCGGCCCGGCTTGCGTCCGTCGTCGCGCTCGGATGCCGCGACCGGCCGCCCGTCCTCGACCCAGGTCGTGCTCCTGACGGCGACGCCCTCGCGACCGACCTCCTCGCGCAGGGCGGCATAGCGCGTGCGCCCGCCCGACGCCGAGACGGCGGCGGACACGAACCAGCCGCCGACGAAGAGCGTCGCGACGACCGCCAGGATGGAGAGCGCGGCGGGGTCGGCGCCCGTCGCGAGGAGCAGGATGGCCATCACGCCGAGCACGGGCACGACCGTGAGCAGGCGGTAGGACGGCCGGCGCCGGCGGGGGAGGCCGTCGCGGCGCCGCGGCGACAGGCGGTCGGCGCGCGCGAAGGCGTCGGTGGCGATCTGCATGCGCTCAACCGTAGCGGCGGCTCCGACTGCGAACGGAATGCAGGAAGAATCCGGCGACGCTCCGCGAGGGACGACCCGACTCACCGACGAGGGGCTGGTTCTTCCTGCATTCGGTCGCTCCGAGGCGTTCCGGGGCAAGGAAGGTGAACGGATGCCGCGACCGCGCGACACGCGCGCCGCGCCGGCGGCGATGTCGGTGGGTGGTGGCAGCATGAAAGACACAACACCATATGTAGGGGTAGTGGCATCCGATGGCCCCAAGATGTCGCGCTGCACTGATGAGGGCGCAGGGCGACACGCCGGGGAATCCGTCCACAGGCGAATTTCTTCGAAGCGGGTGGGCTGTGGATAACCGGGGTCGGGTCCGCGGGAATCCGCGGATCATCGGGACATCCGGTTGGGGATGAACGGTGGATAACGCGGTGGAAAACTACACGGATGTAACTACAGCATGTTGTGGCGGTTCAGTTCCGCAGACACAAGATGTAGTATTGAAGAAGCGAAATCAGCAGTACGGGGGTGGGCTCCTCCGGAGCTCGAGAAACGAAGAGAACGAGGGGAAACCATGACGGTCACGGTCTACACGAAGCCTTCCTGCGTCCAGTGCAATGCCACGTATCGTGCCCTCGACAGCAAGGGCATCGAGTACGAGGTGTTCGACGTCTCCGAAGACGAGCAGGCGCTCGCGCACGTCAAGGAGCTCGGCTACCTGCAGGCTCCGGTCGTCATCACCGACGAAGACCACTGGTCGGGCTTCCGCCCCGACAAGATCGCCGAACTCGCCTCGCGGCTCGCGTAAGGCCCGCCGGTGAGCTCGGCGCTGGCGGAGTGAACCGGAACAGCAACGGGAACGCGGCGAAGGAAGCATCATGAC
This sequence comes from Agromyces mariniharenae, assembly GCF_008122505.1. Lineage (NCBI taxonomy): Bacteria > Bacillati > Actinomycetota > Actinomycetes > Micrococcales > Microbacteriaceae > Agromyces > Agromyces mariniharenae. The sequence continues at coordinate 958,761 of NZ_VSSB01000001.1, read as the reverse complement.
GAATCTCGTCTTCTTCTCCAGCGTCTCGGGCAACACCAAGCGCTTCATCGAGAAGCTCGGCCGCCCCGCGGCCCGCATCCCGCTGCACGCTCGCGACGACGCCCTGCACGCTGAAGAGCCGTTCGTGCTCATCGTCCCCACCTACGGCGGTGGCGACGGCAAGGGCGCTGTGCCGAAGCAGGTCATCAGGTTCCTGAACGACCCGCAGAACCGCGCGCTGCTGCGCGGCGTCATCAGCGCCGGCAACACCAACTTCGGGAACGCCTACGGCCTCGCCGGCGACATCATCGCCGCGAAGACGGGCGTGCCCCACCTGTATCGATTCGAAGTATTCGGAACACCAGACGACGTTCGCGCCGTCGACGAGGGATTGGACGCATTTTGGTCACAACAAGCACAGCGGCGAACTCGGCAGCAGCAGACGGCGTAGCCCTCATGGACGCTCCGCGCACCACCGTCGCGATGGACTACCACTCGCTGAACGCGATGCTCAACCTCTACGGCGCCGACGGGCAGATCCAGTTCGAGAAGGACCGTGAGGCGGCGCGGGAGTACTTCCTGCAGCACGTCAACCAGAACACCGTCTTCTTCCACTCCCTCAAGGAGCGCCTCGACTACCTCGTCGAGAAGCAGTACTACGAGCAGGAGGTGCTCGACCAGTACTCGTTCGAGTTCATCCAGAAGCTCAACGACCTCGCGTACTCGAAGAAGTTCCGGTTCGAGACGTTCCTCGGCGCGTTCAAGTACTACACGAGCTACACGCTCAAGACGTTCGACGGCAAGCGCTACCTCGAGCGCTTCGAGGACCGCGTCGTGATGACCGCCCTCGGCCTCGCGCAGGGCGACGAGCAGCTCGCGATCGACCTGGTGGAGGAGATCATCGGCGGCCGCTTCCAGCCGGCCACCCCCACGTTCCTCAACACAGGCAAGGCCCAGCGCGGCGAGCTCGTCTCCTGCTTCCTCCTGCGCATCGAAGACAACATGGAGTCCATCGCGCGAGGGATCAACTCGGCGCTGCAGCTCTCGAAGCGGGGCGGCGGCGTGGCGCTGCTGCTCAGCAACATCCGCGAGTCGGGCGCCCCGATCAAGCAGATCGAGAACCAGTCGTCGGGCATCATCCCCGTCATGAAGCTCCTCGAGGACTCGTTCAGTTACGCCAACCAGCTCGGTGCCCGCCAGGGCGCCGGCGCGGTCTACCTCAGCGCGCACCACCCCGACATCATGCGGTTCCTCGACACCAAGCGCGAGAACGCCGACGAGAAGATCCGCATCAAGACGCTGTCCCTCGGCGTCGTCGTGCCCGACATCACCTTCGAGCTCGCCAAGAACAACGAGGACATGTACCTGTTCTCGCCCTACGACGTCGAGCGCGTCTACGGCAAGCCGTTCGGCGACGTTCCGATCACCGAGCACTACCGCGCCATGGTCGACGACCCGCGCATCAAGAAGACGAAGATCAACGCGCGCGAATTCTTCCAGACCCTCGCCGAGATCCAGTTCGAGAGCGGATACCCCTACATCGTGTTCGAGGACACGGTGAACAAGGCGAACCCCATCAAGGGCCGCATCAACATGTCGAACCTGTGCTCCGAGATCCTCCAGGTCAACACGCCGACCACCTACAACGAGGACCTCGGCTACGCGAACATCGGCAAGGACATCAGCTGCAACCTCGGTTCGCTGAACATCGCCCTCACGATGGACTCGCCCGACTTCGGCCGCACCGTCGAGACCGCGATCCGCGGCCTCACCTCGGTGTCGAACCAGAGCCACATCTCGTCGGTGCGCTCCGTCGAGGACGGCAACGACAAGTCGCACGCCATCGGCCTGGGCCAGATGAACCTGCACGGCTACCTCGCCCGCGAGCGCATCTTCTACGGCAGCGAGGAGGGCATCGACTTCACGAACATGTACTTCTACACGGTGCTGTTCCACGCGCTGCGCGCCTCGAACAAGATCGCCATCGAGCGCGGCGAGACGTTCGACGGCTTCCGCGACTCCAAGTACGCGTCGGGTGAGTTCTTCGACAAGTACACGGATGCCGCGTGGGTCCCCGAGACCGCCAAGGTCACGCAGCTCTTCGCCGACGCCGGCGTGCACATCCCCACGCAGCAGGACTGGCTGGACCTCAAGGCCTCCATCCAGGAGCACGGGATCTACAACCAGAACCTGCAGGCCGTGCCGCCCACCGGCTCGATCTCGTACATCAACAACTCGACCGCGTCGATCCACCCGATCGCGTCGAAGATCGAGATCCGCAAGGAAGGCAAGATCGGCCGCGTCTACTACCCGGCGGCGTTCATGACGAACGACAACCTCGAGTACTACCAGGACGCGTACGAGATCGGCTACGAGAAGGTCATCGACACCTACGCCGCGGCGACGCAGCACGTCGACCAGGGCCTCTCGCTCACGCTCTTCTTCAAGGACACCGCCACGACCCGCGACATCAACAAGGCGCAGATCTACGCGTGGAAGAAGGGCATCAAGACGATCTACTACATCCGCCTCCGCCAGCTCGCGCTGGAGGGCACGGAAGTGGACGGCTGCGTCAGCTGCATGCTCTGACCCGCACACCCCGCGACATCCGCTCGAGACATCCGTTCAGAAGGAACTGACATGACCCTCACCGACCCGGTCAACTCGGCCCAGAACGACCCCGCCCACGGCGGCAAGGTCAAGCTCGTCGACCACGTCAACGCGATCAACTGGAACAAGATCCAGGACGACAAGGACGTCGAAGTCTGGAACCGCCTCGTCAACAACTTCTGGCTGCCCGAGAAGGTGCCGCTGTCGAACGACGTGCAGTCGTGGAACACGCTCACCGCCGAGGAGCAGCAGCTCACGATGCGCGTGTTCACGGGGCTCACCCTGCTCGACACGATCCAGGGCACGGTGGGCGCGGTGTCGCTGATCCCCGACTCGCTGACCCCGCACGAGGAGGCGGTGTACACCAACATCGCGTTCATGGAGTCGGTGCACGCGAAGAGCTATTCTTCGATCTTCTCGACGCTCTGCTCGACGAAGGAGATCGACGACGCCTTCCGCTGGTCGGTCGAGAACGAGAACCTGCAGAAGAAGGCCGCGATCGTCATGGAGTACTACCGTGGCGACGAGCCCCTGAAGCGCAAGGTCGCCTCGACGCTCCTCGAGTCGTTCCTCTTCTACTCGGGCTTCTACCTGCCCATGTACTGGTCGTCGAGGGCGAAGCTCACCAACACGGCCGACCTCATCCGCCTCATCATCCGCGACGAGGCCGTGCACGGGTATTACATCGGCTACAAGTTCCAGAAGGGCCTCGAACTGGTCGACCAGGCCAAGCGCGACGACCTCAAGGACTACACGTTCTCGCTGCTCTACGAGCTCTACGACAACGAGGTGCAGTACACCCAAGACCTCTACGACGGCGTCGGCCTGACGGAAGACGTCAAGAAGTTCCTCCACTACAACGCGAACAAGGCGCTGATGAACCTCGGCTACGAGCCGATGTTCCCGAAGACGGTCACCGACGTGAACCCGGCGATCCTCTCGGCGCTCTCGCCGAACGCCGACGAGAACCACGACTTCTTCTCGGGGTCGGGCTCGTCATACGTCATCGGCAAGGCGGTCAACACCGAGGACGAGGACTGGGACTTCTAGCGCTTCATCGAGCAGGTGAACTACTCCCGGCGCCAGTTCCGTGCGCCGAAGGGTCGCGTGTGCGGCATCAACCACGAGCACTCACGGATCTGCTGGGTCGTCAGTCCTGAGGTGGGCGACGCAATCGCTTGACGTCGGTACGTCGCTTCTTCGCTTCCAAGCGCCGTTCCTCGGCACCGCGACTCGGCCTGGTCGGGCGTCGCGGCGGTGACGGCGGCCGCAGCGCGTCGGCCACGACGGCTGCGAGCCGGGCGCGCGCGGCATCCCGATTGCGCAGTTGCGCGCGGTGCTCGGATGCCGCGATCGTCAGAACTCCGTCGACGATGCGACCGCTCAGGCGTTCGAGGAGTCGCTCCCGCTGGTGCGGCGTGAGGACGGTCGAGTCCGCCACATCCCACACGAGCTCCACTCGGGAGTCGGCCGTGTTCACACCCTGCCCGCCGGGACCCGACGACCGCGAGAACCGCCACGACAGTTCGGACTCGGGGATCGTGAGTCGGGAGTCGACCCGAAGACCGGGACGGTGGCTGGCGGGCATGGATCCATCATCCCCTTGTGTGATCGAGCCGTGTGGCCGGGTCGTATGCTCCTGTGTTCATGCGATTGGAGCCTTCTCACAATCATCGGCCCCTCGCGTCGAGATTTCCTCAATCCTCGTGCCAATCTTCGGGCGGCCGCGTCGAGTGAGGACTACAACATCCCCAATCGAAACGCAGTCGCACCGAACTGGGGGGTTCTCATGCGTTGGGTATGGTTCAGGGTCTTTGCCGCGGTGGTCGCGCTCTCAGGCGTTGTCGCCGGGCTGCTGGTCAACATCGATCGCGCGATGCGCGAGGGGCAGAATCGCGGCGACGTGCTCGCGAACTACTTCAGCCTGTTCACGATCGTGTCGTCGATCCTCAGCGTGGTCGTGCTGCTGATCGCGGCGCGATGGATGCGGCGGCATCCCGGGCCCTCGCCCGAGCCGGTCGCCATCGCCATGGCGATGGCGGCGGTCACCGGGCCGGTGATCCTGCTCGGCATCGTGTTCAACCTGCTGCTGCGCGGCGACCCCGCGCCGATCGCCGCCACGGACCCCGGCTGGGTCGCCTTCATGGACTCGTGGGCCACCGAGACGCTGCACGTCGTGCTGCCGATCTACTTCGTGCTCGACCTCTTGTTCGCCGGCCAACGCCGTGGACTCCCATGGTCCTCGCTCGCCATCATCGTGACCTACCCGCTCGCCTGGACGATCTACACGATGGTCAGAGGGGAACGCGTCGTGAACCCCGACGGCAGCACCTCGTGGTGGTATCCCTACGGCTTCCTCGACCCGCACACTGCGGGATACGGCTCGGCGTTCACGTACATCGGTGGCATCCTCTTCGCGTTCCTGCTGCTCGGAGCAGGCATCATCGCCATCGGTCGGGCTCGGGAGCGGCGCGCCGCTCGTCACGACGTCTCGACGCGGCCGCGCATCGGTGGCCTGCCGGTCTGACCTCACTCGCTCGCGATTCGTGCTCGCTGACGATGACGGGAAGTCACCTCGTGCTGGACACCGCCTCGCTCCACCTCCCCGCACCGCCGACCGAACGCCAGGTTCGTCGCTCCGGCCTCGTGTCGTACTGGCGATCGAAGCTGTGGGGCCTGATCCTCTCGATCGTCACCGACGGGGTGACGACGATCCCGGCCGACGCAGCCGAACCGGTCCCGCTCGCTCGCAAGCCACCGGTTCCCGACGGGCCGCTCGTCGTCATCGCCAACCATGCATCCCATGCCGACACGGCGGTATTGCTCGCAACGCTCGGTCGGTCCCGGCCGGTCAGGTTCGTCGCCGCAGCCGACTACTGGTTCGGCACGCTCCGGAACAAGCTCGTCGCGACATGGCTGGTCGGCATCTGGCCCATCCGGCGCGACCGGAACGGCATGAAGGACCTGCTCGCCGCCGCGCCGACCGTCGCAGCCGGAATCGTCGTCGTCGTGTTCCCTGAGGGGAGCCGTCGCCGCACGGCGAAGCTCTCCGGGTTCAAGCGCGGCGCGTTCGAACTCGCCGCGGCATCCGGGGCGAAGGTCCTGCCCGTCGGCTTGGTCGGCGCCGGCGATCTGCTCCCGGCGGAACGCAAGCTCATCCGGCGCCGACCGGTGGAGGTGCGCTGGGGCGAACCGTTCAGCGTTGAGAACGGGCATGCGGAGGAGGCTGCCGCAGCGGCATCCGAAACGATCGACGAGCTCATCGAAGCGCCCGCCTCCCAGCGCCCAGGCCGAGTTTGGACTCGCGTGCGTCGTATGGCGTTCGCCACAGCCGGGTTGGCGCTGATCACCGCCTGGGCGTTCGCGGAAGGCATCTTCTGGCCGCTGGTCGCGGAGATGCCGCTCCTGCTGCTCGTCTGCACGGTCGGACGCTCGTGGCGGGGCCCGATGCTGATCGCGGCATCCGCCATAGCCTCCGCTGCCGGGATCCTCACCACGTGGTGGCTGGTGTCCCACGGTGTGGATACACCCACCCCGTTGACCACGGCGCGGATGCACGAGACCGCGATGTACGAGCTCGCGACCGACCCGTCGAACGCGTTCGCGCACCAGATGTTCAACGGCATCCCGGTCAAGGTGTACGCCCACAGCGCGGGGGCACTCGGAATGGAACTCCATGAGGTCGCCTCCTCGATGCTTCCACGGCTCGCTCGCATCGGGATCGTCGGCTGCATCGGATGGATCGGGGGCGGCCTGCTGTCCCGGTACTTGAAGCCGTGCCTCGGCGCCGTGCAGGCCGTGTGCCTGACGCTGTTCCCGGTCGGGCTCGGCCTCGTCATCTGGTGGTGGTCGTGATGCGTGGCCTGTATGCGGCGAAGCCGTGGTTCACTCGGCAGCTCGGGAGGATCGTGACCGTTGCCGTCGACCGCGGGTGGTCGCCCGACGCCTTCACGGCGATCGGCGTGGCCTTCGCCGCCGTGGCCGCCGGTGGCCTGCTTGTTGGATCGTGGCCACTGGTGCTCATCGGACTGGTCGGACGCCTCGCCGGTGCGAACCTGGATGGCGCCGTGGCTCGCGCCAGAGGTGTCAGCCGCCCCTTCGGGTTCGTCCTCAACGAGATCGGCGACCGCGCCTCGGATCTCCTGCCGTTGGCCGCCCTCAGCATCCTCGCCTGGCACTCCGGCTCCGTCCCTGCGCTGCTGGTGGCCCTCGTCGCGACGACCGCCGCATCGTGGCCGACCTTCATCTCGCTGTCTGCGGCCGCTGCCGGTGCAGCGAGGATCAACGGTGGACCGTTCGGGAAGACGGAACGCACGCTCACCGTGTTCCTCATGTCGGTCGCGTTCACCTGGTTCCCCGTCGCTGCGGTGATCGGCGTCGGCTCGGGCGTGATCATCGCCGGCTCGACGTTGACGGCTGCAACCCGAGCTCGAGCGGCTCATCGCCGGTTGCGGCTGGTCGACGCATGACGTGGCTCGGGCTGAGCGTCTCTGCGACCGTCGGGCTCATCATGCTCCTGGTCACCGCACTGCCGGTGCTGGTCTTCGGCACGTCGACCATTCGACTCCGGTGGATGACCTGGGCGGTCATCGGGGTGATCGTCGGCGCAGCGGAGGCGATCGGCGTCGTCGGTGCGGTCATCGTCGCCGTTGCGGTCAGTGTCCTCTGCATCGTCGAGTACGTGCGACTGGCCGGCCTCCGAACAGTGGATCGTTGGGTGCTGATCGCCGCTGGAGTCGGCGCACCGGTGCTTGCGGCGGTGAACCCGGTCGCGGTCAACACCTGGCTCCCGTTCGCATTGCTCGCCGCAGCCGTGCTTCCGGTGCTCAGCCGGGATCCGGAGTCCGCCCTCCCACGCGCCACCGCCGCAGTCTTCGGGATGCTGTGGCTCGTCTGGGCGCCCGCGCAGCTGGTGATCATCCATCAGGACCTGACCTTGCTGGTCTTGACGGTCGCGCTCACCGACGTGGCCAGCTGGGCGGCCGGCAAGACCCTCGGACGGCTCCCCGGGGTGCGTGTGCGGCCCTTCGCGGTGTCGCCGAACAAGACCGTCGCCGGCCTGCTCGGCGGTGCGGTCGCCGCCGCGTTCGTGCTGGTGGTCACGGGGCAGTTCAGCTGGGTGCTGCTCCTTGCGGCCGCGGTCGGTGCCCCGCTCGGTGATGTCGTCGCTTCGATGGTGAAACGTCACGCCGGAGTGAAGGATGCCGGCGCGTGGCTGCCGGGGTTCGGAGGGCTCCTGGACCGGGCCGACTCACTGCTCGTGGTTGCGCCGCTCTTCGCTGTCAGTCTCTCCTAGGGGGAGCAACTTCCGGACTCAGTCCGCGGCCGGCTCTCGCGGCGGGTTGTACATGAACTCGAGGCGGATGCCGTTGTCGTCCTCGACGAAGGACGCGTAGTACCGGTCGTTGAACCGCGGGTACGGCTTGGGCTCGCGCACGGCCGTCCATCCCGCCTCGACCGCGGTCGCGTGCAGGCGATCGACCTCCTCGCGCGAGTCGATCGCGAACGCGAGGTGCTGCCAGCCGACCCGGCCGTGCCGGTGCGGCCCGCTGCCCGGCTCGCGGGCGGGGAAGAGGATGAGCTCCTCCTCACCCCGGTACCAGGAGACTCCGTTGTCGGCGTCCTGCCGAGTGCACCCGAGCGCCTGCATCACCGGATCGAACTGTGCGATCGAGCGGGGCAGGTCATCGACGGTGATGCCGAGGTGATCGAAGAGGGGCACCGGGACATCCTATGGGCAGTGAGCCCGGCGACCGGATGCTCCTTCACAGGCCCGGTACCGGCGCCGCCCATGACCCGGCAGTGGCAGGCCGGCGGCTGTGCCGCTCGCGATCACCGCGGTCGCGCTCGCCCGCGCCAACGCCGCCGACAGAGCCGAGCGAGCGGCTGCTGCGCCGGGCGCTCAGAGCCCCCAGTAGTGGGACGCGACCGACCCGTTCTCATTGTTCGCGACGGCCCTGACGGTGATGAGCTGGGTCGGGCCGGGCCCGACGGGGCACGTCACCGGGATGCTGACCGAGCCCGACGTTCCGAGGCCGGACGCGAGCAGGATGAACCCGCTCGTCGCGAGGTAGTCGCCGTCGGTCAGGGCGTAGTAGATGTCGACGGTGTTGCCCGGACGGGCGTCCCAGCCGAACTGGAGCGTGACGACCTGGCCGGTTGGGTTCGGGCCGCACCACTCGCGCGGACCAGGGTGCATCTGCATGATCGCGGGATCGGGGAATGGTCCACCCCACGTCACGGCGCCGGTAGGGTCTCCGCCCGGTGCGCCGCCGCCCGAGGGACCCTGCCCGGCCTTGGCCTCCGCCTCCGCCGCCTGTCGGGCGGCGGCATCCGCGGCCGCCTGCTGCGCGGCGACGACCGCCTCGGAGGCGGCCTTCACCCGGGTGAGCGCGGCCGTGACGTCGTCGGCCGTGGCGAGGTCGGTCACGGCCTGGGTAAGGGCATCCAGGGATGCGCCGGCCAGCGGGCTCGCCGCGATGAGCCCGTCGGCTTGGCCTTTGACGCTCGCGACGAGGTCGTGCAGTGCATCGGTGAGGGCGGCGGCGGCTGCCGACAGATCCTCGGAGCCACCGCTCGCGATGGCGAGCGCGAGCTGCACGCGGGCGGCCTCGAAGGCCGCTGCGGCATCGGGGTGCACTGCGGCGGCGAGCAAGACGGTGAGTCCGGCGTACTCGGCGTTCAACCCGGCCGCGGCCTCCTTCGCCTCGGCGAGAGCCGCGGCGACCTCCGCTGCGGACTCCCGCTCCGCGGCCGCTGCATCCGCCTCGGCCACGAACGAGAGCTCGCGGTTGTGCGCGTCGACGGCGACCGCCGCGAGCGGAATCGAGACAGCGCCGACGACGACGATCATGACGCCCGCCACGGCGGCGACTTTCGTCCACCGTGGGAGCGCCATGAACCGACTGGCCACCTGCATCATTGCCGCCTTCGCGGCGAGACCTTGCGTCACGGCGTCAAGCATGGCACGCCCGCGGCGTGCTGGATGACGCCGTGTGGAGAGCTACTCGACGAGCTTGCCGATCGTCGACACGTCGCGCATGAGTGCCGCGATCTCCTCGGGGATTGCGGGGATCTCCTCGCGGGTCACCCCCGTCGAGGGCGACCACACCAGGTTCACCTGCAGCGACTCGTCGAGCGACGGGTAGTCGCTTCGGTTGTGGCAGCCGCGGGTCTCGCGCCGTTCGAGCGCGGCCTCGAGCGTCGCACGGGCGGCCAGCGCGGCCGACTTGAGGTCGAAGGCGTGTGCCAGGTCCTGGTAGCCGGCGATGTCGGGGTGCACGCCGATGGCGGCGATGCGCGCTTCGATCGCGTCGAGCTCGGCGAGCCCCGCGCGCAGGCCCTCCTCGTCGCGCACGACGCCGGCGTGCTCGGTCATGGTGTCGCGGATGGCGCGCTGCAGGGCGCGGACGTTCTCCGAGCCATCCGATGCCAGCAGTCCGGCGATCTCGGCGCGAGCCGCGTCGACCGCGGCCGCCGAACGCGTCTGCGCCGGAAGCGAGGCCGAGTAGGCGGCGGCTGCCTGTCCCACGATGCGCCCGAAGACGAGCAGCTCGATGAGCGAGTTGCCACCCAGCCGGTTGGCGCCATGAAGGCCCGAGGATGCCTCGCCGATGGCGTAGAGGCCCGGGACATCCGTGCCGTGGTCGTCGGGGCGCACCCACACGCCACCCATCGAGTAGTGCGCGGTGGGCGCGATCTCGATCGGCTGCTTCGTGATGTCGAGCATCTGCAGCTCGAGCATGGTCTGGTAGACGCGGGGGAGGCGCTGCATGATCGTCTCGCGGGGCAGGTGCGAGACATCCAGCCAGACACCGCCGTTGGGGGTTCCGCGTCCCTCCTTGATCTCGGTGTAGGCGGCGAGGGCGACGCGGTCGCGGGTCGACAGCTCCATGCGCTCGGGGTCGTACTTCGCCATGAAGCGCTCGCCGAGGCCGTTGGTGAGGATGCCGCCCTCGCCGCGCGCCGCCTCGGAGATGAGCGTGCCGGCCGCGCTCTCGGGCTCGATGATCCCCGACGGGTGGAACTGCACGAGCTCGGGGTCGCGCACCCGGCCGCCCGCCTCGACCGCGAGACGCCACGAGTCGCCGGTGTTCTCGTCGCGACGCGACGAGGTGCGCCGCCAGATGCGGTTGTGGCCGCCCGCCGCGAGGATGACCGAGTCGGCGTGGATGAGGTAGCGCGTGCCGTCCTCGAGGTCGAAGCCGTAGGCGCCGAAGACCGCGCCATCGTCGTTCACCAGGATGCGCGTGACGTAGACGGTGTCGAGGATCGGCACGTTCAGCTGCGCCGCCCGGTTGACGAGCGTGCGCTGGATCTCGAGCCCGGTGTAGTCGCCCGCGAACGCGGTGCGGCGGTAGGTGTGAGCGCCGAAGAAGCGCTGCGAGATGCGGCCGTCGTCTTCACGGGCGAACGGCATGCCGTAACGCTCGAGGTCCTGGATGCCGCGCGCAGCGTTCTTCGTCACGATCTCGACGGTGTGCGGGTTCGCGAGGAGGTAACTCTCCTTCAGCGTGTCGGCGGCGTGCTGCTGCCAGCTGTCGTCGGGGTCCATCGTCGAGAGGGCGGCGTTGATGCCGCCGGCGGCGAGCGAGGTGTGCGCGTCGGACTTGGAGCGCTTGCCGAGCGCGAGCACGTCGACGCCCGCCTCGGCGAGCTCGATCGCGGCGCGCAGGCCCGATCCGCCGGTGCCGATCACGAGCACGGTCGTGGAGAGCTGCCGCTCTGGAGTGGTACTGGTGGTCATGCGCTCCACGATAAGCATGCCTCGGGTATTACTCCAATGCATTTTCAGCCTGTTTACGATGCGCGTAGGCTATCGATATGAACCTCGAGCAACTGCGCAGCTTCGTCGAGGTGGCGAAGTTCGGCAACTTCACCCGCGCCGCCGAGGAGCTGTACCTCGCCCAGCCCTCGCTGAGCCGACAGATCGCCGCACTCGAGCAGGATCTCGGCGCCGAGCTGTTCCACCGCGCCCGCGGCGGCAGCACGCTGACGGTCGCGGGTCAGTCGCTGCTGCCGCTCGCACGCCGCATGCTCGCCGACGCCGACTCGGTGCGTCGCGAGCTCGCCGAGCTCGCGGGCCTCGAGCGCGGCCGTGTGCGGCTCGGCGCGACGCCGACCCTCTGCATCAGCCTCGTCGCCGAGGTGTTCAGCGCGTTCCACGCGGAGCATCCGGGCATCGAGCTGCACCTCTCCGAGCAGGGCTCGCGCCGGCTGCTCGACGAGCTCGGGGGCGGCGAGCTCGACCTCGCGCTCATCACGACATCGGATGCCGTGACCGCCGAGCGGTTCACCGTGACGCCGCTGCTCGTCGAGGAGCTCGTCGTCGTGTCATCCGCCGCAGCACCGCCGGTCGCCGCCGGCGACGCGATCAGGCTGGTCAAGGTCGCCGAGCTGCCCCAGATCGTCTTCAGCTCGACGTACGACCTGCGCAGCACGACGGATGCCGCGTTCCGCACGGCGAACCTCACCCCCGAGGTCGTGCTCGAGGGGGCCGAGATGGACGCGGTGCTGCGGTTCGTCGAGCGCGGGCTGGGGGTCGCGATCGTTCCCGCGATGGTGCTCATCGACCGCCCGGGCCTGCGATCGGTGCGGCTCGAGGAACCGACGCTCACCCGCACGATCACCCTCGCGCGGCCCGCGGATGTCGCGCCCACCGCCGCGGTCGACGTCATGCAGCGCACGATCGCGACCACCGCGACGGCGTTCGCAGCGCGTGCGGGAGACACCATGCGACTCGCGGAGGCGGCCCGGTGAGGTCGCGGTGGGTCGCGGAATCGAACCGTCGGCAACCTACGACACCGGATGCACTCCACGGTGTTCGGCCGTAGCGTGGTCGACACACGGGGACTGCTTGGGGGCGCTGGGTCATGACACGGTTCGGGATCGACGTCCTCACGGCATTGCGGCTCATCGAAGAGGATCTTCCGGTCGCCGAGGGCCACCAACTGGTCGCACCGAACGTGCTCCGCTCGCAGGTGCTGTCGCAGCTGTATCGTGCGGTGCGCCGAGGCGAGCTCGGGCACGATTCCGCTCGCATGCGACTGGACCGGCTCTCGTCCATGCGGGTGCGCCTCCTCGGCGACCGGGTCTCACGCGCCGTCGCGTGGAAGATCGCCGAGCAGCTCGGATGGGATGACACGACGACGGCCGAATACGTGGCCGTCGCACAGCTGCAGGCCGACGCCTTCATCACCCTCGACGCCGATCTCGCGCGCCGCGTTGAGGGGGTCGTTCCGATCGCGCCCTTCGAGGCACTGCGCGCACCCTGAGCGCCGCAGCGTCGTCCGCCGGCACCTCCGTGGAATTCCTCGTCGTTCAGTCCCCGATCGGCTCCCAGATCAGCTCGGCGACATCCAGGACGAGCTGCGGCCCGGCATCGGGTTCGCTCCCGGATCGCACCTCGCCGACGCACACGCACACGACGTCGTTCAGCCGGCGGTAGACGGGGTGATCGCTCAGATGCAGGACCGTGCCGACGACCTGCCGTGACCCGACCGGGTGGGCCCGCCCGTACCCGTGGGACTCGAACATGATCGTGGCGGCATCATCCGTCTCGATCACTCCTCGGATGTCGGGCAGGAACGGACCGGCATCCGTCCGCCGCAGCGGGGCGTTCGCCGCTCGGAATCGGCCGGTCAGGACGCCCTCGCACGTCCCCTCGGCGAGGTAGAAGTGCTGCTGCCAGCCGCCCTCGAGGTCGACCGCCCGGCCGTGCGGGTAGACGAACCGGAGTCGGTAGAGATGCTCGAGCCGCACGCGGCCCACGGTAGGACGGCTGGTGAGGGTGGTCAAGCGCCTCGCCGACACGATCCCCTTGTACCGTGGATCAGGGTCTGATCCCGCGAGGTATTCCTGTCGAGCCTGTGCCAGGTTCCGATGCTGCTGGGCGCGCTGCAGCCCCGACAGCGGCTGGGCATCCTCTGCGCGAAGCAGAGCAGTCTCGACCAGCGCATGCTGACAGGGGTGGGCATCCGCGAGGACGCGCCGATCGTCGTGGCCGGCATGGAACACAGCCCCGGGTTCCGCGGCGCGATCCTCGAAGACCAGGGTTGGATGGACCTCGACCAGGTGCGGGGCGAGGTGGTCGGCACGGCCGTGCGGTTGGTGACCGACCATCCCGAGATCGGCGCCCTGCTGCTCGAGTGCAGCGACATGCCGCCGTACGCCAAGCAGATCCAGGACGCGACAGGCCGGCCCGTGTGGGACTACATCACGCTCATCGACTGGATCCATTCGAGCGTCGTGCGTCGCGACTACGACGGATTCATCTAGCCGGAGAGGGAGTGCGGGCGCCGGACGGGCGGACTACCGTGGGGGCGTGTCCGTTCGCGAGACCGACGCACGCTCCGCCCACGCCGACGGCGTGGAGCGGCTCCTCGCAAGCTATCGGGCGCTGCCCGAGGCATCCGCGGTTCGGCTCGCGAAGCCGACGTCCAACCTGTTCCGGCCGCGGGTCCGGGCGGATGCCGCGGGGCTCGACACCTCGGGGCTGACGCACGTCATCGCGGTCGACCCCGAGGCCCGCACGGCCGATGTCGCGGGCATGTGCACCTACGAGGACCTCGTCGCCGCGACGCTCCCGCACGGGCTCACGCCCCTCGTCGTGCCGCAGCTGAAGACCATCACGCTCGGGGGTGCGGTCACCGGCCTCGGCATCGAGTCCGCCTCGTTCCGCAACGGGATGCCGCATGAGTCGGTGCTCGAGCTCGACATCCTCACCGGGGCCGGCGAGCTCGTCACCACGTCGCCCGATGAGCATCCCGACCTGTTCCGCGCGTTCCCCAACTCCTACGGCACGCTCGGCTACGCGGTGCGCCTGCGCATCGAGCTCGAACCCGTGCAGCCCTTCGTGGCGCTCACGCACCTGCGCTTCCACGCCCTCGACGAGCTCGCAGCCACGATGGATCGGATCGTCGAGACCGGAGCGCACGACGGCGTTCGCGTCGACTACCTCGACGGCGTCGTGTTCAGCGCCGACGAGAGCTACCTCTGCCTCGGCACGCAGACCGCGGCATCCGGCCCGGTGAGCGACTACACCCGGCAGCGGATCTTCTACCGCTCCATCCAGCACGACGACGGGGCGATCCACGACCGCCTGACGATCCACGACTACCTGTGGCGGTGGGACACCGACTGGTTCTGGTGCTCGGAAGGGTTCGGCGCGCAGCATCCGCTCGTTCGCCGGCTCTGGCCCCGTCGATACCGGCGCAGCCGCTCGTACTGGAAGCTGATGCGGATCGCGCGGCGGTACGGCATCGCCGACGCGCTCGAGCGGCTCAAGCGTCGCCCACCGCGGGAATGGGTGATCCAGGACATCGAGGTGCCGATCGGGCGGACCGTCGAGTTCCTCGACTGGTTCCTGGCGAACGTGCCGATCGAGCCGATCTGGCTCTGCCCGGTGCGCATGCGGGACGACGACGGTTGGACGCTCTACCCGCTGCGACCGCGCGAGACCTATGTCAACGTCGGCTTCTGGTCGACGGTGCCGATCGGGGCGACCGAAGGCGAGACGAACCGGCGCATCGAGCGGGTGGTCGATGAGCTCGACGGCCACAAGTCGCTCTACTCCGATGCCTACTACTCCCGCGAGGAGTTCGACGCGCGGTACGGTGGCGACGCCTACCGCGGGGTGAAGGGGCGCTACGACCCCGACGGGCGACTCCTCGACCTCTACGCGAAGGCGGTGCAACGACGATGACGACGTTCAAGGACCGGGCGCCCGAGACGGCCGAGCCGGCGGCATCCGACACTGAGGCCCGCGCGGACGACGGCAAGCTCACGCTGGCCGAGATCCTCGAGCTGCTCGCCAGGGGTCGGCTGCCGCTGCGGTTCACCGCATACGACGGCAGCTCGGCCGGTCCCGAGGACGCCCCCTTCGGGCTCGAGCTCACATCGCCCCGCGGCACCACCTACCTCGCCACCGCCCGCGGCGACCTCGGCCTCGCCCGGGCCTACATCGCCGGCGACATCGAGATCCACGGCGTGCACCCCGGCGATCCGTACGAGCTGCTCAAGGCGCTCGCCGACGAGCTGGTGTTCCGGATGCCGCCGCCGAAGACGATGGCCCGGATCGTGCGGTCCGTCGGCGTCGAGCACCTGCGCCCGATCGCACCGCCGCCGCAGGAGGTGCCGCCGCGCTGGCGGCGCCTCGGCACCGGACGCCGGCACAGCAAGGCGCGCGACGCCGAGGTGATCCACTACCACTACGACGTGTCGAACACCTTCTACCAGTGGGTGCTCGGGCCGTCGATGACCTACACCTGCGCGTGCTACCCGCGCGCCGAGGCATCCCTCGACGAGGCGCAGGAGAACAAGTACCGCCTGGTGTTCGAGAAGCTTCGGCTGACGCCGGGCGACCGACTGCTCGACGTCGGATGCGGCTGGGGCGGCATGGTCCGGTACGCCGCCCGTCGAGGCGTCCGCGCGGTCGGCGTCACCCTGTCGGAGGAGCAGGCGACGTGGGCGCAGCGGGCGATCGTCGAGGAGGGGCTCGCCGACCTGGCCGAGGCGCGCTTCGGCGACTACCGCGACATCCGCGAGTCGGGCTTCGACGCGGTGTCGTCGATCGGGCTGCTCGAGCACATCGGCGTGCGGAACTACAAGCAGTACTTCCGGTTCCTGCGGTCGCGGCTGCGGCCGGGCGGGCTGCTGCTCAACCACTGCATCACGCGCCCCGAGAACAGGACCGAGCCGTCGACTCACGGGTTCATCGACCGCTACGTGTTCCCCGACGGCGAGCTCACCGGCTCGGGGCGCATCATCACCGAGGCGCAGGATGCCGGGCTGGAGGTGCTGCACGAGGAGAACCTGCGCCCGCACTACGCGCTGACCCTCCGGGACTGGTGCGCCAACCTCGTCGCGCACTGGGACGAGGCGGTCGAGGAGGTCGGCCTCGAGAAGGCGAAGGTGTGGGGGCTCTACATGGCCGGGTCGCGGCTCCAGTTCGAGCGTGGCGGCATCCAGCTGCACCAGGTGCTCGCGGTGAACGCCGACGAGCACGGCGGCGTGGGCGACCTGCCGCTGCGACCGTGGTGGACGCCGTAGCGGTGCCCGCCGACGCACCGGTGTACGTCGACTGATGCGCCCTGCACAGGTGTCAGACGAGGGCGGCCGCGTGCCTTAAGGTCATCACCATGGGTGCGACGGCGACCGCTTACCTCACGGGCTTCGGCTCGTATCTTCCGGGTGATCCGGTCGACAACGACGGCATCGCGGCGCGGCTCGGCGGCGACGACGCGGTCACCGAGCGCATCCGCCGCCGCGTGCTCCAGGCGAACGGCATCCGGCAGCGGCACTACGCCCTCGACGAGCAGGGCGAGCCCACCGAGCTCAACGAGGAGCTCGCCG
Source organism: Agromyces mariniharenae (assembly GCF_008122505.1). Classification (NCBI taxonomy): domain Bacteria; kingdom Bacillati; phylum Actinomycetota; class Actinomycetes; order Micrococcales; family Microbacteriaceae; genus Agromyces; species Agromyces mariniharenae. The sequence continues at coordinate 941,820 of NZ_VSSB01000001.1, read as the reverse complement.
TCAAGGCGCTCCGCGCCGCGCTCGACGATCGGGGGATCGCGGCATCCGACCTGCGGATGCTGGCGTGCGCGACGACCATGGGCGACGTGCTCGTGCCCGGGTTCGCGTCGATGGTGCACGGGCGCCTCGGCGGCGGGCCGATGCAGCTGCTCACCGCGTCGGGCGTGTGCGCGTCGAGCCTCGCCGCGCTGGATGCCGCGGCGAGCAAGATCAGGCTCGGCGACCACCCGCGCGCCGCGGTCGTCGGCTCGGAGCTGGCGAGCCGCAGCCTGCGGCAGCGTCGCTTCGACGGCATCCGCGCCGGCATGGACTCGCACTTCCTGCGCTGGATGCTCTCCGACGGCGCCGGGGCCGTGGTGGTCGAGTTCCAGCCGCATCCGGCCAGGCCGTCGCTGCGACTCGACTGGGTGCGCCACGTCTCGCTCGCCCACGAGCACGACGTGTGCATGCGCGCCGGCATGGACGGCCCCGCGCCCGTCGTCGGTGGCACGTGGCAGGACGTCGACCTCGCCGACGCCGCGGCATCCGGCATGTTCGTGATCCGGCAGGACGTGAGCATGCTCGACGAGCTCGCCGACGCTGGACTGAAGCAGTTCGAGGAGCTCGTCGACATCGGGCTGGTCGACGTCTCGCACCTCGACCACGTGATCTGCCACTACAGCACCAACGTCTTCCGCGACCTCGCCTTCGACGGGCTGCGCCGCCGCATCCCGACGCTCGACACCGACCGCTGGTTCTCGAACCTCGAGACGCGCGGCAACACCGGGTCGGCGAGCATCTTCATCGCCCTCGAGGAGGCGTGGCGCTCGGGCCGATTCGCGCCCGGCGAGACCGTGCTGCTGGCCGTGCCCGAATCCGGCCGGTTCTCGTTCGCCTTCGCCCACCTCACCGTGGTCGCCCCACCCGATCAGCAAGGAGCATCGACATGACCGACACGACGACCACCACGACCGCCGACGCCACGACCTCCGGCTCCGCCGCGCCGCTCGCCGACGCGGGCGCCGACGCCGGCACGCTCGCCGACCGGCTCGCCGAGGTGTGGATCGAGCTCGAGGAGCGTCTCGACCAGGTGCCGATCCTGCAGCGACTCGCCGACGGCACGGTGACCATCCGCGACTACGAGCGACTGCTCTTCAACCTGCGCCAGCAGGTCGTCGACGGGTCGCCATGGATCTCGCGCGCGGCATCCAACTTCGACATCGAGCACTTCACGCTGCGGGCGGCGGCGATCAAGCACGCCGAGGAGGAGCACCGCGACTACCTCATGCTCGAGCGCGACTACGTCGCCATCGGCGGCTCGCTCGACGAACTGCGCAGCGGCCGCAAGAACCTCGGCTCCGAGGCGCTCTCGGGCTACATGTTCCACTACGCGGACCAGCCCAACCCGGTCGGGCTCCTCGGCGCGATGTTCATCATCGAGGGGCTCGGTGCGAAGCGCGCCGCGGGGTGGGCCGCTCGATTCCAGGAGGTGCTCGGGCTCGCCGACAACCAGGTGCACTTCATGCAGTACCACCAGGAGGCGGACGGCGCGCACACCGGCGACCTCGAGGCGATCCTGACGTCGGGCATCATCGACGACGCGGCCGCCGACGAGATCGTGCGGTGCGCGCAGGTGGTCGCCCGGCTCTACGCGCTGCAGCTCGAGGAACTGGACCGCTGACGTGGCGGAGTTCGTCCGCTCCGACCCGAGCATGTGGGAGGCGGTGTACGCCGACCCCTCCGTGCCGCTCGACCGTGCGCTGGTGCGCCTCATCATCGACGACCAGCGCCGGCTCTCGCGGCGCTGGCTCTACCCGATCGCCCGCGTGTTCTCGCGCATCCTGGTCGCGCTCATCTCGATCGTCAAGCGCGTGCTGCCGTTCCGGTGGATGCCGCTGCACACCATGGACGTGCTGTGCGTGTGGTTCCTGCGACGCTTCGTCTCGCCCGACGCCGTCGAGCTGCTCATCCGGCATTTCGTCGTGGAGACCAACCTCGTCAACTTCATCATCCGCAACACGCCCGTCGCGATGGAGCCCGTCACGCTGCGACCCGAGGCGCTCTCGGGGCTCGGCGACCAGGCCGTCGTCGAGCACGACGTCAACGTCTACGACGTGCTCATCGCCCTCGACGCGGTGCCGCTGACGCGGCCCGAGACGCTCGACTTCACGCAGCTCGACATCCCGCCGCTCGACGCCGAGCGGTGGCGCCGACGCTACCTCCGCCTCGACATCCAGACCGCCCTCTGCTTCATGAACATCCCGTTCTCGATGGCGCTCACGGTCGAGGAGTACCGCCGAGCCGTGCACTCGATCCGGTTCGACGACTCGTTCCTCGAGATCCTCGCCCTCGTGACCGACGACGACACCTTCCGGCACTGGAAGCTCGCGGGCATGAGCCTCTGGATGGACTCGAACGTCGACGTGCCCCGGATGGTCTACCGGCACGCGCTCGTCTGCGAGTACGCCCACGCCCGGCTCGTGAAGCTCGCCGGCGGCGCGTATCCGCGCGACACCCGCGCCGAGTTCGACTGACCCGTGGCCTCTCCCGCCGCCGAGTTCATCGATCGCACGCTCCAGGCCGAGGGCTCCGAGTTCCGGGCCGAGGCCGACGCCGAGCGGATCGGCGGCGGGCTGCGTCACTACGGCGCGTCGGTCGGGGCGGTCCGCGGCACGGTGCGCGACGCGGGGCGGCGGCATCCGGACATGACGCACGACGAGGTCACCGCGCTCGCCGCGGAGCTCTGGGCCGAGCCGGTCTACGAGCGCCGGCTCGCCGCGATCGTCCTGCTCCAGGGGCACGTGCGGATGCTGCGGGGCAGCGACCTCACGCGACTCGAGCAGTTCCTCCGCGACGCCCGCGCCCGCGAGCTCGTGGACCCGATCGCCACCGACGTCGTGCGCCCGCTGCTCGACCGGCTCGAGGGCGCAGAGGCGACGCGAGCGCTGCGGATCATCGAGCGATGGGCGATCGATCCCGATCCGAACCTGCGGCGGGCCGCCTCGCTGCGCTGATCGTCGGCCGAGCGGATGCCGCGCCGCCGACGTCGAATCGAGGCCACCAGCACCGAACGGAGCTGCGGTACCGCCGGAACGCCTCGCCGAATCGGGCCTCGAGGTCGGCCTCCTCGTGCGGTCGGACGGCGAAGTTCCACACGAGGGAACCGGCGATGGCGTACGCGACCACCAGCCATGACGAGAGCATCAGTCCGACCGCGACTCCCTGGGTGATCCCCGCGATCGCCATCGGATTGCGGACGAACCGGTACGGACCCGCGATGACGAGACGGTTGGGCATCGCCGCGGGCAGCGGGGTGCCGTGGCCGATCGTCGACATCGTGGCGGCCGACCACAGCCCCAGACCGCTCGCGAGCAGGAACAGCACCAATCCGACCGGGGCCACGACGGGAGGGAACGGGATCGCCAGGCCCCAGCGTGCCTCGACGAAGGTCAGGGTGAACGGGATCGCCGCGAGGAAGACGCCCCAGAAGACCAGGATCTGCACCGCCGTGGCGAGCACATGCCTGGTCGCGCCGGCGCCGGCGGCGGCGGGTCGGAAGGCGAACGGGCCGCGCGCGACGACCCATTCGGTGGGAATCCGTCCCAGCAGCATCAGCGACAGTGCCGCCGACGAGCCGGCGGCCGCCGCCGCCATCAGGACTGCTCCCCAGACGGCCTCGGTCGTCAGGGTGGCGTACACCGCCATGGCACCGGTGACGAGGATCGTCCACCCGGTGGTCACCACTGCGGCGATGCGCAGCCCGAGCGCGGCCGCTGCGGACGCCACCACGAACAGCGGGATGTCGAGTGCCGCGACGATCACCGGGTCGAGGCTTCCCAGGGTCGCCTCGCGCACGACGGGAACGGCGAACACGGCGATCCACCAGACGGTGCCGGCGAGGGCCTGCGCGGCGAAGTACAGGCGGGCCCACATGGCGGCACCATAGCACCGGCGGCGAGCGCCGCAGCGCCGTGCGAGACTGCACCGGTGGATGACATCGAGCTCGCCCGCATCGCGGGCGGCACCGTGGGGCTCCACGACGCGCGTCGCACGGTGCGCTGGACTGTCGAGCTCGAGCCGTTCGAGATCGGCGTCTACCCGGTCACCCAGGCGCAGCTCGGCGAGCTGCTCGGCGAGACCGCGTCGCATCCGCGCCGGCCGGCCACCGACGTGAGCTGGCTGCGTGCCATCCGGTTCTGCAACGCGGCATCCGAGTGGGAGGGACTCGACCCGGCGTACACGTTCGACGGCGAGGACGTGACCTGGCACGTCGACGCCGACGGCTACCGCCTGCCGACCGAGGCGGAGTGGGAGTTCGCGTGCCGCGCCGGGTCGACGGGTCCGCATTACGGACCGCTCGCCGAGATCGCCTGGACGAGCGCCGACGGCGTGACCACGCCGCGGGACATCGGCGGGAAGCATCCGAATCTCAACGGGCTCTTCGACACCCTCGGCAACGTGTGGGAGTGGTGCTGGGACCTGCTCGACCCCGCGCGGTACGACGACTACCGCGTCTTCCGCGGCGGCGGGTTCGCCGACGACGCGTGGAGCGTGCGGGCGTCGACCCGTCGCGGGGGAGCGCCGCGCATGCACCACGAGGACGTCGGGTTCCGCGTCGCGCGCGGCGGCTTCGACGCGACGGATGCCGCGCAGGGGTGGTCGGCGCAGGCCGACCTCGAACGCGCCGAACTCGACGGTCCGACGCCGTTCGGGTGGACGCCGAGGCGCTGACCGCCGCCGACCCGACGACGGCCAGCCGCCGTCGGGCGGGCGCGCCACCCCGCGGCTACTTCACGACGCGGTACCGCAGGTGCGTCGCGGCATCCGTGTCGACCACGACTGGCCCCTCGAGCTTCACGTGCCGATCGATCCACGCATCGCCGAACAGGGGCGTGCCGCTGCCGAGGAGCACCGGCACGAGGTGGATCGAGATCTCGTCGACGAGCCCCTCTGCCAGGTACTGGCGGGCGATGTCGGCGCCGCCCATGATGCCGACGTCCTTGTCGCCGGCGGTGGCGCGGGCGGCGTGGAGCGCCGAGCGGATGTCGCCGACGAACGTGTAGACGCCGTCCTCGGGAACGTCGTCGGGCGTGTCATGGCTCACGACGAACAGGGGGGTCCGCGCCGGACCCGTCGGGCCGTCGGCTCCCCACCACCTGATCGAGTTGTCGTAGGTGCGACGCCCCGCGATGACGGCGCCCAGACGCGCGCCGGCTTGCTCGAGCAGTTCGCGGTCGCGCTCGTCGCCGGCGAACGCCCAGTCGTGCAGCCGTTCGCCGTCGACGCCCATGCCGACGTCGGGCGTCATTCCGCTCGCCGCGATGAAGCCGTCGAGCGACATGCTGATGTCGAAGATGACCGTACCCATGATGAGCTCCTCTCTCGGAAACGTACGCTCACTGACGCGTCGAACGGGGAGGCGCCGGGATCGACATCGTGGGGGGTTTCGTACCCCCGGCTGATCACTTCTCGGCGTCGAGGCGCTGCCGATCGGCGTCGAGCAGCGCATCCTCGCCCTCGTCGCCCTCGGCGATGACCTCGTCCTCCTGCAGCGACAGGCGCAGGCGGCGTCGGAAGAGTCGCGTCATCACGAGCAGCGCGACGAAGCCGATCGCAAGCCAGATCAGGCCGTAGGTCATCGCCTCGCTGCTCACGTTGAGCCAGAGCACGACCGTGAGCACCACGCCGATCGTCGGCAGCACGATGTTCCGGACGACCTGCCAGGGCGTCTTCACCTCGCGGCGACGGACCGCGAAGTGCAGGATGACCGCGAGGTTCACGACCGTGAACGCGATGAGCGCACCGAAGTTGATGAGCGAGAACACGAAGTCGAGGTCGGCGACCGCAGCACCCAGCGACACGACGCCGACGAGCACCACCGCGACCGCCGGCGTGCGGAAGCGCGGGTGCACGTACGACAGGCGTCGCGCGATCGGACCCGAGCCGTTGCGGCCCATGACGTAGATCATGCGCGACACGCTCGCGTGCGAGGCGAGGCTCGACGCGGCGGCCGCGGCGATCGCCGCCGAGACGAAGAAGATCTGGAACAGCATGCCGCCGACCGAGAACGCGATCTCGGGCAGCGCGGTGCCCTCGGTGAAGCCCTCGGTGACGGGGAAGAGCGACTGCGCGAACCACGCGGCCGTGAAGAAGATGGCGCCGCCGATCAGCAGCGCGAGCACGATCGCCTTCGGCACCGTGTGCGCGTCCTTCGCCTCCTCGGTGTACATCGTGATCGCGTCGAAGCCGATGAACGAGAAGCAGACGATCGTGGCCGCGCTGACGACCGTCGCGATCTGCACGTTGGCGTGGTAGAGCGGCTCGATGCTGAACGGGGTGCCGTTGCCGGCGCCCTGCGCCAGCGCGCCCCAGGCCAGCACGACGAAGACCGCGATGAGTACGACCTGGAAGACGAGAAGCGTCGCGTTCACGCGCGAGGTCGACGAGATGCTCCAGAGGTTGAGCAGCGTGATGAGCGCGACATAGCCGGCCACCCAGATCCATCCGGGCACGGCGGGGAAGAAGGACTCGAAGTACTGGCGCACCAGCAGCGCGTTCACGAGCGGCAGCAGCAGGTAGTCGAGGAGCGCGGTCCATCCGACGAGGAATCCGACGTTCGGGTGGATCGTCTCGGACGCGTAGGTGTACGCCGAGCCGGCCGACGGGTAGACGCGCGTCATCCGCCCGTAGCTGAGCGCCGTGAACAGCATCACGACCAGCGCGAAGAGGTACGCGAGCGGCACGACTCCGCCGCTCTCCTCCGAGACGTAGCCGAACGTGTCGAACACCGTCATCGGTGTCATGTACCCGAGTCCGAGCGCCACGATGGCCCAGAGGCCGAGGGAGCGCCGGAGCTTGGTGGGGTTGGCCGTCCGTACGGAAGTGGTGGTCATCGTGGATCCTGTCGTCGCCATTGTCGAGCGAGGTGACATTACGCCAGCCGACTCTCGCCGGGCATGGACATGACGGCGAATGTGCGGCGAAGGATGCGCCGCGATGTCGAATCGGGTCGATTCACGCCTCGGATGCCGCGGCCCGGGCCGCCTCGGCCGCCCGCTCCACCCACTTGGGCACCTCGCCGTAGCGCTGCGGCGGCACGAGCCGGCCCGCGGCGCTGTCGTCGATCAGCTGGGCGAGCCGGCGCTCGCGGGTGGACTCCTGCTTCGCGGTGAGGATCCAGTGCACGACGAGGCGGCGGTAGGTCGGGGTCGCGGCCTCCCAGAACGCCGTGGCCGCGGCATCCGCCGACAACTGCTCGGCGAAGGCGGGCGGAAGGTCTTGGACCGGGTTCTCGACGGAGTAGACGCCCGACCGGTCTTCGCGACGACGCTCGAACGCCGCGACGCCGGCGGGGTGCATGCGTCCCTCGTTCGTGAGTCGCTCGACGAGCGCGATGTTCACGGCCGACCAGTTGCTGCCCGCCTTGCGCGGGGTCCACCGCTGGCGCCGCGCGTCGTCGTCGATGCGCTGCGAGACCGAGTCGATCCACCCGAAGCAGAGGGCCTCGGGCACGGCCTGCTCCCAGGTGAGGCCGCGGTCGGACACGTGCCGCTTGTTCAGGCCCATCCAGAGCTCGGTCTCGGTGGCATGGTTGGCCTCGAGCCAGGCGCGGAACTCGTCGGGCCCGGTGAAGAACACCGCAGGTCGTTCGGGCGAACCGCCGGGGGTGCCGATGCTCGTGGCCATGTGACGAGTCTGCCAGCAGCCACCGACGTGATCGTCGCGTGGTCAACCCCCTGACGGCATCCGGGACGTCGTTCGTAGATTGGTCCCATGATGCACGTGACCTTCGCGGACAAGTCGCTGCTGCTCGGCGACGATGCCGCGCTCGCGTTGCTCGACTACGCGACCGCGCTCGCGGACCATGGTCGGGCCGATCAGGTGACGCTGCGTGCGATCGGCAACGACGGGAACGAGGTCGACGTGAGGATGGTGCTGGACGCCGGCATCATCATCGCGGCGGAAACGACTAACATCACCGTCGAGCCCCCCGAAAACGCCTTCAACATCGCCGACATCCGTCGCCGGCTCAACCGTCTCGTCCACCGCGTCGCGCCCGCGCCCACCCGATCGGACGGGTTCCCCCACGACGGCGACCACTGGCCCGAGGAGTACTGACCGCTGACGCCCTGAATCCGCCTCCGACCCGAGGCGGCGATTTCTTGCGCGACGATTCCGGCTGGAAAGCGGTTGCAGGCGGACATCGAGTCGCATGCATGCGGCGATCGGCATGCGCCCGGGGATGCCCGGTCGGGCCGCGAAACCGGCGTGACGTGCGCCGTCCGGCAGCGCTTGCAGCGCGGAGGTGCGTCTCCGTTTCGCGGTCCGCCTTTCGGAGGACCGTGCGCGGCTTATGACGAGCCGTTGACGCAACATTGCACACTGCGCAATCCCGACTCGTCAATTCCGGACTATTGACGCTCGAAGCCGCCATCCGCTAGACAGATCCGCAAGCACCGGCCCGACTCCGCACCCGAAGGCGATCCGGTGCCGTCGGAGTGACGCCTCCCGCTGCATCACCCCTCGGCACGACTCCGGCTCGACGGCACGACTGCGCCACCGCAACGAGGAGGGAATGCCTGATGTACACGTTGAGAAGGAAGAGGGCGATCGGGGGGTCGGCGGTCGTCGCCGCACTGCTCGGCCTCACGCTCACCACGCTGACGCCCATGGGAGCGGCCGCCGGCTCGGAGCCGCCGCCCGAGCTCACGCGCGACGCCGACGAGGAGGTCAGCGTCGTCGAGGTGAACCTGGCCGACCACACCGAGCTCGACCGCCTGGTCGACACGGGTGTCGACCTCGACCACGCCGCGCACCTCAACGCCGACGGCACGATCACGGCCCACGCCGTGATCAGCGACGGCGAGGCCGACGCGCTGCGCGCCCGCGGCTTCTCGGTCGGCGGCACCCTGCACGACGAGGACGACACCGAGGCCGTGCTCGCCGAACGCGACGCGACGATCGCCGCCGCCGTCGCGGAGAACGAGCAGTTCGCAGCGGCGGCCGCCGCCGACGCCGCGGACGTCAAGATCATCCGCGCCGACTACTACACGCAGTTCGGCGTCGGCTACCTGTCGGTCGAGGCGAAGTGGGCCGACGGCCAGACCAACTCCGCGCAGCTCACGGTCCAGCGCGACAGCGGCCCCGGCACCGAGCTCGGATCGGGCGGAACGCAGAACATCAGCCGCTTCGTCGACGCCGGCGTCTACCTGTACCACCGCGGTGCGTCGACGGTCACGACCCGACCCGACACCATCAGCATCACGAGCCCGACGGGCGACGTCGCCACCGCCAAGGTGAACGACTGGCTGCCCATCGAGGGCGACACGACGTGGGGCCCGAACTACCAGACCGACTTCATCACGTCGTACCTCACGCCGACCGAGCTCTACGACCGGGTCAAGGCGCTGGCCGCGGAGTTCCCCGAGATCTCCGAGATCGTCGAGCTGCCGAACCCGACGAACGGCTACCGCCGGCACGCGCAGGCCGTGCTCGGCAGCGCGAATGCCAGCCGTGTCGCGATCGACTCCAAGGCGTGGGGCCACGAGGGCGGGAACGACATCACCGTCGCGCTGACCTCGCCCGGCACCGCGAACGCGCCGCTGTCGGTCTCCGTCACGGGATCGGCGATCGCGGTCTCGCTCGCCACGAACGCCGCCGGCGCCGTGACGAGCACCGCGGCCCAGGTGGTCGCGGCGATCAACGCCTCGCCCGCGGCATCCGCCCTCGTCGTCGCCTACACCTACCGCGGCAACACCGGCACAGGTGTGGTCGCAGCAGGCTCGGCCGCGCTCACCGACGGGCTCTCGGCACCCGCCTCGGTGTCGCGGGACCCGCAGCCCGTGTACGCGATCCGGATCGGCAAGACCCGCGACGGCTCGAAGCCCGGCGTGCTGGCCTACGCGCAGGAGCACGCCCGCGAGTGGGTCCCGCCGCTCGTCGCGATCGAGTCCGCGGAGCGCCTGCTGCGCAACTACGCGCAGGACGCGTCGACGAAGCAGCTGGTGAACAACCTCGACATCTGGATCGTCCCGTCGGTCAACCCCGACGGTGGTCACTACTCGTTCTACGACTTCGCGTCGCAGCGCAAGAACATGACCAACCACTGCGAGCGCACGGGGAGCGCCGACTTCCTGGCCCGCACGAGCTGGGGCGTCGACAACAACCGCAACTACGACACCTACAGCCTGTTCGACGGCTACAGCGGCGCCTCCTCGTCGTGCACCAGCGGCACGTACGCGGGCCCGGCGGAGCTGAGCGAGCCCGAGAGCGCGAACATCGACTGGATCGCGGGTGCGAACCCCAACATCAGGTTCGCGATGAACCTGCACAGCTCGGGCAACTACTTCATGTGGTCGCCCGGCGCCTACACGACGCCGGACCGCGGCTCCTCGCCGCGCCCTACGCTCGAGGAGGAGTCGTACTTCTGGGGCGCCTCGGCGCGGATCCTCACGGAGATCAAGCGGTACCGCGGCATGTCGGTGACGCCGGCGCGCACGGGCCCGATCTCGGACGTGCTGTACTCGGCGGCCGGCAACTCCGGTGACATGCTCTGGTACAAGTACGGGATCTACGCGTGGAACTTCGAGGTCGGCACGCAGTTCCAGCCGCCCTTCGAGAGCGAGGACCCGACGGGCGCATCGGCGCATGCCGAGTCGCAGGAGTTCGCCAACGGGCTCATCGAGCTCATGCGCGTGGCGCACGACTTCGACACCGACTCGCAGCGTCCGACGAGCACCGTCGAGGTCGCGGCGGGCGCCGAGGCCGGCATGGTGGACCTGACGTTCGAGGTCTCCGAGTCCGCAGCGGTGTTCTACACGCTCGACGGCTCGAAGCCCACCTACGAGTCGACGCTGTACGGCACCGCCGGCATCCGCGAGGGCGCCGAGGTGCTCACCGTGCCGGCGGGCACGACGGTCAAGTGGTTCTCGGTGGACTCCGCCGGGAACGTCGAGAAGAACTACCGCCCCGACGGGAGCGGCAAGAACTTCAACACGACGACGGTGACCGCTCCGTAACGACCATCGAGTGAGTCGGCTGCGGCCGCGGCGTTCCCTCAGGATGCCGCGGCCGCAGTCCGTTCGTCCCCCCGACGACCGCCGTCCGGTCGTCCCCTCCGCGACCCGGCCACCCGACGTACGATGGCAGTGTCACGCCCCGATCATCGAGGGGAGGGGCGCACATGGTTCAGGTCCGGGTCCTCGGCGTCGCGCTGGATGCCGCGCGCCAGCACATCGTGCTGCTGAAGCCCCTGCTCGAGGACCCGAACGCGCGCCGGGTGCTGCCGATCTGGATCGGCTCCCAGGAGGCGACCTCGATCCTGCTCGCGCTCGAGGGCGAGCAGGCGCCCCGGCCGCTGACGCACGACCTCATGACGACCTTCCTCGAGACGCTCGGCGCCCGGATCGAGCGCGTCGACGTGACCCGCATCGAGGACGGCACGTTCTTCGCCGAGATCACGCTCGCGACGCCCTCGGGCAAGCTCGTGCTCGACGCGCGTCCGTCGGACGCCATCGCCCTGACGCTGCGGAGCGAAGCGCCGCTCTACGTGGCCGAGCGCGTGCTCGAGGAGGCGGGGATCCCGGCGGAGCTCGCCGATCCGCGCACCGACGACGCCAAGGTCGACGAGTTCAAGCGGTTCCTCGACGACGTGGATCCCGAGGACTTCCAGGGCTGAGCCCACCGGGCGGGTCCTGCGGCGTGGCGTCCACGCCGGCGATCCCGCGGCGCGCGTGACAGCGCGACGTAGAAGAAGAGCAGGAGGGCGGCGATCGCGGCCAGGCCGACTCCCGTCATCACGTCGAACAGCAGGTCCACGTCGACCCTCCTTCGCATGGGGCGCACCGGCGGGTGGGTCGCCGGTGTCCCGGAAGGATACGCACACCGGGAGGGGGTGTGCAGGGACTTGACAGCCGCGGGGTCGATACGGCAGACCGGGCCGCTACTCGGTTCGGCGGTTCGCGGCCGCAGCGACCTTCCCGAGCGCATCGAGGGTCGGCGGCACGTCGTCACGCGGCACGACGGCCTGGACCAGGGTGAGGCCGTCGCGGGTGCGCGCCGATTCCAGCGCGTCGCGGAGCTCGCCGACGGTCTCCGCGCGCACCCCCACGGCAGGGATCGAACGGCCGAAGGCGGACACCAGCGCGGTCCAGTCCCACTGCGCGATGTCGTTGTACGCGGCTGTCGGCCCATGGATGACGCGCTCGATGGTGTAGCCGTCATTGTCGACGACGACCACGATCGCGGGGATGCGATGCCGCAGCAGGGTCCCGAGCTCGGCGATGGTCAGCTGTGCGGCGCCGTCGCCGATGAGCAGCACCGGCCGGAGGTCGGGGCGTGCCAGGGCGGCGCCGAGCAGTGCGGGCAGCGTGAACCCGATCGCCGCCCAGAGCGGCTGGCCGACGAACGTGACGCCGTGCGGCAAGCGGTGGTTCGCCATCCCGTAGTAGGCCGTGCCCACGTCGCAGAGCACGACGTCGCCGGTGCGGATCGACGCGGCCACCTCGTGCCACAGCTGCTCCTGGCCGAGGGCATCGGATGCCGCGGGCGCACGTTCGGCCACGACGACGGTGTCGGCGCCGCCTGCGGCCGTCGCGGCATCCGTCGTCGAACCCGCGAAGGGGCCCGAGTCGGCGCCCGCGAGGCGCAGTGAGTCGGCCGCGGCGACCACCGCCTCGGTCACCGCGTCGAGCGCATCGCCCATCGCGAGGGGCTGGTACGAGGTGCCTCCGATCCGCGTGGCCTCTCCGCGGATCTCGACGGTGCGCTCGGGGTCGATCCGTTGGCTGAAGAAGCCGCTCGTGAGGTCGGTGAACTGCACGCCCGACATGACGAGCAGGTCGGCGGACTCGATGCCGTCGCGCACCTCGGGATCGCTGGCCTCGCCGAGGTAGGAGCCGAGGTACCCGAGCGCCGACTCGTCCACGACGCGGCGGCCCCAGAGCAGCGTGGCGTGGGGAACCCCCGTGTCGAGGAGGCGGTGCAGGTGCGGTTCGCAGTCCAGCCGGTGCACGAGGATGTCGGCCAGGACCGCGATGCGCTCGGCCTTCGACATCCGCTCCACGAGTGCCGCCCGGAAGGCCTGGAGCGCGGCGGGATCGGTCACCGGCGGGTGCGGCTCCAGTGGCGCCGTCGGGGGAGCGGCGGGAGTCTCGGCGACGTCGGCGGGCAGCATCAGGTAACCCGGCAGGCGCCGGTCCCGCACCTCGACGAGGGCGCGATCGATCTGCGACGCGGCATCCGTCGCCGTGAGCACGGCCTGGGTGGCGGTGACCTCCGCGGCCATGCGGGCGAAGTGGCCGAAGTCGCCGTCGCCGAGGGTGTGATGCGTCGCCCGGCCGGCCGACTGCACGGCCGTGGTCGGCGCCCCGACGACGTGCACCACCGGCACGTGCTCGGCGTAGCTGCCCGCGACGGCGTTGACGGCCGACAGCTCGCCCACGCCGAAGGTGGTGCTGAGCGCGCCGAGCCCGTGCATCCGGGCGTAGCCGTCGGCGGCGTAGCCCGCGTTCAGCTCATTGGCGCACCCGACCCACTCGATGCCCTCGTGCGCCTCGACGTGGTCGAGGAACCCGAGGGTGAAGTCGCCGGGCACCCCGAAGAGATGTCGCACGCCCAGCTCCGAGAGGCGATCGAGCAGGTAGTCGGCGATCGTGTAGCCCTCCATCGGAGCAGCAAACCAGAGTCACGGCCGTGCCGCCAGCCTCCCGATGCCGCTCGCAGCGGGGTACGGCCGCGCTCGGGCGACCAGCTTCGCAACGTGGGCGCGGGGTCCGACGCGATGCGAGAGGCTGGAGGCACCGACCCGAGAGGACACCATGGCCAGAGCAGTCGTCTACCGCGAGATCGGCGGACCCGAGGTGCTGCGCCTCGAGGAGGTGCCCGACGCGGAGCCGGGGCCCGGCGAGGTCGTCGTCGCGGTGCGGGCCGCCGGCGTGAACCCGATCGACTGGAAGCTCCGCTCGGGCGTGCGCGGCAACGGCACGGGTGGTCGCGCGGTGCGTCCGGGGGCGGATGCCGCGGGGGTCGTCGAGGCGGTCGGCGCGGGCGTCGACGGGGTGCGCGTGGGCGACGAGGTCATCGTGCGCAGCGCGCGCGGGGCGTACGCGACGCAGGTCGTCGTGCCCGCCGAGCGGCTGGTGCCCAAGCCCGCCGGACTCGGCTGGGCCGAGGCCGCGAGCATCGGCGTGCCGGTCGGCACGGCGTACCAGGCGATTCGCTCGCTCGGCGTGGGGCCGGGCGACACGCTGCTCCTCCACGGCGGCGCCGGCGGGGTCGGGCAGGCCGCGATCCAGTTCGCCGTCGCCGAGGGCGCCCGCGTCATCGCAACCGCGAGCGAATCGAACCACGACCGTCTGAGCGAGCTGGGCGCCGTGCCGGTGACGTACGGCGCGGGGCTCGTCGATCGCGTGCGGGCGGTCGCGCCCGAGGGCGTCACGGTCGCGCTCGACGCCGCCGGCACCGACGAGGCGCTCGACGCCTCGGTCGCGCTCGTCGCCGACCGCGATCGCATCGCGACGGTCGTGCGCGGTGCGGACGCGCCGAGGTGGGGCATCCACGCCTACGCGGGCGGCAGCGCCGTGCCGCTCACGGCGGAGGAGCAGCGGTGGCGCGACGAGGCGACGGCCCGCGTCGCGGAGCTCGCCGCCGAGGGCCGGTTCGAGCTCGAGGTCAGCCGCACGTTCGGGCTCGACGAGGCCGCGGAGGCCCACCGCGTGAGCGAGGCCGGGCACGTGCGCGGCAAGCTCGTCATCCTGATCTGAGCCGGCGCGCGCGGCATCCGTCACCGCTCGCCCCACGAGCGGTCGAGGCGAGCGGATGCCCCGCGGCATCTGTCGCCACTGGCCCGCGCGAGCATCGAGGCCAGCGGATGCCCCGCGGCATCCGCCTGGCTCAGTGCGCGCGCCGCGGTGCCGGGTCGGTCGACCGGCGCACCACCAGTTCGGGCTGGAACACCGTCTGCCGGGGGATGTGCTCGGGGTCGGCGGTCTCCTCGAGGAGGATGCGCAGCGCGGTACGGCCGATCATGCCGCTCGGCTGGCGCATCGAGGAGAGCGGCACGGCGGCCGCGCCGGCGAACGCGATGTCGTCGAACCCGATGATCGCGATCTCGTCGGGCACCAGCATGCGGCCGCCGACGACGAGCGACTGCAGCAGGCCGAGCGCGATGAGGTCGTTCGCGGCGAAGAGCGCGTCGGGCCACTCGTGGCGCGGGCGCGAGACGATGCGGGCACCGGCGGCCGCCCCCTCATCGACCGTCATGGCGGCCGTCGCGACGACCTCGATCTCGACGTGCTCGCCGGCGTTCTCGGCCGCGACCCGCGCGCCGGCCAGCCGGTCGTTGACCTGGCGGATGTCGAACGGTCCGCCCACGAAGGCGATGCGTCGACGCCCGGTCTCGATGAGGTGCTCGACCGCCATGCGACCGCCGGCGACCGAGTCGACCGACACCGAGCTGAAGCGGCTGCTGCCGCCGAACCGGTCGACGAGCACCGCAGCGATGCCGCGCGAGCGGAGCCGCTCGAGCCGGGGGAGGATGTCGCCGTAGGGCGAGATGAGCACGCCGCGCACCTGCTGCTCCTCGAACAGGTCGAGGTAGAGCTTCTCGCGGGAGACGTCTTCATCGGTGTTGCCGTAGAGGATCGCGATGTTGTGTCGCGAGGCCTCGTCCTCCGCGCCCCGCACGACGTCGTTGAAGAACGGGTTCTGGCCGTTGAGCACCACGAACCCGACCGTGGTCGAGACGCCGGCCCTGAGCTTGCGCGCCGCGTCGTTGCGCACGTAGCCGAGGGCCTCGATCGCGCGGTTCACGCGCGCGATCGACTCCGCCGACACCTCGTCGGGGCGGTTCAGCACGTTGGAGACCGTGCCGACCGACACCCCGGCGTGCTGCGCCACATCGCGGATGCTGGCCCCTGCCATTGTGCTCCTCGTCGTCGATGTTGCACCGATGTCCCGGGTGACTTGACCGATCACCCGTCCGTCCATAGAGTAGCCCTGAATCGCCCCTGAATCGATTCAGATCCATTTTCACCCTCGACGAGGAGGAACTCGTGCAGACGGACATCCCGCCGGCCGCAGCGCCCCCCATGCTGGAGCTCTCCCGGGTCGTCAAGTCGTTCGGCGCCGTCGTTGCTCTGCGCTCCGGGAGCCTGCGCATGCAGCCCGGGTCGATCCACGCGCTCATCGGCGAGAACGGCGCAGGCAAGTCCACGCTGGTCAAGATCGTGGCCGGGCTGTATCGCCGCGACGCGGGCGAGTTCCGCCTGAACGGCGAGGAGGTCGACTTCACGTCGACGGCCCAGTCGAAGTCCGCGGGCATCGCCGTGATCTACCAGGAGCCGACGCTGTTCCCCGACCTGTCGGTCACCGAGAACGTGTTCATGGGCCGCCAGCCCGTGGGCCGGTTCGGCCGCATCGACCGCAAGGCCATGCGCCGCGAGGTCGAGTCGCTGTTCCAGCGCCTCGGCGTGCGGATCGACCCCGACCGTCCGGCCGAGGGCCTGTCGATCGCCGACCAGCAGGTCATCGAGATCGCCAAGGCCGTGTCGCTCGACGCGCGGGTGCTGATCATGGACGAGCCGACCGCTGCCCTGTCGGGCGTCGAGGTCGACCGGTTGTTCGCGATCGCGCGGAGCCTGCGCGACGAGGGCCGGGCGCTGCTGTTCATCTCGCACCGGTTCGACGAGGTGTTCGACCTCTGCGACACCGTCACGGTCATGCGCGACGGCTCGTACATCGCGACGACGCCGATCGCCGAGACCACCGTCGACGAGCTCGTGCGCCAGATGGTCGGTCGCGACGTCACCGACCTGTTCCCGAAGATCGAGGCCGAGATCGGCGAGCCGCTGCTCGAGGTCGAGGGCCTGTCGAGCGCGGGCGTGTTCCACGACATCTCGTTCACGGTGCGCGCGGGCGAGATCGTCGGGCTCGCCGGCCTGGTCGGTGCCGGCCGCAGCGAGGTCGCCCGGGCCGTCTTCGGCGTCGACGGGTACGACTCGGGCTCGGTCACGCTCGAGGGGCGTCCGGTGAAGAAGGGCGACCCGGCGCGGGCAATGCTCCAGGGCATCGCGCTGGTGCCCGAGGACCGCCGCAAGCAGGGACTCGTGCTCGAGTCATCCGTTGCCCGCAACATCACCCTCTCGATCCGCAACCAGCTCGCGAAGGCGGGCATCATCACGTCGGGCTTCGAGAACCGCGCCGCGAAGGTGTGGGCCAGCCGGCTCGAGGTGAAGACCACTGCGCTGTCGACCGTCGCCGCGACCCTGTCGGGCGGCAACCAGCAGAAGGTCGTGCTCGGCAAGTGGCTCGCGACCGAGCCGCGGGTGCTCATCGTCGACGAGCCGACCCGCGGCATCGACGTCGGCACGAAGGCCGAGGTGCACCGGCTGCTCTCGGAGCTCGCCGGACGCGGCATCGGCATCCTCATGATCTCGTCGGAGCTGCCCGAGGTGCTCGGCATGGCCGACCGCGTGCTCGTCATGCGCGAGGGCCGCATCACCGCCGAGATCGACCGCGCCGACGCCACCAGCGAGAACGTGATGTTCGCCGCGACCCACGCCCAGGGAGCCCACTCGTGACCGCCACGATCGAGAAGTCCGACGTCACGAAGCGCCTGCGCGCCGTCGGCGCCGCCCGCGAGTTCGGCATCCTCATCGCGCTGCTGCTCGTCATCGTCGCCGCGACGATCGCGAACCCGAACTTCCTGTTCAGCACCGACGGATGGCGCGACCTGCTGCTGACCCCGTCGATCCTCGTGCTCCTCGCGGTCGGCCAGGCGATCGTCATCATCACCCGCAACGTCGACCTGTCGGTCGGCTCGGTGCTCGGCCTGTCGGCCTACCTGTGCGGTCGCCTGTTCATCGACCTCGAAGGAATCCCGATCATCGCGGTGTTCGTCATCGTGATCGTCTTCGGTGGGCTGCTCGGGCTCGTGAACGGCGCACTCGTCGCCTTCGCGAAGGTGCCGTCGCTCGTCATCACGCTGGGCACGCTGTACGCCTACCGCGGCATCAACGTGCTCTGGACCGGCGGCGACCGCATCAACGCGTCCGACCTGCCGCGCGACTTCCTCGCGCTCGGCACCGGGCAGATCCTGTTCATCCCGATCCTCACGATCATCGCCCTCGTCGTGCTCGCGGTCGCGGGCTGGCTCATGAAGAACACCCGCGGCGGGCGCGAGTTCTACGCGATCGGGTCCGACCCGGCCGCCGCGGAGCTCTACGGCCTGCGCGTCACTCGCCGCCTGCTCACCGCGTTCGTGCTCTCGGGCGCGCTCGCGGGGCTGGGCGGCGTGCTCTACGCCGCGCGCTACGGCACGATCAGCTCGCAGGCCGGATCGGGCTGGGAGCTCGACGCGGTCGGCGCCGCGGTCATCGGCGGCGTCGCGATCTTCGGCGGCAGCGGCACCGTGTGGGGCGCCGCGATCGGCGCCGTGCTGCTGCTCACCATCAACCGCGCGCTTCCGATCCTCGGCATCCCCGACTTCTGGCAGCGCGCCGTCGTGGGCGCCCTCATCATCGGCGCCATCGTGCTCGACCGCGTCCTCGCGATCCGGCAGAAACGGAAGCTCCTCGAGGCCAGGGAGGAAGGCGAATGACCGCGACCACCACCACCGACGCGGCCGTGCGCACCTACCGCGACTACGACCGGCCCCTGTGGCAGCGCGTGCTGCTGACCCGCGAGATGGCGATCATCGCGCTCCTCGTGATCGTCGCCGTCGTCGCCGTGCTGAGCGTGCGCGGCTTCAGCCAGCCGATCACGCTCACGTTCCTGCTCCTCGACGTGATGCCGATCCTCCTCATCGCCCTGCCGATGACCCTGATCATCATCACGGGCGAGATCGACCTGTCGGTCGCGAGCATCGCCGGCCTCGCCAGCGTGCTCACCGGCGTGATGACCCAGGCCGGCGTGCCGTTCGAGATCGCTGCCGTGCTGGCGATCGTCGCCGGCGCGATCGGCGGCGCGATCAACGGCTTCCTCATCACCGTGGTCGGCCTGCCGTCGCTCGCGGTGACGATCGGTACCCTCGCGCTCTACCGCGGCCTCGCGGTGGGACTGCTCGGCACCACCGCGATCACCGACTTCCCCGACTTCTGGACCGATCTCGCCAAGGCGCGGGTGGGTGGTTCCAACATCCCGGTCGTGCTGTTCCTCTTCCTCGTGCTCCTCGTGGTGTTCGTGGTGCTGCTGCACTTCACGCCGTTCGGCCGAGGCATCTACGCCATCGGCCTCTCGAGCGAGGCGGCGCGGTTCTCGGGCGTGCGGGTGGAGCGGACGAAGTTCATCCTGTTCGTGCTCTCGGGCGCCATCTCGGCGCTCGCCGGCATCTACTACACGCTCCGCTACGGCAGCGCGCGCGGCGACAACGCCACGGGCCTCGAGTTGCAGGTCATCGCCGCGGTGCTCCTCGGCGGCGTGTCGATCTTCGGTGGCCGTGGCGCGATCCACGGCGTGATCGCCGGCGTGCTCCTGATCGGGGTGCTCGCGAGCGCGCTGCGCCTCGCGAACGTCACCTCCGACGTCATCAACATCATCACCGGCGTGCTGCTCGTGCTCTCGGTGGTGACCTCCAGCTTCCTGGCCTGGCTGCGAAAGCGGCGGCGAGCACCAGGGGGGATACCGCGCGTCGAGGCCTCCACAGCAGGGTGACCGGGCTGCGCGAACCGTCGAGGCGATCACCCATCGCCCTCATCCGATGAAGGGAAGAACAACGATGTTTCACAACAAGCGGCGTGCGGGCGCACTGACGGCGCTCGCCGCGGCCGCGGCGCTGGTCCTGGCCGGCTGCGCGGTGGATTCGGGCACCGGTGGCACGGAGGGCGGCGGCGAGGGCGGCAGCGACAACCTGGCGATCACGTTCCTGCCGAAGAACCTGGGCAACCCGTACTTCGACACGTCGTCGGCGGGTGCCGAGGAGGCCATCGAGGAGTTCGGCGGCACGTTCGCGGAGGTCGGCCCGGCCGAGGCGACCCCGGATTCGCAGGTGTCGTACATCAACACGCTGACCCAGCAGGGCGTGGGCGCGATCGCGGTGTCCGCGAACGACCCCGAGGCGATCTGCGACGCGCTGAACGAGGCCCGCGACGCGGGCGTGAAGGTGGTCACGTTCGACTCCGACACGAACCCCGAGTGCCGTGACCTGTTCATCAACCAGGCCACCGCGGAGGGCATCGCGAAGGTGCAGATCGACCTGATCGCCGAGCAGATCGGCGACGCGGGCGAGATCGCGATCCTCTCGGCGTCGGCGAACGCGACGAACCAGAACGCGTGGATCGAGCTGATGAAGGAGGAGCTCGCGAACCACCCGAACATCACCCTGGTCGACACCGTGTACGGCGACGACGACGACCAGACCTCGTTCGACAAGACCGCGGCGCTGCTGCAGACCCACCCGAACCTGAAGGGCATCATCTCGCCCACCACGGTCGGGATCGCGGCCGCGGCCCGGTACCTGTCGACCTCGGAGTACAAGGGCACGGTCGCGCTGACCGGGCTGGGCACCCCGAACCAGATGCGCGAGTACGTCGAGGACGGCACGGTCACCGCGTTCGCGCTGTGGAACCCGGCCGACCTGGGCTACCTGACCGCGTACGCGGCGAAGGCGCTGATCGAGGGCGAGATCACCGGCGAAGAGGGCGACACGTTCGAGGCCGGCAAGCTCGGCGACTACGAGGTCGGCGCTGACGGCACCGTCCTGCTCGGCGACCCGTTCGTCTTCGACGCCGACAACATCGGCGACTTCGACTTCTAGGCCGACGTCGTCACGGCCGGGTGCTTCGCCCGGCCGACCAGGGAGAGCGGATGCTTCGCACGGGGCATCCGTTCTTCCGCGTCTTCGTGTCTTCCGCGTCTTCCGTGTCTTCCGCGCTCGGGTCGCCTCGGCCATGATCGTCGTGGGGGTGGGACGCATGGAGATCTGCTCGTACGACGACACCGAGGCGATCGCAGAAGCCGTCGGCGTGATCCGCGCCGGCGGGGTGGTCGGCACGCATTTCGGCACGGTGTTCGGGCTCCTGGTCGATGGGAGCCACGCGGGCGTGGCCGACGAGATCATGGCGATCAAGGGCGCGGCGCGGGGGCACAAGCCGCTCGCCGTCGCCACTCGGCCGGGGCGGTTCGTCGAGCTCATCGACGTCGCGTCGCTGCCGCACGACGTTCGTCGCCTCACCGAGGAGTCGTGGTTCGTCGACCGGCTGGCCGGCATGGTGGCCGTGCGAGCCCCCGCGGCACCGGCGATGGCCATCCCCGAGCACCTCGTCTCGGAGGTGGACGGGCGCCGCTGGGTACAGGTGTTCGACCCGCTGCGGATGCCCGGGGCATCCGACCTCATCTCGGCGATGTGGGACGCCGGCGTCGACTGGGTCGCCGGGACGTCGATGAACGAGAGCGGCCAGCCCGAGATCGTCGACCTCGAGGACGCCGTCGACTTCGCCGAGCGCCACGGGCTGGCGCTGCTGTTCCAGCCCGCGGCCATGCACGAGGCATCCGGTTCGCTGCCGATCCTCCAGCTCGACCCCGCGGGGCTGCGGCTCGACCGGCAGGGCATCATCGCGCACGCCGACCTCGAACGCGCGATCGGGGAGTCGATCGACGCGTCGCAGGCGATCCCGGCGCACTTCCCGCCCATGGCGGTGCCGCCCGCACTCCTCGACGGGCTCGACCCTGCCCACGCGACGGCCGAGCTGCTGCGGCTGCTGTACCCGCTGTACCGCTCGGCCTGACACCGCCAGGCCCGACACGCGACGAGCGGATGCCCCGCAGGGGAGGCATCCGCTCGTCGGCCGTGTGTCGGCGACCTACGCGTGCAGGTCGACGCCCTTCGGCTCCTTCACCAGCGAGACGCCGATGAGCGAGACGACCGCGGCGATCGCGATGTAGACGCCGATCGTCCAGGACTGCCCGGTCGCGCCCATGAGGGCCTCGGCGATCATCGGCGCGAACGCGCCGCCGAGGATCGCGCCGAGCGCGTAGCCGATCGAGACGCCCGAGTAGCGCACGTTCGCCGGGAACATCTCGGCGTAGAGCGATGCCTGCGGGCCGTACGAGAGGCCGAGGCCGAACGTCATCACGAACAGCGCGACGAAGTACCAGACGATGTTCCCGGTGTCGATGAGGAACCACATCGGCACGGCCCACAGCGCCAGGAACCCGTAGCCGATCTGGAACGTGCGCACCCGGCCGAGGCGGTCGGAGATCGCGCCGCCCCACAGGGTGAAGATGAGCCAGCCGAACGACGCGAGGGCCGTCGCGAGGAGCACCGTGGGCCGGTCCATCTCGAGCACCGAGACCGCGTAGGTCGCGAAGAACGCGATCAGCAGGTAGCCCGCCGCGTTGTTGCCGATGAAGATGATGGCCGTGAGGACGACGTTCTTGGTGTTGTGGCGGAAGAGCTGGCCGAGCGGAGCCGACGACTCCTTGCGGCGACGCAGGAGGTCCTCGAAGATCGGGCTCTCCTCGACCGCGCGGCGGATCACGTAGCCGACGACGATCAGCACGATCGACAGCAGGAACGGGATGCGCCAGCCCCACTCCATGAACGCCTCGGGCGACATGGACGAGGTGAGGATGAACAGCGTCGAGGTCGCGAGGATCATGCCGACCGGCACGCCGATCTGCGGGAACGCGCCGAAGAAGCCGCGCTTCCGGTCGGGGGCGTGCTCGACGGCCATGAGCGCCGCACCACCCCACTCGCCGCCCGCCGAGAACCCCTGCAGGATGCGGAGCAGGATCAGCAGGATCGGAGCGGCGATGCCGATCGCGGCATACGTCGGCAGGAAGCCGATGAGTGCGGTCGAGATGCCCATCATGATGAGCGTGAAGACCAGCATCTTCTTGCGGCCGAGCTTGTCGCCGAGGTAGCCGGCGACCACGGCGCCGAGCGGGCGGAAGAGGAACGAGATGCCGATCGTGGCGAACGACAGCACCTGCGCGAGCCCGGGGTTGGACTCGGCGACCGGGGCGAGGAAGAGCGGGGCGAGCACGAGGCCGGCGGCCTGCGCGTAGATGAAGAAGTCGTACCACTCGATGGACGTGCCCACGAGCGTGCCGGCGAGGACCTTGCGTTCCTCGCGGGTGACGCTCCCGGTGCGTTCCTGTTCCTGGACAGATGTCGACATGCGAACTCCGTTGTTCTGATGCTTGCGGGTAGGGGACCGGCACTGGGGTGGTGCGCCGCAATTCCTGACCGATCGTTCGGTCAGGTGTTCGACCATAGCGCATGGATGACGCATTCCGGAAGTGCGGCGCGACGAACGGCCGCGTCCGTGCGGTGAACGGTCGAGGCATCCGGATGCTGCGGCGACGTCGAACCGGCGCAGCTGCAGGTCCCGATCGCTGGAACTGCGCATCTTCGACGGATCGATCGTGTCGCCGCACAGGACGCCCGTGCCATGCGGCGGGCGATCGACGACGCCAGGGCGCGCGGCGCCGCGCTCGTGCAGCTCACGTCCGACGCGCGGCGCACCGACGCCCGCCGCTTCTCCGAGCGCCTCGGCTTCGAGCCGTCGCACGTGGGGTTCGAGCTGTTCCTCTGGGCGTCGGTCGCGAGCCGCGGATGCCCCGTGGCATCCGCTCGCCGTCGCCTAGGGTCGAGGCATGCCCACGCCCGATTTCGTGCTCGAACTCCGCCGCCACGTCGGCACCCTCCCGCTCTCGCTCGTGGGCGTGACCGCGGTCATCCTGCGCGGCGACGAGGTGCTGCTCGGGCGGCGCTCCGACAACGGCGCCGTGACGCCCGTCACCGGCATCGTCGATCCCGGCGAGGAGCCGGCGGATGCCGCGCGGCGCGAGGCGTTCGAGGAGGCGGGCGTGCGCATCCGCGTCGACCACCTCGCGTGGGTGCACCAGATCCCGCGGATCACCTACGAGAACGGCGACCAGGCCGACTACCTCGACCTGACCTTCCGGTGCATGTGGCTCGAGGGCGAGCCGTTCCCCGCCGACGGCGAGATGACCGAGGTGGGCTGGCACCCCCTCGGCGACCTGCCCGCGATGAGCGACGAGCAGCGGCGGCGCATCGCGGCGGCGGTCGACGGGCAGGGCGCCGCGAGCTTCGAGGGCGGCGCCTGAGGGCGGCGCCTCGAGCGGCGCCTCAGGGGTGTGCATCGCGGCGGCGCTTCAGGGGCGTCGGGTCGGTGCAGCGACGTCAGGCGCCGGGCTCGAAGGCGAGCCACGCGCGGATGACCTCGACGGTCGCCGCGCGGGCCGCGGTGTCGTCGGCGGCCGGCGCCGTGAGGCTCGCCCGGATGTCGGAGTGCCACGTGAGCAGCCCGTCGGGATCGCCGTCGAACGCGGAGCCGCCGCCGGCCTGCTCTGCGCGCGCCGTGCCGAAGTGCAGGATGAGGCGCACCGGACCGCGCCCGGCCGCGTTCACGGTGAGCCGGTCGACGCCGTCGAGCACGTAGTTCGGCGAGTTCCACTTCACCGTCTCGACGAGCTGCGGGTCGGCCTCGCGCACGATCGATCGCAGCACGTCGACCTCGGCCCGCCGTGCTGGATCCTGGGCGGCGAGGAACTCCTCGACGGTGCGGAATCGATCGGCCATGCGCGTCAGCCCAGGTCGAGTCGCATGAGCACCCGGGGGAAGCCGTTGAGCACCGAGTCGGTGTCGGCCGCCTTCGTGAATCCGGCGGCCTCGAACAGTCGGCGCGTGCCCACGTAGGCCATGGTGAGGTCGACCTTCTCGCCGTGGTTGTCGACGGGGTAGCCCTCGACCGCCGGGGCGCCGTGCTCGCGCGCGAACCGCACCGCGCCCTCGAGCAGCTGGTGGGAGATGCCCTCGCCGCGGTGTCCGGGGCGCACGCGGATGCACCACACCGACCAGACGTCGAGGCCGTCGATGTGCGGGATCTTGCGGTTCGTGGCGAAGCTCGTGTCGGCGCGCGGATGCACGCCCGCCCAGCCGACGACCTCGTCGCCGTCGTACGCGAGCACGCCCGGCGGCGGATCCTGTCGCACCAGCTGCTTCACGCGCTCGCCGCGATCAGGACCCTTCAGCGACAGGTTCTCCTTCGACGACGTGAGTCGATAGCTCAGGCACCAGCACACGTTGGCGTCGGGCCGCTTGGGCCCGACCACCGCACGCACGTCGACGAACCTCGTCGCCGGCCGCACCTGGATCCCCATACCGCCACCCTGCCAGCGGCCGCCGACACCGGCAACGGGGTGGACGACCGCCGCCCTACTCCTCGGCCCAGGTCTGGACGATGACATCGGACGCGTGGATGCAGAGCACCCGGAGCGGCCCGGTGCCGGCGTTCTTGAACCCGTGCCACACGCCAGCGGGCACCGTCGAGGTGTCGCCCGCGTTCGCGATGAGCTCGTGGTCGCCGATGGTGATGCGCGCGGTGCCCTCGATGACGACCCAGGTCTCGGCGTAGGGGTGCCAGTGCAGGCCGGGTCCCTCGCCGGGGTCGTTGTCGACGTAGAAGTACGAGATCCCCGCGCCGTGGTCGCGACCCACGAACCGGCGCGTGCGCCCGGAGCCGAGGCGCAGGGAGTCGCCGGACACGATCACGGGTTCGGTCGGGGGTGTCATCGTGGGGGCCATGGTGAGCTCGGTGGAATAGGTCGCACTCGTCATCGGATGCCTCGATTCGGTCGTAGGGGAGCCGTCCCGGGGTCCACTGTGGCGGATGCCGCCACCGAAGTCGACCCGCCCCGCCGAAGGCTCGGCCGGAGCGAGTCGCACCTGCGACTGACGCCTCCTCAGGCGGATGCCGGCCCCGACGATCGCCGCACGACGAGCTCGGGCGGGGGCACGTCGATCGCGCGGACCTCGGTGCGCTCGATCCGCGCGAGCAGCGTGAGCAGGGTCTGGCGCCCCCGGCTCTCGAAGTCGATGCGCACGGTGGTGAGCGGCGGGTCGTAGTACGCGGCCTCGGGGATGTCGTCGATCCCGACGACGCTCACGTCCTCGGGAACGCGGAGCCCGCGCTCCTTCAGGGCGAGCATCGCCCCGAGCGCCGTCTGGTCGTTGGCCGCGAGGATCGCCGTGGCGGGGACCTCGGGGAGCGACCGGACGGCCTCGTAGCCCGACCTCGCCGACCAGTCGCCGGCGAGGATGCCCGCCGACGCGAGACCGGCGCGTTCCACGCCCGCCTCGAAGGCGAGAATCCGGTTGCGACTCGCCGACCAGTTGCCCGGGCCCGCGATGTGGAGCAGCCTGCGGTGGCCCAGGTCCGCGAGGTGGTCGATGAGCGCCGGGATGCCGACCCCGGTGAGGTCCGACGGATGCCCCGTGACGGCGTCGTCGGCCTCGGTGTGGACGTACGCGGGAACGCGGAACTCGCTCGTCTCGAACGCCCGCGTCATCTCGTCGGTGTTCGAGAGCGCCAGCACGCCCGCGAGGTCGTGCTGGGTGAGCAGGTCCAGCGACTCCTCGATCGCCCGCGGATTGCGCGCGTCGAGCGAGATGAGGTCGAGCACGTAGCCGGCCTCGCGCGCGGCCGCGCTCGCACCCTCGGCGACGCGGCTCGGTCCCACCTGGGAGAGGTCGTGGGTGAGCGCGCCGATGCGGTGGGAGCGACCCGACTTGAGACTGCGTGCCGTCAGGTTGGGGCGGTAGTCGAGTTCGCCGAGCGCGCGCTCGACGCGTTCCCTGGTCGCGGGGCGGATGCCCTCGAAGCCCTTGAGGAAGCGGCTGACCGTCTGGTGCGAGACGCCGGCGGCCTGCGCGACGTCGTAGATCGTCGCGGGCTTGTGGGGCGGTGCGCCCGGCGTCCGCTCCGCCGAGGCCGTGCTCTCGCTCATATCCCCCGATCCTCCCCGAATCACGTGCGGCATCACGACACCCGGAACGAGGGCCATTCGTCACGATGCCGAAATGTTGCTTGACAAGACGATGTTATCGGCAACATTCTGGATTCCGTCAGATGTTGTCGAAAACATCCTGACTTCGCAGACCCAGGGTCACCCGGCTCGCCGACAACGGAGTACGCAGCAGATGCCTTCCCCCCAGCCCGCACCGTTCCCGAGCGGCATCCTCTTCGGAGCCGCCTACTACGCCGAGTACCACCGCGATGAGCGCACCGAGACCGACCTCGACCTCATGCAGGAGGCGGGCTTCACGGTGATCCGCGTGGGGGAGTCGGTGTGGTCGACGTGGGAGCCGCGCGACGGGGAGTTCGACCTCGACTGGCTGGCGCCGGTGCTCGACGGCGCGCATGAGCGGGGGATCTCGGTCATCCTCGGCACGCCGACGTACGCGGTGCCGCCGTGGCTGCAGACGGCCCATCCCGAGATCGCCGGCGAGGTCCGCACCGGGGAGCCGATGCCGTGGGGCGCCCGCCAGGAGGTGGACTACTCGCACCCGGCGTTCCGGTTCCACGCTGAGCGCGTGATCCGCGCCGTCGTCGCCCGCTACGCCGACCACCCGGCCGTGATCGGCTACCAGGTCGACAACGAGCCGGGCATGCTGCTCTTCCACAACCGCGGAACGTTCCAGCGCTTCGTGCGTCGGCTGAAGGCGCAGTACGGCGACGTCGAGACGTTGAACCGCGAGTGGGGCCTCACCTACTGGTCGCACCGCCTGTCGGACTGGTCCGACCTGTGGACGCCCGACGGCAACACGCTGCCGCAGTACGACCTCGCGTGGCGGCGCTACCAGGCCGACCTCACGACCGAGTTCATCGCCTGGCAGGCCTCGCTCGTACGCGAGTACGCACGGCCCGGGCAGTTCGTCACGACCTGCATCGCCTACCCGCGCCCGGCCCTCGCCGACGAGCAGCTCGTCGAGGCGATCGACGTGACCGCCGGCAACCCGTACTACGCGATGCAGGACCACCTCGACGCCACCCTCGACCTCGAGCCGGTCACGCCGTGGACCACCTCGGGCGTCGCGGCGCTGCTCCGCCAGGCCGACCGCATGTACTCCTCCAAACAGTCCCGGTTCCTCGTGACCGAGACCGACGCGCAGTCGATCGGCGGACCCGAGTTCAACCTCCCGCCGTACCCCGGCCAGCTCAGGCAGGCGGCGTTCGCGTTCATCTCACGCGGCGCGGCCATGATCGAGTACTGGCACTGGCACACCCTGCCCTACGGCACCGAGACCTATTGGGGCGGCGTCCTGCCGCACAGCCTGGAGCCCGGTCGCGTCTACCACGAGCTCGCCGGCGTGGGCGCCGACCTCGGCGCCATCGGCGACGCCCTCGACGGGTACCAGCCCGACGCCGACGTCGCGATCCTGTGGTCGAACGACAGCCGGTTCGCGCTCGAGTTCTTCCCGCCGCTCGCGACCGCCGACGGCACGCCCGACCGCACGGCGTACCAGCGCATCGTCGACGCGTTCCATCGGGGCGTCGTCGACGCGGGCGCGCAGTCCCGCATCGTGCACGTCGCCCAGGCGAACGACCTCGGCGCCGCGGAGCTCGCGAGCCGGTTCCCGGTGCTCGTCGCACCGGCGCTGTACGCGGCATCCGATGCCGACCTCGACCTGCTCCGCGACTACGCGGCCGCCGGCGGGCACCTCATCGTCGGCATCCGCACGGGCTACGGCGACGAGGAGGCCCGGGCACGGGTCGAGGTCGCCCCCGCGCGACTCGCCGACGCGGCCGGCGTGCACTACGACGAGTTCTCCAACCTGCGCCACGACCTCGCGGTGGCCGCGACCGCGCCGTTCGAGGCATCCGGTGGCGCCGTCGCCCGGTTGTGGGCCGACGGCCTCATCGTCGACGGGGCCGACGTGCTCGCACGCTACGAGCACCCGCGCTTCGGCGACTTCCCCGCGATCACGACGAACGCGCACGGCTCGGGCCGCATCACCGTCGTGGGCACGGTGCCGTCGCCCGAGCTCGCCGCCGACCTCGTGCGGTGGGCCGCGCCGTCGCCCATCGCCGACGAGCTCGCCGTCGACCGCGCACTGCCCGTCACCGTGGCGTCCGGCTCCCTGCCCGACGGCCGCCGCGCCTGGTTCGTCTTCAACTGGAGCTGGGCCGAGACGACCATCACCCTCGACCGCGACGTCACCGACGCGGTCTCCGCCGCCGCGCACGCGGCCGGCACCGAACTCCCGCTCGCTGCATGGTCGACGCTGACCCTCATCGACGGGTGAGGCGACCGGCGACGCCGGTCACCACCGAACCGAATACCGAACAGACACGCACCACCAGTACAGGCAAGCACCACCAGAGGAAGAAGAAGGACATGAGGAAGACACCAAGAGCAGCACTGGCGCTGGGCGCCGGCGCATTCGTCACGGCACTGGTCCTCTCCGGCTGCACTCCCGGCGGCGGGAACGACGGCGGCCAGACCGAGCCGATCACCGACGAGCAGCGCGAGGAGGCGCTCAACACGCCCACCGAGCTCACCTTCTGGACCTGGGTCCCCGACATCGAGAACGAGGTGAAGCTCTTCGAGGAGCAGTACCCCGCGATCGACGTCAAGGTCGAGAACGTCGGCCAGGGCCTGCCGCACTACCAGAAGCTCCGCAGCGCCATCGAGGCGGGCGAGGGCGCACCGGATGTCGCGCAGATCGAGTACCAGTACATCCCGTCGTTCGTGCTCCCCGAGTCCCTGCTCGACCTGACGCCCTACGGCGGCGACGATCTCTCGGGCGACTTCGTCGACTGGGCCTGGAACCAGGTCTCGCCCGACGAGGAGGTGTGGGCGGTGCCGCAGGACGTCGGCCCCATGGGCAACCTCTATCGCGAGGACCTGCTCGCGGCGGCCGGCATCACCGAGCCGCCCGCCACCTGGGACGACTACGCGACGGCCGCGAAGGCGGTGAAGGATGCCACGGGGTCCTACATCTCCAACGTCGGCGCCACCCAGGCCGGCCAGATGATCGGCTTCTTCTGGCAGCGCGGGGTCAAGCCGTTCGGGTACGACGGCCAGGAGACCGTGCGGATCGCCGTCAACAGCGACGAGGCCAAGGAGGTCGCGACCTACTGGACCGACCTGATCCAGCAGGACCTCATCTCGACCGACGTCGACTTCAACGACCAGTGGTACCAGGGCCTCGCGAACGGCAAGTACGCCGGGTGGCTCACCGCGGCCTGGGGGCCGATCTTCCTCCAGGGCACGGCCGAGACCACTTCGGGCCTGTGGCGCGCGGCGCCGCTGCCGCAGTGGGATGCCGGTGAGGAGGTCTCGGGCAACTGGGGCGGCTCGTCGGACGCGGTGCTCGCCTCGAGCGAGAACCCGATCGCGGCCTACGAGCTCGCGAAGTTCATCAACACCGACCAGGCGTCCGCGATGATGCTGGCGACGGAGCAGTTCCTGTTCCCGCCGCAGGTCTCGGTGCTCGAGGACCCGACCTTCGCCGACCAGGAGTCGGAGTTCTACGGCGGCCAGCAGGTGAACAAGCTGTTCGCCGAGATCTCGACGACCGTGGACACCGACTTCCAGTGGCTGCCGTTCATGGACTACGTGTACTCCAGCTACGAGGAGACGATGGGCACGGTGATCGCCGACAAGGGCGACATCGCGGCCGCCCTCGACACGTGGCAGGACCAGCTCGTGAAGTACGCGGAGGACCAGGGCTTCACCGTCGAGTGAGCCCGCGGGGCGTCCGCCGCACGGCAACGGCGGACGCCCCGTCACCTTCCCCCGTCCACCATCAAGAGTCAGGAGCCTGCCGTGTCGTCATCCTCGGCGCTCACCGTCGAGCGCCCCACCGCCACAGCACCGCCGAGACGCCATGGGTCTACGACCAAGCGCAAGCAGAACGTCGCGGCCTACCTGTTCATCCTCCCGTTCATGGTCGTGTTCATCGCGATGCTCATCGTGCCGCTGGCCTACGCGGGCTACCTCAGCCTCTTCGAGTCGAAGCTCATCGGCGGCGAGGTCTTCACCGGGCTCGGCAACTACGTCCGAGCGCTCACCGACCCGAACTTCCTCGGGAGCCTCGGCCGGGCCGTCCTGTTCTTCATCATCCAGGTGCCGATCATGCTCGCCCTGTCGCTGTTCTTCGCGCTCGCGCTCGACAGCCGGCGGGCGCGCGGCTCGAAGGCCATCCGCCTGCTGATCTTCATGCCCTACGCGGTGCCGGCCGTGGTCGCCACCCTCATGTGGGGCTACCTCTACGGCCCCGACTTCGGCCCGATCGCCCAGGTCTCGCGCGCGATCGGACTCGGGACGCCCGAGTTCCTGACCCCGGAGACGATCCTCTACTCGATGATGAACATCGTCACGTGGGAGTTCATCGGCTACAACATGATCATCATGTACGCCGCGCTGCGGTCGATCCCGTCGGAGCTCTACGAGGCGGCCGAGATCGACGGCGCGGGGCAGTTCCGGGTGGCGTGGAGCGTGAAGATCCCGTCGATCCGACCGGCGATCCTGCTGACCGTGATCTTCTCGGTGATCGGCACGTTCCAGCTCTTCAGCGAGCCCAGCCTGCTCAACGCGATCGCGGGCAATGCGATCACGAACGACATCCTGCCGAACTACTACGCGTACAACGTGGCGTTCATCAACCAGGAGATCAACTACGCCGCGGCACTCGCATTCCTCCTCGGGATCGTGATCGCCGTGGTCTCGTACATCGTCCAGCTCAGCGCCGAGCGTCGCGAGCGTCGTGAAAGGAACTGGACATGACCGACCTCGACACCCGAGCCGCCGTGACCATCGGCGACGCGACGGGCAATCGACGCCGTGCCGGCCGGCCCTACGTGCCGGAGAAGCGCCGGAGCATACTGCTCACGGTGGTGCTCTGGCTCTGCGTGCTGTACTTCGTGCTCCCGCTGTGGTGGCTGTTCGTCTCGTCGACGAAGTCGAACGCGGCGCTGTTCTCCACCTTCGGCCTCTGGTTCGGCGGCGACTTCTCGCTGCTCGAGAACCTGCAGACGCTGTTCACGGTGCGAGACGGCATCTACCTGCGGTGGGTGCTCAACACGATCGTGTACGCGCTCGTGTCGGCGACCGGCGCGACGCTCCTCGCGGCGATGGCGGGCTACGCATTCGCGAAGTTCGACTTCCCCGGGCGCAAGGCGCTGTTCAGCGTCACGCTGGGCGCGATCATGATCCCGCTCACCGCGCTGGCGATCCCGACCTACCTGCTGTTCGCATCGGCCGGCCTCACGGACACCCCCTGGGCGATCATCATCCCGTCGTTCGTGAGTCCGTTCGGCGTCTACCTGATGCGCGTGTACTCGGCCGACGCGATCGACGACAGCCTCATCGAGGCGGCGCGCGTCGACGGGGCGGGGGAGTTCCGCATCTTCTGGCAGGTCGGCCTGCGCCTGCTGGGACCGGGACTCGTCACCGTGTTCCTGTTCTCGCTCGTCGGCACCTGGAACAACTACTTCCTGCCCCTGATCATGCTGAACAGCTCGGAGCTCTACCCGCTCACGGTCGGCCTCGCGCAGATCCAGGCGGCCGCGTCGGCGGGCGGCGGTGCACAGGCGCTGTTCTCCACGGTGATCACCGGGTCGTTCGTGGCCGTGGTGCCGCTCATCATCGCCTTCCTGTTCCTGCAGCGCTACTGGCAGAGCGGCCTGGCCACGGGGAGCGTGAAGGGATGAGCCTCACGTACGGCGGCGACTACAACCCCGAGCAATGGCCGCGAGACGTGTGGGACGAGGACGTGCGCCTCATGCAGCGCGGCGGGATCAACCTCGCCACGGTGGCCGTGTTCTCGTGGGCCCGCCTCGAGCCGCGTCCCGGCGAGTACGACTTCGCCTGGCTCGACGACGTGCTCGACACGCTGCACGCGGGCGGCATCCGCGTCGACCTCGCCACGGCCACCGCGTCGCCGCCGCCGTGGCTGGCGAAGCGGCATCCCGAGACCCTGCCCGTGACCGAGGACGGCGTGCGCTTGGCCGTCGGCAGCCGGCAGCAGTACTGCCCGAGCTCGCCGGTCTACCGCGAGCACGCGCGGCGCCTGGTCGAGCGCATGGTCGAGCGGTACGCGGGGCATCCTGCGCTCGAGCTCTGGCACGTCAACAACGAGTACGGATGCCACGTCAGCCGCTGCTACTGCGACGTGTCGGCCGCGGCGTTCCGCACCTGGCTCGAGGCGCGGTACGGCACGATCGAGGAGCTCAACCGCGCGTGGGGCACCGCGTTCTGGTCGCAGCGCTACGACGCGTTCGACGAGGTCGAGCCGCCGCGGGCCGCGCCGTCGTTCCGCAACCCGACGCAGCTGCTCGACTTCGACCGGTTCTCGAGCGACGAGCTGCTCGCCCTGCACCGGGCCGAGGTCGAGGTCATCCGCGCGGCATCCGACGTGCCGATCACGACGAACTTCATGGGCTTCTTCAAGCCCGTCGACTACTGGTCGTGGGCTCCGCACGTCGACATCGTGTCCGACGACACGTATCCCGACCCCGCCGATCCCGACTCGCCGGCGTACGCGGCGATGGTGCGCGATCTCATGCGCTCCCTCGGCGGCGGCGCGCCGTGGCTCCTCATGGAGCAGTCGCCGAGCGCCGTGAACTGGCGGCAGCGCAACGCGCCGAAGGCACCCGGCATGATGCGCGCGTGGTCGTACCAGTCGGTCGCGCGCGGGGCCGACGGCATCCTGTTCTTCCAGTGGCGGCAGTCGGCGGCCGGCTCGGAGAAGTTCCACTCGGGCATGGTGCCGCACGGCGGCACCGACACCCGGGTCTGGCACGAGATCGAGCAGCTCGGCGGCGAGCTGCGGCGGCTGTCGGAGCCCGCAGTCGGCCTCGAGGGCAGTCGCGTGCCGTCGAGCGTGGCCATCGCGCTCGACTGGGACAGCTGGTGGGCGATCGAGCAGCCCGCCTCGCCCACCTCGGTCTCGTACGTGCAGGCGCTCTTCGCGTGGCATCGCGCGTTCACGTCGCTCGGCCTCGCGGTCGACTTCGTTCGCGCCGACGGCGACCTCTCGGCCTACCGCGTCGTCGTCGCGCCCGCGCACTTCGTCGCGACCGACGCCCAGGTCGCGTCGCTCGCGGCGTTCGCCGAGGCGGGCGGCACGCTCGTCGTCGGCTTCGGCACGGCGATCACCGACGAGCACCTGCACGTGCGGCTCGGCGGCTACCTCGGCGAGCCGCTGCGTCGTGCGCTCGGCGTCTGGATCGAGGAGTTCGCACCGCCCGCCGCACCCGACCTCGGGGCGGTCGGCGGGGGAGCGGCGCCGACGGTCGCACTCGAGGGCGACGTGGTCGGCGGCGCGGCATCCGGTTCGGTGTGGGCAGAGGTCGTGCGTGTCGACGACGCCGAGACGCTCGCGACCTTCACCGAGGGCGCGCTCGCCGGGTGGCCCGCGGTGACCCGGCGCGACGTCGGTGAGGGCGATGGCGCCGCCTGGTACGTGGCGACCCTGCCCGACCGCGACGGACTCGCCCGGCTCGTGCCCCGGGTGCTCGAGGACGCCGGCGTCGCGGTGCCGCCGTCGCCGACCGCGTCGCCGTCACGCGCGGGCGACGTCGAGGTCGTGCGCCGGGGCGAGCTCACGTTCGTCATCAACCACGGGCCGGATGCCGCGGAGCTGCGCCTCGACGGCACCGACGTGCTGAGCGGGGCCGCGGCATCCGGTCTCGAACTGCCGTCGCAGGGGGTGGCGATCGTCCGCTCCTGATGCTCGGCTGGGGAATACCCGCGACCTCCCTCACGTTGTTGAGAATGGTTTTCGATAACGTAGAGGAGGTCCCCATGAAGGTACGCGCATCGATCAAGTCGCTCGCCGCCCAGCGTGGTGCGAAGGTGGTGCGTCGGCGCGGTCGCACGTTCGTGATCAACCCGTCGAACCCGCGCATGAAGGCCCGTCAGGGCTGACGCGGCGCCTCGAACGGCTCATCCGGTGCCCCGGTTCGATCGAACCGGGGCACCGCCGTGTCGGGGGTCGCGACGGCTGCAGCGGTCGATTGCGGCGTTCGGCCGCGCGTCACGCCCGCGTTCGGGCGACCGACGTCACGAACTCCGTGAGCTCCCGGGCCATGGCTCCGGGCTCCCACGAATGGTCGGCTCCCGGCACCTGGCGCCACCGGGCTCCCGGAACGGCCGCGACGATCGCCTCGGCCGCGCCGAACAGCTCGGGGAAGGTCTCCTCGCCGAGCAGCACCTCCACCGGCATCCTGAGGTCTCCGAGGAGGTCTCCGAGCGGCGCCGACTCGACCCAGGCGAGGGACGCGCCGTCGGCCCGGTAGCTCACGACCTGCGAGACATACAGCGGATAGTCGGGCGACCGCCGTGCGCCCTCGAGCCACTCGGGCGGCATGTCCTTCATGTAGTGCTCGAGCGCGCCCTCGAGGTCGCCCGAGTCGATCCGGCGCTCGACCTCGTCGGCCCACTCGCGGGCACCGCCGTCGACGGCGCCGAACGGCGGCTCCCAGAGCACGAGACCCGTGACCGGCAGGCCGCGTACCGCCGCCATCAGCGAGATGGAGCAGCCCGACGAGTGCCCGCAGAGCACGGCGCTGCCGCCGACGACCTCGATGAGCGCTTCGAGAGCGGCGAGGTCGCGGTCGAGGTCGATGCGCCCCTCGGCCGGGCTCTCGCCGCGGCCGAGGCGGTCGTAGACGACGGTCTGCACGCCCGTCTCGGCCATGAGCTCCGCCGTCTCGGTCGTCCAGGGGTCGATGGCGCGATACGGGCCCGCGCCCGCGACGAAGACCAGGGCGGGACCGGAGCCCCGGCGGTCGTAGGCGACGCGGTCGCCGGAGGTGGTGGTGACGTACTCGCTCATGCGCGGCATCCGTTCGTGTCGTGGTCGAACTCGAATCAAACTAGACCGTATAGTTCCGTTGTCGACGAGACTAGACTGATCAGTACTGGACGTCAAGGGAGGCTCGATGGCGAACGATACGGCGGCGAACGACACCGCGGGTGCGAGGCCCATCGGCCGCACCGAGCGGAAGCACCGCGCGATCCTCGAGGCGGCCGAGGAGATGTTCCTGGCGAGCGGCTACCTCGGCACCAACATGGACGAGCTCGCCGCGCGCTCCCAGGTATCGAAGCAGACGGTCTACAAGCACTTCGGCAGCAAGGAGGCGCTGTTCGTCGAGCTCGTGACCTCGATGACGGATGCCGCGGGCGATCGCGTGCACCGCGACGCCCTCGATCCCGCCGGCGTCGTCGACGTGCGCGCCTACCTCGAGGCGTACGCCGACCGGCAGCTCGAGATCGTGATGACGCCGCGGCTGCTCCAGCTCCGTCGGCTCGTGATCGGCGAGGTCGGCCGCTTCCCCGAGCTCGCCGAGGCGCTCCACGACCGCGGCCCGAAGCGGGCGATCGAGTCGCTCGCGGCGGTCTTCGCGCAGCTCGATGCGAGCGGTCGGCTGACCGTCGACGACCCGCTCGTCGCGGCGACGCACTTCAACTGGCTCGTCATGGGGGAGCCGGTCAACCGGGCGATGCTGCTCGGCGAGGGCAGCATCCCCGAGCCGGCGCAGCGACGGCGTCACGTGGCGGACGCGGTGCGCGTCTTCCTCGCCGCCTACGGTCCGCGCGCCGGCACGCGCTGAGCCGGGACGCCTTGCATCCGTGCTCGCGCCCGCGGAAGCTGCGCGCGTAGGCTGAGCGCATCATCATCCGCCGTAGCGCGGGATGCCGCGCGGGGAGGCAACAGCAATGGAGCTCACGACCGACCTCACGACCGAGAAGATCGCACGCGCATTCTCGAGCCATCGGTTCGACGTCGCGCTGCCGCATCTCGCCGACGACGTCGTCTGGACGCAGGTTGGTGAAAAGCCGTTGCTCGGCCGCAAGAAGGTGGAGAAGGCGTGCAAGGCCACGGCCCACGACCTCGCGGAGGTCACCACCGAGTTCCAGCGCTTCCGCACCGTGGTCGGCGAGGACAGCGTCGTGGTCGACAGCCTCGCCCGCTACAGCGAGGCCGACGGGAGCGTCTCGATCGTCGCCTCCTGCGACGTCTACGACTTCGTCGACGGGCGCATCAGCGAGATCGTCTCGTACACGGTCGAACTCCCCGAGTGGTGAGTTCGAGGGGCCGGATGCCGCGACGGCTCCGCCCCTCGGCTCACGCCCCACGGGTGCTCAGGCGGTCGTCGGCTGCGAATCCCGCTCCGCCTCCTCCGCCGAGGCGTGCCCGTGCGCGTTCCCGCGGATGAAGATGAGCAGCACGAACCCGGCGGCGATGAGGAGGAACGTGGCCGGACCCGCGAGCGCGAGCAGCGGGTTCTGCGACGCCGCGTTCGTCTCGTCGATGCCGCCGCTCGCGAGGAACGTCGTGGGGTCGGTCAGCGCGTGCAGGATGATCGGCCAGATGAGGTTGCCGGTCACGCGCAGCGTGAGGTACATCAGGATGCCGAACGCGAAGGTGTAGAGCAGGGTGAAGCCGACCGTCGCGATCGACTGTCCGGTGAACAGGTTCACGCTGTGCAGCACGGCGAAGATGAGCGTCGACAGCGCGGCGACGACCCACTCGTTGTAGCCGCACCGGCGCAGGAGCGTCACGGCGAGGCCGCGCGTGAGGAGCTCCTCGGAGAGGCCGATGAACGCTCCGGCGACGAACGTCATCGCGATCACGCCGGCCGAGTAGGCGCCGTAATCGATCCCGAAGAGCCGCAGCAGGATCGGGATCGCCACGACGACCGGCGCGATCCACATCCACCATCGGCCCGTCACCGGCTGGCGGGCGAACAGCGGCTTCGGCAGCCAGCCGATCGACCACGCGAACGCGAGCAGCACCACCGAGCCGAGGACGACCGGGAGGGCGAGGGCGACGAAGACGCTGCCGGGCGTCGCGAACACGTCCCGGGGGTCGACGACACCCTGCGTGAACGGCAGCGCCGTGAAGGGCAGCAGCTGGTACACCGCGAGGTAGACGACCGCCAGCCCGAACGCCTTCCACCAGCCGCCTCGGTTCCAGAACGCCTTCCAGCCCGAGGTGCGTGCGGTGGTCGTGTCGGTCATCGTTCCCCCTGATGTCGCCGTCGGCGGCCGTCTCGTGACGGATGCCCCGCTCTCACGGTAGTGGTGCGAGCACGCACGGCGTGGACCCCGACGGGTGTCGTGCTCGCGCGGCCAGGCGCATGCTGGAGGCATGGCCGCACCTCGTCGACCACGGAAGCCGCCCCGCTGGCTCCTGCGGGCGAGCGACCCGATCGCGCTCGCGCTCGCCGGGCGCCGCTGGTTTCCGCTCTGGGCCGTCGTGCACCATCGAGGGCGGCGCAGCGGCACGGAGTACGACACGCCCATCGCGATCGTGCCCACCGTGGCATCCGAGGTCGTGCTCATCGGCCTGCCCTGGGGCGCGACGACCGAATGGGCCCGGAACGTGCAGGCCGCGGGCCGTGCGGTGCTCTCATGGCATGGCCGGATCGAGGTGGTCGACGAGCCGCGCATCGTGGGGCCGGAGGTCGCTTCCGCGATGTCGAAGCCGCCCTTCCGCCCGATGGTGCGGCGGTTCCCGGCCGCCCTCGTGCTCACGCGACGCTGAGGCATCCGAGGCATCCGAGGCATCCGAGGCATCCGAGGCATCCGCCGCACCTCGCGCCCGGCACGTGTCACACGCCGCTCGCGAGCGGTGTCTCCATGACGAAGGCACACGACGCACGAGTCACTGGAGGAGACATGACCACCGGAACGAGGGTTCCCGCGACCGAGCTCACCGGCCTGTACGGCATGGCGATCAAGGTGTTCGCCAAGCGGATGCTGGGCGAGGTCCCCGACTCCATCGGCGTGCTGTGGCACCAGCCCGCCGTGCTCAAGGACCTGACATCGCTCGGACGCAAGGCCGAGAAGTGGAACGCGCTCGACCCGAACCTCGCCACCTACGCGACCATGGCGTCGGCGGCCTACGTCGGCTGCAGCTTCTGCCTCGACCTGCACTACTTCCTGGCGCACGACCACGGCCTCGACGAGGCGAAGGCCCGCGAGGTGCCGCGGTGGCGCGAGTCCACGGTGTTCACGCCCCTCGAGCGCCGGGTCATGGAGTACGCCGAGGCGATGAGCACGACCCCGGTCACGGTGACCGACGAGCTGTCGGCCGAGCTGCTCGAGGCGCTCGGGCCGGGCGCGATCGTCGAGCTCGCGGCGCGCGTGGGGCTGATGAACGCGACCGCGCGCAGCAACATCGCCCTCGGCATCCGCTCGGCCGAGTTCTCGGCCAGCTGCGGGCTTCCGCCGCTCGCGGAGCGCTCGCCGGCCGACATAGGCTCGCACGCATGAGCACCGACCCGTTCGTCGTCCACCGCGGCCTGCTCTTCACGGTCGCATACGAGCTGCTCGGCTCGGCCGCCGACGCCGAGGACGTGCTGCAGGAGTCGTGGCTGCGCTGGTCGCAGGTCGACCAGTCGCAGGTGCGGGAGCCGCGTGCCTACCTCGTGCGCATCGTCACGCGGCAGGCGCTGAACCAGCTGCGCACGGCGTCGCGTCGGCGAGAGGAGTACGTGGGGGAGTGGCTGCCCGAGCCGCTCATCACGAGCCCCGATGTCGCCGAGGACGTCGAGCTCGCCGAGAGCCTCTCGATGGCCATGCTCACGGTGCTCGAGACGCTCGGACCCACCGAGCGGGCGGTGTTCGTGCTGCGCGAGGTGTTCGACGTGCCCTACGACGAGATCGCGGAGGCCGTCGGCAAGACGCCCGCCGCGGTGCGGCAGATCGCGCACCGCGCGAAGGAGCACGTCGCGGCGCGCCGGCCGCGGGTCGAGGTCGACCCGGCCGAGCAGGAGCAGGTGGTCGAGCGGTTCCTCGCCGCGTTCAACACCGGCGACCTGCAGGGCCTCATGGACGCGCTCGCACCCGACGTGGTCGCGGTCGCCGACGGTGGTGGGAAGGTGCGCGGTGCGGCCCGGCGGCCCATCGTGGGCGCCGCGAAGCTCGTGGCCTACGTGCGCGGCGGGCTCGCGAAGTTCGGCGTCACGCCGGTGGCGACGCCGGCGTGGGTCAACGGCGGACCGGGTGCGCGGGTCGAGGTCGACGGCACGCTCGTCGCCGCGCTGAGCTTCACGATCGAGCACGGCCGCATCACGCAGATCTTCTCGGTCGCGAACCCCGAGAAGCTCGAGCGGCTCGACGCGGAGTCGGCCATCACGCGGTGAGCGAGGCGGATGCCGCGCCGCCCGGTTGCGGGGGTTCAGCCCTCGGCCGGGCGGCGCGCGTTCCAGTGCACGAGCTTGCCCGGCGCCGCCGAGAGCCAGAGCTCGCGGATCGTCCCGTCCCGTCCGAGGTCGACGACGAGGACGCCGACGACCGTGCCGTCGTGCGAGCGCAACGCGAGCCCGGGCGCGCCGTTGACGTGCACGGTCGCGAACGCGGCATCCGGATGCCGCACCCGCAGGTCGTCGAGCGCGCTCGCCACGTGCACCCGGCCGCGCAGTTCGGCGCCGCTCGGGTCGCCCGTGTCGACCACGATGCGGCAGTCGGGGTCGAGCAGGCCCGCCTCGGCGAGGTCGTCGCGTCGTTCGAGCGCGGCGAGGAGGCCGGCGACGAGGGCATCAGGCTGCACGGGACGTCACGCCACTGAGCTTGTCGGGGTTCATCATCCAGAGCACCTGGTCGATGCCCTGATCGGATGCGACGACGGCGAGCACGGCGAACGTCGTCCCGTCCTTGGCGAGCAGCACCGAGGGCTGCCCGTTCGTCTCGGTCTCGGTCACCGTCACGCCCGCCCAGAAGTGCGTATGGAACGCCCGGACGAACTTCGCGACGGTGACCCGTCCGCGCACCGGGAACTTCGAGGCCCGCACCACGCCGCCGCCGTCGGAGTACGACACGACGTCCTCGGCGAAGAGGCGCTCGAGCTGCTCGAGGTCGCCGGTCTGCGCGGCGCTCACGAACGCGGTGAGCAGGCGTCGCTGCTCGGATTCCGAGACGTCGCGTCGGCGCTCCCCGGCGAGGTGCTTGCGCGCACGGCTCACGAGCTGGCGTGCGGCGGTCTCGGAGACCCCGATGATCTCGTGGAGCTGCGCGTACGAGTAGCCGAACGCCTCGCGCAGCACGTAGGCGGCGCGCTCGGTCGGTGTCAATCGCTCGAGCATGACCAGCACCGCGTAGCCCAGGGCCTCGGTGCGCTCGGCGCCGAGCGTCGGGTCCTGGCTCGTGTCGACGGGCTCGGGAAGCCACGGACCGATGTAGGTCTCGCGACGCGCACGCGCGGACTGCAGGGCGTTGATGGCGAGGCGGGTGGTGGTCGTGGCGAGGAACGCCGGCGGATCCTGCACGACCGAGCGGTCGGTGCCCTGCCAGCGCAGCCACGCCTCCTGCACGATGTCCTCCGCCTCCGAGGCGCTGCCGAGCATCCGGTACGCGATGCCGAAGAGCCGTCGGCGCACCGATTGGAAGACGGCGAGCGCGTCGTCGAGGTTCTCGTCCATCTGCCCATCCTGTCGGTCGGCCGGCGGCGGCGCATTCGCCTCCACGTGCTGAGACCGGATGGGACGCCGAACTGTGACGGGCTCGATCGAGGTGCGTGTCGGTGATCGCCGTCGAGCGCGCGGCGCCTACGCGAGCGGGCGGTTGCTGCGGATGATCCCGTCGGGGTCGACGCGGCGCTTCACGGCCGCCAGCCGATCGACCACCTCGGCGGAGTAGGCGTCGGCGAGCGTCGTGCCGAGTCCGAGGAAGGTGGGCACGGTGGTGTCGCCCCGATGCCGTGCGACGAGGTCGCGCATCGGCTGCAGCGCGGCGACCGGGTCGAGCGACGGGTCCATGAGCAGCACGCCCGCGTTGAGGAAACCGCCCGCGTGCACCGCGCCCACGACCGAGGACTCGGCGCCCAGGTCGTCGGCGATCGCGCCGCCGAGGGTGCGCACGCTGCAGCGCATGAGGCCGTGCCCGGCGCCCGCCAGGAACGCGTCCACGAACTCCCGGGCGAACGCGGCATCGAGTGTGTCGACCGCGCCGCCGAAGTCGGCGTTCGGCATCGGGTCGACCGGCTCGGCGGCGA
The DNA here is from genome assembly GCF_008122505.1 of Agromyces mariniharenae. NCBI lineage: Bacteria > Bacillati > Actinomycetota > Actinomycetes > Micrococcales > Microbacteriaceae > Agromyces > Agromyces mariniharenae. The sequence continues at coordinate 900,086 of NZ_VSSB01000001.1, read as the reverse complement.
CGGCCGCGAGCGACCCGATCGTGAACACCGTGAGCGTGTCGGCGATCGGCTCGGCCACCGAGATGAGTCGGTCGGCGTAGGAGCGCCCGGTCGCCTCGTCGCCGACGTGCACGAGCGCGACGGTCGCGACGGTCTGGCCGCGCAGCGGAGGCGGCACGAGCGGCATGTCGGGGAACTGCATCATGCCGACGTCGAGCCCGAGCTCGGGGACGTCGCGCCCGAGCTCGAAGGCGGCCGAGATGACGTCGACCGCGTTCCGCGCCGGGAAGGCGAGGCTGCCGCCGAGGAGCGCGTCGCCCGGATACAGCGCGAGCTCGATGGCCGTGATCACGCCGAACAACCCGCCGCCGCCGCGGAGCGCCCAGGCGAGTTCGGCGTCGTCGGAGTCGGTGACCCGGCGCACGTCGCCCGCGGCGTCGACGAGTTCGACCGCGACGATCGAGCGCGCGGGGATGCCGTAGCGACGGCTGAACATCGACTGCCCGCCGTTGATCGTGAGCCCGACGACGTTCACCTCGGGGTTGGAGCCGGCCAGCCCGATGAGGCCCGTGCCGTCGAGGCGCTCGAGCGCGCGCCCCCAGTTCACGCCTGCGCCGACGCGGAGCAGGCGCGCCTCGGTGTCGACGACGATCTCGTCGAACCGCGACGGTCGGATCAGGATGACGCCGGCGAGGTCGCCGCCGGCGCCGTGGCCGTTGGGCTGCGTCGTCACGCCGTAGCCGCCCTCGCGGGCGGCGGCGATGATCGCCTGCACGTCCGCGACATCCGCCGGCGTGGCGACGGCCGCGGGCCGCTGGTCGACGGCGAGGTTCCACGGCTGGCGTGCCGTGTCGTAGTCGGGATCGCCCTCGAGCACGATCGTGCCGTGCAGGTCGGAGCGCAGTCGTTCGAGTGCAGCGCGGTCGGAAACGGACATCGTCATCCCCCATTCGGTCCGGGGCCCACCGTATCGTCCGCCGCCGACGGTGGGGAAGGGATGCGCCGTCCCACCCTGTCGGTCGGCGGCTGGGCGAGCGTATGGTGAGGGGCGTGCCATCCGCATCAGACCTGGATGAGGCGGCCGCCACGTTCTCGGAGCTCCGCCCGCGCCTGTTCGGCATCGCCTACCGCATGCTCGGAAGCGTCGCCGACGCGGACGACGTCGTGCAGGACGCGTGGATCCGGTGGCAGGAGTACGACCGATCGGCCGTGCGCGAGCCGGCCGCGTTCCTGGCCACGACGACCGCCCGGCTCGCCATCAACGAGCTGCAGTCCGCCCGAGTGCGCCGCGAGGCGTACGTCGGCCCGTGGCTGCCGGAGCCGATCGACACGGGCGCCGACCCCGAGCTCGCGGCGGAGCGCGACGAGGCGGTCGAGTACGCCGTGCTGCTGCTGCTCGAGCGGCTGTCGCCGACCGAGCGCGCGGCGTACGTGCTGCGCGAGGCGTTCGCGTACCCCTACGAGCGCATCGCCGAGGTCGTGCAGACGACCGACGCGAACGCGCGGCAACTCGTCAGCCGGGCCCGCCGGCACATCGCCCGCCGACGCCACGCGTCGGTGCCGTCGGCCGACCGGCACCGGCTGCACGACGCGTTCCTCGCCGCACAGGACGGCGACCTCGATGCGCTCGAGTCGGCCGTCAGGCCGCCACGACCGTCGAGCTGAGCGAGCGTCGTCCTCCCGCTGTGCGCTCCTGACCTGGCCGGATCAGCCGGCGAGCACGGCGTCGAGGCTCTCCCGCACGATCGCAAGGCCGCGGCGGAGCTCGTCCTCCTCGATCGTCAGCGCGGGCAGGAACTTCAGCACCTCGTCGAATGCGCCCGACGTCTCGATCACGAGCCCGCGTCCGAACGCCGCCTTCGAGATGCGACCGGCGAGCGTGCGGTCGCCATCGCAGGCGAGTCCGTACATGAGGCCGCGGCCGCGCACGACGAAGCCCTGCTCGGGGTGGTCGGCGGCGATGCGCTCGAGCTCCTCGCGCAGGAGCGCCGACTTCGCGGCGATCGCGTCGGTGAACGCCGAGTCCGCCCAGTAGGTCTCGAGCGCGACCCGGGCCGACACGAACGCGAGGTTGTTGCCGCGGAAGGTGCCGGTGTGGGCGCCCGGCTTCCACACGTCCACCTCGGGCCGCAGCAGCACGAGCGACATCGGCAGGCCCGAGCCCGAGATCGACTTCGAGACCGTCACGATGTCGGGGACGATGCCCGACTCCTCGAACGCGAAGAACGCCCCCGTGCGGCCGACGCCGGCCTGGATCTCGTCGAGGATCAGCAGGATGCCGCGCGCCGCCGTCAGCTCGCGCAGGCGCTGCAGCCAGGAGGCGCGCGCGACGTTGATGCCGCCCTCGCCCTGTACCGCCTCGACGATCACGGCCGCGGGGAGGTCGAGCCCCGAGCCCGGGTCGTCGAGCATCTTCTCGAGCAGGTCGAGCGTGTCGACGTCGGCGCCGAGGTAGCCGTCGTAGGGGAGGCGCGCGACGTCGTCGAGGCCGACCCCGGCGGCCGTGCGGTAGTGGCTGTTGCCCGTCGCGGCGAGGGAGCCGAGGCTCAGTCCGTGGAAGGCGTTCGTGAACGCCACGACCGTCGAGCGGCCGGTCGCCTGGCGCGCCACCTTGAGCGCGGCCTCGACCGCGTTCGCGCCCGTCGGACCGGTGAACTGCAGCTTGTGGTCGAGGCCGCGCGGCTGCAGCACGATGCGCTCGAACGCCTCGATGAACGCCTGCTTCGCGGAGGTGGCCATGTCGAGGCCGTGGATGATGCCGTCGCGCTCGAGATACGCGATGAGCGCCCGCGTGAACGCGGGGTTGTTGTGCCCGTAGTTGAGCACGCCCGCGCCGGCGAAGAAGTCCAGGTATTCGCGGCCCTCCGCGTCGACGAGGGTCGAGCCGGTGGCCCGGTCGAACACGGTCGGGAACGCGCGGATGTACCCGCGCACCTCGGACTCTCGGCGGTCGAAGACTTCCAGGGCTGCGACGCTGCTCATGGCAGGCGGACTCCTCTCGAGGCGGGGGACGGTGAATCGACCCTACGTCCTCAAGCCGGGCGTTCCGTGCACGGGGCGGGCGAACGGCGGGATGATGGAGGCAGAGATCGCCACCCCGAGGAGGCGACGCCATGGCATTCGACACACCGAACGGCACCCGAGGCGCGCGGCAGCCCGGCCGCAGCCGCATCGAGCAGCGGGGCAACCGCTGGATGGTCGAGCGCATCCGTCGCAAGGGCGCGAAGGACGACCGCCAGGTGGTGCTCGTGACGATGGGCAAGCGCACCGGCCGGGAGCGGATGAACCCGGTGCGGTCCTTCCCCGAACCCGACGGCTCGCGGCTCATCGTGGCGTCGGCGAACGGCGCCCCCCGCAACCCGTCGTGGTACTACAACATCGCGGCGAACCCCGAGCGGGTGCGGATCGAGTACGCCGGGCAGCGCATCGACGTGACCGCGTCGCAGCTGCACGGCGACGAGCGCGCCGCGGCGTGGCGGCGCATCACGACCGAGGCGCGGGGCTTCGCCCGCTACGAGCGCATCACCGATCGGGAGATCCCCGTCATCCGGCTCACGCCGCGCGGCGACGCCTGAGCGACGGGCACGAGCCGACCTGCCTCAGGCCTCGTCGGCGACCTCGCACGGGTCGTCGACGTCGTCTCCGGTGCCGGCGGCCGCCTTGTTCAGCAGCTGCCGCAGGGCGGAGCGCTCGGAGCCGTCGAGGGTGCCGAGCAGCTCGTCCTGCGCCTCGACCACGCGACGGCACGCGGTCTCGACGAGCTCGCGCCCCTTGTCGGTCGCGACGACCATGCGCTGGCGCCGATCCGTGGGGTTCGCCCGGCGCTCGACGAGCCCCTCCTGCTCGAGGTCGTCGACGAGGTAGGTCATGACCGTGCGATCGATGCCGAGGTGGTTCGCGAGCGCCAGTTGGCTGGGCTGCGTGCCGCGCAGCACCTCGGCCATGGTCTCGTAGCCGCGGGTGCCGTGCGGGAATTCGCCGAGGGCATGCTTCACCCGATCCCGATAGCCGCGCAGCAGCACGCCGAGGGCCCAGCCGAAGTCGTCGCCGAGGTCGAACGCGGGTGCCGGGGCATCCGTTCGCATCGCATCGCTCATGCCGTCGATTCTACCGCTCCTTCTGTGGAATAAATCATCTGCAGTACCGATTATCATCGATGCAGCACGTTTGGAGGAACATGACCATCGAGATCGGAATCCGGATCGAGCCGGCCGCCGACGCGGCCGACCTGGCCGCCGTCGCCGAGGCGAGAGGGCTCGACCTCGTCGTCGTCGGCGCGCGACGCGACGTCGACCATGCGCCGCTCGACCCATGGACGACCGCCGCCTGGCTGGCCGGCCGCACGGCGCGCATCGCGGTCGGCGTCGACGAGCCCGCGCGGGCTCCGCGCGGCGCGGCGTTCGGCCTGCGCGACGAGGCGCCCGACCCGCGCGACGCCGAACGCCCGATCGCGAGCGTCATCGGCCGCGCCCACGACAGCCTCGACGTCCTCGCACCCTCGCGGCTCCTCGGGGCCGGGGCGCCCAGCACGGCGGGCGCCGGCGGCGGTGGTCGTGCGGATGCCGCGAGCCCACCGCCGTGGCGCACCGCACCGGCCGGCGCGACCCTCGACGACCTGACCGCGCTCGCCGCCGACGGCGTCCCCGTCGTCGTGCCGGCGGACACGCCCGCCGACGTGGAGCGCATCGCCGCGCTCGCCGAGGAGCTCCGCGGGCTCGCGCCGTCCCGGCCCAGTCGCTCGGCGGCGGCACGCGCCCGCCGCGCGGCCGGCATCGACTACGACGGCGTCCCCGAATCGCTCATGGACGCCGCGGTGGAGCCGGGCGATGCGGCGTACCGCAGCGTCTCATCGACCTACCTGCGGGGCGGCGCGCCCGGCCTGGTGCTCCGCCCGCGCACGGTCGACGAGGTGGCCGACGCGCTCGCGTTCGCGCGTCGTCACCCCGACCTGGCGCTCGGCATCCGCAGCGGCGGCCACGGCATCAGCGGCCGTTCGACGAGCCGCGGCGGCCTCGTCATCGACGTCGGTCGTATGAATACGATCGAGGTGCTGGACCGCGAACGGCGGCTCGTGCGCATCGGACCGGGCGCGACGTGGAAGCAGGTGGCCGCGGCGCTGCATCCGTTCGGCTGGGCGCTCGGGTCGGGCGACTACGGCGGCGTGGGCGTCGGCGGGCTCGCGACGGCGGGCGGCATCGGCCTGCTCTCGCGGCAGCACGGGCTCACGATCGACCACCTGCGCGCGGTCGAGCTCGTGCTCGCCGACGGGAGGAGCGTGCGGGCCTCCGCCGACGAGCACCCCGATCTGTTCTGGGCCGTGCGGGGCGCCGGTGCGAACTTCGGCATCGCGACGGCCTTCGAGTTCGAGGTCGACGAGGTCGACGACGTCGGCTGGGCGAAGCTCGCGCTCGTCACGCCCGACCTCGAGGGCAGCCTGCTCGACTTCGGACGCATCGCGAGCACGGCGGCTCGCGACACCACGGCGTTCCTCGTGACCGGGCGCCCGCAGGAGGGGCAGTCGGTGATCCAGCTCTTCGCGATCGTCGACGACGCCGATCCCGAGGTCGTCGTCGAGCGGCTCACGCCGTTCACGGGCGTCGGCGTGCTGGCCCAGCAGGAGGCCGCCGTCGTGCCGTACCGCGACGTGATGGCGCAGGCCGCCGACGTCGGACCCGACGGGCACCGCGGCTTCGGCGAGCCGGTGTCGCGCTCGGCGTTCCTCCCGGTGCTCACGCCCGAGTTCGCAGCGGATGCCGCGGCGCTCCTCGAGACCGGCCTCGTGCACTTCTTCGAGCTCCGCACGATGGGCGGGGCGATCGCCGACGTCGCGTCCGACGCCATGGCGTTCCCGCACCGGTCGCCCGCCTTCCAGGTGACCGCGATGGGGGCCGACGCCGCCGCGCTCACCGCCGGGTGGGACGGCCTGCGGCACCACTTCGACGGGCTCTACCTGAGCTTCGAGACCGACCGCAGCCCCGAGCGGCTGCTCGACGCGTTCCCCGAGCCCGTGCTCGGCCGGCTGCGTGCCCTGAAGCGCCGGTACGACCCGGAGAACCGCTTCCGCGACAACTTCAACATCGACCCGACGGTCGCCGCGGCATCCGTCGGATCTCACGAGACCCGCTGGGAGGCGGCATCATGACCGACTACGGACACGACCTGCGGTTCGGCACCTTCATCACCCCCTCGGCGCAGGGCGCCCGGCGCGCCGTGGAGCTCGCCGAGGCATCCGATCGCGCCGGGCTCGACCTCGTGACGTTCCAGGACCACCCGTACCAGGCGTCGTTCCTCGACACGTCGACGCTGCTCGCGTACGTGGCGGCGCGCACCGAGCGGGTGCACCTGAGCGCGAACGTCGCGAGCCTGCCGCTGCGGCCGCCGGCGGTGCTCGCCCGCGCCGCGGCATCCCTCGACGTGCTGAGCGGCGGCCGGTTCGAGCTCGGCATCGGCGCCGGCGCGTTCTGGGACGGCATCGCCGCGATGGGCGGCCGTCGGCTCACGCCGGGCCAGGGCGTCGACGCGCTGCGCGAGGGCATCGCGATCATCCGCGACCTGTGGGACGTGGATGCCCCGGGCCGGGTGTCGCACCACGGGCGGTACTACGACGTGGCCGGGGCGAAGCGCGGGCCGCGACCCGCGCACGACATCGGGGTCAGGGTCGGCGCGTACAAGCCGCGGATGCTCGCGCTCACCGGCGAGGTCGGCGACGGCTGGCTGCCGTCGCTCGAGTACCTCGACCGCGGCGTGGCGTCGCTCGACCCGTCGAACACGCGCATCGACGACGCCGCGCTCGCCGCCGGCCGCTCGCCGCGCGACGTGCGTCGACTGCTCAACTTCATGCGCGTCGAGCTCTCGCCGGTGTCGCGCGGGCTCCTCTCGGGGCCGCCCGAGCAGTGGGTCGACGACCTCGCCGCGCTGGCGCTCGACCACGGCATGAGCGCGTTCCTCGTCGCGGGCGACGATCCCGTGGTGGCGGAGCGGCTCGGCGCCGAGATCGCGCCCGCGGTCCGCGAGCTCGTGGCGCGCGAGCGCGGGGCGCGCGAGTCGGGCGCGGGCGAGTCGGGCGCGAGCACGACGGCGGCCTGAGCGGTGGCCTGAGCGGTGGCCGATCGGCAGTCAGGTCGTGGGATGCATCGTCGGCGGGAGGAGCGCGGCGACGAGCGTCTCCGCGAGCCAGGCCTCGTACTCCGCTTCGCTCCAGCCGCAGTCGCCGACCAGTGCCTCGTAGTTGGCCCGACCGCACACCGCGTAGACGATATCGCCGGCGCGTTCGGCCGTCATGCCCTCGCGCAGCACGCCGCGCCCGGCGAGCATGCGCCCGAACCCGTCGCGCAGCCCGTGTCGCCGCTCCGCGGCGAGGCGATCGCGCAGGTCGACGAGCGAGGCGTCGCCGTTCGCCGCGGCGTCGAGGACGCGGAGGAGCGGGCCGACGCGGGACCAGATCCCGGGCTGCGTCGCCGCGTAGAGCTGCAACTGACGCGCCGGGTCGGGTTCCTCGTCGATCCGCCGGATCGCCGGTCGCTCGCGCACCGGAACCTCGGCGCGCTCGGTGCCGCCCGCGACGGCGGCATGCACCGCGTCGGCCAGCAGTCCGGCCTTGCCGCTCGCCGACCGGTAGACCGTCTCGACGGCCACGCCCGCCTCCGCGGCGATCGCGGGGATCGTGGTGCCCGCGTACCCGCGCTCCACGAACAGCCGCGCGGCGGCGTCGATGATCCGACGGCGCGTGCCGGCCGCCTGCTCGCGTCGACGCGTGGCGTCGTACTGGCGTCTTGACACCTCTGACATTAAAGAGAATGATACTGGCATGAATATGGGATCGGCGCATCGACGCGCCGGTCGATCGGGAGGTGGCCGCCATGAAGGTCATCGAGGCCAGCACGCAGATCGCACGCACGCCCCGTGAGGTCTTCGATTACGTCAGTGATGCCGCTCGGCTCCCCGAGTGGCAGCCGACGGTCGAGGAGGCGGGCGCCGAACCGCCCGGCATCCGGCAGGTCGGCATGATCGGCTACGAGGTCCGACGCGTGCCCGGCGGCCCGCGGCGCATCCGGTGGCGGGTCACGGAATGCGAACCCGGCGCGCGGTGGGCGGTCGAGGGCATCGACGGTCCGGTGCGCGCGCACGTGTCGATCTCGCTGGCCCCCAGCGGCGACGCCGCGACGCAGGTCGGCTACCGGATCCGGTTCGAGGGCCACGGCATCGGCCGGCTCATCCGGGTGATGGCCGCTCGGGGGGCCCGCACGGATGCCCCGGCGAGCCTCGAACGGCTCCGGCAGCGACTCGAGGGCGCAGCCGCGCCCGCGGGGCATCCGGCCGGGAACTGACCAAGGGTCGGCGTACGCTCGCGGCATGGCCGAGTCGACGACTGCGAAGTACGACGTCAAGCGCGAGCACCGCGACCTCTACGCGCCCTCGGCGAAGGACTTCGCGATCGTCGAGGTGCCGTCGATGCGGTACCTCGCCGTCGACGGGCACGGCGATCCGAACACCGCGCGGTCGTACCGGGAGGCGGTGCAGGCCCTCTACGGCGTGGCGTACACCGTGAAGTTCGCCAGCAAGCGGGCCCTCGGGCGCGACTTCGTCGTCGCCCCGCTCGAGGGACTCTGGTGGGCCGAGGACCCGCGCGCGTTCGCGGCACGCGACAAGGGCGCCTGGAGCTGGACGATGCTCATCGCCCAGCCCGACTGGATCGACGACGCCGCGGTCGCCGAGGCCGTGGCCGCGGTGCGCGCGAAGGCGGCGAAGGCCGGCGACCCGGCGAACCCGGCGCTCGACCTCGTGCGCCTCGCGCACCTGACCGAGGGCGCATCGGCGCAGATCCTGCACGTCGGCTCGTACGAGGACGAGTCGCCGACGCTCGCGCGGCTGCACGACGAGTGGATGCCGCAGCGCGGCCTCGCCTTCAACGGACCGCACCACGAGATCTACCTCAGCGACCCGGGTCGCACCGCGCCCGAGAAGTTGAAGACCGTGCTGCGCCAGCCGGTGCGGCCGGCCTGACGGGGGTTCGCCGCGCCCGATCGGGCCGTGGCGTCGCCGGCGCGGGGGAGAGTGACGATCCGGCGGCGGGTGGGACCAGCCGTGGTCTGCTTGGCGCAACCCCGTAGGGACAGGCCGCCTGAAACCCAGTGCTCCCGCTCTTACCTCACGACTCGACCGAATCTCTCTCACTATGTGGACCGACCAGCACGCTCATCTGTGACATCCCGACCTCACTCCGGCCGGTTCCCCGCGTCGCCGTTGATCGTGAACGGCGTCGTCACGCCCTCGTACATGACGTGCGCGACGAGCCCGTCGACCGCATGGGGGAGCGTGTGGCAGTGGTCGCTCCAGATGCCGGGGTTGTCGGCGACGAACGCGATGTCGTAGGACTCGCCCGGGTGCACGTCGAGCGAGTCGACGAGCCAGGGGCTGCCGGATGCCGCGACCCCGTCACGTGACAGCACCACAACGTGATGCCCGTGCAGGTGCATGGGGTGCACGTCGCCCGAGTCGTTGCGCAGGTGCATCACGACGACGTCGCCCTCGCGCACGTCGAACATCGGCACGTCGGGGAACATGCGCCCGTTGATCGTCCAGAAGTTGCCCGGGCGCCCGTCGATGATGCCGAAGCGCCGGGCGATGACGTAGTCGTACGAGCGGTCGGGCCGGGTCGGGTCGAAGTCGAGCGCCGCCCGTGCGCCGTAGGCGAGCAGGTCGAGCGTCGTCGAGGGCTGCGGCACGGGCGGGGCGGATGCCTCCGGCGCCCGCGGGTCCCCGATGAGCACGCTGCGCGCGCCGCCCGTGTGCAGTCGCACAAGCTCGCCGCGTGCCGGCGCCCGCACCGCGACATCCGCGCGGCCGCCCGCAGGGATGAGGACGCGCTGCCCCGCGACCTCGGCGGGCGCGTTCACGTCGTGCCCGTCGGTCGCGACGACGCGGAACGGGGCATCCGACCACACCGAGGCGGTGCCCTGGTCGGTGTTGATGACGCGGAGGCGCACGGTCGATCCGGGGGCGGCGTCGACGCGCTCGTCGCCGGCCGCGCCGTTGAGCGTGTGCTGCCCGCCGTAGACGTGCAGCAGGGCGGTGACGTCGGTCACGGCGACCGGCGCGTGCGCGGCATCCGTCGACGCGGTCGTCGAGGCGGGTGCGACGGCGGCCGGCTCGATCACGATCGCGCCGAGCAGCCCGCCGACGACCTGCTCGTGCGACACCTGGTGGGAGTGGTACCAGTACGTGCCGGCGTCCGTCGCCTCGAAGCGGTAGACGTAGCTGCCGCCGACGGGCACGGCGTCCTGCGTGATGCCGGCGACGCCGTCGGCCGAGTTGGGCACGTCGATGCCGTGCCAGTGCAGCGTCGCCCCGGCGTCGACCGACTCGTTCACGAACGTCACCTCGACGAGGTCGCCCTGGTGCGCGCGGAGCTCGGGCCCCGGCGAGGTGCCGTTCACGGTGTAGCCCTCGACCGGCCGGCCGCCGGGCACGTCGATGGTGCCCTGCCGGGCGGTGAGCTCGACGCGCACGTCGGGCGCGCGGTCGGGGTCGGCCGTGAGCGCCGTGACGTCGACGGCGCCGGTTCCGACGCCGGCGGATGCGGTGGACGCGCCCGATCCCGCCGGGCTGCCGTGCCCGTCGTGGCCGCCGTCGCTCCCGCCTCCAGCACCCATGTCCATGACCGAGTACTCGCCGAGCAGCGTGGAACTCCACGCGAGCGCGCCGGCGCCGAGCGCGGTCGTGACCGCGACGCCGACGACGGCGCACCGCAGGAGATCACGCCGAGACGGCATCGCTCGTCGCCTCCTTCGAGGACGCCTCGGTCGTGTCGGCGCTCGAGCGCGCCGCCCGTCCGCGGAACGCGGCGATCACGGCCGCGACGACGATCGCGAGCGCGTTGGCGCCGTGGATGAGGCCGAGGTAGGGGACGTCGGTGATCGAGAAGCCGAGTGTCACCTGCAGCACGATGAGCGCGAGCGTGATCGCCGCCCAGAGCTTCGCGCCGCGGGCGCGGACGAAGAACGACACGACGAGCAGGGCGACCGCGAGCAGCGGCAGCACGACGCCGCCGACGATCCCGTGGATCCAGAAGCCGAGCTCGCCCGAGCCGCCTGCGCCGCCGCTCTCGAGCAGCGCCTTGTCGACGACGTCGCCGTTCGACACCCGGTTGAGCACGCCGCCGAAGGCGAACGCGATGGCAGCGGCCTGCACGACCACACCGCCGGCGATGATCCAGGCCAGAGCCGTGTAGACCTTGCGCATGAGGTGACTCCCTGTTCGGTGCGGCGCGCCGTCGTGGCATCCGCTCGCCCTCGAGGCTCGCGCAGGCGCAGCGGCGCCGGAACCCAGCAGGCCCGGAACCTCTGTGGCGGTGCGCCGCACACCGCATGGGGGCTGGCCGCCAAGGGGTGGTACGGATTGCCCCTCTCCCGCCGGCGCGCCATGAGGAGGACGATGGGGGTGTGCTCCGCAGGTGGGGATGGTTCGCAGCACTGGCGCCGCTGGGAGCGGCGTCCCTGCTGTACGTCGTGGTGGCGCGCGGATTCCTCGCCGGAGCGGCGGCGGATCCCAGCCTCGGCTGGCCCCTGCTCGGCATCCTGCCCCTGTTCGCGTTCAGCATGTGGCTGCTCACGGTGTCGACGGCACGCTCGGCCCTGTTCCTCGCGTGGGCGGCGACGGCGATGGCGATCGGCTCGGCCTTCGAGACGTTCAGGTTGACCAACCCCGACGTGATCGGGGAGCCGTGGTACCCGTTCTTCAACCTCGTCGAGCTGACCGCCTCGACGGTCGCGTCCGCCGCCTTCGTGAGCACGTTCGCGACGTTCCCGACGGGGATCCCCGAGCGGCGCTGGCAGCGGATCTCGGTCGGCCTGTTCTGGGTCCCGGTCGTCGTCGTCCCGCTCTCGCTGCTCGTCGTGCCGCACGTCCTCACGGTGCAGGTGCACGCCGAGCAGGGCGAGGGCATCCCGAACCCGTTCGCCCTGCCGGCCCTCGCCTGGGCCAGCCCGATCGTGTCGTGGATCGTCTACTCGTGGCCGGCGGTGTTCCTCGCCCTCGCGGTGCTGATCTCGCGGGCGTTCTTCGGGGATCCCGAGGTGCAGGCCCGCACCCGCCTGATGGCCTGGCTGACCTTCGCGATCTTCGTGAGCTACTCGCTCACGCTGTTCCTGCCCGACAACGTGCTGCTCAACGCCGTGGTGCTCGTGATCCTCACGGCGGTCCCGCTCGTGGCGATCCACGGCATCCTCCGCTACGGCGCGTTCGACGTCGCCGCGGCGGACCGTGCGCGCTCGGTCACGCGGTCCTCGAACGTGCTCATCACCGTGCTCTACGGCATCGCCGCCGTCGCGCCCGCCGTGCTGCTCGTCGATCGGATGACCCCGCTCGGCATCGCCTTCCTCACGGCGATCGTCGCGGTCGCCCTGCTTCCCGTGCGGGGATGGCTCCAGCGGTGGATCCATCGGGTCGTGTTCGGCGACCGCGACCGCCAGCTCGCGATGCTCAGCGAGCTCGGCGCGGAGCTGGAGCGCTCCGCCGACCCCGGCGACCTCCTGACGCACCTCGCGACCGCGGTCGCCGACGGACTGGGCGCGACCTGGGTGCGCATCCGCCTTGCGACCTCGGATGCCGCGCTCGCCGACTCGCCCGCGGGGGTCGCCGGCGACGTGGTGGGCGATGCGGTCGAGGGAGCCGACCTCGTGCATGCGGAGGAGTTCCTCGGCCGTATCGACGTCGGCCCGCGCCACCGCGGGGAGTACAGCGAGGCCGAGCGGACGCTGCTGCGCACGGTCGCCGGCCAGGCCGCGGCATCCGTCGCCAACGTGCGCCTCACGGCACGGCTCGCCCAGCAGCTCGCCGAGCTCACCGCCTCGCGGGAGCGCCTCGTGGCCGCGCAGGACGACGAGCGCCGGCGCCTCGAACGCGACCTGCACGACGGCATCCAGCAGGACATCGTGGCGCAGATCGCCGGACTCCGACTGGCACGGAACCGGCTCGAGCGCGGCCAGCTCTCAGCGGCCGAACTGACGGAGCTGCAGGATCTGGCGCGCCAGACCCTGACCGACCTGCGCGAGCTCGCGCACGGCATCCACCCGCCGGTGCTCAGCGACAACGGGCTGGTGGCCGCGATCGAGTCGGGCGCCGCGCGGTACCCGATCCCGCTCATGGTGCATGCAGACGCGCGGGTGCGTGCCGAACGGTATCCGGTCGAGGTCGAGACGACCGCCTACTACGTGGTGCGGGAGGCGCTCGCGAACACGGCGAAGCATGCGCACGCGACCCGCGCGTCGGTCGCCCTCGCACGGTCGAACGGGCACCTGCGCGTCTCCATCAGCGATGACGGGTGCGGCGTCGGCCCGAACGCGTCGTCGACGGCGTCGGCGACGAGCGGCGGACTCGCGAACATCCGCGACCGCGTCGCCGCCCTCCGGGGCACGGTCCGCATCTCGGCCGCCGAGCCCTCTGGCACGGGCACGACGGTCGACGTCGACCTGCCCGTCGGCGCCGAGGGAGCACGATGACCCTCCCCGGTCGGCGGCGTGCTCGAACGGGTGGGGGTCAGCCTCCACGCGAGGACACGGAAGGCCCTCTCCCGCGGACGCCCGCGCAGGAGGACCATGGAACCGTGAACCGCAGGTGGGTGTGCCTGGCGTTGCTCGGCCCGATCGGGGTCGCCGCCCTCGTCTACATCGTCGTCGTGCGGGGATTCATCGAGGCCGACGCCGACCACGGGCTCGCGTGGCCGATCCTCGGCGCGCTGCCGCTGTTCGTCCTCGGGATGTGGCTCCTCACCGTGACGAGGTCGCTCATCGCCGTGCTCATCGCGCTCGCCGCGACGGCGATCCTCGTCGGTTCCGCCTACGAGACCTTCCTCTTCCGCAACATCGAGATCATGGCGGAGCCGTGGTTCCCGCTCTTCAACCTGATCGGCCTGACCTCGGACGCCGTCGCGACCTCGGCGTTCCTCATCGTGTTCGCGACGTTCCCCGACGGCACCGTCGAGCACCGGTGGCAGCGGATCGCCGTCGGCTTCCTGTGGACCCCGCTGCTCATGGGGCCGCTGACGCTCCTCACCACGCCGCATGTCGTGATGTCGCCGTGGATCGGCATCAGCGGTGAGGGCATCCCCAACCCCTACGTCGTGCCCTGGCTGGAGTGGGCGGAGCCCATCGTCACCGTCATGTTCTTCCAGGCGTGGCCCGCCGTGATCCTCGGGCTCGTCGTGCTCGGCACCCGCGCACTGTTCGGGACGCCGGCGGTGCGGGCGCGGACGCGGGTCATGGCGATCACGATCGCCGCGGCCGCGGCGGCGTTCGCGATCTGGCCGATCCTCCCGTGGCCCGAGGTCGGGCAGTTCATCGTCTACGGGGCGCTCGTCGCCCTGCCGATCGCCGCCGTGCACGGCATCTTCAAGTACGGCGCGTTCGACGTCGCGCTCGGCGACGGCGGGCGCAATGCCGCGCGCTCCGCGAACCTGCTCATCACGGTCTTCTACGCCATCGCGGTCGCGACGCCGGCGATCCTCCTGTCGGGGCGGATCCGGGTCGTGCCCGCGGTCATCATCACGACCCTGGTCGCGGTCGCCCTGCTGCCCGTGCGCAGCTGGGTGCAGCGGTGGATCCACCGCCGGCTCTTCGGCGACCGCGAGCGGCAGCTCGAGCTCCTCGGCGAACTCGGCGCGAGCCTCGAGGAGGCCGGCGAGCCGCGCGACCTGCTCACCCGGCTCGCCGAGGCCGTGCGCGACGGCCTGGGAGCCGCATGGGTGCGGATCCGGTTGGCGACGCCCGAGGGCGCGCTCGCCGCGTCGCCCGTCGGGGTGGCGGGCGAGGCCGACCCGTCGACCGAGCCGGCGCTCACCGCCGACCTGGTTCGCGGCGACGAGACGCTCGGCCGCATCGAGGTGGGTCCGCGTCATCACGGCGAGTACAACGACGCCGAGCGGATGCTGCTGCGCACCGTCGCGGGCCAGGCCGCGGCATCCGTGGCCAACGTGCGCCTCACCGCGCAGCTCGCCGAGCAGCTCGTGGAGCTGACCGCGTCGCGCGAGCGGCTCGTGGCCGCGCAGGACGACGAGCGCCGTCGCCTCGAGCGCGACCTGCACGACGGGATCCAGCAGAACGTGGTCGCCCAGATCGCGGGACTGCGCCTCGCCCGCAACCGCTTGCAGCGCGGGGAGCTCACGCCCGCCGAGCTCAACGAGCTGCAGGACCAGGCCCGCGAGACGCTCACCGACCTGCGCGAGCTGGCGCAGGGCATCCACCCGCCGGTGCTGAGCGACAACGGGCTCGTCGCCGCCGTGGAGTCGGGCGTCGCCCGGTTCCCGATCCCGCTCTCGGTCGAGGCGGATGCCGCGGTGCGCGCCGAGCGCTATCCCGACGACGTCGAGACCACGGCGTACTACGTCGTGCGCGAGGCGCTCGCGAACACCGCCAAGCACGCGAACGCGACGCACGCGTCGGTCGAGCTCGCCCGGTCGAACGGGCACCTGCGCATCGCGATCACCGACGACGGCTGCGGCATCGGCGCGTCGGCGACGGAGGCCGCGACGGCCGCAGCGGCGTCGCACGGCGGGCTCGCGAACATCCGCGACCGCGTCGCCGCGCTGCGCGGGACCGTGCGGGTCGCGCCGGCCGACGGATCGGCGAGCGGAACGACCGTGCTCGTGGACCTGCCGGTGGGTGATCGCGTTGGATGACACGGGCGTGCTGCGCGTCGTGATCGCCGAGGACAACTACCTCGTGCGCGAGGGGCTGCGGCGACTGCTCGAGGACTCGGGCGAGATCGACGTGATCGCCTCGGTCGGGAACGGCGTCGAACTGCTCGACGCGGTGCGCCGGCTCGGCCCCGACGCCGTGCTCACCGACATCCGGATGCCGCCGGGCCACCACATGGAGGGCATCGAGGCCGCCCATGCGATCCGCGCGGCGTCGCCCGACACGGGCGTGGTCGTGCTGTCGCAGCACGCCGACGAGAGCTACGCCCTCGCGCTCTTCGACGACGGGTCGGCGGGGCTCGGCTACCTGCTCAAGGACCGGATCGGCGAGCTCGAGGACCTCGTGCACGCCCTGCGCGAGGTGCGCGCCGGCGGGTCGGTCATCGACCCGCAGATCGTGGACACGCTCGTGCGGCGCCGCAGCGCGGCGGGGGCCGCGAGCCCGCTCGCGGCGCTCTCCCCGCGCGAGCTCGAGGTGCTGCGCGAGATGGCGGCCGGCAAGACCAACGCCGGCATCGAGCAGGCGCTCTTCCTCTCGTCGTCGACCGTGGAGAAGCACGTCAACGCGATCTTCACGAAGCTGCGCCTGCCCGAGACGGGCGTCCACCGGCGGGTGGCCGCCGTGCTCGCGTTCCTGCAGAGCTCGAGCGCGTGAGCCACGTCGACGGGCTCCGTGTCCACCCCCTCCTTCACGGATGCGTCGCCGGTCTAGCCTGAGAGCGGGCCGGTCGGCGTCATCCGATCGCCGGGCCAGACGAGGGGGTCGCGACCACATGGACATCACCGACAACGGGCCGGAGCCGAACGCGTTCGACATCGAGCGGGCGACGAAGGAGAACGACACCTACCGGACGGTCGCCTGGAGTGGGAAGTACCTCCAGGTGACCCTCATGTCGATCCCGGTCGGCGAGTCGATCGGCCTCGAGGCGCACCCCGAGACCGACCAGTTCCTGCGCCTCGACGCCGGCCGCGGCCGGGCCAAGATGGGGCCGTCGAAGGACGAGCTCACGTTCCAGCAGGACGTCTCGGACGGGTGGAGCATCCAGGTGCCGGCCGGCACGTGGCACGACGTCGAGAACACCGGCGACGAGCCGCTGCGCCTCTACGTCGTGTACGCGCCCGTGCATCACGCGGCCGGGATCGTGCAGGCCACCGCCGACGATGCGGAGCGCGACGAGCAGTCGGGCCGCGACGAGCCGCCGTCGTGGGCCGCCGAGCCCGAGGGCGGCCAGCCCGAGGACGAGCACGCCTGACGGCGGGCCGGGCTGACAGCCCGACGAGCACCCATGACGGCGGGCAGCGCCGACGGCCCGACGAGCACGCCTGGCGGCGGGCCGGCGGCATCCGCTCGCACCTAGGCCGCGCGGGCCGACGGCTCGTGCGAATCCCGCGGAGCCTGCGCTCGCGTCACCGGGGCGACACTCGGCACGCCCGCGGCGACGAACGCCTCGCGCGGGGTCTGCACCGACAGCAGCGACACGATGTCGCGGCCGGCGAACAGGGCGCTGATCCAGACGAGGAGCACGCGGAACTTGCGCTCCCAGGTCGGGATGGCGAGCACGTGGTAGCCGCGGTGCATGACCCAGGCGAGGAGCCCGGTGATGACGAGGCCCTTGTACTGGAAGATCCCGCGGCCCAGGCCGAGCGTCGCGACGGCGCCCAGGCTCGCGTGGCGGTAGGGGCGCGGCCGCCGTCCGTCGAGCACGGCGACGATGTTCGCCGCCAGGCGCTTGCCCTGGCGCACGGCGTGCTGCGCGTTCGGCACGGTGGTCGCGCCCGCCACCGCGAGGTCGGGCACGGCGGCGTTGTCGCCGGCGGCCCAGGCGTCCTCGACCGGGGCGTCCTCGGTGCCGACCCGCAGGTCGGGGCGCACGACGATGCGTCCGCGCTCGTCGATGGGCAGGTCGGTGTGCTTCGCGATCACCGGGTGCGCGCCGTTGCCGGCGGTCCAGACGATGAGGTTCGCGTCGAACTCCTCGCCGTTCGACAGCACGACGTGGCCCCCCTCGAGCGAGACCGCCCGCGCACCGAGGTGGATGCGCCCGCCGCGCTGCTCGAGGTGGCGCACCACCCACGCGCCCGGTCGGTCGGTGACCTCGGGCAGGATCCGCTGGTTCGCCTCGACGAGGTGGAACGACAGGTCGGAGAACGAGAGCTCGGGGTACTGCCGCAGCAGGTCGGTCGCAAGCGAGAGCAGCTCCGAGAAGCCCTCGACGCCCGAGAACCCGCCGCCCACGAAGACGACGGTCAGCAGTCGGCGCCGCTCGGGCCCGTCGGGCAGCGCGGCCGCCCGGTCGAACGCCGTGAGCAGCCGGTCCCGGATCGCGACCGCCTCCTCGACGTGCTTCATGCCGATGGCCACGTCGTCGGCGCCCGGCACCGGGAGCTTGCGCGTGACGGCGCCGGCCGTGACGACGATCACGTCGTACGGGAGCGCGTAGTCCGGGGCATCCGCGGGGCGCACCGTGACGGTCTTCGTCGCGTGCTCGATGCTCGTCACGGTGCCCGCGACCACCTTCGTGCGCTCGAGGTGCTTGCGCAGCGAGACCGCCGCGTGCCGCGCCTCGATGGAGCCGGCGCTCACCTCGGGGAGGAACGGCTGGTAGGTCATGTAGGGGCGGGGGTCGATGATCACCAGCTCCGCCTCGTGCGGCGACAGCTGCTTCTCGAGCTTCCACGCCGTGTAGAAGCCGGCGTAGCCGCCTCCGACGATCACGATCCTTCGCATGAGCTGGTGCTCCTTTCGGTCCTTCTACCCGTTAAGACCGAATAGGAGCGTGAAATGTGACAGCGCTTGCAGTCCCGGGGTCGCGGGCGGTCGGATGCCGCGGATCCCGCGTCAGATCGGCAGCGGGCGATCGTCGACGATCGTCTTCATGACGAGCGTGGACTCGACGCGCTGCACGCCGGGCAGGGCCGCGAGCTTCTCGTCCCACAGCCGCTGGTAGGCGGCGAGGTCGCGCACCGCGACCCGCAGCAGGTAGTCGGGGTTGCCGAAGAGGCGCAGCGCCTGGATCACCTCGGGGATCTCGGCGACCGCCGCGTCGAACGCCGGGATGGTCGCCTTGTTCGCCTGCTCCATGGTGACGAACACGAGGGCGCCGAACCCGAGTCCGACGACCTCGGGGTCGATGACGGCGCGATAGCCCGAGATGGCACCGGATGCCTCGAGCGCGTGCAGTCGGCGATGGGTGGGCGACATGCTCAGCTGCACGCGCGCCGCGAGGTCGGTGAGGCTCAGGCGGCCGTCCTGCTGCAGCTCGGTGAGGATTCTCCGATCGATGGCGTCCATGAGTGGATTCTTCCACTGGAGGCCCCATTCTGGGACGAAGTTGGAAGCCTATTCCGGCCGTCCTTCCGTAGGTTCATCGTGAACGAACGGGAAGGACCCTCCCATGAACCTCGAGCTGCTGCTCGCGTGCTGGGGCATGATGACGCTCATGGTGGTCGTCCCCGGTCCCGACTGGGCCTACATCATCTCGGCGGGCATGCAGGAGCGCACCCTCGTCCCATCGCTCGCCGGCATCCTCGTCGGGTACCTCGCGGCGGTGGCCGCCGTCGCCGTGGGCGTCGGCGCGGCGGTGGCGGCGCTGCCGTGGGTGCTGGTCGCGCTCACGTTCTCGGCCGCGACGTACCTGGCCTACCTGGGCGTCAAGGTCCTGCGGCATCCGCCGGTGGTCTCGGGCGAGGCGTCCACCGCGTCGGTCGAGGGCGCAGGTGCTGCTGCGGCATCCGATCGGCCGTGGCTGCGGCTCGTGCAGGGTGCCGGCGTGAGCGGCCTGAACCCCAAGGGGCTGCTCGTGCTCGTCGTGCTGCTGCCGCAGTTCACCGACGCGGCGAGCGCCTGGCCGATCCCGGTGCAGCTCGCCGTGCTGGGACTGATCTTCGTCGCGAGCTGCGCGCTCGTGTACTCGGTCGTGGGCGTGAGCGCCCGGGCCGTGCTGCGCGCGCGGCCGTCGGCGATGCGCATCCTGTCGCGGGTCTCGGGCGCGGCGATGGTCGTGCTCGCCGTCTGGCTCGTCGCCGAGCAGGTCTCGCACTTCGTGACCGCGTGACGGTCGCGCACGCGGCGGCGCTGCGGGGCGCCTCGCGCGTCAGTCGTCGGGCATCGCGCGGCGGTCGCCCACGGGGCTCCCGGCCTTCGGGAACGCGAGCGAGTCGGCGGCGACCCACCACTCCATGACGTCGTACGCCAGCCGCCCGGCGATCACCGACGGGTCGGCGTCCGAGAGGCGCGCGGCCTCGTCGGGGTCGCACGCGAAGATCGACATTCCGCGATACGACTCGTCGCTCTGCCGGTCGAAGGGCCCGTTCACGACGAGGATGCCGCGGCGCCGCAGGTCGGCGCGGTAGGCGAGGTGCTCCGACTGCAGCGCGTCGAGCTCCGCCTCGGGCAGGTCGGGCGCATCGACCGGCCGCCGCAGCACCACGAGCGTGTAGACGTCGAACGCGTCGGGGATGTTCGGATCGCGTGCCATTGCACGATCCTAGGACTCACCCCTCGTCGGTCGCGCTCCCTCGCAGCGGGGCCGCGACGGCGTGCAGCTCGCGCGCGTGCAGGCCGAGCGATTGCTCGGCGACATCCGTCACGAACCGGGTGAACGACTCGTCGGTGAAGGTGCCGACGTTGTTCGCGTAGGCGCCGACGCCGTCGACCGCCACGAGGATCCGCACGCACGCGCCGAACGGGTCGTCGGTGCGGAACTCGCCCGCGGCGACACCCGCCTCGATGAGCGCCGTGAGGCGATTCCGGTCGAGCTCCTCCTGCTCGAGCAGGGCGTCGCCGAGGGCCGGGGTGAACCGGCACAGGTGGCGCGCGTTCAGCCAGAGGCGCGCGGCATCCCGGCCGGCGTCGCCCTCGGCATAGGCGACCAGGTGCGCCATGCGGGTCATCGGATCGCCGTCCTCAGGCACGAGCAGCTCGCGCTCATCGGTGACCGCGCGAACGAACGCCTCGATCACGAGGCCCTCGGTGATGGGGAAGTAGTGGGAGATCAACCCGGGGCGCACGCCGAGCCCCTCGGCGACGGCGCGCACCGTGATGCCCTCGAGCCCGTCGGCCAGTGCGATGCGCGCGGCCTCGCCCACGATCTCGGCGCGGCGCTCCTCGGGCTGCTTCCGGACGCGTGACGTCGCAGGGCTTGACACCATGTCCGGAATCTTATTGGATGAGCGACCAATAGCCAATTGGTCACTCGACCAATAGCAACGTCGCTCCGGCTGCCGGCGACCGCGCGCCCGGCCCCGTGCAGCCGAGAGGAGCATCGTGTCCGCCACCCTTCCCCCGCCGTCGGCCGAGCCGCGCACGACCGCCGACCCGACGACGACGGCCGACCCGACGACCACCGACGCGCCCGAGTTCGTCGACGTCGCCACCCGCCCCGAGACCCGCGGCATCGAGGTCGTACGCCCCTCGGAGCGTCACGGCCGCGCCCGCGACCTCTTCGCCGTCTGGGCGGCGCCGAACGTCAGCGTGCTGAACTTCACGATCGGCGCGACGATGATCCTGCTCGGCCTCGAGCTCTGGCAGGCGCTCGCCGTGATCGTCGTCGGCAGCCTCCCGTGGATCCTCACGGGGATCGTCGCGATCAGCGGCCCGGCGGCCGGTACCTCAGGGTCGGTCGTCAGCCGGGCGATGTACGGCATCGTCGGCAACAAGGTCGTCATCGCGCTGACCGGCTGGCTGCTCTCGGCGGTGTTCCTCGCGCTCAACTGGCTCGCGTCGTCGTTCCTCGGCGCCGAGCTGCTCGCCGGCGCCGGGCTCACCGACCCGGTGCTCGTGCCGGTACTCGTCACCGTCGTCGTGTCGGCGATCACCGTGCTCGTCGCCGTGTACGGGCACGCGCTCATCCTTCGCACGTACCCCGCGGTGACGATCGCGCTCGTCGTCGTGTTCCTCGCCGCGACCGCGTTCTTCCTGCCGCACGTGGACTGGGGCTACCGGGCGCCCGCGCCGCTCGAGGGCGTCGCACTCTGGTCGGCCGTGACCGTCGGCTTCACGATCCTCGCCGCGACCCCGCTGTCGTACATCAACAGCCCGGACATGGCCCGCTACCTGCCGCGATCCACGAAGCCCTCGCACATCGTCGCCGCCACGGCGCTCGGCGGCGCCCTGCCGAGCATCCTCTTCACGGGCGTCGGCGCGCTGCTCGCGACCGGGCTGGATGCCGCGGCGATGGACGCCGGCATCGAATCGGGCATGCTCGGGCTCTTCCCGGCCTGGTTCGTGCCGATCTTCGTGATCGCGGTCATCGTGAACACCGTCGCGCTCAACGGCATGACGACCTACACGTCGAGCATGGCGCTGCAGTCGATCGGCATCCCGTTGAAGCGCATCCCCGCCGCCATCGTGGTCGGCGTCATCGGCACGGCGCTCACGATCTACCTCGTGATGTCGACGAGCCTCCTCGGTGCGGTCAACCTCATGCTGCAGGTGCTCGTGGTGGTCATCGCGCCCGCCATGGCGATCTACGTCACCGACATCGCGATGCGCCGCAACCGCTACGACGGCGTCGAACTGCTCGACCAGGAGCGCGGCGGCCCCTTCTGGTACCGCGGCGGCTGGAACGTGGCGGGCATCACCGCGGCCGTCGTCGGCGGCCTCGCCTCGTCGCTGTTCCTCACGACGGATGCCTGGGCCGGCCCGATCGCCGAGGCGATGGGCTACCTCGACCTCTCGGTGCCGGTCGGCGTGGTGGTGGCCGCCGGGCTCTACCTCGGGCTGTCGCGCTCGCGTGTGAACCGTCCCGCCCTGGATGTCCCGGCGCCGGATCGGGGGCCGCGCGCATGAGCCGTCCCACGCTCGACACGTGGCAGGAGGCGCCGCACAACCGGTGGGCGTTCGCGCACCTCGGCGAGGTCGTGCCGTCGGCGACGATCGCGCGGCGGCGGCCCGCGTCATCCGCGGCCACCGTGCACCTCGGTGCGCTGGAGCCGCACGTGCCCGACCTTCGCGACCGGCTCGAGTCGACGTTCACCGACGCGTTCCTCGTGCTGCGCGGCGACGAGGTGGTCGCCGAGTACTTCCGTGCGGGCTTCGCGCCCGACGACCGGCACCTGCTCATGAGCGTCTCGAAGTCGCTCTGCGGGCTGGTCGTCGGTGCGCTGGCGGATGCCGCGGCGCTCGACCCGGCGCGACCGGTGACCGACTACGTGCGCGAGCTCGCGGGCTCCGCCTATGACGGGCCGACGGTCCAGCATGTGCTCGACATGGCGATCGGCATCGACTACCGCGAGGACTACCTCGACCCGGCCGCGGAGGTGCAGCGGCACGACCGCTCGGCCGGGTGGCGCACCCGGCTCGAGGACGACCCGGTCGACACCGCCGAGTTCCTGACGACGCTGCGCGGCAACGGCTCGACGGGCACGTTCCAGTACTGCTCGGCGAACACCGACGTGCTCGCGTGGATCGTCGAGCGCGTCACGGGCCTCCGCTACGGCGAGGCGTTGTCGGAGCTGCTCTGGTCGAAGCTCGACGCCGATCGGGATGCCACCATCACGGTCGATCGCGCCGGCTTCGGGTTCGCGAACGGCGGGGTGTCGTGCACGGCTCGCGACCTGGCCCGCGTCGGCCGGGTCGTACTCGACGGGGGCGTGGCCTCCGGCGGTCGCGTGGTCTCCGAGGACTGGGTGCGGGCGATCCTCGCGGGGGGATCACCCGACGCGATGCCGCCGTCGGGCTTCACCGAGGTGTTCCCGCGGGGCTCGTACACCCGGCAATGGTGGTGCACGGGCAACGAGCGCGGCAACGTGAGCGGCATCGGCATCCACGGGCAGAGCCTCTGGCTCGATCCGCGCACCGATGCGGTGATCGTGAAGCTGTCGTCGTGGCCCGAGCCCGACGGGCCCGACCTGAATCGGGCGCAGTCGGAGCTGCTGCTCGACGTGAGCGAGGCGCTCGACCGGCTGCGCTGAACCGTACGGCTTCCAATATGCAACTCAGGGGTTGCATGGGTCTGATCGATATGCAACTCTAGGGTTGCAGAACTTCGAGGCAGACGAGGAGCCGACATGACGATCACCGCAGCGCCGCAGCCGACCACCCGGGCCACCACCGTGCTCGCCGTCCTGTTCGCGGGCGCGTTCACCATGGGCTGCGCCGAGATGCTCGTCGTCGGCATGATCGACCTGATCGCCGCCGACCTCGCCGTCTCGGTGCCCATGGCGGGCGTGCTCGTCACGGCGAACGCACTGGGGCTCGCGATCGGCGGACCGCTGCTCACGTTCCTCGTGACGCGCTTCGACCGTCGGCACGTGCTGATCGCAGCGACCGCCGTGTTCGTGCTGGCGAACCTGCTGCCCGCGCTCATGGCCGACTACCCGGTCTTCGTCGGCGCCCGCGTCGTGATCGGCGCCGTGCAGGGACTGTTCATCGCCGCGGCGATGGTCACCGCGACCTCGATCGTGCCGCCCGAGCGCACCGGCCGGGCGATGGCGGTCATCATCTCGGGCTTCGCGATGTCGAGCGCGCTCGGGCTGCCGATCGGCACGCTGCTGGGGCAGGCGGTCGGCTGGCGCGGCTCCTTCGTCGCCGTCGTCGTGGCGGGCGCCGTCGTGCTCGTGCTCGCCGTCATCGTGCTGCCGTCGGTGCCCACGCCCCGCGGCAGCGGTGCGATGGGCCAGGCGCGGCACGCGTTCGCGCCGCGCGTCCTCGCGGTGCTCGCGGTGAGCTTCCTGACGTTCGCGGCCATGCTCGCCGCGATCACCTACCTCGTGCCGTTCCTCGACCAGGTCACGGATGTCTCGGGGCCGGCGGTCTCGATCTACCTCCTCGTCTACGGCGTCGCGACGGCCGTCGGCTCGTTCGGCGGCGGCCGGTTCGCGGATGCGAACGCATCGCGCATGCTCATCGTCGGCGCCATCGGCGTGTCGGCGTCGCTCGTCGCCCTGCTCGCCTTCGGATCGAACGCGATCGGCACGGCGCTCGCCGTGCTCGGCATCGGCCTGTTCGGCATGGCCACGGGGCCGTCGATCCAGCATCGCGTCGTGAGCCTCGCCGGACCCGGCGCGCCGCTCGCGTCGTCGCTGCCCGCCTCCGCGGTGAACGCCGGCATCGCGTTCGGCGCGTTCGCGGGCGGCCTGGCGATCGACGGCGGGGGCGTCCGGCTCGCCGTCGTCGCCGGCATCGCCATCGCCGTCGTCGCGATCGCCGCCGCGTGGGCGACGAGCGCGCTGAGGCCCACGGCCGCGGCATCCGTCACCGTACCCGCTCACGCGGCATCCGTCACCGAACCTCCGACCCGGTGACGGCACATCCCAATGAAAGGAACCATCATGGAGCACATGACCGACAACCCGGCATCCGTCATCGACGAGGGCCAGTTCACCGTGCGGCGCACGATCCACATCTCCGCCCCCGTCGAGAAGGTCTGGTCGGCGGTGACCGAGCCCGAGCACATCTCGAAGTGGTTCGGCCGAGCCGAATTCGGCGGCGCCGGCGTCGGCGCGACGGGCACGCTGACCTTCGATGGCAACGGCGCCGTGCCGGTGCGCATCGAGGCGATCGACGCGCCGCGCATGGTCTCGTACCGCTGGGGCAACGACGACGCGAGCGGCGTGGTGCCCGAGCAGCTCGACGACCATGCGACCGTGTTCACCTTCACCCTCGAGTCCGTGTCGAACGGCACCCAGCTCACCGTCGTGGAGACCGGGTTCGACATGACGTCCGACCCGGCCGCGAACATGGAAGCGCACCGCGCGGGCTGGGACGGCGAGCTCGACAAGCTGGTCGCCCTGCTCGAGGGCAGCGCATGACCCAGGCGCTGGTCCCCGTGTTCGCCGCACTCGGCGACGAGACCCGGTGGAGCATCCTGGCGGCACTCGGCGAGGGCGACGCGTCGGCGTCCGCCCTCGCCGGGCGCCTGCCCGTCACCCGCCAGGCCATCGCCAAGCACCTCGCCGTGCTGCAGGAGGTCGGCCTCGTCGAGCCCGTGCGGGTCGGTCGCGAGGTGCGCTACCGCGTGATCGGCTCGCAGCTCAGCGACACCGCGCGCCGCCTCGACGCCATCGGCGCCGAGTGGGACCGCCGGCTCGCCGCGATCAAGGAGCTCGCCGAGGGGCTCTGAGTTCGGTGCGGGCCGCGGCCTACATCATCGCCTGCAGCAGCTCCGCGGTCTTGGCGTCGTCGCTCGTCGAGAGCACGAGGCGACTGTCGCCGGCCACATAGACGAACGAGATGTTCACGTCGGCCTCGGCCAGCGCTCGCGCCATCCTGCCGAATCCACCTGGCGTGGCGACCCACTCCTCGCCGAGCGGCGGACTGATGAGCACCTCGGTCTCGCGATCGACCGTGATGCCCGCTCCCTCGAGTGCGGTCCGAGCACGTGCGGCGTCGTCGACGAGGATGTGCACCGTGCTCCGCCCTCCGTCGGCCATTGCGCACAGCCCCTCGATGTTGACGCCCGCGTTGCCGAGCGCCTCGCCGAGTCGTGCCGCTTCACCGGGCTTGTCCTCGAGGGTCAGGTAGAGATCCTTCGCCATTTCGGCACCTCCTTCCCAGTGACCTCAGGTCTACGCCCACGCCGGTGGGGCGTCAATGGACATGAGGAAACCTCAGTCTCGGAAACCAGGCCGTGGTGGCACCGGCGTGGCGCTGTCACAATGGCGGGACCTGACTGGTCCTCGTTCATGAGCGGCTCGACCGAGCCGAGAACGGAGCGGAGGGGCGCGATGAACACCGGCGATGATTCCGAGCGGTTCGAGTATCCGGATGCCGCGGGGTATCCCGACGGGAGCGGCACCCTCGACGAGGGCACCGCGGCACTCGTCGACGAGGTGACCGCCGACGCGCTGCGCGCGGTCGACACGCCGTCGGAGGACGCCGACGCCGAGATCGAGGTGCGCCGCGACGACGAACGGGGCGTCTTCGCCGCGACGCTCGAGGGCAGGGAGATCGCGACCATCCGCTACGACCTCGACGGCGACCGGATCACCCTCATCACCACGACGGTCCAACCCGAGTTCCGAGGCCGCGGCATCGCGACCGACCTCATCGCCGACGCGCTCGACGACCTCCGCGAGCAGGGCACGCGCTTCACCGTGCTCTGCCCGGTCGTGGCCGCGTTCATCGCCGGGAACCCCGAGTACGCGGGCCTGGCGGACGCGGGGGACTCCGGCGCCTGATCCCCACCGCCCCGGGCCGCGCGGGCGCACCTTGCGGAAGCCGCGTGGCGGGACGACGATCGACCATGACCCGGGCGACCGACCATCAGCACGGGAGGCTCACATGTCCGATGACGACCGCGGCGACGCATCCGCCGCCGACGCCGTGATCGCGCGGGAGGGCCGCGGCGGCCTGTTCCGCTCGCTCGCCCACCGGCTGGCGGGCGACCACGACGTGCTGCCCGACGAGGGGCGCCTGCCCTCGTTCGGCCGCGCGACGAGCTGGCTCAACTCCGAGCCGCTGACGCCAGAGGCCCTTCGCGGCCGGGTCGTGCTCGTCGACTTCTGGACCTACACCTGCGTCAACTGGCTGCGGACCCTGCCCTACCTGCGGGCCTGGGCCGAGAAGTACCAGGACGCCGGGTTGACCATCGTCGGCGTGCACACCCCCGAGTTCGGGTTCGAGGCCGACCTGCGGAACGTGATGGCGCAGACCCGGAACCTCGGGATCCGCTACCCGGTCGCGGTCGACAGCGACTACGGCGTCTGGAACGAGTTCGCGAACCGCTACTGGCCGGCGATCTACCTCGCCGACGCGAGCGGCCGGCTGCGGTTCCACCACTTCGGCGAGGGCGAGTACGCCATGACCGAGATGGCGATCCAGCAGCTCCTCGTCGAGGCGGGGGCGCGAGACCTCGACACCGACCTCGTCCTGGTGGAGCCGCAGGGTCTCGAGGTGGCGGCCGACTGGCGTTCGCTGCGGAGCCCCGAGACCTACCTCGGCTACCGGCAGAGCAGCGGGTTCCTCTCGGAGCACGGGGAGTACTACGACCGCCGGCACGTGTACTCGGGCGGGCGCCGGCTGCTCACCAACACGTGGGACCTCACGGGCGACTGGACGGTCGCGAGCCACGCCGCGGTCCTCAACGAGCCGGGCGGCCGGATCTCGTTCGCCTTCCACGCCCGAGACGTCAACCTCGTCATGGGACCGGTGGATCCCGGAGCCTCCGTGCCGTTCCGGGTCACGCTCGACGGTCAGGCCGCGGGACGGTCGGGTGGGACCGACGTCGACGACGACGGCCGGGGCGTGGTCACCGAGCAGAACACGTACCAGCTCGTCCGCCAGGCGGGCCGGGTCGCCGATCGCGTGATCGAGATCGACTTCCTCGAGGCCGACGTCGAGGCGTACTGCTTCACGTTCGGGTGAGCGCTCCGGCGGTCTCCCTGTGGGCGGGTCGGGGCAGGCCGATGGGCCGGTGTTCCGCATGGCGGGTCGCTTGACGCTCCGCTGGTCGCGGACGAGGATCGGTTCCGTGCGGCGATGGTCGATCCTGATCGCCGCGGCGGCGGCGATCGCCGGCATCACCGGGTGCGCCGGCACATCCGAGCCTCTCGAGTCCGACTCGGACAGCACCAGCGCGGCGTCGAACCCGTCGAGCGGCGATGACTACGTCCTGAGGGTGAATGAGCTGTGCCGTGCGCTCGTCGCGGATTCCATCGCCGTTCGCGGCGGCGCCGAGCTGTCGCTCGAGAGCTATCTCGACCTGAAGTCCGAGCGCGTCAGGCTGCGCACGGCCTTCGACGACGCGGTCGAGTCGATTCCGGTCGCCGAAACCGAGCAGGATGCGGCCGACCTCTTCGATGCGTACCGCGCGTGGTCCGATGATGCCGAGGCGAAAATCGCCGCCGCGGCGGAGACGGGCGATACGGCGACGTTCGAGGCCGCTGTGGACGAGTACGGCGAGGCGGTCGCGGCCACGACCTGGAAGCAGGACCTCGCCGCCGTCGGCATCAGCTGCCCGGCGCGGTGAGGAACGAGACAGGGCGTACGAACCGGCGGCG
Organism: Agromyces mariniharenae; assembly: GCF_008122505.1. Taxonomy (NCBI): domain Bacteria; kingdom Bacillati; phylum Actinomycetota; class Actinomycetes; order Micrococcales; family Microbacteriaceae; genus Agromyces; species Agromyces mariniharenae. The sequence continues at coordinate 871,474 of NZ_VSSB01000001.1, read as the reverse complement.
GCCCCGCGGCATCCGTTGCGGCGTCGGTGAGGACTTGCCGATCGTTGTCCGGGTCAGGACTGCATTCGAGTTCGCTGGCGCGTCCGCGACATCCGCTGCGCGGCGAGCTGCACCGTCAGGGTGAGCGAGCCGGCGACGACGATCGAGGTCAGGTTGATCAGCAGCTGCAGGGTCGCAGGCCCGGCCTCCTCCCACGCGCCGACGGACACGGCGACCGCGATCGCCGCGGCCGCGGGGATCGTGGTCACCGAGATGAGCACGCCGATCAGGGCGCCCGACTTCGCGGACGTGAGCGAGAGGATGCCGGCGATGCCCGCCAGGAAGGCCACGATCCAGCTGAGCGCGTCGGGCGACCAGATGAACTCGGTCGACGGATGCGCCTCCACGAACGGGTTCCCCCGGAACACGCCGACCGACCGCAGGATCGCCCCGAAGGCGATCGTCACCACGATGGCGAACGCGAATCCGGTGAGGAGCGTCATGACCGAGCGCCATGCGATGCGCGGCCGACGCCGCACGATGCCGACCGCGATCGCTGCGAGCGGTCCGAACTCGGGTCCGACCACCATCGCCCCGACGATGAGGATCGGCTGGTCGATCACGACGCCCACCGCGGCGATCATCGTCGCGATCGACATGAACGTGAGGAACGTCGCCGAGAGGCGCACCTCGTCGCTCGTGCGGGCCTCGACCTCCTCCCAGACGACGGCGTCGTCCTCGCCGCCGAAGTCCTCCTCCCGGCTGCTGCGGCCATCGATCCTGAGGTCGAGGTGCTCGGCCGAGATGGAGCCCGACTCGCCGAGCCCGACGGCCTCCAGCCGCTCGAGCAGGTCGCTCGCCTCGGTGCGATCGACATCGAACAGCACCACGTCGCCGGCCGGCGACACCCCGGCACCCGGATGCACGACGAGGTTCGTGACCTCATGGGCGGTGTCGGCGATCACGGCGTCGACCGCGCCGCGGAGTTCGGGCGGGACGATCAGCCGGACGTGAAGCACGTCGCAAGTCTCGTCGATCGCGGGTGGCGCGCCGGCCTGCCACGCCCGGGATGCGCGGTCGGTGAGCGAGCGGCTCGCCGGGTCCGTTCGATGCACGGGTGTGGGCGGGTCGGGGCAGACTGAGCGGATGACGCGGAGCGACGTGCAGCGCATGCGAGTCTCGCGGTCCGACGGGGCCGAGCTGGCGGCCGAGGTGATCGGCGAGGCTGGCCATCCGCTGCTGCTCCTCGTGGCCGGCGCGGACTGCTCGATGGATTGGTGGCGGCCCGAGTTCTGCGCCGAGCTCGTCGCGCTCGGGCTCCGCGTGATCCGCTACGACCAGCGCGGCACGGGGGAGACGACGCTCGGCCCTCGCGGCACGCGGCGCGAGGGGCTGCCGACGGCGCTCGGCGACGCGCTCGCCGTGCTCGACGCGGCACAGGCGATCGACGCGGCTGCCGCGGGCTCCGGGCCCGCCGCCGGCACGGCCGCCGACGCGCGCGCCGACGCGCACTGGGTCGCGTTCTCGGCCGGCGGGTGGGTCGCGCAGCTCGCGGCGCTCGACCATCCCGATCGCGTCCGGTCGCTGACGCTCATCTCGACGCGGCCGACGGGCCCGGGGTCGGCCGACCCCGACCTGCCCGCGGTCGCCGATCGACTGGCGGCGACGTGGGCGCATCCGCGGCCCGAGCCCGACTGGACCGACGAGGCGGCCGTCGTCGACCACCTCGTCGACGTCGATCGCGACTACGCGGGCGACGAGTTCGACGAGGAGCACGAGCGGGCGATCTGGACCGCGACCGTGCGTCGATCACCCGGGATGCACCGCGACGAGGGCGGTGCCGACGTGTTCGACGCGACGGTGCGCTGGCGGGAACGACTGGGCTCGCTGCGCGTGCCGACGACGGTGCTGCACGGCACCGCGGATCCGTTGTTCCCGCTCGGGAACGGCGAGGCGCTCGCTCGCGAGATCCCCGGCGCGCGATTCGCGTGGATGCCGGGCGTCGGGCACGAGCTGCCGCCGCGGGCGTGGCGTGCGGTCGTCGACGCCGTCGCGTCGCCGCGTTGAGCTTCGGCCGGCCTACGAGGCCGCCTTCGCGGCATCCGCTGCGACGTCGATGAGGACCTTGCCGACCGTGCCCGCCTCGACCGCGTCGTGGGCCTCGGCGGTGCGCTCGAGCGGGAAGCGCGTGAGCGGCAGGCCCGCGTCGTCGCCGACGGGCAGCGCGCCGTCCGCGACGGCCCGCGTGATGTCCTCGGCCGCCGCTGCGAGCGCGGCATCGCCGACGGTGTAGAGCAGCAGGAACTGGTACCGCACGTTGAGGGAGAAGTGCCGGCGGACGTCGAGCGTCATCTCGGTGCCGCCATCGGTCGCGTAGACCGAGACGGATCCGTGGTTCGCGAGGATCCGGCCGTTGAGTTCGCCGTTGCGCGCGGGGGAGACCTCGACGACCTGGTCGACCCCGTGGGGCGCGATCGCGCGGATGGCCTTCGCCGCGTCATCCGTGCGGTAGTCCACGACGTGGTGCGCGCCGGCCGCGGTGGCGAGCGCGGCCTTCTCGGGCGAGCTCACCGTGGTGATGACCTGCGCGCCCGACCAGCGCGCGAGCTGGATCGCCGCGTGCCCGACCGCGCCGGCGCCGCCCGCGACGAGCACGATGCGTCCGTCGAGGGCGCCGGGTCCGAGTCGAGTCGGGCCGTCCTCGTGCACGCTGAGTGCTCGATGCGCGGTCATCGCCGGCACGCCGAGGGATGCCCCGAGCTCGAAGCCCGCGGCATCCGGCAGGTGCACGACCCGCGCGGCCGGCAGCACCGCGAACTCCTGCGCCGTGCCGGTCGGACGCTCGTGCGCCGCGAGGAACACCCACACCCGGTCGCCGACCGCGAACCCCGTGACGCCCTCGCCGACCGCGTCGACGACGCCCGCGCCGTCCTGGTTCGGCACGACCTCGGGGAACGGCGCCGCCCGCCCTGCGCCGGCCCCGGCGCGGGCCTTCCAGTCCGTCGGGTTCACCCCCGACACGACGACGCGGACGCGCACGTCGCCGGGTCCCGGCTCGGTGAGGTCGCGCTCGACGAGCTGCAGGACGGACGACGGGCCGGTGTGCGAGTACGCGATCGCTCTCATGCTGGTGGCAACGCCTCGGCGGCGGTCCTTCTTCCGCGCTCGTGTCGATCCGGCCTCCCGACGGACGCGAGGCCGCCGCGTGGCCGGATGCAGGAAGAATCGTCGGCCGCTCGGCGTGTCGGGATCAGAATCGCCGTCGGCGCACCCGAACTTCCTGCATCCGGCGACAGGGGCGGCGGACGTCGGCCACGTGGCTGCAGGCTGGACGACTGCGCGAGAATGGAACCCGAGGACGAGGGGTGTGGACATGGCTGAGCACGTGACCGATTCGACGACGGATGCCGCGGCGCCGGCGCCGACCGAGACCGAGGCGGCCGCACACGACCACGCGCACTACGCGATCGGATGCCCCGAGTGCTTCGAGGAGCTGCAGCAGAACCACGACTGGTGGAAGGCGCGCCCCGAGGGCTCCCGACTCGTCGGCCTCGTGGTGCCTCGCCCCGACATGCCCTCGGTGGTCGAGCAGCGGAACGACCTGACCCGCTTCGGCGTCGCGATCCTCGACTTCAAGCACCCGGCGCCCGAGATGCCCGAGACCTGGGAGCAGCGGCTCGGCCGCCTGTTCGAGACGCTCCAGGCCGGTGACGTGCTCGTCGTCTCGAACGAGCGCGCGCTCGGTCGCACCCCCGACGAGGTCGCGCGCACGATCCGCACGCTGCGCCGGCACGACCTCGTCGTGAAGGTGCTCGGCCGCGGCGCGCCGCACCTGGAGGATGCGCGGGCGTGACGACCGACCGCGACCTCGCGCGCTGGCGGCTGCACTCGCAGCACCTCGCCGCGCCGGTCGCCGCCGCCGAGCAGGCGGTGTCCTCGCTCCTCGCCGTGCAGGCCGAGAACCCGTCGCAGTCGGCGTGGGCGGTCGCGACGCGCACCACCGCGCCCAGCCGGCACGACCTGGCCGGGGCGCTCGCCGACGGGCGTGTGCTGCGCACCCACGTGCTGCGTCCGACGTGGCACTACGTCCACGCGGACGACGCGCGGTGGCTCCTCGAGCTCACGGCGCCGCGGGTGCTGCCCGTCATCGACCAGCAGCTTCGGCCGCTGGGCGAGCGGATGCCGCAGCTCACCGATGCCGTGACGCAGATCCTCGCGAGCACCCCCGGCCGCACGCGCAGCGACCTCGCGAGCGAATTGGCCGACCGCGGCCACGAGCTCACGGGCCAGCAGCTGATGCTGCTCCTCGCCCACCTCGAGCTGCACGTCGTGGTGTGCAGCGGCGCGCCCCACGACGGCGAGCACACGTACGCGCTGTTCGACGATCGCGTGCCCGCCGGTCGGCCGTTCGACCGCGACGCGGCCCTGGCCGAGCTCGCCCTCCGCTACTTCACCTCGCACGGCCCCGCCACGGAGCGCGACCTCGCCTACTGGGCCACGCTCACGCTGACCGACGTGCGCCGCGGCATCGCCGGCGTCGGCGACCGGCTCGAGTCGTTCGAGCACGACGGCCGCACGTACTGGAACGCGCCCGGCGACGTCCCCGACTCCGCCGAGCCGGCCGGCCACCTGCTCCAGGTGCTCGACGAGATGTACCGGGGCTACCAGGATTCGCGATGGCTGATCGACACCGAGGGCCTCGCCTCGCGCGGGCGCGAGACCGCGATCGGCATGGCGCTGGTCGATGCGCAGCTCGTCGCCGGCATGCGACGAACCGTCGGGCCGACCGCGGTCACGTTCTCGCTGTACCCGCACCGACCCCTGCGCCCACGCGAACTCGAGTCGATCCACGACGCGGCCGACCGGTACGCCGACTTCCTCGGCCTCGAACCGCAGGTCGAGCTCGAGGAACGCCCTACGCCGTCGTCGGCCGGATGACCCGCCGCGCCACGTTCTCGGCCGCGTCGGCCGGGATCTCCTCGGTGATCCAGGGTCCGGTGCCCTCGCTCACGTCGACGATGCCCTGCTCGAGCCAGGTGTAGCGGCCGTCGAGCACGCGCTCGGCGAGGCGTTCGTCCGTGGCATCCGTGTTGTGCCAGAGCTCGTCGAGCAGGCGCTCGGTGCGGTGGCGCGACTGCTCGGCGAAGGTGGCGGCGAGCTGGTACGCCGCCTTGCCGTCCTCGGGGGAGTCGGCGGCGATCATCATCGCGCGCACGCACGACGCGGAGACGGCGAACAGCTCGGCGCCGATGTCGACGACTCGGGCGAGGAAGCCCTGCTTGTGCTCGAGGCCGCCCTGCCAGCGAGCCATGCCGTAGAAGGTCTCGCGGGCGAGCTTGCGACTCGTTCGCTCGACGTAGCGCAGGTGGGTCGCGAGCGCGCCGAACTCGTCGAACGCCGTGGGGATGTCGCCCTTGCCGGCGACGAGCTGCGGCAACCAGCGGGCGTAGAACCCGCTCGCCGAGACGGCGGCCTTGAGCTTGCCGGCCAGGTCCTGGTGCGGGTCGATCAGGTCGCCGGCCGCCTTGAGGTGGGCGTCGACGGCCTCGCGTGCGATCAGGAGGCGCATGATCTCGCTCGAGCCCTCGAAGATGCGGTTGATGCGGAGGTCGCGGAGCATCTGCTCGGCGGGCACCGCGCGCTCGCCGCGCGCGGCGAGCGACGGGGCCGTCTCGAACCCGCGGCCGCCACGGATCTGCACGAGGTCGTCGGCGATCTTCCACGCCATCTCCGACGCCCAGAGCTTGGCGAGCGCCGCCTCGATGCGGATGTCCTTGCGTCCCTCGTCGGCGAGTACGCCCGACAGGTCGACGACGGCCTCGAGCGCGAACGTCGTCGCGGCGATGAACGCGATCTTGTGCGCCACGGCGGCGTGCTCGCCGATCGGCTTCCCCCACTGCACGCGTGCCTTCGACCACTCGCGCGCGATCTTGAGGCTCCACTTGCCGGCGCCTGCGCAGATCGCGGGGATCGCGAGCCGTCCGGCGTTGAGGGTGGTCAGCGCGATCTTGAGTCCCTCGCCCTCGCGGCCGATGAGGTTCTCCTTCGGCACGCGCACCTCGCGCAGCGACGTCAGCCCGTTCTCGAGGCCGCGCAACCCCATGAAGGAGTTCCGTCGGTGCACGGTGATGCCCGGGGCATCCGCTTCGACGATGAAGGCGCTGATGCCGCCGCGGTGCTCATCGGACCTCGGGACGCGGGCCATCACCACGAGCAGCTCGGCGACGACGCCGTTGGTGGTCCAGAGCTTGGTGCCGTCGATCACGTACTCGGAGCCGTCCTCGCTCGGCACCGCGGTCGCGCGCAACCGGGCCGGGTCGGAGCCGACCTCGGGCTCGGTGAGCAGGAACGCGCTGATCGCACCCGTCGCGCAACGCGGCAGGTACTGCCGCTTCTGCTCCTCGGTGCCCGCGAGCACGAGCGGTTCGGGGAGTCCGACCGACTGGTGCGCCGAGAGCAGTGCGACGACGGCCGGGCTCACGGTGCCGATCATCGTCAGGGCGTGGTTGTAGTAGTACTGCCCGAGCCCGAGGCCGCCGTACTCGACGGGGATCTTCATGCCGAAGCATCCGAGCTCGGCCAGCCCCTGGTAGACCTCGTCGGGGATGCGCGCATCGCGCTCGATCTGCGCCCCGTCGACCGTGCGCAGGTACGCCTCGAGGTCCGCCATGAAGTGCTCGCCGCGGTCGCGGCGATCGGGAGCCGGCCTGGGGTGCGGATGGATGAGGTCGAGGTCGAACTGGCCGAGGTACAGGCCCTTCGCGAAGCTCGGCTTCCGCCATTCCTGCTCGCGCGCCGCCTCGGCGACGGCGCGCGACTGCTGCTCGTCGACGTGCGGCGGCTGCGCGTCGCCGTGCTGTCCGTTGGCATGCGGCTGCGGCACGTCGACGCCCTCGCCCGGGGGAACGGTGGACTCTCGGATGGTGGTCACGCGAACCTCCTCGTTCGTGGCCAATCTACGCTCGGGCATGGGGCGGGGCCAGAGGTTGACTGGCGCGGCGGCGTCGGGTGCGGCGGGGCGGTGTTCCCACGGATGCAGGCGCGGTGAGCTCGGGCGTCCTGCCCGTCAGCCGCTGAACCGCCGCGGGTCGAGGAACGCGGCATCCGTGAAGTGCTCCTCGCCGACGACCGACTGCGCGACGAGCTCGCCGAGCGCCGACGCGTGCTTGAACGAGTGACCCGAGCAGCCGCCGCCGACGACGACCCGCGGATGGTCCGTGACCCCGACGACGAACAGCTGGTCGGGCGTGTGCGTCATGATGCAGGTCGTCACGCCCGACGGCTCGGGCTCGAGGTCGGGGAACGTCGCGGCGACGAGGTCGCGGATGCCGTCGGTCTCGCCGGGATGCACGACGCGGTCGATCGCATCGGGGTCGTCGGCCACGAACGGGCCGTCGAACTCGGGTCCGACCTTCGCGTCGAAGCCGCCGAACCCCTCCTTCGAGCCGGGGCCCGACGCCGGCACGACGCCGTGGCCCCAGATCCACGTGTCGTGCCCGGGCACGCTGCGGATGAACACCGGCAGCACGTCGAGGTCGGCGTCGTGTCCCTCGCGGGGGCGGAACCACGTCATGATCACGCGGTGCGGCGTGAGCGGCAGTTCGGGCACGAAGCGGGTGATCCAGGGGCCCGAGGTCACGGCGACCCGCCGCACGCGGTACTTCGCGACCTCCGTCAGCACCGTGACGCCGTTCGCGTCGGGCTCGATCGCGACCACGCGCGTGCCGGTGAGGATGCGCGCACCGGCTGCGCGGGCGGCGTCGGCCGCCGCGATGATCGCCGCCTCGGGGCGCAAGATGCCGGCCTCGGGATCCCAGACGCCGACGTCGCCTGGATTCGTGCGGGCGTGCGCGGGGAAGCGGCTCGCGATCTCGTCGGCGTCGAGCCGCTCGACGGGCAGGTCGTGCGCCTCGGCGGCCGCGAGCGTGCCCTCGATGATGTGCGAGTCGGACGGTCCGATCATGAGGCCGCCGGTCTCGAAGAACAGTGCCTGACCAGCGGATGCCTCGAGCTCGCGCCACAGGTCGCGGGCGCGCCGCGCGATGGGCGTGAGCCCCGGGTGCTCCAGGCACGCTACCCGGAAGAGGCGCGTCCTGCCCGTGGACCCGCCCCACGCGTTCCCGGGCTCGAACTGCTCGAACCCGATCACGTCGACCCCGCGCGCGGCGAGCCGCCAGGCGGCGCTGGACCCGACCGCGCCGAGTCCGATGACCGCGACCTCCGCATCGAAGCTGCTCTGGTCGTCGCTGGTGGTGCTCATCCTTCGATTGTCGCGCGCGACCACGCTCGGGTCACGGCGACGTCGTCACGAGCCGACGCGCGTGTGCACCATGCGCCAGTTCACCGGCTGCCAGGTGGCACCGTCGTCGAACGAGAAGTCCTGCTCCCAGATCGGGTGCGGCCCTGCCGTGTCGAGCCAGTGGAATCGGGCGAGGAAGCTCCGTCCGTCGGATTCGGCCGGCCCCACGAACGTGCCGCGACCGTCGACGAAGCGTCCACGAACGGGGTCGTCGAGCACGCCCGGCCGCGCCTTCGACGCCCACCAGATCGCCCACGCATCGGAGGCCGGGTCGTAGAGCCGGAGCGAGAACCCGACGAACCCGGTTCCATCGGGCAGCCTGCCACGAGTCTCGTCGGCCGTGCCGAGGCCATCGAGGATCGGCTGCACGGCGGCGGTCGACCGGAATCTCATGCGGGGACCGTCGGGCGGGCCGAGGGGGTCGACGAGCCGGTCGTGCTCGACCTCCCACGTGCCGAGCAGGAAGTCGAAGTCGGAAGCGGGCATGACCGCAGTCTGGCGGGATCGTCCGACATCAATTGCACGGTGCCGTCCGCGCAGTGAGGTCCGTAGCCTTGAGGCATGTTCCTGTTCATCGGCGTGTTCCCGCGTGAGCGGGAGCTGGCCGTGGCGCGCTTCCGCTGCGACCGTTGCCACGAGGACGCCGAGCAGCACGTCATCGAGAGCGGCAGCCGGCTCTGGCTGTTCTTCCTCCCGCTCTTCACGTTCTCGCGGCAGTACGTCGTCGTCTGCGAGCACTGCGGCGCGGTCACGGAAGTGACGCGCGAGTTCGCCAAGCGCGCGGCCGACCTCGCCGCGCACGGCGGCCGGCTGCGCTGAGGCCGGAGCTCGCGGCATCCGGAGCTCGCGGCATCGGGAGCCTGCGGCATCCCCTGCGCGGGACCGCGGTCAGGCGTTCTCGAGCTCCGCGATCACGATCTTCTTCTGCTGCATGAAGGCCTGGACCTGCGCCGGGGTGCTCGTGAGGTCGCCCATGATGCGGGGGATGACCTGCCAGCTCACGCCGAAGCGGTCCTTGCACCAGCCGCACTGCTCCGACTCGGGCACGTGCGAGAGCTTCGACCAGTAGAAGTCGATCTCGTCCTGGTCGGCGCACCAGACGATGAACGAGATCGACTCGTTGAACCGGAAGAGCGGCCCACCGTCGAGGCACGTGAACCGCACGCCGTTCAGCGTGAACTCGCCGTTCAGCACCTTGCCCGACATCCCCGTGAAGTGCTCGTCGAGCGACTCGTCGGGATACTCGTCGATCCGCTCGATCCGCGAGTTCGGAAACACGCTGACGTAGTACTCCATCGCCTCGCGGGCGTTGTCGTCGAACCACAGGCACGGCTGGATCGGTGTCATCTCGGCCATCGCTCGACCCCCTCGTCGGATGCGTCGTGTCCCCGGCCACGCTACGCCGATGCCTCGCCGTGATCGAGTGATCCCGCCACCCGAGGGCGAGAGTACGCTCCGAACCGTGACGACTCCACTGCACGAGACGGATGCCGCGGTGACGCAGTTCGCGGTGCTCGATGCGCTGCTCGCCGGCGCCTACGAGTCGGGCATGCGCGTCGACGAGGCGACCGCGATCGGCGACTTCGGGCTCGGCTGCGTCGACCACCTCGGCGGCGAGGTCGTCATCCTCGACGGCACCGCGATCGAGTGCACGCTCGACGGTCCGCCGGTGGCGATGGGCGGTGACGAGATCCTCCCGTTCGCGATCGTGTGCCGATTCCCCGACGTGCCGGCGGTCCGCGTCGGCGTCGGCATGGGCGGCGGCGAGGGCGCGCGGGACGTCGCGAGCTTCGCGGCATCCGTCGAGGGGACGCTCGCGAGCCGGAACCTCTTCCATGCGGTGCGGTTCGACGGCGTCCTCTCGGAGGTGCGCGTGCGCGTGACGCCGCGGCAGCACCATCCCCTCCCGCGGCTCGCGGAGGTGACGAGCCACCAGGTCGAGACGGTGGCGCGCGGCATCCGCGGCACCCTCGTGGGGTTCTGGACGCCCGCGATCTACCAGGGGATCGCGGTCGCAGGGCTGCACGTGCACTTCCTCAGCGAGGACCGGAGCCTCGGCGGGCACGTGCTCGAGCTCGCGGTCGATGCGGGCGACCTGCGCGTGGCCGCGTTCGCCCGCCTCGACCTGCGCCTGCCGACCGACGAGCTGTTCCTGCGCACCGAGCTGACGCACGCCGAGGACCACCGCATCGTCGCGGTCGAGGGCGGCGGCGCGGCATCCTGACCGCAGGATCGGAACGTGTCAGACGTGCCCGATCCCGAAATTCCACGGTGCGAGGATCGTGTTCGACGCGCCCTTCCACTCCCAGGTGTTCACCGCGACCGAGTACGCGTTCTCGTACTCGTTGTAGGGCTGCTGCTCGCCGATCGGCTCGCCGGTCTCGACACGCACCTGGTCGTAGCCGTTGCCAGTCCAGGGCTCCCCGAGCTCGGCGGCGAGCGCCTGCGCATCGCCCCCGGGCTGATAGCCGTTCACCGTCCGAACGATCACCCCGCTGCCCACGGTCGGGGCCGTGGCGTACACGCTCACGTTCATCTCGATCTGGCCGTAGCCTCCGAGCCCGTTCTCGGACACGACCTCTTCATGATCGTCCGCCACCATCAGCCCGTCCCACTGGTACTCGGTTCGCGCCGGCGTCTCCATGCTGGCCATGTACTCGGTGGGAACGGGCGTCGCGCCGAGGACGGTCTCGAGAGCGCCGAGGAACGCCGCAGCGTCGGCGTCATAGGAGAGAGTCGTCACCACGGCGCCCTGTGCGTCGAGGAGATCCAGATGCTCGGGACGCACGACGATCTCGGTGACCGTGGTGAGCGGATCGATGGGTGCGGGCTCGACCGTCGGAGTCGGGCTCGCCGTCGACGGCCCGGCCGTCGGTGAAGGCGTGGGCGTGGCTCCGAGGGTGCAGCCGGTCAACGCGAGAAGGGTCGCTGCGACGATCGCCGCAGCGGCCGGTCGGACGGTGGGCTTCATCGGTCTCCGGTTCGCAGGGTCGGGAATGGGCTGCGCTCACTGTATCGGCCATACAGTGACGTGATGGATGCCTGCGCTGCGCTCGCCGAGTCGATCGATCGACTCGCCGCCCGTGGGTACTCGAGCCGGCGGTTCCTGAAGGAGTTGGGACGTGCGGCCGGGGTGCGTCGGGGGCCGCTCTGGCCGTTCGACGCGGCATCCGGTGGCCGCGATCGCCTGCGCGGCCGTGGCTTCCGTCCCGCCGTGGACGACGACACCGACGGGCAGGCGCGGCACTTCGCCGGGACCGTCGCCGTCGCGGCGCGGCTCGGTGGAGCGATGACGCGATGGCTCACCACCCACGTGCTGCGCGATGGGCCTGACACCGCGGACGGGCGACTCAGCGACGAGGCCATCGAGTTCGTCCGTCTCGTGCGTTCCGGCGAGCTGCCCCAATCGGATGCCGCGGAGTGGGTGCGCGAACAGCTGTGCCACGCTCCGACGGGCGAGTGACGGCGGAAAGCCACCGCGCCGCGCAAGCCGGTGACATCCGGCGGCGAAGCGGGCAGGCTGGAGCGCATGGGAAAGGTGACGATCTCATTCGAGATGACGCTCGACGGGGCATTCGACCAGATGGACCAGTGGTTCGACGAGAACGATCCGGGGGTGCAGCGGGCCTCGGACGAACTCGTCTTCGGCGCCGACGCAGTGCTGCTCGGGCGCGAGAGCTACGAGTTCTTCCGCGAGTACTGGCCCAAGCAGACCGATGACCGCGGCTTCGCGGACCACTACAACGCGCTGCCGAAGTACGTCGCGTCGAAGACCCTGAACGGCCCGCTCGACTGGAACGCGACCCTCATCGAGGGCGACGTGGCCGAGGCGGTGCGGCAGCTGCGCGATCGGTACGACTCGATCATCTCGCACGGCTACGGCGGGCTCGCCGCGACGCTCGTCGACGCCGGCCTGGTCGACGAGGTGCACGCCGGCATCCACCCGTTCATGGTGGGCAACGCCAAGGACCGGCTGCGCACGCCGCATCCGGTGGGCCTGCGGCTCCTCAGCCTCGAGACCTACGAGTCGGGCATCATCGCCGCGAAGTACGCGCCGGTCCGGCGCTGAGCTGCGTCGGGCGCTGAGCTGCGTCGGGCGCTGAGCTCGGTCGCGTCGAGCTCCGTTGAGCGCTGCGCTCACCCGATCCGCTGGGCCAGCGCGACGATGATGCCCGCGGGGCCGCGCAGGTAGCAGAGCAGGTAGACGTCCTCGTAGTTCGCCACCCCGCCCAGCGGCTCGCTGCCGAACCGTCGCAGGCGAGCGACGGTGTCCTCGAGGTCGTCGACGGCGAACATGACGCGGTGCAGGCCCAGCGTGTTCGGCGCCGGGCTGGCGGGCGAGGGCCAGGATGCCGCGGGCGCGAGGTACTTGGTCAGCTCGACTCCACCGTGGCCGTCGGGGGGCCGCATCATGGCGATCTCGGTGCGGACGCCGTCGAGCCCCACGGTCTGGTCGGGGACGGGCCCCTCGACCACCTGGCGTCCCTCCAGCTCCATGCCGAGCTCGGTGAAGAAGTCGACGGCTTCGTCGAGGTCGTCGACGACGATGGCGACGTTGTCCATGCGTTGGATGCTCATGCGCCCGAGCCTACGGAGGACCGCAGACGTCGAAAAGTGCAATCACAGGGTTGCAAGTCATTCCAAGAAGTGCAACTATGGGGTTGCATAACAAGGAACCAACGACGACGTGAATGGAGGCGGCGCGATGCTGCTGGACGACAAGGTGGCCGTGATCCACGGCGGTGGCGGCTCGATCGGGGGCACCGCGGCGCGCGTGTTCGCCCGCGAGGGGGCACGGCTGTTCCTCGCGGGGAAGAGCCTGCCGAGACTCGAGGCTGCGGCATCCGTCGCCCGGGCCGAGGGGGCGGAGGTCTCGATCGCCGTGGTCGACGCGATGGACCAGGCCGCGGTCGACCGGCACGTCGACGAGGTGGCGGATGCCGCGGGCCGCATCGACATCGCCCTGAACGCCGTGGGATTCGACCACGTGCAGGGCCTGCCGATCGCCGAGACGTCGCTCGAGGACTACCTGCACCCCGTGGTCGGGTACCTGCAGACGAACTTCGTGACGGCGAAGGCGGTGTCGCGGCACATGATCGCGCGAGGGAGCGGCGTGATCCTCACCATCTCGACGCCCGGTGCGCGACTCACTGGGCGCGGGCTCATCGGCAACGCGGCCCAGTCGGCCGCGCTCGAGGGATTCTCGCGGGCACTCGCCGGCGAGCTCGGGCCCGACGGCGTGCGGGTGGTCTGCGTGCGTCCGCACGCGATGTCGGATGCGCTCGCCACCTCGTACACGCAGGAGATGTTCGGGCGCATCGCCGACGCCGGCGGGATCCCTTGGGACGAGTGGCTCACGGGCCTGGTCGGCATGACCTTGCTCGGCCGGCTGCCGGTGCTCGACGAGGTCGCCGAGTACCTCGCGTTCGCGGCATCCGATCGTGCCGCCTCGATGACCGGCGCGATCGCGAACCTCTCGGCAGGCGCGCTCGTCGACTGAGCCTCACCAGTGCTGCAGCGCCCGCTGCCTACCGGGTCGTCGAGGAGCGCCCGCCGCAGGCGGACGCGCGTCGAGACGCCCGGCCAGCCCGGTCGGTCCTCCGCGTCCTCGAAGAACAGCGCCGCGTGCTCCTCCGGCCAGTCCGTCGCCCGACGGGTTCGTGCGTCGACATGGGCCACGATCATGAGGCACGTCGCGACGGTCGTGCCCGCGGCATCCGTCATCGTGCACTCGATCATGGCGTCGGGCCCACGGAACTCGCGCACGAAGGAGGTGATCGTAATGTCCTGATCGGCGCCGACCGACTTGATGAAGTCGATCTCCATGCGGCGGATCCACGTCATGAAGCCCAGGGTGCCGAGCGTGGGGAGGTCCCAGCCGGCGTACTTCGCGAGGCCCTCCATGCGGTGGTCGGTGAAGTACCTGGCGTAGTTGCCGGTGCTCACGTGCTGGAACGGATCGAGTTCGGAGAAGGCGATGCGGTGCGTCGTCTCGTAGACGACCGGCTTGTTCGTCATCGGTGCCCCCGTTCCGCTCGGCCCGGCGCGAGCGCCGGCCGAGTCGTCAGTCGGTTCGCGCGAGGAATGCGAGCACGCGCTGCGTGAGCAGCTTCGCCGCGTCGGCGTCGTAACCCGGCAGGCTGGAGTCGGCGAAGTAGTGCTGGTCGCTCGGGTAGAGGAAGAGCTCGGCGTCGTCGACGGATGCCACGAGCGCGCGTGCGGCGTCGACGTCCCCTTCCTCCATGAAGATCGGGTCGGCGTCGGCCCCGTGGATCTGCGCCGGGAGACCGGTCGGCCACTCGCCGAACTCCTCGGGCGGCACGCAGGAGTAGAAGAACAGCGCGCCTCGCGCGCCGGGGCGGTTCTGCGCCAACATCTGCGCGGGCATGACCCCGAGCGAGAAGCCCCCGTAGACGAGCTCGTTCGGCAGCGCCTCCGCCGCGCGCTCGCCGCGCGCCATGATCTCGTCCCAGCCGACCTCCCTCGCGTAGCCGACGCCCTCCTCGATCGTGCCGAAGGTGCGCCCCTCGAAGAGATCGGGCGTGTGCACGGTGTGGCCGGCTTCGCGCAGTTCATCGGCGAACGCGCGCAGGCCATCGGTGGGTCCGAGTGCGTGGTGGAAGAGCAGTACGTCGGCCATCGTGTGTGGGTCCCCGTTCTCTGAGTCAGCTCCGACTGCGGTCGGTCGAAACCTACTCGGTCGCACCGACACTGTCGACCGGTCGAGATGCCGCGAGCAGCACCACGCGGCATCCGCCGCCGAATGTCCCTCTGTCAGACTGGAATCGTGACTTCGGAGGAGCGTCGCGATGCGAGCGTCGTGATCGACCGGCTGGCACGTGCGATCAACGATCACGACCTCGATCGCATGGTCGCGCTCTTCCACCCTGACTACGACAGTCGGCAGCCGGCCCACCCGGGCCGCGCCTTCGTCGGACGCGAGCAGGTCCGCTCGAACTGGGCCGCGATGTTCGCCGGCGTGCCCGATTTCGCGGCCGAGATCGTCCGCTCGGTGCAGGACGGCGAGCTGAGCTGGTCCGAATGGGCCTGGCACGGGACTCGCACGGATGGACAGCCGTTCGAGGTCCGTGGCGTGACGCTCTTCCAGATCCACGACGGCCTCATCGTCGCCGGAACGCTCTACGTCGAAGACGTCGAGCTCGACCCGATGAGCATCGACGACGCGGTCGCGGGTCTCTCCGGCATCCGCCCGGAGTGAACTCGCGCATTCAGCGGTGGGGAGTGCGTGGCCCCGTGAGGGCAGTGCCTCGAAGTCAGCTGAGAGCCGGAGCGATCAGGGAGACGATGGCGTCGTTGATCGCGGTGTCGACCGGTGCCCAATCCCGGGTCGCGGAGACGAGGTTCGCCTGGGTCACGACGACGAGATCACGAGCCGGCACGACGAGGACCCGCTGCCCGAAGCTTCCGTTGGCCGAGAAGGCCGCGGCGCCGTCGACGAGGCTGGTCCACCACAGGTAGCCGTACCCGACCTCACCGGTCGGAGCGAATCCTTCGACGCCCGCCTCGAGCGGCACGTGCTCCGTCGTGGCCGCCTTCACCCAGTCGGCGGGCACCACCTGCCGTCCGTTCCAGGCTCCATGATCGAGGTAGAGCAGGCCGATCTTGGCCAGGTCCTGGGCGCGCAGCCAGAGGCCGAGGCCCCCGAGGTTGATTCCCTGGGGATCGACGTACCACCCGAAATCCGAGAGGTCGTTCAGGTCCGCCCAATCGGCGAACGTGGGCTGTTCGGCAGGGCGGGTCGCGATGCCGAGCGGGTCGAACAGCGCGGTGCGGGCGTATTCGAGCAGCGGAACACCGGTGGCCTCGACGAGGATCGCCGCGACGAGGTGTGCGCTGTTGTTGGCATACGAGAATCCTGTGGTTGGGTCGAGGGTCTGTTGGCCGAGGATGGAGCCGACGGCGTCGTCAGCGCTCGGGAGGTCGTCTGCGAGGCCGGCGCTCATGGTCAGCAGCTGTTCCAAGGTGATCCCGGCGACGGCCGGTGCCATGTCTTCGGCGTGGTCGGGCAGCAGCTCGGCGAGTATGGCGCCCACGCCGGGGATCTTCCCCTCGCCGATCGCGATCCCGACCAGCGTGCTGACGATGCTCTTGGTGACGGACCAGACGTGGAGGTGGTCGGTCGCAGTGGAGTCGAAGTAGCGCTCGTAGACGGTCCGGCCGTCGGCGAGGACCATGACGGAGGTCAGTCCGGCGTAGGCGTCGGAGGCGAACTCGACGTCCAGCGCCTCGGCCAGCTGCCGATCCACCGCGAGGTCGGCATCGGATGTCGCGACCGGCAGGACCGGGTCCAGGGTGGGCGCCGAGGCTGACGACGCAGGGCCGCCGGGAGGCGTCGGCGTCCCGGTGCAGCCGGCTGCGAGGATGGCGAAGGCGAGCAGCCCGACGAACGCCCACGTGTTCGTGCGACGGCGCTTGGCGGGGTCCGGTTGCCTCATGGTTCGTGACCAATAATACTACTCTCAGTAGCACCATGGTCGGGGTCGAGCTCGATTCGGAATAGTGCGCGTCCGACCTCTCCGAGCCAGACGCGCCCGTCGACCTCACACCTCCAGGAACGGCCGCACCTCGACCCGCCGGTTGCATGCCCTCGACCCGTCGGCCATGAGCGCGAGCGCGACGTCGAGGTCGGGCGCCTCGATGATCCAGAAGCCGGCCATGTGCTCCTTCGATTCGATGAAGGGCCCGTCGGTGAAGACCGGCTTCTCGCCTCGTCCGTCGATGACGGTCGACGTCTCGGGCGCCGCGAGTCCGCCGGCGAACACCCAGTGGCCACCCGCGCGGAGGCGGTCGTTGAACTCGTCGATCGCGACCATCTCCTCGGGCGTGCCCGAGTTGGTCTTGTCGTCGATCACGGAAACCAGGTACTGCATCTCACACCTCCTGAAATCAAGGACATTCGCTGCGTGTACTGCGTGCCGCCGCTATGCGTACTGCGGGCGTCCGCTCGGCCGGTAGGTCTGCACCGTGATGCCCGGCTCGAACGTGCGCGATTCGAGCAGCTCGAGGGCGAAGTCGCGGCCCGTCTCGGGGAAGAGTCGCGTGCCGCCGCCGACGATCACCGGGAAGACGATCAGCGTCATCTCGTCGACGAGCTCGTGCTCGAGCAGCCAGCGGATGAGCTGGCCGCTCCCGTGCACCTGCAGCTCGCCGCCCGGCTGGGCCTTGAGCTCGCGGATCGCCGCCTCGAGGTCGCCCGAGAGCACGGTCGTGTCGGCCCAGTGCGGGTCGGTGATCGTGTTGGACGCGACGTACTTCGGGCGCGAGTTCAGCGAGCGCACGAACGGGTTGTCGACGTCGTCCTGCACGCCCCAGTAGCCGGCGAACAGCTCATAGGTGCGCCGCCCGAACAGGAACGCGTCGGCACGCAGGTAGTAGTCGCCGATGTAGTCGACCGACTCCTGATCGCCCAGAGGCAGCGCCCACCCGCCGCGGTCGAATCCGGGATCGAACTCTGGGTTGTTGCCGCCGTTCGCCTGCATCACGCCGTCGACGGTGATCTGGGTGTTGGTGATCAGCCTCATGATCGTGGTCCTCTCCTGGGCGCCCACTCCGGGCAGCCTCTCACCGATGCCACGAACACGGATGCCGCGATCCGACACCGCATGCGAAGAACTTCGCGCACTCGCCCCAGTGCTCGCGCAGTGCGCTGCCGCTTGACCGCACTCGACGAGGGCTATACATCGGATCTTTAATCCGACATGATGGGCTGCGTTCGCGATTTTCCTGAGAAATCGCGAATCTACTTCGCGAAACACCAGATCAATGATGCTCCGGAGGGTCCCTATGCTCGAACGCGAATTCCCGCGCCGTCGCGCGCTCCAACTCGGCGGCCTCGTCGCACTCGCCCCGTTCATCCCACAGTTCCTCGCAGCCCAGCCTGCCACCGCAGCGGTCGCCGGACGATTCGCAACCGCCGCGACAGCGGGCGGCATCCCTCAGCCCGCACTGTCGCCGAAGGCGCTCTGGTACGGTGCCCCGGCGACGGACTGGGAGTCGCAGGCGCTGCCCATCGGCAACGGCCGGCTCGGCGCGATGCTGTTCGGCAACCCCGACGAGGAGGTCGTGCAGTTCAACGAGCAGAGCCTGTGGGGCGGCGTCAACGACTACGACAACGCCCTCGCGGGCCAGCCCGACGGGGCCTTCGACACCGGCATGATGGGCTTCGGCTCCTATCGCAACTTCGGCACGCTGAAGGTCGCCTTCGGTGCTCGACCCGAGGTGACGTCGCCGGGTGGGCCGTACCAGATCTCAGGTTCCGAACGACTCGAGAACACCTACGACGGCAGCCCGAACACCAAGTGGTGCATCATCGCGCCACCGTCGCACGTGATCTGGCAGGCGCAGCTGCCGTCGCCGGCGGTCGTCAGCTCGTACAGCTTCACGAGCGCGAACGACGTACCCGCGCGCGACCCGCAGGACTGGACCGTGCTCGGTTCGAACGACGGGAGCACCTGGTCGCCTCTCGACACGCGCTCAGTCACACCGTTCGAGCAACGATTCCAGACCAAGACGTTCCAGTTCCCGAACTCGACCGCCTATCGCTTCTATCGCATCGACATCGTCCCGAAGCCGGGCGTCAGTCATTTCCAGGTGGCCGAGATCGCGCTCGGAGGCGTCGACCTCGCGCAGGGCGGGACCGTCTACGTCTCCTCGCCGAGCGGGCACGAGGGCTCGCTCGTGGGCAGCATCGACGGCGAGGCATCCACCGTCTGGCAGGTCGACGAAGCCGGTGACGGTGCGATCTGGCAGCTCGAGCTCGGCTCGAGGCGAGCACTCACGGGCTACGCGATCATGAGTGCGGCCGACGACCCGGCCCACGATCCGAGCAGCTGGACCCTCGCCGCCTCGAACGACGGCATCGGCTGGCAGACGCTCGACACGAAGAACGGGGTGACCTTCGCCGGGCGCGGCGAGACGAAGACGTTCACGTTCGCGAACAGCGCCGCGTACTCCCTCTACCGGATCACGTTCACCGCGCCGGCTGCGCTCCGGATCGCGGGCGCCGCCCTCACCGGCAGCGGCTTCGACACGCGGAGCCAGCGCACCGTCGTCGCCTACCGCAGGGCGCTCGACCCGACGGTCGGCCTGCACACGACCCACTTCGCGACGGTCGCGGGCAGCGTGCTGCGCGAGGCGTTCGCGAGCCGCGAGGCCGACATCGTCGTGCTCCGGTACACGAGCGACGGCGAAGGGGGGCTCAGCGGGACGCTGACCCTCAGCTCGGCCCAGGAGGACGCGCCGTCGACCGCCGACGCCGGCACCCGCCGGGTCGGATTCGCCGGAACCATGGGCAACGGACTCCGGCACGCGGCGACCGCCCGCATCATCGAGACCGATGGCGAGGTCACGGCGGCCGGCGGCGGATTGCGTGTGGCCGGGGCATCCGTGATCACGATCGCCCTCGACGCCCGCACCGACTACCGACTGAGCGCCGCCGACGGCTGGCGCGGCGACGCCCCCCAGCCGGGCATCGACGCGGCGCTCGACGCGGTGGCGGGCCGAGCCTACGACGAGCTGCGCGACGAGCACGTCGAGCAGGTCTCGGCGCTCATGTCACGAGCCGCCGTCGAATGGGGCGAGACGGATGCCGCGGTGCTCGCGTTGCCGACGAAGGCACGCCTCGCACGCTACGGTGCGGGCGAGCCCGACCCGACGCTCGAGCAGGCGATGTACGATTTCGGCCGCTACCTGCTGCAGAGTTCCTCTCGGCCCGGCGGCCTGCCGGCGAACCTGCAGGGGCTGTGGAACCAGAGCAACCAGCCGGCCTGGGCGAGCGACTACCACACGAACATCAACGTGCAGATGAACTACTGGGGCGCCGAGACCACCGACCTGCCCGAGTCGCACGAGGCCCTCATCGCCTTCGTGCAGCAGGTGGCGGTGCCGAGCCGGGTCGCCACGCGCAACGCGTTCGGCGCCGACACCCGCGGCTGGACCGCTCGCACCTCGCAGAGCATCTTCGGTGGCAATGCGTGGGAGTGGAACACGGTCTCGAGCGCGTGGTACGCGCAGCACTTCTACGAGCACTGGGCGTTCACGCAGGACAAGACGTACCTGCGCGACATCGCCTATCCGATGATCAAGGAGATCTGCGAGTTCTGGGAGGACCGCCTGAAGGAGCTGCCGGACGGCACGCTCGTCTCGCCGAATGGCTGGTCACCCGAGCACGGCCCCCGCGAAGACGGCGTGATGCACGACCAGCAGATCATCTGGGACCTCTTCCAGAACTACCTCGACTGCGCCGACGCGCTCGGGATCGACGCCGAGTACCGCGCGACGGTCGCCGACCTGCAGTCCCGGCTCGCGCCGAACAAGATCGGCAGCTGGGGACAGCTGCAGGAGTGGCAGGCCGACCGGGACAGCCCCACCGACATCCATCGGCACACCTCGCACCTGTTCGCGGTGTACCCGGGCCGGCAGATCACTCCGGAGACGCCCGAGTTCGCGGCCGCGGCGCTCGTCTCGCTGAAGGCGCGCTGCGGCGAGAAGGACGGGGTTCCGTTCACGGCGGGGACCGTGTCGGGCGACAGTCGCCGCTCATGGACCTGGCCCTGGCGCACTGCCCTGTTCGCCCGCCTCGGCGATGCCGAGCGCGCCCGCATCATGCTGCGGGGCCTCCTCACCTACAACACCCTCTCGAACCTGTGGTGCAACCACCCGCCGTTCCAGCTCGACGGCAACTTCGGCATCACCGGCGCCATCGCCGAGATGCTCCTGCAGAGCCACGACGGCGTCATCCGGCTGCTGCCCGCGCTTCCCGACGACTGGGCGCCGTCGGGCTCGTTCACCGGTCTTCGGGCTCGTGGCGGCTATTCGGTGAGCTGCGAATGGCGCGACGGCACGGTGGTCTCATACGACGTCGTGGCCGACCGCGCCTCGAACATGAGCAACGTGACGGTGCTCGTCAACGGCGAGCGACGCAAGGTGAAGCCGGCGAACCCCACGAGCGGCAACCCGATGCGCGACCTCGGCGCCGCCTGACCGGGCGCGCACGAGCTGAGCGAGCGGATGCCTCGCCGAGCACGTCCTCGGCGAGGCATCCGTCTGGCGGGCCATGGGCCGTCATTCGGCGAGGTCGTTTCGCTCACCGCGAAGGCGCGACCCCGTCCGTTTCCGAGCAGCGACAATCGACACATGGTCGAGATCTCCGACGACGACTTCGAGCGCATGGTCGGCGAGGTGTACGACGGGCTGCCCGACGACATGGTCCGGGGACTCGAGAACGTCGCGATCCTCATCGAGAACCAGCCGGCGGGGCAGTGGCCGCGGCTGTACGGGCTGTACAGCGGGCGTCCCCTGAAGACGCGCGGGGTCTACGGCTACGGCGAGCTGCCCGACCGGATCACGCTCTTCAAGAACAACATGCAGGCGCGCAGTGAGGATCTCGACGCCTTGCGGGCCCGGGTGCGCATCACGCTCGTGCACGAGATCGGCCACTACTTCGGGCTCGACGACGCTCGGCTGCGGGAGCTCGGCTGGGCATAGTGCACCGCGCGGCTGCGGGAGCTCGGCTGGGCGTAGTGCACCGCGAGGCATCCGTCACGCGCTCGGGAGCGTGCGAGCACCCGATCAGCTACGCCCGTCGCTGGGCTGCCAGTCGAAGCGCGTCGAGTGTCTCACCGATCAGGGCTGCGAGTTCGCGGATGTTCGCCTCGTCGGCTTCGTCGAAGTCGCGCCCACTGCTCTTGTCGCTCAGTTGCAGCATGCCGTGTCGTCGACCGCCGTCGCCGCAGACACTCGTGGCCAGCCATCCACGCATCGGCGGGTGGGCGTCGGCGAACGGCCCGAAGGCCTGGTAGAGCGGATGCGACAGCACCTCGGCATCCGTCAGGCGGATGACCTCGCCGGGTGCGATCCTCATCCCGTGCAGGCCGTCGCCCCTCGGGTCGACTCGGAAGTCACGGAACGCGGCGTACTTCTCGCTCATGCTGAAGTACTTGCGTGCCTGCGACTTGTCGCCGATCCAGAGCTTGGCGGCCGCCAGCTCGGCGCTGGTCAGCGCGCGGGCGATCCTGCAGGTGCGGCGCAGCAGCGCGTCGAGCTGAGCGGCGAATTCGGGCTCGGGCGAGGAGGCCGACAGGATCGGCGTGATCTCGATCCCGACCTCACCGGGCTCCATTGCACCAACCTAGCGCGCGAGGCGCGACACGATCGGGCTCGGACGCTTGCCGGTGACGAGCGATGCTGGCCGTCTACTCGTCACATGCGTCGTTCGAGGTGGCGGCCACCGACTCCGGCAGCACCGGGAGCAGCGCCCTGAGGACCTTGGCGAACTCCTCGCCGGTGCCACCGTCGCCGTTGCCGATCAGGGCGAGCACGGCCTCTGAACCCTCGAAGTACTGCACGTGCGCGCCGTATCCCGGCTCGGCGCCGCTGTGGCTGAGGTCGAGGAGGCAGCCGGAGTCGGGGTCGACGTGGACCAGCACGGCGAGGCCGTACTCGTACCCCGGGGCCACGGCCCCGGGCGCACGGTCGGCGATGCGTGCGGCCTGCAGTTCCGGGGTGAGCCCATACCCGTCGCCGAGTGCGACGCCCCAGGTGTGGAGATCGTCGATCGTCGAGAGCATGGCTCCGGCGGCCCAGGACTCGTGGTTGGCCCAGTCGGTGGTGTCGGTGGGCTGCGGGAGCTGCGGGCAGAACTCGGAGTAGCCGTGGTTCAGCGGCTCTGCAAGCACCCCGTCGGGAGCGAACCGGCTGCGCGTCATCCCGAGCGGCCCGACCAGGTGCTCGTCTATCAGCGTGCCGAGGTCGGTGCCAGTCGTCTTCTCGAGGATGCGCCCGAGGAGGAAGGTGTTGAATCCCGAGTAGTTGTCTCCCTCGCCGGGGGCGAAGTCCGCACGCGGCGTCGCTGCGCCGATCGCGATCATCTCATCGGGCGTGATCGTCGAATACGGATCCGCGCAGATCCGATCGATCTGCGCCTGGCCCGGACTGCCGATGCCGCTCGACATGTTCATGATCATTCGAACGGTGATCTCGTCCGCGAGCGGGAAATCGGGATACCACTCGTCGATCGTGTCGTCGAGCTTGAGTCCGACCTCTCCATCCCCGATCACCTGCAGCGCAACCGTGCCGACCAGGGTCTTGGTGATGCTCCCGATCTTGGACTGATTGGTCCGGTCCATCGGCTCGTTCGAGGCGAGGTCCGACACGCCTCGGGTGGCCACCCATTCGTCTTCGCCGGGGATCCAGAGCCCGACGGTCACACCGGGCATTCCGGATGCCGCGAAGCCCTCGTCGAGCGCGTCCTCGAGTTGCGCCCGCACGTCGGCGTCGAGGGAGGCATCAGCAGCAGCGGTCGACGGCGACGAACCGTCGCCCGCCGGCGCCGCGACGCATCCACCCAACACGAGCACCGCGATCGTCGCGACCGTGACGACCGCCCATCTCGAGTTCCGCATCGCAGCCCCCCTCGGTGTCATTCGCGACACTACGCCGCGGGTGCTCAGCCCCGACGAAGGGAGCTGCCCCACTTCTGGGGTCGATCGGCGTCAGGGCCCCCGGGCTGAGCCAGCGATTCGCGCCGAGGTCAGCGGCTGACCCGCAGGTCGCGCCATCCGAACCCGCCGGGTTCGGGCAGCGCACCGCGAATCTGATCCGCCGTGAACATCCGCCGCGGTCGCAGGTCTTCGGGCACGGATGTCGCGGGCGGCGCGGCATCCGTCACGCCTTCGGCCAGCATGCGCACCTGCGCCTTCGAGACGAGCGGCACCTTCATCGTCCACTCGGCGACCTGCGCGAGCGCGTACTGCGCCCACACCGGCCACGGCACCACGATCACTCGGCGGTCGACGACGGATGCCACGCGCCGCACGGCCTTCGACAGGTTCAGCTGTTCGGCGCCGACGACCGCGACGGTCTCGCGCGACATCCGTGCGTCGACTGCTGCTTCGAGGATGTCGGTGAGGTCCTCGATCGGGATGGGCCGGATCGGGCGCTCGCGGAAGCCGACGGTCGCGAAGACCGGCAGCGTCTGCACCGTGTGGCTGAGGTGGTCGATGAGGTGGTCGCCCCGGCCGTAGATCATGCCCGCCTTCAGGATCGTGTAGTCCAAGCCGGAGTCGCGGATGAGCTCCTCGGCGGCCCACTTCGACTCGTGGTACGGCGATCCGCAGTCGGGTCGTGCCCGCAGGAAGCTCAGCATGATGACCTTGCCGACGCCGGCTCGCTTCGCCGCCTCGATCACGTTGGCCGTGCCCTCGATGTGCACGCGCCGGTAGGTCTGGTCGCCGATCTCGCGGTTGATGCCCGCGCAGTGCGCAACCACATCGCACCCTGCGAACGCGGCGGCGAGCGCATCGACGTCGGCGGTGTCGACGCCGGTGCGGCGCGAGACGACGACGGATGCCTCGGGCCCGAGCCGTTCGGCCAAGTGGCGTCCGACGAATCCGGTGCCGCCGGTGATCGCGGTGCGGAGATGGGTCATCTGGCGAACTCCGGCCACACCACTTCGAAGCGCTCGAAGACGATCTCGTCCCGTTCCGTCCACTCGAAGCCCGACGCGGCACCGACGCGGCGCCAGTACCGGCTGTGACCCTCGCGCCACGTTGCGAGTGATCGGTCGTCCTCGCCTTCGTCGAACGCGAACGCCTCGTCGGCGGTCGTGAAGTCGCCGACGCGCAGCTCGACGCTGCGCAGGATGACTCGCGGTCGCCCGTGCGAGTCGCACGCGATCCAGTGACTGCCGATCCTCGGAAGCGGCTGCTCGTCGAGCTCGAACTCCTTCACCAGGCCTGCGGTCGCACGCTTCGTGCCGGCGAGCACGAGCTCGAGCAGTTCGTCGGTGAGCTCGGGGTGGTCGCCGAAGTTCTCGGCCGGGGGCAGCTCCGAGTCGGTCGCCTGCGCCGGGTGAGCGGCTCGGTACTGCCCCCAGAACTCGCGCGCGGCCGCTTCGTCGATCGGGGCGTTCTGCATCACGCCAGTCTGGCAGTTGCCGATCCGCGGTGGAGCCCTGCGCAGAGCGCCGCCACCGCGCTGTCAACCCTCTGGGATCGGCTCTGCGGCCGACCTACCGTCGGACGTAATCACCCATCACGATCAGGGCCCGCACGGGTACCTGCGAAGGGAGGAACGATGAGCGCCACATGGGACGCGTGGACCTACCGCACGTCAGCCGCGCGCACCGCGCAGAGCGCAGACATCGTCGGGTACGAGGTGCACGCCACCGATGGCCACATCGGCAAGGTGGATGAGGCGACCTACGACGTCGGCGCGAGCCAAATCGTCGTCGACACCGGCCCATGGATCTTCGGTCGCAAGGTCCTGCTGCCGGCTGGGACCATCGACCGAGTCGATGACGCCGAGGAGCGGGTGTATGTGGACCTGACCAAGGACCAGATCAAGGACTCACCCGAACTCGACGAAGGAACCAACTGGGATGACGCCACCTACCGAGAGCGGGTCGGCGGCTATTACAGCGGGTTCTACGGCTACTGAGATTCAACCCACTCACCCGCCGTTCCGGGGCACACCCCCGGGCGGCGGGTAATTCGAGCCGACTCACCCGCCGTTCCGGGCACGTCCCGGGGCGGCGGGTTCGCAATGTCGGGCGCGCGCCCCGGGCTGCGGGTTCGCAATGTCCGGGGCACGCCCCAGGCGGCGGGTCTGCAATGTCCGGGGCACGCCCCCCCGGGCTGCGGGTTCGCAATGTCCGGGGCACGCCCCAGGCGGCGGGTCTGCAATGTCCGGGGTACGCCCCCGGGAGGCGGGTTCGCACCGTCCGGGGCACGCTCCAGGGCGGCGGGTTCGCAACGTCGGCGCGCGGCGCGAGATTTCAAGCGAGCGCGTCACGCCGCCTGGCGTCGCTGCAATTCGAAGCGGGCCCGACCTCCGAGTCGTGGCACCTGCGCCGGGTCGACGTGCGGCGGTGGGATGAACCACACCTCGGTCGCGCCCGGGCGGATCTCCCACCCGTCGCGGTGGATCATGTGATGGCAGAAACTGCAGAGGAGGACCCCGTTCGAGAGGTCGGTCGGGCCGGCATCGCGGAGCCACCAGAAGATGTGATGTGCTTCGACGTATGCGATGTTCTGGCCGCATGACGCGCAACCGCCGTCGCGCTCGCCGAGTGCGAGCCGCTGGGCCTTGGTGAACAGCCGTGCCGCCCTTCCGAGGTCGAGCGGGAGGCTCTCCCTACCGAGGACGGCGGGGATCAGCTCGGCGTCCGCCGCCATGCGGCGCGCCGTGCCGGCGGAGATGGGCTGATCGAGTCCGTCGATCCGCGCGTGTCCGAGCCCGGTGACGAGGGTGTCGAGGTCGACGCGCACGACCACGGTGGTCTTCGCGAGCGGCGTGAGCGTCTGCGTGCAGCCGAGCGCGTGGCGGGCGAGCGCCGCGAGCGCGTCGGCCTGGATCTGCGGGATCGACCGGTGGTCGTCGACGACGGGATCGGGATCGCCGTCGCCGGGTTCGCGTCGCCGGAGCACGTCGCTGACCAGCGCCTCGATCGCAGCCTTCACCGGCGCGGCGCTCTCGGGGTCGAGGCGGGCGTGCAGGTTGACCATGCCCCGCCCGTCTTCACGCATCGTCAACGAACGCTCCATGCGCAGCAGCTCCTCGCGCGGCTCGACCCCGTCGGGATCGAGTCGCGCCTCCGCTTCTCGCACGCCGCGAACGAGCGTCTCGAGCGGCACCGTCGCTGCCAGGTCGACGAGCGCCGCCTCGACGTGATCGATGCTGGTCGCCTCGGCCCTCGCCGACGCCCGGTCGAGCATCGAAGTGATCGCTGACGCCGCCTCGATGCCGATCTTCGCTGCGTCCAGCGCAGCGGCGACATGCGGATGCCGCGCGGGCAGCCGCTCACCGGTGAACGTCTGCCGGGTCGCGGTGGCGGTGCCCACGGCGACCAGCTTCTGCGCGTCGGCTCGGGATGCTCCGGTCGACGCGGCGATGAGTCGCACCGGGTTGTGGAATCCCTGGGCCTTCGCGAGCCCGGTGTCACCGAACTCCTGCGCCGATCGCTTCGTCACCTCCGCCGCGACCCTCGCGAGCATGACGTCGACCCCTCGCCGAACCATCGCCAGCGCATCGGTGACCCGCACGAGCCCGCTGTCGCTCATCTGCTCGACCTCGACCTGCGCACCTCCGCTGATGGCACCTGCGGCCGGCAGGGACCCGGTCCACGCCTCGCACAGCGCCGCGACGTCGCGCTCGAGCGCGATGAGCGGCAGCGGCTGCTCGTGCTGTGGGGGCTGTTCCATGCTTCGATCCTGCACCCACCCACTGACATTCGATCGCGCGTGGAAAGCGCCCATGATCGGGGATTTGCCTGTGGATGAGTCGACCCGCTGTTCGCCTGTGGAGGACAAGTCGCCTCCCTTCCGTTGAGCGCGCGACATCCGTCACCGTCGAGCTCGTCGCCGAATGCCGAGCCCGGCTCGAGACGATCCTGGCCGACGGCGAACCGTGACGGATGCCGCGTGCCGGCGAACGGTGACGGATGCCGCGTGGCGGCGCAGCACGCGCCCACCACGATCACCTCACCGCACGTGCCCGAGCTTCTTCGGATTCCCGACGCCGTGGATGGCCGAGATCCGGCCGTCGGCGAACTCGAGCGCGAGCACGGCGAGCACCCGACCCCGGCGGCGAACGACGATCCCGGGTTCGCCGTTCACCTCCGCGACCTCGAAGTCGACGCCGAGACCGCCCACTGCAGCGAGGAATCGACGGCCGACCCTCTCGGCACCGACGACCACCTCGGTCGGCGCGTCCGGGAAGACGCCACCCGAGTCGAAGTGGCCCGCGGCATCCGTCGCGAGCACCTCGACCAGCCCATCGAGGTCGCCGTCGGATGCCGCGACGGCGAATCGCTCCGTCAGCCGGCGGGCGGCGACGGGGTCGACGGCGAACCGGGCTTCGCCGTGCGCGGCGATCCGCTTCCGCGCACGCGAGGCGGACTGCCGCGCGCTCGCCGGGCTCACCCCGAGGACGTCCGCGATGCGGTCGAACCCCAGGTCGAAGACGTCGTGGAGGAGGAACGCCGTGCGCTCCGCGGGCGTGAGCTGCTCGAGCACGACGAGCAGCGCCATCCGCACCGAGTCGTCGAGGGTGACCCGGTCCTCGGGGAGGATGCGATCGTCGGTGACGATCGGCTCAGGCAGCCAGGGCCCGACGTACCCGCGGCGGGAATGCTCGTGCGCGCGCAGCCGGTCGATCGAGAGTCGCGACGCCACCGTCACGAGCCAGGCGCGCGGGTCGTCGAGCGGCGCCGCGTCGGGCTCGTCGCCGCGAGCGAGCAGCCGGATGTAGGTCTCCTGGGTGACATCCTCGGCCTCGGCCACGGAACCCAGCACCCGGTAGGCGACGTCGCGCACGACGGGCCGGTGCGCGGTCCAGAGGTCGGCGAACTCGGTCATGAGATGTAGACGATCCATCGGCCGCGAATGTGACGCAAGCACGGATGCCGCGTCGAATTTCGCCGCGGGATGTCACATCCGGCCCGGCTCATCCGTTCTCCCTGTATGAACGACGCTCTCTCCATGAACGACACGCCCCAACAGTCCCGACCGCAAGTGCCGCGCGCCTCGGGCGGGCCGCCCCGCCGGCTCGTGAACGCGACCGCGCCCGTCGCACGAGCCCTGGCGGGCCGCCGCTGGACCCCGATCTGGGCGATCATCCGCCACCGAGGGCGCCGGAGCGGCACCGCGTACGAGACGCCGATCGCGGTGGTGCCGACGACGGATGCCTCCATCATCATGATCGGCTTGCCGTGGGGCGGGACGACCAACTGGGCGCGCAACGTCGTGGCATCCGGTGGCGCATCCCTCCGGTGGAAGGGGCGCGATGTCGAACTGGTGCATCCGCGGATCGTCGACGCCGCTGAGGCCGAGCGTCGCGCGAAGGCGCCGTTCCGGCCGGTGCTCAAGCGCTTCCCTGCGGCGATCGTGTTCGAGCGGGTTTGACCTGCACGACGGATGCCGCGGAGGCGCGGCATCCGTCACCGCGGCCGTCACCGCGGCCCGCGCCGCCGGCCGAACAGCCCGGCGAACACGGCATGCAGGAACGGGATCACCGACAGCACCATCAGCGTGATGCCCCACACCGGCTCGTCGTTGCGGAGCAGGACCCCGCCGAGGAACAGGCCGACGAACAGCACCGCCGAGACGACCCGCTGGGCCGCGTTCTCGAGTCGCACCATCCGGTGCTCGATCTTCGGTGAGCTCGCGACCACGCGCCCGTCCTCGATACGGGTCGCGAGTGCGTCGACGCGCTGGGGGAGCCCGGCGAGCGTGCTCGCATACGACAGCGCCTGCTGCCCGAGCGCCTGCACGAAATTGCCGCGCTCGTCGCGCAGGAGTTGCGCGGCGTAGGGCTCGACGGCGTCCCACATGTTGAAGTCGGGGTCGAGCGAGCTGCACATGCCAGAGGTCAGCGACATCGCCCGGATGATGAGGAGGAAGTTGTCGGGCAGCGTGAACGGCAGCGCCCGCACCACCTCGCCGAACTCGATCGCGAAGCTGCGCAGCTCGCGCTCGTCGACCTGCCGCACCTCGGCCAGGCCCATCCCGCCGAAGCGGGCGAACAGCTCGGACATCGCGCGTTCGAGCTCGGCCGTGTCGGCCGACGGCAGCAGGATGCCGACACCGCGGATGCTCTCGACGAGGCGCTTTCCGTCGCGCGCGGCGACCGCGAGCATGAGCTGCTGCAGGCCGCGGCGCAATCCGTCGGGCACCTCGCCCATCATGCCGAAGTCGATGAACGTGAGCCGGTAGGCCGGCGACGAGCGAGGGGATGCCGCAGCCGTCACGTTCGAGGCCGGCGACGCGGCATCCGTGCCCCTCGCGGCCGGCGACGCGGCATCCGTCACCCGCTCGACCGGCGTGACGAAGATGTTGCCGGGGTGCGGGTCTGCATGGAAGTAGCCGTCGCGGAAGAGCTGGTCGAACATGACGGTCGCGAACTGCTTCGCGACGGCCTTCGGGTCGATGCCCGCGGCCAGCAGGGCCGCGCGGTCGTTGATCTTGATGGCGGTCACGTCGGCGAGCGTCAGCACGCGGCGCGTGGTGCGCTCCCAGACGACCTCGGGCGCGGCGACGCGCGGGTCGCCGGCGAACCTCGCGGCGAATCGCTCGGCGTTGGCCGCCTCGTGCAGGTAGTCGATCTCCTCGAGGCTCGTGGTGGCGAACTCCTCGACGAGGGACGGGACGTCCACATGGTTCGCGACGAATCGCACGCGGCTGAGCCATCCGGCGACGCGACGCAGCGCCGACAGGTCGACGTCGACGATCGTCTCGATGCCCGGTCGCTGCACCTTGACGACGGCCTCGTCGTAGCCCATGTCGGCGGCGTCGAGCGGCGAGAGCGTGGCGCGGTGCGCCTGGCCGAGGGATGCCGCGGCGAGCGGTGTCGGGTCGAACGACGCATACGCCCGCTCGAGCGGCACGCCCAGCTCGGCCTCGGCGAGCTGCCGGATCGCGTCGAACGGCACGGGCGGCACTTCGTCTTGGAGGCCGGCCAGCTCGCGCGTGATCTCGGGCGGCAGCACGTCGAGCCGCGACGACATGTACTGACCGACCTTGATCATGAGGCCGCCGAGGTCGACAGCGAGCGCGTGGAAGTGCCGGGCGATCGTCGTCAGCCGCGCCTCGCGCCCGCGCGCCGCGACCTTGCCCAAGCCGATGCGCGGCAGCACGAGCTCGTACCACCACGTCTGGACGATGTATCGCGCGGCGAATCGAAGGATCCGCCGGTAGCGGGCGCGAGTGTTCCCCACATCGGGCATCCTGCCTGCTGGACGCCGACGTGTCGAGGGCACCGAGTCAGCCCTGGGCGAGGATCGAGTAGAGCCGACGACGCGCGTCGTCGAGCACCTCGACCGCCTGCTTCACCTGCTCGGGCGTGCCCGAACGCTGGATCTGCGCCGCCGCCTGCGCGAGCTCGATGCCGGCCTTGGGCAGCGCCCCGCCGGGTCCGAAGTCGCGCGGGCTCGAGGTCTGCCACGGCGCCGGGCGATCAGCGGATGCCTCGGCCTCCGCCCGTCCCGCTTCCGTCAGCGAGTAGGTCTTGCGGCCATCCGCCTCCTCTGCGGTGACGAGCCCCTCGTCGGTGAGCAGCTGCAGCGTCGGATACACCGAGCCCGCGCTCGGCTTCCACGCGCCGCCGCTGCGCTCGGCGATCTCGCTGATGATCTGGTAGCCGTGCATCGGCTTCTCAGCGAGGAGCGCGAGCACCGCCGCGCGGACGTCGCCGCGGCCCATTCGCGGGCCGGCCTTCTGCTCGAACATGCCGCGGAGCTGGTTGAGGGCGTCCCACAGGTTCGGGCCGGGAGCGCCTTGGCCCCAGTTGCTCGACGAACCGGCGAAGCCGCCGCCGCCCATGTACGAATCGCTCATGATGACCTCCCTGAAGCGGGCCCTGGTCGGGTCTCGACGATATATCAACGATATATCGCTCGGGTAGGTTCGGGGTAGACCGTGAATGCGCAGCTAGTCCATCTCCATCAGCTCAGCCCACGTCCTCTTCACTTCGCCAGGGCGAGCCCGCTTGGTGCCGCACTGGGTACAGACCGTGACTAGTGGCATCCATTGGTCACGCTCGTCCAAGAACTTGAAGGTCTGTTCCGACCATCCGTTGCGGCGGTCCAAAGAACTGGCTGAGCAAAGTGCATGACAGCACATATTGCGATGGGAGCGCTGCGGGTTGCTTCTGGAGGACGATCCGCGCCAGCAGGAACGACTCCCGCTAGCTAGCGCGCGCGGGTCACCGTGGTCACGTCCGTGCGGACAGGTGTGCGCATGGGGAGTCGGAGAACTTCATGTGCGGAGATTCCCAGACCCTGAATGTAGGAGGGGTGAAGCCAGCCGTAGCCCCCGAGGCCCCAACCCTCCCCCCAGCTGTTCTGGATCAACAGGCATCGGCCGGAGCCCGCGACTTCAGCAGCACCGACTGCTGCGACCGCGTGTAGCCCTCGGTGCCCAGGCCCCGGCGAAGGAAGGATCAGCCCATCCGCGTCCGGGTAGTCGAATGCAGCCGTTACGCCGAGAACGAGGACCACCACTCGGCCCGCCGCTATCGAATCCTCGACGGCGTCCTCGACGCCATCCAAGGCCAGAGGAATGGTGCTGAGCTCTGCGACGTGCCACGGTGGTACTCCGGCACTTAGGGGCGGCGGCTCGGTATCTGAGCCGAGTGTCGCATCGTAAGGCCAATTCTGGTCCTCTGGCTGACCGCGCTCTCGCAGTGCGTCGTTGGCGTGCGCTAGGTCCATGCCGTTGTGCCCAGCGAGACCGCGATTCCAGGCGTGCTCCCAAATCGCCTCAGGCGCGAGCGCGGCGGCGGGGTCCCGCGCCTGATAACGATTCGACTCGTGTGCCAATGAGACCGCGAAGGGCACGCAGGTTGGTCTTGGGCCTTGGTCGTGAATGCCGGGCGCAAGACGCTCACGAAGGTCGATATTCGGTCTAGTCATTGAAGTCCGGGGCACGCTTGAATTCGTCCAACCATCGTTGCCGAGTTTCGACCGCTGGTTTCGGGCGCACAGCGAATCGAAGCCGTACGTCATCGATCGGTTCCGAATCAGGACGGAAGGGAGAGGCGTATTGGAAGTGCTCCTCCCAAACCCCAGGAGCCTGAGCATAGAGGATGAGGTACCGGTTGCCGCCACCTCCCACCGGTAGACCGGCGTCCGCCGGCCCAGCGGAGGAACTGAGCTGGAAATCGTCGTAAACAAGCGGGAGCGAAGTCTCGAGCTCGGGTCGGGGGACGAGCTCTTGGCGATCGACACGGTCCGAGGCTGTGTCCAGTTCCCCCTCCGTTCCGCCGAAACTGGGCGGTGCGGGTCGTGCAGGCCTACGGGCGGGGTCTGTCTTGTCGGCCGACAGCCATCTGTACCCTGTGGTCCGGTTCTCGGGAAGTGAAACCACCACATCGTCACCCTCGAACACCTCGAGCTCGGCCGGCGGGTCTTCGCCGGCCACCGTCCAGACATCGCCGCGAGCTTCGGTCGGCCGATGCCCGAGGGCGAGCTCGCTTTTGACGCTGATTGGTCGAGACTTCAGCAGCGATCTCACGTTTGAATCCAGGATGAAGCCACAGTTGTAAAGCTGTCGGGTAGCCGCTTCAAAGCTCACATGCATATCCCGGGCGATCGCGTACGCCTGGACCGCCGTTGCTTCGTCGCCGCGGCGGAGGCCGTGGCGCCTGGCCGTTCGACTGACGAGCGGGAGCGGCATGAGAAAGTACGACGCGAAAAGTTGTGCCCGGCGCTCCCTTTCGTTCGATGGAATGCCGACCACCTCGTCTTGCGTGTCGACCTGTATGTCGACCGCGAGGTAATCCTGGTCGAGGTACCAATGGCCGATTTCGTGAGCCGCGGTGTATCGCTGGATTGATGCCTGCCGTTCGGTCGTGATCAAGACGCCTGAAGCTGCAGACATGGTCGGACTGGGAACGATCGCGCCGAGCAAATTGTCGAGAGGTGCGAAGAGCAACTCGAGGTCGAGGCGAGCCACTGCATCAAAAGGGTCGACCGGACGCGTCTGGTCGATGTCCAGGTCCTGCAGCGCGTCCGCCGCCGCCTGCATCGCATCAAGTCGTCCTTCCCGGCGTCGCATTACGAGGCACCTGAGTCTTCGGGTGGCCTGCCGGACGCAAGGAACTCAGCGAAGCGAAGGACCTGTTCTCGGTCTCGAGGGGACAGTGCATCTGTGGCCCGGAAGAGTGCCACGTTCGAAGAGAGGTCGGGCTCAGCTTCCCCGAGCAACCATTCGATGCTCCGGCGGTACAAGCGTGCGAATTTCTTGAGCTCGGCGGTTGTCACGTTTCGCTTGCCAGCCTCGATCGCAAGAACGCTTGTTCGCGGGATGCCGATCGCCCCGCTGACCTCAGATTGCGTAAAGCCGATCGTTTCACGCGCATCGCGGAGGCGCGTTCCCAGCGCGACGAGCTCGTCATCTGGTTGTGAGGATGGAGTGGGCATTTCTATTCCTCTGCGAGAAGTGCAACATACGCGAGCGCAAGGTCGCGTTCATGACTGAGTGACACGGACATCGATGTCACCTTCATCTCCGACGCGCGCCGCTCAGCGGAGGCTGAAAGTCTCAACGACGGCGCCGCGCCGGAAGTCGAGACGATCTCGATATCGATCGGCTCGATTCTCCCGATGCCCAGCCCAAGTGCCTTGATTGTGGCTTCCTTAGCCGCCCAGCGCGTCGCCAAGCGGTCGGGCCTCAACTCAGAGTACGCGAGCTCCTGGGCGGTCCAAATCGACTCGAGCCAGTCCCGGCCACCCTTCACGGTCATTGCGTCGATGCGAGAGATCGTGACGAGATCGGTTCCAACGTGGACGCGGAGGGTCATACTGGCACCTTCTCGGGAGCGTTGGCATCGCTGGCAACAGGAGGGGCGCCCAGCAGATCGCGCGTGGTCGTGAGCAGCTGCTTGATCCCTTCCACTCGATAGGGGGATCGCTCAGCGCTTCCCTTGGTTGCAACGATCATGAGCTCACCGACTGCGTAGCCCGATTGTTCTGCCAAGAAGTGCAGCAGACGGCTCAGTCCCACCAGGTTGCCGAACCCGCGCGTGATCACGAACCAGTGCCGATACACGGCCACCATTGAGAGCCGGCCGTGAAGCGTTGTCAGCGACACATGCACCAAACACGGGAACGAGAGCTGTCGATCGTCGGTTGCGGCGTACTCCTGAATCGGCAGCGGTGAAAGAGCGTCGACGTCGTCAGGCGATTGGAGCGTCACATCGCTCGCGTTGTGGGCGCGGCCCTTCACGGCCCGAAGGTAGTGAATACGTTTCGCTAACTGGTTGACGCCGCCCGTTACCTCCTTTCCGGGCCATGCGATCATCCGACTGAAGTAGGTGCCGGATGCGTTGAGTCGGTCAGTCATAAGGGTCGGGAGCATCGCGAGATAGTTGCCGTAGAGTTTGTCGGCCGCTGCGTCGAGCGCAGCGGTCTTCTCGTCCGAGTCTGGCTGCCATGTGAAGCCTGGGCTCCTATAGAGGCGACTCGGAAAGAGCGTGTTTGCCACGGTGCGAATCGGTTGCCTGCCATGGCTGGTAAGCATCAGGTCGATCGGTTCGACGAAAGACGTCGCGACCTCCAGTGAAGGTCGGTCGACTGTGACGACTGTGTTCACGGCACGTCCATCGGGCATCGAAAGAAGACCTGACGTTGTCTGCCACCACGCCTCCTCGATTGACGGCCAGGTGCCGAGCGAGAGGGTCATGCCGCAACCTTTCGTCGTGCCAACAGCGCTTGCACTAAGACGGCGACAAGAGCATGGAGTGTCGACCAGTCGGTCTCCGTGACTGTCGACAGCTTGATCAGCTTCTTCTTGCCGAAGACCCGGTTGAACCTCGCGATCACAAAGACCGCCTGGGGAGAATCAAGCACCACGTCCCCACGGGGCGTGCGAGAGGCTTCAGCGAAGAAGGTGCCAGAGTCAATGCCGTCGAGATCTGCGAGCACATTCGCGACAGCGGACTCGACCTCGCCAGACGTCATTGCAAGTGCAGCTTCAGGCGAAAGAGGTGCCCCCAGCGCGTCAAACGACTGAGAGCGAGTTGGGGATCCGATGTCCGCCACCGCAGGGAACAGACCCTCGTTCTGGGCTTCACCTGTCATGACATCAGTGTCGGATAATCCGACACTGATGTCAACCCTCCGGACCTAGAACATCGGAATGAGTGCGTCCGGCCGTGAGCTCCCGAGCACAGGCTGTCGCGGAACCAGTTTGTTGAGACCCCACTTGGGTGGGAAAAAGAGCTCAATCGGGGCAGGGGACTCCACGAATCGCGCTTTTATGCGGGAGCGAGCACTCCGGAGCTCTGGCACGGCCTCGCGACAGTACTTGTCTGTCTCGCAGAAGAGGCCCTGCGCGTCGATGGCATGCAGCCGGCGCCCCCAGAGGCCATTGAACTCCAGACCGAGACGTTCGAACTCTTCCTCCTGGTGATCAACCATCCACATGATCACCTCTTGCGGGGATAGCCCGTCCAAGTCGGTGAAGACCTTCTTGATACCGCGAACAGCGCCTGGCCCAGGTTGCGTGAAGTCGTCCTCTGAGAAGTTGATGTAGTCGGAGTAGTTCAGATCGATTGCCGTCTGGTATGACATGAAATCGCCCATGAGGGGAAAGGTGTGAAGACGATCGTAAATTTCTCGAAGGGAGGTCGCCGTGAGCAGTTTCGTTCCCAAGTCACGCTTCACGAACATGTCGCGGAAGAGCTCTACATGGTTGAGGTGTTTGCGGGACCTACCGTAGGCATTAGTCGCGCAGAGAATGAACGCCCCGGTGTATAGGCCGCCATTGGCCTCGAGTGCTGCATTGAGCGCAGCCTCAAACTGACCCGAACCGAGGTCGTCAATGCGCGGGGAATGCTCCAGCCAAGTGGTCACGTACTCCCACGTCGCGATATTGCTAAAGGTTCGGAAGGCAACGATCTGAAATAACCGATCCTGTGCTGACGAATCGTCATCGCGATATGCAACATTTCGAATCATGTACTGACTAACGCGATCCGCGGCCCGGAAAACGTTGCAGAATTTGTACGCGCGCAAGATTGGATCCGACGTCCAGGGCCAAGGATTTCCTGCGATTCGCGACTCGAATGCGTGCTGCCTGCGTGCCGCAAACTGCCAATATAGATCGTACACGCCTGGTCTTGGCTTTGGCTTTGCCATTCTATGTGGATCTCCGTTTACTTCTGCCTATGAAATACGCCTGTTGCGTGCAAATTGAAATAGCGTGAATCGTCAAGTAATCGCGCCGCGGCCATTCTCTCGCCGAGGGTGTATCGGAAGCGGTCGACGCCAGTGAAATGATCGAAGACGATCGCGCCTCCGGGTACGACGTGATCCTGTATGGCGTCCAGTGCCGCGGTCGCAGCGCTGTAGTTGTCGGTGTCGATGAAGGCGAGCACCACCGGCCGCCCGGCCACTTGGCGGGCCGTGAGGACGATGTCTCCGGCGAGGAGGTCGACGCCACAGGACTCAAGATAGCGCTCAACCGCCGCGAGGTCGCGGAACTCTGCCCCTGGATGGTCGTACATGTCGAGTGGCGAGCGCCGCGGTGGAAAGCCGTCGAAGCTGTCGAGGCTGACCACGCGCCATTGCTGGTGGAGCTCGCGGACTGTTTCAGCGAGGAATCGTGTTGTCCCGCCCTTGTACGTACCGAACTCGACGACCGAGCCCTGTAGACCGAGGCGTGCAGCATTCACCATGCACTGGTAAAGGTGCACGAGTGTGTTCGGGTAGCCGTTCGCGAGCGAAGGTACCATCAGGCTTGATCGGATCGCCTCGAAACGCTGGTCGTGGAATTGGTAGTGACCATAGCCCGCCACAAGCAGTCGGGGGACGTAGTCGATGAACGGGAGGCAGTGTCGGATCACCAGCTCCTTGTCTGCATCGGCCGCGACGATGAGGTTCGCTGGTCGGATGACCTCAAGCTCCGCGTACCGGTGAGACGCCAAACCCAGAGCGGTTGCGGCTGCGAGGCCGAAGGCGTCGAGTGAGCAGCCGGGTGCGTTCTCACGAAACCACCTCGACACCGGAAGAGAGATGGTCGCGTCGCCGACGAGACCAAACGATGTCTCGCCGCCCTCGACCAGCGCGGCGACATCGTCCAGGAGTTTGGCGCTCGTATCGTTCATCGCTCGCCCCTTGCCTCGCGGCGAAGCGCCGAGCGGGCACCCCAATCGACGGCGGCGACGGCATGGACCAACCGCAATGCGCTCACCGTCAGGTGCTCGGCAAGGACCTGCTTGGTCGCCCACGGTCCTTCGGGTGTGTCTTGAAGCAGCTCGTCAAGTCGATTGAACGCTGTGACCGTTTGTACAGCCTCTTGCTCGACGCTCCCAACCTGCACATCGAAATCGAGGTGCCAGAGCAGGGCGTCGAACCACCGAGTGCCGTCACTGAACGGAAGCCCTGACGTCCCGAGTGTGTGGGCCGCCAGCTCTGAATCATGCTCCATGATGAAGAGCTGATACTTTAGAGCGTAGACAAGCAGGTCGACGGCCGTATCGAGCAACGACTCTGAGCCTGCGGGAGCACCGGCAGTTACGCTCCCGATTCGATCGGCCTTCCTGGCCAAGTTTGACGCGATGCTGATCAGCTCGCCGCGCCGCTTCCAAGCGTCACCGTATGCAGCGTCCTTCATGCGGTGGAGCCTGGAGATATCGTCACGCAGCTCGTCAGCCCCGTGGGCTGTTCCTGCATTGGCGATCAACGCAGAGTCGCGAAACAACAACTCGCGGAGGGCGAACGCGCCGTCGGTTCGGCCGAGATTCTCGACCTCCGTCATCAGGGCTCCGTCGTTGACGTCACCTCGCTGAAGCCACTTGATGCGCAGCAGCTCGAGGAAATGCCTCAGCAGTGGGTCCGGAAACTGGGTGATCGCTGCGGCAGCGTCGGCCCCGCTCGCGAGCTCATGCTCGATCCGAAACCACTCCTGCATGACCATTGGGAAATCTTCCCAAGCCGTGATAAATGACGGAGCGACCCATCCCGCTTCGTAACCAGACCCTCCGGAAAAGCCAGACAGCGTTCGATCCACCTGATTCAGCCGATCATTGTAGAAATGAAGTGACGAAATGAAGTACGAGCAATGGCCGACGCCAAAGCCCGTCCAGTAGGCCATCATCTCGTGGAGGACACTCCATTCAAACGTGTTAATTCCCGAGAATCCCCACACGATGTCGTTCGATCGAATCGCCACGTTCATGTCGAGGCGCCCGTCCCGCTGGATGAAATGAATCCAGTTGTTGCAAGGAACGTCGCGAGTCTCGATAAAGTCACGGGCGGGGTCGAAGATGTTGATTACAGCACGCCGCGTCAGCGGGTCATTGAGCAAGAGTTGCCGGACCTCATCCACTTGGTCAGTTCCGGCCCAATCGCGGATGCGAGGTCCATACGCACCTCGCCAAACCTGCCCATCGTCCGAATAGTCCGGGGCGCGCGGCAGATAACGTTCGAGATAGGCCACATCTTCACGGCCAGCAATTACCCACATTGTCTCAGCTACGGTGGCCCAGGGATCGTTGCGGCGACCCGGAACGGTGATGAATCGTTCCGTCGGCCGTTCCAGAACAACAAGACGGCTCAGTAACTCCGTAGTGGTAGCCCCGCGCACTTCGACGACTTGTCCACGTTCTCGTAACTGAGCCAGCTCGGAAACAAATGCATGGGTGGCGTTCCGATACTTCATCCGTCCCCCAAAGTCGCTGCCATGACTCGTGCCGGTGCACCCAACACGGCATCGAGCATTGGGCATACCGTACAAGACGCTGGACGAGCACATCTGGAAGCCGTCCCGTCGTGGCCAAGACCGGGCGGTCACCTCGATGGTGGGCCTGACACACGATGGCGACGGGCGGGTCCGGGGCGAGGTTGCTGGATGTGGTGCCCGGCCGGTCCGGTAGCGCGTACGCGGCGTGGCTTCGCAGCGCGCCCGCAGGCTTCACGCCAGCCGTCTAGCATGCTGCGCTGGATCCGTTCCGCGGGTACGCGAATGCGATCCGGGACCGGGACGAGCTGCCCGACGCTGTCGTCGTGCTGGGCGCGTTCCAAGTGGTCCGGCTCAGCGTGAAGGTGCTCGCGAAGGCCCGTCAACGCATGCAGCAGCAAACGTTGGGACACGCGGCGCACACGGACGACCCGCTGTGCAGGATCCGCGGGTTGCTGAGGCACGGTATCGGGCACCTGACTGAACGGCAGCTCGCGAAGATCGACGCGTTCCTGCACTCGGGTGACCGGACTGGCACGTCACCGTCGCGGGCAGTGCTACCGGCAGCTCCGTGCGGTCTACCGCCACGACCAGCCTGTCGACGGGCGAGGGGACGCGGAGAAGATCCTCGAGTCGTTCCACACCTTCCCTGTACACGAGGTCGCCCGGCTCGGCCGGAGCCTGCGGGCTTGGCGGACCCAGTTCCTGGCCTACTTCGACACCGGCGGGGCCAACAACGGCGGCACCGAGGCCATCGACCTCATCGTCGAGAAGATCCTCAGGCTCGCGCACCGTTTCCCAACTCCACCAACTACGCATCCTGCTCGCCGCTGGCAGGCACAAGCCCTGGCGAACCAGACCCGCGCCCCGCTTCATAACGAAGAGCCGGATTTCCGTAGCCCCGGGAAGGTCCGCTCACTTTCGGTGACGACACGAATCCCGGCCGGCCCGCCGGCGTAGTGATCGGGTTCAGCCGCCCGCTCGTCAACCAGCTGGAGGTACGGACGTCTCGCGAGGGTCCGTCATCGGACGTTCGCAAGCCGGTCGGCCCGGGCAGTCGGCTGGCTACGTGGTTGCCGGAGTTGACGCCAGACATCGCCACGTAGTCTTCCGCCAGGTGTCGCAAGCTCAGGTGGTCGCGATTTGTGGTCCGCCTCGTCTGAATAACGAGTCCAATCGCGGGAATACCCACGCCCCCACCGCGTTGAACTTGAGCGTACCCAACTCAAGTTCCCCAGGAGGACTAGGTGCCCGAAGACTTCAGCGACACCGGCGCGAACTCGTTCGACGAGTTCCTCGCCCGGTATCTCGCGGGTGAGCAGGCCAGGCAGGCGCGGTCGATCGACCTCAGCCGGTTCCTGACCGCGCGCACCCAGAGCATCCTGCAGCGTGCCGGCAAGTTCGCGCTCGAGCGCGGACAGACCGAGCTCGACGCGCTGCACATCCTGCGCGTCATCGTCGAGGACGAGGCGGTCACGCAGGCCATCCAGCGCATCGGCGTCGCGCCGGAGCGCATCATCACCGCGACCGAGGCGCGCCTGCCCGCGGCATCCGATGTGGCTGACATCAACGCGGCCACCATCACGCCGTCGGCGTCCCGCGCGCTCTTCCACGCGTACCAAGTGGCGCGCTCGAGCGGCTCGACGTACATCGACCCCGAGCACCTCTTCTTCGCGCTCGTGCTGGGGCAGGATGCCCCGGCCGGCCAGGTGCTGGCGCGCGCGGGCGTGACTGCTGAGGCGCTCACGCAGGGGATGCGGGAGACCGTTGACCCCGAGTCGCTCGGTGACGAGGGTTTCGATACGCGTTCGACTTCGTCGAGCGCTACTCAACCCACGGATACCCCCATGCTCGACAAGTTCGGCATGGACCTCACGCAGCGCGCCCGTGACGGCGAGCTCGACCCCGTTATCGGACGCGTCGACGAGATCGAGCAGACCATCGAGATCCTGAGCCGACGCACGAAGAACAACCCCGTGCTGGTCGGCGAGGCCGGCGTCGGTAAGACCGCGATCGTCGAAGGGCTCGCCCGGGCGATCGTGGAAGAGAGCGTCCCCGAGGCGCTGCTCGGCAAGCGCGTCATCTCGCTCGACCTGCCCGGCATGCTCGCCGGCACCCGCTATCGCGGCGACTTCGAGGAGCGCCTCACCAAGACCATGGAGGAGATCGCCACCCACAAGGGCGAGCTCATCGTGTTCATCGACGAGGTGCACACGGTTGTCGGCGCGGGCGGTGCCGGTGACGGCGGCATGGACGCGGGCAACATCCTGAAGCCGCGCCTCGCGCGGGGTGAGCTGCACCTCGTCGGCGCGACCACGCTCAAGGAGTACCGCCAGATCGAGAAGGACCCGGCGCTCGAGCGTCGCTTCCAGCCCGTGAAGGTCGG
This sequence comes from Agromyces mariniharenae, assembly GCF_008122505.1. Taxonomy (NCBI): domain Bacteria; kingdom Bacillati; phylum Actinomycetota; class Actinomycetes; order Micrococcales; family Microbacteriaceae; genus Agromyces; species Agromyces mariniharenae. Next base: position 829,614 of record NZ_VSSB01000001.1, on the reverse strand, counting down.
CGAGCCGTCGATCGAGGACTCGGTGCTGATCCTGCAGGGCCTCAAGCCCGCGTACGAGCAGCACCACGGCGTCGAGTACACGGATGCCGCGATCCGCTCGGCTGTCGAGCTGAGCGCCCGCTACCTCAGCGAGCGCGTCCTGCCAGACAAGGCCATCGACCTCATCGACCAGGCCGGCGCGCGACTGCGCCTCCGCCTCGGCGTGAAGGTGGACGTGTCCGAGCTCATCGGCCGACTGGCCGAGCTCGAGGCCGACAAGAACGCGGCGGTCACGGCCGAGCACTACGAGGAGGCGTCGCGCATCCGCGACGAGATCTCGAAGGTGCAGGACAAGCTCGACGAGGCGACCGCTGACGCGATCAAGCGCGGCAAGGTTGCGCAGGCCGGCGGCTCCGATGCGGCATCCGACACCATCGTCGACGAGGCGCAGATCGCCGCGGTGATCTCGCGGGCGACCGGCATCCCGGTCAACCGCCTCACCGAGGGCGAGCGCGAGCGCCTCGCCGAGCTCGAGCAGGAGCTGCACGCCCGGGTCATCGGGCAGGACGACGCCGTGACCGCCGTCGCGCGCGCCGTGCGCCGCAACCGCACCGGCATGGGCGACGCGAAGCGTCCCGTGGGATCGTTCCTGTTCCTCGGCCCGACCGGCGTCGGCAAGACCGAGCTGGCGCGTGCGCTGGCCGACCGCCTGTTCGACGACGAGGGCGCGATCATCCGCTTCGACATGAGCGAGTTCGGCGAGCGGCACACCGTGTCGAGGCTCGTCGGCGCCCCTCCCGGCTATGTCGGTTACGACGAGGCGGGCCAGCTCACCGAGCGCGTTCGTCGGAACCCGTACTCGATCGTGCTGTTCGACGAGATCGAGAAGGCGCATCCCGACGTGTTCAACCTGCTGCTGCAGGTGCTCGACGACGGCCGCCTCACCGACGGTCAGGGTCGCACGGTCGACTTCCGCAACACGGTGGTCGTGATGACCTCGAACCTCGGCTCCGAGTTCCTCGCGTCGCGGTCGGGTGCACTCGGCTTCGTGGCGTCGACGGATGCCGCGGCGAACGGCTTCTCGTCGCAGGACGACGTGCGCCAGCGGGTCATGGGCAAGCTCCGCGAGGCCATGCGCCCCGAGTTCCTGAACCGCATCGACGAGATCGTGCTGTTCACCAAGCTCACGCAGGAGCAGATCGCCGAGATCGTGCGCCTCATGCTCGGCGCGACGGTCGCGCGGCTCTCGGCTCGCGAGGTCGGCTTCGAGGCCACGGATGCCGCGGTGGCCTGGCTCGCCGAGCACGGGTACGAGCCCGAGTACGGTGCTCGCCCCCTGCGTCGCCTGATCCAGCGCGAGGTCGAGGACCGCATCGCGGACCTCTTCGTCACCGGCGCCTTGGGCGACGGCGAGGCGGTGCAGGTCGACGCGGTCGACGGGTCGCTCGTGGTCACCCCGGTGGCGCGCGCGACCGTGGACGTGCCGCTGGCGGCGTAGTGCCGGTGGTCGAGTAGCGCCGCCGAAGGCGACGCGTATCGAGATCCCCCGCGCGAAGGCCCGGTCGCTCCTTGGAGCGGCCGGGTCTTCGCTTGTCCCCCAATTCGCGGAGCGCGGGTGCGGGGCCGCTCGTTGGCCTGTGGCCGGGCCGATCACGGCCCAGACCTGATCGGACATCACATCGCGCGACACGTACCCAGGACTCACCGACCACACCCTCGACGCGCCCTAGTGTGAGCGCATGAAACAGGCCGCAGGTGCCGGGATGCCGCTGCGCGATTACCGCATCCATCGCTACGTCAACGCGTTCTGCCCGCGCTGCCACGATGAGGATCCGGATCGCCCGCTGTCGGAGGTGCGACGGCTCTCCGGTTGGCTCGCCGACCGCGATGGCCGGGTCTGGCTCGAGCGCGGATGCCCCGACCACGGCATGATCAGCACGATGTACGACGAGTCGGCCGAGATCCTGACGTACTTGGAGCAGTGGACTGCGCCGACGAAGGTGCACTCGCCCGACACGATCGGCAACTTCAAGCCGGTGCCGTCGGCGTACGAGGACGGCCTGCCGCAGATGCAGACCCAGCACACGTGCATCCTGTTGCAGGACATCACCGACCACTGCAACCTGCGGTGCCCGACGTGCTTCGCCGAGTCGAGCCCTGCCGCATCCGCGATCGCACCGCTCGCCCAGGTCCTGGCGTCGGTGGACGCGCGTCTCGCGCGCGAGAACAATCGCATCGACGTGCTGATGCTCTCGGGCGGCGAGCCGACGCTCTATCCCTGGCTCGAGCAGCTTCTCGAGCACCTCGTCGCCCGGCCGGTCGTGCGCATCCTGCTCAACTCGAACGGGCTGCGGATCGCCCAGGACGACGCATTCGTCGAGGTGCTCAAGAAGCACCGCCAGCGCGTCGAGGTGTATCTGCAGTACGACGGCGAGTCGAAGGAGGCGTCGGCGTACCACCGCGGTGCCGACATCCGCCGCTTCAAGGAGCGCGCGATCGAGCGGCTCTCGGCAGCCGGGGTCTTCACCACCCTGACCATGACCGCCGCACTCGGGGTCAACGACGGCGAGATCGGGGCGGTCATCCACCGAGCCATGGCGACGCCGTTCGTCGGCGGCGTCACGATCCAGCCGGTGTTCGGATCGGGCCGCTCGGCGGGGATCGATCCCACCGACCGCCTCACCCACACGGGCGTGCTCGCGCGCCTCGGCCCGCAGACCGACGGCGAGGTGAACTGGCACGACCTCACCGCACTGCCGTGCAGCCATCCGCACTGCTGCTCGGTCGGCTACCTGCTCAAGGACGACTCCGGCGACTGGAAGTCGCTGGTCGGACTGATCGGGCACGACCGGCTCAAGGAGTTCCTCGACCTCGAACCCGACCTGATCGCGAACCGGATCGCCGACTCACAGGTCAACAAGCGGATACGCGAGGTCGTGAAGAGCTCTCTCCTCGACCTGCTGAGCGAGCAGTCGTCGCTGTCGCATCCATCGATGTCCGACATCTGGCGCGACATCTGCCAGGCCTGCGACCTGGGCATCGGCACGCTGGCGACGCTCGCCGCGTCGCAGCTTCCCGGCCAGCACCAGCGACTGCGGAACATGCTGGGCGAGCGCGTCCTGCGCATCACGGTGAAGCCGTTCATGGACATCAACACGATGATCGAGGAGCGCCTCACCCAGTGCTGCGTGCACGTCGCCACGGTCAACGAGACGACCGACGCGCACCAGTGCGCCCCGTTCTGCGCCGTGCAGGCCTGGGCACCGCTCAGCCGGACGCGCCTCTCGACCGCGACCGGCACGCAGGTGCAACCCGAGCGCCTCAGCCCGGTGCGCGCCACAGGGCGCACCCAGTTGCCGGTGACCGTCGCATGAGCGGGTATGCGGACCTCAATCGCTACGACGAGTCGGTCGGCGACCCGGCGCCGCCGTTCGACCCGCTGCGGCTGTGCGTCTTCACGACGGTCGCGCTGATCGCGTGCGTGCTCGGGCCCGTGGCCGTGCTCGCATTCAGCGTCATCGCGATCGCCGGCTATGCCCGGGCGCGCCGCGCCGGGCTGCTGCGGTCCCATTGCAAGCTCGGCGACACCCGCCTCGTGCTCGCCTACCTGACGGTGCTCGCCGTCGCGTCGGCCGTTGCGATCCCGTTCTGGATCGCGCTCTGGATCCACGTGCTGGGCTGATCATGTTCCCGACGCTGCAGGATCTCGCCGGTTGGTTGCCACCGATCGACACGCACTCCGCGTTCGTCGCGCTCGGGCTGCTGGCCGGCGGTGTCGTGTTCGTCTTCGAGAAGCGCCGTCGCGGCGTATCAGACGACCGGGTCTGGTACGTCATGCTGGGGGCACTTGCGGGCGCGGCCGTCCTGGCGCGGCTCGGCACGTGGGCGCAGCACCTCGACCCGACACACAACCTGAGCCTCATCGACCAACTCGCCTACGGCAACGCTTCGATGCTCTCGGCGCTCGTCGGTGCTTGGCTGGGAGTGCACGTCGCCAAGCGCATCGTCCGCTACCCCGACCGCACGGGCGACCTGTTCGCTCCGGCCGTCGCGGTCGCGATGGCTATCGGCCGGATCGGATGCCTCCTCACCGAGAAGCCCGGCACGCCGACAGGCGCTGGATGGGGCATCGTGCTCGACGCGGATGCGGCGGCATACACGGGCGGGCCGGCCGGGGTGCCGCTGCATCCGAGCTTTGTCTACGAGATCGCGTTCCATGCGCTCGCGTTCGCGCTGCTCTGGTTCTGGCTGCGGCACCGCCCGATCGCCGCGGGGGAGACCCTCACCCTCTACATCGCCGCGTACGGCGTGCTCCGCTTCATCGTGGAGTTCGTTCGCGGCAACGAGGTGGCGTGGATGGACCTGACCCGGCCGCAGTTGTTCCTGCTGGTGACGCTGCCCGTGCTGTTCGCGCGCATCCTCTGGATGGTCCGCCATGACCGCTTCCGGTTGCCCGCACCCGTTCCAGGAACCGCTCACGACGCCCCACCACCCGTCCCCCTTCAGCGCATCCCTTCACGAGAGGTTCGACGATGAGCGACAGCGTCCCCGCCGGCTGGTACCCCGACCCGCAGGATCCGGCCTCGATCCGCTGGTGGGATGGTGCGCAGTGGACCTCGCACGTTCAGCCCCGGCCGGATGTCGGCGCATCCGGTGAGACCATCGCGGCGGATGTCGCGGCGCACGCTTCGTCCCGGAGCGGCAAGATCGGGGGATGGCCCCTGGTCATCGGAATCGTCGCCGGCACGGCGATCTCCGTCGGAGGCTTCCTCCTCACACTGAATCTCGTCTTCGCGGGGAGTGCGTTCCCCTGGCCCATCCTCCCTTGGCTCCTCGTGCTGCTCGCCGGGATCGGGTTGATGTTCTGGAAGCCCGCGCGCTCCTACGCTGTCGGCGCGCTGATCAGCCTCGCCGCGGCGCCCATCGTGCTGCTCGGCGTCTGCGTCGTGATACTCGCGAGCTACGGTCAGTAGCGAAGGACATCGAATCTCCTCTTCGATCCGGTGCGATGCTCCCGCACATCGCGGGCCGCCCCGGGTTCAGACGACTGCAGCACCTCCACGATATGTCGGTGACGGGAACATTTCGTCGCCTCAGGCCGCCGCCGCCCGCGCATCGCGCGCGAACTCAGCCCCGAGGCGACGCGCCTCGGCGTGCGCGGCGAGACGCCCGGGCTCGGGATCTCCCACGGCGAGGTTCGGCCGGAACTCAATCGAGTCGATCTCGTGCACGCCCGCCCAGCGCAGCCAGCCGTCGAAGAACGGCTGCTGGAAGTCGCTGCCGAACGCCGGCGGCCGCTCGTCACCGTAGACCGCGCTGGTGTAGACGACCGCGGCGCGCTTGCCCTCGAGCAGGCCCGTGTAGCCCGTCTCGCCATCGAATCCGAACACCCAGCCCGGCTGGCTGACGACATCGATGAACTGCTTCGCGATATAGGGCACGCCCGAGTTCCACATCGGCAGGCTGAACAGGTAGAGGTCGGCGGCGGCGAACCGCTCGAACGCGAGTCGGGCGCGGTGCCACGCGAGCTCCTCAGCGCCCTGCGGTGCCTCGCCGGCGAACACCCGCATCTTCGCGCCGGCGGCGTCGGGGCCGAAGTCGGGCAGCGATCCGTCCCAGAGGTTCCAGTGGTCGACGGATGCGTCCGGCGCGACCTGCTCGAACGCCTCGACGAAGGTGCGGGCGATCGCGCGCGAATGCGAGGCGTCGCCGCGAGGGGACGCGGAGATGTGCAGGAGCGTGGTCATGCGCGAAGTCCTTTCAAGTGTGTGCGGACGCACATATTTGCGGCACGGCAAGCATGACATATGTGTGCGCACGCACGCAAGTGGTAGGGTCGATCCATGCCGAGTGATGCCGAACGAGCTTGGGAGTCCCTGCTGCGGCTGCACGCCGCCGTGCTGCCGCGACTCGAGCGTGCCGTGGCGAGCGACGGCGGACTGCCGCTCAGCTGGTACGACGTGCTGCTCGAGCTGAACGACGCGGGCGGCCGGCTCACCATGGGCCAGCTCGCCGAGCGCGTCGTGCTCAGTCGCACCCGTGTGAGTCGGCTTGTCGACGACCTCGTCGCGGCCGGTCTCGTCGCCCGCGAAGTGAACCCCGACGACCGGCGCTCGGCCTTCGCCGTGCTCACCGCCGACGGGCGCCGCCGCTTCCTCGCGGGGGCGAAGGCGTACCTGCCGGCCATCGACCGCGAGTTCGCGCCTGTCGGTTCCGACGGGCTGCGACGGCTCGCCGAGGCACTCGAGACGGCGCTCGCGGCGGTCGACCCCGAGGCGCCGATCCGCGAGCGTCGGTCGCCGTCGCGCCGGTGATCCCCTCGCGTCGCCAGCGGTAGCGTGATCGGATGAGCAGCAGCGGCCTCAGCCACGTCACCTTCATCGTGCGCGACCTCGATCGCATGGAGCAGGTGCTCGTGGCCGTGCTCGGCGCCGTTCGGGTCTACGACAGCGGGAGCGACACCTTCTCGCTCTCGGAAGAGCGCTTCTTCCTCATCGGTGAGGGCGACGCCGCGACCTGGGTCGCCATCATGCAGGGCGACACTGCGCTGCCACGCACCTACAACCACGTCGCGTTCCACGTGCGGCGCGACGACCTGCCGGCCCTGCGCGAGACGATCACGGGGCTCGGGCTCGACGTCCGACCGCCGCGCTCGCGCGTCGAGGGCGAGGGCGACTCCATCTACTTCCACGACCACGACGGCCACCTCTTCGAGCTGCACGCCGGTTCCCTGCGTGGACGTCTCGCCGTCTACTCGACCGCTGCGTCGAGCGGCGACGCCGTCGGCTGAATCAGGGTCGTCGCACGGCCGAGCGGCTGAACGGGACGGTGGTGGGGATGCGGCGGGCTGTGCCAGTGTGAGCTGCAGCCCGTGTCGGGATCGGCGACGAAGGGGTACCGATGAGCGAGGAATCGGCGGACTCGGCCACGGCCGCCCCGACAGCCGAGCCACCGGCGCGGGTGTCGCGCTGGCGTCACCGGCCCTTCATCGAGATCGTCGCGGTGGCGATGCTCTCGGTGACCGCCATCCTCACCGCCTGGTGCGGGTTCCAGGCGTCGAAGTGGAGCGGAGAGCGGTCGATCGCGTTCGCCGAGGCATCCACCGCACGGGTCGAGGCGACCGATGCCGACGACCAGGCACGTGAGGCCCGGGTGGTCGACCTGATCATCTACGCCGAGTGGGTGACGGCCACGGCCCAGGGCGACCGGGTGCTCGCTGACGAGATCGCGGAACGCTTCACGCCGCACTTCCGCGTCGCGTTCGACGCCTGGCAGGCCGACGGGATGGCTGAGCCAGGGCCGTTCTCGATGGCCGAGTACGTGCCGCCGGGCACCGAGGAAGCGGTGGAGCGCTCGGCCTACGCCGAGGCGAGGTTCGCGGACGCGCTCGAGTACACCGAGCGGGGCGACAACTACTCGCTGTTGACGGTGCTGTTCGCGCTGGTGCTTTTCCTGACCGCGATGGCCCAGCGCGACATCCACCACGTCGCGGCCTGGGTCATGCTCGGGCTGGCCGGCGCCATCGCCGTGGGCGGGTTCCTCGTGCTCCTCAGCTTCCCGGCCCGGTTCTGACCCGCGTGCGCGCCGCCTCGCGCCCCGGGTATCCGTCGGTTCGCGTCAGGATCGAGCGCGGAGATCGCGCGCGGCCGCGCGGTAGGCGTCCGTTGCGGTGGCGAGGTACGTCGCGAGTCCCTCGAGCTGGTGCTCATCGAGGCCCGTGAACGCCTTGCTCACCGGCTCGCGGACGCCGGCGAGCACCTCCGCCATCCCGTCGGGCATGCGGCCGGTCGCCTCGACCATGACGCGCCGCCGATCTGCAGGGTCGGGCACGCGCCGCGCGACATCCGACGCCTCGAGTCGGTCGATGAGGCGAGTGGTGGCGCCCGTGCTGAGCGCGAGGCGTTGGGCCAGCTCGCCGCTCGTCATGGGCCCGTCGACGTCGAGCACGTTCAGCGCCTGGTAATCGGTCGCGCCGATGCCGACCTCGTCGGCAGCTGCCAGGTGGAACATCACGATCGCCGCGAGGTAGCGACGGTACCCGGCCGAGAGGCGCTCGAGGTCGTCCGTTGCCATGTTCGCTGCCCTCCGATAGTATCTGCATGTGTGCAACTAATGCATGTACGCAGATAACTCTAGGGGAGATGACATGGACCAGACCACCACCACGCCGGACACGATCGAAGCCGCGTTGGCACGCGTCAGTGCCGCGTGGGATGCCGGTGACGCCACCGCTTACGCGAACGAGTTCACGGACGATGCGACCTACGTGATCTATGCGGGCATCGTTTACGCGGGTCGCGAGGCGATCGAGCGCGGTCATGTGCCGGTGTTCGAGAAGTGGCAGAAGGGCAGCCGCATGCGCATGCGAGTGATCTCGGTGCGGCCCATCGGCGACGACGTCGCGGTCGTGCTGACCGAGGGCGGCATCGGCAAGCGACGCATCCCGATCGACAAGGTGCAGACCTTCACGATGTTGCGCCGCGATGGTCGCTGGCAGTGCGCCGCGTTCCAGAACACGAAGAAGAACCGGCTCTTCATCCGGATGAACAGCACCTTCGACCCGTCGCGGTGAGCACCCGGGGTGCCCTCGCGGGTGCCGAAGTGCCGAAGTGCCGAAGTGCCGAAGTGCCGAAGTGCCGGATGCCGCTAGGGGCTCGACACCCGGAACAGCTCGGTCCGCGCAACAACCCGATCGCGCTCGGCGGCGAGCTCGAGCCGCCGCGGATCGGCGAGGTACGCGTCGAGCAGCGCCTGGCCCGGCACCCGGTAGAGCTGCACCTCGACCGGGCGCTGGGGCCCGCGATCGCTCCGGATGCGCTCCGTCACCTCGATGCCGTAGTCGGGCAGCAGCGCGAGCACGCGATCCTCGTAGGCGACGAGATCGTCCTCGAGCCCGGGCTGCGCCCAGAGCAGGCAGCACATGGTGAACGGGGCTTCCTCTGCTGTCGGGTGAGCCGGCCCAGCCGATCGGCCAGGCTCAGCGGATGCCGCGGCGCCGCCCTCCGCGTCGGGCCCAGCCGACCAGCGCCCCCACCGCAGCATCCCCTCGACGCCCACATAGCCCGCGCTGTGCACGAACATCGCGACGAACGCGGTCACGAGCAGCGCAGCCCCGGCGATCCAGCTGACGTCCCAGAACGTCGTCACCATGCCGGCGATCGCGGCTCCCATCGCGAGCGACCGGGCGACGGTCACCGTGCGCGAGGTCGCGAGGCGGTGGCGGTAGAGCTCCTGCCAGTTCAGCACGATGAGCGCGGCGAGCAGCGGGATCGCGATCGCGAACAGCACGATGCTCGCGAGCCCGAGCGGCGACGGCGCGGCATCCGTGATCAACGGCTGCACCAGCACGACGCAGATGCCGACGAGGCCGCCGTACATCAGGTTGTTCTGGCGCAGCCATTCGTCCGCGACCTTCGGATCGCGCTGCAGCGCCTGCTCGACGTAGTCGTCGTCCTGCATGAACTCCTCCGTTCGGATGCCCTTCGTGATTCTGGCAGCATGTCCGTTCTCGATACGCGTCGCCTCCGGCGGCGCCCCTCGACCGACGTGGGCTCCATCCGCTCGCCACCGGCCCGACGTGTACCCCATCCGACCGTGGCAATGTACCCCGATGGGCATGCGCTCTGGCGGCATTCAGGCTGGTCTGATAGGAAAAGCCATGTGTCGCGCCCGCTCGACGGGTTCGATGTCGACCACGGCATCGCGACCGGAGAGCAAGGGAGACACCCATGCGAGCACGTGCACGCACCACGGGGCTGGCCGCCCTCGGAGCCGTCTTCGGACTCGTCCTGGCCGCCACGACCGCCGTCGCCCCGGCATCCGCGGCGAAGCCCGGACCCACCGCTGCAACCACGGCCACCTACAGTTGCGCGTACTTCGCCGGTCGAACCGTCACGGGCGACTACGTCGCCGTCAACTCGGTCGGGCTGAAGGCGGGCGAGGCGATCGGCGTCACCGTTTCGCCGGCTCGCGAGGGCGACATGATCATCCTGAGCGTCGGTGGGAACGGGATCTTCTTCGAGGAGGCTCCCGCCACGTCGGGCCTGAAGTTCACCGCGCCCGCCGACGGCTCGTACAACTTCGGCTGGTCGCTCGAGGCGGCCGGCACCCGCCCGACCAGCCTCACCTGGTCGTTCACCTGCTCGAGTGGTTCGGGAGGCGGCGGCACCACGCCGGTCGTGACCGACTCCGACCGTGACGGAGTCGCCGACTCCGCCGACAAGTGCGCCGGCACGACCCTTCCCGACAGCGTGAAGAAGCCGGCTGCCGGAAGCTACTACGCGCGCTCCACCGGATTCTTCGCCGACGGCGCGAACCGCACGGCGGGCATCACCGTGGTCGACACGGGCGGATGCTCCGCAACCCAGGTCGCCAAGTCGCTCGGGCTGCCGAAGAACACGACGCAGTCGGGCATCAGCCTCTCCGTGCTGCAGAACTGGGCTGCGACGCACTGATCGACGCGATCGTCGCCCGGTCGCGATCGAGCAGGAATCGAGAAGTCCGGCGTCACGCGCCCGGCGTAGCGTCGGGGACATGAACACGCAGACCACCAGCATCACCGCCATCGACTCCATCACGCTCGAGGCCGCCGATCCCGAGGCGGCCCAGCGCTTCTACGCCGACGCGTTCGGCTTGGGCGCCGACCGCATTCGCACACGTCGAGCGGATGCCGCGAGCACCGGCTTCCGCGGCTACACCATGTCCCTCGTCACCTCGCAGCCCGCGAACGTGCGGACGCTGTTCGACGCCGCCGTCGCGGCCGGCGCGACCGTGCTCAAGCCCGTCGAGAAGTCGCTCTGGGGCGTCGGCGGGGTCGTGCAGGCGCCCGACGGCGCGATCTGGAACCTCGCGACGTCGGCGAAGAAGGACTCGGGCCCGGCATCGAAGGACTTCGAGCACATCGTGCTGCTGCTGGGCGTCGAGGACGTCGGCGCCAGCAAGCGGTTCTACGGCGACCGCGGGCTCGCGACCGCGAAGAGCTTCGGCAGCTACGTCGACTTCGCGACGCCCGAGAGCCCGATCGGACTCGGCCTCTACAAGCGGCGCGCCCTTGCCAAGACGTCGGGCATCGCCGAAGCGGGCAGCGGCTCGCACCGCATCACGGTCAACAGCGACGCGGGCTCGTTCACCGACCCCGACGGCTTCGAGTGGGGGAGCGCGTCGGCCTGACGCACGCGGTGCCCAAGTGCCCAGCGATCGCGGCCGGCTCTCACCCTGGAGAGTCGGCCGCGCCCGTCACGGCTGGTGGTCGCCGACGCCGTCCGCGTGGCGGTGCACCACCCGCCACTGGCCGTTCTCGCGGCGGTACACCTGCGTGGCCCGCAGCGTGATCGTGCGGGGCTCCCCGTCGATCGAGGTCGTGAAGCGCTCGTAGCCCACCGAGTAGGCCATGTCGCCGACGACGTCGAACGAGATCAGGTCCATCTGGTAGTCCGTGCAGTCCGAGAAGACCATGGCGAGCACCTCGAAGGCCTCCACCAGCTGGTCCCGCCCCACCGCATTGCGCCACGCGCCGAGCACGCTCACGGGCTCGACACGCGACCAGATCTCCTTGCGGGGGCCCTCGTCGCCGTCGAGCATGGCGCGCTCGGCGTCGACGAGCGCGGTGTCCACCCAGGCCAGGAAGTCGTCTCGGTCGCTCATGGATTCAGGATCCTCCGACTCGGCGCCGCGCACAATCGGCGCGCCGAGGCGCGCCGAGGCGCGGCTGACGCGCGGCCGACGCGCGCCCGACGCGCGCCCGACGAACGCCGGCCGAGGCCGCTACCGCCGCCGCTCGTGCGCCCAGATCGCGAGCTCGACGCGGTTGCGGGCGCCGATCTTGGCCATGATGCTCGCGATGTGCGTCTTCACCGTGCTGAGCGAGACGTGCAGCTCCTGCCCGATCTCGGTGTTGCCGAGGCCGCGGGCGACCCCGGCGAGCACGTCCTCCTCGCGATCGGTGAGCGGCGACGACGGGCGGGCCGGCCGGTTGTCGCGAGTCGAGCCGCCGGCACCGGCCGCGCCGCCAGGGCCGCGGCCGGCCCCGGCGAACGCCGCGATGAGCCGCACGGTGACGTTCGGGTCGATGAGCGCGTCGCCGCGCGCGGCCGCGTGCACGGCCTCGGCGAGCAGCGTCGGCCCGGCGTTCTTCAGCAGGAACCCCCGGGCGCCCGAGCGCAGCGCCTCGTAGACGTACTCGTCGAGGTCGAACGTCGTGATCACGACGACCGGGAGCGGGTCGGCGACGTCGGGCCCGGCGAGCTCGCGGGTCGCCTCGAGGCCGTCCATGACCGGCATCCGGATGTCGAACAGGCACACGTCGGGCCGGATGCCGCGCGCCAGCGCCACGGCCTCGGCGCCGTCGACCGCCTCGCCCACCACCTCGATGTCGGCCTGCGCGTCGAGGATGAGCCGCAACCCCGTGCGGACGAGCTCCTGGTCGTCGGCGATGAGCACGCGCACGGTCATGTCGCCCATCCTGCCCGCGGCAGCACCGCGGTGACCGCCCACCCGCCGCCCGGCGCCGGGCCGGCCTCGCACGTGCCGCCGAGCAGGTCGGCCCGCTCGGCCATGCCGGTGAGTCCGTAGCCGGGTGCAGCGGATGCCGCGGGCTCCCCGTCGTCGCGCACGTCGAGTCGCACGCCGGAGCCGTCGACCCGCACGTGCACGTCGACGCGCGTCGCGTTCCTGGCGTGCCGGCGCGCGTTCGTCACGGCCTCCTGCGCGAGGCGGAACACCGCTGCGGACACCGGGGGAGGCAACGCGTCGACGTCGCCGTCGACCTGGACGTCGACCGTGGGCCCGGGGGTGGAGCCCGAGCCCGCGGCATCCGATCGCGCGAGCCGCCGCAGGTCGTCGAAGCCGGGCGTCGGTGCGCGGTCCGCGGCATCCGTGCGCCGGAGCACGCGCACCATGGATCGCAGCTCGTCGAGCGTGCGCGACGCCTCGCCCTCGATGACGCGCAGCACGTCGACGGCCGCGGCCGGATCGCCCTGCGCGACCACGGTTCCCGCCTGCGCCTGGATCGCGATCGCCGAGACGTGGTGCGCGACCGTGTCGTGGAGGTCGCGGGCGAGCTGCTCGCGTTCGAGGAGCCGCATCCGGTCGAGCTCCCGGGCCCGCGCGCCGGCGCGCCAGCGGAACGCGACGCCGAGCGTTCCCGTCGTGACGACCACGGCCAGGCCGCCGATGACGTCGGCAGCGGTCGGCGCGGAGGAGACGAGCGAGAGCAGACTGCCGCCGAGCACGAGCGCCCCGCCGCCGAGCATCGCGCGGCCAGAGCCCCACCGGAACACGGCGTAGACGAGGAGCAGGAAGTACGCCGTCGTGAACAGCTGCGGGTCGCCGCCCGTCGCGACGCTGACGATCGTGCCGACGCCGAACGCGACGGCGAGCATCGTGAACGGGCGGGTGCGCCGCCACAGGAGCGTCGGCACGAGCGCGATGAGCAGGATCGCCCAGAGCCAGCGCCACGGGACATCCGTGCGCAGCAGCGCCTCGAGCAGGGCGAGCAGCGGGATCGCGGCGACGAGCACCCAGTCCCGCCAGACCCGGCGCGGCGGGGGCGGGGACGCCGGCGGCGCGTCCCACAGCGCCCGGGCGGGGCTCGTCATGCCCTCATGATAGGTGGGCACCGGCCACCGCCGACGGCGCGGGCCGCCGCGTGCCCGGCCGCCGCGTGCCGCGCGCTCGACGTCGGATCACGACCTCGGCGACGGCGAGGTTGATGACCCAGCCCGCGCCCATGAGCACCGTGTGCACGAACTGGTCGGGCGCGCCGAAGAACAGCGTCCAGGGCAGGAACGTGAACACCTGGGTGCCGGCGCCGAGCCCGATCGCGTAGGCGCGGGTCATCCACGCGCTGTGCGTCGAGACGTCGCCGCGGCGGATCGCGATGAACGCGACGACGATCGCGGCCGCCATGCCCGTGGCGAACACGAGACGCATCACGTAGAGGCCGGGCCCGTTGATCGCCGGCATGGCGTAGAACAGCGTCATCCAGAGCGCCGACAGCGCCGAGACGAGGCCGGCGGGCGCGGCGATGCGTCCCGAGATGCGATGCCAGCGTCGCCGCCGCAGCGAGGGCGCGAACTGCAGCGCACCCAGGAGGAGGAACACGCTCGAGCCGATGATGTGCGCGATCACGGGCACGGGGGAGGCGAAGAACCGGGCGTTCTCGGGCGTGACGGTGCCGCCGGTCGTGAGGTCGGTGAGGCGGAAGGCGCCCGCGGCGATCGGGACGAGGCTGAGCACGATGAGGCCCGCGGGCGCGAGCCACTCGGGGCGCTTGCGCGTGCGCCGCGTCACGCGGCCTGCGGTGGTGGTGGCGGTCATGCGTCGATGGTCGCGCGGGCGGGGCGGCGGGCGCATCGGCCGTGCGGTCCGACTGCATCGGCCGATCGGCCGAGGCGCCGCGGCATCCGTGCACCGACGTCAGCGGATGCCGCGGCTGCCGCTCAGGCCGGGGCGACCGGGCGTCGCCGACGCGGCAGCGCCAGCACGAGCACGACGCCCACGATCGTGACGAGCGGGCTCGGGACGAGGATCGTCGACACCCACTGCCCGTTGAGCATCAGGTTCGCGAGGAAGAGCAGCGCCGGCGCGGCGACGAGCAGGGCGGTCCACCAGCGGCCGCCGAGCAGGATGCCGCAGGCCCCCGCCGCGAGGTTCACCACGATGACCAGGATGAACAGCGGCGTCGGGTTCGAGAACCTCGTGTCGAAGCCCGCACCGCTCAGCGCCGCGGTCAGGGCGCCGAGCACGATCGCCCCCGCCGAGGCGACGGCGACGAGCACCCAGACGACGATGAGGACGATGCGAAGCGGACTGCGCGATGCGCTCGGCGATGACGTCACGCGGTCAGGATATTCGGTGACGGCACGTCGCCGGTGGAGGCCGATGGTGAGAGAGGCCTTTCGGTCCAGAATGCGGCAGCGATCGGTGGCGAACCGAAAACCACCGAAAAGGGTTGCGGTGCGATTCACGGCTCGCTATGGTCGGACGCGTTCGCTTTCGAACCGGTTCGACAACGGAGGTCGATCGCATGGTCACCATCGGCGACGTCGCGCGCGTCGCGGGCGTCTCGCGGAGCACGGCGTCGTACGCGCTGTCGGGCAAGCGGGCGATCTCGCCCGAGGTGCGGCACAGGGTCGCCGCCGCCGTCGAGCGGCTCGGCTACACTCCGAACGCCGGCGCCAGGGCGCTCGCGACCTCGCAGACGAAGGTGCTCGGCCTGCTCGCGCGCGTGCTCGAAGACGAGTTCGCGCCGGCCATGATGCAGTACATCCTCGGCGTCACCGACGGGGCGCGCGACCTCGGCTACGACACCCTGCTCGTCTCGGAGGAGGACGGCGTGCGGGCCCTGCGCCGGCTCGCCGACTCGCGCATGGTCGACGGCTTCGTGCTGCTGAACGTCGCCGAGCACGACGACCGGCTGCCCGTGCTGCGCGACGCCCGCCAGCCGGGCGCGCTCGTCGGGCTCCCGGCCGACACGGCAGGGGTCGACGTGTTCGACCACGACTTCGCGGCGGTCGGCCGGGTCATGGTCGACCACCTGCATGCGCTGGGGCACCGCGAGCTCATCCTCGTGTCGCAGCCCGAGCACGTCGTCGCCCGCGGCGGCGCCTACGTGTGGCGCCTGGCGGACGCCGCCCGGCAGCAGGCCGAGGAGCGGGGGATCACCCTGCATGCCCGCTTCGCGGCATCCGGCCAGCCGGAGATCGGCCGCGAGCTCGACGCGATCCTCGACGCGCACCCCGGCGCCACCGGGCTGCTCCTCAACAACGAGGCCGCCGCGGCGGCGCTCCCCGGCGTGCTCACCGAACGCGGCCTCCGGTCGCCGCGCGACCTCTCGGTGATCGGCCGCTACTCCGACGACTTCGCCCGCACGTTCTCGCTGCCGTACTCCGCGATCGACAGCGCGGCCGGCGAGCTCGGCCGGCTCGCCGTCGCCCAGCTCGTGGCCCGCATCGAGCATCGCCTCGCCGAGGAGGCGCCGCACGTCGTGCGCCTCATCCCACCCGTCTTCACCGATCGCGGCAGCACCGCCGCACCCCGCCCGGTCTCCTGATCGGGCGGAACCCCACCACCCACGAGACAGAGAGGTACTCGAGATGCGAAACGCCAACACGCGTCGCTCGGCAGCACGGCGCACCGCCGCGTTGTCGACCGCGATCGCGCTCGGCGCGGGCCTCGTCGCGGCGGGCGCCGCGGCACCCGCCGCAGCCGCACCACCCGCGCCCGACCTGCACTACTCCATGGACGACGTGACCGGCACGTCCGTGCCCGACACGTCGGGCCACGGACTCAACGGCACGATCAGCGGCGCCACCGCGGTCGTCGGAGCCGGCGACGGCAGCGCCCTCGACCTGCAGGGCGGCTACGTCACGATCCCGCGCGACGCGATCGCCGGCGCCCAGGACCTCACCGTCTCGACGCGGGTGCGCTGGGACGGCGACGGCGGGCCGTGGCAGTGGATCTACGCGCTCGGTACGAACACGGAGCGGTACCTCTTCTCGACGCCGTCCAACGGCGACGGAAACCTGCGCACGGCCATCACCCGCACCTGGGCCGGCGGCGAGGCGCAGATCACTGGCACGGGCCCGCTGCACACCGGGGAGTGGGCGACCCTCACGGTGACGCTCGACACCGCGGCCGACCGCATCACGACGTACCTCAACGGCGTCGCGCTCGCTTCCAAGGCGACGGATGTCACGGCGAGCGACCTGCTCACGGCGACCGCCACCTCGGCGGGGTTCATCGGCCGCTCGTTCTACCCCGACCCGCCCTTCAACGGCGCCGTCGACGAGTTCAGCATCTACCGCTCTGCGCTCAACGCCGACCAGGTGGCCGACCTCGTCGGCAGCGAGCTGCCGACCGTCATCGAGCTCGCCGACACGGCGTTCGACGTGCGCACCCGCGTGGGCGAGGCGCCGCCGCTCCCCGCGTCGGTGCGGGCGGACTTCTCCGACGGCTACGCTCGCGATGTGCCCGTGGAGTGGGAGCCGATCGCGCCCGAGCAGTACGCGGCATCCGGGACGTTCACCGTCGCCGGCGAGGCGGCCGGCGTGGCCGTGACCGCCGACGTCACCGTGCACCGTGGTGAGGTGCGCGTCGACCTGGGCACCGACACGGGCGACGTGCACGGCGGGGCATCCGGCGTGCTCTACGGCCTGTACGGCGAGGGCATGCCGACCGACAACCTCGTCGAGGGCATGAACGTGCGCAGCGTCGCGACGAAGGCGCAGGACGGCTCGCAGCACCCGGGCTCCGACGCCCTCGAGATCCTGCCGACCCTCTCGGAGACGACCGGCGGCGACGTGTACCTGCGCGTCACCGACTGGTATCGGGGCTTCCCCTACCAGTGGCCCGGCTCGACGCCCGAGGCGAAGCTCGCCGACTACCGCAGGGTGCTCGACGCGCAGCTCGAGATGATCGGGCAGATCCCGGCCGAGCAGCGCGAGCACCTCGTGATCGAGCCGTTCAACGAGCCCGAGGGCAACATGTTCGGCACCGGCCAGTGGAGCCTCGACCGCACATCGTGGCTGAACGACCCGACCGACTACTTCGCCGCGTGGGATGCGACGTACCGGCGCATCAAGGAGGTCTTCCCCGACCTGCGCGTCGCCGGCCCGGGCACGAGCGTGCTCTTCGGCCAGGTGCAGGGATTCCTCGAGCACGCCATCGCCGAGGACACCGTGCCCGACATCATCACGTGGCACGAGCTCTCGCACCCGCAGGCCATCCGCGACTCGGTCGAGCAGTTCCGCGGCTGGGAGGCCGCCGCATTCGACGGCACGTCACGCGAGGGCACCGAGTTGCCGATCAACATCAACGAGTACGCGTTCAACTACCACACCTCCGTGCCCGGCCAGATGATCCAGTGGATCTCGGCGATCGAGGACTCGAAGGTCGACGCGATGATCGCGTTCTGGAACATCAACGGCAACCTGTCGGACTCGGCCGTGCAGGTGAACCGCGGCAACGGCCAGTGGTGGCTCTACAACGCCTACGCGCAGCTCAGCGGCCACACCGTCGAGGTCACGCCGCCGTTCCCCGGCCAGAACTATTCGCTGCAGGGCGTCGCTGCGCTCGACGAGGAGCACGCCACCGCGCGGGCCATCATCGGCGGTGCGACCGGCCCCGCCCCGGTCGACTTCGTCGACGTGCCCGCCGACGTGTTCGGCGATGAGGTGCGCGTCTTCGTGCGCGAGATCCCGTGGACGGGCCAGCTCGGCGACTCCGAGCAGCCCGAGCTGCTCGCCGAGCTCGTGCGGCCCGTGACCGACGGAACGGTGACCGTCGACTTCGACGGGACCGAACTGCCGCAGCTCCTCGAGTCGTCGGCGTACGAGATCATCGTGACCCCGGCTGGCGCGACCGGCTCCGAGGGCTCGGTGTCGCAGGCCTGGCACGCCGGCTACGAGGCCGAGGACGCCGCGTACACCGGTGGCGGCTACAGCCGGAACGGCCCCGAGGGGTCGCCGGCCGACGTGTCGAAGTTCTACACGTCGGGCTCGTTCGACGTGGGCGGCCTCCGCACGGGCTCCGACGGGAAGCTCGACTTCACGGTCGAGGTGCCCGAGGACGGCACGTACGACCTGTCGGTGTTCGCGAACAGCCTGAACACCTACCCGCTCGTGCAGGAGCAGGGCCCGACGAACGTCTTCCTCACGGTCGACGGGGCCGCCGAGCAGGAGGTCTTCCTGACGCTCGGGTACAAGTGGGTGGTCTGGGACCACGCCGACACCACGGTCGACCTGACCGCCGGTACGCACACCATCTCGCTCAGTGCGCGAAGTCTCGACGGAACGCGCGGCACGATCGGCGACGCGATCGTCGACCGCATCACGCTCGCTCGCGATCGCGACGTGGCCGCGGCATCCGTCTACGAGGCCGAGTTGTCGGACTTCGACGGTGAGGCGGCGTACGACGTGTCGGGTGACGGCGTCACCGGATCGGGCGCGGTGGAACTCGGCGACGGCGAGTCGGCGACGTTCTGGGTGTATGGCGCTCGCGACGCCGAGGCGACCGTGACCGTCGACGTCGCCGGCGACGCGGCCGGTTCGCTCGCGGTCAACGGCCGGGACGTGCTGGACCTGTCTTCGGCAACCCGCGCCGCGGTGCACCTCGACGGCGGCATCAACAAGGTCACCGTCACCGGCGACGCCGCGGGCGTGGTGCTCGACAAGCTGCGCATCGGCGGCTCGGCGGAGCGTCTCGGCGCGACCGAGTACCAGGCCGAGGACGCCGAGCTCGCCGGCACCGCGGCGGCCACCGCGCTGACGCTCGCCGAGGGCGGCTCCGCCGTCAGCGGCATCGGCGGCGACCCGGGCAACGAGAACACGCTCACGTTCCGGGTGGATGCCGCGGAGGCGGGCGCGCACGCGGTCGTGGTGCGCTACTCGAACCCCGAGCAGGTGCCCGCGACGCACTACAACCCCAACCCGATGGCGCGGCATGCCGACCTCTCGGTGAACGGCGGCGACGTGCAGCGCGTGCTCTTCGCGCCGACGTTCCACCGGAACAACTTCTGGGAGCGCACGATCGTGCTCGACCTCGAGGCGGGCGAGAACACGATCACGTTCTCGGCCGAGGAGCAGCCGAACTTCGACGGCGTGACCTATGCCGGCGAGAACTGGCCCGGCATCCCGCTGCGCGCGAAGGAGGCGCCGATCATCGACCGCGTCACGGTGTCGCCGTTCAGCGCGCTCCCGCTCGACGTGCCGGTCGAGGCGACCGCCAAGTGCCTGGCCGGCAAGGTGCGCGTCACGGCCACGGCGGTGAACGGCGAGGAGGTGCCGATCGCCCTGGCCTTCGAGACCGAGTACGGCACCAAGACGGCGGTCGACGTCGTGCCGGGCAAGGCGCTGTCGCACACCTTCAACACGAAGGCGACCGAGGCGCCCGCGGGCGAGGTCGTCGTGATCGCGACCGCGACGATCGACGGCGAGGAGGTGAGCCTCACGCAGTCTGCCGCATACGATGCGCGGAACTGCGGCTGACGCGGCCGCGTCCGCTTCGGTCGGCACGTCGGCCCGGTCCTCGTTCGCGGGGGTCGGGCCGTCGGCGCGCCGAGTGTTCGCGTCGAGGCGGGCCACCGGTTCGGTGACAGGATGTCGCGTGTGGAGGCCGATTTCGAGCGGGCCGTCGCGCGCCATCGCCACGAGCTGCTCGTGCACTGCTACCGCATGCTCGGCTCGGTGCACGACGCCGAGGACGCCGTGCAGGAGACGCTGCTGCGCGCCTGGCGCGCCGCCGACCGCTTCGATCCGGCGCGCGCCTCGCTGCGAACCTGGCTCTATCGCATCGCGACCAACGCGTGCCTCACCGCGCTCGAGTCCCGCTCGTCACGCCCGCTCCCGTCGAGCGTCGGTCCGGCCTTCGATGACCCGGATGCCCCGCTGGTCCCGAACCTCGAGGTGACCTGGCTCACGCCCATCCCCGGCGACCCCGAGGCATCCGCCGTCGAACGGAGCCGCCTGCGGCTCGCGCTGGTCGCGGCGCTGCAGCTGCTGCCCGCGCGGCAGCGTGCCGCGCTCATCCTGCGCGAGGCGCTCGACGTGCCGGCCGCCGAGGTGGGGGAGTCGCTCGGCATGTCGACGGCCGCCGTGAACAGCGCGCTGCAGCGGGCGCGGAGGACGCTCGCGTCGGCCGGCGTGGATCCCGAGGCGGCGGCCGAGCCGCCGGCGGAGCAGCGGGCGGTCGTCGACCGCTACGTCGACGCGTTCGAGCGCGCCGACGTGCCGGCGATCACCGCCCTGCTCACCGACGACATCGTGCTCGAGATGCCGCCGAACGAGAACTGGTACGCCGGTCGCGACGACTACGCGGGCTTCATGCGGCGCGTCTACCGACTGCGCGGCACCGACTGGCGCACGGAGCCCATCTGGGCGAACGGCGAGGCGGGGTTCGTGGCGTACGTCGACGGGAGGCTGCACACCGTGCAGGTGCTCACGGTCGAGGGCGGACGCGTCGCTCGCACGACCGTGTTCCAGTCGCCGGAGGCGTTCGCGGCGTTCGGGCTCGACGGCGACGCCGTGATTCGCTGACCGCGATGAGTTCGCGCCTCGCCCCCGGTAGGTACTCGGAGGACCGGCACTCGGCCGGCCCGCGAGTCGAAGGAGCACGACCATGGGCACGGTCATCGTCATCGAGTTCATCACCCTCGACGGGGTCGTCGAGGACCCGACGGGCGCGGCGGAGCCGGCTTCGGCGGCTGGGCGTTCCGCTTCGGCGTGGAGGCGATCGCGGGCGACGCGTTCGGGATCGTGCCGGCGCTCGACCCCGGCGTCCTCCTGTTCGGACGCCGCACGTGGGAGCACCTCTCGCGCCTGTGGCCCGCACGCACCGACCCGTTCTCGACCGCGATGAACCGGGCACGGAAGGTGGTCGTGTCGGCCGGCTCGCCGGACCTCGACGCGTGGGACGGTTCCGAGCGGCTCGACGGCGACCTCGTCGACGGCGTCACCCGCCTCGCGAGCGAGGGCGACGTCGTGATCATCGGGAGCCTCAGCGTGGTGCGAGAGCTGCAGGCTGCGGGGTTGGTCGACGAGTACCGGCTCTTCACGTTCCCGACCGTGGTCGGCGATCCGGCCGCGATGCGGCTCTTCGCGTCCCCCGTGGAGCTCGAACTGGTGTCGATCGAGTCGAGGGGACCCGCGACGTTCAGCGTGCTCGCGGCGTGAAGGGTGCCCAAGTGCCGAAGTGCCGAAGTGCCGAAGTGCCGGAGTGCCCAAGTGCCGAAGTGCCGAAGTGCCGGAGTGCCGAAGTGCCGAAGTTCCGAAGTTCCGAAGTTCCGGAAGTGGCATGATCGGCGGATGACCCACGACGAAGCGCTGGCGATCGACGTCACCGTGGTCGTGGACGTGGCCAACGTGATGGGGTCGCGTCCCGACGGGTGGTGGCGCGATCGCGCCGCGGGAGCCGAGCGCGTCATGGCCGGACTGCCGGGCCTCGTCGGGCGGGTCGTCGACGGGCCCGACGGTGGCGGCATGCGAATCGAGCGCGTGACCGCCGTGATCGAGGGCGCCGCGAAGGCGGCGGCATCCGTGCCCGGGATCGACGTGGTGCGTGCGCCGGAGGACGGCGACCGCGCGATCGTCGACATCGCGACCGAGCTTCGCGAGACTGGGACTGACGGCGGTCACCGGGTGCTCGTCGTGACCGCCGACCGCGGGCTCCGGACGCGCCTCGGCGACGACGTGATCGTCGCCGGCCCGGGCTGGTTGAACACACTGCTCGGCCGGTAGCCCTCGGCCGGGGGAGGAGGTCGTCGTGGCAGGCCGCGAGGGCGACCGGCGTGGACTCCACGTCGATCGGGTGAGCGAGCGCCTGCACTTCGCGCACACCGAGCACGTGAACTGGATCGTGTACGCGGGACCCGACGGCATCACCCTGGTCGACTCGGGGTATGCGGGCCAGCGCGACCTGCTCATCGCCTCGCTCGACGAGGTCGGGTGCCGCCCCGAGGACGTCACCGCGGTGCTCATCACCCACGGGCATGCCGACCACCTCGGCGGCGCCGCGTGGCTCGCCGCGGACTTCGGCACGCCGGTGCACGCGCACCCCGCGGAGGTGCCGAACGTGCGCCGCGACATCGTCGAGCAGGCCGGTCCGGGCAACGTGCTCCCGAACGTGTGGCGACCCGCGGTCGCCGCCTGGTCCGCGGCGATCATGCCGCTGCTGCGCGGCGGCGCCAGGCTCGGCGTGCCGGGGGTGACGCCGCTGCCGCTCGAGGGGGAGCATGTCGCGGTGCCCGGGCGACCGCGAGCCCTATCCGTCACCGGCCATACGAGCGGACACACCGCGTACGACTTCGAGGCCGAGGACGTGCTCGTCGCCGGCGACGCGCTCGTGACCCGCCATCGCACCTCGCCGATCTCCGGTCCGCAGCTGCTGCCGTCGATCTTCCACCACGACCGCGATGAGGCGCGGCGCTCGCTCGACGTGCTCCGCGCCTCCTCGGCACGCGTCCTGCTGCCGGGTCACGGCGAGGCGTGGTTCGGCCCGGTCGACGCCGCCGTCGACGCGGCGCGCGCGAACGGTGCGGCCTGGTGACGGGTCGGGGCGGGCTTCGTGCATCGGCGAGAATGGGGCGGTGACGACCACCACCGACATCCGACCCGGCGACCTCGCCGACGAGCGGGTCATCCGCCTGCTCACCGACCACCTCGACGACATGTTCGCGACCTCGCCGGCCGAGAGCGTGCACGCCCTCGACGTCTCGGGGCTGGCGGTGCCCGAGGTCACCTTCTGGACCATCGGCGACGCCGACGGACTGCACGGCTGCGTCGCCCTCAAGGAGCTCGGCCCCGAGCACGGCGAGCTGAAGTCGATGCGCACGGATGCCGCGGCACGCGGCCGCGGGCTCGGTGCGCGCCTGCTCGAGCACGTGCTCGCCGAGTCCGCCCGGCGCGGCTACCGCCGCGTGAGCCTCGAGACCGGATCGCAGGAGTTCTTCCGACCGGCCCGCACGCTCTACGCGAAGTACGGGTTCGAGGTGTGCGGTCCGTTCGGCGACTACGTGCTCGACCCGAACAGCGTGTTCATGACCCTCGAGCTCGGGCGCTGACACGACGAACACCCGGTCCCGCGGTGTCGCGCGGGCCGGGCGTTCGAGTCGTCGGGGCATCCGATCGGCGGCTCAGGCCGCTTCGGCGAGCTCCTCGAGCGGGGACTCGATGACCGGGATCGCCCGGGCCTCGGGCCGGACCGGACGGCTGCGGCCGAAGAACGGCACCAGGCCGCCGACCAGCGCGAGCACAGCGCCGATCACGAACGCGGCGACGTAGCCCGACTCGGCGGGCAGGCCCGCGGCACCGAGCGTCGCGCCGATCGCGGCGGCGAACACGGTCGTGCCGATCGCGCCGCCGATCGTGCGGATGTTCGCGTTCATGCCGGTCGCGATGCCGACCTGGTCGGCCGGCACGCTGCGGACGATGAGGTTCGGCGTCGACGAGGTGACGAGCCCCGTGCCGAGGCCGAGCACCGCGGCGGCTGCGGCGAGCGTCCAGACGTTGTCGTGCAGGAACGCGATGCCGAGCGACGCGAGCGCCGAGAGGAACGCGCCGAGCGTGAGCTGCGCCGCGAACGGAAGCACGCGGCTCAGGGGACCGGCGACGAATCCGACCGAGGCCATCGTCACGAGCATCGGCAGCATGATGAGGCCGGCCGTGCTCGCGTCCACGCCGAGGCCGTAGCCGCTCGAGGTCGGCGTCTCGGCGAGGCGGGGCAGGTACGCCCAGACGCCGAACATGGCCGCGCCCGTGAGGAGGGCGGTGGCGTTCGTCGTCCAGACCGCGGGCAGGCGCATGATCTTCATGTCGACGAGCGGGTTGCGCGAGCGGAGCTCGACCGCGACCCACGCGGCGGCGAGGATCGCCGCGACCACGAAGAGCGACAGCACGATGGGCGAGCCCCAGCCCCACTGGTTGCCCGAGCTGAGCGGCAGGAGCAGCGCGACGAGCCAGCCCGAGAGGAGCACGGCCGCGAGCACGTTGATACGCCCGGTCGCCCGGGTGGTCGAGCGCGCGAGGCCGAACCAGCCGAGGACGAGGCCCGTCGCGGCGAGCACGAGCGGCAGGGCGAAGAGCCCGCGCCATCCGATCACGGCCGAGACCGGACCGGCGATGACGGTGCCGAGGCCGCTGCCGACGGCCATGATCGCCGAGAGGCCCCCGATCGCACCGGCGAGGCGTGCGGGCGGGAAGGCGTCGCGCACGAGCCCGAAGCCGAGCGGGAACACTGCGGCGCCGAGGCCCTGCAGCACGCGGGCGAACAGCATGACGGTGAGGTTCGGCGCGAACGCGGAGAGCAGGGAGCCGACCGCCACCGCGCCGAGCGCGAGGAGGTACATGCGGCGGCGGCCGACGAGGTCGCCGGCGCGGCCGAGCAGCGGCGTGGCGACCGCCGCGGAGATGAGCCAGGCGGTGAGCATCCACGTCTGGCCGACCGCGTCGGCGCCGAGGTCGGCGCCGATCGTCGAGAGCACGGGGATGATGAGCGATTGCAGGCTTGCGACCGCGGTGAAGCTCGTGGCCACCGCGAGGAAGGTGATGCGAGATGCAGACAAGCGAAACGCCTTTCGATCAGGCGGAAGGGGATATACTGGAGGGAGACTCCGATCGGAGGTTGCCTCCGCTTAGTACTTTAGCGGAGGGAGCCTCCACTTTGCAAGCGAGGTGTTCCCGTTGACCGATCCGGCGCTCCGCGCGCTGCTCGACGAGCGTCGTCCGACGCGTGCCGACGCACGGCGCAACTTCGACGCGCTCATCGAGGCGGGTCGCGCGGCCTTCGCCGAGCACGGGGTGGATGCCTCGCTCGAGGACATCGCCCGCCGGGCCGGCGTCGGCATCGGCACGCTCTACCGCAACTTCCCCACGCGCGACGCGCTCGTGGAGGCCGTGTACCTCGACGAGGTCGCGGGTGTCGCGTCCTTCGCCGAGGAGCTCGACGACGCCGCGCCCTTCGACGCGCTCGCGGCGTGGCTGCGCCGCTTCGCCGACTACGCGAGCCGCAAGAAGGTGCTGCTCGAGGGGCTGAACCGCGACTCCGAGCTGCTGCAGACCTGTCGCGGCATCATGTACGAGTCGGGGGAGCCGCTCCTGCACCGCGCGCAGGAGGCCGGCGAGGTGCGCACCGACGTCCGGATCGACGACGCCGTGCGGCTGGTCGCGGGCGTGGCCGGCGTCGCGTTCCCCGACGCCGAGCAGCGCGAGCGCGTGGTCGACCTCGCGCTCGACGGGCTGCGCACGCGGTAGGCACAGCGCGCGGCGCGTGCACCCCGCGCGTGCCGGAATCCCGCCGAGGCGCTGGAATCCCGTTCGTGAGGGATTCCAGCGCACGCCGGGGATTCCAGCGCACGCCGGGGATTCCAGCGCACGCCGGGGATTCCGGCGAGTCTCAGGCGGTGGCAGGATGTGTGCCGTGCGGAGCCGCGCCGGCGAACGGCGCCGCCATCCGCGCGGAGGGAGGTCGTGATGGACGACCTGCGGGGAACGGCGACCGAGCGACTCGCACAGCTGCGTGCCGGCGAACCGGGCGACGCGGCGTGGCTGCACCGGCAGCTCGTCGCGGCGCTCGAGGGCTGGGAGGCCTCCGAGGACCAGGTGCAGGAGTACCGCGAGGCGCGCGAGGACTACTGAAGTCGGGCCGCGCGCGACATCACGAGGCCGCGCGCGACATCACGAGGAAGAAGGCGCCCGTCGGGTCGAGCAGCCCGGCGCTGCGGCCCGACGCCACGTCGGACGGCGGGTCCACGACCGTGCCGCCCGCCTCGACGGCACGAGCGACCGTGTCGTCGACGTCGTCGACGCCGAACACCACGCGCCACGCCGGCGCCTCGTCGGCGCCGAGCGTCGACGCCGCGTCGACGATGCCGGCGAAGTCGCGTCCGCGACGCTCGAACACGGCATAGCGGGGCTCGTCCTCGCCGAGGGCGAGGCTCCAGTCGAACGCGTGCGCGTAGAACTGCGTCGCCGCGTCGAAGTCGCCCGCCGCGAGCTCGAACCACACGGCACTGCCCGGTTCTCCGAACACGTCGAACCCCTCGACGATGCCGGGCTGCCAGTAGCCGACCACCGCGCCGGTGCCGTCGATCGCCATGCCGATCACGCCGCGCGTCGGCACGACCATGGGCTCGAAGAGCACCGTGCCGCCCGCCTCCGCGATGAGCTCGTCGGTCGTCGCGGCGTTGAACGTGAGCAGGAACACGGTCCAGTGCGGCGCCGACACGTCGTCGTCCATGCGCATGCCGATCCCGCCGATCCGCTTGCCCCCGAGGCGGAACACGCGGTAGCCGCCGAAGCGCTCGTCGACGACGTCCTCGGCCTCCCAGCCGAACAGCGTCTCGTAGAAGGCGGATGCCGCGTCGACATCCGTCGTGCTCAGGTCCACCCAGGCCGGGGCGCCCGGCACGAGGTCGTCGGGTCCGGGCATTCGGGCTCCCCCCTGGTCGCGGTCGTCCGATCGGCGACCGTCCGTCCGCGCATGCTAGCAGCGTCAGGGTCGTTCGTCGTCGGTCTCGACGTCGGGCTCGACCTCGTCCGCCTCCGCGTCGGCCGCCGGCCCGTACACGGCGTCGTTGGACTGCCCCACCGCGAAGAGGACGCCGATGATGGCGGCCGCCGGGCTGGCCAGCAGCATGATCGCGAAGAGGTTCCTGACGGGGTCGTCGATGCCGGTGAGCAGGGTGAGCAGGCCGGGGGACCCGGACAGCAGTGCGGTCCACCAGCGGCCCCCGATCACGAGCGCCCCGACCCCGCCGAGCAGGCTCGTGAAGGTCAGGGCGGGGACCACGGCATCCTCCACGGGCGGCGCGCCGGGGCCGCCGAACGCGCCGAAGGCGGCGGCGAACTGGGCCAGGATCAGCACGGGGCCCACGAAGACCGTGACGAGGCCCCAGATCCAGATGAGCGCGACGACGTGGGGGCGTCGGCGCCCGGTGGGCGGCGTGTCGATCACGGCGCCAGCGTAGTGGCATCCGCCGCAGCGGAGCGTGAGGCGATCGATCGAGATCAGGACGCAGCAGGAACGCGGAGTCGTTCGAGGATCCCCTGGCGACCCCACTCCATGACCTGGTCGTGGTTCCGGGTCAGCGTGCCGCGCGCGAGCGGGCTGAGCGCCCGCAGGAGCCGATTCGTCGTGCGCACCTGCCAGAGGTACACCGCTCGCGTGCCCCCGTCGGTCGACTCGGTGGTCCATCGGCCGAACCCCTCGAGGTCGCCCGTCGACCTGGCTTCGATGAGCCGCAGCGGCTCGACCCGCACGACCTCGACCCGGTAGCGCAGCCGATAGGGCAGCCGGCCGTGGGTGACGAGGTCGCGCACGTTGCCGACACCGTTCGCGTCGCCTTCTCGCACGACGTCCACGCGCTCGAACCCGCGCCACCACGTCGGCCAGGCGTCGATGTCGAGCAGTTCGTCCCAGACGCGCCCGACGGGCGCAGGCAGCTCCCACACCGTCGTGAACTCGAAGTCGGATGCCGTCGCCATGCTGCGCCTCCATGCCTGTCGACTCGACCAGCGAGGGACCCCGCGGTCGAGCGCGACGATGAGACAACGAGGTCAGGGTACCGAGCGGTTCACTCGATCGGCGGTTCGCGTCCTCATGCCGCCGCGATCGCCGCGCGCACCTCGTCCTCGACCAGGTCGGCATTGATCCCCGCGCCGGCGAGGCTGCCCGCGGCCATCGCGTAGGGCACCGACGACCGGCCGTCGGTGACGTTGCCGGCCGCCCACAGCCCGGACACGCTGGTGCGTCCCATCGGGTCGACCGTGACCCACGATCCGCCCATCGGGTGGTCGGCCGTCTCGGCGCCGAGCGCGAGGAGGATCCCGTCGTTGGGGCGCGGCGTCGGCCCGACGAAGATCGCGTCGGCCGCGGCATCCGTGCCGTCATCGAGCCGGATGCCGCGGAGCCGGCCCTCCTCGTCGGCGATCACCTCCGCGACGGCGCGATCCTCGACCCGGATGCCACGGGCCTCCAGGCCCGCTCGCGCCTCGGGCGGCAGCTCGACGCCGTGCCCGTAGAACGTCACGTCGCCCGACAGCTGGCGCATGAGCTGCGCCTGGTGCACGTTCGCGGCGCTCGACGCGATGACGACGATGCGCCCGTCGCGCTGCTCCCACCCGTCGCAGTACGGGCAGATGAACGCGCCGCGGCCCCATTGCTCGGCCAGCCCGGGGATCCCGGGCAGCTCGTCGCGCAGCCCCGATGCGACGAGCAGCCGCCGTGCGAGGTGCCGCCCCTCGTCGTCGAGCTCGACCTCGAACCCGTCATCGGCGACGGATGCCGCGGCCACCTCGCCCGGGCGCACGACGACGCCCTCGTAGCGCCGGAGCTCGGCGCGCCCGGCGGCGAGCAGGTCGAGCGGGGAGGTGTGGTCGCGCCCGAGCACGCCGTGCATGTGCCCCGCGAAGCGGTTGCGCGGCCGGCCCTCGTCGACGACGAGCACGCTCCGGCGCGAACGGCCGAGCATGAGCGCGGCGCTGAGGCCCGCGCTCCCGCCGCCGACGATGATGACGTCCCATGAGTGCTGCTGCATGGTTCCGATCGTCGTCGCGGTTTGATCGAATGGCAAGATCGATTGCCATAATGGCAAGCGAACCCTGCGAACGGATGCCGCATGCCCCACGATCCCGATCACCCATCGCCCGACGCCGACCGTCGGCCCGACGACGACCTCGACGCCGTGCTCGACGCGGTCGCGCCGCGCCTGCGCGCCCTCCGCACGCGCCGCGGCCTCACGCTCGCCGAGCTGTCCGAGCAGACGGGCATCTCGGTCTCGACGCTCTCAAGACTGGAGTCGGGCGGTCGCCGTCCGACGCTCGACCTGCTCATCCGCATCGCCGGCGTCTACCGCGCGAGCCTCGACGACCTCGTCGGCGCGCCGCAGATCGCCGATCCGCGCGTCGCGCCGCGGCCGTTCTACCGCGGCGGCCGGGCGATCATCCCGCTGACCCGCAGCAACCCCGACGTGCACGCGTTCAAGATGGTGCTGCCGGGGCATCCGCCCGACGTGCCGGTCGAGCGGCGCGTGCACGAGGGCTACGACTGGATCTACGTGCTCAGCGGTCGCGTCCGCCTCGCGCTCGGCGACGAGGAGATCGTGCTCGAGCCCGGCGAGGCCGCCGAGTTCGACACCCGCACGCCGCACGGCACCGCGAGCGCGTCGCTCGAGCCGGCCGAGATCATCAACCTGCTCAGCGCGCAGGGCGAGCGGGTGCACCTGCGCGAGCCGGGCGGCGACTGAGCGCTCGCGGCGCGGCGGCTCGCCGATGACACACCATCGGATGCCGCGGCGCGGCGGATTTCGCAGCCACTGCGCAGCGACATCCGCTCGGTCAGGGGTTAACGTCGAATATGGCGGAGCGAGAGCTGCGGAGCGCGGGCGGCGCACGCTGGCGGCTGCGCTCGCGCTCGCCGCGTTCGCACCAGGAGCTGCCTCCGTGGACGACGGCGCTCGTCGAGGGCGACGACGCCGGGTACTTCGGACCGGGGAGCGCCGTCTGGGCCGTGAACGGTGCCCTCCCGACGCTCGTCGCGGGCATCCGGGCGCTGCTGCTGCAGACGCTGCATCCGGGTGCGATGGCGGGCGTGCACGACTGGTCGCGCTACCACGAGGACCCGCTCGGGCGCCTCGACGGGACGATCCGGTGGATCGCCACGACGACCTTCGGCGACCGCAGGGCGGCGGCGGCGGCATCCGCTCGCGTTTCCCGGCTGCACGAGCGCATCACCGGCACCTACGTCGACGCCGCCGGAACCGAGCGCGCCTACGCGGCGAGCGACCAGGTGCTGCTGCGCTGGGTGCACGACGCGTTCACCGAGGCGTTCCTCGGCGCGCATGCGGTCTGGGGTGCGCCGATCCCCGGCGGGCCCGACGCGTACGTGCGGGAGTGGGCGGAGGCCGGGCGTCTGATGGGCGTGGTCGATCCGCCGACGTCGGTCGCCCGACTCGACGCCGAGCTCGACGGGTTCCTGCGCGAGGCGAAGGTCGACGAACGGGTCGCCCAGGCCGTGCGGTTCATCCGCAAGCCCGGACTCCCCGGCCTCACCGGTCGCGCCTACCCGATCCTGTTCGGCGGCGCCGTGGCGTCGCTCTCGCCGCGCTACCGCGAGCTGCTCGGCCTGCGGCGGCCGTGGTGGCCAGCGATCACGATGACCCGCATCCTCCTCGTGTCGGCCGCCCGAGTGCTCGGTCCGGTCTCGCCGAGCGAGCGGAACGCGCGGGCCCGGATCGCGCGGCTGGCGAGCGAGACCGCGCACGAGTCCGACACGCAGGCGGCCTGAGCGCCCGCCCTCGCGAGGCCGTCGTCGGGCGGATGCCGCGCAGCCGTGACGACCGCGCCGAATTCCGTTGACACGGCGCATCCGTGGGCATAGCCTGACCCCAAGGTTTACCGGTGATTACCGAAGGTTTTCAAATATGCAACAAACGCAGGGTCCTGCCGAGGGGCCGATCGGCCCGGTCGATGCGAGCGTCGTGCCCCGGTTCGCGGGCATCGCGACGTTCGCGCGGCTGCCCCGGATCGGCGAGGTCGAGCACGCCGACATCGCCGTCGTCGGCGTGCCGTTCGACAGCGGGGTGAGCTACCGCCCGGGGGCGAGGTTCGGCCCCTCGCACGTGCGCGAGGCGTCCCGTCTCCTGCGTCCGTTCAACCCGGCGCAGCAGATCTCGCCGTTCGCCGTGCAGCAGGTCGTGGACGCGGGCGACATCGCGGTGAATCCGTTCCGCATCGAGGAGGCCGTCGAGCAGGTCGAGGCCGGGGCACGGGCGCTCGCCGAGTGGGCCGATCGGCTCGTCGTGATCGGCGGCGACCACACCATCGCGCTGCCGTTGCTCCGCGCCGTGGCCGACCGGCACGGGCCCGTCGCCGTGCTGCACTTCGACGCCCACCTCGACACCTGGGACACGTACTTCGGCGCCCCCATCACGCACGGCACGCCGTTCCGCCGCGCGTCGGAGGAGGGGCTCATCGACCTCACCGCGAGCATGCACGTGGGCACGCGCGGTCCGCTCTACGGCGTCGAGGACCTCACCGACGACGCCCGCCTGGGCTTCGCCATCGTGACGAGCGAGGAGATCGAGGAGCACGGGGTCGCCGCCGCGATCGAGCGCATCCGGGCACGCATCGGCGACGCCCCGCTCTACATCTCCATCGACATCGACGTGCTCGACCCCGCGCACGCGCCGGGAACCGGCACGCCCGAGGCCGGCGGCATGACGAGTCGGGAGCTCCTGCGCATCATCCGCGCGCTCGCCGACCGGCGCATCGTCGGCGCCGACGTCGTCGAGGTCGCTCCGGCCTACGACCACGCCCAGCTCACGGGCATCGCGGCATCCCACGTCGCCTACGAGCTCATCAGCGCGATGGCGCCCCGCCAGGAGGAGGAGTCCGATGACCGACCGTGAACCCGACGAGCAGGAGGTGCTCGCGGCCGCCGACGCGATCGTCGACGCCTTCGCCGCGACCGACGGCGAGCGCTACTTCGCCACGTTCGCCCCTGAGGCCTCCTTCGTGTTCCACACCGAGTCCGACCGGCTCGACGACCGCGCGACCTACGAACGCCTCTGGGCCGAGTGGATCGAGAGCGGCTGGCGCGTCACGTCGTGCACCTCGTCGAACCGGCACGTGCAGACGTTCCCCGGCGGCGCGGTGTTCGCCCACGATGTCGACACGGCCGTCGAGACCGGTGACGGTCCCGACGCCTATCGCGAGCGGGAGACCATCGTCTTCCGCGCCGACGGCGACCGCCTCGTCGCCGTGCACGAGCACCTCTCCCCGTTCCCCGGCTGACGCGCCACGCGGCATCCGACCGCCACACCCCACCCAGGAGGAGCAATGTCGCTCTACTCACGCCTCGACCGCCGCCTCGAACAGCAGGCCGACAATGCCGGGCCCGTGCGCGGCACGCTGTCGCTGCTGCGCATCGGCATGATCTGGCTCGCCGCGAACCTCGTCGTCACGACGCTGCTCACCGGCACGCTGTTCGTGCCGGGGGTCGACTTCGGCACCGCGTTCACCATGATCGTGTTCGGCACGCTCGCGGGCGCGATCGTGCTCGCCGCGGTCGGCAACATCGGCACGCGCACCGGGCTGCCCACGATGGCGCTCACGCGCGGGTCGTTCGGCACGCGCGGCAGCTACCTGCCCGTCGTCGCCAACGTCGTGATCCTCATGGGCTGGAGCTGGGTGCAGGCAATGCTCGCCGGCGTCACGGTGGACTACCTGGTGCAGAGCCTCACCGGCTTCTCGAGCCCCATCCTGTTCTCGGTGCTCGCGCAGACGCTCGTCGTGATCCTCGCGATCTTCGGCCACGAGGGCATCGCCCGCGTCGAGCCGTGGCTCGCGGTGCTCATGCTCGTCATCATCGCGTGGATCTTCATCGTCGCGTTCACCACGTTCACGCCCGCCGAGTTCCAGGCCATCCCGGTCGACGAGGCGATCGGCTACACGCCCGTGATCGTGCTCGACATCGTGATCGCCACCGCGATCTCATGGACCGTGCTGTCGGCCGACTTCAACCGCCTCGCGAAGAGCAGCCGCGCCGGCATCCTCGGATCGGGCATCGGCTACACGCTCTCGACGGTCATCTCCATGACGCTCGGCCTCACCGCGTTCGCCTACGTGATCCTCGCCGGCGGCGACGCGGTGCCGTTCGACCCCGCCACGATCGTGGCCGAGTTCGGCGCCCCGCTCGCCATCGTGATCTTCCTGTCGGTCATGGCGACGAACACGATGGTCGTCTACGGCATGGTGACGTCGGTCGTGCACGCCCGCGTCGGCGGCCGACTGAAGTTCCTGCCCACGGCGCTCGTGCTCGGGGCGATCTCGATCCTCGGCGCGACCTGGCTGGGGCTGCTCACGCAGTTCACGAACTTCCTCGTGCTCATCAGCTCGCTGTTCGTGCCGGTGTTCGCGATCATGATCGTCGACTACTACCTCGTGAAGCGATCGGCGTACACCGCCGACATCCTGCGGGCGAGGGGCGGACGCTACTGGTACGCGGCCGGCATCAACTGGATCGCGGTGGCCGTCTGGGTCATCGGCGCGCTGACCTCGTACCTGCTCACCTACGTCTGGCCGTCGCCCATCGGCGCGACCATCCCGGCGTTCGTGCTGAGCTTCGCGCTCTACCTCCTCGCGATGCTGCGCGAGCGGTCGCGGCATCCGCGCGAGCCGATCGTGCACCTCAGCGAGGCCGATGCCGCGACCGCGACCGACGCACGCGCCGAGGTGGGCTGAGGTCGGGCGTGCGCGAGCTGAGCCACCGCATCACGAGCGGGATGCAGGTGTACCCGGGCGACCCCGGCGTCGAGATCGGGGTCGCGCTCGAGCTGGCGCGCGACGGCGTGGACGTGGCGCAGCTGCACCTCGGCTCGCACACGGGCACGCACCTCGACGCGCCGTCGCACACCGTGTCCGGCGGGCGCACGACCGGGGGCATCGGGCTCGACGAGCTCGTGGGGGAGGCGCTCGTCGTGCATCTCGAGGGCCTGGCGCCTCGGCAGCGGTACGGTGTCGCCGAGCTCGCGACCGCGCTCGGCGGCGAGGTGCCCGAGCAGCTGCCGCCGATCGTCGTGGTCGACACCGGGTGGGCGTCGCGGTTCGGCACGGATGCTGCGCTCGAGCATCCGGCGATCGACCCCGATGCCGCGACCGAGCTGCTGCGGCGCGGCATGCGCCTCCTCGCGGTCGACACGCTGAGCCCCGACCCGACGGGCGGCGACGGATTCCCGGTGCACGACGTCGTGCTCGGGGGTGACGCGCTCATCGTCGAGAACCTCACCGGGCTCGAAGGCCTGCCCGAGCGCGTGCGCATCGGGTTCTTCCCGCTGCCGATCGACGCCGACGGCGCACCGGTGCGGGCGGTGGCGTTCACCGACTGAGCCGTGCGCCCGGCCGCTGCCGGTCCGCTCCTACCGGCCCGCCCAGCGCAGCACGCGCAGGGCGCGCAACGTGTTCCACCGGCTCGGCTCGCCCTCGGGATCGTCGAGCGGGAAGAACACCTCGCCTCGCCGGGGCTTCGCGGCCGGCCATCGGCCGTCGTCGAGGCGCTGGTCGAGCACGAGCCCGACCGCGTCATCGACGCGCGGGTCGGGGTCGGCACCGGCCTCGCGGAAGTAGTCGAGCGCACGCAGCACGTCGTAGTGCCAGTACGGCGGGAACGCGAAGTCGAGGTAGCGATCGAGCACGAGCTCGCCGGTCGACCGACGCCGGTACAGGCCCCGCTCGAGCAGGTACTCCTCGCCGCGCCGCCGGGAGTCGGTGAGCTCGGCCGGAGCGTCGGGCACGGCGCGCTCGTAGGCGAGGAACCCCTCGATGACGCACAGGGTCGAGTCGAACGACGACCGCGTCGACTCCTCGGGCGGATCGCAGTTCCATCCGCCGTCGAGGAGCTGCTGCTCGAGCAGCATCCCGATGATGCGGTCGCTGCCCTCGCCGAGCTCGCCGAAGTAGGCGCCGTGGGCCAGCACGCCGCCGTTGACGCACTCCTCGACCTCGCCGTGGAAGTACGGGCGGTGCTCCCACCAGCGCCAGGTCACGCCGTCGCGCACCCGGTCGATCGCGGCCCGGACCTGCGGCGCAGCGGGATCGACGCCGATCCGGCGCAGGTCCTGCAGGATCCAGTGCGTGCCGCGGCGGTCGCCGTCTTCGCCGTACTCGTGATCGCCCCAGTGGCCGTCGTCGGCCTGCAGGGCGAGGAGCCGTGCGCCCACGCCCTCGGTCGCGATGCGGGATCGCTCGGCGGCGACCGCATCGGGCGGCGCGTCGAGCAGGTCGCGCATGACCTGCCAGCGGATGGCGGGATCGGATTCGAGCAGCCACTCGGTGACGTCCATCCGACCATGGTTCCGGATGCCGCCGACACCCGATGCGGGTCGCCGGTCAGTCGGGGCGGCGTGCCCCGGGCCCCGGGATCGACACGACCTCGTCGGGTGCGTGCTCCACGCCGTCCTCGTCGAGGAACGCCAGGCGCACCGGCCGACCGCCGGCCGTGTAGATCGAGGCGGGGCCGTGCCCGCTGGGGCGGTACTCGTCGCCCCACTCGATGATCGACGCGAGCACGGGCTTCAGCGCTCGGCCCGCGTCGGTGAGCACGTACTCTTCGCGCTCGCGCTCGCCCGCCTCGCGGTACGGCCGGCGCTCGAGGATGCCGGCGTCGACGAGCCGCGCCAGCCGGTCGGTCAGCACGTCGGGCGCGACGCCGAGCCGCGAGCGGATGTCGGCGAATCGCGTGCGGCCGCGGAACGCCTCGCGCACGATGAGCAGCGACCACTTCTGCCCGATGACCTCGAGGCTCCGGGCGATCGAGCAGCGCTCGTCGGAACGGTCGATGGGTGCCATGCGACCATTCTCGCACACTGGGTTGGAATTCCGGACTCAGCCTGCT
The DNA here is from genome assembly GCF_008122505.1 of Agromyces mariniharenae. Lineage (NCBI taxonomy): Bacteria > Bacillati > Actinomycetota > Actinomycetes > Micrococcales > Microbacteriaceae > Agromyces > Agromyces mariniharenae. The sequence goes on along the minus strand of NZ_VSSB01000001.1, from coordinate 793,755 downwards.
AGCTTGGTGATTCCAACTCAGGAACATGCGGAAGGCGCAGGATGACCCTCAGCACCCGTGGAAGCTTCTGGACCGCGGCATCCGTGGCCGGCCTGGCACTGTGGGCGAGCGGCGCGCCGACCGTCGTGTATCCGCTCTACGCGGCCGAATGGCAGGTCGAGCCGACCGTCACGACGGCGATCTTCGCGATCTACCCGATCGTGCTCGTGCCGGTTCTCATCGTGTTCGGCAACCTCTCCGACGTGATCGGCCGGCGGGCCGTCATCCTGCTCGGACTCGCGGCGCTCGGGCTCGGCTCGATCGCATTCGGGATCGCACCCGACCTCACCTGGGCGTTCATCGGTCGCGCGCTCATGGGCGTCGGCGTCGGCCTCTCGCTGAGCCCCGCCACGGCGGCCATGGTCGAGTTCGGCGGCCGTGACGGCGCCCGGCGCGCGAGCTCCGCGACGACGGCGGCCACGGCGACCGGACTCGCCCTCGCCACGGTCGTGGGCGGCGCCCTCGTGCAGTACGCGCCCTGGCCGCTGCACCTCAGCTTCTGGGTGCTCACCGCCGTGACCGCGGTCGTCGCCGTCTTCGCCGTCGGGCTCCCGCGCCACACGCGCGACGAGGCCGCCGGCCCGTGGCGTCCCCGGCTGCCACGGATGCCGCGGAGCGAGCGCCCGTCGTTCGTCGCGGGCACGCTCGGCATCTCGGCCGCCTACGCGATGGGCGCGATCTTCCTCGCCCTCGGCGCGCAGATCGCACGCGACCTGGTGCGCAGCGACGACGTGTTCGTCGACGGCGCGATCATCGCGCTCTCGGCGGTCGTCATCGGCATCGTCGCGGTGCTGACGCGCGGGCTCCGCCCGCGGCTCGCCGTCACGCTCGGTCCGCTGCTCGCCACCGCCGGGCTCGGACTGCTGATCGTGGCGGGGCTCGCGCACTCCCTGCCCGCGTTCCTCGCGTCATCCGTCGTGGCGGGGGCCGGCTACGCCCTGATGTTCTCGGGCGGCCTCGGCCTCGTCACCACGAGCGCGCCCGTGCACGAGCGGGCCGCGATCATCTCGGCGGCATACGTCGTCGGGTACCTCCTGCAGGCGCTCGCCGCGCTCGGCCTCGGCGCCATCGCGACGGCGTCGGGCCTGCAGGCCGCCCTCGACCTGGGCGCCCCGCTCATCCTGCTGCTCGGCGTCTCGGCCCTCGTCGTCGCGAACCTGCCGCGGCGGCGCGAGGCGGTCACGGCGTAACCGTTCGAATGTCGACCGGGCGCGCTTCGAGGCCTGACGGAGGCCGCGTCGGCGGCAATCGGGTCTGGCGCATCGCGCCGTGGCATCCGTAGGCTGAGCCACGTCGGTCGGGCGCAGTCGACGCGCCCGCTGTCGGGGCAGGGGGAAGCCGTGGTGCAGTGGTTCTACGAGACACCCATCTGGATCACGCTGCCGCTGTTCGTCGGCGGATTCGTGGTCGTCTCGTGCTTGATCGTGCTCGCGCTCCGGCCGCTCGTGCACAAGCTCGTGACCGACCACAAGGAGTGGGACCGCGCGCTCGCGCACGTGATCGGCACGTTCGGCGTCTTCTTCGGCATCCTGCTCGCCCTCGTCGCGCTCTCGGTGTACGAGAACTTCGCCTACGCACGCGACACGGCGGTCGAGGAGGCCGGGCGCGTCGGCACGTTGTACCGCGCGACGAGCCTCCTCGACGCGCCCGACGGCGTGCCGCTGCGCACCGAGCTCGACCGGTACATGCATGCGGTCATCGAGCAGGACTGGCCGGAGCAGCGGCGGGGTGTGCTCCCCGAGGCGAGCGACGAGCAGGTCGACGAGTTCGAGGAGCTGCTCGCCCGGGTCGAGGCCCAACCGGGCCACGAACAGGCCGCGCTCCAGCAGGTGCTCACCACGTTCGACACGTTCATCGAGTCGCGTCGCGCTCGCATCGACGCCACGGCCCTCGAGCTGCCGTTCCTGCTCTGGCTCGTGATCTGGGTGGGTGCTGCGGTCAACGTCGTGCTGCTCGCGTTCCTCGACGTCCGCAACCCGCGCCTGCACCTGCTCATGGTGGGCCTGCTCTCGTTGTTCATCGGCCTCGTCATCTTCGTGACGGCCGACATGGACCGACCGTACGCCGGCTCCATTGCGGTGGGACCCGAGGCGTTCGAGCGCGTGCTCGAGCAGGTGGTCGAGGGGAGCGGCTGACTCGCGGGGGAGGACTCCGCCTGCTCATCGGGACGGTCGCGACGTTCCCACGGCGTCGGCCGGCGCCAGCATCACAACGGACGCTCTCCTCGAGCTCCACGCGCGCACGGGACGCGGGGGTTGCGGCATCTGGACGTCCTCCGTACGATACCCCACTAGGGTATGATACGAACGACGGACGGAGCGATCATGCGTGCGAGCGAGACGAACACGGCGACGACCGAGACGACGATGAACGCAACGTCGACGGATGCCGCGGCGTCCGCGTCGGGGTCCCCGCGACCGCGCGCGTGGTTCATCGTGCTGCTCGTCGTCGTGGGCGTGATCACGGGCGGCGGTCTGCTCCTCGGCGGCGCCGCCCTGGGCGGACTCGACGCGACGACGCCGATGACGGCCGTGGGCATCGCGACGCTCTGCTACGTCGCGGCGGCGGCGACCGGCATCCGCTGGATGGCCTGGGCGTGGGCGGGCCTCGGCTCGGTGCTCGTGGTCGGCGCCGAGCTGCTCGACGTGCCCCGCTGGATCGTGCTCGCCGCGGTGGGGGCCGTGTTCCTCGTGGTCGGCCTCGTGCGCCGGCCGCGGGTCACGGTGCCCCAGGGCATCGCGATGGTCGCCTACTTCGGCGTCGCGATCGCAGCACTCTTCCTCGCGCCCCGGCTCGGCCTCGTGATCGCGGGCGTCGCGCTCGCCGCGCACGCCGGCTGGGACCTCGTGCACTACCGCCGCGACGCCGTCGTGAACCGGTCGCTCGCGCTCTGGTGCCTCGGGCTCGACGTGTTCCTCGGCGGCGCGTGCGTGGTGCTGGCGATCGTCGGCTGAGTGGCGAGCGTCGGCTGAGTGGCGAGCGTCGAACGCGGCAGCACCGCCACGCGGCATCCGCTCGTCTCAGGCGCTGAGCGCGAGCCACGCGGCATCCGCTGGCGTCAGGCGCTGAGCGCGAGCTCCGCGTCGAGCAGGTCGAGCAGCAGCGGGGCGGATGCCGCGGCCGGCGCGCCGGTGATGGCCGAGACGACCCACTCGGGCGTCGACTCGGGCGGCAGCCGCAGCGTCACGAGCCCCGACGCCTGCGGCTTCGCGGCGACGTGCTGCGGCACGAGTGCGATGCCGAGGCCCCGGTGCACGAGGTCGAGCAGCGTGTGCACGTCGTTCACCGCGGCGCTCACGCGACGGGGCACGCCGTGCGCGGCGCACGCCTCGTCGTTGAGCGTGCGCACCGCCCACGACTCCTGGAAGTCGACGAAGTCGAGCTCGCGCAGGTCGGCCCACTCGACGCGATCGCGGCCGGCGAGCGGATGCTGCGGCGGCACGAGCAGCACGATGGGTCGTCGTCCGAACTCGTGGCGGCGGAGCCGCGTCACCTGCCCGCCGCCCGCGACGAACGCCACGTCGAGCGTGCCCTCGTTGACCCGCGCGGCGAGCTCGTGCGAGCCCGCCTGCGTGAACTCGAGCTCGACGAGCGGGTACAGCAGGTGCACGCGCTCGAGCAGCGCGTTCACGTCGACCATGCCGAGGCACTGCTCGGCACCGACCCTCAGGCTGCCCGAGAGCTCGTGCGTCGCACGCACCACGGCGTCGCGGGCCGCGGCCGCCTGCGCGAGCATCGTGCGCGCGTGGGGAAGCAGTGCGAGGCCGGCGTCGGTCGGCACGACCCGGCGCGTCGTGCGGTCGAACAGCGTCGTGCCGAGCTCCTCCTCGAGCCCACGGATCGCCGCCGAGAGACCCGACTGCGAGACGTGGCACACGGCCGCCGCGCGCGTGAACTGCTGCTCGTCGGCGAGGGCGACGAGGTACTCCATCTGTCGAAGATCCATTCATCGACCCTTCTTCTGAATGGCATGAGAACTAGTTGTTGGACTTCTAGTTTGAGCGTTCCTATCGTGAACAGGCAACCTCGCAACGAAAGGATGCTCCATGCAGCAGCGAACCATCGGCCCTCGCACGGTCAGCGCCATCGGACTCGGCGGCATGCCGATGTCGATCGAGGGACGGCCCGACGAGGCCCGGTCGATCGCGACCATCCACGCCGCCCTCGAGGCCGGCGTGACCCTCATCGACACCGCCGACGCGTACCACATCCACGCCGACGAGGTCGGCCACAACGAGGAGCTCATCGCCCGGGCGCTCCGCTCGTGGGGCGGCGACACGTCGGGCGTGCTCGTCGCGACGAAGGGCGGCCACCTCCGGCCCGGCGACGGCTCGTGGACCCAGGACGGCCGGCCCGAGTACCTCAAGGAGGCCGTGAAGGCGTCGGCCCGGCGGCTCGGCGTCGAGGCGATCGGGCTCTACCAGTTCCACCGGCCCGACCCGCGCGTGCCGTACGCCGACTCGGTGGGCGCGATCCGCGACCTGCTCGACGAGGGCGTCATCGAGCTCGCCGGCATCTCGAATGCGAACGTCGCCCAGATCGACGAGGCGAACGAGATCCTCGGCGGACGACTCGTGTCAGTGCAGAACCAGTTCTCGCCGGCGTTCCGGTCGAGCCTCGGCGAGCTCGAGCACTGCGCCGCGCTCGGCATCGCGTTCCTGCCGTGGTCGCCGCTCGGCGGCATTGCGCGCGCCGGCGCGGTCGGGCAGCGGCACGGCGCGTTCCAGCGCGTCGCCGACGCCCACGGCGTCAGCCCGCAGCAGGTCGCGCTCGCCTGGGAGCTCGCGCTCGCGCCCGTCGTCATCCCGATCCCCGGGGCCTCGCGCCCCGAGAGCATCCGCGACTCGGTGCGCGCCGTCGAGCTCGAGCTCACGGCCGACGAGCTCGCGTCGCTCTCGGACGTCGAGGAGCTCGCGGCCTAGCCCACCTGCGGCCCGTCCGCACTCGCACGCGGCCCGACCCGATGCGGGTCGCCCCAACCCCACGCAGTCTGCGCCACTTCGACGCCCGCTGCGCCAGTCCATGTGGCGCAGCGGGCGCTCAAGTGGCGCAACGACCGCACGATGACCAGGAGCACCAGCACCATGAAGACCATCACCCTCGGCGCCGACCTCGCCGCCCCCAACGTCGTCCTCGGCCTGATGCGCATCTCGAAGATGAGCGACGAGGCTGTGCGCGAGCTCGTCGGCACGGCCCGCGATGCGGGCATCGACTTCTTCGACCACGCCGACATCTACGGCGACGAGCTGCACGGCTGCGAGCGCCGCTTCGCGGAGGCCATGCAGCTCACGCCGTCGGAGCGCGAGCAGGTCACGATCCAGTCGAAGGCCGGCATCGTGAAGGACGGCCCGTACTTCGACTTCTCGTACGAGCACCTCATCGAGGCGGTCGACGGGTCGCTGCGCGCGCTGCAGACCGACTACCTCGACATCCTGCTGCTGCACCGGCCCGACGCGCTCGTCGAGCCCGACGAGGTCGCCCGCGCCTTCGACGAGCTCGAGGCCGCGGGCAAGGTGCGCGCGTTCGGCGTCTCGAACCACACGCCGGCGCAGATCGACCTGCTGAAGAAGTCCGTGCGGCAGCCCCTCGTCGCCAACCAGCTGCAGCTGTCGATCACGCATTCGCCGATCATCGCGCAGGGCGTCGCCGCGAACATGCAGGGCACCGACCAGGCGCTCACGCTCGACGGCGGCGGCATCGTCGACTACTGCCGACTCAATGACATCACGATCCAGGCGTGGTCGCCGTTCCAGGCCGGCTTCTTCAACGGGGTGTTCCTCGGCTCGCCCGACTATCCCGAGCTGAATGCCGTCATCGATCGGCTCGCCGCGAAGTACGACGTGCCCGCCATCGCCATCGCGACCGCGTGGATCACGCGCCACCCCGCCGACATGCAGGTCGTGCTCGGCACGACGACGCCCGAGCGGGTCGCCGCGGCGGCGCAGGGCTCGGACGTGCCGCTCACGCGCCCGGAGTGGTACGAGCTGTTCCGCGCGGCCGGCTACCGCGTGCCCTGACAGGGGATCGCCCGATGGGGTAGGTTGCCGCTCGAGGCAGCGAGGAGGGTCGCATGCGCGCTTCGGGCGGCACCTACGTCATCACCGGCGCCACGAGCGGGATCGGGCTCGAGGCCGCTCGGCGCCTCGCCGCGACCGCCGACCGGCTCGTCGTGCAGGGCCCCGAGCCCGAGGGCGCGGCCGGCGACGCCGTAGCGCGGATCGCGGCGGGTTCGAGCGCCGACGTGGTGTACGTGTCGTGCGACTACGGCCGGCTCGCCGACGTGGTGGCCGGGGCATCCGCGCTCGCAGAGGCCGCGGGCGCGCCGATCGACGGGCTCGTGAACAACGCCGGCGTGCCCGGCGCCGACCGTCGCCGCACGACCGGCGACGGGCACGAGCGCACGCTGCAGGTGAACTACCTCGCGATGGTGCTGCTCACCGAGCTCCTCGAGCCCCGCCTGGCCGACGGCGCTCGCGTCGTGAACCTCGCGTCGGCGACGCACTCGATGGCGCAGCTCGACCTGCCCGACCTCGAGCTCCAGCGCGGCTATTCGCCCGTGCGGGCCTACGCCCGCTCGAAGCTCGCGATCGTGATGTACACGCGCTGGCTGGCCGGGCGGATGCCGCGCGGCATCACCGCCGTGAGCATCCAGCCGGGCGTCATCGACACGGGCCTGCTCCACGCGATGTTCGGCTCGATCGGCGGCTCGGTCGGCACCGGAGCCGACAGCATCCTCGCCGCGCTCGCCGCGGATGCGCACGGCGGCGAGTACTACGACGAGGGCCGGCTCGTGCAGCCCAGCGCCGAGGCGCGCGACGACCGGCTCGCCGCCGACCTGATGGCGCGCACGCTCGACATGCTCGCGCCGTTCCTCGCGGGCTCGGGCGTCGATGCGGCAACGCGTTCGACCGGCTGACGCGGAGTCGGGCCGTCAGCCCGGCGCGGTCAGCCCGGGCCGTCGGTGCCGGGCTCGGCGGATGCCGCGGCCTCGGCGGTTGCCGCGGGCTCGGCGGATGCCGCGGGCTCGGCGGTCCTCACGGGCTCAGCCGTCATCGCAGGCTTGGCCGCCGTCGCGGGCCCGGCCGTCGTGGCCGCCCAGGCGGCCCGATCCGACGGGAACGCCGGTGCGGACGCGGCATCCGATGCTGCACTCTCGTCGGCGAGCCCTCGGAGCACCGGGTTCGACGGCGCGAAGAACGTGGTGCCCGTGACGGCCTGGGACACGTCGAGGATCTTGTCGTGATAGCCCGCCGGCTGCCCGATGAACATGCGGTGGATCATGAGCTGGATGACCCACAGCCGACGCGAGTAGCCGATGAAGTACGTGCCGAACTCGCCCTGGCCGGGTCGGCCGAAGGGCATGTTGTCCCGCAGGATCTGCAGTTCCTCGCCGTCGTCGCCGGCGATGGTCGCGAGCGTCTTGTGCGCGAACTGCGGGCCGGGCGCGTCGTCGAGCTCGACGTTGTCGAGCTTCGTGCGCCCGATCACGGCCTCCTGCTCGGCCGTCGAGAGCCGGGACCATGCGTCGAGATCGTGCAGGTACTTCTGCACGACGACATAGCTGCCGCCCGCGAAGTCGGGGTCCTCGTCGCCGATGAGGGTCATCTCGGGCAGCTCGGCCCCGATCGGGTTCGCGGTGCCGTCGACGAAGCCGAGCAGGTCGCGGGCGTCGAAGTAGCGGAAGCCCTGGGTCTCGTCGACCACGGATGCCGCGTCGCCGAGCTGATCGAGCAGCAGGCGCTCGAACTCGAAGCACAGGTCCTGCCGCTCGGCGCGGATGTGGAACAGCAGGTCGCCCGGCGTCGACGGCGCGGCGTGCACGGCGCCGGCCACCGCCGGGAACGGGTGCAGCTCGCTGGGGCGTGCGCCGGGCGAGAGCCGGTCCCACAGCTCGCGGCCGATGCCGACGACGCACGAGAGGTGGCCGTTCAGGTCGCGGAACCCCACCGTCTTCACGAGGTCGTCGATGCCCGACACGACCTCGCGCACGGTCGCGAGCGCCCCGTCGCCGTCGGCCGCGGTCATCACCAGGAAGACCGCGAACTGCGACAGCGGTGCGTCGACCTGCTGCGCATCGATCGGAACACGCTCGCCACCCTGCATCCGCCGCACCTCCCAGGGTGCCCACCCTACCCACGGGCGGGGATTCGCGGCATCCGGATCAGGCGTTCCAGAGGCCGAGCTTCTCGGGGTTCCGCATGATCCAGACGCGTGCGACCCGCCCGTCGCGCACGTCGAGGACCGCGACGCTGTGGATCACGTCGCCTTCGCCGAACGCGAGCGTGAGGCCGTCGGCGGTCTCGTGCAGCGACACCGTCAGGGCCGCGCCGAGCTTCGCGAGCTGCCCCAGGATGTACCGTCCGACGTGGTCGGGGCCGAGCACTGGGCGTCGCGCGGCGGACGCGAGCCCGCCGCCGTCGGAGACGAGCACGACGTCGGGATCGAGGAGCGGGAGGAGCGCCTGCAGGTCGCCGGTGCCCGCCGCCTCGGTGAAGGCGAGCACCACCGCATCGTGCTGTTCGCGCGGCGCCGATCCGGCGCGCCGCTCGCGCACGTGCCGACGCGCGGTCGAGGCGAGCTTGCGGCATGCGTCGGGGGAGCGCCCGACGACCTCGGCGATCTCGGTGAACGGCATCGCGAACACGTCGTGCAGCACGAAGGCCACCCGCTCGGCCGGCGTGAGCGACTCGAGCACGATGAGGAGCGCGGTGGCCACGGACTCGTCGAGCGTGACGCGATCGAGCGGGTCGGTCGAGGGCGGGGTGGCGAACATCCCCGTGCCGCCCGGCAGGGGCTCGGGCAGCCACTCGCCCACGTACCGTTCCCGTCGCGCACGCGCGGAGCCGAGCTGGTCGAGGCAGACGCGGCTCGCGACCCGGGTCAGCCACGCCGCCGGGTTCTGGATCGCGGCGCGCTCGGCGGGCGACATCCGGTACCAGCGCGCGTACGTCTCCTGCACGGCGTCCTCGGCGTCGGCGACGGTGCCGAGCATCCGGTACGAGAGGCTCATGAGCATGCCGCGCTCGGCTTCGAGCGCCGCCTCGTCGAACCCCTCGGGTGCCGTCGTCATGCCTCCACCTTCCCATCGGATGCCGCATCCGTCCTCTCCTGTCCGACGACGTGCGGGCACCCGATGTGAGGTCCGACGTCACATTCCGGGGGCCTGCGTCGTCGAAGGGGTGTGAACACGAATTGGAGACGCGGCATCCTGTGGGCCCTCAACGCGCTCGGCGCGTTCGTCGGCGCCTGGGCGCTCGCCGCACCGCGCAGCTTCTACGACGCCTTCCCGATGCCCGGCGTCTTCGGCGCCTGGGTCGCCGGCGACGGCCCCTACAACGAGCACCTCGTGCGCGACGTCGGGTCGCTCTACCTCGCGCTCGTCGCGGCAGGAGTCGTCGCGGCGCTCATGCGCCGAGCGGATGCCTCGATCGCGGTCGGCGTGGCCTGGCTCGTGTTCTCGGTGCCGCACCTCGTCTACCACGTGGGGCACCTGCACGGGCTCGCACCGCTCGACGCGATCGCGCAGCCGATCGCGCTGGCGGCCACACTCGTGCTCGCCATCCCCCTGTGCCTGCCACCGCGGCGGAGAATGATCAGCGAAGGAGAGGACGCATCATGAGGATCGCCGTCGCCGGAGGAACCGGCACCGTGGGACGCCGCGCGGTGGAGGCCGCACGCGAGCGCGGGCACGAGGTCGTCGTGCTGACCCGTTCGAACGGCATCGACCTCGTGTCGGGAACCGGGCTCGACGAGGCGCTGCGCGGCGTGGAGGTCGTCATCGACGCGAGCAACCTCGTGTCGACGTCGGCGAAGAAGACCACGGCGTTCTTCACGACCGTCACGCGCAACCTGCTCGCCGCCGAGGAGCGCGCCGGCGTGCGGCACCACGTAAGCCTGTCGATCGTGGGCGTCGACCGGGCGCCCTACGGCTACTACGCGGCGAAGGTCGCGCAGGAGCGCGCGGTCGAGGCGGGCGCCGTGCCGTGGACGATCCTGCGCGCGATGCAGTTCCACGAGTTCGCCGGCCAGATGCTCGACGTGCTCACGGTCGCGGGCCTGCACCTCGCGCCGCGGGGCCGTTCCCAGCCGGTCGCCGCGCGGGAGGTGGGGGAGCGGCTCGTCGAGCTCGCCGAGGGTGCTCCCGCCGGGCACGCGCCCGACTTCGCGGGGCCGCGTGAGGAGCGCCTCGAGGACATGGTCCGCAAGCTCGCGCACGCCCGGGGTCTGAAGGGCCCGGTCCTGGCGGTCTCGCTGCCCGGGAAGCAGTACGCGGCGATGCGTGGCGGCGAGACGCTGCCGGGTCCCGATGCGACGCTCGGACGCCAGACGTTCGACGAGTGGCTCGCCGAGCAGGCGAGTGCGCCGCATCCGACGCGCTGACTCACGGATGCCGCGGCGCCGAGAGTGCTCGGAATGTCGGAATGCGCGCGCGGAAGCGACCATACGGGCACTCTCGACGCCGACGCGTGAGGGTGGGCCCGCGTCGGCGCGTCAGCGCTCCTCGGGGTCGGCGCCGCGGGCGGCGCGGCCGCCGTCGACCGGGAGGACCGTGCCCGTGACGAAGCTCGCGGCATCCGACAGCAGGAAGGCGACGACCTGCGCGACCTCGGTGGCGTCGCCCGCGCGACCGAGCGGATGCAGCGCCGCGACCTGTCGCTCGATCGCCAGGCGACCCTCGGGGCCGATCGAGTCGAGCAGCTCGTCATAGCGCTCGGTGCGGATCGTGCCGAGCGCGACGGCGTTGCAGCGAATGCCGTCGGCACCGTAGTCGACGGCGACCGCTCGCGTCAGGCCCTCGAGCGCCGCCTTCGCGGTCGCGTAGGCGAGCGCGCCGCGCACCGGCCGCTGCCCCTGGTGCGACGAGACGTTGACGATCGAGCCGGCCACGTCGGTGCGTCGGAACTCGCGCACCGCGGCCGCGCACCCGGCCACCGCCAGCCGCAGGTTCGCCTGCACCGCCGCGAGGATGGCGTCCCCGCCGGCGTCGTGCAGCCACGCGTCGTCGAACACCGCCGCGTCGTTGACCCAGCCGTGCAGGCCGCCCAGCTCTCGGGCCCGCTCGACGGCATCCTCGAGCACGCCCTCCTTGCCGGCGTCGCCCATCACCGCGGCCGCGCGCGGCGGGTCGCTCGTCGCGACGAGCGCGTCGGGCTCGTCGAGCCAGTCCGCGGGCGTCGTGTCGACCACGACGACCGCGTGTCCCTCGGCGAGCAGGAACTCGGCGATGCGGCGCCCGATCCCCCCGGCGCCTCCCGTCACGACGTGTACGCGATGCGGCATCCGCATGCCGCCATGCTCGGCGACCGCCCGAGGTGCCGCAACCCCTTGCGTCTCAGCCGACGGCGGGGCCGAGCCACGCCTCGAGGATGCGCGCACGCAGCGCGTTGCCATGCTCGGCGAACATGCGCTGCCGGCGCACGTACTCGGCCTTGCCCTCGGGCGTCTCGATGCGCACGGGCTCGCCGCCCCACGGCGCCATGTCGTACGGCGACGCCTGCATGTCGAGGTACCGGATGTCGCGCGCGAGTTCGTACGCGTCGAGCAGCAGCTCGCCGGGCACGAGCGGGCCGAGTTTCACCGCCCACTTGTACACGTCCATGCCGGCGTGCAGGCAGCCGGGCTGCTCCAGCTCGGGCTGGAGCTCGCGGGTCGGCGCGAAGCGATTGCGCGGCACGGCATCGGGCGTGAAGAACCGGAACGCGTCGATGTGCGTGCACCGCAGCTCGTGCGCCTCGACGACGGCGTCGGTCGCGTCCTGCCCGAGCCGCAGCGGCACCGGATGCCGGTGCTCGCGCTGCCGGTAGACCATCGCCCACTCGTGCAGCCCGAAGCAGCCGAACTGCCCCGGGCGAGACGCGGTGAGGCGCAGCATCCGCTCGACCGCTCGCAGCAGCGGCGCCTTCTCGCGCTGCATCGCCTCGTGGTCGACCAGGAGCGAGCCCGGCGTCGGCCCCGCGGCGTACCAGCGCCAGTCCGCGCGCGGCGTGCCCGCGGCATCTGCCAGCTCGACGCCCGGACCGGGGTGCCAGCGCCGCAGCAGGCTCGGCGAGTACGCGTAGTAGGTGAAGAGGAAGTCCTCGATCGGATGCCGCTCGCCCCGTGCCGCGCGGGCGCGGTGCCCGACCGTGAGCGCGTCGGCGCGCTCAGCGTGCGCCTGCTCGCGGGCACGCCAGGCCTCGGCGTCGAGCACGATGGTCGGCGCCGCGAGGGAGCTGGCCTGCGGCATCCCTCGAGGATACGTCGGGTCGCCGCGTGCCGGCCGCCGGTCGGGGGGGGGGGGGGGGGGGGGGCCCCCCCCCCCCCCCCCCCCCCCCAGCCCTCCTCGTCCGCCGCGTGCTCCTCGGGTCGACGACCGCGGCCGACCGACCAGCCGAGGATCGCCATCTTCAGCGCGAGGAGGAATCCGCCGAGGGTGATGGGCGTGAGCTGCCGGTCGGGCTCCGCGAGGATCCGCATGGCGCGATGCTGGCATCGTCCGCGGGGCGGCGGCAAGCGGCCGGACGTCGAGTCAGGTCGGCGTGGTCTCGTCGACGAAGCCGTGCGCCTCGCCCAGGATCACGCGCCAGCGCTCGGGGCCCGCATCGTAGGGCACGACGGCCCATTCGCGCATGGGCCGGCCGCGCATGACCATGTTGTCGAGGCCGAGCTCGTCGACGCGCTGCTCGGACAGCTTCACGACGAGGTCGCCCGCGTTCGACGCGAACGCGAACATCCTGCCGCGCACCGAGAGCGATTCGGAGCCGAACATGCGCGTCATCGCGACGTCGGGCCGCGCGAGCAGGTCGCTCCCGACGTCGGCCAGCCGCTCGAGGGCACGGTCCCGCTCGGGGTTGGGCTTCGCCATGCCGCGATGCTACGCCCGACCTCCGACACGGGCGTGCGGCATCCGTCAGTGGTAGCGGCCGCTGTAGGCGTTGAGCGCGGGCTGGCCGCCGAGGTGGGCGTACAGCACGTTCGAGTCCTTCGCGATGGTGCCCGTCGACACGAGCTCGATGAGGCCCGCCATGGACTTGCCCTCGTAGACGGGGTCGAGGATGACGCCCTCGAGGCTGCCGGTGAGCCGCATCGCCTCGTCGGTCGACTCCACGGGGATCCCGTAGTAGTCGCCCGCCCAGCCCTCGAGCACGGTGACCTCGTCGTCGCGCAGCTCGCGTCCGAGGCCGATGAGCTCGGCCGTGTTGCGGGCGATGCGCGCGACCTGGTCGCGGGTCTCGTCGATCGTCGCCGACGCGTCGATGCCGAGGACCCGGCGCGGCCGGCCGCCGAAGTTCTGCTCGAGGTCGGCGAAGCCGGCGATCATACCCGCGTGCGTCGAACCCGTGACCGAGCACACCACGATCGTGTCGAAGAAGACGCCGAGCGCCGCCTCCTGCGCGGCGACCTCGTGCGCCCAGTTCGCGAAGCCGAGTCCGCCGAGCGGGTGATCGGATGCCCCGGCCGGGATCGGATACGGCGTGCCGCCGGCCGCCTCGACGTCGGCGATCGCCTGCTTCCACGACTCGCGGAACCCGATGCTGAAGCCCGCGGGGGAGAGGCGCACGTCGGCGCCCATGAGCCGCGAGAGCAGGATGTTGCCGACGCGGTCGTTCACCGAGTCGGGCCAGTCGACCCAGTGCTCCTGTACGAGCACGCACATCATGCCCAGGTGCGCGGCGACGGCCGCGACCTGACGGGTGTGGTTGGACTGCACGCCGCCGATCGACACGAGCGTGTCTGCGCCCTTCGCGAGCGCATCGGGCACGAGGTACTCGAGCTTCCGGGTCTTGTTGCCGCCGTACGCGAGGCCGCTGTTCACGTCCTCGCGCTTCATCCAGACGCGGGCGCCGCCGAGGTGGGCGCTCAGCCGGTCGACGGGGTGGATCGGGCTCGGCCCGAACGTCAGCTGGTGGCGGGGGAAGTCGGCGAGGGACATGGTTCTCTCCTTCAGGGGGTGGGGGTGACGGATGCCGCGGGCTCGCCCGGGCTCGCGTCGTCGACGGCCTCGTCGTCGTCGTGGGCCTCGAGGTGGAGCAGCCGGCCGAGGGTCGACCAGTTCTCGCGTGCGGCCTCGCCGGCCTCGTCCGAGAGTCCGGCAGCGCAGAGCTCGATGATGCGGTCGTGGTCGCCGACGGATCCGCGTCCGGCGAGTGACCCGAACCGGGCGCGCTCGAGCCGGCGCAGGAGCGGTGTGACCTGCTCGAGCAGGCCGGGCAGCAGCGGGTTCGCGCTCGCCCGCACGGCGACGTCGTGGAACTCGTCGTCGGCCACGATCGCCGCGTCGACGTCCTCGGCTCGAAGCGCATCGGCGAATCGCTCGTTCGCGTCGCGCATCGCGTCGAGGTCGGCCTCGGTGAGCTGCGGCACGGCCTCGCGCACGGCGAGCTCGTGCAGGCTCGCTGCGATGCGCTGCGCCGCAAGGGCGGTGCGCGTGTCGAGCGGGGCGACGACGGTCTGCTTTGCACGGCGGGTGTGCACGAGCCCGGCGGTCTCGAGCCGCGCGATCGCCTCGCGGATGGGCGTGCGGCTCACGCCGAGCCACGCCTCGAGCTCGGGGTCGCGCAACCGCTCGCCCGGAGCGAGCTGTCCGCTGACGATCGCGTCGCGCAGCTCGCGATAGGCGTAGTCGCGCAGCGAGGTCGGGCGCTCGGCACGAGCGCTGGGTAGCGGCATGCAATATATTGCAGCGGAGCCGGAGCGCCGAAGTCAAGTCGCGGCGGACGCCCGGCTCGAAGCGGACCGCCTGAGGAACGCGGTGCGCGGCGGACGCCCGGCTCGAAGCGGACCGCCTCAGGAACGCGGTGCGCGGCGGCCGGGCGGGTTGCGCGCCGGCCGCCGCGTGGGGTCAGGCGTCGAAGCGGGCCCCGGCCGGGTCGGTGGGCAGCGCCAGGAGGACGAGCAGGATGATGCCGCCGACGAACGGGATGAGGGCGAGGAAGTAGAACGGACCGGGGCGGTTCGTGTCGTGCAGGCGGCGCCAGCAGAGCGCGAGCCACGGGACGATCGTCCCGAGCGCCCAGGCGATCGTCAGCACGAGGCCGATCCAGTAGGCCGGACCGAAGACGAGCACGCCCTGGTCGTTCACGACGGCGCCCGAGACGCCGATGCCGTACGTGATGCCGTAGAGCACGATGCCCACGATGGCGTTCACGAGGAACCACCACCAGAATTCGCTGCGGCTCGCGCGGCCGGTGAACGTGGCGTACTTCTTGAAGAACCGGCTGATGGACTGCCCGAAGGACGCGCCGTACAGCGGCTGCGAGAGCGGGACGTCAGTGGTTGCGGGGGTGGTCATGATCTCCTCCAGATGGGTGCGGATGCCGCGGGTGCGCGCCAGCGTAGCGGGCGGGCGGTCCTGCCCCCTCGCTTTGCCCCGCGCCACGCCGTACGCGTCCCCTCGACCAGGTGCGGAGGTCGGCGCGAGCCCGTGTCGGCGGGCGGTGCCAGACTGGCTCCGTGCTGCTCGATGAGCTCGTCACCACGTCCGACACCGTTGCCGCCACGCGCTCGCGGCTGGCCAAGGTCGATGCGCTCGCCGCGCTGCTCGTGCGGCTCGAGCCCGACGAGATCGCCCCGGCGATCGGGTTCCTCGTCGGCAGGCCTCGGCAGGGCCGCGTGGGCGTCGGCTGGCGCAGCGTCGCCACGGTGATGGGCGAGCCGGCCGAGACGCCGACGCTCACGGTCGGCGACCTCGACGCGCTGCTCGACCGGCTGCGCGCCACCGCGGGCACGGGTTCGGCCGCCGAGCGCACGCGCGACCTGCGCGACCTCACGTCGCGCGCGACCGAGCGCGAGCAGGGCTTCCTCGCCAAGGTGCTGCTCGGAGAGATGCGCACCGGGGCGCTCGAGGGCGTCGTCACCGATGCGATCGCGCGCGCGGCGCAGCGCCCGGGCGACGTGGTGCGGCGTGCGGCGATGCTGTCGGGCGACCTCGGCGAGACGGCGCGGCTCGCGCTCACCGGCAGCGAGCAGGAGCTCGAGTCGGTCGGCCTGCAGGTGGGCCGCCCGGTGCTGCCGATGCTGGCGGCGACGGCCGCCACGGCATCGGCCGCGCTCGCGACGACGGGCGAGGCATCCGTGGAGTACAAGCTCGACGGGGCGCGCATCCAGGTGCACCGCTCGGGCGACGACGTGCGCGTCTTCACGCGCAACCTCGCCGACATCACGCACCGGCTCCCCGAGGTCGTCGAGGTCGTGCGACGGATGCCGGTGCGGGATGTCATCCTCGACGGCGAGACGCTCTCGCTCGACGAGGACGGCGCGCCGCGGCCCTTCCAGGAGACGATGTCGCGGTTCGGTGCGGATGCCGCGCGCGAGACGCTGCTGCATCCGTGGTTCTTCGACGTGCTGCACGTCGACGGGCGCGACCTGCTCGACGAACCGCTCGCGACGCGGCTGGCCGAGCTCGAGCGCGTGGCCGCGGGGCACCGCATCCCCGGCGAGGTCACGTCCGACCCCGAGGTCGCCGAGCGGGTGTCGCGTGACGCGCTCGCGGCCGGGCAGGAGGGCGTCGTCGTGAAGGCGATCGAGTCGCCGTACGCCGCGGGACGCCGGGGCTCGAGCTGGATCAAGGTCAAGCCCGTGCACACCTACGACCTCGTGGTCCTCGCCTGCGAGTGGGGCTCGGGTCGACGCACCGGCTGGCTGTCCAACCTGCACCTCGGCGCGCTCGACCCGACCGGGGAGTTCGGCGAGCCCGGCGACTACGTGATGGTGGGCAAGACGTTCAAGGGCCTCACCGACGAGCTGCTGCGCTGGCAGACCGAGTACTTCCAGGAGATCGAGGTGCGTCGCACGGCCAACACGGTGTGGGTGGCGCCGACCACGGTCGTCGAGATCGCGATCGACGGCGTGCAGCGCTCGACGCGGTATCCGGGCGGCATCGCGCTGCGGTTCGCGCGGGTCAAGCACTACCGCGACGACAAGCGGCCTGAAGACGCCGACACGATCCAGACGCTGCGCGGGCTGCTGCGGGGGTAGGGGATCCGAGCTCAGCCGACGGTCGCGAGCGCGCGCGGCAGCTCGTCGCAGAGCTCGCGCGCCAGGAACCCCACCGGTGCGATCCGGGTGACCAGTCGATCACCGGCCATCGCATGCGCGAACGTCGCCCAGACCGCCGCCTGCGCGGCATCCGCCCCTCGGGCGAGCAGCCCGGCGACGGCGCCCGCGAGCACGTCGCCGCTGCCCGAGGTGCCGAGGCCGGGGCCACCCGCCTCCACGTGCCAGCGGCGACCGTCGGCGACGGCGATCTCGCCGTAGCAGGTGACCGCCGCCCCGTAGCGGCCCGCGATCTCGCCGACGACGGCCGCCGCGTCGCCGACGTCGTGACCCAGCAGGATGCCCGCCTCCTCAATGTTGGGTGTCAGGACCGTCTCGGCCGGCAGGACGAGGTCGTCGAGGTCGGGAAGCACGCCGAGCGCGAACGCATCCAGCGCGAGCCCCGTCGGCGCCGTGATCGTCTCGCAGGCCTCGGCGACCGCCCGAAGCGCGATCCCCGGCTCGATGAAGCCGGGACCCACGACCACGGCGTCGGCGGACTCCAGCTCGTCGTGGGCGTCATCGGTCAGCAGTGCACCGCGGCCGTCGGGGAGCCGGATGACCCCGGCCTCGGGCACGGCGATCGCGACGTGCGCGGCGATCGACTCCGGCACCACGAGGGTGAGTCGACCGGCTCCGACCCGGAGTGCGGCGACGCCGGCGAGCACGACCGCGCCCGGTGTCCGCGCGGAGCCGCCCACCACCACGACGCGGCCGCGCGCGTCCTTGGACTCGCCGGGCGCGGGCAACGGCCAGTCGCGCAGCAGCGCGACATCGACCGGCGCCGACTCACGTCGGCCTGACATCCGCGTCCCCCGGATGCAGGGTCACCGCTGCACCCTCGGCGCGCAGGTGCTCGACCATGCCGAACCCCACGAGCCGGAACCGGCCGTCGACCTGCTCGAGCTGCGTGATCGACGCGTTGCCGACGACGTTCGCCTGCGCGAACTCCAGCAGTTCCCCTTCGCTCCATCCGAGGAGCACGTAGAGCGACACCATCACGACCGCATCGTGCGCCATCACGAACGCCCGGTCGCCCGCCGCGTCGCCGAAGTCGCGGTAGAACGAGCGCAGGCGCAGGGCGACATCCGCCCACGACTCGCCGCCCGGCGGCCGGTGGTAGAACTTGCCCAGGTGCCGTCGGCGCTCGAACTCCGTCGGGACGCGCGCCAGCACGCCGGCGCGGGTCAGGAGGTCGAGCACCCCGAGCTCCCGATCGCGGAGGCGCTCGTCGGCGAACACGACCGGCGCCTCGACCGGCTCGCCCATGGCGATCTCGAGCGTCTGGCGGGCTCGCACGTACGGCGAGGTCCAGGTCGAGTCGAACCCCGACAGCCGGGGCAGCAGCCAGCGGCCGAGCGCTTCCGCCTGTTCGACGCCGACCGGCGAGAGCGGCACGTCGGCATCTCGGGGCTCCAGCGGGATGACCTCGAGTCCCTCCGCCTCCGCCCTGGAGGCGGCGACGTTGCCGATGCTCTCCCCGTGTCGGGCGAGCCACACTTCTCGTACCACGAGCGTCCTCCGTTCCCCGGCGGTCCGGTCCGTCCGATCCTTCCGCAGCACGGGGTCGCTGGGAACCCGTTGCGATCCGGGATCGTCGTGAGGCAGTCACTGGAAGGACGACGTCATGCACTTCCGAATGTTGACGTCAACATGTATCGTCGTGCCCGAGCGTGTTGACGTCAACACGCTCGCACCACCACACTTCGACGGCGAAAGAGGACGACGTCAATGACGATGTCTCATGGCAGACGACGACTCACCGCGCTCACCGCGAGCGCCGCACTCACCGGTGCATTGCTGGCCGTGCCGATCGCCGCGGCGGCTCCGGCCTCCGCGGCGGACGGCATCACCATCACCCCCAACCCCGCGTACGCGGGCGAGGCGTTCGAGGGCTGGGGCACCAGCCTGGTCTGGTTCGCGAACGCGACCGGCGGCTACCCCGAGGACCTCCGCGAGGAGCTCTACCAGGCGGTCTTCGGCGAGGACGGCCTCGACCTCAACATCGCGCGCTACAACATCGGCGGCGGCAACGCGTCGGACGTGCAGGACTACCTGCGTCCGGGCGGTGCCGTCGACGGCTGGTGGGCGCCGAATCCCGCCGGCGACGCCGGGACCTACGGCGGCGTCTCCACCACGTACGCCGACCGCAACGCGCTGCTCGCCGCGTGGAACGCCGACGACCCCGCGTCGTACGACTGGGACGCCGACGAGACGCAGCGCTGGTGGGTCGAGCGGCTGGCCGCCGACGACCAGATCACGCACTGGGAGACCTTCGCGAACTCGGCGCCGTACTTCATGACCGAGAGCGGCTACGTGTCGGGCGGGTTCAACGCCTCGTCCGAGCAGCTGAAGCCCGCCGCGCAGGCGCAGTTCGCGACCTACCTCGTGAACGTCACCGAGCACCTCGAGGACGAGTACGGCATCGACATCGACACCATCGACCCGTTCAACGAGCCGAACACGAACTACTGGGGCACCACGCTGAGCAACGGCAAGCCGGTCGGCGGGCGCCAGGAGGGCATGCACGTCGGCCCCGCCCGTCAGGTGCAGCTCATCGACGCCGTGCGCGCCGAGCTCGACGACCCGGCCACCACGACCGACGCCGGCCTCGCCGCCATGGACGAGACGAACCCCGGCACGTTCGCAACGAACTGGGCCGGCTACCCGGCGGCGACCCGCGACAAGGTCGACCGCATGAACGTGCACACCTACGGCACGTCGGGCCGGCTCACCGTGCGCGACCTCGCCAAGCAGGCCGACACCGACCTCTGGATGAGCGAGATCGAGGGCAACTGGGTGAGCGGCAACAACCCGCTCAGCATCGAGAACGGCCTCGGCATCGCGAGCCGCATCCAGGACGACCTGCGCGAGCTCGAGCCGAAGGCGTGGGTGCTCTGGCAGCCCGTCGAGGACCTGTACAACATGGAGCCGCAGGCGGAGAACTCGAACTGGGGCTCGATCTTCATCGACCTCGACTGCGCGCCCTACCAGGAGGCCGACGGCACCGTCTGGAAGTCGGTGCGCCGCGTGGCCGCCGCCGGCGGCGACTCGACGAAGGTCGCCGAGTGCGGCGTGTCGATCAACTCGAAGTTCAACACCATCCGCAACTTCACGAAGTACCTCCACGAGGGCGACCACCTGATCGCGGTCGACAGCACGTCGAGCACGGCGGCCGTCCGCGGTGACGGCACGGGCGCGACGATCGTGCACAGCAACACCGCGGCATCCGAGCGCCAGGTCACCATCGACCTGTCGAACTTCGGCGACATCGCCGAGGGCGCCACGGTCACGCCGGTCACCACCACGCAGGCGAACTCGCTCGCCGACCCGACCTCGAACGCGCTCGTCGAGGGCGCCGCGGTGGCGATCGACCGCGAGGCGCGCACCGCGACGCTGACCGTGCCGGCCAAGTCGGTCACCACGTTCGTCATCGACGGCGTCTCGGGCGTCGCAGCGGATGCCCCCGCGCTCCGCGACGGCCACCGGTACCAGTTCGTCGGCGCGCAGAGCGGCAAGGCGCTGAGCTCCGGCACGACGGGTGCGGCCACCACGATCCGCGACCTGGCGACGGATGCCGCGGCCTCCGCGCCGCAGGCCTGGACCGTGCACGAGGTGGCGGCGGGCGACCGCGAGGCGACCCGACGCGTGGTGCTCGAGGCATCCGATGGACGCGTGCTCGGCGCGACGAGCGCGGGCACCGACCTGCGCACCGTGGGCGTCGATGCCGCCGCCGGTGACCCGGCGACACGCTGGATCGTGAACACGACCGACGGGCGAACCTACTCGCTCGTGAACGAGCAGCTCGGGCTCGCGCTCGACGTGAACGGGCAATCGACCGCGAACGGCGCGACGGTCGGCGTCTACGGCTCGAACGGCGGCGCCAACCAGGCGTGGGATCCGCGCGACCTCGCGCCGCTCGCGGGCCAGACCGTGGCCGCGCGCACGCTGGCGGGCGTCGTGCCGGTGCTGTCCGAGACGATCGTGCCGCGCTACGCGTGGGGCGCGGGCGTCCCCGTCGCAGTCGCGTGGCAGCTGCCCGATGAGGATGCGTGGACGGCGACCGGCCGCGTCGAGGTGCCCGGCACCGCGACCGACGTGTTCGGCCAGGCGATCGCCGTGACGGCGCTCGTCGACGTCGGCGGCCTCACGGCGTCCGACCCGGTCTCGATCACCGTTGCCGCGGGCTCCTCGCTCGCGGCGGTGCAGGCCGCTGCGCCCGCGACCGTCCCGGCGCGGGTCGGGGCATCCGAGAACGCCTTCGACGTGCCCGTGACGTGGGACTGGACGGGCGTCGCGGATGCCGCGTTCGGCGAGGTCGGCGTCGTGCGGGTGCCCGGCGCGGCATCCGCCGACGGAGCCTCGCTGGCGGCGACGCTCTCGGTGCTCGTCACCGAGGGCACGCTGCGCAACTTCAACCCCGACGCCGGAACGACGGCGTCGGCGAGCTCCACCGAGTCGGGCTACCCGGTCGACCGCACGCGCAACGGCGTGCTCGGCGACAAGGGCTGGTCGAACTGGGTGGCGTCGAACAAGCCGGCGCAGTCGACGCTGACCTACCAGTACGCGGCGGCGCACCAGGTGCAGCGCGTGGCGGTGCAGTTCTACCGCGACGGCACGACGAGCTGGGCGCAGACCATGCAGGTTCAGGTGCGCGGCACGGATGGCGCGTGGGTCCCGGCGCCCGGCTGGGAGACGTTCGAGCCCGTCGTGTCGCCGGCCGACGGCAGCGCGCCGACCGTGGTGGCCGAGTTCGCGCCGGTCACGGCGACGGGCGTCCGCGTCATCATGAACGCCTACGCGAACACGCACCTCATCGTGTCGGAGGTCGAGGTCTCCGAGGCGGTGGCCGCGCCCGCGTCGGTGGCCGACCTCGCGGTGCTGCGCCTCGACGGCGAGACGATCGACGGGTTCGACGCGGCGACGCTCGACTACGAGGTCGACGTCGACGGCGGGCGCCTGCCGACGGTCGACGCGATCGCGGTCGACCGGGCCGCGACCGTGCGGGTCACGCAGCCGACGACCGCGAACGGGGGCGTCGCGACCGTGGTCGTGACCTCGGCCGACGGCACGTCTCGTGCGGAGTACTCCGTGACGATCCGGCGGCACGCGGTGATCGACGGGCTCGCGCTCGCCGACCGGCCGCGCGTGGGCACGCCGTCGACGGCGGTCGGCACGCTGGACCCGGCCGACGGCGAGATCGCCTACCAGTGGCTCAGCAATGGTGAACCCATCGAGGGTGCGACGGATGCCACGTACACGCCGGTCACAAGCGACGCGGGCAAGCTGCTCAGCGCGCGCGTGACCGTCTCGGCCGACGGCGTCGAGCCGGCGACCGCCGAGACGCCGGCGCAGCGGATCCTGGCGGCGAACTCCGCCAAGCCCTGATCTGGAGCCTCGAGGGGCGGTCGCAGCATCCGCGGCGGCCGCCCTTCGGCGTGCGCGCGACCGGTGCGGGCGCCACGCGGGATGGGAATTCGATCGCGAGGGGACGCGACACGCGGGGGCGCCCTGTATTCCTGACGGCGTGTTGCGTCCCCTCGCGGCGTGTCGGCCGCGTCCGGCGCGGCGCGCCTGAGCGGATGCCGCGCGCTCGCCGTGCCCCGCGCCCGCGTCAGGCCCGGGGCGCCGCCGTGCTCTCGCGCACGATGAGCTCGGTGGCCACGAGGGTGCTGTCCTCCTGCTCGCCCGACTCGACCTCATGAAGGAGCGCCTCGACCGACCGGCGGCCGACCTCGCCGAAGAACTGGCGCACGGTCGTGAGCGGCGGCCAGAAGCTGCGCGACTCCTCCATGTCGTCGAACCCGACGACGCTCACCTCGTCGGGCACGGCGCGCCCGGTCTCGTGCATCGCGCGCAGCACGCCGAGCGCCATCTGGTCGTTCGCGGCGAAGATCGCCGTGACCTCGGGGTTCCGAGCGAGCTCGAGCCCGAGTTCGTGCCCTGACTCGCTCGACCAGTCGCCGACCACGACGGGCGGCACCTCGGCGCCGTGCGCACGGAGCGTCGCCTCCCACGACTCGCGCCGGTGCGTGGCGGAGTACGACCGCTCGGGGCCGGCGACGTGCCAGACGGTGCGGTGTCCGAGTTCGAGCAGGTGCTCGGTCGCGAGGCGGGCGCCGTGCGCCTGGTCGGTGTCGACCACGGGGTAGCGGTCGCGCGCGGTGGAATCGACCACGACGACCGGCAGGCCGGCGGGCAGCACGACGTCGTTCTCATCGAGCAGGTGAGCCTCGACGATGATGATCACGCCGTCGACCGCCTCCTCGCTGAGCCGGTCGAACGCGACCGAGACCTCGCCCTGCGTCGGGTGCGGCACGGGGATGAGCGTGATCGAGTAGCCGGCGTCGGCCGCGGCGATCGCGATGGCGTCGAGCGTGCGCATGTTTCCGAAGCTCGAGAGCGTGAACATGATGACGCCGATGCTGTGGAACCGGCCCGAGCGCAGCGCGCGGGCGGCGCTGTTGGGACGGTAGCCGAGCTTGCGCATGGCCTCGAGCACGCGCTCGCGCGTCTCGGGGTCGACGTTGTCGCGGCCGTTGGACACGCGCGAGACCGTCTGGCCCGACACGTTCGCCTCGCGGGCGACGTCGGCCATCGACGGCCCGCGCCGTCGGCCGGGCGCGGCCTGGGATGGGGTGGTGACGGTCGTCATCGGTGCTCCTTCGTGACTACATCATGCCCCGTGGCTTGCATGTTCACGTCAACATGCTATCGTGGCCTCATCGCATGTTGACGTGAACATGCCCGCGATTGGAAGTACTCGATGACAGCGACGTCCGCACCGGCACCGCCTCGCGGTGCCCCGGCCACAGAGGCCCCGCGCATCCGATCCCGAGCCCGCAGCGAGTGGAAGGGCCTGGCGTTCACGGCCCCCTTCCTCATCGTGTTCCTGCTCGTGTTCATCGCGCCCGTCGCCTACTCGGCCTACCTCAGCCTCTTCCGCGAGCAGCTCGTCGGCGGCAACGCGTTCGTCGGCTTCGAGAACTACCTCGAGCTGTTCACCGACCCGCAGTTCTGGGAGGGCTTCGGGCGGGTGGCGCTGTTCCTGCTCGTCCAGGTGCCGATCATGCTCGGCCTCGCGCTCGTCGCAGCCCTCGCCATCGACAGCGCCCGCTTGCACGCCTCGGGCTTCTTCCGCATCGTGATCTTCCTGCCCTACGCGGTGCCGGCCGTCGTGGCCGTGCTCATGTGGGGCTTCATCTACGGCGACAACTTCGGGTTGGCGGCGAACATCAACGACTGGCTCGGCTCCGACGTGCTCACGCCGTTCGCCCGCGAGTGGATCCTCGTCTCCATCGGCAACATCGTGACCTGGGAGTTCGTCGGCTACAACATGCTGATCTTCTACTCGGCACTCCGGGTCATCCCGACCGACCTGTACGAGGCGGCCGAGCTCGACGGCGCCGGCCCGATCCGCGTCGTGACCGGCATCAAGCTGCCCGCACTGCGCGGCGCGATCGTCATCGCCACGATCTTCTCGATCATCGGCAGCTTCCAGCTCTTCAACGAGCCGAACATCCTGCGCACGCTCGCGCCGAACATCATCACGACGTACTTCACGCCGAACATGTACGCCTACAACCTCTCGTTCAACGGCCAGCAGTACAACTACTCGGCCACGGTCGCGATCGTCATGGGCGTCATCACCGCGGTCATCGCGTACGTCGTCCAACTCCGCGGTTCGCGGAAGGAGGAGCGATGAGCACCACCGCCGAGACCCTGGGCACGGATGCCGCGGGCACCCCCCGCCCCGAGGCATCCGTCGCCCCCGCCGCCGCCTCGAGCGCACGCGCCGCGCGCACCGCGCGGCCCGGTCGCCCGACCCGTCGCCGCTCCTCGCTGCGACCCCGCAAGTCGGTGGCCTTCACGCTCATGATGTCGATCCTCGTGATCTACAGCCTGCTGCCGCTGGCCTGGCTCGTGATCAACGCCACGAAGACGCAGAGCGGGCTGTTCTCGAGCTTCGGCCTCGCGTTCGGCGACGAGTTCGTGCTGTTCCAGAACATCTGGGAGACGCTGACCTACCGCGACGGCATCTTCCTGCGCTGGTTCGGCAACACGCTGCTCTACGTGATCCTCGGCGCCGGCGGGGCGACCCTGCTCGCCACGCTGGCGGGGTACGGCCTCGCGAAGTTCCGCTTCGCCGGTCGCCGCGCGATCTTCGCGGTCGTGCTCGGGGCGATCGCCGTGCCCGGCACCGCGCTCGCCGTGCCGACGTTCCTCATGTTCAGCCAGCTCGGCCTCACGAACACGCCGTGGGCGATCATCATCCCGTCGCTCATCAGCCCGTTCGGCCTCTACCTGATCTGGGTCTACGCCGTCGACTCGGTGCCGACCGAGCTCCTCGAGGCCGCCCGCATGGACGGCGCGGGGGAGTTCCGCACGTTCTTCACGATCTCGATCCGCCTGCTCGCGCCCGGCATCGTGACCGTGCTGCTCTTCACGGTCGTCGCGACCTGGAACAACTACTTCCTGCCGCTGATCATGCTGAGCGACCCCACCTGGTACCCGCTCACGGTCGGCCTCAACCAGTGGAGCGCGCAGGCCACCGGAGTGAGCGCGCAGCCCATCTACAACCTGGTGATCACGGGCTCGCTGCTCACGATCATCCCCATCATCGTCGCGTTCCTCGGCCTGCAGCGGTTCTGGCAGTCGGGGCTCAGCGCCGGAAGCGTCAAGCAGTGACCGGGCGGCACCGCATGACCGACCCCACCCCCAACGCCCGACCGGAGCGTCCTGCCCCGGACCACATGGCACAACGAAGTGAAGGGAAGCATCACATGGCCATCCCCCGTTCCGCCGTCCGGCGGACCCTGGCGATCGCGGCCGCCGCGTTCGCGATCGGCTCGCTCGCCGCCTGCTCCTCGGGCGGCAGCACCTCGGGCGGCGGCAGCGCCGACGACCTCGACGCGGCCCTCGAGGCCGGCGGCGAGCTCACCTACTGGAGCTGGACCCCCAGCGCCGAGGCGCAGGTCGCCGCGTTCGAGGAGGCGTACCCGAACGTCGACGTCGAGCTCGTCAACGCCGGCACCAACACCGAGGAGTACACGAAGCTGCAGAACGCGATCAAGGCCGGCTCGGGCGCGCCCGACGTCGTGCAGATCGAGTACTACGCGGTGCCGCAGTTCGCCCTCTCCGACGCGCTCGTCGACCTGAGCCAGTACGGCCTCGACGACCTCGAGGACCAGTACAGCGCCTCCACCTGGGGCGCCGTGAACGTCGACGGCAAGCTCGTCGGCCTCCCGCAGGACTCCGGCCCCATGGCGCTGTTCTACAACAAGGCCGTCTTCGACCAGTACGGCATCGCCGTGCCCACCACGTGGGACGAGTACGTCGCGGCGGCGCGCCAGCTGCACGCGGCCGACCCGACGAAGTACATCGCCTCCGACACCGGCGACGCCGGCTTCACGACGAGCATGATCTGGCAGGCCGGCGGCCGTCCGTTCACGATCGACGGCACCGACGTGACCATCGACCTCGCCGACGAGGGCACCCAGAAGTGGACCGGCGTCTGGAACCAGCTCGTCGAGGAGGACCTCCTCTCGACCACGCCCGGCTGGACCGACGAGTGGTACAAGGGCCTCGGCGACGGCTCGATCGCGACGCTCGTGACCGGCGCGTGGATGCCCGGCGTGCTCGAGTCGAGCGTCGCGGATGCGGCCGGCGACTGGCGCGTGGCGCCGATCCCGACCTACGACGGCACGCCCG
This sequence comes from Agromyces mariniharenae, assembly GCF_008122505.1. Taxonomy (NCBI): domain Bacteria; kingdom Bacillati; phylum Actinomycetota; class Actinomycetes; order Micrococcales; family Microbacteriaceae; genus Agromyces; species Agromyces mariniharenae. The sequence continues at coordinate 766,992 of NZ_VSSB01000001.1, read as the reverse complement.
TCTCGGCCGAGAACGGCGGCGGCGGCCAGTCGGTCACCACCCAGTCGAAGAACCCGGCGCTCGCCGCGGCGTTCCTGCGTTGGCTGAACAGCGACCCGGCCTCGATCGACGTGTTCCTCGAGAGCGGCGGCTTCCCGTCGACGACCGCGGAGCTCGAGGACCCCGAGTTCCTCTCGTACGAGTCGGACTACTTCGGCGGCCAGAAGATCAACGAGGTGCTGACGCAGGCATCGAAGGACGTGTCGGAGGGCTGGTCGTACCTGCCCTACCAGGTGTACGCGAACAGCATCTTCGGCGACACCGTCGGGCAGTCCTACGCGAACAAGGCCGACCTGAACGAGGGCCTCGCCGAATGGCAGCGCCAGCTCGTCGACTACGGCAACGAGCAGGGCTTCACCGTCAGCGAGTAGTCGCAGACCAGCGAGGCCGGTCGGAGACCCCGGCCGGCCTCGCCCCATGATCCCAGCCGCACCGCACCGCACCGCACCATCCCCACGACCACCACCACCCGAACGGAGGACGCCGCGTGAGCCGCTTCGCCATCGGCGAGACCGACTTCGAGCTCGACGGCCGGCCGCACCGCATCCTCGCGGGCGCGCTGCACTACTTCCGCGTGCACCCCGACCTGTGGGCCGACCGCATCCGCAAGGCCCGGCTCATGGGCCTCAACGCGATCGAGACCTACGTCGCCTGGAACCAGCACGAACCGCACCGGGGGGAGTGGCGCGCCGACGGGGATCTCGACCTCGGGCGGTTCCTCGACCTCGTCGCGGCCGAGGGCATGCACGCGATCGTGCGTCCGGGCCCGTACATCTGCGCCGAGTGGGACAACGGCGGGCTGCCCGCGTGGCTGTTCCGCGACCCCGAGGTCGGCGTTCGCCGGTCGGAGCCGCACTACGTCGCGGCCGTCAGCGACTATCTCCGTCGGGTGTACGAGATCGTCGCGCCGCGTCAGGTCGACGGCGGCGGGCCGGTCATCCTCGTGCAGATCGAGAACGAGTACGGCGCGTACGGCAGCGACAAGGCGTACCTCGCCGAGCTCGTGCGGGTCACCCGTGACGCCGGCATCTCCGTACCCCTCACGACGATCGACCAGCCGACCCCGCAGATGCTCGCCGACGGCAGCCTGCCCGGGCTGCACCTCACGGGCTCGTTCGGCTCGCGCGTGCCCGAGCGGCTCGAGACGCTCCGCGAGTTCCAGCCCACCGGCCCGCTCATGTGCATGGAGTTCTGGTGCGGCTGGTTCGACGACTGGGGGTCGCACCACCACACGACGGATGCCGCGGCATCCGCTGCAGAGCTCGACGCGCTGCTCGCGGCGGGCGGATCCGTGAACGTCTACATGTTCCACGGCGGCACCAACTTCGGGCTCACGAGCGGGGCGAACGACAAGGGACGCTACGCGCCCATCACGACGAGCTACGACTACGACGCGCCGCTCGACGAGGCGGGGCATCCGACCGAGAAGTACTGGGCGTTCCGCGACGTGATCGCGAAGTACGCCGACGTGCCCGACGAGGTGCCCGAGCCGCGCCCTGCCGCACCCCAGGTCGTGGCGCCCCTGCGCGTGGGCCCGGCGCTGCTCGAGGTCGCCGCCCGGCTCGGCGACGAGTCGCGCCACGAGCGGATCCCGACGTTCGACGAGCTCGGGCACGACCGCGGCGTCGTGCTCTTCGCAACGCGGCTCACGCGCGGCGGCGTCGGCGTGCTCACGGTCGGCGACGAGGTGCGCGACCGCGCCTGGGCGCTGCTCGACGGCGTCCCGGTGGGCGTCATGTCGCGCGACGCGCATGAGCGCGCGGTCGTGCTGCCCGACGCGCGCGGCGAGCTCGTGATCGTCGTGGAGGACCAGGGCCGCGTGAACTACGGCCCGCGCCTCGGCGAGCACAAGGGACTCATCGGCGGCGTGGCGCTCGACGGCGTCGAGCTCGCCGACTGGTCGGTGCGACCGGTCGACCTCGATCGCGTGCCCGAGCTGGCCGCCCACGGTCGTCCCGGCGGATTCGCCGCCGGTCCGGCGCTCGCGTGGGGCGAGTTCGAGCTCGATGCGCCGGCCGACCTGTTCCTCGACACGCTGCACTGGGGCAAGGGCCTCGTGTGGGTGAACGGCTTCCTGCTCGGCCGGTATTGGCGACGGGGCCCGCAGCGCACGCTCATCGTGCCCGCGCCGGTGACGCGCGCCGGGCGCAACGAGGTGGCGCTGCTCGAGTTCGAGGCGATCGCCGAGCCGGTCGTGCGTACCCTCGCCGCGCCCTCGCTGGGGCACACGGAGATCTGAGCAGCGGATGCCGCGTCCCGCACCGCCGAGGGACGGGTCACGCCGCGGCGTCGCACCGCCTACGTCGCCGAGGGGACGCGACTCGCCGCGACGCCGGGACGGGCCACGGCATGTTGCGTCCCTTCGCGCCGATCTGGCGGAGTGAGTTGCGCGTCCGGAGCAGGTAAGGTTTGCCTTACCTGACTCGACCGGAGGATCCGTGGCCGCCAGCAGCAACATCGTCGTCACCCACGCCGAGACCGGCGTCGTCACGGCCGAGGTCGTGAACGCCGTCCGCATCTCGCCGAACTTCGTGCGGCTGACGCTCGCGGGCGACGGGCTGCGGGCGTGGCGTCACCTCGGGTTCGACCAGTGGTTCCGCCTCGCGGTGCCGACCTCGGACGACACCCGGTTCGACAACCTCGCCGACACGTTCGACATGGCCGGCTACCTGCGGTACCTCACGCTGCCGCGCGCCACGCGTCCGGTGATCCGCAACTACACGGTGCGCGCGTTCCGTGCCGACGACCTCGAGCTCGACGTCGACTTCGTCGTGCATGCCGACGACGGCGTGGCCGGGCCGTGGGCCGGGAGACTGCCCGTCGGGGCATCCGTCGGCCTCATCGACCAGGGCTGCGGCTACCGCGACGTCGACGCCGACTGGACCCTGCTCGTCGGCGACGAGAGCGCGCTGCCCGCGGTCGCCGGGATCCTGCGCGACCTGCCCCGCGACGCCCGCGGCCACGCGCTCGTGGAGCTCGGCGACCTCGACGACCGCCAGCACGTCGGGGCGCCCGAGGGCGTCGACGTGCACTGGATCGTCCGCGAGCCGGATGCCCCGGTCGGCCGTACGGCGCTCGAGCACCTGCGCGAGCTCGCGTTTCCCGAGGGTCGCGTGAACGCGTTCGCGGCAGGGGAGTCGAAGCTCGCGACGGGTGTGCGGCGTCACCTCGTGAACGAGCGCGGGGTGGCGAAGGGCGACGTGGCGTTCTGCGGGTACTGGCGGGCGGGCTGACGGTTCGCGTCGCGAGCACATCGTCTCGATACGCGTGCCGCTTCGCTGCGCGCTCCTCGACGGCCGGTCAGCCGGGGACGGCTCAGCCCAGTTCGGAGATGTCGATGCCCGTGACCGGCTCGCCCGTGTGCTCGTAGACGAGGGCGATCGCGCCCTTCGGGAACGCGATCGGCTGCTGCACGAGGGAGAACGCCGCCGGGATCGTGCCTCGGTCGAAGAGGCGCTTGCCCGTGCCGAGCGTCAACGGATAGACGTAGAGGTTCAGCCGGTCGACGAGGTTCGCCTCGAGCAGCGAGCCGACGAGGTCGCCGCTGCCGATCACGTGGATCTCGTCGAAGCGCTCCTTGACGGCACGCACCTCGTTCGCGACATCCGTGATCACCGTCGTGCCGGCCCACGACGGGTCGGTGAGCGTGTGCGAGGCGACGAACTTCGGCACGGCGTTGAACCGCCCCGCGATGGGATCGTCCGCGCCCTGCCGGGGCCAGAAGCCCGCGAAGATGTCGTAGGTCTTTCGTCCGAGCAGGAGCGCGTCGATGCGGTCGATGCCGGCGCCGATCACGGCGCCCGACTCGTCGTCGAAGTACGCCCCCTGCCAGCCGCCGTACTCGAAGCCGCCCTCGCGGTCCTCGTCGGGGCCGCCGGGCGCCTGGTAGATCCCGTCGAGGGTGATGAAGAGGTCGACGGCGAGAATGCCCATGGTGTGCTCCTTCCCCCGGTGCCACGCTAGTCACGACCCCCGACGACGTCGAGGGCGGGACGGCCACTCACAGGAAGCCGCCTCTGCCCTCATGGGGAACGCATGGGCGACGCACAGCCGCCTGCTGGATCCGGCCCCGATGGTGGGGACTCCACCCCGGAAGGAGCGACCCATGGCCACCGACCCCCGCTGGATCGACGAGCACGGCAACGAGATCGACGAGGACCACCGCGGACTCGTCTACGACATCCGCACGCTGGTCGACCGGCGCCGCGCCCTCGGCATCTTCGGCGGCATCGGCGCGACCGCGCTGCTCGCGGCGTGCGCCGGCCCGGACACCTCGTCGACCGCGAGCGCGACCGCCACGGACGCGAGCACGCCGAGCGCCTCGGCGACCCCCTCGGCCTCCGCGTCGGCCGCGGCATCCGGGCCCGTCACCGAGGTGCCCGACGAGACCGGCGGGCCCTACCCGGGCGACGGCTCGAACGGCGTCAACGTGCTCGACGACTCGGGCATCGTGCGCAGCGACATCCGCTCGAGCTTCGGCTCGTCGACCACGGTCGCCCAGGGCGTGCCGCTCACGATCGCGCTCACGGTGCGGGATGCCGCGACGGGCAGCGCGCTCGTCGGCGCCGGCGTGTACCTCTGGCACTGCGACCGCGAGGGCGGCTACTCGCTGTACTCGAACGGGCTCGCGAACGAGAACTACCTGCGCGGCGTGCAGGAGACCGACGCGACCGGCACCGTGCGATTCACGTCGATCTACCCGGCGTGCTACACGGGCCGCTGGCCGCACATCCACTTCGAGGTGTACTCGGATGTCGCGAACGCGGTCGCGTCGGGCCCGATCGTGAAGACCTCGCAGATCGCGCTGCCGCAGGAGGTCAACGACCTCGTCTACGCCACGTCGGGTTACGAGCAGAGCGTGCGGAACGTCGCGCAGGTGAGCCTCGCGAGCGACAACGTGTTCGGCGACGACGGCGGCATCCACCAGATCGCGACCATGTCGGGATCGGTGGCGAGCGGGTACACGGCGGCACTCACGATCGGCGTGTGAGGCGCGTCGGCGGGGTCGGGCGCGCGTCAGCGGCATCCGTCACCGCGAGCGACGGATGCCGCAGGTCGGCGGATGCCTCAGATGACGACGTCCTCGGGCTGCACCACGGCGCCCGCGTAGTCGGCGTCGACGAGGATCGGCAGGTGATCGCTCGACCCGCGGGGGAGCGTCTCGACGCGGCGGATGTCGAGCCCGACCGAGGTCGCGAGGTCGAAGTGCCCGCGGAAGAACTTGTACCGCGTGTACGTGCTCGCGTCGCTCAGCGTGAGCTCGTAGCCGACCTCGCGCACCTTCTCGGCGAGATTGTCCTTGAAGACCGGGTAGTTGTAGTCGCCGACCATGAGCGTCGGCAGGTTCGGCCCCAGGATCTGCAGCTGCGCGAGCGCCGACTTGATCTGGTGGCGGCGCAGCGAGTTCAGGGCCGTGAGCGGCGCCGCGTGGAACGAGGCGACGACGACCTCGCGATCGTGCTCGAGGTCGAGCAGGCGCACGCCGACGAGCCGCTCGTGGGCCGGGCGCAGCAGGTGGTCGTGCAGTGACTTCTTCAGCGCGAAGCTGCGCACGATGCGGAACTCGTAGCGGTCGGGCCGGTAGTACACCGCGAGGCCGAGCCGGTTGCCGCTCGTCGAGCTCGCCAGCTCGAGGTGGCCGATGTGCTGCGGGAGGTCGTTGGTGTCGCACTCCTGCAGGCAGATGAGGTCGGGCGAGTACCGCTCGTCGAGCGCAGCGAGCTCGTTGACCGCGCGGTGCTTCCTGAGGTTGTAGCTGACGACCTTCACCCGCCCCAGCCTACGCAGCGCCGAGGGGTGTGTGACGTGGTTGACAGCGACCTCGCGGCATCCTCGCGGCTGCGTCATGGCCACCGCGCGAAGGCGAGCGATCCTCACCCGGACTGGGGCTGACGGCCGCGACGGCACGGGCGTACCCTGCGGATCGCTGCGCCCCCGCGACGACGTGCGGGGCGCCGGGGGGAGGACGCCATGTCGCGTCGCGTGCGCCGGATGACCCTGCTCGTGGCTGCGGCGGCGGCCGTCGGAGCGATGCTCGTGCTTCCGAAATCGGCGCTCGCCGTGCCGGGTGCTCCGGCCGCAGCGCCGACGGCGCCGGGCGGCGTCGGTCCCGCCATCCGCGTGGAGGTCGTCGCCGACGGCTCGTCCGTGCGCGGGTCGACCGTGCGGCTGTACGCGGCGGGCGACGTGCCAGGCGAGGCGACGCTCGTCACGACGGCGGTGACGGATGCCTCGGGGTCGGTCGACCTGCGCCTGCGGAACGCGATCGACGACGACGCCGTGCTCTACGCGACGGCACGCGGCGGCACGGTGCGCGGTTCGGCGATGCCCGCCACGGTCGAGCTCGCCGCGTCGCTCGGCGACCTGCGCAAGGGCGGCGTGGTCATCGACGAGCTGTCGACGGTCGCGGCGGGCACGTCGCTCGCGCAGTTCGCCGTCGACGGCGCGGTGGGCGGCGCATCGCCGGGGCTGCAGAACGCCGCGCTCATGCCTCGGAACCTCGTCCACCTCTCGACGGGCGCCGCCTCCTCGTTCCTGCTCGAGGCGCCGAACGGCCCGGCGACCGAGACGCTGCCGACCGTCAACTCGCTCGCGAGCATCATCGCGGGCTGCGTGGCGGGCACGAACGACTGCGCGGCATTCCTCGATGCCGCGACGGACGCCTGGGGCATCCGGCCCGACACCACCTGGCAGGCCATGACGCTGCTGCCCGCGAACCCCTCGGGCGACCCCGGCGGCGTGTTCGCGCAGGTGCCGGCGGACCCGCGGTTCACGCCCGTGCGCACCGACGCGCCGGCCGCATGGATCGTCGCCCTGCGGTTCTACGGGAACGGTCACCAGTTCAAGGGCCCCGGCAACGTCGCGTTCGACGCCGAGGGCACGGTCTGGACGAACCAGAACGCCACCTGGTCGAAGCTGGCGAAGAAGGTGTGCCCTGGGCTCGACCTGTTCCGCCTCGATCCGTACTCGAAGGGCCGTCCCGTCGACACGTTCACGGGCGGCGGTCTCAACGGCTCGGGCTTCGGCATCTCCATCGACACGCGGGCGCACGTCTGGGCGAGCAACTTCGGCTTCACGGGCTCCGAATGCGCGGGTCCGCCGCCCACGTCCAACAGCGTGTCCGAGTTCACCGCCGACGGGCAGGCGATCTCGGGACCGCTCGGCTACCTCGACGGGCCGATCTCCTGGCCGCAGGGCATCGTGTCCGACGTCGACGGCGACATCTGGACCGCGAGCTGCGGCAACGACTCGGCGGTGATCTACCCCGACGGCGACCACACGCGGGCATTCACGGCGCACGACGAACGGGGTCTCCCGGTCGTCATCCGGCGGGCGTTCGACGTGGCGCAGAGCTCGACGGGCACGGTCTGGGTGACCGCGAACGAAGGCCATGAGATCTTCGCCTTCACGACCGACGGGGAGCAGCTGCCCGGCTCGCCGTTCGGCGACTCGACGACGTTCGACCATGCGCTCGGCGTGGCGAGCGACGGCCTCGGGAACGTGTGGGTGGCGAATTCCGGCGTGGTCAACATCCCGTGCGCGCCCGGTGAGGACGTCGAGGCGCCGTCAGGGCCGGGCCTGCAGGGCAGCGTCTCCCTCGTCGGGCCCGACGGGTCGATCCAGCAGTTCGAGGGCGCCGGCATGACGATCCCGTGGGGTATCGCGGTGGACGGCGACGACAACGTGTGGGTCGCGAACTTCGGGCAGCAGCGCCTGTCGTACCTGTGCGGCGCGAATCCGGCCACATGCCCGTCGGGCGAGGTCGGCGCGCCGATCTCGCCGGCCGACACGGGCTTCGCGTTCGACGGACTCCAGCGCAACACGGGCGTGCAGGTCGACGGGTCGGGCAACGTGTGGCTGGCGAACAACTGGGACGAGATCCCGACCGACGGCCTCGCCGATCCGTTCGGCGACGGCCTCGTGGTGGTGCTCGGCGTCGCCGCCCCGATCGCGATGCCGCTGATCGGCTGGCCGCAGCAGCCCTGACAGGGGACACGGCAGCGGGGGCCGTGGCGCGTGCCACGACCCCCGCTGCATCCGATGCTCGAGCTACTTCGCCAGCACCAGGCGCACGCCCGCGACGAGGAGCGGGGCGTAGCAGGCGAGCGAGAGCACGACGCCGACCGGGCCGAGGCCGAACGCGGGGAGCACCCACGGCAGGAAGCCGAGCGGCGCGATCCACCACGAGACCGCCTTGGCGCGGGCGAGTGCGAGCGAGAGCAGGCCCATGCCGATGAGGCCGGCGGCCATGCCCGAGTACTGCCAGATGGCGACCGTCCACTCCTTGGCGGCGGCGTCCATCGCGGCGGCGTCCTCGAGGGCCAGCGTGTTGCCGGCGCTGACGAGGAACCAGTCCGACAGCAGCAGGCCCGACATCTGGATCGCGCCGAACATGGTCACGACGGCCGCGATCGGCAGGAAGATCCGGCCCCGGGTGCCGCGCAGGAGCCCGAGCGACGCGATCGCGCCGAAGGCCAGCGCGACCCAGCCGTAGTGCAGCAGGTTGGCCGACCAGAGGCTGAGCGCCGGGTCGGCGGCGAGCGACTCGATGTAGCCGGTGTTGCCGGGCGAGGTCTGCTCGGGCGAGGTGAGCATGCCGCCCGTGAAGAGCAGCGGGGCGGCGATGAGGCCGGTGCCGCCGATGCGCTGCAGCACGTTCGGGTGCACGGGCCCGAGTTCGGCCTTCGTGCGGCCGCGGCCGGCGGGGTGGGCGGATGCCGCGGCGGCGGGCGCCGCGGTCGTCGAGGCCGCGCCGGCGATCGCCGGCTCGGTCGTGGTGGCGGATGCGAAGAGGTCCATAGTCGTGTGCCTTTCGGGGCGGTCGTGTGGTGCCGGGTTGGTGATCCCAGATTCCCGGGGGCACGACCCGGGCCCACAGGGTGCGGCGTCCCGCGGATGTCCCGACTCGCGCCCGGGACATCCCTCCAGCCCGTCAGGCGCGGCCGAGGCCCGCGTCGCGGGCGCGCACGATCGCCTCGGCGCGGTCGGCGACCTGGAGCTTCGCGAAGATGTTCGACACGTTGTTGCGCACGGTCTTCGGCGAGAGGAAGAGCGCCTGTGCGATCTGCGGGTTCGATCGCCCGGCGGCGAGCAGGTCGAGGATCTCGCGCTCACGCGCGGTGAGCTGGGGGAACACCTCGGCGGCGGGTGCGGTCGCCGGCCCGGCCGCGAAGAACTCCGCGACCCGCCGGGCGATCGCGGCGCCGAAGACGAGCTCGCCGCGGTCGACGGCGCGGATCGCGGTGAGGATCTCGTGCTGGCTCGCGCCCTTCACGAGGTACCCCCGAGCCCCGGCGCGCATGGCGGCGAAGACCGTCTCGTCGTCCTCCGACATCGTGAGCACGACGACGGCGAGGTGCGGATGCCGCGACACGACCTCGCGCGTCGCGGCGATGCCGTCGAGCCGGGGCATCTGCACGTCCATCACCACGACGTCGGCGTCGGCGCCGTCGACGACGGCGATCGCCTCCTCGCCGTCGGCCGCGGTCGCGACGACGTCGACGCCGTCCATCGACTCGAGCAGCATCGAGAGGCCGTCGCGGTAGACGGGGTGGTCGTCGACGAGGACGACGCGGATCGGATCCTCAGGCATCGGCGGTGGCCTCCTCGGCGGTTCGGGTCGGGAGCACGGGTTCGTCGGTGGTCGGCACGTCGGGCGCCGCGTTCGGGGTCGGCTCGCCGGAGTTCCGCGCCGCGTGCGCCAGCGGCAGGGCGGCACGCACGACGGTGCCGCCGCCGGGCGCCTCCGCGACGTCGACGGTGCCGCCGAGCTCCACGGCGCGCTCGCGCAGCGAGCGCAGCCCCACCCCGCGCACGGCGTCGGCCGGGATGCCCGAGCCGTCGTCGCGGACCTCGACACGCAGCCAACGCTCGTCGCGCCCGAGTCGCACGAGCACCCGGCTCGCGCCCGAATGTCGGCGGGCGTTCGTCAGCGCCTCCGACGCGATGCGATAGGCCGCGACCTCGACGGCGGGCGGCAGGTCGGCGGGCACGTCGCCCGACACCTCGACCGCGAGTCCGCCGCCGGTGAGCCGGGCGCCCTGCTGCTCGAGCGCTCGCAGGAGCCCGAGGTCGTCGAGCGCGGGCGGCCGCAGGTCGTGCACGATGCGGCGGATCTCATCGATGACCTCCGCCTGGTCGGCGATGGCCGCGTCGACGAGCGTGAGCGACCGGTCGGGATCGCGTCGGGCGAGGTTGCTGGCCGCCTCGAGGCGCAGCTTGACGCCGCCGAGCAGCGGCCCGAGGCCGTCGTGCAGCTCGCGGCGCAGGCGCGACCGCTCCTCCTCGCGCGCGAGCACGAGCCGTTCGCGGATCGCCTGGAGCTCGCGGCCGAGTTCGGCGTTGCGGATCGAGGCCGCGGCCAGCCGCACGAGGTCGCCCAGCAGCCGCTGGTCGCGATCGGATGCCACGGGCCGCCGCCCCGGCTCCATGCGGATGCGCCCGATCACGGCGCCGCCGTGGTCGATCGGCACGTCGACGACGTCGGCCGACCTCGCGCCATGCTCGGCGACGAGCGGCTCATCGGCAGGACGGTCCAGCTCGACGCGCACGTACGGCGACGCGAACGCCTCGGCGATGGCCGAGGCGAGGTCGGCGAGCTGGGATCGGGTGTCGGCCGAGCGCTCGAGCCGGTCGCCGAGCGACGACACGACCGCGTAGGGATCGCCGCGGCGTCCGTTCACGAGCCGGCTCGCGAACGCGAAGAGCCGCCCGCGCAGCGGCGCGTAGGCCACGGTGACCGCGACCACGGCGAGCAGCATCGCCACCCGGTCGTCGATGGCGCTGCCCACGGCGAGCACCACGAGCACGTCGACGACGACGATCGCGACGATGAGCACGGCGTAGACGATCGTCCACGAGAGCAGCCGGTCGATCGCGTAGAGCCGGTAGCGGGTCACGGCGATCACGATCGACGCGCCGATGAGCCCGATCGTGGCCGAGAGCAGCACGTCGACGACGACGGTCGGCACGAGCGGGTAGATTGCGAGCGCGCCGACGAAGACGATTCCCGCCCAGACGAGCCAGCGCAGCTGCGCGCGTTCCTCGGCCGATGCGCCGAACCGTCGCCCGATGCACACGACGAGCGCGAGCAGCAGGCTCGCCGCCAGGCACGGCAGCGACGCGGCGAGGATCGCGGCCCACGCGGCATCCGGCAGCGGAAGGGTCGGAATCGGGGGCTCGAACGCGGCGAGCAGATCGGCGCGGGCGGGCTCGTCTGCGGCGAGCGCCTCGGCCGGCGCGAACAGGAATGCGAACGGCATCACCAGACCGAGCACGATCGCGACGACCGAGGCGACGCGCCAGCCGCCTGGGCGCAGCCGTCCATCGGGGAACAGCAGCAGGAGCAGCACGATCGGGAAGATGAGCACCGAGCCGAGCCGGCTGAAGAACCAGAAGGCGGGCATCGCCCACCACGCGTCGCGGTCGTGGAACCACGCGAAGTTCACCGCGGCCGACGCGAGTCCGTCGAGCACCCACAGCGTGCCGAAGCCGACGAGCACCACCGCGATCGGATGCCACGGCAGACGCCAGAGCAGCAGGCACCCGGGCACCAGCATCGCGACGCCCGGGAGCACGCCCGACCATCCCGACGAGAGCGGCGGATCAGGCTGCTCGGGAAGCGCCGCCTCGGGGAGCACCGCGAGGTCGAGCGCGATCGCGCCGACGGCCGCCACGAGCGAGACGGCGATCGCCACGACCGTCGCGATGCGGCTCGTGGCGAGGGAGCGGGTCATCCGAACATGCTGTCAGTCCGGATGTCCCGCTGTCACGGGACTCGTGTCCCGACTTCGGCGGCGACCGCCATGCCGTCGGGCCGTGCGGCCGCGGCGGCCTCGGGCCCGGCGATCGCCTCGAGCCGGCCGAGGGCGGTGCGCGCGCGGGTCGCGTCGCCGTTCGCCCAGTGCGCGGCGGCGAGGCGCGTGAGCGCGGCCGCCTGATGGCCTCGGTCGCCGGCCTCGTCCGCGATCGCGAGCGCCTCCTCGAGCCGCGGGAGGCTCGCGATCGCCGACGGCGCACGGTCGGCTTCGAGGAAGAGCGTTCGGGTGAGGCAGCGCACGTCGCCGAGCCGCCGGAACGAGGCCTCGAGCTCATCGAGGTCCATCGCGGCATCCGTCGCACCGAGCTGCTGCTGCACCAGCGCGGCGTGCGCGAGCTCGTGCGTGTTGCCGGCCGTGGTGGCGTAGTCGACGCACTCCGCGGCCCACTCGGCCGCCCGCTCGGGCTCGAGGCCGGACTGCGCGGCGACCGACGCCATCATGTAGCGGGCGTTGTTGACGTGCATCGCGTCGCCGGCGAGTGCGAACGCGTCCATCGCCGCGCCGAACTCGGCGATGGCTGCCGCGGGATCGTCGAGCGCCGCGCCGCGCAGCGCGATCCCGCGGAACTGGCGCACCGAGGCGATGGACCACTCGTCGCCGAGCTCGCGGGCCAGCCGTTCGGCCTCGGCCAGGTTCGCGAGCGCCTCGGGGCCGCGGTCTCGGTACGCGTCGGCCAGACCCGCGAGGTGGTGCGCGTCGCGCCGGGAGGCGGCATCGTCGCCCGCCCTCGCCAATGCGCGCGTCGCGAGGTCGTCGACGAGCGGCAGGTCGAGGTAGGCGATGCCCGCTCCCATCACGAGCAGCTGGGCCGCGTCGGCGTCGGCGACCACTCGCTCGTCGCGCGCGGCCATCGCGACGGAGCGCACGCTGTCGACGTCGGAGCCGTACTGCTCGATGCCGACCGACAGCGTCGCGGCGAGCGGCAGCGCCGCCGGATGCCGCGACGCGATCGCCCAGCGCAGCGCCGCGTTCACCTCGGGGCACAGGCGCTCCGAGATGCGCATCGCCTCATGGCTGTCGTCCACCCGGGCGCGCTGGACGAAGTGCGCCGCGACGTCGGCATGGTAGACCGCGTGCCGTTCGAGCACCTCGCGGATGGTCGCCGCGTCGGTGCGGGCGCGGACGAATTCGCGCAGCACGGCGAGCAGCCGGAAACGGCGCGGCGAGCCGCCCGCGGGCACGAGCATGGAGTGGTCGAGCAGCCGCATGAGCACGCCCTCGACCCCGGGCTGCGTCACGGCGGCCGCGAGCTCGACGTCGAACGTGCGCGGGAGCGCCGCGAGTCGGCAGAGCACTTCCTTCTCGTCGTCGGCGAGCAGGTCCCACGTCCACTCGAACGTCGTCTCGAGCGTGCGGTGCCGTCCGGCCGGTGCGGCGCGGTCGAGCGCGGCGAAGTCCCGGTCGAGGCGGTCGGCGAGCTCCTCGAGCCCGAGGTATCGCGAGACGGATGCCGCGAGCTCGATCGCGAGCGGCAGTCCGTCGAGCCGGGCGCAGATGCGCTCGGCGAGTGCGCGGTCGGCGGCGGTCGGCGGCTCGCCCCGGGCGGCGAGGCGATCGAGGAACATCGCGAGCGCCGCGGCATCCGCGCCCTCGACCGAGAGCGGCCCGAGCGCGTACACGTGCTCGGCCGGGTCCCCGAACGGGGTGCGCGTCGTGCCGAGGAGCCGGGCCTGCGGAGCGTCGCGGAGGATGCGTCGCGCCGCCGCCTGCACGGCCGACCCGACACGGTCGATGTTGTCGAGCACCAGCAGGTAGGGGTGCGCCGAGAGCGCGAACGCGACCGAGGCCAGCACGTCGCCCCCGGGGACGGCCTCGAGGCCGAGCGCCCTGGCGATCCGGGGGACCACGTCGTCGGGCTCGGCATGCTCGAGCTCCACCACGATCGGCGGCCGTTCGCTCCGGTGCCGATTCGCGAACTCGAGCGCCAGCCGGGTCTTGCCGACTCCTCCCGGGCCGGTGATCGAGACGCATCGGTGCGCGTCGACGAGCGCCGCGAGCGCGTCGAGCTCGTCCTCGCGTCCGACGAATCGCGTGTCGGGCAGGCGCACGGATGCCTCGCGGCGCTCGCCGGCCGCGGCGATCAGCTCGGCGCGGCTCTCCGCTCCGAGCTTGCGGCGCAGGCTCGCGATATGGCTCTCGACGGTGCGCACGGAGATGAACAACTCCGAAGCGATCTCGGGGTTGCTCAGTCGCCGCTCGACCGCGGCCAGGATCGCGCTCTCGCGCGGGGTCAGCGTCTGCCCCGGCACGGCGCCGAGTCTAGGGGCGAATCCGCGTCGCCGCACGGGTTCCCGTCGGGCGGGCGACCGCGCGGATCGGCGGCCGCGCGGATCGGCGCGGGAGCACGTCGTCGATTCGACGAGCGTGCGTCCGCGCCGACCCGGCGGTCGGCTGGGTGTGCGGTGCGGGGCGGTGCGGTGATCGGCGGCCGGTCACACGGCGGTCGGTCACACCGCGCCGCCGAACGCGGGCCTGTCCGGCATGACCGGACGCAGGCGGCGGGGCAGCAGCTGGCGGATGCCGCGACGCGGGCGCGCGGCATCCGTGACGCCGTTGCCGGCCTCGCCGGTCTCGGCGAGGCGCTCCGCGATCACGCGGCGGCGCTCGAGGTCGCGCTGGAGGCGTTGCTCGCCGGCCCGTCGCAACTCGAAGACCTGGTAGTCCTCGCTGAGGTTCATGATCGTGCTCCTCGGGGTCGTGCAGGGGGAGGTGATGGGTGGATCAGCTCCGCCGCGCGGTGAACAGGAGGTATTCCCATTCGGTGCCGCGGCCGGAGCCGTCGAGCCCGTGGGCTCGTCCGAGCTCGGCGAGCGCCTGGTCGAGCGCGCGCACCTGCTCGGGGTCGTCGGCGATGCGGTGGTAGACCGCGATCGTCGGGCCGTAGTGGTGCTTGAAGTAGTCGCGGAACTCCTCGCCCGTGCGGAACCGGTCGATCCTCACGGACTCGCGCACCATCTCGACGTCGGTCGCCCGCTCGCCGAGGAGGCCGCGGACGTGCTGCTCGTCGCCCCACAGGGGTGCGGGCTGGGCGCCCTCGGGCAGCGGAGCCGCGAACGGCTTCATGGTCTTGAACATCTGGCCGATGAAGCCCTCGGGCGTCCAGGCGATGAGCGCGATCCGTCCGCCGGGCTTCACGACGCGCAGAAGCTCGTCGGCCGCCTCCTGGTGGTGCGGCGCGAACATGATGCCCACCGTCGAGAGGGCGACGTCGAACTCGGCGTCGCGGAACGGCAGGTGCTCGGCGTCGGCCTCCCGCCACTCGAGCTCGGCGCCTGCCTCGGTGGCCAGGCGTCGTCCGACGTCGAACAGCTCGGGCGCGAGGTCGCTCGCCACCACTGTTGCGCCGCGGAGGGCGGCGGGGATCGCGGCGTTGCCGCTGCCGGCGGCGATGTCGAGCACGCGCTCGCCGGGGCGCACGTCGGCGGCCGCGACCACGCGGGTGCCGAGCTCCCAGATGAGGTCGGACGCGAGCGTCGGGTAGTCGCCCGAGGCCCACATCGCGCGGTGCTTCCGCTTGAGCGCGAGGTCGGCGTCGGACTGGAGGGTGGCGGTGTCGGTCATGCGGTGATCTCCTCGATGAGGTCGGGTGGATGGTGCGTACAAGGCTGCGGGACCGGCACGGGTGCCGCATCCGTGCACAGCACGGAGATTTCCTCAGTGCTCGCACGGGGAGGTGGGTGGTCCGTGGCTCGCCTAGGCTGGAACGCGTGCTGCTCGCCCTCATCCGCCACGGTCAGACCGACTGGAACCTCGCCGGCCGCATGCAGGGGCGCACCGACATCCCGCTGAACGACACCGGTCGTGCGCAGGCGCTCGCCGCGGCCGCTCCGCTCGCCGCGGAGCCGTGGGACGTCGTGGTGAGCTCGCCGCTCGACCGGGCCCGCGAGACCGCCCTGATCATCGCGGGCGAGCTCGACCTGCCCGTCGGCGGGGCCTACGACGAGCTCATCGAGCAGGACTTCGGCGAGGCGGAGGGCACGCTCGTCTCCGAGCTCGACGTGCGCTGGCCCCTGCGCGACTTCGCCGGCATGGAGCCCGACGCGGAGGTGGGGCCCCGCGGCATCCGCGGCCTCGACCGCATCGCGGTGGATCATCCCGGCGCTCGCGTGCTCGCCGTCGCGCACGGCACCCTCATCCGCTTCACCCTCGCGGGGATCTCGGGTCACGACGCCCGCCACTACCCGCGGCTCGACAACGCGTCGTCGTCGTTCGTGCGGTTCGACGATGCGTGGGGCGTCGTCACGATCGGCGGCGCGCCGGCCGACGAGGTATTCGGCGTGGTCGAGGCGGCGATGGCCGATGCGGACGCTCGGCTGGGCGTCGCGAGCTAGTCTCGCGGGTCCTCGGCAGCCGTTCCCGCTGTCGAGGTCGCGGCGTCGGCCTGCGCCTCGAGTGCGCGCTTGCGCGCCAGCCCGTCGAGGATGAGGTCGAGCCCGAACTCGAACTCGTACTGGTCGTCGCACCAACCGAGCGTCGAGTCGGGATCGTCGTGGCGCACGACCGCGAGCATCGCCGCGAGGTGCGGCACCATCGCGGCCAGCTGCGCCAGGTCGGCGTCGCCCGAGTCGTCGTCCTCGCCGAGCTCCTGCGAGAACCCGAACATGCGGCTGCCGAGTGCGTGCATCGCGTGGTGGATCAGGTCGTACGACAGCCCGCCCGAGCGGAGGGTGCCGACCACGGAGTCGACGTACCGGGCGGTCGTGGGTGCGAGTCCGGTGCGGCTGTCGAGCAGGGCGGGGGCCCACGGATGCCGCAGCATCACGCGCCGTGCACCGAGGATGCGGACGCGCAGTGCGTCGTGCCACGCGGCATCCGTCTCGGGGACCTGGAAGCCGCCGACCTCGCCCTCGATCTCGGTGAACACGAGGTCGACGATGCCGTCGAGGATCGCCTCCTTGTTGGGCACGTGGTAGTAGAGCGACATCGCCTCGACGCCGAGCGACTCCGCGAGCCGGCGCACGGTGAGCGCGTCGATGCCCGCGGTGTCGGCGAGATCGACGGCGGCGCGGAGGACGCGCTCGCGGGAGAGGGGCGTGCGGCGTCGGGCCTGCTGCGTCGTCGACGTCATGGTCGCCCTCCTTCCTCGTGTCATCCGTCGGAGCGTTCCGTCCACCGTACGAGCGTTTCGTCGATCGTGCGGCTCCCGTTCTTCGTCCGGGTCTGGTGCCACCGTACGAGCCTGCGGGACATCCGGCGTTCGACCTCTCGACAATTCCTCGAACCCACGCTATCTTACATCGTAAGACTTACAACGTAAGGCAACGGGAGGTCTCGAAATGGACACCATGACGACGAAGACGGCGAACACGGCGTCGACGAGCACGATGCGGGCCGCGGTGGCGCGCCGGTTCGGCGGGCCCGAGGTGGTGCGGGTCGAGGAGGTGCGGCGACCGGAGCCGAAGGCCGATGAGCTCCTCGTGCGCGTGCACGCGAGCACGGTGAGCATCGCCGACCACCGGATGCGGAGCCGCGACCTGCCTGAGGGGCTGGGGATCATGATCCCGGTCGCGCTCGGCGTGTTCCGGCCGCGCAAGCCCGTGCTCGGCATGGACGTCGCGGGCATCGTCGAGGCGGTCGGCGAGGACGTCGAGGGCTTCGCGCCCGGCGACGAGGTGGTCGCCATGCTCGGAGGCGACTTCGGCGGACACGCGGAGTACGCGCGCGTGCCGATGTCGAAGGCGATCGCGCACAAGCCGGCGAACCTGTCGTGGGAGGAGGCCGTCGCCCTGGTCTTCGGGGGTCACACCGCGCTCGCGTATCTCGGGATGGTCGACATCGGACCTGGCACCGAGGTGCTCGTGAACGGGGCATCCGGTGCGGTGGGCACGGCGGTCGTGCAGCTCGCGGCCCTCCGCGGCGCTCGGGTCACCGCGGTCACGAGCGCCGGGAACGCGGACCTCGTCACCTCGCTCGGCGCCGACCGGGTGATCGACTACCGAGCGGCGGACTTCGCGAGCGACGGCTCGACGTACGACGTGATCGTGGAGTGCGTCGGCAACGCGCCGTTCGACCGGGTCGAGCACTCGCTGAAGCCGGGCGGAGCGCTGCTGCTCGTGGTGACCGGGCTGCGCGGGATGCTGCGCGCGAAGCGCGATGCGCGGCGGAGCGGATCGCTCGTGACGTCGGCGGGAACGTCCGTGAGCCACGAGGACCTCGCTGCGCTCATGCGGCTCGCGGAGGCGGGGGAGTTCCGGCCGGTGATCGATCGTACGTACGACCTCGACGATGTCGCCCAGGCGCATCGGTACGTCGACAGCGGGCACAAGCGCGGGAACGTCGTGCTCCGGATCCGGTGACGATGCTGCTCGCTCGTGTCGGGCTGGTCACGGTCGTGTGACGGTCTCCGCGAAACGAACGCATGGCTCCCTGTGCCCGCCTGGGGCGGACGTATGATGCGGAAATGGAGGCACCGGCCAGCACCACACTGGTCGTCGTCGGTGACGAGGCGACGTCGGCCATCCATGCGCTCGAGCGGTATGCGAACGTGCGGGCCGCCGTCTTCGACGAGGCATCCGACGACGACGTGGCGCGCTGGTCCGCGTCGACCGCGGCGCCGTACGTCGTGCACGACCATGATCCGCTCGCTCACGTCGCCAACGCCTGGGTGGAGTTCTTCGACGACCAGTCCACCTACGGGGTGCTCGAGCTCGAGATCGACCGTGCGCTCGAGGCCGCGGGCCGGCACGCCATGAACGTGCCCGACTACTACGTCGTGCTGCAGCCCGAGCACCTGGCCGTGACGTGGAAGCACTGGTGGCTCGGCGTGCTCGCCGCGGAGTCGCCGACGCGGGTGATCCCGTGGCCGGCCGCCGACGACTCGCTCGCCAAGCTGCTCCGGCACCTGCCGACCGGTCGCGCGTGGCCCGACGTCGAGTCGTGGCTGCCACGGGTGGTCGGGGCGGTGCCCGACCGGGTGGGGCTCGGCGGGAGCTGAGAGCGCAGCGATCGCACGGGGCCGGACGCGGCGCGCTCGCCGCATCGACGCACGCTCGCCGCATGGACGCACGCTCTCCGCATCGACGCACGCTCGCCGCATCGACGCACGCTCGCCGCATCGACGCACGCTGGCCGCATTGACGCACGCTGGCCGCATTGACGCACGCTCTCCGCATCGACGCACGCTCGCCGCATCGACGCACGCTCGCCGCATCGACGCACGCTGGCCGCATCGACGCACGCTGGCCGCATTGACGCACGCTCTCCGCATCGACGCACGCTCGCCGCATCGACGCACGCTCGCGCGTCAGCACCACCTGCCGTTGGGGTGCCACCGGCCCGGCAACGCCGCCGACGACACCGGGCACTCGCATGAACCAGGGGATCGCCTCCGCATCGGCGAGCGGTCAGGCGGCGTGCGCCGTGGGTGGTCGTTCGTGTTGGTCGGCGAGTCGGGTGGGGGATTTGGTGCTGGGGCGCCAGGTTCCGCCGGGGTCGAGCCATCGGGGTGGTCGGACGTGCGGCACGCCACGGATCATCCGGATGAGCCAGCCCGAGGTGTCGATCGTGCGGTGGTGGAACCAGCAGAGGAGCACGCCGTTGTCAGGATGAGTCGGTCCGCCGTCGGTGTGGGCGGTGACGTGGTGGATCTCGGTCCACGCGGCGGGGATGGTGCAGCCGGGGATGATGCAACCGCCGTCTCGGAGCGTGATCGCCCGGCGTTGGTGGGCGGTGAAGCAGCGTTCGAGTGACCCCAGTTCGATGATCCGGCCGTCGTCGTCGAACGTGATCGTCTGGGTGCCGCCGGTGCAGATCATGTGCCGGGCCGCGCGCAGCGAGATCGGAGTGTCGATGCCGTCGGCGTGCGCGACTCCACGATCGGCGGCGAGGTCGGACGCGCGGACGCTGACCAGCACCGTCGGTGCGGCGCCGCCGATGGTGGGGTGTTCGCCGGAGCGGGCTGCGGTGTCGATGATCGCGGCGAGCACGTCGTGGCGTTGCTGGTCGGGGGTGCGGTCCTCCCCGGATTCCGCCGCCAGCGCTCGGTCTTCGTCAGTCTGGAACCCGCCGCCGACGCGAGGTGAAAGGTGCGCGTCGAAGAGCCGGGTGAGCTTCGCGGCGACTTCTGGCATGAGTTCACCGGTGACCGGGATCAGCCCGTCCCGTGCGGAGCGGCCGATCCGGAACCCGCGCCGGCGCATCGCGCGCTCGTCGTTGGGTTCGACGCCGTCGGGGTCGAGGAAGGTCGCCCACGCCTGCGCCTGGATCCGCAGTTCGTCGGCGGTGCACCGCACCGGCGCCAAATCACCGGATCCCGTCGCCTCATCGACGAGTGCCTGTTCGGCCGCGGCGAGCCGGGCCGGGTCGGCGTAGGGGCGGGTCCGGTCGAGTTCGCGGATGATCGCGGCCGCGGCATCCGCCCCGACGTCACCCGAGGCCAGCGCGGCAGCGGTTGCCGGAAAGCGAGCCTCACCCGGTTCGCCCGCGAACTCGTCGCGCACCCGCGTCGCAGCCCCGAGGGTGATGCGTCGTCGTGCTTCGAACCCGGACACCTGGGTGACCCGCTCGAGCAGTTCGACGGCGGACCGGCATCCCTTCCGCGTCGAGAGGCGTTGGTCGCCGAGCTCGATCCGGGAACGCTCCGCGATCTCGCCCGCTACCGCGACCCGGTGCGCGTCGACGACCCGGCCCAGCGCCTCGAGCGCACCCGCGTTCGCGAGGAGCTCGTCGTCGGCCCAACCGGTCGGCGCGTCGAACGAGAGTGCGTCGAGCAGCCGCGATCGCACCTCGTGGAGGGTGTCGCGGATTCCGGTCATGAAACCATCATGCACGCACCCACCGACATTCAGATCCGTTGAAAAGCCCAGATCAGCTGTGAATAACCAATGCTGGCATCGACCTGTGGAGGGCAAGTGGGAAGGTCGGCGGGAACCCAGTGGAGGAATCGAAGCGACGCGCGTTGGGTGCAGGGAGACGCGGTGCGCACGGAAGAGACGTCGGGCGCGAGAAGACGCGGTGGGCGGAGGGGAGAAGGTGGACGCAGGCGAGAAGGGGAGCGCGGCAGGGGAGAGGGTGGACGCAGGCGAGAAGGGGAGCGCGGCAAGGGGGGAAGGTGGACGCAGGCGAGAAGGGGAGCGCGGCAGGGGAGAGGGTGGACGCAGGCGAGAAGGGCGCAGGGGAGAAGCGGAGCGCGGGAGGGGAGCGGATGGGGTCGCGAACGGGTGGGCGCCGACACGCGGATGCCGCGAGCCCGGCCGGCCCGCGGCATCCGTCGCCTCAGCAGGGCGAGAACACGCCCCCTACGAGTGCACCCGCAGGTCCACCCACACGAGCCGGTGGTCGCTCGACGGGAACGGGAATGCACCCGTGAGCCGGTACAGCGGGTCCGTCGTCAGCGGCCAGAACACCTGCGCGTCGAGCACACGCAGGTCGCGCGACGGCAGCACGTAGTCGGCGCGCAGGTTTCCGGGCGCGGGGTTGTCATTGAAGTCGGCCGTGTCGAAGGCCGGATCGCCCTCGTGCGTGAGGTTCGCGCCGCCCTGGAGCGTCGCCGCCTCGACGGCGCCCTCCGAGGTCGGCAGCGGATCCGTGATACGCGGGTGGGCGAGCAGCTGGTCGATCGCGGCATCCACCGAGTCGCCGTCGAGCGGATCGGCGTTCTGGTCGCCGAGGATCACGAACGACGAGCCGGGCTTCAGGCCGCCGGTGCCGCCGGCGTCGTCGTAGATGTAGCGGGACGCGGTGCCCGGCGTGACGTAGTCGGCCCAGAAGCGGATCTCGTCGTGGTTGCGGAGGCCGTTGCGGTCCTCCGCGCCGTCGAAGG
The DNA here is from genome assembly GCF_008122505.1 of Agromyces mariniharenae. Taxonomy (NCBI): domain Bacteria; kingdom Bacillati; phylum Actinomycetota; class Actinomycetes; order Micrococcales; family Microbacteriaceae; genus Agromyces; species Agromyces mariniharenae. The sequence continues at coordinate 745,374 of NZ_VSSB01000001.1, read as the reverse complement.
TCGGCGGGGTCGGGTGCGACGCGAGCACGTGCACGGTGCGCCCGTTCACGTCGACCGGGATGTCCCAGTGCGACTTGCTCGAGAGGCGGAACACGTTGAGCTCTGCGGACGAGTACCAGTCGGCCGGGGCCGCGGTGTTCGGGTCGTCGGGCAGCAGCGCTCCGGGCATGTCCTTCCAGAGGAACTTCTGGAACGTGCGCACCGCATCGGTGTCGATCGGGTACTTCGAGAGCACGGCCATGCCGAACTGGCCCGGGAACGCGCCGAAGCCGAACGCGTCGTCGCCGTAGCCCGCGGCGAGCGGCGTGGTGACCGTCTGGCCGTTGTTGTTGAGGTCGAAGCCGCTCGCGATGCCCGTGTTCGACTCCGCCACGAACGCGTACGGGTACTCGACCGGGTCGGCGCCGCCCTGCGACAGCTCGAGGTAGTTGTCGCGGAACAGGTTCACGGCCTGATTGTCGGGCACGTAATCGAACTCGTTCAGCAGCACGATGTCGGGGTTCGCGCGCTGGATGACCTCCGCGACCGTCTTCGCCTGCGCGTTCGTGGTGGTCGAGAGGTCGGCGACGAGCTGCCCGGGTGCGTTGCGGTTCAGCGAGAGGTTGTAGGTCGCCACGCGCAGCTCGGTGGGTCCGCGCCCGTCGGGCGGGGCCGCAGCGGCCGGACCGGCCAGCGCCGTGACGGCGACGGCTCCGATCAGGGTGGCGGTGGCGGTCAGTGCGGCGGTGGTGCGGCGTCTCGTGGACATGCCCTCTCCTTCGGCATCTTCGGCGGTTCGCGACTGATCCCCTCACGCTAGGCCGATGCGGTGACGTCCGGTAGAACGAGCGGTGACCGGATGTCCCGGACTCGGAGCCCGATCGGTGCCATCCGTCAGCCCGGGGTGCTTGCAGCCCCCGCCAGCACCGCGTCGACCTCCGCGATCCACGCGTCCTTCTCGCCGGGCTCGGCGAAGCTCGCCGCGAACGAGTTGCGCGCCAGGGTCGCGAGCGCGGCGGCATCCAGTGGAAGGGCCGAGGCGATGGCACGGTAGTTGTCGTCGATGTAGCCGCCGAAGTAGGCCGGGTCGTCGCTGTTGACGGTCACGACGAGTCCCGCGGTCAGCATCGCGGGCAGCGGATGCCGCGACAGGTCGCGCGGCGCCGTGCCGAGCGCGACGTTCGACAGCGGGCAGACGGTGAGCGGCATCCGCAGCTCGGCGAGCCGTCGCACGAGCTCCGGATCCTCCATCGACCGGTTGCCGTGGTCGACCCGCTCGACATGCAACACGTCGACCGCTTCGCGCACGTAGGCCGGCGGACCCTCCTCGCCGGCGTGCGCGACCAGGTGCAGCCCCTCGGACGCGGCTCGTGCATAGACGTCGGCGAACAGCGCGGGCGGGTATCCGACCTCGGTCGACACCATGCCCATGCCGACGACGTGCTCGCGGAACGGGAGGATCACGTCGAGCATGTCCATCGCGGCATCCGCCCCGCGCTCGCGCAGGAAGCAGGGGATGAGCGTGACCGACATGCCGAGCTCGCGCCGTGCCTCGTCGAGCGCCGACGCGAGGCCGCCGATCACGGCCTCGAACGGCAGGCCGTTGCCGAGGTGGGTCTGCGGGTCGAAGAACATCTCGGCCCGGCGCACGCTCGCCCGGTGCGCACGCCGGAGGTAGGCGCTCGCGAGGTCGTGGAAGTCCTGCTCGGTGCGCAGCACCCGCAGGTTCGCGTACAGGCGATCGAGGAACGCCTGCAGGTCGGCGAACGCGTACGACTCGCGCAGCACGTCGGGGTCGTGCGTGGGCAGGGCGACGCCGTTGCGGAGCGCGAGCTCGACGAGCAGCTCGACCTCCATCGTGCCCTCGAGGTGCACGTGCAGCTCGGCGGTCGGCCAGTCGGTCGTCCCGGTCGTGGTCGTGGTGGTCTCGGTCACGGATGCTCCTTCCGCTCCTCCTACGCCCCCGGAGCCCCCTCGGCGTGCCGCTTCAGTGCCGCGAGCATCCGCTCGCTCTCGCGCGTGTACCGCCCGACGACGACCGATCGCAGGAATCCGATGCGCCGCGGGATCCCGAGCTCGACCGTGCGGGTCACGCGCGCACCCTTCGCGGTCGCCGACACGGACATCGTCACGGTGCTGTCGATCGTGCCCGTCAGGCGCGGTCGCAGCGTCATCGGCTGCCGGAATGCGATGACGTCGGGCCGCGCGACGGCGATGACCATGCCGTGGCGCACGCCCCGGCGACTGTGCTCCACGTAGGTGGTGCCGACGGCGACGGGCGGCGGCGAGATCTCGCTCGTGCCCTCGTAATCGCCCGACGACGCGAGCCAACGTCCGTAGCCGTGCAGGTCCGCGACGAGTTCGAACACCGCCACGGGGGAGGCGGCGATGTCGACGTGCCGTTCGATGGTCGTCGTCATGTCTCCAGCCTCCCACCGTCGGCGGCCCGCGTGTAGCGTTCCGCGTAGGTGCGCAGCAGCGGCGCGAGCTCGGGCGGCGACTCGACGGTGAAGTCCATGTTCAGCATGCCGATGTACGCCGCGATGGTGTCGAGCGAGTCGGCACCGGTGACGAGCACCGACTCGTCGTCGGACACCGCCTCCACGACGCCCACGGTCGGATTGATGCGCGCGATCACGGCTTCGGCGGATGCCGCGACGCGGAAGCGAGCGTGCACGTTCCATCCGCTCATCGCGATCGAGCGCATCACGAACGCGGTGTAGTCGCCGCCCGGCAACGGGCTGGGGGAGAAGCGGCGGCGGGTCGGCATCCGCGGCTCGATCCAATCGGCGCGGTAGACGCCCCATTCGCCCGACCGTGGGTCGCGAGCGACCAGGTACCAGCGCCGCTGCCAGCTCAGCAACCGATACGGCTCGACCAGCCGGGGCGTGCCGCGGTCGTCGAAGCGCAGCCATTCCACGTCGCGGATGGCGGCGGCGACCGCGGCGAGGACGGCGTGGTCGACCTCGGGGTCGGGGGCATCCGTGCCGATGTTCTCGGGCGCGCGGTCGACCACCGCGCCGATCGCGGCCACCGTGGGACGCAGGTGCGACGGCAGCACCTGCTCGAGCTTCGCGAGGGCGCGGGCGCTCGACTCCTCGATGCCCGCGATCCCGGTGGCCTCGCGCAGCCCGATCGCCACGGCGACCGCCTCCTCGTCGTCGAGCAGGAGCGGCGGGAGCTTGCCGCCCGCTCCCAACCGGTAGCCGCCGGCCGCGCCGCGCCTCGCGTCGACGGGGTATCCGAGCTCGCGCAGGCGGTCGATGTCGGTGCGGACGGTGCGCGTCGAGACCCCGAGCCGCTCGGCCAGCTCGGTGCCCGTCCAGTCGGGTCGGGCCTGCAGCAGCGACAGCATCGCGAGCAGTCGCGCGGCCGTGTCGGACATGCGGTCAATTCTGCCCGCCGGCTCGCTGCATCCGTTCGAGAACCATGGACGCCGCGCGAATCCCGCTGTATATTCAACGACAGTGAATTATAGAAATCGCGCCAGGACCGGCACGGTTTCCGTGGCACTCGATCGAAGGAGATCAGCCATGTCCGAGCAGAGCCTCTACGAACGCCTCGGCGGCGTGTTCGCGATCGCCGCCGTGGTCGACCACTTCAGCGATGCGGTCGTCCGCAATCCGATCGTCGGCCAGCAGTCGAACAACCCCGCCCTCAGGGAATGGCACACGCAGAACCTGGGCCGGCTCCCCGGCCTGAAGTTCATGCGCACCCTCTGGGTGTGCAACGTCGCGGGCGGTCCGTTCGAGTACACCGCGACCGTTCCGGGGAGCACGGTGCTCGGCCTCGAGGAGGCGCATCGCCGGCTCCACATCTCGCCCGACGAGTTCGACGAGGTGGCCGCAGAGCTGGGCCGCACGCTCGATGCCGTCGGCGTGCCCGAGCAGGAGAAGGGCGAGGTCCTCGCGGCATTCGCGGCGCACAAGGACGAGGTCACCCAGGGATACCGGGGCTGAGCGCGGCAGTCGCGCCCCGCGGCGCGGTGGTGGGAGCAATTCGCGCGATTAGGAACCGAACGTTCCTCATTCGCTCGTAGCGTCGGAGACATGACGAACACCACGAACACCGCAACCACCGACATCCGCCCGTTCGCGATCGAGATCGACCAGGCCGACCTCGACGACCTCATGGACCGCCTCGCGCGCACGCGCCTGCCGCAGCCGGCGCCCGGCGACGACTGGACCTACGGCACCCCGAACTCCTACCTCCGCGACGCGGTCGAGCAGTGGCGCACGACGTACGACTGGCGCGCCGAGGAGGCGCGCATCAACGCCGTGCCGCACTTCATGACCGAGATCGACGGGCAGCCCATCCACTTCATCCACGTGCGCTCGCCGCACGAGGGCGCGACGCCGCTGATCCTGGCGCACACCTACCCGGGGTCGTCGGTCGACTACCTCGACATGATCGGACCGCTCGTCGACCCGGTCGCGCACGGCGGGCGAGCCGAGGACGCCTTCGACGTCGTGGTCCCGGATGCCCCGGGCTACGGCTTCTCGAACCCCGTCTCCGAGGCGGGCTGGACGATGGCCCGAGTCGCCCGCGCCTACGACGAGCTCATGCACCGCCTCGGCTACACCGAGTACGGCATCCACGGCTCCGACAACGGCGCGCTCGTCGCGCGTGAGCTCGGCCTGCTGAACCCCGACGGCTTCCTCGGCCTGCACGTGCTGCAGCTGTTCTCGTTCCCGTCGGGCGACCCGACGGAGTTCGAGCGGCTCGAGCCGCAGGACTACGCGGCGCTCGAGTTCCTGCAGTGGTTCCAGACCGTCGGCGGCTACAACACCATGAACGCGAGCCGGCCGCAGACCGTCGCGGTCGGGCTCAGCGACTCGCCCGTGGCGCTGCTCGCGTACAGCGAGCTGTTCAACTCGTTCGGCAACGGCACCGCACTCGTGCCCCTCGACCGGATCCTCACCGAGGTGACCGTGAACTGGTTCGCGAACGCCGCCGCGGGCATGAGCCGCAGCTACCTCGAGAACGCCCGCGTCGAGGCCGAGCCGCAGGTGAACGCCGCGCCGACCGGCGTGGCGATCTTCAAGGACGACTTCCAGACGATCCGGGTCTTCGCCGAGCGCGACAACTCGAACATCATGCACTGGAGCCGCTTCGACAAGGGCGGACACTACGCCGCGATCGAGGTGCCCGACGTCGTCGTCGGCGACATCCGGGCGTACTTCGCGACGCTGCGGGGCTGAGCGGAGCGACCGACGAGATCGAGATCAGCGGATGCCGCGGGCGGGGGCTCGCGGCATCCGTCACGCCCGCGACGGCGACGCGGGCTCGCGGCATCCGCTCGCGTCGCTCAGTCGTTGGGCGGCAGCGCGCGTGCCCGGATGCGGAGCACGATGAACTCGGCGCGCCTGATCGGCGCGAACCCGACGTGCACGGTGAACCCTCCGGCGTCGAGGTCGCCCTGCGTGACGGTGTCGCGGTCGCACCGGACGAAGTACGCGCGCGAGGGCGTGTCGCCGTGGAACGCCCCCGAACGGAACAGGCCGTGCAGGAAGGCGCCGACCGACTTCCGGACCGCCGCCCACAGCTCTTCGCCGTTCGGCTCGAACCGCGTCCACTGCAGGCCGCGCTCGATGCTCTCCTCGAGGAACAGCGCCATGCGACGCACCGGCACGTACTTCCACTCGCTCGCCGCGACGTCGGCGCCCGCGAGCGTGCGAGCACCCCAGACGACCGGCCCCCGCCCCGGGAACGTGCGCAGGGTGCTGATGCCGAGCTCGTTCAGCGCCTCGGCATCGCGCGAGCCGAGGTCGAATTCGAGGCCGTCCGCGCCGCGGAGGTCGGCGTCGGTCCCGGCGGGCGCCGACCAGACGCCCTGCTCGAGGTCGGTGCGGGCGATCACGCCGGCGACGGCCGCGGCGGGCGCGAACTCCCCGGGAGCGCCGTGCATCGGATCCGAGCGCCGAAGGCGCGGCAGGTAGAGCGCGGCGTTCGGGCTGGCCGTGCCGATCGCGGCCTCGGCGCCTGCGGCCATGGCCGTCCGCACCGTCGCGGCATCCGTCCACGACGTCGGCGGATCGACGAGCAGCATCGCGCGCCGGCGTTCGCAGAACGCCGCGGCCTCGGCGACGATCGCGCGGGCGTCGTCCAGATCCGCCGACTCGGCGGGCAGCACGAGCAGGTTGACGAGGTCGACCCGGTCGAGCGCCTCGAGCCCCGAGGTCACGCCCCCGAGACCGGCGTCCTCGACGCGGATGCCGATCGCCGAACGGCCGCCGTTCTCGAAGAAGCTCCGCAGCGCCGGCCGGAGCGATCCGGCCTGAATGGCGCCCCAGATCGCGTCCTCGTCGGTGCCCCAACCGTCGACGTCGATGCCGAGGGGGTCGTCGATCGGGCCCTCGGGAGCGAGCCCGACGAACGCCGCAACGGCCGTGCCGACGCCCTCGATCGGTCGCTCCTCCATCGGCCCCACCTCCTCGTGAGCGATGCGCTCCGGGATGCCTCGGTGCGAGCCTCCTCCCGGCCCGCACCGCTGTCAAGGCGCGCGGGTGCTGCGCCCGCGCCGCCGTCGACACGCGACGGCGCGGAGCCGGAGCTCCGCGCCGTCAGCGCGTCGACGATCGGATCAGGCCGCCGGAGTCGCCGCGGCGGGCTGGGCCACGGCGTGCTCGAGCGCCCACGAGAGCGCGTAGTCGGCCACTTCCTCCCAGCCGTCCTGGCTGACGATGCGGTGCGTGCGGCCGGCGAACTCCCGGTAGTCCACGGTGGCTGGGCTGCCGGTGGAGCGGTACTTCTTCACGATCGCCTTGCCGATGGCCGGCGGCACGACGTGGTCGATCTCACCGGTGATGACGAGCAGCGGCGCACGGTCGGCGCGGGCGTAGTCGACGTGGCTCACGCCGCCCCGCTCGTTGAGCGTCGACGCGACGCCCTCGAAGAAGACCCGGTTGTAGGAGTTCACGGCCTGCTCCGCCCAGATGCGGTCGGACTCGGCGCGAGAGAGGTCGTTGCCGAAGGTGAAGTGGAAGTGCGACTTCGACAGCGGCTTGGCGCCGTTGCGGTCGAACGGGTTCGACAGGATCGGCGTGCCGGTCCACAGCGTCGAGAGTGGAAGGGTCGTGATGCCGGCGGCCTGCCCGGGCTCGACGCCGACGTAGGCGACGCCGAGGCCGCGGTCGGCGAGCATCTGGGTGATCACGCCGCCGAAGCTGTGGCCCATGATGATCGGCGTGCGGGGCAGGGCGCGGATGATGCGCTCGTAGTGGTCGGCGATCTGCTTCAGGCCGACGCCCTTGAGGGCGGCCGGGTTCGAGCGGATGTCCTCGACGCTGCGGTCGTCGATGCCGGGCCAGCCCGGGACGATGACCTCGTGGCCCTGGGCGCGGAAGCGCTCGGCCCAGGTGTCCCAGCTCTTCGGGGTCATCCAGAGGCCGTGGACGAGGACGATGGTGGCCTTGGTGGTGTCGGTGGCGGTCATGGTTCCTGCTCCTTCGAGGTGACGCGAATCCCTGTGGGATGGCGGCGGTGGGCTCTGCGTTGGTCGAACCTGAAGTAGAACGACCGTTCTGTCTTGTTGGCAGCGAACATACCCGGCCGCGCCGACGGATGTCAAGCAAAAAGAGAAAGATCGTTCTATCATTTTTCATATGACCACTCGAACGACCCCAGCCGGCACCTCCGCCGCCCGCGAACGACTCCTGCGCACGGCGTCGGAGCTCTTCTACCGCGAGGGCATCCACTCGGTCGGCGTCGACCGGATCATCGCCGAGGCCGGCGTGACCCGCGCCACGTTCTACCGGCACTTCCCGAGCAAGGAGGACCTCGTCGAGGCGTACCTCGGCGTCGAGGATGCGAACATCCGCGGCGCGTTCGAGGCCGCCGAGGCATCCGGGGCCGAGCCGAAGGCGCTCGTCGGCCTCGTCATCGAGGCCCTCGCCGACGACGTCGCCCTGCACCACACGCGCGGATGCCCCTTCATCAACGCCGCGGCCGAGTATCCCGATGCCGACAGCGGCGTGCGCGTGGCCGTGGCCGAGCACCGCGCCTGGTTCCGGTCGACGCTCGAGCAGCTCCTCACCGCGGCCGAGGCGCCCGATCCCGAGGGCGCAGCAGCCGAGCTCGTGCTCGCGCGCGACGCCGCGATGGTCGGCGGCTACCTCGACGGGTGGGACCGCGTGCGGCCCGCGTTCGTGGCATCCGCCAACCGCATCGCGGGCGTCGGGGCCTGAGCGCCGACGTCGCGCCGCGATCCGACGTCGCGGCAATCCGCCGGGCGCGCGGCCCCGAACTCCCTGCAGGCGGCGCTGACGCCGCCCACGAGGATGGGAGGAACCCATGCATGTCCGCACTCTCGCCATCGCCGGGGCGCTGGCCCTGACGGCCACGTTCGCCACCGCCGCCCCCGCGGTCGCCGCGCCCGCGGACGGCACGAACTGCTGGGGCGTGGTCTCGTCGCAGGCCGCCCGCTCGGACGGCGGGCTCGGGGCGCACAGCAGTGCGCAGGACGAGCCGCGTCTCGGCCTCGGCAACGTCGCGCGACTGTTCGGCGTCGACGGCCTCGGCGGCCTCGGGTCGCTGCTCGCGTCGATCGACGGGAACGACGCGACCCACTGCTGACCGGCGTCGAGGCGACAGGGCGCGCTCCGCCGGGGCGCGCCCTGTTCCCATTCGAGCGGCTCGCTCGGCGTTCAGGGGGTCGCGGATGCCGCGGCCGCGCCAGGCGCCGCCGGACGTCGCGTGCGCCAGAGCACCACGACGAGCAGGTACAGCACGCCGAGGGCGCCGGTGATCGCCGCGAGCAGCATCCAGTCGACCGGACTCGTGCCGCCCGCGAACGACAGGCCCACGACGACGGTCGAGCCGATGCATCCGAGCGACCGCGCGGTCTGGAACAGGCCGGCCGCCTGGCCCTCCTGGTCGGGCGGCGCCGCGACGTAGAGCGACTGCGTGATCGAGATGAGCACCAGCACGTACGGGATGCCGATGATCGCGGTGACGGCGAGGATGACGAGCGGCGCGGTCGAGATCCCGAGCACGAGCAGCGACAGCGTCGAGATCGCGAGCGCGACGGCGCCGATGACGGATGCCGCGCGCAGGCCTCGCCGATCGATGAGCTTCTCGGCCCACGGCGTCACCAGCGCGTTGAACGCGGCGAGCGGCAGGAGCAGCAGCCCGATCACGTCGGTGCGGTAGCTGGCGTGATCCTCGAGGTACTGCGGGATGCCGAACAGCGCGCTGTAGAACACGAGGTTCGCGAGGATGAACACGACGTAGACGCGGATGAGCGCCCCGTTTTCGGCGAGCAGGCGCAGGTCGATGAACGGCGTCGACGCCCGAAGCTCGCGCCAGGCGAACAGCGCGCCGGCTGCGAGCACCACCGGCACCAGCAGCCAGTTCGGGTCGGCCGTGAGGTCGAGCAGGAACACCAGCAGCGCCACGATCGTGACGACGAACAGGAGGATGCCCGGCACGTCGGCGTCGCGCAGCACCGTCCGCAGCGGCGTGCGCGGGCGCGGCGCGTCGCGCGGCACGAGCAGGTGCGTCCAGACCAGGGCGATCGCCGCGAGCGGGATGTTGATCCAGAAGATCGCCTGCCAGCCGCCGAAGACGATCAGCACGCCGCCGACGACGGGACCCACGGCGGCCGCGCTGGTGTCGATGAGCTGGATGCGGCCGATCATCTTCGGGGCGGAGCCGCCCGAGCGTGCGGCGATGGCGCGCAGCATGGCGGCCGCGGCCGGGAACGTCGTGGCGGTGCCGATCCCGAGCAGGATCCGCACCGCCAACAGCCACCCGAACGTCGCGGCGAACGGGCCGAGGGCGCCCGCGAGGATCGTGATCGCCATTCCGGCCGCGAACACGCGACGAGCTCCGTACTCGTCGGCGAGCCGTCCCATGAGCGGCTGCAGCACCGCCGAGGTGAGGTAGAAGACCGAGATCACCCACGTCACGGTCGCGACGTCGACGGCGAACTCCTGCCGCAGCGTGCTGAGCGACACGGCGATCATGCCCGAGTTCAGGGCGCTGAGCGCGGTGCCGGTGCAGAGCGCGGCGATGACCCAGCCCGAGCGCGGCGGCCTCCGCGCGCGTCGTGTCGCGGCCGTGGCCGTGCTCACCGCAGGCCCGCCAGTTCGGCGAGCCGGGCGATGCCCGAGCCCAGGTGCGCCCGCATGCGGCCGAGCGCGTCGTCGAGCGGGACTGAGCGCTCGCCCGGCGGAGTGCGCACGGGGTTCAGGGCGACGCCGTCGGCCCAGGCCGTGATATCGGGCTCCGCGCCGAACGAGCTCGAGGCCCGGGCGCCCATCACGGTCATCCGGGCCCAGTCGCCGAGCGAGTTGCCGTAGGGCGTCGGCGGGCACAGCCGGTTCTTCTCCGCATCGTCGTCGCGGGTCGCCTCGACGTAGCCGACGAGGGCCGCGCCGAAGCACGGGAACCCCGCCCGGATCGGCTGGAGCGTGATCGCCTCCGGCGCCCACACCGGCACGAGCGGCGCCTGCCGCAGGCCGTCGCCGGCGCAGTGCACGAGGAGGGCGTCGTCGGGGACCGCGATCGACGCCTCCGCGAACGTGATGCGTCCTCGCTCCGCGGCCGTGATGTGCCCGTGGCGCACGACGTCGTCGATCGTACGCAGCAGGTCGAGCTCCCACGTCGCGAGCGTCGGCGCCTTCGCCATGGTGGGCGTCACCGAGGGGTCGATCCGCAGCATCACGCCCGCATCCTCCAATCGGAAGAACAGGTCGTCGAGGGATGCCGCGTCCGTCGCGGCCCGCATCAGGTCGGCGACCATGCCGACGAAGATCGCCGGGTCGGGCTGGATCACCGCGCGGTTCAGCATCCACGGGTCGCGCGGGCGGATCCAGCAGATCGCGCCGGGATCGACGCCGCGCGCCAGCAGCCAGACGCAGGCGTCGGTCGCGGTCTTGCCCGACCCCACGACGACATACCGGCTCGGCGCCTCGTCGAGGTGCGCCAGCTCGTTGACGGGCACGACCCGCACGCCGTCGGCGACCGCGAACGGCGGCGGCTCCTCGGCCGGGATCATCGGTGCGAGGTGGTGCGCGTCGACGATGCGGCAGCGCGCCGGCACCTCGTAGCGCTCGCCCGAGACGCGCGACACGAACGTCCGGTCGCCGAGGTACTCGCACCCCGCGAAGAACTCGACCCGATCCGACTCGAGCAGGCGGTCGGCCAGCACGCGCTCGTAGTAGGCGCAGATCTCGGCCCTCGTCGCACGCTCCTGCAGTCCGGCCTCGGGCCCGCGCTGCTGCAGGCGGCCGCCGCCGAGGAGGGTCGACGCGACGCCGTAGAAGGCCGACGCCTGGTGCAGTCGCACGAACGGGTAGGCCTCGAGCCAGTGCCCGCCGACGCCGTGCCGTCGGTCGACGATCGCGACGCGAGCGCCGGGCGCATGGTCGATCAGGGCGTCGGTGAACGCCATCCCGGTGGCGCCGGCCCCCACCACGAGGTAGTCCGCGTGGACCGCGTGGGTCACGGGACCACTGAAGCACTCCGCGCACCGGGTGTCCACAAGCTCCCGGTGCGTCGCGGTGTTGCGGCCGGCTTCGCCGCTCCCGGCCGCCGACGCTAGGGTCGAGGCATCCGTTGTCGACGACCGCGGCGCCGACGTGCCGTCGAGCCGCGACCGACCGTGCCGGCCGTCGCCGGAGAAGGAACCGCCCCGGAGATGACCGTGACCTCGTCGAAGCCGAGCCGCGCGAGTGCCGCCGCCACGTGGTGGAGGGCCCAGCGCAAGCGGGTGATCTGGTGGACGGTGATCGCGCTCGTCGCGCTCGTGGTCGTGGTGCTCGTCGCGCGCTGGCTGCGCACGTTCCCCGCGATCGAGCAGTTCATCGAGACGTACCCGGGCATCGTCCCGCCGCCAGAGGGGACACCCGTCGGCATTCCGGCGTGGCTCGGCTGGCAGCACTTCCTCAACTCGTTCTTCCTGCTGCTGCTCGTGCGCACCGGGTTCCAGCTGCGCTCCAAACAGCGACCGCCTGGCTTCTGGACACGCGACAACAGCCGCTGGCCGCGCACGAAGCGGAACCCCCGCCGCATGGGCATCTTCCTGTGGTTCCACCTCTGGCTCGACGCGTTCTGGGTGCTGAACGGCGTGGTCTACGTCGTGCTCCTGTTCGCGACCGGGCAGTGGCTGCGCATCGTGCCGACCGATTGGGCCGTCGTGCCGAACTCGCTCTCGGCGGCGCTGCAGTACGCCTCGCTCGAGTGGCCGACCGAGAACTCGTGGGTCGTCTACAACGCGCTGCAGCAGCTCGCGTACTTCGCGATCGTGTTCATCGCGTCGCCGCTCGCGATCCTCACGGGCCTGCGGCTCTCGTCGATCTGGCCGCTCGAGGGGCCGCTCGTGCGCGCCTTCCCCGAGAAGCTCGCGAAGGCCGTGCACTACCCCGTGATGCTGTTCTTCCTCGCGTTCACGTTCGTCCACGTCGTGCTCGTGTTCACGACGGGCGCGCTCGCGAAGCTCAACCAGATGTACGCCGCGCGCGACACCGACGACTGGGTCGGATTCGTGGTGTTCGCGGCATCCGTCGTCGTCATGGTCGTCGCCTGGGTGCTCGCGAAGCCGCCGCTGCTGAAGCGCATCGCCGCGTCGTCGGGTCGCGTGCAGGGCTGACGGCGCGGCGCTGGGGCCGTCGACGGATGCCGCGGGGCTGACGCGCGGGCTCCGGCGCGGTAGCGTGCCGGAGTGGCCACGCCGCTGATCGACGACGACGAGCTCGACGGCCTCGAGCGCGAGTTCGTGGCGCGCGTGCGCGGCCGGGTGCTCGAGATCGGCGCCGGCGACGGCGAGAACTTCGGGGCGTTCGACCCGAGCGTCGATTGGCAGGGCCTGGAGCCCGACGCCAAGCGTCGCGAGGAGCTCGCCACCCGCGCGAAGGAGTGGCGGCACGAGGCGGTGCCGCTCGATGCGAAGGCCGAGTCGATCCCGCTGCCCGACCACTCCGTCGACGCGGTCGTCGGCACCTACGTGCTGTGCTCGGTGACCGACCAGGCAGCCGCGCTCGCCGAGGTGCGCCGCGTGCTCGTCCCAGGAGGACGCGTCGTGTTCGTCGACCACGTGCAGGCACCGCGGCGCACGCTCAAGCGGTTCGTGCAGGCGGTGGCCACGCCGATCGCGAAGCGTGTGTGCCACGGATGCCACTGGAACCGCGACACCGAGCGCGCCCTCGTCGAGGCGGGCTTCACGGGCGTCGACGTGCGCCGGCTCCGGGTGCGGTCGATGCCGTTCGGCCCCGTGCCGATGCTGCTCTTCGACGGGCGCGCGCCCGAGGCGTGAGGCGCGGCATCCGTCGCCCGCCCTCGTCGGCCCCTGTCCGCATCGAACGCAGGAACTTCTGTGCGACACGCCGTGCGGTCGCGGCATCCGCTCGGCGCGTCGGCCGGAAGTTCCTGCAGTTCGGCACACACGACGGGCGGATGCCGCGGCGTCGAGCCGGGGTCGAGCCGGCGTCGAGCCGGGGTCAGCGGGGGACCGGGGCAGCCGGCGGCAGGGGCTGTGCGGGCGGCGTCGCCGCCGCGGCGGTGGCTGCGTCGAGGGCGGAGCGGGCGAGGAACGTCGACCCCGCGACCGCTGCGGGCATCGCGACGATCGCGCCGAGCGGCACCATGAAGCACAGCTGCGTCGCGATGCCGAATCCGAAGAGCTGGGCCCGGTGCCCGCGCAGGATCGCGCGGCGCTGGGGCCCGTCCATGCCGCGAGCCTCGAACGGCCGCGACGTGAGCTCCATGGCGAGCAGACGTCCCGAGAGCACGACGCCCAGCACGGGCGCGAGCACCGCTCCCACCACCGGGATGAACCCGACCAGGCCCACGCCGATCGCCGTGACGAGCGCGAGGCCGATGAGCCCGAGCCCGTCCCGCACGGTGCGCCAGAAGCCGGTGCCCTGCTCGGGCACCGGACCGCCGACCGAGCCCTCGACGGCGCGCCAGATCCGCTCGTAGAACGGGTCGCCCACGATGAGCGTGAGCGCCGTGAACGTCAGCGCCGCGAACACCACCGCCCCACCGAACAGCACGGCGCCGACGAGCACCTGCACGACCATGGGCCACGGGTCGACCCAGCCGTCGGCGAACGGCGTCATCCAGTCGGTGATGCCGGCGAGGTTCACGGCCAGCGTGGAGAGCCCGACGACGATGAGCACGAACACGATCGCGGCGGGGATCACCCCGAGCATCATCACGCCCGGGCGGCGGCCCCAGAAGCCGAACCCGCGCAGGAGCATCCCGACACCCGAGAAGAACCGGCCCACCACGTGCACCACTCTAGGATGGGCCCGCCGCAGGGTCGCCGGGCTCGACGGCGGCGGCGACGGCGTGGTATCCGAGCGGTCAGGTGTGGCGTCGAAGCAAGTCGGTACGGTCCGCCGCAGCCTCCGACCGCAGCCGGACTACGCGAGCGAGTCGAGCACTCCGACCAGGTCGCGGTGCAGGTCGTCGAGGTGCTCGAGCCCGACCGAGAGCCGCACGAGCCCCTCGGGGATCGTCGGCTGCTCGAGCGGCCAACGCCGGCGACGCTCGAGCGTCGACTCGACGCCGCCGAGGCTCGTCGCGTGCACCCACAGGCTCGTGCGCTCGGCGAGGGCCTCGGCGGGCTCGGCGCCGCCGCGCACGACGATCGACACGATCGCGCCGAAGCCGGGGTAGCGCACCTCCTCGAGCGCCGGATGCCCCGTGAGCCGGCGCACGAGCTCCTGCGCGTTCGCCTGTGCGCGCTCGAGTCGCACGGGCAGGGTGCGCAGGCCGCGCAGCGCGAGGAACGTCTCGAGCGGCGCCGGGATCCCGCCGGTGAGCGAGCGTCGGTGCACGACGGCGTCGGCGTGCGCGTCGGATGCTGCGACGACCGCGCCCATGAGGACGTCGCTGTGGCCCGAGATGTACTTCGTCGCCGAGTGCACCACGAGGTCGGCGCCGAGGGCGAGGGGCTGCTGCAGCAGCGGGGTCGCGAACGTGTTGTCGACCACGACGAGCGCGCCGTGCTCGTGCGCCGCCGCGGCGATGGCGGAGATCTCGGCCACCTCGAGCGCGGGGTTCGTCGGCGACTCGAACCAGACCATCGCCGCGTCGCGGCACGCGGCGGCGACCGCCGCGGTGTCGGTGATGTCGACGTAGGCGGCACGCAGGCGACCCTTCGCCTGGAGCTCGTCGAGCAGGGCGACCGTGCCCGTGTACGAGTGACGCGGCGCGACGACGACGCCGCCCGGCTCCACGAGGTCGAGCACCGCCGCGATCGCGGCCATTCCCGAGGCGAACGCCACGCACCGGCCGCCCTCGAGCGCGCCGAGCGCGTCCTCGAACGCCGTCCAGGTGGGGTTGCCGTACCGGCCGTACACGTGATCGCCGCCCGCCACGTACGTCGACGTGAGGTGCACGGGCACGCTCATCGGGGCGTCGGGCTCGTGCGGCGGACGCCCGGCGATGATCGCGACGGTGTCGGGGTGGAGGGCCGGTGCGCCGGCCTCGGTCGTCTCGTGCACTGCGGTGCCTCCCGGTGGTCCTGAGGGGAGCGGATGCCGCGGCGGCGGCAGGCGCACGGGCCAGCGTATCCCGGGGATGGCGGTCGTGACGCGGCATCCGTTACCATATGTGAAAGCACCATTCATATATGAAAGTCAGGTCATGCCGATGTCGGAGCTCCTCGAACGCGGTGCCGCGCGCACCCGCTGGATCAGGTCGCGGATGCCGCTCCTCGCCGCGGTGCGCGACGAGTTCGCCGAGCGCCGGCCGTTCGACGGCCGCCGCGTCGGGATGTCACTGCACGTCGAGCCGAAGACGGCCGTGCTGCTCGAGGTGCTCGCCGCCGGTGGCGCCGAGATCGTCGCGACCGGCAACCACGGCTCCACGCAGGACGACGTCGTCGCGTTCCTGCGCGGCCAGGGCATGACCGTGTTCGGCGCGCGCGACGACACGCTCGCCCAGCACGAGGCGAACGTGGCCTCCGTCGTCGAGGCGCGCCCCCACATCCTGCTCGACAACGGCGCCGACCTCGCCGCGGGCGTCGTGGCGGCCGGCCTCGCCGACGGCGTGGTGGGCGGCACCGAGGAGACGACGAGCGGCGGCATCCGGCTGCGGTCGGAGCTCGCTGGCCGCATCCCGTTCCCGACCATCGTCATCAACGACAGCGCACTGAAGGCGATCGGCGAGAACCGGCACGGCGTCGGGCAGTCGGTCGTCGAGAGCCTCATGCGCATCACGAACCTGATGATCCCGGGGCGTCGGTTCGTCGTCGCGGGCTACGGGTGGTGCGGCCGCGGCATCGCGCAGTACCTCCGCGCGTTCGGCGGCCGGGTCGCCGTCGCCGAGATCGACGAGCTCAAGGCGTTCGAGGCCGCGCTCGACGGCTACCGCGTCGCCGACCTCGGCGAGCTCGCCGAGTGGGGCGAGTTCTTCATCACCGCGACGGGGCATCCGGGCATCATCACCGACGAGATCGTCGACCGCATGCCCGACGGCGCGGTGCTCGCGAACGCGGGTCACTTCCCGTGGGAGATCGACGTGGCGTCGCTGTACGCCCGCGCGAGCGAGGTCACCGAGCTCGACGCCGCGATCGAGCGCATCGACCTGCCCGACGGTCGGCACGTGATCCTGCTCGCCGGCGGACGCATGGTGAACCTCGCCGGCCGCGAGCCCAAGGGCAACTCGCTCGAGGCCATGGACCTCGGCTTCCTGTTGCAGTCGCTCTCGCTCGAGCGGGTCGCGACGGCCGCGTCCACGCTCGTGCCCGGGGCGCAGCCCGTGCCCGACGACCTGGAGCGCGAGATCGCCCGCCGGTTCGTGCGCGCGCTCGGCGCCGACCGCTGACGGCCGCGACGGGGCATCCGATGGCCGAGCGCAGCGCCTCACGCACCGAACGCACCGTGCGGGCCGACCGCGGCACCGACTACGCCGCCCCGGCCCTCGACAAGGCGCTCGACATCCTCGAGCTCCTCGCGGGCGAAGCGGGCGGACTCACGCAGACCGAGATCGCCGAGCGCGTCGGCCGCAACGTGAGCCAGATCTACCGCGTGCTCGCCACCCTCGAGCGGCGCGGCTACCTCACGCGCGACGACCGGTCGGGCCGGTACGTGCTCTCGATGGCGCTGTTCGACCTCGCGCACCGGCACCCTCCGCTGCGCGGGCTCGTACAGCTCGCCTCGGGGCCGATGCGCGCGCTCGCCGACGCGGTGCGCCAGTCCTGCAACCTCGGCATCGACGACGCCGGCGCCGTGCGCATCGTCGCGCAGGCGGAGTCGCCTGCCGACTTCGGCTACCAGGTGCGGGTCGGGGCGCGCTTCCCGATCGAGTCGACCGCGACCGGTGCGGTGCTCGCCGCGGGCACGGATGCCGCGGCGGCCACTCCGCTCGGACCGGGCGAGGCCGCGCAGCTCGCCGACGGCTGGCTCGCCCGGCCCGACCGGCTGCAGGCGGGCGTGACGGATGTCGCGGTCGCGATCACCGACCGGCGCGGGCACACGGTCGCCGCCCTCACGGTGCCGTACGTCGCGACGTCGTACAGCTCGGTCGGCCTCGACGAGGTGGTGGCCGCCGCTCGCGCGACGGCGGCGGAGATCTCAGCACGACTCGGCGGGATTCCAGCCGCGGCGGACTAGCCTCGAAGGGTGAGCCGCACCGTCTGGACCGTCCTCGGCGTGATCGTCGCCGTCATCGTCGCGTGGTTCCTCGTGGACCTGCTGTTCAGCCTGCTCTGGTTCATCGGCAAGCTCGCGATCGTGGCGGTCGTCGCGGTGATCGTGTTCTTCGTGCTGCGGGCGCTCGTGCGTCCGTCCGACGACCGGCGCGAGATCGAGCGCTGAGCGCGGCCCAGCTCGGCGCGGCATCCGCTCAGTTCGCCACTTCGGCGCCGGAATCGGGGAGATCCAACGATCCCGGAAACGCGGGAACTCGGGAACTCGGGAACTCGGGAACTCGGGAACTCGGGAACTTGGGAACCGACTTGTCTGGCGGCAACGGATCCGGAACGTCGAAGTCCCCGGATCCTTCGGAACTTCGGAACTTCGGAACTTCGGAACCGAGATTCGAGTACGAGAGTGGCACTTCGGCACTTCGGCACTTCGGAACTTCGGAACTTCGGAACCGAGCTCCGAGTACGAGAGTGGCACTTCGGCACTTCGGCACTTCGGCACTTCGGCACTTCGGAACCGAGATTCGAGTACGAGAGTGGCACTTCGGCCCTTCGGCACTTCGGCACTTCGGCACCGCCGACGCGAAGCGCTAACCCGCTCGGCGCGTGCGACCCCAGGGCTTGAACACCGAGAGGGTCATCGCCACGATGAGCGCCGTCGACGAGACGATGGGCGGAAAGACCAGCGTCGCGGGCATCGTCGGCGCGCTGCCATCGGCGAGTGCCGAACGCCCCGCCTCGCCCACTGCCGTGACGCCGGGCCAGAGCACGAGCACGACGAGGGTCACGAGCACGACGTTCACGACGAGCTTCACGAGCACCCACCAATAGCGCACGAGCCCGTACTTCGTGCCGAGGCCGAGCAGCACGCCGGTCGCGAGCGTGAGCCCGCCGACCACCACGAGCGGCCACGTCGCGACGGCGGCCATGGTCGCTGCGGCCGCGCCGGCGCCGGTCGGGTCGCCGAGCAGGGCGGTCCCGACGAGGATCCCGAGCACGAGGTCGAGGCCGAGCCACACCCCGGCGGATGCGATGTGCACGAGCAGCAGGAGCTTCCGCAGCCGTGTGGACAGCGGCATCCGGATGACGCGGGCACCCGTCGCCGGACGTGGTGCGGCCGAGGTCAGCCGAGCGGCTCGGGACGCCGCCGAGGCGTTTCGGGTCGGCGTCGAGCGCGCCGGGGCGGTTCGTGCCGGCGCCGGGCCGGGCGAGGTCGTGCGCGTGGCGGTGGACATGCCTCCACGATGCCTGCGGCGCGGCGGCGGGGCATCCGCTCGACGGAGTCACCTGCGGTACGCCCGTCGTCGTACGCCCGGCGAGTCGACGGATGCGACGCGGGGGATCGGCGCGGTTCAATGGACCATGCGATTCGTCGTGCTCACGGGTGCCGGCATCTCCGCGGAGAGCGGCGTGCCGACGTTCCGCGATGCCGGCGGCCTCTGGGAGGGGCACCGCGTCGAGGACGTCGCGACGCCCGAGGCGTTCGAGCGCGACCCCGACACGGTGCAGCGGTTCTACGACCTGCGCCGCCACGCGGTCGCGCAGGCGGAGCCGAATCCGGCGCACGATGCGCTCGCCCGGCTCGAGCGCGCCCTCGGCGACGACCTGCTCGTCGTCACGCAGAACATCGACGACCTCCACGAGCGGGCGGGCTCGAAGCGCGTGGTGCACATGCACGGCGACCTGCTCACCGCGCTGTGCGCGAACTGCGGCGCGCGAACGCCCGTCACGGCCGAGCTCGTCGAACGGCCGCCGTGCCCGGTCTGCGGCCGGCGGATGCTGCGACCCGACGTCGTCTGGTTCGGCGAGATGCCGTACGAGCTCGATGCGATCGACGAGGCGCTGCTCGCCTGCGACGTGTTCGCCGCGATCGGCACGTCGGGCGCCGTCTACCCGGCGGCCGGGTTCGTGATGACGGCCGCGGAGCAGGGCGCGCGCACGGTCGAGCTCAACCTCGCGGCGAGCGAGATCACGCCGCTGTTCGACGAGGTGCGCCACGGCCCCGCGAGCTTCGAGGTGCCGGCCTGGGTCGACGAGGTGGTGGCGGCGCGGGGCTGAGCGACGGACGTCCGTCCGAGACTCGGCGCAGGTCGTGGGCGAGGGCGGGCGGCGCGTCAGCCCGTGGCATCCGATCGGGGCTCGCGCTCGGGCTCGGGGGCCGGGCGGCTCGCCTCGAGTGCGCGGATGAGCGTCCTCGAATCCCACGGCCCCATGTGCCGCTTGCCGCCGATGAAGAACGTCGGCGTCGAGTGCAGGTCCATCATCTCGGCGTCGAGCTGGTCGTCCTCGACGCGCCGGATCACCGCGGGGGAGCGCAGGTCGGCCGCGAATCTCTCCATGTCGAGGTCGAGCTGCCGCGCGTACTCGAAGAGGTCGTCGGTCGTGAGGTCGTCCTGGTTCGCGAAGAGCGTGCGCGCCATCTCGAGGAACTTGCCCTGCAGCGCCGCCGCCTCGTAGGCCTGCGCCGCCTCCTTCGCGTGCGAGTGCACGGTCTCGAGCGGCAGGTGCCGCCATACCCAGCGCACGTCGTCGCCGAAGTGGTCGATGACCGCGTCGATCGACCCGGTCGCGCGGCTGCAGAACGGGCACTCGAAGTCACCGTACTCGGTGATCTGGAAGGGGGCGTCGGGTCGGCCTCGATAGTGGTCGCGCTCGGGGTCGAACGGTCGCACGAGCACCTTGCCGATGGGCACCGGCGGGCGGAGCCGGTCGCCGACGACGAAGATCGCCCAGCCCAGCGCGAACGAGATGACGGATGCCGCGAGCACGCCCACGCGCGCGAGGTCCTGCGTCTCCTCGTCCTCGATCGCGAGTCCGACGATGAAGAGCGCGATCGTGAACCCGATGCCCGACAGCGCCGCGCCGCCCGCGATGCGGGGCATCGTGAGCCCCGGCGCCAGGCGGCCGATCCGCAGCATCCGCACGAGCGCCGTCGCGCCCGTGATGCCCACGAACTTGCCGACGACGAGACCGGCGACGATGCCCCACGTGATCGGCGACGACACCGCCGCGCCGAGGGTCTCGGGGTCGAGCCGCACGCCGGCGTTCGCGAGCGCGAAGATCGGCAGCACGATGAAGTCGATGTAGGGCGCCCACGCCGACTGGAGGCGCTCGTTGATCGAGATCGAATCGCGCAGGCTGCGGGTGGCGGCGCGCGCATACGCGGTGTTCGGCGACTCGCGGAAGGCGCGCGTGAGCTCGGCCGCACGCTCGACCTCGGTGCGGCGCGGCGGGAACACCGGGATCAGCAGGGCGACCGCCACGCCCGCGAGCGTGGGGTGCACGCCCGCGGCGGCGACCGCGAGCCACAGCGCGAAGCCGAGCACCGTGTAGGCCGGACCGCGGCCCGCAGGCAGGAACCGCACGAGGGCGAGGAGCACGAGCAGCACCGCGACGATCGCGAGCGGCACGACCTGCAGGCCGTTGTTGTAGAAGACCGCGATGACGACGAGTGCGCCGATGTCGTCGACGACGGCGAGGGTCAGCAGGAACGTGCGCAGGCGCGCGGGGAACTTCGGGCCGATGATGGCCAGCGCGCCGAGCAGGAACGCGGTGTCGGTCGAGATCACGACGCCCCACGCATCGGCCTGGCCGGTGTTCGCGTTGAGCAGGAGGAAGATGAGGGCCGGCAGGATGAGCCCGGCGATCGCCGCGATCACCGGCACGGCCGCGCGCGAGCGGTCGGTGAGCTCGCCGATCGTGAACTCGCGCTTCACCTCGAGGCCGACGATGAAGAAGAAGAACGCCATGAGCCCGTCGTTGACGAGCTGGTGCAGCGTGAGGTGCGCCGAGAACGTGCCGATCGTGATCTCGACCTCGGTCTCCCAGAACGCCTCGTAGCTCGAGCCCCACGGCGAGTTCGCCCACGCGATCGCGATCACGGTGCCGAGCAGCAGCAGCATCGCGGCGCTGCGGTCGGTGGTGCCGCCCTTCTTCAGGGCGCGACGCACCGACGCGACGGTGGTCGCACTGACGCCGGGGGTCGTCATGCGGTGGGGGCCCTGACTACCGTGGCGCGCGGATGAGCGACCAGAGGGCCGCGAGGAGCAGGACGCCGCCCACGGCGCCGATGAGGCCGAGGATCGACCAGAGCACGGTTTCCACATCCATGGCGCACCTCCGGGAGTGTCCCGCCCATTCTGGCAAGAGGAGTCCCGCCGGGACCAGTGCCTGGGCCCAGATGACCCGGCGAGTCGACGGCGTCAAGCCGTTGACGGGGTCGGCGGCCGCGCCCGACGCTGGGGGCATCGATGGAGGAGGGTGCACCATGACGAACCCGCGCGAGCACGACCCCGAACGCCCCGAGCGCGACCCCGCCCGCGACGCCGGAGCAGACGACGCGCAGCCCGGTCCCGACGCCGATCAGCTCGACGCCGACAACGCCGTCGAGGCGGACTCCGTCGAGACGCTGGACCCCGACAACCCGCCCGCCTGAGCCCCGCTGCTCCTTGGATAGGTGAGGCATACCTAACCAAGAAATCCACCCTGATCTGCGAAAAAGACCGCCGGGGGTACTGCGCGCGACGGTCCTCCAGGGCTAGCATCGCCCGTAACGCACGGTCGCGAACCCCCTCAGGAGGTCACCATGAGCATGACGCTCGACGATCTGCCCGCCGTTGCCGAGTGTTCGGTGAGCGGCTGCTCCTACAACGACCACTCGCACTGCCATGCCGCCGCGGTCACCATCGGGGGAGCGGTCGGCGACGCCGAGTGCGCCACCTTCATCCCCCTCGGCACCAAGGGCGGCCTCGACAAGGTGGTCACCCACGTCGGCGCGTGCCAGCGCGCCGAGTGCATCCACAACGACTCGCTCGAGTGCAACGCGGCATCCGTGCGCATCGGGCCCGGCGCCGACGACGCCGACTGCCTGACCTACCAGCCCGCCTGACCCGCAGTGCGTTCCGCGGGGCAGGGCTCCGCGAACGGCCATGATCGGATGCAACGCGCCCGCCAGTGGCTGACGGGCGCGTTGCTCATGCTCGCGTGTTCGCAAGTACGGCGTCGGGGGCTCCCGGCCACCCGGGCCCCGTCTGCCCGGACTACGCCGCGCGGGCGAGCTCGGCGCGCGACTCGCGCACGCCCTTGAGCGCCGCGGCCCACGGCACGAGCTGGTCGAGCTGGGTCGCGAGCATGCCCTGGTGATAGGCGGCGGGCGTGAAGTTCACGTACTGCTCGAAGTCGGTCATGAGCGAGAACGACACCTGCTGGCGCACGTCGGCGACCTGCAGCTCGCCGAGGATGAGGCGCAGGTGCTCGGCGGCGCGCGTGCCGCCCGCGGCGCCATAGCTGACGAGCCCGGCGGCCTTGTCGTTCCACTCGCCGTAGACGAAGTCGAGCGCGTTCTTGAGGGCGCCCGAGGTCGAGTGGTTGTACTCGGGGGTCACGAAGATGTAGCCGTCGAAGGAGTCCACCTTCTCGGCCCAGGCCTTCGTGTGCGCCTGCGCGTACTGGCCCATGCTCGGCGGCACGGCCTCGTCGAGGTGCGGCAGCGCGAAGTCGGCGAGGTCGACGAGCTCAAACTCGGCGTCGCTTCGGGTCGCGGCGTGCTCGAGCACCCACTTGGCGACCTGGTCGCCGACGCGACCCGGTCGCGTGCTGCCGATGATGATGCCGATCCTGACTGCGGTCATGGGTGGTCCTTCCGAGAAGTAGTTGACGTGTCATCACAATGGTTGACGCGTCATCATAACCCAGAAAGATGACATGTCAACCAAATCTCGGGTAGGCTGGCGTCATGTCCGTGGTGTCCGAGATCGACGAGGCCGACTGGGCGCTCTGGCGCGGCTTCCTCACGATGCACCGCGACCTCATGCGCGAGCTCGACGGCCGCCTGCAGCGCGATGCCGGCATCTCGCAGGCCGACTACTCGGTGCTGCTCACGCTGTTCGACGCGACCGACCGGCGACTCCGCCCGGGCGCGCTCGGCGAGGCGCTCGGCTGGGAGAAGAGCCGGCTCTCGCACCAGCTCACGCGCATGGCCGCGCGCGGCCTGGTCGAGCGCGCCGAGTGCACGACCGACGGGCGCGGCTCGTGGGTCGTGCTCACCCGCGACGGGCGGCGCACCCTGCTGCACGCGCTGCGCGACCACGCCGCCTCGATCCGGAGCCTGTTCCTCGACGCGCTCGGGCCCGACGAGAAGCGCGCGATGGCGCGGGCGTCCGAGCGGGTGCTCGAGCGGCTCGACGAGGCGGCGGGGCGCGAGGCGACCGAGCGCGCGGCGAGCTGAGCGACGGATGCCGCAGCGCGAGCACGGCGAGCTGAGCGACGGATGCCGCAGCGCGGGCGCGCGGCATCCGATTCTGCTCTGAGCGGATCGGCCTGACGCCGACCGGCACTCGCGATTAGCCTCGGCACATGGGCAAGGTCGTCGAGTTCTCGCGGGCGACCGGTCCGCGCGCATCGAAGCCGCTCTGGCGGCACGTGCTCGGCGAGGTGCTCCGCGAGGAGCGCCTCGACCAGGAGCGCATCCTCACCGAGGTGGCCGCCGCCGCGGGCGTGTCGCCGCAGTACCTCTCCGAGATCGAGCGGGGCCGCAAGGAGCCGTCGTCCGAGATCCTCGGCTCGGTCGCCGACGCGCTCGGGCTCGAGCTGTTCGACGTCGTGCACCGCGTCGGCGACCGGCTCGGCGCGCGCCTCGACGACGAGCGTCGCGAGGCCGAGCGCCGCGAGCGCCTGCTCGTCGAGGCGTCGTTCGCGTTCCGCGTCGACGTCGAGCCGGTGCATCCGCTCGATCTCACCGGCTCGGATGCACCGGGCACGATCGGGCTCGGCGCTGCGACGCTCGCCGAGCCTGCCGATGTGTTCCTGCTCGCCGCCTAGTCGAGCGGCTCACATCGGACGTCAGCCGATGAGGTCGGTGGCGATCTCGCAGAAGTCGGTGTCGATGGCCGGGTGCGGACCGAAGACCCCGGTGATCTCCTCTTCGAGCACGATTCCGCCGGGCTGGCCGTCACCGAGTGTGTCGAACAGGACGCGCAACGTCACCCGACCCCGTTCTCGCAGCACCACGTTGCCGTCGCTGTCCTCGACGACGAATGTCCGACCCGTGTCCTGCGCCGTGAACTCCCAGATGTCTCCGTCGACGTGGACGGCGGTCGTCTCCTTGAACAGGCCCTTGCCCCACACCACGAAGAACGCGCCCGTCTCCACGTTCGTCAGGATCTGACGGTAGCTGTAGTTGTCGTGTCCGAAAAACGCCTGCCCGTCCGAGCCGGGGACCTCCTTGATCAGCGAGTTGCCGTGCCCTGAGGCGTCGACCTGATCTCGAAGCCGCAGTCGTCGAACGTCCCGGTGTCGGAGAACTCATAGTGCTCGTGCTCCACCGGTGGTGCGGCGTGGGCGGCGGTCGGGACCGCGACCGCGACCGCGCCGAATCCGATGATCATCGCGAGCGTCGTCGTCGAACGAAGCATGGTGGACCTCCCTCGAGCCCCCACTCGCGCACGCTACCCCGACGCCGTGCCCGCTCCCAGCCCCACAACGAGTGTCGAGGATGGCTCGACTTCAAGCGAGGATGCTGCCACCGCGCCTAGAACAGCGTGAAGCCGCCGTCGACCTTGACGATCGAGCCGGTCATGAAGCTCGAGGCGTCGCTGGCGAGGAAGATCGCCACGGGCCCGAGCTCGTGGGGGAGTCCATAGCGCTTCATCGGCGCCGGATCGACGACGTGGGGCGTGAACTCGGGCTGGTCGACGGGCGACATCTCCGTCAGGAAGTAGCCGGGCGCGATCGCGTTGACGCGGATGCCGTATGGCGCCCACTCGGCCGCGAGCCCCTCGGTGAGGTGGTGCACGGCGGCCTTCGAGGTGAGGTACGAGACCTGCCACCTCGTCTGGTTGACGATCTGCGCGGACATCGACCCGATGTTCACGATCGCGCCGCCGCCGCGCTCGGCCATGCGCCTGGCCACGGCGCGGCTGCAGTACCAGACGCCGTCGACGTTGACCGCCATGACGTCGCGCCACACCTCGTCGGGCGCGTCGAACGCCGCGCCGCCGATGCCGATCCCCGCGTTGTTCACCAGCACGTCGATCGGGCCGAACTCGTCCTCCACCTCGGCGACGGCGCGCTCGACGTCGTCGACGTCGGAGACCTCGAGGCGCACGCCGTACGCCCGGATCCCGGCGTCGGCGAGCTCTCGGGCGGCGCGCTGCGCGGCCTCCGCGGTCGTCGCGCTGACCGCGACGGCGGCACCGGCTTCGCCGAGCGCCTGCGCCATGGCCCGGCCGAGCCCCCGGCTGCCCCCGGTGACGAGCGCGGTCCTGCCGCGCAGGGAGAACGTGTCGAGTGCGTTCATTGGGACTCCTCTGGTCGGGACCGGGCCTTCGGCTTCAGTCGACGAGCGGGACGCGCGCATCCGTCGCGAGCGACGTGCGCGCGGCGAGCGCGACGCGGAGGGCCGCGATCGCGTCCTCCGTCGGGCATCGGCGAGGGTCGGCGCTCGACTCGACGCACTCCAGGAAGTACCGGGCCTGCGAGAGGAACGGGTCGTCGGGCGGGTCGGCGGAGTCGACCGAGGCGATCGCGTCGGTTCCGGTCGTTCCCACGATCTCGAGTGCGGTGCGGAACTCGGAATCGGCGGGCAGGTCGGCGACGCTCAAGACCTGGGCGACACCGCCGCCGGCGTACTCCACGGTCGTCGCGACCGGTGCGCCGAAGCCGCCGGCGCTCTCGCCGACACGGACGCTGCGCACCGCGACCGGGGTGCCGAGCAGCAGGTTCGCCTGGTCGAAGTCGTGGATGGCGAAGTCGACCAGGACCCCGCCCGAACTCCGTTCATCGTCGAACCACGACCCGCTGGGCGGGCCCGACGAGAGTCGGGCGGCGCGGACCGCGCGCGCCCTGCCGACCGATCCGTCGGCGACCCGGTCGACGAGTTCCGCGTACCGGTGCATGAACCGGACGACCTGCGCGACCATCAGCACACCCGTACTGCGACGGGCGGCCTCCGCGACCGCCTCGGCGTCGGCCACGGTCAGCGCGATGGGCTTCTCGAGCAGCACGTTCCGTCCATGGCGGAGCGCCTCGATCGCGATCTCGGCATGGGACGGGGTGGGCGTGCACACCGAGAGGATGTCGACCGCCTCGTCGGCGAGCACGTCGTCGAGGTGGGTGACCCAGCGGGCGAGCGGCGCCGCCTCGAGCTGCGGTCGGGTGCGGGGGGACACGACGTAGGCGATCGCGTCGCCGAGCCCGGCCCGGCGCCATGCGCCGGCGTGCGCCGTCGCCATGCGCCCGGCGCCGACGATGGCGATGCGGTGCGCCGTCATCGTGCCGCTTCGAGCTCGTGCACGTCGAAGATCCGGTCGAGCACGAGACCTCCGGCGCCGAGGATGCCGGCGTGCTCCTTCGCCTGGCTCACGACGATGTCGAGCTCGTCGGTGATCATCGGGAGGCATTCGAGGTAGATCGCCGACCGCACGCCCGCGACGAACGCCTCGGCCTCGCCGAGGATGCCGCCGAGGACGAGGCGCTGCGGGTTGAAGAAGTTCATGATCGTCGCGAGGACGCGCCCGACCCGGGTGCCGGCCTCGCGGAGCATCCGGGTCGCGAGTGGATGCGCGTCCCTCGCGAGCGCGAGGACGTCGTCGACGCTCTCGACCTGGACCCCGGCGTCGCGGAGCTCGCGGACGATCGCCCGGCCCCCGGCGACGGCGTCGAGGCATCCGGTGCGCCCGCATGAGCACAGCACCGGCGGCGCGTCGGGGACGGTGACGTGGCTGATGTCGCCCGCCATGCCGTGGTGGCCGTGGTGCAGCGAGCCCGACGCGATGACGCCGCATCCGATGCTCGACCCGACCTTCACGAAGACGAGGTCGTCGATGCTCCGATCGAGCCCGTGCTCGCCGAGCGCCATGAGGTTCGCGTCGTTGTCGACGACGGTGGGGAGCTCGGTGAGGTCGGACACCGCGGCGGCGACGTCGACGCCGTTCCAGCCCGGCATGCGCGAGGGCGACACCAGCGTCCCGGTGCGGGAGTCGACCGGCCCCGGCACCCCGATGCCGTATCCGCGAAGGCGCTGCCCCGGTTCGGCGTGCTCGGCGACGAGGGCGTCGGCGACGCCGACCATCCAGGTGAGGATGGGCTCGACGCCGTCGGCGATGTCGATGCGCTCGCGACGCGTGGCGATGAGCCGGCCCGAGAGGTCGAGGAGCCCGAAGGTCGCGTGCTGCGAGCCGAGGTCGACGGCGCACACGACGCCGGTCGTCGGGTCGACCTCGAGCGCGCGGGGACGGCGACCGCCCTGCGAGACGCCCATGCCCGCCTCGCGCACGTAGCCCGCGTCGATGAGCACGTCGATGCGCTGCGCCACCGTCGTGGGCGACAGTCCGGTGACGCGCGCGATCTCGGCGCGCGAACGCGCCTGCCCGCTGCGGATGAGACCGAGCATGGCGCCGGCCGAGGCCTGATGCCGAAGCAGGTCGTTCGAGCCGTTCATCGCCCCCGGATCCCTTCCTCCACGTTGACGCGAGATCTCGACGCTGAGTGGTGCGTCCGAGACTACTGTACGTCCATTCGTCCAAAACTGGATGAAGAAAATGCATACTTGCACCTTTGGAGTGATGTTAGTACGCTCGCCGCAACAACCCGACGACGATGCGAGGAAAGATGCCAGCAACGGAGCCCCGGCCCATGGTCAGCCTGCGGGGTGTCGACAAGTACTTCGGTGAGCTGCACGTGCTCAGGCACATCGACCTGACCGTCCGCGCGAGCGAGGTCGTCGTCGTGGTCGGCCCGTCGGGCTCCGGCAAGTCGACACTGTGCCGCTCCATCAATCGGCTCGAGTCCGTCGACGCGGGCGAGATCCGGGTCGACGGCGAGCTCCTTCCCGTCGAGGGACCGGCCCTCGCGGCGTTGCGCGCCGACGTCGGCATGGTGTTCCAGTCGTTCAACCTGTTCGCGCACCGCACCGTGCTCGAGAACGTGACGCTCGCGCCCGTCAACGTGCGACGCGTGCCCAAGGCCGAGGCGCGTCGGGAGGCGATGGAACTGCTCGACCGCGTCGGCATCGCCGACAAGGCCGGGCACCTGCCCGCCCAGCTCTCGGGCGGACAGCAGCAGCGTGTCGCGATCGCGCGCGCGCTCGCGATGCGTCCCAAGGTCATGCTGTTCGACGAGCCGACGTCGGCGCTCGACCCCGAGATGGTCGGCGAGGTGCTCGACGTGATGACCTCGCTCGCCGCGGAGGGGATGACGATGATCGTCGTCACCCACGAGATGGGCTTCGCGCGCCGGGCCGCGGACCGGGTCGTCTTCATGGACCAGGGGCAGATCGTCGAGGAGGCCGCCCCCGATCGGTTCTTCGATGCGCCCGACTCCGAGCGCGCCCGTTCGTTCCTGGCCTCCGTGCTGTCGCACTGAGCCCCCTGTCGACCGGCCTCGCGCGGTCGCCTGAGACCTTCACCACCCCAACCACCCCAGAGGAAGGACGCACCACCCATGATCCGGATCACACGACGGAAGGCTGTCGCCGGCGCCGCACTGGCCGCCGCAGCCCTCGCCCTCGCCGCGTGCTCGAGCACCACGAGCCTGCCGGGCGACGAGAACGACGCGGATGCCGCGGCCGAGACGAGCTCCGTGTTCGCCGACGCGCCGGTCGCCGCGGATGACCTGATCCTGCCCGGCTCGACGATGGAGCGGATCAGGGAGCGCGGCACGCTCGTCGTGGCCGAGGCGCTCGACGCGCCGCTCCTGTCCCAGCAGAACCCGACCGACCCCGACAGCGTCGAGGGCTTCGACGCCGACCTCGCGAAGCTCCTCGCGATCTACATCCTGGGCGAGCCGAACGTCGAGATCGTCCCGCCGGCCACCGAGACGCGCGAGGCGATGCTCCAGAACGACACGGTCGACGTCGTGTTCAACACGTACACGATCACGCCCGAGCGCGCCGAGCAGGTCTCGTTCGCGGGCCCGTACTTCGAGTCAGGCCTGGCCGTCGCGGTCAAGAGCGACAACGACGAGATCAAGGGCATCGAGGACCTCGACGGCAAGGAGGTCATCGTCGGTGCGAACACGCCCGCCGTCACCGCCGTGCCCGAGCAGGCGCCCACGGCCAACGTCACCGCGTTCGCGACGGACCCGGCCGCCGTGCAGGCACTCCTCCAGGGCCGCGGCGACGCGTACGTGCAGGACTACACGCTGCTCGCGAGCAATGCGGCCAACGACTCCGCGCTGAAGGTCGTCGGCACGCCCTTCACGAAGGAGCCCTACGGCATCGGCCTCAAGCACGGCGACGACGAGTTCAAGTCGTTCATCAACGACTGGCTGCTCGAGATCCAGGAGAGCGGCCACTGGGCCGAGGCCTGGAAGACCACCCTCGGCACCGTCACCGACTCCGACGTGCCCACCGCACCCGAGATCGGCTCCGTCCCCGGTTCCTGATCGACGCGGGTGCGGCGAGCCGCCCGGCCCGCCGCACCCGCTCCGACCGGCGCACCGCGCCAGTGAGTGCTCATGAATCCCCTCATCGACAACCTCGGCCTCGTGCTCGAGGCGCTCGGCACGACCCTCATGATGGCGGTCATCGCGGGCGTCGGCTCCATCCTGCTGGGCGTGCTCGTCACCGTGGCCCGGGTGAGCCCCATCCGCGCCCTCCGGGTCGCCGCCTTCGGGTACGTGCAGTTCTTCGTCAACGTGCCGCTGCTCGCCCTCCTGCTGCTCGCGGTGTTCGCACTGCCCGACGCCGGGCTCATGCTGCCGCTCACGCCGACCGCGATCATCGTGCTCATCGTCTACGAGGCCGCCTACGTCTCGGAGGCCGTGCGCAGCGGCGTGAACACGGTCGCCGTCGGGCAGCTCGAGGCGTCCCGGGCACTCGGACTCACGCTCGCGCAATCGCTGCGCCTCGTGGTGCTTCCCCAGGCGCTCCGCGCGGTCGTGCAGCCGATCGGCAATGTCATGATCGCGCTCGCCATGAACACGGCCCTCGCCGCCGCGGTCGGCGTGGTCGAACTGACCGCCGCCGTGAACAAGATCAACCTCGTGGCCGCCCAGCCCATCCTCATCTTCTCGAGCGCCGGCATCATCTACATGGGCATCGCGCTCGCCATCGGGCTCGCCGCCGGCAGGGTCGAACGAAAGGTGGCGATCGTCCGATGACCGCCCAGCTCATCCCCGACCGCCCGACGGCCGTCCGCCGCCAGGACCGGGCACCCCGGTACGCCGCCGCCTTCCTCTACGACGAGCCCGGGCCGCGTGCGAAGCGCCGTCACCTCATCGGCTCCATCGTGAGCTGCGCCGTGTTCGCGGTCGTCGTCGGCCTCGGGCTGTGGCAGTTCGCCTCCCACGGGCAGCTCGACGCCGAGAAATGGGTCCCCTTCACCGATCCCGCCGTCTGGCAGTACCTGCTGGTCGGTCTCATGGGCACGCTCGAGGCCACCGTGGTGGTCGCGGTGCTCGGGTCGGCCCTCGGCGTCGTGCTCGCGTTCGGTCGCATGAGCCACCGCCCATGGATCCGCGGCCTGAGCGGCGCGTACATCGAGATCGCCCGCACCGTGCCCGTGCTGCTCGTGATCTACCTCATGCTGTTCGGACTTCCGCAGATCGGCATCAACGTGCCCACGCTGTGGAAGCTCGCCATCCCGCTCACGATCGCGAACTCCGCCGTGTTCGCCGAGATCATCAGGGCGGGCGTCCTGAGCCTGCCGCGCGGACAGCGGGAGGCGGCGCTCAGCCTCGGGCTGCGCTCCGCGCAGGCCACGCGACTCGTCGTGCTGCCCCAGGCCGTGCGCAACGTGACGCCGTCGCTCGTGACCCAGCTCGTGAGCCTCATGAAGGACACGTCGCTCGGGTTCATCGTGGCCTTCACCGAACTGCTCTACCGCGGCCAGGTCCTCGCGACGTACCTCCACCTGCTCATCCCGACCTACCTCGTGGTGACGCTCATCTACCTCGTCGTCAACGGAAGCCTCTCCGCGCTCGCGGCGCACCTGCAGCACCGCCTGCATCGCACGGGCTCGCCGCTGCCACGACTCCCTCGTCTCCCCGCCCTCTCGGGCGCCGCCAGGAAGGCCTCGTGATGCCCCACCCGTCCACCGCGCACCCGACCGATCCCGCGCTCGCCGAGCTCGCGGTCGTCGAACGCTCTGGCATGATCGAGAGCCGTCACTTCGGCTCGATCGTCGCGATCGGACCCGACGGCGAGACGCTGCTCGAACTCGGAGCTCCCGACGCGCGCATCCTTCCGCGCTCGACGGTGAAGCCGCTGCAGGCGCTCGCGTGCCTGACCGAGGGCGCCGAGCTCCGCGGCCCCGAGCTCGCGATCGCCGCGGGCAGCCACACGGGCGAGGACGAGCACGTGCGCGTGGTCGCCGACCTCCTCGACCGCGCCGGCCTCGACGAATCCGCGCTCGGTTGCCCGGCCGATCGTCCGGAGGACGAGCCGACCTTCGAGCGGCTCCTCCGCGCCGGTGCGGCGAGGACGCCCATCCGCATGAACTGCTCGGGCAAGCATGCCGCGATGCTCCTCGCGTGCGCCGCGAACGGCTGGTCGACGCACGACTACCTCGACCACGGCCATCCCGTCCAGCAGGCCGTGCGCCGCACGATGGCGCAGGTCACCGGCGTCCCCGTCGCCCGCGACGCCGTCGACGGGTGCGGGGCGCCGCTCTTCGACACGACGGTCCGAGGACTGGCGCAGGCGTTCCGTGCGCTCGTCCTCGCCGGCCCGGCGACGCCGGCGGGCCAGGTCGCAGCCGCCATGCGCGCGCACCCGTTCCACGTCGGCGGCACGGGCCACCAGAACACCCGGCTCATGGAGACGGTGCCAGGCGCGCTGGCCAAGGGCGGCGCCGAGGGCGTGATCGGCGTCGCGGCGCCCGACGGCACCGCCGTCGCGATGAAGGTCGTCGACGGCAGTCCGCGGGCCACGACGCTGCTGGCCCTCGCCGTGCTCGGCGCGCTCGGCGTCGACGTCTCCGGCGCGGGCGAGCTCGCCCGGGTTCCGGTGCTCGGCGGCGGCCGTCCCGTCGGCGCGATCGGCGTCGGCGCCGACCTCGACGCGGCGCTGCGCGTGCGCGTGGCCGCACGATGACGCTGCTCGAGGTCTGCCTCGACGACGTCGACGGCGCTCCGGTCGCAGAGGCCGCCGGAGCCGACCGCCTCGAGCTGTGCGCCGCGCTCGGCGACGGCGGCATCACCCCGAGCGCCGGCACGGTGGCCGCCGTATTCGACCGCGTGCACCGCGTCGGCGTGCAGGTGCTCGTGCGCCAGCGCCCGGGTGACTTCGTCTACAGCAGCGCCGAGCTCGAGGCGATGGCCGCCGACATCCGGATGATCCGTGCCCTGCCCCGCCCCGCCGCGGTGCGGCTCGGGTTCGTGGTCGGCGCCCTCATGCCCGATGGGACCATCGATCGCGCGGCCACCGAGCGCCTCGTGGCGGTCGCTCGCGACGTGCCGGTGACCTTCCACAAGGCGTTCGACCAGACTCCCGACCAGTTCGCAGCCCTCGACCAGCTCGTCGACCTCGGCGTCGAGCGGGTGCTCACCTCGGGTGGGGCCGCTTCCGCGAGCGAGGGCTCCGCGCG
Organism: Agromyces mariniharenae; assembly: GCF_008122505.1. Lineage (NCBI taxonomy): Bacteria > Bacillati > Actinomycetota > Actinomycetes > Micrococcales > Microbacteriaceae > Agromyces > Agromyces mariniharenae. The sequence goes on along the minus strand of NZ_VSSB01000001.1, from coordinate 712,275 downwards.
GCTCGCAGCGCTCGTCTCGCACGCCTCGGGTCGCATCGCGGTGCTCGCGGGTGGCGGGGTGCGTCCCGACAACGTGGAAGCGCTCGTGCGGACGACCGGCGTCCGCGAGGTGCACCTCCGCCCCGGCGCGGCGGTGCCCAGTGCGGCGATCGCCAGCACGATCGACGCCTCGCCCACCGCGCGGAGCTACGATTCCGGCCACCGCATCGCGACCTCGGGCGTGCTCGTCGCCCGCATGCGCGCCGTCCTCGACCACACGATGGCGTGCGCATGACCGCCCCGAACCGTCCCCGGGCCGTCCTCGCGGTCGACCTCGGCGGCACCACGATGAAGGGCGCGGTCGTCGACGAGTTCGGGCGAACCCTCGCGCAGCGGACCCTCCTGACCCCGTCGCACGACGTCGAGCTCGCGCTGGTCGAGCTGTTCACCGAACTGCGCGACCTCGCCGTGGCCGCGGCGACGATCCCGGTGGGCGCGGCGGTCGTGACGCCGGGGTCGGTCGACGAGTCGCGCGGCGTGGTGCGGTACGCGTCGAACCTCGGCTGGCAGGACATGCCGCTGCTCGACGTGCTCGCTTCAGCTCTCTCGTTGCCGGTGGCCGTGGGTCACGACGTGCGGTCGGCGGGTCTCGCCGAGCAGCGATTCGGCGCGGCGCGGGGCCGCGAGGACTTCGTGCTCATCCCGATCGGCACCGGGGTGGCCGCCGCGGTGGTGACCGGCGGGGGCACGGTGACCGGGGCGACGGGCGCCGCCGGCGAATTCGGCCACATCCCGGTGATCGCCGGCGGTGAGCCGTGCGCCTGCGGCCAGCGCGGATGCCTCGAGGTCTACGTCTCGGGCGCCGGCCTCGCCAGGCGGTACGCGGCGGCCGGCGGCGGCGAACGCAGCTCCCGCGAGATCGCCGACCGCCTCGGATCGGATGCCATCGCCGATCGCGTCTGGTCGGAGGCGGTCGACGTGCTGGCCCAGGGCCTCAACATCCTCACCCTGCTGCTCGACCCCGGCGTCATCGTGCTCGGCGGCGGGTTCTCGCGCGCGGGCGACGCGCTGCTCGAGCCGCTCGCCGAGCGGATGACCGCGGGCCTGGCGTGGCGCGAGCGTCCCGAGGTGCTCACGAGCGAGCTCGCCGACGAGGCGGGCCGCATCGGCGCCGCGATCCTCGCGTTCGGGGCGGCCGGGCTCGGCGACGTCATCGACACCTGGTCCGCGGCATCCGTCATCGGACCCTCGCAGGCGACGACCCGGCGTTCACCGGCACCGGTGCCGTGAGCACGTGGTCGGCGAGCCCGTAGGCCACCGCGTCGGCCGCCGGCAGGATCAGGTCGCGATCGGTGTCGTGCCGTAGCGTCAGCACGTCGCGCCCGGTGTCGGCCGCGAGCGCCGCCTCGAGGTCGGCGCGCACGCGCAGCACCTCGTCGGCGTGCAGGATGAGGTCGGGCACGGTGCCGCGTCCCTGCGTCGAGGGCTGGTGCAGCGTGACCGTGCCGTGGGGGAGGATCGCCCGCTGCCCCTTCGCGCCGCCCGCGAGCAGCACCGCGGCCGGGCCGCCCGCCTGGCCGACGCACGTCGTCGCGACATCCGGCCGGATGTGCTGCATCGTGTCGTAGACCGCGAGCGCCGCGCCGGGCGAGCCGCCGGGGGAGTTGAGGTAGAGGCTGATCGGCACGTCGCCCGACTCGGATGCGAGGTGCAGGAACTGCGCGATGAGCACGTTCGCGACGCCGTCGTCGATCTCGGTGCCGAGGTAGACGATGCGCTCGGAGAGCAGGCGGCTGTACACGTCCATCGTGCGCTCGGCGTTGCCGCGCTTCTCGACGACGTAGGGGATGGTGTACGAGCTCATGCCGGCACCCGCAGTCCGGCCACGGGTCGTGCGCTGCCCCCGAAGAGCTCCTCCGAGCCGTGCACGACGCGGTCGATGAAGCCGTAGTCGACCGCCTGCTCGGCGGTGTACCAGCGGTCGCGCAGCGAGTCCTGCGTGATGCGGTCGAGCGGCTGGCCGGTCAGTTCGGCGGTGATGCCGAGCACGACGTCGCGCGTGTACCGCAGGTCGTCGGCCTGCAGCTCGACGTCGACCGCGGTGCCGCCGATCCCCGCCGACCCCTGGTGCATGAGGATGCGCGCGTGCGGCAGCGCGAACCGCTTGCCCGGCGTGCCCGCGGTGAGGAGGAACTGCCCCGCGCTCGCCGCCCACCCGACGGCGATCGTCGTCACGTCGTTCGGGATGGCCCGCATCACATCCATGATCGCGAGCATCGCGGGCACCGAGCCGCCCGGCGAGTTGATCCAGAAGCGGATGTCGCGGCGCGGGTCGTCGGCCGCGAGGGTGAGCAATTGCGCGATGAGCCGGTTGCCGCCGGCCTGGTCGAGCTCCTCGCCGAGCACGATGATGCGCTCGTGGAAGAGGCGCCGGGTGAGCTCGGCGTCGATGGGCTGGACGGGTGGTGGGGTCTCGTGTTCGCTCATGTCCCCAGCCTGCGACGCGAGCGGATGCCGCGGGCCCGATGCTGCCCAGGGCAGCACTGCCCTCGGCAGTGCGCTCAGCGCGCTCAGCCCGCCCGCCCGCCAGCCTGGATGCTCGAGACTGCTCGGAATGCCGGAATCGAGCGTGGATACCGACCGTTCGTGCACTCTCGAGGCACTCCGCTCACTAGGATCGACGCGGTATCGAACGAGAGCGGGTGGTGGATGTCCGTCGGACAGGACGACGAGGTCGTCATCATGGAGCACGAGTTCACCGCCGACGCCACGACGTCCGATCGACTCGCCGCGGGTTCCATCCGGTACGTCTACACCCGCCCGCCGGTGATCGCGACGGGCGTCGTGATCTGCCTGGCGGTGGCACTCACGGCTGTGCTCGGCATCAGTTCGTGGCCCGGTGCTGGGGTCGGGCTCGCGCTCATTGCCGGGATCGTCTGGATCCTCATCTCTGCGAGTCGTCGTCGGCTGGCTCGACAGCTGCGCAGCATCACGGCCGGCGGGCAGCGGACCGCCGTTCGCGTCGGTCCCGATTCGCTGCATGTGACGACCGCGCTGTCCGACGGTGCGATCGATTACCGCGCATTCGAGTCGGCGGCGGTCAGCGGGTCTGCGGTCCTCCTCAAGACGAGGAACGGGAGCACCTACACCGTGCTGCCCGTCGAGCTGTTCCCACCGACGACGCTCGGATTCGTGCGCGCGCGCATCGCTGCCGCCTGAGCGGGGTCCAGTCCGGGAGTGCTCGTCAGCCCATGCGGGCGGCGGCCGGACCCTCGCTGAACTGGCACGAGGTGGCCGTGAGGCGCTCGTCGGGGTCGAGCCGGGTGAGCACGGCGCCCGCGATCTGGTAGAGCTGCTCGAGCTGCTCGGGCGAGAGCGCGTCGAGCACGTTCGCGCGCACGGTGTCGACGTGACCCGGCGCTGCCGAGGCGAGCAGGTCGAGACCCGCCCTCGTGATGGTCGCGTTGGTCGCGCGGCGATCCTCGGGGCACGGAAAGCGCTCGATGAGTCCTCGCTCCTCGAGGCGGCGGGCGACGTGCGAGAGGCGGGGGAGCGTCGCGTTGGTGCGAGAGGCGAGCTCGGTCATGCGCATCGTGCGGTTCGGGGCATCCGCCAGCGACATGAGCGCCACGTACTCGAAGTGCGTGAGCCCGGCGTCGCGCAGGAGCTGGGCGTCGAGCGCACCGGGCAGCAGTTCGGCGAGCGCGATGAGGCGCACCCAAGCGGCCGATTCCTCGGTGTTGAGCCATCTCGTGTCGGTCGCCATGACTCCATCCTACCGCATTGGTTGACGCGACAACTGATTAGCCCTATGATGTTGGTTGTACCTACAAGTAATTGCGCCCAACCGGCGCAGGGAGGACGACATGACCACCGTCAGCATCATCGGCAACGGCAACATGGGCACCGCCATCGGCGGCATCGTGGCGGCCGGCGGCAACGCCGTCGAGTTCGTCGGACGCGACGCGAGCGAGCCCATCACGGGCGACCTCGTCGTGCTCGCCGTGCCGCACACCTCGCTCGACGAGATCGTGGCCGCCCGCGGCGCCGAGCTCGCGGGCAAGGTCGTGGTCGACATCACGAACCCGCTGGACTTCGAGACCTTCGACTCCCTCGTCGTGCCGGCCGACGGCTCGCGCGCGAGCGAGCTCGCCAAGGCGCTCCCCGAGTCGCGCGTGCTCAAGGCGTTCAACACGAACTTCGCCGCGACGCTCGCCACCAAGACCGTCGGCGACGCGCAGCCCACCACCGTGCTGGTCGCCGGCGACGACGACCTCGCCAAGCAGGCGCTCATCGACATCGTGCGCGCCGGCGGCGTGAACGCGGTCGACGCGGGCTCGCTCGCCCGCGCTCGCGAGCTCGAGTCGGTCGGCTTCCTCCAGCTCACGCTCGCCGTGCAGGAGAAGGTCGGCTGGAACGCGGGCGTCGCGCTCGTCGCGTAGTCGCGAGCCGCGCAGGCGCGAGCCTGCATCGAACGAACGGATGCCGCGGTGCTACGCCCGCCCGCGGAGGTACACGAGCTGCGCTCGAACGGATGCCTCCGCGGCGGGTCGCACCGCGGCATCCGTGTCGCTGTAGACGAGGTCGGTCACCTGGGCGACCGACGCCTCGGCACCGAGCTTGAGCAGCGCGTCGCGGATCTGGTCGAGCCGCTCGGCGCGGTGCGCGAGGTAGTCGTCGGCGATCGAGGCGAGGTCGCGCCGCACGGGCCCGTGTCCGGGCAGCACCGCGACCGGCCCGCCCGCGCGCTGGCCGATCGTGCGCAGCCGTCGGAGCGACTCGAGGTAGGGGCCGAGTGCGCCATCGGGGTCGGAGATGATCGTCGTGCCGTGGCCCAGGATCGTGTCGCCCGTGAGCACGGAGCCCCAGTCCCCGTCGGCGGGCAGGAGGAAGCTCACGGAGTCGGCCGTGTGCCCGGGGGTGGCGATCACCTCGAGCTCGATGCCCGCGACCTGCAGCCGCTCGCCGTCGGTGATCGGCTCGGCGTCGAGGCAGTACTTCGCGTCGATCGCGCGCGCCGGGGCGCCGACCAGGCGCGCGAACTCGTGGAGCGACTCGCTGTGGTCAGGGTGGTGGTGCGTGAGCAGCACGAGCTCGACCGTGCCGAAGCTCGCGAGGTGCTCGAGGTGCTCGGCGATCGACGGGCCGGGGTCGACGACCACCACGCCGGCCGATTCGGGGCGGCGCAGCACGTAGGAGTTCGTGCCGTCGAGGGTCATCGGCCCCGGGTTCGGCGCTCGCACGAGGGTCGCGAGCGGCGACACCGCCTCGCTGTCGGGACCGCGCAGTCGTGGCAGGTGCATGTCGGCAGTGTATCGAGCGCGGCCGCGGACACGCCCGGGCGCGTGCGGCTCGGCGCTTCCCGGCGACCGACCTGCCCCGACTCGGGCGCATGCACCCGGGTGACCGGCGTGCGACCGGTGCGCCGCCGGGCGGTCCGTCCTAGTCTGGGGTCATGGACAGCGACCTTGAATCCCTGACGAACGACGAGGTTCCGGGGGCCGCGGCAACCGTCGTGCTGCTGCGCGACGGCGAGCGGGGCCTCGAGGTGCTCCTGGCGGAACGTCCTCGCGACCGGGGCTCGTTCGCTGGAGCCTGGGTGTTCCCGGGAGGCGCCGTCGACGATGCCGACGCCCTCGGGGGCTCGGTCGACACCGAGGACGCCGCCCGCCGCGCAGCCGTGCGCGAGACGCGCGAGGAGATCGGCCTCGAGCTCGACCGCTGGGATCTCGTGCCGTTCTCGCACTGGACCCCGCCGAAGGGCTCGCCGAAGCAGCTGCGCACCACGTTCTTCGCCGTGCGCGTGCCCGAGGGGGAGATCCGGCCCGCGCCCGACGAGGTCATGTCCGTCGAGTGGCTCCGGCCCGTCGATGCGCTCGACCGGCACGCGGCCGGCTCGATGACGTTGTGGCCGCCGACCTGGGTGACCCTGCACGGGCTGCAGCGCGCGGCATCCGTCGACGCGGCGCTCGCCGAGCTGCGCTCGGGCGAGATCACGCCCTACGTCAGCCGGTTCAGCGAGGACGGCCGCACCATCATCTGGCAGGAGGACGACGAGTACGCCGACGAGCGTCGCCTCCAGGAGGACGACCCGGCGGTACCCGACGAGGGCCCAGACGCGGAGGGCACCCAGCACCGGCTCGTGATGGACCGCCTGCCGTGGATCTACACGAACACCATGGGAGCCGGGTTCTGAACTCGTGACCGACGTCGTCGACGTCACGGTCGTCGGCAGCGGGCCCAACGGGCTCGTCGCCGCGGTGGTCGCCGCGCGGGCCGGGCTGTCGGTCCGCGTCTTCGAGGCGGCATCGTCGGTGGGCGGCGGCGTGCGGTCGGCGGGGCTCACGCTGCCCGGGTTCCTGCACGACGTGTGCTCGGCGGTGCATCCGGCGGCCCTCGCGTCGCCCGTGTTCCGACGGCTCGGGCTGCTCGACCGGATCGAGTGGATCGTGCCCGAGGCCTCCTACGCGCATCCGCTCGACGGCGGGCGCGCGGGCGTCGCCTGGCGCGACCTCGACCGCACGGTCGACGGGCTCGGCGCCGACGGGCGGGCGTGGCGGCGGCTCATCGCGCCGCTCCTCGCCCGGCAGCGCGGGGTGGTGTCGTTCACCGGATCCCAGCTGCTGCAGCTGCCGCGCGACCCGATCGCGGCCCTGCGGTTCGGCCTGCGTGCGCTCGAGCAGGGCACGCGTCGCTGGGACGCCCGCTTCTCGCGCGACGTCGCGCCCGCCATGTTCACCGGCGTGGTGGCGCATGCCGCCGGCGGCATGCCCTCGCTCGCCTCCGCGGGCGCCGGGCTGCTGCTCGCCATGCACGCCCACGGGGTGGGCTGGGGATTCCCCAAGGGCGGCTCGCAGCAGATCGCCGACACGCTCGCAAACGAGCTCATCTCGCTCGGGGGCCGCATCATCACGGATGCCCCGGTGAGCTCGCTCGACCAGGTGCGGGGCAGTCGCGCGGTGCTGCTCGACACCGCACCCGAGCTGCTGCTCGGTGCTGAGCTCCCCGGTCGGTACCGGCGGGCGCTGCGGAGGTACCGGTACGGCTCCGGCGTGGCGAAGGTGGACTTCGCGCTCGAGGGCCCGGTGCCGTGGGCGAACGCCGAGGTGGGGCTCGCGCCCACGGTGCACCTCGGCGGCAGCCGCGAGGAGATCGCGGCGGCCGAGAACGCGGTGCGGGCCGGGCTCCAACCCGGCGTCGACGACGCCGCGCCGCGGCATCCGTACGTGCTCGCGACGCAGCCGACCGTGGTCGACCCGAGCCGGGCGCCGGCCGGCAAGCACGTGCTGTGGGCGTACACGCACGTGCCGGCCGGGTCGACGCTCGACGCCACAGAGCTCGTCACGCGCGAGGTCGAGCGGTTCGCGCCCGGATTCCGCGACCTCGTGCTCGCGTCGGCCTCGCGCACCGCCGTCGAGATCGGCGCGCAGAACGCCAACTACGTCGGCGGCGACATCTACGCCGGCGAGCTCTCGATGCGGCAGTTCGTGAAGCGACCGGTCGTGTCGACGAAGCCGTGGCGCACGCCGCTCGAGGGCGTCTACCTCTGCTCGAGCGCGACGCCGCCCGGGCCGGCCGTGCATGGCATGAACGGGTGGTGGGCGGCGAAGCTCGCGCTCAAGGAGCGGTTCGGGATCGAGTGAGGCCTGTGCCGGTGGTGGGACCCGGGCGTAGCGTGAGCACGTGGACTGGCTCGACTGGTTCGACGCGCACGACTACGAGATCGCCCGCCAGGTGCTCCAGCGCGGGGTGGCCGCGCTCGCATTCGTCGCGTTCCTCTCGACGCTGAACCAGTTCCGTCCGCTGCTCGGCGAGGGCGGGCTCCTTCCCGTCCCCGAGCTGCTGCGCATCGCCAGGCGGCTGCGCGGGCCGACGCTGTTCCGGTGGGGCTACACCGACCGCCGCCTCGTCGCGGTCGCGGTGACGGGCATGGTGCTCGCGGCATCCGTCGTGCTGGGGCTGCCGCAGCTCGCCCCGCCGTTCGTGCCGATGCTCGTGTTCCTCGCGCTGTGGATCCTCTACCTCTCGATCGTGAACGTCGGCCAGACGTTCTACGGCTTCGGCTGGGAGATGCTGCTCTGCGAGGCGCTGTTCACCATCGCGTTCCTGGGGTCGAACGACCAGCCGCCGCCCATCACGATCATCGTGCTCGTGTGGTGGCTCGTGTTCCGGCTCGAGTTCGGCGCGGGCATGATCAAGATCCGCGGCGGGCGCGAATGGCGTGACCTCACTGCGCTCATGTACCACCATGAGACGCAGCCGATGCCCAACCCCGTGAGCCGGCAGGCGCACCTGCTGCCGAAGTGGTTCCACCGCGGCGAGGTGGTCGGCAACCACTTCGCGCAGCTCGTCGTGCCGTTCCTGCTGTTCGTCCCGGGGCCGGTCGGCTCGATCGCGGCGACGATCGTCATCCTCACCCAGCTCTGGCTCATCGTCACGGGCAACTTCGCCTGGCTCAACTGGATCACGGTCGTGCTCGCGGCATCCGCCGTCACCGACTCGGCCTGGCACTGGCTCATCCCGGCCATCCCCGCCGACCTGGGCACGGATGCCGCGACGACGCCGGTCTGGTGGTTCGCCATCGTCGCCGCGGTGACGGTGCTCCTCCTCGTGCTGAGTTGGTGGCCGATCAGGAACCTGCTCTCGCGGCGGCAGTTGATGAACGCGAGCTTCAACCGCTGGATGCTCGTGAACGCGTACGGCGCGTTCGGCACCGTGACGAAGCGCCGCATCGAGATCGTGGTCGAGGGCACGCTCGACGAGTACCCCGACGACGACTCGGAGTGGCGCGAGTACGGCTTCAAGGGCAAGCCCGGCGACCTGCGGCGCATCCCGCGGCAGTTCGCGCCGTACCACCTGCGGCTCGACTGGCTCATGTGGTTCCTGCCGCTCGGGCGCATGTGGGAGCCGTGGTTCGAGGTGTTCCTGCTGCGGCTGCTGCAGGCGGATGCCGCGACGCTGCGCCTGCTGCGCCACGACCCGTTCGACGGCGAGCCGCCGACGTGGGTGCGGGCGCACGCGTACCTGTACCGGTTCTCGACGCACGCCGAGTACCGCGCGACGGGGCAGCGCTGGATGCGCACCTTCGAGCACGAGGTGATCGGGCCGGCGGGGCTGCCGTGACGCGGGGTGGGCCGGTCGGCGCTACTCGACGACCGGGGCCGCTTCCGCCTCCGCCGGGCGGTGCTCGATGTCGTCGACGTGGGCGCGTGGCATCGCGACGGCGCCGGCGATCGTCGCCACCGCCGCGATCGCCACGCCGATGAACACCGCGGCCGAGGCCCCCTGGATCGCGGCTGCGGAGTGCGCGCCGAGCCCCGAGGCGTCGATCATCGCGTTGGCGACGGCCCCGAAGATCGCGACGCCCACGGCGCTGCCCATCGAGCGCAGGAACATGTTCGCGCCCGTGACGACGCCGCGCTCCGACCACGGCACCGACGACTGCGCGGCGATGAGCGTCGGCGAGGCCACGAGCCCCAGCCCGAGGCCGACGACGAAGCAGGCGATCGCGGCGGTGACCGGGTTCGGGACGAACGTCGCCGCGACGAGTCCGGTGGTGCCGAGCACGGCGATGCCGAGCCCGACGAACGCGGTGTTGCGGAAGCCGATCCGCAGGAACAGGCGCCCCGACTGCGACGCCGAGATCGGCCAGCCGAGCGTGAGGGCGGCGACCGCCAGGCCCGAGACGATCGGCGTGGCACCGGCTGACACCTCGAGGAACGTCGGCACGTACGAGGTCAGGCCGATGAGCACGGCGCCGACGCCGAACGACATCAGGGAGGTCGTGACGATGAGCCGCCGGGAGAACACCCAGAGCGGCAGCACCGGCTCTGCGGCCCGCCGCTCGATGAGCACGAACGCGACGAGCAGCAGCGCCGCGACGGCGAACGCGCCGATGCTCTGCCACGAGTTCCACGCCCAGGCCTGGCCGCCCTCGAGCACCGCGAGGATCAGCAGCGTGAGCCCGACGGTGAGCACGGCCGCGCCCGCGATGTCGATGCGGTGCTTCTTGCGCTCGACGGTCTCGTGGTAGTTCCTGATGAGCATCCACGCCGCGAGGATGCTCAGCGGGATGTTGACGAAGAAGATCCAGCGCCACGAGAGGAACTCGGCGAAGATCCCGCCGAGCGAGGGCCCGATGACGGATGACGCGGCCCACACGCTCGCGATGTAGCCCTGGACCCGGGCCCGCTCGCGCACGGTGTAGATGTCGCCGGTGATGGTGATCGACACCGGGAGCACGGCACCGGCGCCGAGGCCTTGGATCGCGCGGAACACGATGAGCGAGGTCATGTCCCAGGCGAAGCCCGCGAGGATCGAGCCGACGAGGAACGTGCCGATGCCGACCAGGATGATGGGCTTGCGGCCGACCGTGTCGGCGAGCTTGGCGTAGACCGGCACCGAGACGGCCTGGGCCAGCAGGTAGATCGAGAACAGCCACGGGAACTGCGCGAAGCCGCCGATGTCGGCCACGATCGACGGCACCGCCGTCGCGAGGATCGTCGCCTCGATCGCCACGAGCCCGGTGCACAGCATCAGGGCGATGAGCACCGGTCCGCGCTCGGAGCGGAATCCCACGGCGGTCTGCTCGGTCACGTTCCTCCTCGTCGCCGTGGTCGCCTTGCGCGGGCGCGGCGAAGCACCCTGCACCACAGGTGCAACGCGTCGGATCGGGATCCATTCCCGCTTTCGCGGCATCCGATGCGCAGGAATGCATGCACGTCATGGCCCCCGTGTCAATGGGATCCGCTCGAGGCCCGGTTCGGACAGACTGGCTGGTACGCATGGATGACCAGTGTGGTGCGCCACCCGATACGACGTACGACCAGGAGCCGACCATGATCGACCCGCAACCCGCCGACCCGGCGACCGCCTCCCCATCGCGGCTCCGCTACGACTTCCTCGAGCACCTGGGCTCGGGCGGCATGGCCGACGTGTACCGCGCGCGCGACACCGAGCTCGGTCGCGATGTCGCGATCAAGGTGTTCCGCGACGACGAGGACACGATCGCCGACCAGCAGCGGCGGGAGCGCGAGATCCACCTGCTCGGCACGCTGAACCATCCGGGGCTCGTCGGCGTGTTCGACGCCGGGACGCTCCTGCACGACGGGCACCCGCGTCGCTACCTCGTGATGGAGCTCGTCGAGGGCCGTTCGCTCGCGCATCGCCTGGCCAAGGCGCCCATGAAGCCGCGGCAGGTGGCCGACATCGGCTCGCAGCTGGCCGATGCGCTGAGCTACGTGCACGCGCGGTCGATCGTGCACCGCGACGTCAAGCCCGAGAACGTGCTGCTCGACGAGACGCCCGCACTCGGCTACACCCTGCTCGCGAAGCTCGCGGACTTCGGCGTCGCGCAGTTCGTCGACGGATCCCGCCTCACGAGCGACGGCGCCATCATGGGCACTGCCGCCTACATCTCGCCCGAGCAGGCGCGCGGGGACGAGGTCGGCACCCCGAGCGACGTCTACTCGCTCGGGCTCGTGCTCCTCGAGGCGCTGCGGGGCGAACGCGAGTACACCGGCACCGCGATCGAGGCCGCGCTCGCCCGGCTGCACCGGCCGCCGGCGATCCCCGACGAGGTGCCGGAGGACTGGCGCGAACTGCTGCGGGCCATGACCCACGACGACCCGGCGAAGCGGCCCACGGCGCACGACGTCGCGGCGACCCTGCGCGACATCATCCGTTCGATGATCATCGAGGGGCGCGGCAAGCACGAGCGCGGGCGTCGAGTCGTCGGTGCGGGCCGCTCGACCGCGGCGCGCACCGCGGTGCTCGCGAGCTCGGTCGTCGGCGGGGCCGTGGTGCTCGTCGTCGCGGTCGTCGGAGCCGTGCTCGGTGCCGGCGCGCTCTGAGCCCGCCACACCGGCGCGGCGCCAGCCGCCCGCGGCCCGAGCGCGTAGCGTCACTCGCATGTGGAGACGCAGGCAGGCACCGGTCGTCGATCCGCCGCCCGTGGCCGAGATCACGTCGGATGCCGAGACGCACGCGCCCGAGGTGAAGATCCACGCGTTCCGCATCGGCTTCGTCGGCGCGATCGGCGTGCTGCTCGCGCTCCTGCTCGGCGGCATCGTCGGCCAGCTCGGCACCGTCATCCTCTACGTCGCGCTGGCGCTGTTCCTGGCCCTCGGCCTCGACCCGGTCGTGAGCTGGCTGCAGCGGCACGACGTGCCGCGCTGGCTCGCGATCCTCCTCGTGTTCGTCGTCGTGATCGGCGTCTTCGTCGCCCTCATCGCCACCATCGTGCCGATCGTCGTCGAGCAGACCACGAGGATCATCGACGACTGGGACTCGATCGTCGAGGGCGTGCAGAACAGCGACTTCGTCGCCTGGATCGCGTCCATCGGCGGCGAGGGCCTGAGCCTCGACGCGGCGATCGACTCGGCGGTGGACTGGCTCGGCGACCCCGCCAACCTCGGTGCGCTGACCGGCGGCATCCTCGCGGTCGGAGCGGGCATCGCCGGCGGCCTCACCGGCGCGGTGATCGTGCTGATCCTCATGCTCTACTTCCTCGCCTCGCTCGAGGCCATGAAGCGCTACGCAGCCCGGTTCGTGCCCGCGAGCCACCGCACGCAGTTCCGGTCGGTGGCCGAGGAGGTCACGGGCTCGGTCGGCCGCTACGTCATCGGCCAGGTGAGCCTCGCCTCGATCAACGGCATCCTGAGCCTCGTGTTCCTGTCGATCATCGGCGCGCCCTTCCCGATCCTGCTCGCGTTCATCGCCTTCCTCGCCTCCCTCGTGCCGCTCGTCGGCACGCTGACGGGCGCGATCATCATCACGCTCGTCTGCCTCACGGCGTCGCCGGCGACCGCGATCGCCGCGGGCATCTACTACCTGATCTACATGCAGGTCGAGGCCTACGTGCTGAGCCCGCGCATCATGAACCGCGCGGTGGCCGTGCCGGGCGCCCTGGTCGTGATCGCCGCGGTGGCGGGCGGCACGCTCGGCGGCGTGCTCGGCGCGCTTGTCGCGATCCCGGTGGCGGCGTCGCTCATCATCATCGTCGAGAAGGTGATCTTCCCGCGTCAGGACGCGATCTAGCGGGCACGAAGCGCGTTCACGGTCACCCGGTTGCGATCGAGGGCACTCCGAACACGACGGATGCCGCGACGCGGCGTCGCGGCATCCGTCGAGCTCGACCGGGGTGAACCGGTCAGGTCCGGAGGACCGAGCCGCCCGCGCGGACGCGGCTGATGGCGTCGACGGTGGCGGCGAGGATGAGGACGCTGCCGGTGACGACGAGGTTGACGCCGGCCGGCAGGTTCAGCAGGCCGAGGCCGTTCGTGATCACGGCGATCACGAGGGCGCCGATGGCGGCGTGCAGGAGCCGGCCGCGTCCGCCGAAGAGGCTGACGCCGCCGACGACCGCGGCGGCGACGCCGGACAGGACGATCTCGCGTCCGGCGGCGGCGTCGACGGACCCGACCTTGCTGATCGAGAACAGGCCCGACACGACCGCGAGGGTGGAGCAGCAGATGAACGCCGTCCAGCGGATCAGCATGACCTTCACGCCCGAGCGGCGAGCCGCCTCGGCGTTGCCGCCGATCGCGTAGAGGTAGCGGCCGTACTTGGTGCGGTCGAGCACGAACGTGCCGATCCAGAGGATGACGAGCACGATCGGGACGACGATCGGGACGCCCTCGACCACGCCGACCGACTGGCCGCGGTTGCGGCTGAGGATCGCGATCGCAGCTCCGCCGACGACGGCGATGACGCCGAGCTTGATCCACACGAGCGCGATCGTGCGGTTCGCCACCCCCGCGCGCCGACGTCGCGCGCGGTCCCAGAACGAGGTCGCGGCGGACACGGCGAGGATCACGCCGAGCATGGCCCAGCCGGCCCAGACCGGCATGTTCGAGTTCTGGATCGCGGTGATCTCGGGGATCTGCACGCGGTAGAGACCGCCCGCTCCGATGATCCAGAGCGTGATGCCCTGGTAGCCGAGGAACAGGCCGAGTGTCACTACGAAGGACGGAATGCCGACCCTCGCGACGAAGAACCCGATGAACGTGCCGGTGAGGATGCCCACCGCGAACGCGACGAGCAGGGCGAGGATCCACGGCACGCCGTTCACGTTCACGAGCACGATGAACAGCGCCATGGTCATGCCCGAGGTGACGCCGGCGGACAGGTCGATCTCGCCGAGCAGGAGCACGAACACGAGCGCCATGCCGAGCATGACGAGCGTCGCGGCCTGGGTGAGCAGGTTCGCGAAGTTCCGCTCGGTGAGGAAGAACGGGCTGAGGAAGCTGAACAGGATGGTCAGCACCACGAACCCGCCGACGGCGGGCAGCGCGCCCATGTCGCCCGAGCGCAGGCGCTGGAAGTACGCGCGGACCTGGTCGCCCAGCGACCCCTCCTGGCCCGAGCCGATCAGGTCGGCCGGAATCGTGGTCACCGACGGGTCGACAGCCGGCGACGTCTTCTGCGTGCTCATGCGCTCGCTCCCTGCGGCGTCTTCGCGCCCGTGATGTAGCCGACGACGTCGTCGCGGGTGGTCTGGTCGGCGTCGAGGGATGCGACCATCTGCCCGAGGTACAGGACGCTGATGTAGTCGGCCACCTCGAACACGTCGGCGAGGTTGTGGCTGATGATGATGACCGCGACGCCCTGCTCGGCGAGGCGCTGCACGAGGTGCAGGACCTGCTCGGTCTGCGCGACGCCCAGGGCCGCGGTCGGCTCGTCGAGGATCACGAGCCGCGCCTTCTTCAGCACGGCGCGGGCGATCGCGACGGTCTGCCGCTGCCCGCCCGAGAGGCTCGACACCTTCTGCCGCACCGACTTCACGGTGCGCACCGAGAGCGAGCGGAGGGTGTCGGAGGCGTCCCGCTCCATGCGGCCCTCGTCGAACGTGCCGAACTCGGTCTCCTCGCGGCCGAGGAACATGTTCTGCACGATGTCGAGGTTGTCGCACAGCGCGAGGTCCTGGTACACGACCTCGATGCCGAGGCGGGACGCGTCACGCGGGGTGTGCAGGTTCACCGGCTCGCCGTCGAACCGCACCACGCCGTCGTCGTACGGCTGCACGCCCGCCAACCCCTTGATCAGGGTCGACTTGCCCGCGCCGTTGTCACCCACCAGTGCGGTGACCTTGCCCGGGTAGGCCTTCAGGTCCACGCCCTTCAACACGCTCACGGGACCGAAGCTCTTGACGACCCCTTCGAGCTCGATGATCGGCGTTCCGGCGCCGTCCCTGCTCGCATCCATGCCGCATCCTTTCGACGACGCTGTCCAGCTTTCAGTGTGGCACTCGGGGGCCGAGGCCGGGAGGGGGAGATCGGGCCCCGGACTCGGCGGTCGCCCGCCGAGGCCCGGGGCCCGATCAGAGGTCAGGTACTACTGGATTCCGTACTCGCCGCACTTGGCCTGGACCTCGCCCTGGCAGAGCTCGGCCGGGTCGGCGTCGCCGGCGTCGACCACGTCGACGACCTGCTCGGGGCCGACGAGCTGCGGGGTGACCGCCACGTACGGCGTGCCGTCCTCGAGCTCCTGGTCGGCCGTGGGCGACTCGCCCTCCAGCAGCGCCACCGCGAGTTCGACCGCGGCGTCGGCCTCGAGCTTGACCGGCTTGTAGACCGTGGCGGTCTGCTTGCCGAGCAGCACGTTCTGCAGGCCCGCGATCGACGCGTCCTGACCGGAGACCGGAACGACCAGGCCGTTCTTGTCGAGGATCGTGATCACGCCCGCCGCGTTGGTGTCGTTGGCGACCCACACCGCGTCGACCTTGCCGCCGAGCGAGGTCAGCGCCTGCTCGAAGTTGGTCGCGGACTTCTCGCCGTCCCACACGCCCGGGGGCTCGGCGGCCGGGCTGATCCCAGCGGCCTCCATGACCTCGACCGCACCGTCGTGGAACATCTTCGCGTTGCCGTCGGACGGGTCGCCGCCCATGTAGACGACCACCGCGCTCGCCGGGTCCTTGCCCGCCGTCGCCAGGCCGTCGACGATCGACTGCCCCTCGAGGCGCCCGACCTCGACGTTGTCGAACGAGACGTAGTAGTCGACGCCCTCGATCGGGCGGTCGTAGGCGATGACCGGGATGCCCTCGGCCTTGGCCTTCTCGGCCACGGCGGCGCCGGCGCCGTTGTAGTCGACGAGCAGCATCACGCCGCAGCCCTGGCTGAGCTGCTGGTCCGCGATGGTGGCGTACTTGTTCACGTCGCCCTGCGCGTTCTGGATGTCGGACTCGAAGCCGGCCGCGTCGAGGCCCTCCTCGAGGTACTTGCGGTCGAAGTTCTCCCACCGCGGCGACGACGCAGCGTCGGGCAGGATCACGCAGGCACGCGTGGCCGCCTCACCACCGCCGCCGTCGGTCTCACCACCGGAACCACCGCTCGAACACGCCGCCAGCAGCAGCGCCGAAACCCCGGCGACCGCAGCGACAGAGACCAGTGAAGACGTCTTCATGGCTCTCCCCTTCTTCAAGGTTGAGGTCGACCCCTCCGGGTACCCCCGTCGTCCTCGGCGGCGGCACTGTCATCATGCGCCCAAATGTCGCGCTGCCGAACAAAAGGTTGATAACACTTCCGTAACTTACTGACGAGACAGTAAGTGAGGGTGCGTGGGAATCCGGGCGCGACGGGGGAGCGCTCTCACGCACGCCCCCCGGACTGGGGTGGCGGCGGTACGGGCGGGAATCCGCTTACCGGCGGCCGCGCGCCGGAACCGCTCGGCGGTTCCGGCGACGCCGCGGTTCAGAACCAGATGCTGAGGTGCGGCGTGCGCTCGGACGCGAACATGCGGTCGGCGAGCACGAGCGTGCGCGGCGCCGTCTCCGTGATGCGCGCGGCGCGGGCGAGCAGCGACGGCCGCACGCCGCCGAGGTAGATCGCCCCGAGCTCCTGGATGCCGAGGCGCAGGCCGGGACCCGCGGCATCCGTGCCCTCGACCGGCTCGACCTCGGCCCGGCCGCGATCGTCGACCGTGAGCCGGAACCGTCCACGGGCGTGGCCCAGCACGTCGGAGACGTCGAGCACGAGCGTGCCGCTCGTGCCGTAGCGGCGTGCGCGCAGCGCCTCGATCGGGTCGAGGATGCGCACCCAGAGGTGGTCGTCGACGTCGGTGACGCTGACGGCGCGCGGGTCCTCGAGGAGCCAGGGCAGCGGTTCGTCGACCGAGCGGAGCCGGGCGCGGACGCCGGTCACGAAGTCCTGCTCGATGAGGAAGCGCCAGAGCGCGCGCTCGGCGTCGTCGGTCGCGGCGACGAGGAAGTCGAACTCGAGGAACCCGGGCTGGTTCGGCTCGCGAGTGATGCGGTAGGCGGCGAATCCCTGGGCCTGCCCGTGCTCGTCGTCGTAGCGCACGGCGCGGATCGACCGGGCGCCGTCGCCGTCGGGGTCGACGAGGCCGAGCGCGCGATCGAGGATCCCCGGCCAGCGGTCGATCTCGCCGGGCGTGCGGGCGACGGCGCGGCGCGCGATGGCGGGCGCCGCCTCGCGCAGGTCGGATGCCGCGACGAAGTGCACCCGCCCCGGGGCATCCGGCCCGACCCAGTGCGTGCGACGGCGGTCGACCGTGATCGTGGCGGCCTTGGCCGCCGGGGCGAAGCCGAACCGGCCGTAGATGGTGGCCTCGGTCGCCGTGAGCATGGCCACGGCGGCGCCGGCCGCGCGCGCGTTGGCGAGCTCGCCCTCCATGAGGGCGCGGGCGATGCCGCGACGACGATGCGTGGGGGAGACGGTCACGGCGCTCACGGCCCACGCGTCGACGCTGCGCCCGCCCGGCACGCTGAGGCCGGTCGGCCAGGCGTCGACCGTGGCGACGGGGGTCTCGGGCTGCGCCGCGGTCGGGTCGTAGACGCCGTGCACCCGCCGCTCGGAGGCCACGGACAGGTCGTAGTCGCGGTCGACGTCACGGGGCCTTCCGTGGTGGAAGCCGCGGTTCTCCGCCTCGATCCAGGCGAGCATCCCGGCGTGGTCGTCTGGGTCGAGCAGGCGGTACTCCAAGCCGTGTCGTGCGAGTGCGGCGGATGCCACGGGGTCGACCGGGATGCTGCGGGGATCGAACGGCATCCCGCCAGCGTAGCGAGCCAGCCTGATCGACGGCACAATGGAGGAATGATCGGGCAAACGCTTTCCCAGATCGAGCACGCGATCGACGGGCGGCATCCGCTGCGCTCCGTGCTGCGCCTGCTCGACCTGCACCGCGGCCGCGTGCTCGCCGCGGTGGGCTTCTTCGCGCTGAAGGACACGCCGCTCTGGCTGCTGCCCGTCGTCACGGCGGGGGTCATCGACGTCGTCGTCGCGGGAGGGCCGCTCTCGACGCTCGCCATCTGGGCGGGCGTCGCCCTCGTGGCGCTGCTGCAGAACTACCCGAACCACGTCACCTACACGCGGCTCTTCATGGGCGCCGTGCGCTCGATCGGCGCCGACCTGCGCAACGCGCTCGCGTCGCGCCTGCAGTCGCTCTCGATCGGCTTCCACTCGCGTGCGAACTCCGCGATCGTGCAGACGAAGGTCGTGCGCGACGTCGAGAACGTCGAGGTCATGCTGCAGCAGACGGCGCATCCGCTGCTCTCGGCGACCATGGTGCTGATCGGCGCGATCGTCATGACCGCGATCAACGTGCCAGCGTTCCTGCCCGTCTACGCACTCGCGATCCCGCTGGCGGTGCTGCTGCGCGCGATCCTCAACCGGCGCAGCGCCGCCCGCAACGAGACGTTTCGTCGCGAGGTCGAGCAGTTCTCGGCCCGAGTCGGCGAGATGGCCACGCTCATGCCGATCACCCGCGCGCACGGCCTCGAGCAGACCGCGGTGCGCCGGGTGGCGCACGGCGCCGAGGGGGTGCGCACGGCCGGCTTCGCGCTCGACCTGCTGAACGGGCGCTTCGCCTCGCTGTCGTGGGTGAGCCTGCAGCTGCTGGGCGTCGGATGCCTCGTGCTCGCCGCCTGGATCTCGATCACCGGGTTCATCCCCATCACGGCCGGCCAGGTGGTGCTGCTGAGCTCCTACTTCGCGCTGCTCACCGGGGCGGCCACGAACCTGCTCATGCTGCTGCCCGTGATCGCGCGCGGCACCGAGTCGATCCGCTCGATCGCCGAGGTCGTGCAGGAGCCCGACCTCGAGTTCAACGAGGGCAAGCGCGCCGTCGAGGCGGTGCGCGGCGGCATCCGGCTCGAGCGCGTGGAGTACCGCTACGACCTCGGCATCCCGCCGGCGCTCGACGACGTGTCGCTCGACGTCCGGCCCGGCGAGACGGTCGCGTTCGTCGGGTCGTCGGGTTCGGGCAAGTCGACGCTGCTCAACCTCGTGCTCGGGTTCCTCCGGCCGACCCGCGGGCAGGTGCGCCTCGACGGCGTCGACATGGAGGAGCTCGACCTGCGCACGTTCCGCCGGTTCGTGTCGGTCGTGCCGCAGGAGTCGGTGCTCTTCGAAGGTACGATCCGCGAGAACATCGTCTACGGGCTCGGCGAGGTGAGCGACGAGCGCGTGCTCGCCGCGCTCCGCGACGCCAACGCGCTCGAGATCGTCGAGGCGCAGCCCGAGGGCTGGGACACGGTCGTCGGCGAGCGGGGCGCCCGGCTGTCGGGCGGGCAGCGCCAGCGGCTCTCGATCGCGCGGGCGCTCGTGCGCGACCCGCGCGTGCTGCTGCTCGACGAGGCGACGAGTGCGCTCGACCCCGAGTCCGAGGCGAAGATCAGGGGCGCGCTCGAGCACCTCATGCGGGGGCGCACCACGCTCGTCGTCGCGCACCGGCTCTCGACGATCCGCAGCGCGGATCGCATCGTCGTGCTCGAGCGCGGACGCATCGTCGAGGTCGGCTCGCACGACGAGCTGCTCGCGGCGGGCGGGCGCTATGCGGAGCTCGACCGGGTGCAGTCGGCGTAGCCGCCGGAGCGTCGATCGCACGGAATCCCGTTCGTGCGCTGGAATCCCGAACGTGCGGGACTCGAGCGCACGAACGGGATTCCGGCGCTGGCGCCAGAGCAAGCCGGGTGCTCAACCGCCGACGTGCGGCCCGAGGTGCTGGTGCACCGTGGAGATCACGACCGAGCCCTCGCCGACCGCCGAGGCGACGCGCTTGATCGAGCCGCGCCGCACGTCGCCCACCGCGAAGAAGCCGGGCACCGACGACTCGAGCGGGAACGGGTCGCGTCCGCTGCCGAGCCACGCGCGGCGGCCGCCCTCCTCGAGCACCTCGGCGCCCGTGATCACGGAGCCCCACTGGTCGCGCAGCACCTCGGGCGGCAGCCACTCGGTGTGCGGCCGGGCGCCGATGGTGATGAACACCGCGTCGGCCGGCACCGAGACCTGCTCGCCGCTGTCCGAGCGCTGGAGCACGACGTGGTCGAGGCGGTCGGGGTCGCGGGTGGCGCCGGCATCCACGACGTGGGAACCGGTGATGAGCCCGACGCCCGCGGCATCGAGCTGGTCGATGAGGTACTGCGACATGCTCGCGGCGAGGGACGGACCCCGCACGACGAGCGACACCGACCGGGCGTACCGCGCGAGGTGCAGCGCCGCCTGCCCGGCGGAGTTGCCGCCGCCGACGACGAGCACGTCGCGGCCCGTCTGGGCCCGCGCCTCGACCGAGGACGCGCCGTAGAACACCGACGAGCCCACGAACCGCGCCAGGCCCGGGGCCGCGAGCCGGCGGTACGTCACGCCCGACGCGAGCACCACGGCCCGTGCCCGCACCACGTCGCCCGCGGCGCCGTTCGCGCCGGCGGCGGACACGACGACCTCGAACCCGTCGTCGACCATTCGCACGCCCGTGACCCGGCGCGTGTGGGCGAACTGCGCGCCGAACACCCATGCCTGCTGGTAGGCGCGCTGCGCGAGCTCGGCGCCCGAGACGCCGCGCGAGAATCCGAGGTAGTTGCGGATGAGCGAGCTCGACCCCGCCTGCCCGCCGATCGACTCGCCCTCGAGCACGAGGGTGTCGAGGCCCTCCGACGAGGCGTAGACCGCCGCGGCGAGCCCCGAGGGCCCGGCGCCGATCACGACCACGTCGACGACGTGATCGGGCAGGGAGGTCGAGAGCCCGTAGGCGCGGGCGAGCTCCGCGTCGTCGGGATCGACGAGCACGCGACCGTCGGCCGTGCGCACGAGCGGCACGCCGGTGTACGCGACGCCCGCGGCATCCAGCATCGACTGCGCGTCGGCGGCGGTGGGATCGAGGTGATCGGCCGGCACGCCCGCACGGGCGAGGCGGTTGCGCAGCTCGTGCGTACGGGGCTGCGAGACGTCGCCGATGACCGTGTAGGCCCGATGGCGCTTGCCCGCCGCGGCCTCGTGCTCGCGGAGGAAGTCGGTGATCGCCCGGTGGAACGACTCGTCGGGCGAGTGCGTCGGCCGCACCACGTAGTAGTCGATCTGCACGTGCGTCATGAGCTGCAGCACCGCATCCGACGTGACCCGGTCGGCCCAGGAGCCCCACTCGATGACGAGCCCGCGGCGCACGTCGGGGAACCGGCGACGGGCCGCCGCGAAGACGCTCTCGTGGTCGTCGACGGGCGACGCGTCATCCGACAGCACGAGCGCCATGCTGCCGCCCTCGATCGCGGCGAGCTCCTCGACGGCCGCGACGGCCCTCGCCGGACCGTCGGCCTCGACCACGCGATAGTCGTCGGCGTAGCGCCGTCGCAGCGGCTCGAGCAGGGACGCGCGCACGTCCTCGTCGGCCGAGACCACGAGGATCACCGGCTGGCCGGCGGAGTGCTGCTGGGCAACCATTCGACTCCCCCCGGAGCGGCGCGGCGAGCGGCGGAAGGCCGCCACGGCGCCACTGTACCGCCGGGCTGCGGCGGGCCGCCAGCACGCGCGCCCGGCGAGCCCCGTGATGGGTATTTACAGCCGGATGCCGCGGGGAACAGACTCGAAGGCATGATCCCCGCCGATCCGGCGATCCGCACGCCAGACCAGCGCCTGCGCGTGTTCGTGAGCTCCACGCTCCGGGAGCTCGCGCCCGAGCGCCGCGCGGTGCGCGCCGCGATCGAGCAGCTCAACCTGGCACCCGTGATGTTCGAGCTCGGGGCGCGACCGCATCCGCCGCGCGACCTCTACCGCGCCTACCTCGCGCAGAGCGACATCTTCATCGGGCTCTACGGCGAGCAGTACGGCTGGGTGGCGCCGGGGGAGGACGTCTCTGGCCTCGAGGACGAGTACCGGCTGGCGCCGCCGGCCATGCCGAAGCTCGTGTACGTGAAGGACGACGGCGACCGCGAACCGCGCCTCGTCGACCTCCTCGCCCGCATCAAGGCCGACGACCGCGCCTCCTACGTGCACTTCACCGACCCGCAGCAGCTCGCGGAGCTCGTACGCGGCGACCTCGCGACGCTCCTCGCCGAGCGGTTCACGCGCGCGGCCGAGCCCGACGAGGCGCCCTTCACGTCGATGGGCGGCACGGTCGAGCTCCCGACCTCGCTCACCTCGCTCATCGGCCGCGAACAGGAGGTCGCCGCCGTCGCCGAGCTGCTCGCCGACGAGGCGGTGCGGCTCGTCACGCTCACGGGTCCCGGCGGCATCGGCAAGAGCCGGCTCTCGATCGAGGCCGCGAACCGCGTGCGCGACCGGTTCCCCGGCGGCATCGCGTTCGTCGACCTCGCGCCCGTCACGGATCCGGCGCTCGTGCCCGCCGCCATCGCGAGCGCGCTCGGC
This sequence comes from Agromyces mariniharenae, assembly GCF_008122505.1. NCBI lineage: Bacteria > Bacillati > Actinomycetota > Actinomycetes > Micrococcales > Microbacteriaceae > Agromyces > Agromyces mariniharenae. Next base: position 689,704 of record NZ_VSSB01000001.1, on the reverse strand, counting down.
ATCATCGACAACGGCGACGGCACGCTGCACGAGAAGCTGCGCATGGCCGTGCGCGACCGCCGCCTGCTGCTCCTCCTGGACAACGTGGAGCAGGTCGTCGACGCGGCGCCCGCCATCCGCGCCCTGCTGACGGATGCCCCGCACCTCACGGTGCTCGCGACGAGCCGCATCCTCCTGCGGGTGACCGGCGAGCACGGCGTCGAGCTGGGCCCGCTCGCCCTTCCCGACATGCGACGCGGCGCGACCGTCGCACGGGCGCTCGGCACGCCGTCGGTCGCGCTCTTCGTCGAGCGGGTGCGCGCGACCAAGCCCGACTTCGAGCTCACGGCCGAGAACGTCGAGGACGTCGAGCGCATCGTGGTCGCGCTCGACGGCGTGCCGCTCGCACTCGAGCTCGCCGCCGCGCGGGGGCGCGTGCTCACGCCGGCGGAGCTCCTCGACCGGCTCGACCAGCGCCTGCTCGTGCTCCGCGGCGGCGCCCGCGACCTCCCCGAGCGGCAGCGCACGATCCGCTCCACGATCGAGTGGAGCACGCAGCTGCTCACGCCGACCCAGCGGGAGCTGCTCGCCCGGCTCGGCCTGTTCTCCGGCGTGTTCACGTTCGACGCCGCCGACTGGATCGCCGAGGGCATCGCGGGCGCCGACACCCTCGACGACCTCGCCGCCCTCGTCGACGGCAGCCTCGTGCGCCAGCAGGACCGCGGGGACCGCGCGGTGTTCACCATGCTCTCGACCGTGCGCGAGTACGCACGCGACCGCCTCGACGGCCGGGACGACCTGCGCGCGCTGCGCGACCGGCACGCGCAGTACTACGTGCGGCTCGGCGAGCAGGCCGAGCACGAGCTCGAGGGCGCCACGCAGCTCGCATGGATCGCCCGGCTCCACGAGGAGGGCGACAACCTGCGGTCCGCCGTGCGTCACCTGCTCGACACCCGGCAGTGGACCGTCGCCGCGCAGTTCGCGTGGACGCTCTACGTGTACTGGTGGGTCGACGGCCACCTCGGCGAGGTGCACGCCTGGATGCAGGAGGTGCTCGACTCGGGCGACGAGCTCGACGCCGCCACGCGAGCGCGTGCCCTCTACTTCACCCGTGCGATCGGGTTCTGGCAGGATCCCGACGAGCTCCTCGTGCCCGGGCTCGGCGAGAGCGCCGCCTTGTTCCGCACCGAGGGCGAGCGGTCGGGGGAGGCGCTCGCCCTCATCTCGCTCGCGCTCGCGCTGCTCGCCTCACGCGAGCCCGACGTCGCGCGTGCGGGCGAGGCGCTCGAGGGCAGCCTCGGCCTGTTCCGCGAGGCCGACGACACGTGGGGCGAGGCGATGGCGCTCGTCACGACCGGGCGCGTGGCGCTCCTCAGCCGGGACGTGCGCGCGGCCGTCGAGCGGTTCGAGGCGAGCCTCGCGGTGGCGCGGCGGCAGCACGACTCGCTCGGCGAGGCGATCGCGCTGCACCACCTGGGCTGGGCCGAGGTGCTGGTCGGCGACTTCTCCGTCGCTCGCGACTGCTTCGAGGAGAGCCTCAGCGAGTCGATCCGGCTGCACCACGACGACGGCGTCGCGTACGGGCTCGAGGGGCTCACGGCCGTGGCCGCGGCCGCCGGTGACCTCCCCCGCGCGGGCACGCTGCTCGGGGCCGCGCAGATCGTGCGGGAGCGGACGGGGCTGTACAACGCGCCCTCGTTCTCGTTCCACCAGCAGTTCGTCGATCCGATCCTCGCCGGACCGGGCCGCGACGTGTTCGAGGCGGCCCGCGCGCGCGGGCGCCGGATGCACGTCGACGACGCGGTCGCGTTCGCGCTGCAGCGCGAGACGGCGGATGCCGCGGCATCCGCCACCTGACCACCGAGCCCCGCGGCATCCGCCCCATCGAGGAGGCACCCATGAGCGAGACCGCACCCGGAACCGACGCCGCCGAGCGCCACCGCGCCGGCCCCGAGGACCGCGTGCTCCCGTACACGCGCGTGCTCGCGTTCGTCATCATCCCGTTCCTCGTCGCGGCCGCGTTCCTGCTGCTCGTGCTTCCGGGCGGCACCGAGCAGCACTTCGCCTGGACCATCCAGCCGCCGGTGACCGCGATGCTGCTCGGCTCGGCGTACGCCGGCGGGATCTGGTTCTTCGTGCAGGTCGCCGTGCAGCGGCGCTGGCACCGGGTGCGGCACGGGTTCCCCGCCGTGCTCGTGTTCGCGACGCTGCTCGGCATCGCCACCTTCCTGCACTGGGACCGGTTCCACTTCGGGCACGTCTCGTTCATCACGTGGGTGGCGCTCTACGTCTCGACCCCGGTGCTCGTGCTCGTGGCGCTCATCCTCAACGTCCGCGAGGACGACGGGATGCCCGAGGGAGACGACGTCGAGATCCCCGCGCCGTGGCGCTACGTGCTCGCGCTCGTCGGCGCGGCATCCACCGTGACCGGCCTCGTGCTCTTCACCGTGCCGTCGCTGCTGATCGGCGCATGGGCGTGGGAGGTCACGCCGCTCACCGCCCGGGTCGTCGGTGCGGTGCTCACCCTGCCCGGCCTGGTGAACATCTGGATGCTCTGGGACGACCGCTGGTCGGCGTTCCGCCGCGTGTTCCAGGCGCAGCTCGTGAGCCTCGCGTGCATCCTGCTCGCGATCGTCGTGCGGCTCGCCGACTTCGAGTGGGAGCGGCCGAGCGCCTGGCTCTTCGCGATCGGGATCGTCGTGTCCGCAGCCGTGTACACGCTGTTCTACTTCTCGCTCGAACGGCGCGCCACGCGTAGCGTGTGAGGCGGGAGTCGCGCCGCGTGGCGCGCAGGAGGGGGATCGATGGGCTGGACCGAGGAGTTCCTCGTCGACGCGTACGTCTTCGGGTACCCGATGGTGTACAACGTGTCGTCGATGCAGGCGATCGCGACGCACGGGCTCGGCTCGCTGCCACCGTCTGGGATCAATCGGTTCGCGCATGCGACGAAGCTCGGGTCGCCGTCGGACACGTTCGTGAGCATCAACAACGACACCGTGTACGCCCTCGCGGTGCTCGACCTCTCGGGCGGCCCGCTGCTCCTGCACGTGCCCGACACCGACGGCCGGTACTACGTGCTGCAGTTCGTCGACGCGTGGACGAACAACTTCGCCTACGTCGGCCGGCGCGCCACCGGAACCGCCGAGGGGACCTCCCTCATCGCACCGCCCGGCTGGTCGGGGGAGGCGCCCGACGGCGTGCCGGTCATCCCGTCGCCCACCGACCTGGCGGCGATCGTCGGGCGCATCGCGGTGGACGGCCCCGAGGACATGCCCGCGGTCGCCGCGCTGCAGCCGCAGTTCACGCTCTCGCCGCTCGAGGGCAACGGCCCCCTTCGGGGCATCCCGCAGCCGCACGGGGAGATCCCCGAGCACCTGCGCTTCTGGGAGCTGCTGCGCGCGTGGAGCCTCGCCTTCCCGCCGGCGAAGCCCGACGTCGACTACCTGCACCGCTTCGCGGACTACGGGGTCACGACCCGCGGCAATCCGTACGGGGTGGTCGCGCGCGACCAGGAGGAGCACCTCGCCAACGCGTTCGTCGAGGGCCGCAACCGCGTCGAGGACCTCTCGAAGCCCGACCCGGCCGCCGCGGTGAACGGGTGGCAGGCGTGGCCGCACGGCTTCGACTACAACGTCGACTTCCTGGGGCCGGGCACGGTCGACGCACCCGAGTGGCGGATCGCCGACCGGGCGACGTCGTATGCGACCCGGGCGCGGGCCGCCCGCAACGGGCTCTGGGGCAACCACGGCTACGAGGCCGTCTACGCCGAGGTCTTCGTCGACTCCGAAGGACGCCGCCTCGACGGGTCGCACGCGTACGAGCTGCACCTCACGGAGCTGCCGCCCGCCGACGCGTTCTGGTCGATCACGATGTACTCGGTGCCCGACTTCTACCTCGTCGACAACCCGATCGACCGGTACTCGATCGGCGATCGCACGCCCGGGCTCGTGACGGGCGAGGACGGGTCGCTCGTCATCCGCATGCAGCGCGAGCGCCCCGACGACGAGACCGCCGCGGCGAACTGGCTGCCGACGCCCGAGGGCAGGTTCCGCCCGATGCTGCGGGTCTACCAGCCGCGCGCCGAGATGATCGACGGAACCTTCACGATGCCGCCGATCACGCGACTCGACTGAGCCCGGTCCGTCCCGGTCGTCGAGTAGCGCCGCCGCAGGCGACGCGTATCGAGACGCAGCGTGGGTCTCGATACGCGTCCGGCTGCGCCGGGCGCTACTCGACCACCGGAGCGGGGGCTACTCGACCACCGAGAGCGGCACGGATGCCGCGAGGTGCGGCACGACCGCGGCCTCGAACGCCGCGGCGGTGCGGGCGACGACGTCGGCGAACGGCGCGTCCCAGAGCTCCTGATTGAAGATCTCGACCTCGATGTCGCCCGTGTAGCCGGTGGCCCCGACTGCGCCGGTGAGCGAGGCGAAGTCGATCACGCCGTCGCCCGGCTCGTGGCGGCTGAGCAGCACGTCGGCGGGCAGCGGGGTATTCCAGTCGCACACCTGGTAGGTCGCGATGCGACCCTCGGCGCCGGCGCGCGCGATCTGGGGGAGCACCTCGGGGTCCCACCAGATGTGGAACGTGTCGACCGTCGCGCCGACCACGGCGGGGTCGAACGGCGCGGCCAGGTCGAGCGCCTGCTTGAGCGTCGACACGACTGCGCGGTCGGAGGCGTACATCGGGTGCAGCGGCTCGATGGCGAGCGTGACACCGGCGGCCTGCGCCTCGGGGGCGAGCTCGGCGAGCGCGTCGGCCACCTGTGCACGGGCGCCGACGAGGTCGGTCGACCCCGCGGGGATGCCGCCCGCGACGAGCACGAACACGGCGCGCGAGCCGGGTGCTCCGGCGGCCGCGAGCGTCGCGGTCTCCTCGATGCCGCGGCGGTTGTCGTCGATCGCGGCCCGGCGCGCGGGGCCCTCGGGCACCGTGAAGAACCCGCCGCGGCAGTACGTCGAGAGTCGCAGGCCCGAGTCCGCGAGCCGGCGGGCCGACTCCTCGATGCCGACCGCCTGCACGGGCTCGCGCCAGAGGCCGATCGCCTCGTACCCGCCGTCGGCCACTGCGCGCAGCGCCTGGTCGAGGTCGGCGTACTTGATCGTGGCCTGGTTGAGCGACAGCCGCGGGTGCGCGGCCGAGCTCGTCGACGGAGCGCTCACGCGAGCACCTCCACGTCGTCGGCCGCCGGCGCGGCTGCAGCATCCTGTGCGTCAGCGTCAGCGTCAGCGTCAGTGTCAGTGTCAGCGTCGACGGATGCCGCGGGCGTGGCCGCCGTGACGTCGACGCCGTTCAGCGTGAGCAGCGAGTGCCAGCGAGCGGCGGCGAGCTCGGGGCGCTCGAGCGCGCCCGACGCGTTCGCCAGCTCGACGATGCTGGAGAGGTGCGGGATGCTGCGCGCGGCGTGCAGGCCGCCGACCATCTGGAACGCGGCCTGGTGGCCGTTGAGCCACGACAGGAACGCGACGCCCGTCTTGTAGTAGTACGTCGGCGCGGCGAAGACCTGCTGCGACAGCGGCTCGGTGGGCGCGAGGATCTCTCGGTACGCCGCGACGTCGCCGCGGTCCAGTGCCTGGATCGCCGCCGAGGCGTTCGGCGCGAGGGCGGCGAACGCGCCGAGCAGCGCGTCGGAGTGCCCGCGCTCGTCACCCTCGATGAGGCCGACGTAGTGGTAGTCGTCGCCCGTGAACATGCGGGCGGTCTCGGGGAGCCGCTCGCGCACCGAGACCTCCGCGTCGGCGTCGAGCAAGCTCATCTTCACGCCCTGCACCTTGTCGCGGTTGTACTCGATGACCTGCAGCAGGGTCGCCGCCGCGGCATCCGTGTCGTCGGAGCCGAAGTAGCCCGCGAGCGCGGGATCGAACGCCGTGCCGAGCCAGTGCAGCACGACCGGGGCGCCCGCCGCGGCGAGCACCTCGCGGTACACGCGGCGGTAGTCGTCGGGCGTGCGCGCCGCCCGGGCCAGGTGGCGGCTCGCCATGAGCACGACGCCCGCACCCGCGTCCTCGGCGTGGTGGAGCTGCTCCTTGTAGGCGTCGATGACCTGCTCGAGCGAGATGGACTCGTCGCCGACATGGTCGGTGTTCACGCCGACGACGAGGTTCGCGCCCACGGTCGCCGCCTCGGCGGCGCTGCGGGAGATCAGTTCGCGCGTGGCGAGGGCGTCGAGGCCCATGTTGCGCTGCGCGGTGTCCATGGCGTCCGCGACGCCGAGCCCCCACGACCAGACATGGTGGCGGAAGGCGAGCGTGGCGTCCCAATCGATCTCGGCCGGCTCGCCGGGCGTGTTGTCGGCGAACGGCTTCGGCACGACGTGCGCCGCCGCGTACGCGACCCGGCTCGCGAGCGGATGCCGCGGCTTCTGGAACGCGGGCGCCTCCGCCAGCGGCACCGAGCGCAGCGCGCCCTCGCCGTCGATGAGGGTGATCGCGGTCATGGTCAGCGGGCTCCGGTCAGCTCGGGGGCGGCGTCGGCCGCCTGCGCCTCGACGGGGGTCGCGGCATCCGTCGCCGTCGCGGCATCCGTCGTCTCGATCGTGACCTCGGGGATGGCGATGCGGCGGCCCTCGGCGGAGGAGCGCAGGCCCTCCTCGGCGAGGAGCACGCCGCGGGCGCCGGCGAGGAAGTCGTAGTGGTTCGGTGCGTCCTCGACGACGTGGCGGATGAACTCCTCCCACTGCGTCTTGAAGCCGTTCTCGAACTCCCGGTTGCCGGGGGACTCGATCCAGTCGGCGGCGTAGTCGTGCGCGTCGGCGAGGTCGGGGTTCCACACGGGCTTCGGGGTGGCGTTGCGCGGCTGGATCTTGCAGCCGAACAGGCCCACGACGGCCGAGCCGAGCGTGCCGTCGACCTGGAACTCGACGAGCTCGTCGCGGTTGACGCGCGTGGTCCAGCTGGAGTTGAGCTGGGCGATCACGCCGCCCTCGAGCTCGAAGATCGCGTACGCGGCGTCGTCGGCGGTGGCCGGGTAGGTGTCACCCTTCTCGTCGACGCGCTCGGGGATCTCGGTGACGGCCTTCGCGTAGACCGACTCGACACGGCCGAAGAGGTTCTCGAGCACGTAGTTCCAGTGCGGGAACATGTCGACGATGATGCCGCCGCCGTCCTCGGCGCGGTAGTTCCAGCTCGGGCGCTGCGCGGGCTGCCAGTCGCCCTCGAAGACCCAGTAGCCGAACTCGCCGCGGACGCTGAGGATGCGGCCGAAGAAGCCCGAGTCGATGAGGCGCTTCAGCTTCTGGAGGCCGGGGAGGTAGAGCTTGTCGTGCACGACGCCGTTCTTGATGCCGGCGGCCGTGGCGAGCTTCGCGAGCTCGAGCGCCTCCTCGAAGCTCTCGGCGGTCGGCTTCTCGGTGTAGATCGCCTTGCCGGCGGCGATGGCCTTGCGGAGCGCGGCGGCGCGGGCCTTCGTCACGAGGAAGTCGGCGTAGATCTGCCAGCGGTCGTCGGCGAGCGCCTCGTCGAGGTTCGTCGTCCAGTGCTCGATGCCGTGCTTCTCGGCGAGCTCGGCGAGCTTCTGCTCGGAGCGGCCGACGAGGATGGGCTCCACCTGCACGCGCGTGCCGTCGGAGAGCTCGACCCCGCCCTGCTCGCGGATCGCCAGGATCGACCGCACGAGGTGCTGCCGGTATCCCATGCGCCCGGAGACGCCGTTCATGATGATGCCGATGGACTGGGCCTGCGGGCTGGCCTGCTGGGTGGTCTGCTCTGCCACGGTGATTCCTGTTCGGTCCGGGAGCGGGTGGCGGAGGCCGCCGCACCGCTGCGGGAAAGCGTTTACCCGAGTGTAGGACACGATCGCGCGATCGCGCAACACCCAGGTCGCGGGGGTGTCGTCACGCGGTGTCGCGAGGCGGGCGTCGTGGGCACGACGGCGGCGGAGGGCGACGCGATGCCGACCGGATGCGGTCGTCTGCCGTGGCGGGAATGTGCACACTCCCGAATCGAAGGACGAATCGCGTGGCTCGCCGGCCCGCCGCCGGCGCGTCGGTCGAATCGTCCTGCGACTCGGGCTTCGCCATCGAGCGGATGACGCGGGCGCGCGGCATCCGTGGACAGACGCGCTCGCTCGGCGCGTCTGCAGGAAGAACCGGGCGACACCCCGAGCGGATGACGCGGGCGCGCGGCGTGTCCGTGGGAAGTTCCTGCATCCGGTCGGAGCGGGTGCCGCGGGCCGGGCGGCCCGCCACCCGGTCGCGGGGCGAGAGGGGTCCGGCGGATGCCGCGGTGAACATCCGGGTGTGCAGGAACTTCCGAAGACGCGCCGCGTCCGGATGCCACGCGCCCGCGGCGTGTCGTCTGTAAGTTCCTGCATTCGATCGGAGCCGATGCGGCGGGCGTCGTCGGCTTGCGTCGGGCGTGCCGGGCGCAGGGCGAGCGGATGCCGCGGGCGCGCGGCATCCGTGCACCGCCGTGCCGTGGCGGGCGCGGCGGGCTACTTGCGCGGCGGCGTGGACTCGCGGATGACGACCTCGGTGCGAACGGCGCCCTCGGCCCGGGCGGCCGCGTCGCCGAGCGCGAGGCGGAGGGCGCGGCGTCCGATCTCCTCGAGGGGGACCCGCACGGTGGTCAGGGCGGGCGTCACATCGCGCACCGTGGGGATGTCGTCGAAGCCGGCGACCGCGACATCCGCGCCGGGAACGAGGCCCGCGTCGCGGATGGCCGACAGGGCGCCGACGGCCATGACGTCGTTGGCGGCGAACACGCACTCGACGTCGCCGAGGCCGCGTTCGAGCAGGCGGCGCATGCCGTCGTAACCGCCATCACGGGTGAACGCGTCGCGGATGACGTCGTCGTCCTCGAGCGTGCCGCCGGTGGCGGCGAGCCCGGCGCGGAAGCCCTCGACGCGGTCGGCCGCGGTGCGCAGTCCCTCGCCGCCGGTGATGACGGCGAAGCGGCGGTAGCCGATGCCGACGAGGGCGCGGGCGAGCGCCTCGGCGCCGGCGAGGTTGTCGACGAGCACCGTGCGGAGGTCGAGCTCGTTGCGGCTGATCAGCACGACGAGGCCGCCCGAGCGCTCGTAGGCGCGGAGCTCCTCGCCCAGGGCGCCCTCGGTCGGGTCGGTCGTCGGTCGCGAACCCGCGAGGATCATGACCCGGGGACGCTGTCCGCGCAGGGTGCGCACGAGCTCCAGCTCGCGCTCGGGGTCGCGCTCGGTCGCCGCCATCGTGACGATGAGCCGCTCGCGGTCGGCCTCGGCGACCACGCCGGCGGCGATCGACGAGAAGTACGGGTCGGCGATGTCGGCCACGAGCAGCGCGACCGTCGTGGTCGTGCCGCGGGCGACGGCCTGCGCCGAGAGGTTGGGGGAGTAGTCGAGCCGGGCGGCGGCCTCGAGCACGCGCTTGCGGTACTCCTCGTTGACCTTGCGCGTGCTGCCGTTCAGCGAGCGCGACGCGGTCGCGCGCGAGACGCCCGCCTCGCGCGCGACGTCGTGCAGCGTCGCCGGTGCGCTCCGCCCGGTTCCGGTGCCGCCCTCGGTCATCCGTCCTCCCGCATGTGCCCGCCCCCTCGGGGCGCCTCGATGCTACCGCGCGAGCGGCTCCGTGACGCCGAGGTTTGGACACGCGCCGTCGTGCTGGTAGAAATGTCCTGGATCCGAGATAGCGCTTTCCCGCCTGATTCCCTCCTGATCCGCCAGTGCGCGGGCGTGACCGAGGAAGCGCTTTCTCGTACGATGACCCCGAGTGGAGCACGCGATGGCGCAGGAACGGTACGGACTCATCGGCACGGGAAGCCGCGCGGGCATGTACGTGCGCGCGCTGAGCGGCACCCAGCTCGGCGCCGAACGCGTGCCCGAGGTCGCCGAGCTGGTCGCCTGGAGCGACGTGAATCCCGGGCGTCTCGACGTGCACGAGCGCGACGTCGTGGCGGCGGGGCATCCGGCACCGGCTCGCTACGCGCCCGACGACCTCGAGCGGATGATCCGCGACGAGCGCATCGACCGCGTCATCGTCACGACCCCCGACTTCACACACGCCGACTTCGTGGTGCGTGCCCTGCACGCCGGCGCCGACGTCGTGGTCGAGAAGCCGCTCACGATCGACGCCGAGAGCGTGCGGCGCATCGGCGCGGCGATCGCCGAGACCGGCCGCGAGGTCATCACGACCTTCAACTACCGCTACAGCCCGCGCAACTCGACGCTGCGACGGGTCATCGCCGAGGGCGAGATCGGGGCGGTCACGTCGGTGCACTTCGAGTGGGCGCTCGACACCGTGCACGGTGCGGACTACTTCCGTCGCTGGCACCGGCAGAAGGCGAACTCGGGCGGCCTGTTCATCCACAAGGCGTCGCACCACTTCGACCTCGTGAACTGGTGGATCGCCGCGACGCCCGTGCGCGTGTTCGCGAGCGGCGGCCTGCGGTTCTACGGCGCCGAGAACGCCGCCGCCCGCGGTCTCGGCGCGCGCCCGGCACGCGGCACCGGCGCGACGGGCGACCCCTTCGCGCTGGACCTCGCGGGCGACCCGCACCTCAAGGAGCTCTACCTCGACCAGGAGCACCACGACGGCTACCTGCGCGACCGCGACGTGTTCGACGAGGGCATCACGATCGAGGACAACCTCGCCGCCCTCGTCGACTACGACTCGGGCGCGACCATGAGCTACTCGCTCAACGCCCACGCACCGTGGGAGGGCTACCGCGTCACGGTCAACGGCACCGAGGGGCGCGCCGAGCTCGAGGTCGTCGAGCGCGGCGCCGTGCTCGTCGGCGAGGACGGCCGCGTCGTCGTCGACCCGAGCATGCACCCCGGCTACTCGCCCGAGGACGAGGTGCGCCCCGACTCCGAGCGCCTCGTCGTGCAGCGGCACTGGGAGGGCGCGCGCGTCGTGCCGATCCCCGAGGGCATCGGCAGCCACGGCGGCGGCGACGCGTACCTGCTGCAGCACGTCTTCGGACGGGTGACCGACGACCAGCCGCTCGGCCGCGTCGCGGGCTACGCCGACGGCGTCAAGGCGGTGTCGGTCGGCATCGCGGGCAACCTGTCGCTCGCCACGGGCGAGCCCGTGCGCATCGCCGACCTCGAGCTCGGCATCTGACGGCGTCGGCGGGGTGCCGCGGCCGACCCGATCCGCGATTCGTCGTGAGGTGACGCGATCTGCCCTTCCGAGGCACGCTGAGCGGGCGGATCGCGTCACTTCGCGGTCCGTGCGCGCCGCGAGCGGGCGCATGTCACGGGGGGCGGGCGGATGCCGCGGGCGCGGCGTGCGGGGCGGGTGAGCGGATGCCGCGGGCGCGGCGTGCGGGGCGGGTGAGCGGATGCCGCGGCATCCGTCGCTCGCCGGCTTGCGAATTTCTACGCACGGTAGAAGACTGACTTCTACCAACCGTAGAAAACGGGTATCCACCCGCTCGAGACTGAGGAGCCCCATGCTCTCGGACACCGCCCGCCCCGTCATCGAAGCGACCCTGCCGATCGTCGGCGCGCGCATCGGCGAGATCACGCCGATCTTCTACCAGAAGATGTTCGCGGCCCACCCCGAGCTGCTGAACGGGACCTTCAGCCGGGCGAACCAGGCCAACGGCGAGCAGCGCAAGGCCCTGGCCGGCGCGATCGCGGCCTTCGCGACGCACCTGGTGCAGCACCCGGGCACGCTGCCCGAGGCGGTGCTCAGCCGGATCGCGCACAAGCACGCCTCGCTCGGCATCACCGAGGACCAGTACCCGATCGTCTACCGCTACCTGTTCGAGGCGATCGCCGAGGACCTCGGCGACGCCGTGACGCCCGAGGTCGCCTCGGCCTGGAGCGAGGTCTACTGGCTCATGGCCGACGCGCTCATCAAGCTCGAGAAGGGCCTCTACGCGAGGCAGGCGAACGACGTGATGTGGGCCTCGTGGCGGGTCGTCGAGAAGGCGCCCGCGAGCCCGACGACCATGACCTTCGTGTTCGAGCCGGCGGACGCGACGCCCGTGACGCCGGGCGCGCCCGGCCAGTACGTGAGCGTCCGCATCCCGGTCGCCGACGGTGTGCTCCAGGCCCGCCAGTACACGCTGTCGGCCGACGCGGAGTCCACCGAGCGCCGCACCATCACGACGAAGCTCAACGACGGCGGCGAGGTCTCGCCGATCATGCACGAGCGCATCGAGGTCGGCGACGTCGTCGAGCTCTCGAACCCGTACGGCGACGTCACGCTCGACGACGGCGACGGCCCGCTCGTCCTGGCATCGGCCGGCATCGGCTGCACGCCGAGCGCGTCGATCCTGCGTTCGCTCGCCGACGCGGGCTCCGACCGCGAGGTGCTCGTGCTGCACGCCGACCGCAGCGTCGACACGTGGGCGCTGAGCGGCCAGATGCTCGGCGACGTCGAGCGGATCGACGACGCCGAGCTGCACCTCTGGCTCGAGGATCCCGCCGGCGCACCCGTCGAGGGCGCCGCGGCCGCGAAGGCGGGCTTCATGCGGCTCTCCGACGTGGCCCTCCCCGAGGACGCCACGCTGCACCTCTGCGGCCCGCTCCCGTTCATGCAGAAGATCCGCTCGGAGGCGATCGCGATGGGCGTGCCGGCGCAGCGGATCCGCTACGAGGTCTTCGGCCCCGACCTCTGGCTCGCCTCGAGCAACTGACCGAGCGAGGGGCGCGGATGCCGCGGCATCCGTCGCCCGTCAGGCGCCGTCGATCGGCGGCGCGTGCTTCGGGTAGGCGACGAGCATCGCGCCCGAGAGGATCCACACGACGCCGATCGCGGCGAGGAGTGCCGGCCCGCCGACGCCCGCTGCGAGTCCCGCGACCGCCGCGCCCGCCGCCGCGGCCGCCGCACGGAGGCCCGCGCCGACCGTGAACACCTGGGAGCGGAGCGTCGGCGGGCTCTGCTGCTTGCGGATGAGCAGCATGGCCGAGGCGGCCGGCGCCGTGAACAGCCCAGACACGCCGATCGCGAGCACCGCCCAGAGCTGGCCGAGGTCGAGTGCGGCGACGACGGTGAACACGCCGGTCGCCGCGAAACCGAGTCCCATCTCGAGCTCGGGGCGGAGGCGGCTCGGGTGCGCGGAGTTCCAGAGGGCGCCGAGCAGCCCGCCGACGGCGAAGGCGGTGACGATGACCGCGCCGCCCGCGGCATCCCCGGTGCTGCCGATCGCGAGTGCGACGGCCGCGATCGCGAGGCCGCCGGCGCCGAACTGGCTCACCGTGCCGCTCGCGGTGATGAGCGCAAGCGGCCGGTGCGTCGCGATGTGGCGGAACCCGGCTGCGATGGTGCGGAGCATCGACGCGTGCGGCTCGCCCGCCAGCGGGCGGAGGCGGAGCGGGATCGTCCCGACCGCGCCGAGGAGTGCGGCGGCGGCCATGACGAGCGTCGCGATGCGGGCGTTCCCGAGCGCGGATGCCGCGGCGACGGCGGCCGGGCCCGCGACGGCGCCGAGGTTGTAGGCGAGCGCGTCCATCGCGTACGCGCGGCGCTCGTTCGGGATGCCCTCGGTGACGAAGCTCGACAGTCCGCCGAACACGAAGGGCGTGGCGAGTCCCGAGATCGCGAGGGCGACGGCGACCACCCAGGCCGGCACCGGCCCGAGGAAGGCCGAGATCGTGAAGGCCGCGGCCATGAGCAGGCCGGCGCCCGCGACGAACGCGCCCGGCCGCCGGGTCCGGTCGAGCACCGCTCCGACGACCGGGGCGGCCACGATGCTCGGCCCGAGGGCGGCGGCGGCGAGGAGTCCGCCGAGTGCGACGTCGCCGAGCTGCTCGACGGCGAGCACGGGGATCGCGACGGTGATGCCGCCCACGGCGAGGCGCGGCGGCGTCGCCGCGGTCAGGTAGGCGATCGCGCTCACGAGGGGTGGACATCCTCGAACTCGTCGAGCCGCCATTCGTCGCGCCAGTCGATGCGTGGGACGCCCGTGTCGAACCGGATCGGCAGCCAGGCGTAGTCGGCGACGGAGGTGTCGACGGTCGGAAGCACGAGGTCGCGCTCCGGATCGTCCGGGTCGAACATCCGCTCGAACTCGCGCTCGAAGTTCGACGCGTCGGCCGCCAGGCCGGGGACCCAGCGGTCGCCGAGCGCGATGTAGAGGTCGCGCTTCGCCGGGTGCCGGAAGACCGAGCTGACCTGCGTGCGGAAGGACGTGCGCGACGCGTCGTCGGGGTGCACGTCGCCGAGTGTGGTCCAGGGTCCGTGGTAGGTGTCGGCAACGGCAACCTCGGACGGATTGGGGAAGTACGACGTGGTGCCCGACGTGACGAGGTAGTGGCGTCCTCCGCGTGAGAAGTACGCCGGCGCTTCGCGAACGAACGGCGGCTGGCGCAGCGGGAAGTGCGTCGTGTAGTACCCGGTCACGTCGGTGTAGTCGTCGGTGAGGTCCGCCCAGACGAGCTCGCTGTGCACGCGCTCGAACACGTAGTAGCCCTTGCCGTCGGTCGGGTGCACGACCAGGTCGAAGTCGCCCGCGTTCATGCCGAGCGGCCGGAAGTCGCGGTGCACGATGCGGTACGGGCCGAGGAAGGAGTCGGCCACGAGCACCGTCGAGAGCTGCACGTCACCGCCCATCACCTTGATCCAGCACACGTACGTGCCGGTGGCGGCGTTGAAGGCGATGTGCGGACGATCGAGCTGCCGGGCGGGGTGCAGCGGGGAGGTCGGGTCGTCCTCGTCGGGCGGGATGATCAACCCGAGGTCCTCCCAGTTGTAGAGGTCCGTCGAGCGGTAGCAGCGCACGCCCCAGGTCCGGATGCCGTTCCCGGGGCGCGTGAACTCCTTGTTCTCGCCGTACCAGTAGTAGACGCCGGCCTCGTCGAAGATCGATCCGCCGTGCGCGTGGATGCGTTCCCCGTTCGTGTCCAGCCACACGCGACCCGGGTGGAACGCGTCGTGGGTGGTGACGGCGTCGTCCGTCATGACGGGTGACGGTCGGCCGTCGGCACGACGAGCACGCCGTCGACGCGGCGCGGGATGCCGAGCGCGTTCTCATCGCGGAGCTCGAGCGGCAGCGCCGACTCGGGTGCGTCCTGGTAGGCGACCGGTCGCAGGAAGCGGCGCAGCGCGGTGACCCCGACCGACGTGTGGATCGACGTGGTCGACGGCCACGGACCGCCGTGCTGCTGCGCCCAGCTGACCGCGACGCCCGTGGGCCATCCGGCGAAGAGCACGCGTCCGGCCACCTCGGTGAGCACCGCCAGGATGCCGGTGAGGTCCTCGCCGGGCTCGGCGTGCACGGTCGCCGTGAGGCTGCCGCCCACCGCTCGGATCGCCGCGAGCGCGTCGTCGACGTCGTCGTACTCGACCACGAGGGTCGACGGACCGAAGCACTCCGCCAGCAGGGCGCCGGGGTCGGCGCGCACGGCCGACGCCGTCGTCGAGAGCACGACCGCCGATGCGGTGCCGGGCTGCTGCGCGACGTCGCCCGCCACCACCGACACGTCGTCGCGGGCCGCGAGTGCCTCGAGTCCGCTCGCGAAGGCGGCGGCGATGCCGTCGGTGAGCATGGGCACGGATGCCGCGGCGCCCACCGCCGAAGCGACCCGAGCGGCGAAGTCCGACCCGGCGGGCGCGAACACGACGCCCGGGTTCGTGCAGAACTGGCCGGCGCCGAGCGTGAACGACGCGGCGAGGCCGGCGGCGAGCTCGTCGGCGCGCGCGTCGAGCGCCGACGCGGTGATGAGCACCGGGTTCACCGCGCTGAGCTCGCCGTAGAACGGGATCGGGTCGGGACGCGACGACGCGAGGTCGAAGAGCGCCCGTCCGCCGTGCAGCGAGCCGGTGAAGCCGACCGCGCGGATCTCGGGGTGTCGCACGAGCGCGACGCCCGTCTCGCGTCCCTCGACGTGTCCGAAGATCCCGTCGGGGGCGCCCGCCGCCGCGAGCGCGCCCGCCACGACCTCGGCGGTGCGCCGGGACAGCCGCGGGTGGGCGGAGTGGCCCTTCACGATGACGGGGCATCCGGCGGCGAGTGCCGACGCGGTGTCGCCGCCCGCGACCGAGAACGCGAACGGGAAGTTGGAGGCGCTGAACACGGCGACCGGGCCGAGCGGGCGCAGGATGCGGCGCAGGTCGGGCCGCGGCGGCGTGGTCGTCGGGTCGGGGTGGTCGATCGTCGCCTCGAGGTAGGACCCCTCGACGATCGCCGTCGCGAACAGGCGCAGCTGGGCGGTCGTGCGCGCGAGCTCGCCCGTCAGCCGCGCCGTGCCGAGGTGCGACTCCTCGTCGGCCAGAGGGACGAGCTCGTCGGCCGCGGCGTCGAGCGCGTCGGCGACGGCGGTGAGCCAGGTCGCGCGGTCGGCGGCGGTCGAGGCGACGGTGGTCGCGAAGGCGGCGCGTGCGCCCGCGGCGACGTCGTCGAGCCCGTCGACGCGGTCGGTCGAGGCGGATGCCGCGGTGGTGGTGGTGGTCGCGGTGCTGGTCATGGTTCCTCCAGAGTCAACGGATGCCGCGGCATCCGTGCATGTCAATTGAATCGGATGCCGAGCCCGGGCTGCCCCGTCGTGCGCACCTCGGCGCCCGTCACGGCGACGGGGGAGGGCGACGCGAGCGCGCCGAGCGCCTCGAAGGAGGCGTCCTCGACGGACTCGACGAGGTGGTCGCCGGGCAGCGTCAGGGCGAGCTGCGCCGAGAGCTCGAGCAGCAGGTGCGGCGCGAGCTCGACGCCGCGGTCGTCAACGAGTGTCGCGATCTCGCGGAAGGGCGTGATGCCGCCGACGCGCACGATGTTCGGCTGCACGATCGAGACGGCGCCCGCGTCGATGAACTCGGCGAACCGGTAGCGGGTGTGCAGGTTCTCGCCGAGGGCGATGGGCACCTCGATGCGCTCGCGCAGCGCGACGTGCGCGGCGAGGTCGTCGGCGCGCAGCGGCTCCTCGACCCAGGAGAGGTCGAACGCGGCGAGCTCGCCGATCGCGCGCTCGGCCTGTTCGAGGGTCCAGCGCTGGTTCGCGTCGACCATGAGCCGGCGCTCGGGGCCGATGACGTCGCGCACGGCCGCGATCCGCTCGAGGTCGCGCGCGAGGCCGGGGCTGCCGACCTTCACCTTGACGGCGTCGAAGCCGGAGGCGACCCAGCGCTCGGCCTGCGCAGCGAGCTCGTCGAGCGGGTAGTGCAGGTTGACGCCGCTGCCGTAGACCTCGGCGGTCTCGTGCCGGCGGCCGAGGTGGTCGGTGATGCCGACGCCGGCGCGACGTGCGGCGAGGTCCCAGAGCGCGAGGTCGAGTCCGGCCATCGCGATGGTCGTGATGCCTCCTCCGCCGCCCTCGTGCAGGTGCGCCCAGAGCGGATGCCACAGCGACTCGGCGTCGGCGTCGCGTCCGACCGCGTACGCCGCGATGTCGTGGTCGAGGTGCGCCTGCACCGCGGCGGCGCCGATCGACGGGGTCCACGAGAAGCCGGAACCGACATCTCCCGCGGAGTCCTCCACGACGACCTCGACGAGCGAGAGGTCGCGCACGTCGGGTCCCCACGGCCGCGTGAGCGGCACGCGGATCGCGCGCGTGCGCAGGCTCCGGATGACCTCGGTCACCGCGGCGCCGTCGCCGCGGTGCCGAGGCGCTCGGCGAGGGCGAGCCCGGCGTCGAGGACGGCGCCGAGGCGCGCCTCCTGGTCGGGCGTGGGGTCGACGAGCGGCGGGCGCACCGATCCGACATCGAGTCCGCGCAGCCGCAGGCCCGCCTTGATGAGCGAGACGCCGAAGCCCGGGGCCTCGTCGCGGAGCCGCACGAGGGGCGTGTAGAACTCGCGCAGCAGCGTCATCCGCGTGGCCTCGTCGCCCTCGGTGTAGGCGCGATGGTGCAGGGCGGCGACCTCGGGGATCATCGCGAACGCGGCCGACGAGTACAGCGGGATGCCGATGCCCCGGTACGCGCCCTGGCTGAGCTCGGCCGTGAGCAGGCCGTTGAAGAACTGCAGGTCGCGTCCGGTCGCCTCGGCGGCGAGCACGATCTCCTGCGCGAGGCCGATGTCGCCCGTGCCGTCCTTGAAGCCGACGACCTTCGGGTTCGCGGCCAAGCGCGTGATGGCGTCGGCGGTGTAGCGCGCGGTGCCGCGGTGGTACACGATGACGGGCAGGTCGGATGCCGCGGCGACCGCCTCGACCCAGGCCACGAGTCCGTCGGTGGTGCCCGCGACGAGGTACGGCGGCAGCAGGAGCAGCCCGTCGGCGCCGGCCTCGGCCGCACCGCGTGCGAGCTCGATCGCGTGGCCCAGCGGTCCGCCGGCTCCCGCGATCACCGGCACTCGACCGCCGACCACGTCGACCGTGGCGCGCACGACGTCGATCGCCTCGCGCCCCGCGAGGGCGTGGAACTCGCCGGTGCCGCACGCGGGGAAGACGCCGCCGGGTCCCCACCGGAGCCGCGAGTCGACGTGGTCGGCCAGCACGTCGAGGTCGACGGCGCCCGATGCGTCGAACGGCGTCACGGGGAAGAACAGCACCCCGTCGAAGGCGGGTGCGGGTGTGGTCATGATGCCCTCGATTCGGTGGGGGTGGTGGCGGCCGCGGCCGCCGTGAGCTCGCTGCGCCAGTCGCGTTCGGGGCGCCAGCCCAGCCGCTCGGCGGCCTTGTCGACGGAGAAGACGGGCCGCGTTCCCATGAGCGCGTCGGCGCCGACGCCGAGCGCAGGGGCGAACTCGCGCCACAGCTCGGCGACCGGCCGGGCGGCGAGCGCGTCGGCGGCGCCGACGAAGAACCCCTCGCCGTCGACGACGTCGGCGGGCGCGGCGAGCCACGCGTCGACGAACGCCGCGGCGTCGCGGGCGTCGAGGTAGTTGAAGAGGCTGACGGCCGCGAGCGACGGGTCGGCGAGGCGTTCGGCGATCGTGTGGCCCTGCTGGGTGGGCGCGCCGCGCCACTCCGCGGGCGAGATCACGTAGCACGGCCGGAAGAACCCGTAGGCGCCCGACGACGTGCGCGCGAACATGCGCACGGCCTCCTCGATCACGGCCTTCGACAGCGCGTAGGCGTTCGCGGGCTGCGTCGGATGGGTCTCGTCGATGGGCACGGCGGTGGCCCGCCACGTCGGCGCGCTGTAGCCGACGACCGTGGGGCTCGACGCGGCGAGCACGCGTCGCACGCCGGCCCGGGCGGCGGCGGCGAAGACCGTGTGCACGAGGGTCGTGTTCGTGACGAGGATCTCGCGCTCGGGCGCGCTGAACGGCACCGCGATGCCCGCGAGGTGCACGACCGCGTCGGGCCGGAGCGCGTCGACGAGCTCGCCCGTCGCGTGCTCGTCGCGCAGGTCGAGCACGCGCTCGTCCACGCCGTCGAGTCCGGCCGGCGCGCGATCGACGCCGACGACCGAGTGCCCGGATGCCGCGAGCCCGGCGCTCAGGCTCCGTCCGAGCCGGCCCGACGAGCCGGTGACGACGACGAGCATGCGCCCTCCAATGCGTGTTCGAGAAACCGCTTTCTCGAGGAGAGCCTAGGTGACTTCGGCGGTCCCGGGCAACTTCGCGGGTACACTGAGGAACCGGTTTCCCGGAAGGCGGCGTACGGTGCGCCCCGGCGTCCGACCGGCGTTGCCGCCGACGAGGGGGCGCGGCAGGAGAGGAGGGCCATGGGCGAGCGGAGTCGCGCCACGACGATCGCCGACGTCGCGGCGCACGCGGGCGTGTCGCAGGCCTCGGTGTCCCGCGTGCTGAACGGCAAGCAGACCGTCGACCCAGCCATCGTGCAGCGCGTGCAGGCGTCCATCGCGACGCTCGGCTACTCGCCCAGCGTCGCCGCGCGGAGCCTCGTCCACGGACGCAACGACACGATCGCGATGGTCGTGCCCGACCTCGAGAACCCGCTGTTCCAGGGCATCCTCAAGGGCCTGAGCCTCGCCGCGGCATCCGACGGCTACCGCGTGCTCGTCGCCGACACCGCCGAGCGGGTCGACGACGAGGAGGCGACCGCCATCGAGGCGCGGCACCGATGCGACGCGATCGTGCTCTGCGCGCCCCGCATGCCCGAGCAGCGGCTCCGCCGGCTCGTCGAGCAGGTCGCGCCCGTCGTGGTCGTGAACCGCCCGCTGCCCGACGCCGACGTGCCGATCATCGGCGTGGACTACGTGCGCGGCATCCGCGACCTCGTCGAGCACCTGCTCGGGCTCGGCCACCGCCACCTCGCGTACGTGAGCGGTCCGGCCACGAGCGCCTCGAACGCCGAGCGCCTGCGCGGCGTGGAGGAGGCGGAGCAGGTGCATCCCGACCTCCGCATCGACGTCGTGCCCGGTGGCTCCCGGCTCGAGGACGGCTACGCGCTCGCCGAGGCCGTGCTCGGCGCGCGCGACGACGGCGCGACGGCGGTCATCGCGTTCAACGACCTCGTCGCCCTCGGCCTCATGACGCGGCTCCGGCAACTCGGCGTCGACGTGCCGGGCGACCTCTCGATCGCCGGCTTCGACGACGTGCCGATGGCGGGGTTCGCCACCCCGAGCCTCACGAGCATGTCGGTGCCGCGCGGCGAGATCGGCGCCCAGGTGTGGGCGCGCCTGCGCACCCTCATCGCGGGCGGGCCGATCGAGCACTCGGTGCTGTACCGGCCGCGGCTCGAGGCGCGCGAGAGCACGGGTCCCGTCGGGTGACGGGCGTCGCGGCATCGGTCGCCGCCTCCGACGCGGTCTCCGACGCGGCATCCGCCGTGATGCCCCCATCGGTCGCCGATCGCGCGGCGAAGCACGCGCGCCTCGTCGAGCTGCTCGACCGACGCGGCGCCGACTCGCTCGTGCTGCGCTCGCACACGGCCCTCGCCTGGGTGCTCGACGGCGCGCGCACGCACGTCTCGCTCGCGGGCGATGCGGTCGTCGCGGGGGTCGTGACGCGCGACGGTGTCGAGCTGCGCGTGTTCGACAACGAGGCCGACCGGATGCTCGACGAGGAGCTCGGCGACGCCGGCGACCTCGACGTCACTCGGGTGCCCTGGCACGAGCCGCTCGTGCCCGCCGGCATCGCCGACCTCGAGGAGGCCGACGTCGCCGCCGAGCTGCGGGCCGCGCGGGCGTGCCTGCTGCCGGCCGAGCTCGCCCGGTACCGCGCGCTCGGCCGCGAGGTGGCCGAGGTGCTGACGGATGCCGCGCTCGCCGCGGTCCCGCCCGACCCCGAGCGCGCCGTGGCGTCACGGCTCGCGGGCGACCTCGTGGCACGCGGCATCGACCCCCTCGTGACGCTCGTCGCCGGACGGTCACGGCTCGCCCACCGGCATCCGCTGCCCACCGACGCGGCGCTCGGCGACCGGGCCATGCTCGTCGTCTGCGGACGCCGGCACGGGCTCATCGCGAACGCGACGCGCTGGGTGCGGTTCGGGCCGGTCGATCCGGGCGAGGCGGATGCCGCGCGCCGCATCCTCGAGGTCGAGTCGGCGTTCCTCGACGCCACCGTGCCGGGCGCCACGCTCGGCGACGTGTTCGCGTCCGGCACCGCCGCCTACGCGGCCAACGGCTTCGACCCCGAGGAGTGGCGGCGCCACCATCAGGGCGGCGCCGCCGGCTACTCCGGCCGCGACCCCCGTGCGGTGCCGGGCATCGCCGACGTGGTGCACGCGGGCCAGGCGTTCGCGTGGAACCCCACCGCGCCGGGCGCGAAGGTGGAGGACACCGTGCTGCACGGGGCGTCCGGCTTCGAGGTGCTCACGATCGATCCGCGCTGGCCGACCACGCGGGTCGCCGGACGCGAACGCCCGCTCGAGCTCGAACGCGGTTCGAGCGACGTCGCCTGACCCCCCGGACCGGGGCCATGAGGTTCCTTCAGCACCGCGATCGCGGCGCGGTAGCATCCACCATGAGCCAGCCGACGGCACCCGATGGCCACGGCGCCGGGCGCGACGTTCCGCCGCCCGACGGGGATTCCGAAGGAGGCCGGCCGCCCGGCGCGAGACCGAGGCGCCGGGCGCTGCTGTGGACCGGAATCGTCATCGCGGTCGTCGCGATCGTCGTCATCGCGGTGACGATCTGGTCGGGGTCGCAGGGCTCCGTGTCGGATGCCGCGCAGCCGTCCCCGTCCGCCACCGAATCGCCCGCCGCGGAGTCCGGCTCGCTCGACCCCGAGCTGGTCGCGGAACTCGAAGCGGCGGTCGACGAGGGGTTCGCGGCATCCGGGATGCCGGGCGTCATCGTCGGGGTGTGGATCCCCGGCGAGGGCGAGTGGGTGACGGACCGCGGGGAGGCCGAGGTCGGCACGGGGGAGCCGATCGGCCCCGACCACCAGCAGAAGATCGGCAGCATCACCAAGACCATTGTCAGTACCGTCATGATGCAGGTGATCGGCGAGGCCGGGTTCGACGTGGGCCTCGACGACACGCTCGACCGGTGGTACCCCGACTTCCCCGAGGCGTCGAGCATCACGGTGCGGATGCTGCTGAACCAGTCGAGCGGCATCGGCGAGTCCGGGCGGGCGCAGGTCGATCGCATCTGCGCCGACCCGCATGGGATTCCGACCCCCGACGAGCTCATCGCGATCGGCGCGGCGACGCCGCGAGCCGACTTCGCGCCAGGCGAGGGATTCGAGTACTCCAACACGAACTACTACCTGCTCGGCGGCATCCTCGAGCAGGTGACCGGCACCGACCTCGCCACGCTCATCCACGACCGCATCACCGAGCCGTTCGGCATGGACCGCAGCCGGTTCGCGCCCGACGGCCAGGTCACGGCGCCGCTCACCCACGGGTACTCCGTCTTCTGCCCGGCGCTCGGATCGCCCGTCGACACCGTCGACTGGTCGAACGGCCAGAGCTGGGCCGGTGGCGGCATGGTGTCGACGCTCGACGACCTGCACGCGTGGGGCGAGGCCCTCGGCGAGGGCGCGGGGGTGACGCCCGAGCTGCAGGCCCAGCGGTGGTCCGACCTCGCGCCGAACTTCGGCCGGAGCGGGGCGAGCTACGGCCTCGGCGCCGGCGTCGAGTTCGACGAGGCCACCGGCTGCGTCCTCAGCGTCTCCCATGCCGGCGCCGAGCCGGGGTACGGCACGAACCTCGCGTACTACCCGCAGACGGGGGCGGTCCTGGTGCTGCTGGGGAACGCCGACGGCCCGACGGGCGAGGCCGTGCTGGAGGTCGGGAAGGCGTTGGCGCCGATCCTCCGTCCGATCCTCAACGGGTCGCCGACCGGTCCGTGCGAGTCGCCTTGGGCGGTGACGCCCTAACTTCGGCACTTCGGTACCGTCGATCGAGGACGCATCGACGTCGCGCGCGCTCGCGCGGGTGACCGTGTACGCTTGGATAACGCTTTCCCAACGGAGCTCGGGAGCGCACGGATCGAGGACGAACCCGAAGGAGACCGATGACCGACATCCGCTTCGACGAGGCCGGCGATCGATTCCTCCTGCGCGCGGGCGACGCGGTGCTCGCCGAGTACGTGTTCCGCCCCGACCACCCGACCTCCGAGTCGCCGCGGCCGTACCTCAGCCCGATCCGCACGCTCGGCGGCGAGCTCGTCTCGCTCTACCGTCCGCACGACCACGTCTGGCACAAGGGCATCGCCTGGTCGCTGCCGGTCGTCGGCGACGAGAACTTCTGGGGCGGTCCCACCTTCGTACGCGGCGAGGGCTACGTGCAGCTGCCGAACAACGGCGAGCAGCGGCACGTCGCGTTCGCGTCCGACGAGGCGACGGATGCCGCGGGGCGCGTCGCCCCCGAGGCCGACACCGCGCGCGTCGTCGAGCGCCTCGAGTGGATGACGCAGGCGGGCGAGGCGATCTTCGACGAGCAACGGATGCTCGCGGCATCCGTGCTCGACGACGACGCGTGGCTGCTCGGCTTCGCGACGCGCCTCACGAACACGACCGAGCGCCCGATCCCGATCGGATCGCCCACGACCCGCGGACGCGAGAATGCGGGCTACGGCGGCCTGTTCTGGCGCGGCCCGCGCTCGTTCACCGGCGGGCAGCTCATCGCGCCGGGCGTCGTCGGCGGCGACGAGCTGCGCGGCACGCGCGCGCCCTGGATGGGCTTCAGCGGCCGCCATGACGAGACGGATGCCGCGTCCACGATCGTGATGGTCGACGACCCCGCCAACCTGCAGCACCCGCCGCAGTGGTTCGCGCGCAGCGAGGAGTTCGCGTGCCTGTGCCCCGCGCCGTTCTTCAGCGAGGAACACGTCGTCGAGCCCAGGGCGACGCTGGCGCTCCGCTACGGGGTCGTGATCGCCGATGGGGCGAGCGATCCCGATCGCGCCGCCCGGCTCGCCGACGCCGCCGCGGCACGACTGCCTGAGCTGCTGGGGGCGCCGTGAACCAGCCCGCGTTCCCCGGGGCCACGTCGGTCAGCGCGCTCGACGTGTACGACGCAGTGGCGCCCGACGGGCTCGCGGGCGGCACGCCGCACCTGCACACCGTCTCGACCGAGGCCTACCTCGTCGTCGGCGGCCGCGGACGGCTGCACACGGTCGACGGTTCGGGAGCCTTCGCGGAGCGGCGACTCGGGTCCGGCGACCTCGTCTGGTTCGCCCCGGGCGTCATCCATCGGGCGGTGAACGACGGCGGGCTCGCCGTGCGCGTCATCATGCAGAACGCCGGCCTGCCCGAGGCGGGCGACGCGGTGATGACGTTCCCCGACGAGGTGCTCGCCGACCCCCAGCGATACGCGGAGGCCGCGGCGCTGTCCGGCCCCGCGGCATCCGACGCCGATCGACTCGCCGCCGCCGTCGCGCGACGCGACCTGGCCGTCGCGGGCTACCGCGCGCTGTTCGACGGTGACGGTCGCGTCGACCCCGTCCGCCTGTCGCGCCTGCACGAGCGCGCCGTCGCGCTCGTGCGTCCGCGCGTGCCCGAGTGGCGCGAGCGCTGGGAGTCCGGCGCGCTCTCCGTCGCCCGCGAGACCGGCGATCGGCTCGATGCGCTCGAGACGGGCGCCGACCCTGGCCTCACCGCAGCACGCGTGGCCGTGGCATCCGACGCGCCCGCCTTCGGCATGTGCGGCCGGCTGCGCCGCTACGAGACCTGGCCGGCGGCAGCCGGCCCCACCCGAGGAGACCGATGACCGAGTCCACCCCCCTCCGCGCCGCGATCGTCGGCACCGGGGCGATCGCCAACGCCCACGCCGAGGTCCTGCTGGCGACGCCCGGCGCCGAGCTCGTCGCCGTCGTCGATCGCGACCGCTCCCACGCCGACGCGTTCGCCGAGCGCTGGGGCGTGCCGACCGTGTTCGACACCCTCGCCGAGCTGCTCGCGTCGGGCGTCGCCGACGTCCTGCACGTGTGCACCCCGCCCGGCGTGCACGCCGAGCAGTCCATCGCCGCGCTCGACGCCGGCCTCCACGTGGTCTGCGAGAAGCCCGCCGCGCTGTCGCTCGACGAGCTCGATGCGATGACGGATGCCGCGTCCCGCAACGACCGGCGCCTCGCCGTCGTGTTCCAGCAGCGCACCGGCTCGGCGGCGGCGCACGTGCGTTCCCTCCTCGACTCGGGTGCGATCGGTCGACCGCTCGTAGCGACGTGCGAGACCCTCTGGTACCGCGACCCGGCGTACTTCGCGGTGCCGTGGCGCGGCAAGTGGGCGACCGAGGGCGGCGGCCCGACCCTGGGGCTCGGCATCCACCAGATCGACCTGCTCGCCTGGCTCCTCGGCGACTGGGCCAGTGTGCAGGGGCAGCTCTGGCGCCTCGACCGCGAGACGCAGATGGAGGACGTCTCGACCGCGGTCATCGCGTTCGCCGGCGGCACGATCGCGTCCGTGATCACGAGCGCGCTCTCGCCGCGCGAGGTGAGCACCATCCGCATCGACACCGAGCTCGCGACCGTCACGGTCGACCACCTCTACGGGCACTGCCACGAGCACTGGCGCATCACGCCCGCGAAGCACGTCGATCCCGAGGTCGCGGCCGCGTGGGCGCTGCCCGACGTCGAGGAGGCGAGCGGCCACGCCCCGCTGCTGCGCGACATCTACTCGGCGCTCGCGTCGGGCGAGCCGCTTCCGTCGACGGCGTCGGATGCCGCGCGCTCGTTCGAGCTCGTCACGGCGATCTACTCGTCGGCGTCGAACGGCGGCTCCTTGGTGACGCCCGAGACCCTGCGGGCCGACGCGGATCGCCGCCGGAGCCTGGAGAGCCCCATCACCGACCTCCGTCGTGCCTGACGACGACGCGCTGTTCCACGACCCCGTGCACGACGGGGCGACGGATCCCGCGGTCATCCGCCACCGCGACACCGGCGAGTGGTGGATGTTCTACACCCAGCGGCGGGCGACGGTCGACGAGCCCGGGGTGTCGTGGGTGCACGGCACGCGCATCGGCGTCGCCCGATCGCAGGACGCGGTGGAGTGGCGGTTCGCGGGCACGGCGGCCGGGCTCGAGCTCGGCTCCGGCGGCGCGAGCGAGACGCACTGGGCGCCCGAGGTGATCGACGACGGCGAGCGGTACCGCATGTACCTCACGGTCATCGACGGGATCTTCGCCGACTGGGACCACCCGCGCCGCATCGTCGAGTACGCGAGCGACGACCTCGAGCAGTGGACGGTCGTCGGCGAGGTGCCGTTGAGCTCCGACCGCGTGATCGACGCGTGCGTCGCCCGCTGCCCCGACGGGCGGTGGCGGCTCTGGTACAAGGACGAGGCCGACGACTCGGCCACCTGGGCCGCGGTGAGCGACGACCTGTCGAGCTGGCGGGTCGAGGGCCGCGCGATCGGAGGCCGGCCGCACGAGGGCCCCAACGTGTTCGAGCTCGGCGGCTGGTGGTGGATGCTCGTCGACGAGTGGCGGGGGATGGGCGTGCACCGCTCGACGGACGCCGTCACGTGGACGCGGCAGGGCGGTCTCGACGACGTGATCCTCGGCGCGCCCGGACGGCGGCGGGGCGACGAGACGTTCGGGCGCCACGGCGACGTGGTCGTCGACGGCGATCGGGCCGTGCTCTACTACTTCACGCACCCGCACTGGGACGGCTCCGAGCTCGGCTCGAGCGACGCCGCAGCCGCCCGCCTGAGCGCGGTGTTCGCCGCTCCGGTGGAGGTTGTGGACGATCGGCTCGTCTGCGACCGCGACGCGGGCATCGACGGAAACCGCCCATGACCAGCCGGTTCGATCCTGCGATGAGCGGATGCCGCGGCATCCGGATAACGAATTGAAACGATTTTCCCTCCGCAGTTGACGCCATGGGGTCGAGGGGCTACATTTGGGGAAGCGCTTTCCCACAGCGTGAACCCGCACCAGGGCAGACAGAGACGTTTCCGGGAGGACAACGATGTTCAACATTCGCAAGCGCCGCATGGCGGCGGCCGCAGCAGCGCTCACCGCGAGCGCAGCGCTCGTGCTCACGGGCTGCTCGGGCGGCGGCGGCGGCGAGGCGGCAGCCACGTACGACCCCGACGAGGAGGTCACCCTCAACTTCGCGTTCTGGGGCAACGACGTGCGCGCCGCGATGTACGAGGAGGCCATCGCGGCCTTCAACGAGGAGTACCCGAACATCACGGTGAACACCTCGTTCCTCGGCTTCCCCGAGTTCTGGGAGAAGCGCCAGACCGAGGCGGCCGGCGGCGGCCTGCCCGACGTCATGCAGTTCGACTACTCCTACCTCCGCCAGTACTCCGAGAACGGGCTCCTGCTCGACCTGAGCCCCTACCTCGGCAACATCATCGACACCGAGCCGCTGTCGCAGCAGATCCTCGACATCGGCGTCGTCGGCGACGAGACCACCGGCATCCCGACCTCCACCAACGCGTGGGGCATGTACACGAACCCCGCGCTGCTCGAGTCGGTCGGCGTCGAGGACTACGAGGGCGGCGGCAGCTGGGAGGACTACGACGCCTGGATGGAGGAGGTCACCACCGCGGGTGCGGGCAGCGTCTTCGGCGGCACCGACTACACCGGCCGCATCCAGAACTTCGAGATCCAGCAGCGCGCGCAGGGCCAGGACCTCTTCACCGAGGACGGCGAGCCGAACTTCACCGAGGAGGACCTCACCGCGTTCTGGGAGCAGGCCGACGGCATCCGCAACGGCGTCGTGGTCCCGCAGCAGAAGCTCGAGGAGGTCTACCCGCTCTCCGGCTTCGACACGGCCCTCACCACGAGCGAGCTGACCTGGGACAACTTCGGCGCCGGCTACCTCGGCAACCTCGGCGAGAACTACACCGAGCTCGGCCTCGTCGCCCCGCCGGTGACGGAGGAGGGCGCGAAGGACCTGTACCTCAAGCCCTCGATGCTCCACTCGATCGCCTCGACGACCGAGCACCCCGAGGCCGCGGCCACGCTGCTCAACTACCTCGTGAACGCGCCCGAGGTCGGCGCCGCCTTCGGCACCAACCGCGGCATCCCCGCGTCGGAGACGCAGCTCGAGGGCGCTGAGCTCGACCCGCTGGGCCAGCAGATCGCCGACTACGAGGAGTCCATCGCGGACCGCCTCGGCGACGCCCCGCCCGTGCCGATCGTCGGCTACGGCAGCCTGGAGGAGAAGTTCCGCCAGCTCGGCCAGGAGCTCGGCTTCGGCACCATCACCCCCGCCGACGCTGCGAAGCAGTTCTTCGACGAGATGGACGTCGTCCTCAACCAGTAGCACCTGGAGCAGTCGACACCGGGCCCGGTGGGGCACCACCCCCGCCGGGCCCGGGTACTGTTTCTCGCAGGAACCGGAGAACCACAGTGAGCACGGAAACGGAATCGATCGTCACGGCTGAGGCCGGGTCGAGAAGCGTGCGGAAGGCCATGCGCCAGGTCCGCCGCGCCGAGGCGAAGGTCCCCACGACCGCCGGCCGCCGGGCGCACAACCGCAAGGAGACGGTCGCCGGATACGGGTTCCTCGTGCCGTGGCTGATCGGATTCCTCGGCCTCACGGTCGGGCCGATGATCTTCTCGCTGTACCTCGCCTTCACGAAGTACAACCTCTTCACCGAGCCCGAGTGGATCGGCCTCGACAACTTCGTGCGCATGTTTACGGAGGACCCGAACTACATCCAGTCGGTGCAGATCACCCTGGTGTACGTCCTCGTCGGCACCCCGATCAAGCTCGCCGCCGCCCTGGGCGTGGCGATGCTCCTCAACTACCGCGACAGGGGCTCGGGCTTCTTCCGCTCCTCGTTCTACGCTCCCTCGCTCATCGGCGCGTCGGTCTCGGTCGCCATCGTGTGGCGCGCGATGTTCTCCACCGATGGGCCCGTCGACGACACGCTCAGCTTCTTCGGCATCGACATCGGCGGCTGGGTGGGCAACGTCGCCCTCGTCATCCCGATGATGATCCTGCTCGCGGTGTGGCAGTTCGGTGCGCCGATGGTGATCTTCCTCGCCGGGCTCAAGCAGATCCCGCAGGAGCTCTACGAGGCCGCCGAGGTCGACGGCGCCGGGCCGTGGCACAAGTTCCGCAACGTGACCATCCCCATGCTCTCGAGCGTGATCTTCTTCAACCTGCTGCTCGAGCTGATCAACGCGTTCCAGGTGTTCGCGTCGGCGTACATCATCTCGAACGGCTCGGGCGGCCCCGCCGGCATGACCAACTTCTACACGCTGTACCTGTACAAGCGCGGCTTCGCCGACCTGCAGATGGGCTACGCGTCGGCCATGGCCTGGGTCCTGGTGATCGTCGTGGCGATCATCGCCTTCATCCTGTTCAAGACCCAGAAGTCCTGGGTGCACTACGCCGGAGAGAACCGATGACCACCTTCGAAGCCCCTCGCGTCGAGGTCGTCGAGAACGCCCTCGAACCCACCGCCCCGGCCCGTCGGCGCCGGGTCAAGCGCAAGACGATCAACACCGTGATCTGGTTCGTCGTGCTGCTCGTGCTGACCGCGATCGTGCTCTACCCGCTGGTGTGGCTGTTCTTCGCCACGTTCAAGCCGTCGAGCGAGTTCGGCCAGAACCAGGGGCTGATCCCCAACAACCCGACCTTCGACAACTACACGAAGGTCGTCGAGGGGATCGCCGGCACCCCGCTGTACCAGTTCTTCGCCAACTCGTTCTTCATCGCGATCATGGCCGTGATCGGCACCCTGATCTCATCGGCACTCGCTGCGTATGCATTCGCCCGGATCCGGTTCCGTGGCGTCGGGATCCTGTTCGCCGCGATGATCGGCACGCTGCTGCTGCCGTTCCACGTGATCATCATCCCGCAGTACATCATGTTCCAGAAGCTCGAGCTGGTGGACACGTACTGGCCGCTCATCATTCCGAAGTTCCTCGCGACCGAGGCGTTCTTCGTGTTCCTGATCGTCCAGTTCATCCGCAACATCCCGCGCGACATGGACGAGGCCGCCCGCATCGACGGCGCCGGGCACATCCGGATCTTCTTCTCGATCATCGTGCCCCTGATCAAGCCCGCCCTGATCACCTCCGCGATCTTCACGTTCATCTGGACCTGGAACGACTTCCTCGGCCCGCTGCTGTATATCAACAGCCCCGAGAAGTACCCGCTGCCGATCGCACTGCGGCTCTACAACGACGCCACGTCCACCAGCGACTACGGCGCCACCGTCGCCGTGTCCTTCCTCGCGCTCGTGCCGATCCTGATCTTCTTCATCGTGTTCCAGCGCTTCCTCGTCGCCGGCGTCGCCACGCAGGGACTCAAGGGCTAGGGGCCGAGCGGATGTCACGAGTCGACCGCGCCGCACGTCGCGCCGCCCTCTCGGGGAGCGGCCCGACTCGGGGCGAGACCGCGCACGAAGCCCGGTTCCCGGGTGCCCGCGGAGCGTTCTCGCTGCTCGGCGAGGTGCTCTACGTCGGCATCCTCGTGGCGGTCGTGTCGATCCCAGTGGTCACGCTCCCGGCCGCGCTCGCGGCGGGCGTCCGCCACCTGCGCCGCTACCTGAAGGCCGACGACTCCGGCCTCAGCTGGTTCTGGCGCGATGTGCGCGCGGGGCTCGTCGGCGGCATCGGCGTCGGCGCGGCATCCCTCGTGCTCGCCCTCGTGCTGGCGCTCGACATCGACCTCGCCGGCTCGGGCGTGCTGCCCGGCGGCCCGGTCGTGGCCGCCGTCGGCTGGGCCGGGCTCGCAGTGCTCGCGCTCGTGCTGTTCACCGCCGCCGGACGATGGACGCCCGGCGGCGGCTGGCTCGGCGCGCTCCGGGAGGTGCCCGGCGCGGTCCGCGCAGACCCCGCGGGCGCCGCGTACCTCGTGGCGACCGCGGTGTTCGCCGGCGTCGTCACGTGGCAGCTGCTGCCGCTCGTCATCCCGGCGCTCGGCTGCGTCGCGCTGGCGATCGTGGCGGTGCCCGAGCGTCCGCGCCGCCACGACGTCGACGCGTGAGCGCGTCCCGGCGGCCGCTCCCGGCCTGGGCCCGGGACGCGAGCCTCGGCATCTTCGTGCACTGGGGCCCGTACTCGGTGCCCGCGTGGGCGGAGCCCTCCGGCGCGCTCGGCGCGGTGCCCGACGACGAGTGGTTCGCGCACAATGCCTACGCGGAGTGGTACGCGAACACGATCCGCATCGAGGGCTCGCCGGCCGCCGAGCACCACGCCCGCGTGCACGGCGGCGCGCCGTACGAGGCGTTCCTCGACGCCTGGCGGGCCGAGTCCTACGACCCCGCCGACTGGGCGCGCCTCTTCCGCGAGGTCGGCGCCGACTACGTCGTGCCGACCACGAAGCACCATGACGGCGTCGCGCTGTGGGACGCGCCGGGCTCGGGCGAGCTCACGACGGTCGCGCGCGGGCCGCGCCGCGACCTCATCGCGCCGCTCGCCGACGCGGTGCGGGCCGAGGGCCTGCGCTTCGGCGTCTACTACTCTGGCGGACTCGACTGGGCCGTGACCGACCTGCCGCCGCACCGGTCGACGGCCGACGTGACCGACCTGCGGCCGACGGATGCCGCGTACAACGCCTACGCGTGGGGCCACGTCGCCGACCTCGTCGACCGGTTCGAGCCCGACGTGCTCTGGAACGACATCGACTGGCCCGACGCGGGCAAGGACCCGGGGCCGCACTCGATCGCGGCACTCCTCGAGCGCTACCGCGCGGCGGTGCCCGACGGCATCGTGAACGACCGCTGGGGCGTCGACGTCTGGGACTACCGCACGAGCGAGTACGACGCGCACACCCAGCACGAGACCGAACCCGGGTGGGAGCACTGCCGGGGCCTCGGATTCTCGTTCGGCTACAACCGCGCCGAGGACGAGGCGCTGACGCTCACGCCGCGCGAGCTCGCGCGCCTCTACGCCGACGTCGTCTCGCGTGGCGGGCGCCTGCTGCTCAACGTCGGGCCGACCGCGGCCGGCGACATCCCGGCCGTGCAGCGTCGCGCACTCGAGGGCGTCGCGTCGTGGATGACCGCGATCAAGCCGACTACGCTCGGCCGCCGCGTGCTCGAGCCCGGCGAGGTCGAGGCGACGGATGCCGCGTGGTGGCGCGCGTGGGCCGTGCCCGACGGGATCGTGGCGGTCGTCGACGGGCACGCGGCATCCGTGCGCGCCCGTGACGGCCGACCGGTCACGACGTTCGTGCTGCCCGGCTGAGTCGTCGGGGTCCCGGCGGCCCCTTCGGGTGCCTTGCAGGGGTGCGTTCACGGGCGTAGCCTCGGCCCGACTCGCTCCGCCACTGGGGGCCGATGCCGCAGTCGTCCTGCTGGGCGGGCAGCACCCCGGTCGCCGCGGCGAGGGACTGGGGATCACGATGGCCACGCACTTCGACGGGATCGTCAACGTCGACATCCGCGACTCGGAACCCGACTGGACGCCGTTCGAGCCGCCGAAGGCGCCCGACGGCGCGCCGAACGTCGTGTACATCGTGCTCGACGACGTTGGCTTCTCGGCGATGTCGGCCTACGGGGGACCCATCGAGACGCCCAACATCGAGCGGGTCGCCGGCGAGGGCGTGCGGTACACGCAGTGGCACACGACGGCGCTCTGCTCGCCGACCCGGTCGTGCCTGCTCACGGGCCGCAACCACACGCGCAACAGCATGGCATGCATCACCGAAGCCGCGATCGGCTTCCCGAACGCGAGCGGCACCATCCCACCGGCGAACGGCATGCTCTCCGAGATCCTCGGGGAGCGCGGCTGGAACACGTACGCCGTGGGGAAGTGGCACCTGTGTCCCGACGACGAGATGAACGTCGCGTCGACCCGCCGCAACTGGCCGACCGGGCGCGGCTTCGAGCGCTTCTACGGATTCCTCGGCGCGGAGACGAACCAGTGGTACCCCGAGATCACCTACGACAACCACCCGGTCGACCAGCCGCGCTCGCCCGAGGAGGGCTACCACTTCGGGGAGGACATCACCGACAAGGCGATCGAGTTCATCCGCGATGCGAAGGCGATCGCGCCCGAGAAGCCGTTCTTCCTCTACTACGCGCCGGGCGCCGCGCACGCCCCGCACCATGCCCCGAAGGAGTGGGCCGATCGGTACGCCGGCCGGTTCGACGGCGGCTACGAGGCGCTCCGCGGCGAGACCCTCGCACGGCAGAAGGACCTCGGCCTCGTGCCGGCCGACACCGAGCTGCCGCCCGTGAACCCGATCGGCACGCCCGCGACCAGGACGGGCCCCGACGGTGCGCCGTTCCCGATCATGGACGAGACTCGCCGTTGGGACGACCTCTCCGACGACGAGCGGCGGCTCTTCGCGCGCATGGCCGAGGTGTACGCCGGATTCCTCTCGCACGCCGACCACCAGATCGGACGCCTCCTCGACTACCTCGACGACATCGGGGAGCGCGAGAACACCGTCGTCGTGGTCGTGTCCGACAACGGCGCGAGCGGCGAGGGCGGGCCGAACGGCTCGGTCAACGAGATGAAGTTCGCCAACGGCCTGGCCGACGACATCGAGCAGAACCTGTCGATGCTCGACGAGCTCGGCGGCGTGAACACCTACAACCACTACCCGAACGGGTGGGCGATGGCGTTCAACACCCCGTTCAAGATGTGGAAGCGCTACGAGTTCAACGGCGGCACGTGCGATCCGTGCATCATCTCGTGGCCGGCCGGGTCGACCGCGCGCGGCGAGATCCGCAACCAGTACCACCACGCCGTGGATATCGTGCCGACCATCCTCGACCTGCTCGGCGTCGAGGCGCCCGACCGGCTGAAGGGCCACGAGCAGAGCACCTTCGACGGGGTCAGCATGCGGTACTCGATCGACGATGGGGCGGCGCCCACGGCGCGACGCACCCAGTTCTACTCGATGCTCGGCTCGCGCGCGATCTGGCACGACGGCTGGAAGGCCATCACGAACCATCCGACGCTGAGCGGCTGGAGCCGGTTCAACGACGACGAGTGGGAGCTGTACCACACCGACGTCGACCGGGCCGAGCTGCACGACCTGGCCGCAGAGCACCCCGAGAAGGTGCGCGAGCTCGTGAACCTGTGGTTCGCCGAGGCCGGGCGCAACCAGGCCTTCCCGCTCGACGACCGGTCGGCGCTCGAGATCCTGCTGACGCCCAGGCCCCTGCTCTCGCCGCCTCGGGACCGCTACGTCTACTTCCCCGACATGGGGGAGGTGCCCGAGTCGCAGGCCGTCAACATCCGCAACCGCTCGTTCGTCATCGGCGCGCTCGTCGATCTCCCCGAATCGGGTGCGGCCGGCGTGATCTTCGCGCAGGGGTCGAAGTTCGGCGGGCACGCGCTGTACGTCAGGGACGGCCGGCTCCACTACGTCAACAACTTCGTCGGCGTGATGGAGCAGCGCGTCGACGCGACCGAGGACCTGCCGGTCGGCGAGCAGCTGATCATCGCCGCCGCGTTCGACAAGGACGGGGAGGAGGGGCATGTCGCCACGGGCACGCTGACGCTGTATCACGGCGAACGGGCTGTGGGCAGTGCCCGTATCACGACCCAGCCCGGCAAGTTCTCGATCGCCGGCGAGGGCCTCACGGTCGGACGCGACAGCGGCGCGCCCGTGGCCGACGACTATCCCGGCACCGCGCCCTGGCCGTTCACGGGCGGCACGCTGCACCGGGTGCGGGTCGACGTCAGCGGCGAGCCGTTCGTCGACCTCGAGCGCGAGGCGCAGGCGATGCTGATGCGCGAGTAGGCGGCTTCACGTCCGCTCGCGCCACCTGACCGATTGCTCGACCGAGACGGCGTCGAGCGAGCAGAGCGGTCCGGGCGTCGCGGCCCGGCGAGCCGCCGCGTCCTCGTCGAGCCGCACGGGCGCCTCGGGATGCAGCGGCAGGATACGCAGGGTCGCGGTGCGCGGCGAGGCGGCGTCGATCGCGTCGAGGTCGACGTGCCAGGGCGTGCCGTCCCAGAAGCGGTCGGCGACGACCTCGTCGTCGACCTCGAGGGTCGCGACGTCGCCCGCCCAGTCCACGGTGAGCACCCTGCGCACGCCCGGGCGCGGCTCGGGCAGGCCGTCGAGTTCGTAGGCCGCCGCCAACTCGGCCACCCGTGCGTGATCCGGCGCGGCCGTGCGCTGCGGGGTGCCGCCGTATCGGACCGGCACGTCCGCGGCGGGGCGCAGCAGGGTCGCGGTCGGGGCGGCTGCCTCGGGTCGCCGCACCTCCGCCTCGAACGGCACTGGCCGAAAGTCGCCGGCCGCGGCATCCCATTCGTCGACGGCCGGCTCGGATGCCGCTCGCACGACGAGCGAGCCGTCCTCGATCCACGGCGGATACTCGCAGCGCAGCAGTCGGCGCGTCTCGTCGTCGGTGAGCACCCAGAGCCGATGCGCGTCCGAGGCCGGCAACACGAGGATGTCGAGCGCTCCGAAGCGATGGAGCGTCGGCTCCTCAGCTGGCTCGTGGCTCACCAGGTCGTCGCCGACCGACAGCTCGACGCGC
Source organism: Agromyces mariniharenae (assembly GCF_008122505.1). Classification (NCBI taxonomy): domain Bacteria; kingdom Bacillati; phylum Actinomycetota; class Actinomycetes; order Micrococcales; family Microbacteriaceae; genus Agromyces; species Agromyces mariniharenae. The sequence goes on along the minus strand of NZ_VSSB01000001.1, from coordinate 654,216 downwards.
ACCCCATCGTCGGCGAGGAGCACGAGGGTCGGCAGGTCGCCGTCGAGGACGGTGACGGCGGAGGCGGTGGCCCAGCGCACCAGAAGCCCGCCGAGCTCGAGCCCGATGGGCCATCGTGCCATCGTGCCGCTCGGGAGGTCGATCGGTTCCGCCGGGAGCACGACCTCGCGGTCGGCGAGGCGGAGCTCGAATCTGGCGTCCGCCACCGGCTCGAGGGGCTCGTGCGGCCGATGCACGTTGACGAAGAGGAACCCGGTGCTCCCGTCCGACCGCAGCGCCCAGCGCGGCGTCGCGACGTCGTCCTCGTCGACGGGCAGCGCGTCAGGCAGGCTCGACGTCATGCGCGCCAGGCGATCGCCGAACGCCTCGAGGAACGCGTGCTGCATTCGCAGCGCCGCGTGGCTCGGCGCGAGCTCGCCCGCGGCGCCGATCGGCGCGTGGAAGTCGTAGTCGAACCGCGGCAGGTCGTTCGGGTACCCGGTCGCCAGCGACTCCTGGAGGCCGTCGCCGGGGTTCAGGCCTCCGGCGGCCAGGTAGTACCCCTGCCAGGCCGAGCCGCTGCCGAGCTTGACGTGCGCGACTGCGGCCACGTCGTCGGCGCCCGGAACCGGCCGACGGTGGTAGGCGGTGGCCATGCCGCCGCCGAGTTCGCACGTCGCCGCGGGGAATCGCGGGTCGCGCGGTCGCGGCGGCCGTGGACCGGCGGTCGCACCCCGGACGTCGGCCCCGATGCCGGGGTCGTCCCACTCGTGCGAGAACCGGAACTGAGCGCGGAACCCGGGCGCCCACGGCGCATCCGCGTCCGACCAGAAGCCGTCGCCGTAGCCGCCGTAGACGGGCAGCACCTCGTCCGCCGGGAGCTCGGCGCCGTCCCAGGCGGTGGCCGTCCAGAGCGGCGCCGACAGGCCTGCCCCGCGGGCGAGTCGCTTCAGGGTGACCAGGTGCTCGGGCTGGTCGATGAGCTCGTTCTCGAGCTGGATCCCGACGATGGGCGCATCGGGGCCGCATCGCGAGGCCAGCTCCGCTCCGACCGCGGCGTACCAGCCCGCGGCCAGCTCGAGGTAGCCGGGGTCATCGGTGCGATGCCGGACCGGGGCGGCCTGCACCCAGTCGGGGAAGCCGCCGTTGCGGACCTCACCATGGCACCAGGGGCCGATCCGCACGACAACGTCGAGTCCGCATGCGGCGGCGAGGTCCACGAACGCGCCGACGTCGAGGCCGTCGTCGAATCGCGGCGGCGCGTCGGGCGACGGCTGGTGGTGGATCCAGAACAGGTACGTCGAGACGATCGTGATGCCGCCCGACCGGAGCAGCCGCAGGCGTTCGGCCCAGTCCCGCCGCGGCACGCGCGAGAAATGCAGCTCGCCCGAGACCGGCACGGCCGGACGGCCGTCGACCTCGATCCATCGGTCGGTCAACGAGATACGTCGGTGAAGGTCCACCTCGTTCGACATCGCCGGACGGGCCATCGGCGAGGGCCACGGCCGGTGGATCACCCGCATCGGCTCGGAGGCGCTCATCCGCCGGCCGCCTCCGTGATGGTGCGGTTCACCCGGCGCATCCAGTCGGCCTCGCGCCACATCGGATGGTGCGGCGCGGCGTTCGAGCCGGGGACGACCCCCCAGACGCCGTGCTCGAGCGCCGTGCGGATGCCGTGCTCCGCGAGTGCGAGGCCGGCCGTACCCTCCTCGAACCATCCGTCGCGCGGCGTGTAGCCCACCCATCCCTCGCCCACCACGGCCGGGATGCCGCGCCAGCGCGCCCACTCCGCGGTCGCGATGACGCGCGACTCGATCTCGCGCAGCATGACCTCGCGGTACTCGTCGTAGTGGTCGTCGAGCCAGGCGTCCCACCTGCCGGCGTCGATCCAGTCGTAGCCGTAGACCATCTGGTCGGTGATGACCGTCGCGTCGAGCTTCCACGGCTCCGGACGGCCGTACTCGCCGAAGGCGGGTGCATCCGCTCGCAGGAGTGCCCGGAGCTCGTGGTTCGGGAAGCCCTCGGTGCCCTCCGAGCGGATGTCGATGCGGCGCTGGAGAGCGTCGAGCACGCCGTAGCTGTACACGTGGAACTGCGCGACGTCGAGGCCGGCGGGGAGTCGGTGCATCGCGAGGTGGGGCGGCTTCCCGTAGCTGGCGGTGACGAGCTGGTCGGGGTGACGCGTTCGCAGCCGCTCGATGGCGGCCACGCCGCCCCCTTCGAGCGGCGGGAGGATCGAGAAGTCGACCTCGTTGTGCACCTCGGTGAAGGCGATCACGTCGACGAGCCCGGCCACGCGGATCTCGTCGAGCAGGCGCCCGAACGCGTCGGCGAGCACGTCGTAGCGCCGTTGGAGCGGCACCGCGTCGATCGTCTCGAACCACCGCGGGTCGGCCGCGAACGACGTCGACTGCTGATACTCCCAGCTCGCGAGGATCACGACGACGCCGTGCCGGCGGGCCGACGCGAGCAGCTCGAAGAGCCGTGCCCGCACGTCGAGCCGGTAGCCCCCGGGCGCGTCGTACCAGCGGGTGCGCTGCCCGTAGAAGCCGCCGGTCGGCGCCGCCCCGAGGCCCTCGACGGGAAGACCTGATGCGAGGTCGTCGAGGCCCAGCCCGCCCGCGACGAGCAGGGGCGCCGCGCAGATGCGCACGGCGTTGAAGCCTCGGTCGACGGACTCGGCCATCGCCCGGTCGACGTCCTCGAACGGCTCGCCCGAGCCCGCCCTCGTGTACCAGGAGAAGTCCCAGAGGCAGACCGCGAGGCGGGAGGGCAGGTGCTCGGGCACGGGCCCGGTGAGCGAGCCGTCGGGCGCGGAGGGCATCGCCGGGGTTCCGAGGTAGCGCTCGGTCATGCGCGGGCCTCCTCGACGTTCGCAGTCGACAGCAGCCGGCCCCGCGCGGCCGCCTCGCGCAGCCGTCGCGCATCGTCGGCCCTGCGCTCCGCGGTGTCGATCGAGAACAGCAGGAGCTCGGGCAGCGACGTCGCGAAGTAGTCCACGCGATCGGCGGATGCCTCGAGCTCCGCCGCGCGCGCATCGAGGCTCGCCCAGACGCGTTCGGCGTCGTCGTGCTCGCCGAGTCGGACGTGGGCGACGCCGACCCATGCGTCCCGATCGTCGACGACCCTCGTGCCCGCCGCGAGCGGCCCGTGCACGTCGCGTGCCCGTCGCCAGGCCGCCTCCGCCGCGTCGCGTTCGCCGCAGGCGAGCTCGGCGTCGCCGAGCAGCACGAACCGCTCGGCGACGGGGTCGGCGGGGTGGCGACCCTCGCCGAGGTGCTCGGGCACGCGGATGCCGCTGGTGAGCAGGTCGCGCGCGGCGGCCGGATCCGCTGCCATCAGCCGCCGGGCCAGCGCTGCGGAGGCCCGATCGAATGCGGCGATCACCCTGCCCTCCCCACCCTCGAACGGCTGGAACTCACGATCGCCGAGGAAGGCCAGCGCGTCGTCGGGGCGGTCGACGTCGACGAGGAGCCCGGCGTACTCGATCGCGAGGTCGTCGCGCACCAGGGCGCCCGCGCCCGACCGCTCGATCGCCGGGAGCCGGTCCTCGGGCCGGGCGCCGCGGACCGCGCTCAGCTGGTCGCGCTCGTAGACCAGGCGCGCGTCGTCGGGGGCGAGCTCGATGGCCCGCGCGTACCGCGCGTCGGCCGCGACCGGGTCGCCGCCGGTGTTGACGAGCGCGACGGCGGCATTGCGCCACACGACCGGATCCCCGACGCCCCCGGTGATCGAGGCTTCGAGCGCCACGATGGCGTCATGGACGCGGCCCGCATCGAGCAGCCAGCAGCCGAGGTAGCCGTTCGCGCGGGCGTCGGACGGGTCGGCCGCCAGGGCCGCGTCGAGCACGCCGAGGTCGTCGAGTCCCGAGGGGAAGGCGAGACGTGGATCCGCGCGGCGGGCGTCGGCGCGTGCGGCTCGCGCGCCCTCCCCGTCGCCGGCGTCGTCGAGGAACGCCGCGAGCGCGTAGCCGGCGAGCGGCCCCGGATTGCCGAACGGGCCGGGCGCGGACTCGGCGGCCCGGCGGGAGAGGCCGATCGCGCGCTCGGCGTCCCCGAGCCGGTGCAGCTCGTGCGCCATCGTGAGCAGCGTGCGCGGGTCCGCCGGTGCGAGCGCGTCGTCGAGCGCGGCGAGCAGGGGGTCGAGCGGGTCTGCCGCACGGGCGGCTGCCAGCGCGTCGGATGCCGCGGCGTCGCGTCCCAGGGCGCGAAGCGCGATCACTCGGGCTGCGATAGCCTGGCCGCTCGCCGGGTCCGCGCGCACCGCCGCCCCGGCGAACGACAGCGCACCGGCCGTGTCGCCGGTCCGCATCGCGAGCCGCGCGCGCCCCAGCGCGGCCGGCAGGGCGAGGGCGCCGTCCCATGCGGCCTTGCCGAAGGCCGCGGCCGCGTCGCCGAGCCGCCCGAGGCGCTCGAACGCGAGGCCCCGGAGCAGGTGCATGTCGCCCCGCTCGGGATTGAGGTTCCGGCGCGTGAGGCGCTCCACGGCGCGGTCGAGGTGGTCCAGCACGACCTCGAGCTCGCCGCGATCCCAGGCGAGGCGGGCGAGGGCGAGTCGTGCGCGGGAGTCGCCGGGGTCGCGCGCCACCGCCTCGGCGAAGTACGGCTCGGCCGCGCGCGTGGGGTGACGGTACTGCACGAGGTGGAGGCCGGTGAGGACGAGCTCGTCCGCGCTCTCGATCTCGCCCGGTGCGGGCGGCTCCGTCGCGACCCACGGCTCGCCCGCCGGCGCGGGGTGCGCGCGCCACGCGACGAGCTCGCGGTCGCCGAGCGAGACGACGACGGTGAGGTCGTCGCGCGAGGCGGGCGACTCCAGCTCGAGCTCCGCCACGAACGGGCCGCCGGGGCCGATGGCGGGCGTCCACTCGCGCACCGGTGCGTCGCCGCGCTGGAGCACGACATGGACCGCCGTGTGCTCGGCCGTGGTCGCGACGCCGAGCCGCACGCGGCATCCGTCGACCTCGAGCCCGATCGCGGCGTCGAGCGTCGCCTGCACCGCGGGGCCGATGTCCTGGATCGGGTACCAGTACTGGCGGAACGTGCGCGTCTCGCCGGGCAGCAGCCAGCTGAAGTCGGGCTGGTTGTCGGTGAAGACGCCGGCCATGAGCTCCACGTACGGTCCGTCGCCGTCGGTGAGATGCCGGTCCCAGGCGTGGCCGACGTCGCCGTCGCCCCAGGTCCACTGCTTCTTGCCGGGCGCGATCGCGCGATCGGCCCAGTGCACGAAGCCGGCACCGGCCCGGTGATCGTAGCCGCCGAAGAAGTCATCGGCCGTGTCCGTGATCATGTACGACGTGGGGACGGGGATGTTCGCGTACACGTCGATGCGGTCGGCGCCGGGGCGCTCGGCGGCGAGGGCAGGGTAGTCGACTCCGTAGTAGGGGCGGTCCGCCGCGGGGAACGCGGTGATCGCGCGCCGGGCGTGGTCGGCGACGTACCGGACGTCGGTCGGGAAGAACGACTGGTAGCGGTCGTGCGCGTGCGCCGCGACGTTCGCCCACCAGAGGAACGTCTGCGACACGTCGGTCCGGTTGACGAGCCGCGCCTCCAGCTCGATGAGCGCCGAGTCGCCCCGCAGCCGGATGCCGTGCGTGCCGCGCATCCGCTGGAGCGGATCGAGGTCGCTGTGCCACACGGTGACCGAGCCGTCCTCGTCGCGCTCGATGCGGGTGTCCACGGGGAGGTACGTCGCGGGCCGGTGGTGCTGCGGCCAGTTGAACTCGACGCCGCCCGAGATCCACGGGCCGGCGAGGCCGACCAGGGCGGGCTTGATGACGTTGTTGCGGTAGAAGAAGTCGAAGTCGCGGGTCTTGTCGTAGCCGATGTGGATCCGCCCGCCGAGCTCGGGCAGCAGCACGAGCCGGATCCAGCGATTCTCGAGGTGGATCGCCCGCCAGGCCCTCGGTGTCCGGCCGGGAAGGATCCGGTCGGTGAACGGGATGGGGTAGACCTTCCCGCTCGACCCCTGGTAGACGCGCCGCTCGAGGAACAGCGGGTAGCGATCGGGCTCGGCGGGCTCGTAGGTGTCGATCGTGAGCGGGGCCTCCCAGCAGGCAACGCCGCCGGCCTCGATGGCCGCGCGTTCGGCGGCGGGGGCTTCGGGCAGCACGATCGGGTGGTTCAGGTCGGTCACGCCGTCCACGGTACGCCGCGCATGGGCGCCGGCACATGGTCGATCGAGGGTCCTGCATGGACGTTTCGACGCCCGTGCCATCATGATGGCATGGAACGCCGAGAAGGGTTCGCGAACCAGCGGCTGACCGTCGTCCCGCGTCCGGCGGTCGCCGAGGCCCTGACTCGCCCGGTGACCCGTCGGCTCGTGGTCACGGATGCCGGATGGTTCCCGCGCGCCTACCGGCATCTCCGCATCCGACCCGGTGGTGCCGAGGAGGCCATCGTCATCGTGTGCGTCGCCGGCGGTGGCTGGGTCGACGTCGCCGGGACCCGGGTCCGGGTCACCCCGTCGACCGCCGTGCTCATCCCGCCGCGCGTGCCGCACTCCTACGGTGCCGATGACGACGAGCCATGGACGATCTGGTGGTGCCACGTGCGTGGCAGCGACCTCGCCGACCTCTGGAGTGCGATCGGCGTCGACGCCGACCGGCCGCTCGTCTCGCTACGCGCCGTCGACCGGGTGACCGTGCTCCTCGACGAGATCGTGTCGGCGCTCGAGCGCGACCAGTCCCCGGCGCGACTCCTCGCCACGGCGGGCATCGCGTGGCGACTGATGACGCAGCTCGCCGTCGATCGCCGGCTCCCCGAGCAGGGGGAGCCGCTCGAACGGGCGATGCGCTACCTCGAGGAGCGCGTCGACGGCGCCATCCGGGTGTCCGACCTCGCACGGCTCGTCGGCGTCTCGACCTCGCACCTCGGCGCCCTCTTCCGGGAGGCCACGGGCGGGGGCGTGCTCGCATACCACACGGGGCTCAAGATGGCGCGGGCGCGACGGCTCCTCGACACCACCGACCTGCACGTCTCCGAGGTCGGCCGCGAGGTCGGCTACGCCGATCCGTTCTACTTCTCGCGGCAGTTCAGCCGGGTGCACGGCATGAGTCCCAGCGACTACCGCGTGCAGCGCAAGGGCTGATCCGGCGCGCGGACTGGGGTCACGCCCATCGTTGACCCCGCCACCCGCCGCGGATACGTTCACAGGGTGCGAACCGCGGATGCCTCGACGAGCCACCTCTCCACCGGCGGGCGCGCATGATCACCGTCGACGAGCTCCGCGGCATCCGCATCTTCGCACCGCTGCCGCAGGAGGTGCTCGAGTACCTCGCGGCCTCGGTCGAGGACATCCACCTCGTGCCGGGGGAGTACTTCGCGCACGAGGGCGACGAGCGCGCGCTGTTCGTCGTGGTCGAGGGCGGCGCCGAGATCACGAAGGTGGTGAACGGCGAGGAGCGCGTGATCGGCGTGCGGATGCCCGGTCGCTTCTTCGGCGAGGTGCCGATGACGCTCAGCACTCCGTTCCCGGCGTCGGGGCGCGCGGCCGGGGCATCCCGCATCCTGAAGCTCGACGTGACGGCGTTCTACACGCTGGCGGCGATGGCGCCGTCCATCCCGGCGCGCGTCGCGGAGCTCGCGCGCCGCTACCTCGACTCGCTGCAGGAGCTCGCCGCCGAACAGCCCGAGACCGACCTGCGGCTCATCGGCCCTCGGCTCGACGCGGGGACGCACCAGGTCGCCACGTTCCTGACGCGCAACCAGGTGGCGTTCGAGCGGGTGACCCTCGACGCTCCCGTCCCGGGTCAGGCGTACCCGATCCTGGAGCGCGCCGACGGCTCGCGGTTCGTCGCGCCGTCGATGCGCGACGTGGCGGTCGCTGCGGGGCTCGACGTCGAGCCGGCGGCGAGGGAGTACGACGTCGTCATCCTCGGCGCCGGCCCGGCCGGGCTCACCGCGGCGGTCAACGGCGCGGCCGAGGGCCTGCGCACCGTGGTCATCGAGTCGCTCGCGCCCGGCGGACAGGCCGGCACGTCGACGCGCATCGAGAATTACACCGGCTTCCCGTTCGGCATCTCGGGCGACGAGCTCGCCAGCCGCGCCCTGAAGCAGGCGAAGCGGCTCGGCGCCGAGATCGTCGTGACCCGCACCGTCGCGGCGATCCGCCCGCACGGCGACCTGCACGAGGTCGTGCTCGACGGCGGCGAGACCCTGCGCGCGCCCGTCGTCATCGCTGCGACCGGCGTCGAGTGGCGCACCCTGCCCGTGCCCGCGGTCGATCGATTCCTCGGCAACGGCGTCTACTACGGGGCGGCCCGCAGCGACTCGGCCATCGCCAAGGCCGTGGACGTCGCCATCATCGGGGCGGGCAACTCGGCCGGCCAGGCCGCGGTCTTCTTCTCGCGGCACGCCCGGTCGGTCACGATGCTCGTGCGCGGGCCGTCGCTCGAGGCGAGCATGTCGCGGTACCTCATCGACCAGATCGCCGGCAACGCGGGCATCCGCGTCGAGACCCGCAGCGAGGTCGTCGACCTGCACGGCGAACGCACCCTCGATGGGGTCGACGTCATCGATCGGACCACCGGCACCGTCTCGCGGCGGGACTTCACCGTGGTGTTCGTGATGATCGGCGCCGACGCCGTCACGAACTGGCTGCCGCACGACATCGCCCGCGACCAGCACGGCTTCATCCTCACCGGCGCGGATGCCGCGGCCACCGCGGAGTGGACCGCCGACCGTCGTCCGTTCGCACTCGAGACGAGCACGCCCGGGATCTTCGCGGTGGGCGACGTGCGCTCGGGCTCGGTGAAGCGAGTCGCCGCCGGCGTCGGCGAGGGCGGCATGGCGATCGCGTTCGTGCACCAGTACCTCGCGCTGCGCACCGAGGCAACCGCATGACCGTCGAACCCGCCCGCACCGGAGGATCGAGATGACCGCATCCGCCCGCCCGTGGTTCGATCCCGAGCTCGAGCCCGCGCTCGCCGGGCTGCCGCCCTTCTTCACGACGCTCGAGCCCGACGGGATCGCCGAGTTCCGCGCGGCGCTCGCGTCGCCGCCGCCGATCGCGGATGTGATCGCGGGGCGGCCGGTGGAGGTGAGCGACCACGTCGTGGCGAGCGCCGACGGCACGGAGGTCACGGTCTCGGTGCTGCGCCGGACGGACCACGAGGGCGCGGGGCATCCGGGCGCGTACCTCGTGCACGGCGGCGGCATGGTCGCCGGCACGCGGTGGTCGCTCGGCGCCATGCTCGTCGACCTCGTGCTCGAGGTCGACGCCGTCGTGGCGGCCGTGGAGTACCGCCTCGCCCCCGACGCGCCCGACCCGGCTCCGCTCGAGGACGCCTACGCCGGGTGGGCCTGGTTCACCGACCACGCCGACGAGCTCGGCTTCGATCCGGCGCGTGTGATCATCGGCGGGCCGAGCGCGGGCGGCGGGCTCAGCGCGGGCACGACGCTGCTCGCGCGCGACCGGGGCGGGCGGATGCCGCTGGCGCAGCTGCTCATGTGGCCCATGCTCGACGACCGCGTCGCGACGGTCTCGGCGCAGCAGGTCGACGGCGTCGGCATCTGGGATCGCACGAGCGACGTCACCGGCTGGACCGCCCTCCTCGGCGATCGCCGTGGCACCGACGACGTCTCGTCCTACTCGGCTCCTGCGCGAATGGCCGACCTCTCGGGCCTCCCGCCGGCGTACCTCGAGGTGGGCGGCGCCGAGGTGTTCCGCGACGAGGTCGTCGCCTATGCGAGCGGCATCTGGGCCGCGGGCGGCAGCGCGGAGCTGCACGTGTGGCCAGGCGGCTTCCACGGGTTCCAGAACGTGGTGCCCGACGCCGCCGTCTCGCGCACCGCGGTCGCGACGCGCGAGGCGTGGGTGCGTCGGGTCCTCGGCTGAGCCGGGCGGATGCCGCGGCGGCGCGGCATCCGGTCAGCCCTTGGTGGCCCCCGCCGTGAGGTCGGCCTTCCAGAAGCGCTGGAGCGACACCATGAGCACGACGAGCAGGATCACCGAGACGGCCGAGCCGGTCACCACCAGCGTCGTGAACGCCGGATCGCGCTGCGTCTGCGAGTTCCAGAGCGTCAGGCCGAGCGTGATCGGGAACCGCTTCGGGTCGTTGAGCATGACGAGCGGCAGCAGGTAGTTGTTCCAGATCGTCACGAACTGGAACAGGAAGATCGTCACGATCGCGGGTGTCATCATGCGGGTCGCGATCGAGCCGAAGATGCGCAGGTCGCCGGCTCCGTCGATGCGCGCCGCCTCGATCACCTCGTCGGGCACCGACGCGTTCGCGTGGATGCGCGCGAGGTACACGCCGAACGGACTGACCATGCAGGGCAGCAGCACGCTCCAGTACGAGCCCGTGAGGCCGACCGCGTTCAGCAGGAAGTAGAGCGGCAGCGCGATCACGGTGGCGGGCACGAGCACCCCGCCGAGGATCGTCCAGAACAGGGCCTCCTTGGCCGGGAAGTCGTACTTGGCGAACGCGTACCCCGCACCCGCGGAGATGACCGTCGCGACGAGCGCTCCCACTCCGGAGTACAGGATGCTGTTCAGGATCCAGATCGAGAACGCGCCGCCGTCCTGCGTGAACAGGGCGACCAGGTTCTCCCACGCCTGCGGACTGTCGGAGAACCAGAGGCCGAACGTCGAGTACAGGTCGCCGGGCGACTTGGTCGCTGCAATGAGCACCCAGGCGATGGGCAGCAGGAAGTAGACCGAGGCCACGACGAGGGCCGCGTTGACGAGCACGGCGCCGGCGACGCCGCCCGGACGGGGCGTGCGCGGGGCGCGCGCGCCCGGTGCGGAGACGCTCGCGCGAGGGGGTCGCGTCCCGGGCCGGGCGGGCGCTTCGGTCGTCACCATGCGCGGTTCCCCTTCCGGTTGACGATGCGCAGGAACAGGGCCGAGAACGCGAACGCGAGCAGCGCCACGATGACCGCCATCGCGGCCGCGAGGTTCGGGTTCCCCTGCGTGAACGCCTGGTTGTAGGCGGCGAGGTTCGGCGTGTAATCGGAGCTGATCGCGGTCGTGAGCGGGCGCAGCACCAGCGGCTCGACGAACAGCTGGAGGGTGCCGATGATCGTGAACAGCGTGATGAGCACGATCGACGGTCGGATGAGCGGCAGCTTGATGTGCCAGATCACGCGCCATTCCCCGGCGCCGTCGAGGCGGGCCGCTTCGTAGAGGTCGGACGGGATCGCGTCGAGCGCCGCGATGAGGATGAGCATGTTGTAGCCCGCGAATCCCCAGAGCGCGATGTTCGCGATGGCGAACAGCACGGCGTCGCTCGACAGCGGGTTCGCGTGGATCCCCACCGCTCCGAGGAGCTGGAGCACCGGGCTCGTCGCGGGGATGTAGAGGAAGCCCCAGAGCAGCGCCGCGATCACGCCGGGAACGCCGTAGGGCATGAAGTAGGTGACCCGGAAGAGGCGGGGGAATCGGGCGGCGGCGGCTCCGAGCAGGAGTGCGAGGGCGAGGGCGGTGACCACCATCAACGGCACCTCGATGGCCGAGAACGCGACGAGCCGGCCGAGGCTCGCGAGGAACGCGGGGCTCGAGAGCGCCGCGACGTAGTTGTCCATGAACACGAACTCGCGGGTGGGAGCGGTGAGCCCGAGTCCGCTCGACTTCTGCGCGAAGAGGCTGTCCACGACGGCGAAGACGATCGGGGCGACGAAGAACAGCGCGAACATGACGAGGAACGGCACGAGCAGCACCCACAGCGCGGCAGGCGGGCGCGATCTGCTGCGTCGAACGGGGGTGAGCGTGCTGGCGGTCACGGTGGGACTCCTCGGAGATGGACGATCGGATGCCGGACGCGGGTGAGGCGCGGCGTGGTGGTCGGGTGACGGCGACGGGCGGCCCGGCGTGAGCCGGGCCGCCCGCGGGCTCACTCGGCGACCGAGATGCCCTTGTCCTCGAGTGCGGCGACGAAGTCCGCCTGCGTCGCGACGTACGCCTCGGTGAGCGGCGTGCCGGCCTCGACGGCCGCCTTCACGTTGTCGGTGAGCGAGGCGAACAGCGTCTGCGAGAGCGGGGGCCACTTCCAGGTCGCGGCGACCGCGGCATCCGACTCGGCGAACACGTCCCAGATGTCCTGGCCCCCATAGAAGGCGAAGACCTCGGGGTCGTCCTGCAGGCTGGGGATGGACTCGAGGTCGGTGATCGCGGGCCATCCGGCGCCGACGCTCGTGAGGATGCTCACGCTCTCTGGCTCGCTGTTCAGCCAGAGCGCGAACTCGGCCGCCTCCTCCGGGTGCTTCGAGCCCTTGAGCACGACGTTCGCCGAGCCGCCGGCCCAGGTGGCGGACACGGTCTCGCCGTCGGACCACTGCGGCATCGGGGCGACGGCCCAGCTGCCCGCGGTGTCGGGAGCCGTGCCGCGCACGATCGCGTCGGCCCACGAGCCCGAGATCCACGAGGCGACGTTGCCGTTCTGGATGTCGGCGTTCCACTCGCTCGAGAAATCGGCCTCGATCTTCACGAGGTCCTCGTCGATGAGTCGCTGCCAGAACTCGGCGACCTCGAGCGTCGCCTCGTCGTCGATGGCGACGTTCCACGCGTCACCCTCGGTCGAGAACCACTCGCCGCCGCCCTGCTGGGAGAGGCCGATGAGCCACGGGGCCTGGTTGAACGCGAACGCCGCGATGTAGCGGTTGGGATCGGAGGCGCGGATGGCCTTCGCCGCCGCGTAGTACTCCTCCCACGTGGTGGGCGCGGCGAGGCCGAGCGAGTCGAAGATGTCCTTGCGGTAGAACTGGCCGAGCGGTCCCGACGCCTGCGGGATCGAGTAGACCCGGTCGTCGAACACGCCCGTCTCCCACTGCCACTCGGTGAAGCGGTCGGCGTCGTCGGCGACGTACTCGGTGATGTCCTCGAGTGCGTCGTTCACGAGGAAGTCGGGGACGGCGTCGTAGCCGACCTGCGCGACATCCGCGGGATCACCCGCCTGCACGGCCGAGAGCATCTTCGCGTAGCCGCCGTCGGGGCCCGCGGTGATCGTCTCGAGCGTGACGTGGATGTCGTCGTGGGCCTCGTTGAAGGCGTCGACGGCCTGGTCGATGTTCGGGACCCAGGACTGGAAGGTGAGCTCCACGGGTCCGTCCGCAGAGGGGGTCTCGCCGCTCGAGCACGAGGCGAGGGCGAGGGTGGCGACGACGGCACCCGCGAGGATCGCGGAGGTCCGGAGGCGCCGGTGGGCACGCTGTGGCATGGGGATGCTCCTTTGCACTTGGAGATGCGGTGCGGGAAGCGACGCTACGCCGCCGACGGGGCGCTCCCCATAGCGGATCGGTTCGGCGACATGGACATTTCGACGGTCGCGGTTGTCCCGTCGGTCCTCGGTTCGAGCGAGTCGGCTGCCGGGGCGTTGAATCGTCTCATCGGCAGGCCGGCGTCGACCGTGGCCACCGTCGGATGCTGCGGATACGATAGGAATACGCTTTCCAAGCGTCGCTCGACGCAGGTCGCGTCCGACGAAGGACCACCCGGCCGGGCGCCGCTCCCGGCACCCACCCGATGGAGGATCACCCGTGCACTACGGCGCCGACTACAACCCCGACCAGTGGCCAGAGGACATCTGGCCCGACGACGTCGCGCGCATGCGCGAGGCGGGCGTCACGATGGTGAGCCTCGGCATCTTCTCGTGGTCGCGCATCCAGCCGCGCGAGGGGGAGTTCGACTTCGACTGGCTCGACCGCGTGATCGACCTGCTGCACGAGGGCGGCATCGCGGTCGACCTTGCGACGGCCACCGCGTCGCCGCCGCCGTGGGCGACGGCCGCCTATCCCGAGATGCTGCCGCAGGACGAGAACGGCGCCACGTACTGGCCGGGCAGCCGGCAGCAGTTCGCGCCCTCGTCGCCCGTCTACCGGCGGCTCGCCGGCGAGCTCGTGGCCGCACTCGCGGGGCGGTACGCGCAGCATCCGGCCGTCGTCATGTGGCACGTGAACAACGAGTACGGCTGTCACCTGAACATGGACTTCTCGGATGCCGCGCGCGACGCGTTCCGGCGCTGGCTGGCCGCCCGCTACGGCACGATCGACGCGCTCAACGCGGCCTGGGGCACGAACTTCTGGTCGCAGCGCTACGCGTCGTTCGAGGAGGTGTTCCCGCCGCGCAAGGCGCCCTACAGCCCGAACCCGACGCAGATGCTCGACTACCGCCGGTTCACGAGCGACATGCTGCTCGAGTGCTACCTCATGGAGCGCGACCTCATCCGCGCGGCGGGCGCGACCCAGCCGATCACCACGAACTTCATGGGCCCGTTCAAGCCCGCCGACTACGCGAAGTGGGCCGAGCACGTCGACCTCGTGAGCGACGACGCCTACCCCGACCCCAACGACCCCGAGTCGTTCCGCGCCGCGGCGTTCCAGCGCGACCTCGTGCGCTCGCTGAAGCCCGAGGTGCCGTGGATCCTCATGGAGCAGGCGACCAATGCGGTGAACTGGCGCCCGTGGAACGCCCCGAAGGCGCCCGGCCAGATGGCGGCGCTCAGCGCGCAGGCGATCGGCCGCGGTGCCGACGGCATCCTGTTCTTCCAGTGGCGGCAGTCGCGCTCGGGCGCCGAGAAGTTCCACTCGGCGCTGCTGCCGCACGCCGGCACCGATACGCGCACGTGGCGCGAGGTGGTCGCGCTCGGCGAGCAGCTGGCTGCCCTGCCGGCCCTGCCCGCCGGACCCCGCGACGCCCGCGTGGCCCTCGTGTTCGACTGGGAGAACTGGTGGGCCGTGGAGGGCACCGACCACCCGCAGAACGCGCTCGACTACCTCGCCGTCGTGCAGCGCTGGTATCGCGCGCTGCACCGCCGCCACGTGCAGGTCGATCTCATCGCGCCCGAGCGGGTCGACCACCGGTACGCGCTCGCGATCGCTCCGCTCGCCTACCTGCTGCGCGACGAGGGCGCCGCGGCGCTTCGCACGTTCGTCGAGGGCGGCGGCCACCTGCTCGCCGGCCCGTTCACCGACGTGGTCGACGCCGACGACCGGTTCCGCGACGGCGGGTTCCTCACGCAGCTGGGGCCGCTCCTCGGCGTGCGCCTCGAGGACTTCGGTGCGCTCGTCCCGACGGATGCCGCGCCCGACGCCCCGGGCGAGCGGGAGGCGCGCTTCGCCGGCTCCGGGCTCGCGGGCGGCGCCGAGCTCGTCGGCACGCTCGTCGCCGAGGAGCTGCACCTGATCGAGGGAGCGGATGCGGCGGTCGAGGCCGCCTTCACGAGCGGACGCCTGGCGGGGCATCCGGCGCTCACCCGGCGCGCCGGCGGCCGCGGCATCGCGCGCTACCTCGGCACGGTCCCCGACGAGGACGGCGTGCAGTCCGTGGTCGACCACGTGCTCGCCGACGCCGGCGTGGCGCCGGTCGTCGCCGGACTGCCCGAGCACGTCGAGGGAGCGCGACGCGGCGACCTCGTCACGGTGATCAACCACGGCGGCGACCCGGTCGACGTGCCCGTCGCGGGCGTCGACGCGATCACGGGCGAGCGGGTCGACGGCGTGCGCCTCGACGCGTGGGACTGGGCGCTGGTGCTCGAACGATGACGGCGGACGCCCGGCGGGGCTACGATGCACGCGAGAGCGGAGGAGGTGACATGCGCGCCGTGATCCTCAGCGGCTCCGGCCGCTACGCCGACCGCTGGCACCGATTCGACGAGACCAGCGCCGCGCTCGCCGGCATCGTCGCGGGCGCGGGCTACCGCGTCGAGGTGGGCGACGACCTGCTCGCCGGACTCGCCGCGCTCGGCGACGCCGACCTGCTCGTCGTGAACGCCGGCGACCCCGAGTCGCCACTCCCAGAGGGTACGGGCGAGCCGGCCGAGCCTACCGGGGAGGAGCTCGACGCGGCCGCCGCCGGGCTCGACGCGGCACTCGACCGCGGGATCGGCATCCTCGCGATGCACGCGGCCGCCTCGACGCTCCCCGAGCTGCCCGACTTCGGCCACGCGCTCGGCGGGCGCTGGATCGAGGGGTTCTCGTGGCATCCCGAGATCGGCGAGGCCCGCGTGCACGTCGTCGGCACCCACGTGATCGCCGAGGGGATCGACGACTTCACCGTCTTGGACGAGCGCTACTCGGGCCTGCGGCTCGACGGCATCGTCGAGCGGATCGCCGAGCACGAGGAGGACGGCATGCGGCATCCGCTCGTGTGGGCCCGCGAGCTCGGCCGCTCGCGCATCGTCTACGACGCCCTCGGCCACGACGTCCGCTCGTACGAGTCCGCCGAGCATCGCGACCTGCTCGCGCGTGCCTTGCAATGGCTCTCGCACGTGCCCGCCCCGACCTTCGACGCGTCGTGACCCGCGTCGTCATCGCACCCGACTCGTTCAAGGGCACGGCGACGGCAGCGGATGCCGCGGCCGCCCTCGCGGCCGGATGGCGTTCGGTGCGCGCCGGCGACGACCTCGTCGAGCGGCCCATGGCCGACGGCGGGGAGGGCACGCTCGACGCCTTCGCGTCATCCGTGCCGGGCGCTCAGCGCATGCCGATCACCGTCCGCGGACCGGTGACCGACCCCGTGGAGTCCTCGTGGGTGCTGCTGCCCGACGGCACGGGCGTCGTCGAGCTCGCCGCGACCTCGGGCATCACGCTGCTCGATCCGCTCGAGCCGCTCGACGCGCACAGCGCCGGCTTCGGCGAGGCGATCGCGGCGGCGCTCGAGGGCGGCGCCGAACGGCTGCTGCTCGGGCTCGGCGGCAGCGCGTCGAGCGACGGCGGCACTGCCGCACTCACGGTGCTCGGCGCGTGGTTCCTCGACGCGTCGGGCGCACCCGTGCCGCTCGGGAATCGCGGCCTGGCGATGCTCGACCGCGTCGACCTCACGGGGCTACGACCGCTCCCGCCCGGCGGCGCCGTCATCCTCGGCGACGTCACCAACCCGCTGCTCGGACCGCTCGGCGCCGCTGCGATCTTCGGCCCGCAGAAGGGCGCGGATGCCGCGACCGTCGACGTGCTCGAGGCGAATCTCGCTCGACTGGCCGACCTGATGCCCGAGCAGCTGCAGCCGTACGCCGCGGCACCGGGCGCGGGTGCCGCCGGCGGCACGGGCTTCGGGCTGCTCGCCTGGGGCGCGTCGATGGGCGGCGGTGCGGCGCTCGTCGCGCAGGCCGTCGGCCTCCGGGAGGCGATCGACGGCGCGGACCTCGTGATCACCGGGGAGGGCCGCTTCGACGGGCAGTCCGAGGCGGGTAAGGCACCGACGGTCGTGGCCGCGCTCGCCCGGGACGCCGGGGCGCCGACGGCGCTCGTCGCCGGGGCGATCACGGCCGAGCCGCGCGGGTTCGCGGCATCCGTCGCCCTCGCCGACCTCGCCGGCGGCGGTGTCGCTGCGATGGCGGAGCCGCTGCGGTGGCTCGAGGCGGCGGGCGCGGAGCTCGCGCGGACGCGCGGCTGAGTCCGGCGGTCGGCGGCCCTTCGGCGGCTCGTCTGACGTTCGTCGGCGCTCGTCGCCCGTGACCGGGTGCGCGAGTTGCAGGAACTTCCGGACGACACGCCGTGGTTCACTCCCGCGGAGGCGGCGTGTCGCCCGGAAGTTCCTGCAACTCGCGGACGGGCGCACAGACTCCCGGCTGACGCGAAACGTGGACAAGTCCGCGGGCGTGGCACGAGACTGAAGCCCATGAGCCGGGACGCCGGCGTGATCAGGACGCCCGACCAGCGCCTGCGGGTGTTCGTCAGCTCGACGCTCAAGGAGCTGGCGCAAGAACGGCGTGCCGTGCGGGCGGCGATCGAGCGGCTCGCCATGGCGCCGGTGATGTTCGAGCTGGGCGCGCGGCCGCATCCGCCGAAGGAGCTGTACCGGGCGTACCTCGCGCAGAGCGACATCTTCGTCGCGATCTACTGGGAGCAGTACGGGTGGGTCGCGCCGGGCGAGCAGGTCTCGGGGCTCGAAGACGAGTGGAACCTCGCGCCCGACATCCCGAAGCTGATCTACGTGAAGCGCAGCGAGCACCGCCAGGAGCGGCTGGAGGGCCTGCTCGAGCGGATCCGCGACGACGACCACGCCTCGTACGTGCCGTTCACGGATGCCGCGGAGCTGGCCGACCTCGTCACCGCCGACCTCGCGACCCTGCTGGCCGAGCGCTTCGGCGCGGCCGACGTGCGGCGCACGCCGATCGCCGAACCCGAGCCCGACGTCGCGTCGACCGCGCTCGTGGGGCTGCCGTCGCCGCGGACGGTGCTGCGCGGTCGCGAGAGGGAGACCGCCGAGCTCGCCCGACTGCTCGCCGACGGCCGACGGCTCGTCACCGTCACGGGTCCGGGCGGGATCGGCAAGAGCCGCCTCGCCGTGGCAGCTGCCCGGGCGTCGGAGGCGTCCTTTCCGGACGGCGTCGCGTTCGTCGCGCTCGCCGGACTCGAGGACGCGGCCGACGTGATGGCGGCGGTGGCCAAGGCCCTGGGCATCAGGGACGGGACCTCGCCCGACGACGCCGTTCGGATCTCGCTCGGCGATCGCCGCATGCTGCTCGTGCTCGACAACGTCGAGCAGGTCGTCGACGCAGCCCCCGATCTCGGTCGTCTCCTCGACGACACGGCCGTCGCGATCCTGGCGACGAGCCGTATCCCGTTGCGGCTCGACGGGGAGGTCATCGTGGAGCTCGGTCCGCTCCAGCCGGCTCCGGCGGAGGCCGTCTTCATCGAGCGCGCACGCGCCGCGAAGCCTGGATTCGAGCGGACGGGGGCGAACGCCGGCGACATCGCCACGATCGTCGCCGCGCTCGACGGCGTCCCGCTGGCACTCGAGCTCGCGGCCGCCCGGATGCGCGTCATGACTCCCGAGGCGCTCGTCGATCGGCTCGACGAGGCGCTTCCGCTGCTGGCCCACGGCGGGCGCGACCTCCCCGAGCGCCAACGCACGATCCGGTCGACGATCGAGTGGAGCGTCCGCCTGCTCCGGGACGATGCACGACGCCTGCTCCTGCGCCTCGGAGTCTTCCGGAGCGGTTTCGCCCTGGAGGCGGCCCTCTCGATGGCGCAGGACGAGGACACGACGGAGGCGCTCGACGCGGTCAGCACACTGGTCGAGGCGAGCCTGATCCGAGAACGGGATCACGGCCAGCGCGTCTGGTACACGATGCCGGCCACCGTTCGGGAGTACGCCCTCGACGAGCTCAGCGCCGGCGGCGGCCTCGGGCAGGCCCGCGACGCTCACGCGGACTTCTACGTCGAGTTCGCCGACCGTGCCGGGCGAGCACTGACGACGCCGGAGCAGCGACTCTGGATGCCGCGGCTGGTGGACGAGCGCGACGAGCTCCGAGCCGCGATCGAGCACCTCATCGACTCGCATCGGAACGACGACGCGACGGAGGTGCTCTGGTCGCTGCTGTGGTTCTGGTGGGCCGGCGGGCAGATCGTCGAGGCGACTGACTGGGCCCTCCGGCTCCGGGCCGTCGAGCACGACCTGTCCGCGCGCTCGCAGGCGATCATGGCATTCTTCTCCTCGAGCCTGGCATCGTGGCAGTCGCTCGAGCCCATTCGCGTTCGCCGGCCGCTGGTGAGCGCCGCGAAGGTCTTCCGCAGGGAGGGCGATCGCCGGGGTGAGGGAATGGTGTTCATCGCCCTCGCCGCAGCACGACTCGCGAAGCGCTTCCCCGACTACTTCGGGGCCGTGCGTGCTGCGAACCGGGCCTACGCCCTCATGACCGAGATCGACGACCCGTTCGGGCAGGGGATCGCCGGCACGACGCTCGGCTTCCTCGCGCTCTTCCGTCGTGATTTCGCCGTGGCGCGCCGGAGGTTCGAGGAGGTCATCGACCGTGCGCGGTCGATCGACGACCGCTTCGGGGAGGGCATCGCCCACTACCATCTCGGATGGGTCGGCGTGCTGACCGAGGACCTCGACGAGGCGCGATATCGGTTCGGCGAGCAGATCAGGGTGTCGACCGAGATCGGAAGCGACGAAGGACTGGCCTTCGCCCTCGAGGGGCTGTTCGCCGTGGCCGCCCGGCAGGGTGAGATCGAGCTGGCGGGACGTCTCTTCGGCGCGGCCGAGGTCCTGCGAGAGCGCAAGAACCTCTTCTGGAACCGGCGATTTCTGTTCCATGGCAAGATCCTCGACGGGGTGCGTGCCGGGCCCGACGCCGCCCGGCTCGAGGTCGGCCGTGCGGCCGGCCGCGCGGCCGACCTCGACGACATCGTCGCGATCGCCCTGGCCATGTCGCGGGAGACGGCGCACGACGAGCCGCTCCCCGCGAACCCCTGACCGGCCGTTCTGGGGGAGTGGCGGTGCTGGACACCTGCGCGAGCGGGCGGCGAGACTGTGACGCATGATCCCGGCCGCCGGCGGCATCCGAACGCCCGACCAGCGCCTGCGCGTGTTCGTCAGCTCGACGCTGAAGGAGCTGGCGCCCGAACGCCGCGCGGCACGTGCCGCGATCGAGCGGCTGTCGATGGCGCCCGTGATGTTCGAGCTCGGCGCCCGGCCGCACCCGCCGCGGGAGCTCTACCGCGCCTACCTGGGACAGAGCGACATCTTCGTCGGCATCTACTGGGAGCAGTACGGGTGGATCGCCCCGGGCGAGCAGGTGTCGGGCCTCGAAGACGAGTGGAACGTCGCGCCCGACATCCCGAAGCTCGTCTACCTCAAGCGGAGCGACCGACGGCAGGAACGGCTCGACGACCTGCTCGCCCGCATCCGCGACGCCGACGGCGCCTCGTACGTCGCGTTCACGGATGCCGCGGAGCTCGCCGATCTGGTCACCGCCGACCTCGCGACGCTGCTCGCCGAACGGTTCGACGCGGCGGGCGGCCGGCACGACTCGCTCGGCGATCCCGCCGCCGAGGTGTTCTCGACCGAGCCCGTGCGGCCGCCGTCGCCCCTCACCCGGCTCGTCGGCCGAGCGGGCGAACTCGCGACCGTCGCGAGGATGCTGACCGACGACGGGCAGCGGCTCGTGACCATCACCGGTCCGGGCGGGATCGGCAAGAGTCGCCTCGCGGTCGCCGCCGCACGCGCCGTGGAGGCGGCGTTCCCCGACGGCGTCGTGTTCGTCGACCTCGCGCCCGTGCTCGACGTGGGACTCGTGATCGCGGCGGTCGCCAACGCGCTCGGCATCCGCGACACCGGCGACCGGCCGCTCGCGGAGAAGCTCGCCGGCGCGCTCGGCCGACGGCGGCTGCTCCTCGTGCTCGACAACGTCGAGCAGGTGGTCGACGCCGCGCCCGAGCTCAGCGGGCTGCTCGGCGGGTCGTCGGCGTCCGTGCTCGCGACCAGCAGGATCCTGCTCAGGGTGCGGGGGGAGCAGACCGTGGCGCTCGGTCCGCTCCCGTCGGCGGAGGCCGTGGAGCTGTTCGTGGAGCGCGCCCGTGCGGTCAAGCCCGACTTCGAGCTCACCGACGACAACGCGCCGAAGGTCGTCGCCATCTGCGACGCCCTCGACGACGTTCCGCTCGCACTCGAGCTCGCCGCCGCTCGACTTCGGGTGCTGACGCCTGCTGCGCTCCTCGAACGGCTCGACCACGCCCTGCCCCTGCTCGTCGGCGGCGCACGCGACCTCCCCGAACGCCAGCGCACGCTGCGGGCGACCATCGACTGGAGCGCGCAGCTGCTGTCGGAACCCGTGCGGGAACTGCTCGTGCGGCTGGGAGTCTTCCGCGCGGGCTTCGGCCTCGACGCCGTCGAATGGGTGGCCGCCGACCTCGCCGACGTGGACGTCGTCGACGCGCTCGGCGCCCTCGTCGACGGGAGCCTCGTCCGCGAACAGGATCGCGGGTCGCGGGCGTGGTTCACGATGCTCGCCACGGTGCGCGAGTACGGTCGTGACCGGCTCGCCGAGGCCGGACGGCTGGCGGCGTCGCTGGAGCGGCATGCCGACTTCTACCTCGGGCTCTTCGTCGCAGCCGGAGCGTCGGCGACCTGGCGCGGGCAGGTCGAGGGGATCACGCGCCTCCTCGACGAGCACGACGAGGTGCGCGCCGCGGTGGACCACCTCTTCGCGGCGCGTCGGTTCGATGCCGTCGCGGAGATCGGCTGGTCGCTCTACACGTTCTGGTGGGGCGGCGGCCGGTCCGGCGAGCTCGTCACGTGGATGGACCGGCTGCTCGAACCGGGCGTCGAGCTCAGCGAGCGGTCGAGGGTGCTTGCCGAGTACTGCCGGAACTCCATCCGGTACTGGAGCACGTCCGACGAGTCGATCGTGCCGACCATGCGCCGGTGCGTCGACCACTTCCGTCGTGAGGGCGATCCCCGCGGTGAGGCCCTCGCGCTCGCCTCGCTCGCCGTCGCGCAGTTCGCACAGGTGCCGCCCGACCTCGAGGGGGTGGAGGAGAGCGCCCGGCGGTCCCTCGACCTCGCCGCGGAGTACGACACCGCGTTCGCCGGTGCGATGCCCGGAGTCATGATCGGTCGGGTCCGCCTCGCGCAGGGCCGGGCGGACGATGCCGTCAGGCAGTTCGACACGAGCCTGACCGTGGCGCGCGGCATCCGCGACCTGCTCGGCCAGGCGATCGCGCTCAGCCACCTCGGATGGGCGCACATGCTGGCCGGCGAACCCGAACGCGCCCGCCAGTGCTTCGGTGAGCAGCTCCTCCTCGCGTCGACGATCGGGCACGAGGAGGGCCTCGCGGACGCGCTCGAGGGGATGTTCGCGGTCGCGACCACCTCAGGCGAGGTCGAGCGCGCCGGCCGGATGCTCGGCGCGGCTGAGGACATCCGGACGCGCAAGGGCCTGCCGACGCGCTCGCCGCTGTCGTTCTTCGAGCCGTTCCTCGAGCGGATGCTGGCGGGGCCTGAGGCGTCGCGGTTCGAGGCGGCACGTCGAGGCGGACGCGAGGCGGAGCTCGCCGACGTCGTCGAGCTGGCCCTCGCGTGATCAGAGGGCGACGGATGCACCGTGGCATCCGTCACCCTCGTTCTCGGGTGCCGCCGGTGCTGGACAGTCGGCGCCGCACGGCAGGAGACTGGCCGCATGGACCGGGTCGCGGGGGGCATCCGAACGCCCGATCAGCGCCTGCGCGTGTTCGTCAGCTCGACGCTGAAGGAGCTGGCGCCCGAGCGCCGCGCGGCCCGGGCGGCGATCGAGCGGCTGTCGATGGCGCCCGTGATGTTCGAGCTCGGCGCGCGGCCGCATCCGCCGCGATCGCTGTACCGCGCGTACCTCGAGCAGAGCGACATCTTCGTCGGCATCTACGGGGAGCAGTACGGCTGGATCGCCCCCGGCGAGGACGTGTCGGGCCTCGAGGACGAGTGGAACCTCGCCCCCGACATCCCGAAGCTCATCTACCTCAAGCGCACCGAGCGGCGCGACGATCGGCTCGAGGGCCTGATCGCGCGCATCCGCGCCGACGACCACGCCTCGTACGCCTCCTTCACGGATGCCGCGGACCTCGTCGACCTCGTCGCCGCCGATCTCGCGTCGCTGCTCGCCGAGCGCTTCGACGCGGCCGATCCCCGTCGTGTGCCGTTCACCGAACCGGCGCCCCAGCCCGCGTCGACGGAATCGGTGCGCCTGCCGTCGCCGCTCACCCGGCTCCTCGGACGCGATGCCGAGCTCGCGACCGTGACCCGCATGCTGGCCGACGACGGCAACCGGCTCGTGACGCTCACCGGGCCCGGTGGCATCGGCAAGAGCCGACTCGCGATCGCCGCCGCCCGCGAGGTCGAGACGTCGTACCCCGACGGCGTGGTGTTCGTCGACCTCGCGCCCGTGGTCGATCCCGGGCTCGTCATCACGACCGTGGCGAGCACTCTGGGCATCCGCGACACCGGCGAGGCGCCCATCGCCGAGACGCTGCGCGTCGCGCTCGCCGATCGACGCATGCTGCTCGTGGTCGACAACGTCGAGCAGGTCGTCGAGGCCGCGCCGACGCTCGCGGCGCTCCTCGGCGCGACCGAGGTGTCGATGCTGGCGACGAGCCGCATCCCGCTGCGGGTGGGCGGCGAGCAGAGCATCGAGCTCGGTCCGCTGCCGCCTGAGGCTGCGATGGACCTGCTCGTCGAGCGTGCCCGTGCGGTGAAGCCCGACTTCGAGCTCACCGACGCCAACGCGGCGCAGGTCGCCGCGATCTGCACGGCGCTCGACTGCGCGCCGCTCGCGCTCGAATTGGCTGCGGCTCGCCTGCGCGTGCTGACGCCTGCCGCGCTCGGGGAACGCCTCGACCACGCGCTGTCGCTGCTGACCGGCGGCGCTCGTGACCTGCCAGAGCGCCAGCGCACGCTGCGGGCGACGATCGACTGGAGCGCGCAGCTGCTCCGCGAGGAGGAGCGCGAGCTGCTGCTGCGGCTCGGCGTGTTCCGGTCGGGCTTCGGACTCGACGCCGCCGAGTGGATGGCGGACGGCCTCGGCGACGTGGACGCGATGGACGCGCTCGCCGCCCTGATCGACGGGAGCCTGGTGCGCGAGCAGGATCGAGGCGATCGGGCCTGGTACACCATGCTCGCCACGGTGCGCGAGTACGGACGCGAGCGTCTCGAGGAGCGCGGCATCCTCACCGCGACGGAGGAACGGCACGCCCGGTTCTACGCGGCGCTCTGCGACACCTCGAGCCGGCAGTACACGTGGATGGACCAGATCACCCTCATGTCGCGGCTCGCGGACGAGCGCGACGAGCTGCGGGCCGCCGTCGACCACTTCCTCGCCACCGCGGAGTTCCGCGATCTCGCCGAACTGGTGTGGCACCTGCACTGGTTCTGGTGGGTCGGCGGACAGCTCGGCGAGGTCCATGGCTGGATGAACCGGATGCTCGAGTCGGGTGCCGAGCTCGACGAGCGGAGCCGCACCATCGCGCGGTTCTACTCGAGCTCGATCCGCTTCGGCGAAGCGACGGATGCCGCGGGAGTCGCCGTGCTGGCCGACTGCGTGGCCTACTTCCACCGCACGGGTGACGTCTACGGCGAGACGCTCTCGCGCGTGATGCTCGCCGTCGCGCAGCTCTCGCTCGACCCGCCCGAGCTGGATTCCGCCGAGGCGAACCTCGACCGGGGGCTCGAGCTCGCCGAGGACCTCGAGAGCACGTTCGGTCGGACCCTGGTGCGGATCATGCTGGCCAGGGCGGCGATGGCGCGCGGTCAGCTGGACCGTGCCTTCGGACTGCTGAGCGACGGCCTCGCGATCGCCCGCGCCGGCGGCGACCGCCTCGGCGAGGCCATCGCCCTCAACCACCTGGGCTGGGAGCGACTGCTGAGCGGCGACGTCGCGCAGGCTCGGGCGGCCTTCGTCGAGCAGCTCGACATCTCCTCGTCCTTCGGCCACGAGGAGGGCTTCGCCTACGGACTCGAGGCGATGTCGGCGGTGGCGGCGGTCACCGGCGACCTCGAGCGGTCCGGGGTCCTGTTCGGGGCGGCCGAGAACGTGCGGGAACGCAAGGGCCTCGCGACGGGCGGGAGCTTCTCGCTGCACGGCCGGATCCTCGAGCAGGCGCTCGAGCGCGGCGGCGCGGACGGCACACGCATGTTCGAGCGGGGCCGACGCGCAGGCCGCAGCGCCGACCTCGCCGACATGGTCGCACTCGCGCTGGCGGCGCCGGGGTCGCAGGACTCGTCAGCGCCGCAGGGCGCGCCGACCACACTCGCCTGACCGGATCGTCGCCCGGTCGGCTCGCCTGATCGGGAGTCCGTCAGACCGTGTGCTTGCCCGGGTGCGGCTTCGGGGGCTCGGTGCGGATGTACTTGCCGTGGCGCTCCGACGGATCGACCGCGTCGGGATGCTCGGCCGTCGAGGTGTAGTCGCCCTCGACCGACTCGTCGTCGGCCACGCCGTCGGTGCGGGTGTACTCGCCGGCGACGCCGCGGACCTCGGGGCCCTCGCCGTCGACCTCGGTGTAGCGGCCCACGAGGCGGTCGGTCGACTCGGTCGCGTCGTCCTGCTCGGCGGGCTCGTTCGGAGTGGAATCGGACATCATCGCTCCCTCGCTCATGGTCCGGGGCGGCGCCGTGGTACGGCGACGTCTCGGCTTCATGCTACGCCCGCGAGCCGCGAGCACGGCTGGAAGACGGCCCTGACCTCGGCGTTCTCAGCCCGCGACGCCTGCAGCCGCCGCCGCGTACCGCTCGCGGATCACCGCGCGCGTGTCGGGCGCGAGCTCCTCGGCGGTCTCGACCGGCCACACCGGCCGCTCGCCCGTGAGCACCCACGCCGCCTGCCGCGCCGCGCCGTCGGCCACGTACTCGCCGGGCGCGGGCACCGTCACCGGCACGTCGAAGACCTGCGCCGCAACCTGCCGCACGGCGGGGTTCTGCGCCGCCCCGCCGATGAGCAGCACGCGCTGCGCGTCGACGCCCTGGCCGCGCACGGCGTCGAGCCCGTCGGCGAGTCCGCACAGCATGCCCTCGATCGCGGCGCGCGCGATCGACGGCCGCGTCGTGTTCGCGAGCGTGAGGCCCGAGAACGACGCGGTCGCGTCGGGCAGGTTCGGCGTGCGCTCGCCCTCGAAGTACGGCACGAGCACGGCGCCGGATGCCCCGGGCTCGCCCTCGAGCGCGATCCGCCCGAGCTCGGCGTGGTCGACGCCGAGCAGGCGGGCGGTGGCGTCGAGCACGCGAGCCGCGTTGAGCGTGGCGATGAGCGGGAGGAAGCGCCCCGTGGCATCCGCGAACCCGGCGACCGTGCCCGAGGCGTCGGCGACGGGGGCATCCGTCACGGCGAAGACCGTGCCGCTCGTGCCGATCGACACCACGACGTCGCCGGATGCCGCGTCGAGGCCGAGCGCGGCCGCCGCGTTGTCGCCCGCGCCGGGGCCGACGAGGATGCCGTCGGGCGTGCGGCCCGCCGCTTCGCCGGGGCCGAGCACGCGCGGGAGGATCGCGTCGTGCCCGAGCGCCCGGGCGAGGAGGTCTCGGTCGTAGCCGTCGGCGCCCCAGTACGCGGTGCCGCTCGCATCCGACCGATCGGTCGTGAGCTCGGTGAGCACCGGACCGAGCGGCGACTCGCCCTCGGGGCCGTAGCCGCGCAGGCGCCACGTCAGCCAGTCGTGGGGCAGCGCCACCGCCGCGACGCGCGCCGCGGCATCGGGCTCGGCGTCGCGCAGCCAGCGGAGCTTCGTCGCCGTGAACGACGCCACCGGCACGACGCCCGTGCGGCGCGCGTACTCGTCGGCGCCCACCTCGTCGATCAGGTCGCGCGCGGCCCCTGCCGACCGGGTGTCGTTCCAGAGCAGGGCGTCGCGGATGACCCGGCCCTCGGCATCGAGCACGACCATGCCGTGCTGCTGCCCGCCGATCGAGATCGCCTCGACGCCGTCGAGCCCGCCGGCATCCGTGAACGCCTGCAGCAGGGCGCCCCACCAGGCGGCGGGGTCGACCTCGGTGCCGTCGGGGTGCGGGGCCCGGCCGGAGCGCACGAGCGCGCCGGTCGCGGCATCCCGGATCACGACCTTGCAGGACTGCGTCGACGAGTCGACGCCGGCGACCAGGGCCATGGGAACTCCTTCGTCAGCGGGACATGCTGATCGTTGCGCCACTTGCGCGTCCTCTGCGCCACTTCACGTGGCGCGTCGGCCGCCGAAGTGGCGCAGAGGGGCGGCGGTGGGTGGGGGAGGGTGGGGGAGGTGGCGGCATCCGCGCGGTGCCGGCGGATGCCTCCAGGGCCTCAGCGCGCGCCGAGCACGTGCTCCGTGGCGAGCTGCTGCAGGCGCACGAAGCCGAAGCCCTTGCCGCCCAGGTACGCCGAGGCGTCGAAGTCCTCGAACGCCGAACGGTCGGCAAGGAGGTCGTCGTAGGACTCGCCGTCGCCGAGGGTCGGCTGCGCGAGCTCGAGCACCTTCGCGGCCTCGAGCGCCTCCTGCACCTCGGGGTCGGCGCGGAAGGCCGCGGCGCGCTCCTTCAGCAGCAGGTAGGTGCGCATGTTCGCCGCGGCGGAGTCCCAGACGCCGGTCTCGTCCTCGGTGCGGCTCGGCTTGTAGTCGAAGTGGCGGGGGCCCTCGTAGGCCGGTCCGCCGTTGGGGCCGCCGTTCTCGAGCAGGTCGACGAGCGCGAACGCGTTGTGCAGGTCGCCGTGGCCGAACACGAGGTCCTGGTCGTACTTGATGCCGCGCTGGCCGTTGAGGTCGATGTGGAAGAGCTTGCCGTGGTACAGCGCCTGGGCGATGCCGGCGGCGAAGTTGAGGCCCGCCATCTGCTCGTGGCCGACCTCGGGGTTGAGGCCGACGAGCTCGGGCCGCTCGAGCGAGTCGATGAAGGCGAGCGCGTGGCCGACGGTGGGCAGCAGGATGTCGCCGCGGGGCTCGTTCGGCTTGGGCTCGATCGCGAACTTCAGGTCGTAGCCCTTGTCGGTCACGTAGTCGCCGAGGAGGTTGACGGCCTCGCGGTAGCGCTCGAGGGCCGAGCGGATGTCCTTGGCGGCGTCGTACTCCGCGCCCTCGCGGCCACCCCACATCACGAACGTCTTCGCGCCGAGCTCGGCGGCGAGGTCGATGTTGCGCAGCACCTTGCGGAGCGCGAAGCGGCGCACCTGGCGGTCGTTCGACGTGAAGCCGCCGTCCTTGAAGACGGGCGCGCTGAACAGGTTGGTCGTGACCATCGGCACGATGATGCCCGTCGCCTCGAGCGCACCCTTCAGGCGGTCGATCTGCGTCTGGCGCTCGGCATCGGACGAGCCGAACGCGAACAGGTCGTCGTCGTGGAAGGTGAGGCCGTAGGCGCCGAGCTCGTCGAGCTTCTCGACCACGTGCACGACGTCGAGGGGCTTCCGCGTCGGGCCGCCGAAGGGATCGGTGCCGTTGTAGCCGACGGTCCAGAGGCCGAAGGAGAACTTGTCGTCGCGGGTGGGCGCGCTGGCCATGGGTGACCGCCTTTCAGCGTCATCGGTGATTTGTTGGCAGATACAACATAAGGCTCCGCCCGGTCGTGGCGCAAGTCCGGAGGCACCGAGAGCCATTTGTTCGAGATTTCCACAAAACACTTGCGAAGCGCTTCGACATGTGCGTACAGTTCCCGACGAACCGATCGAAACGTTTAGACGATGGAGTCCGACATGGCGAAGATCCACGAGGTGGCCAAGGCCGCCGGTGTGTCGATCAGCACCGTGTCGTACGCCCTGAGCGGCAAGCGCACGATCTCCGCCGAGACACGGCGACGCATCGAGCAGGCCGTGCGCGACCTCGACTACCGGCCCAACGCCGGCGCTCGCATGCTCGCCGGCCGCCGCACGAACATCTTCGCGCTCACCGAGCCGTTCCGCGCCGACACCCACGCGCCGGCGCACATGGCGTTCGTGCTCGCGACCTCCATCGCCGCCCGGCGCTTCGACTACGACATCCTGCTCCTCACCGAGGAGGAGGCGTCGGCCGGCATGCGCCGGGTCGCCTCGAGCGGGCTCGTCGACGGCGTGCTCGTGCTCGACGTCGCCCCCGACGACGAGCGCGTCGACCTCGCCCGGCGCATCTCGCTGCCGTCGGTCTTCATCGGCGTGCCGAACGACCACGAGGGCCTCGTGTGCGTCGACCTCGACTTCGAGGCGGCGGCGGGCCTCGCCGTCGATCGCCTCGCCGAGCTCGGCCACCGCGTCATCGGGCTGGTCGGCCACCCGCCCGTCGCCTACGAGAAGTCGAACTTCCCGCCGCGCGTGCGGTCGGGCTTCGAGCGCCGCGCCGCGGAGCTCGGGCTCGTTGCATCCGTCGAGCTGCCCGAGCCGAACGGCCGGCGCGGCGAGGGGGTGCGCGCCTCGGTGCGCGCGCTGCTCGACGCCGGCACGACCGGGCTCGTGCTGCACTGCGACGACGCGGGGCACGCCGCCGCGCTCGACGAGGTCGCCCGGCGCGGCCTCGTCGTGCCGCACGACGTCTCGGTCGTGTCGGTCGGCGCGACGTTCGACACCACCGCCTTCCATCCGCCCATCGACTCGGTGCCGCTGGTGCCGCAGGCGTCGTGCGACCTCGCGGTCGACCTCGCCATGCGCCTCGTGGAGGGCGACGACGTCGCCCCCGGCGTGCACCTCATCGAGCCCGGGTACCAGGACCGGGGCTCGACCGCGCCGCCGCCCTGACCGGCGCGGCGCCACCCTGTCGGGGTGCTTCGCGGCTTCCTATCGAAGCGCTTCGACAATTCACCACCATCCACGCACCACACGAACACCCCAACCACATCCCCCACGGAGGTAGCAATGAAGCACACCAAGACCCTCGCGGTCGCCGCGTCCCTCGCGGCCGCCGCGCTCGCCCTGAGCGGTTGCTCGGGCGGCGACGCAGGCGGCGACGCCGACACGCTCCGCCTCTGGCACTACGAGGGCGCCGACAGCGCGATGGGCAAGGCCTGGGACGAGGCGATCAAGGTCTTCGAGGAGGAGACCGGCGCGACCGTCGAGTTCGAGGAGAAGAGCTTCGAGCAGATCCGATCGACCGCCAGCCAGGTCCTCAACTCCGACGAGGCCCCCGACCTGCTCGAGTACAACAAGGGCAACGCGACCGCGGGCCTCCTCTCGAGCCAAGGGCTGCTCACGCCGCTCGACGACGCGGTCGAGGAGTACGGCTGGGACGACGCCCTCGCGCCCTCGCTGCAGACCACGGCGAAGTACGACGAGGACGGCATCATGGGCTCGGGCAGCTGGTTCGGCGTGCCCAACTACGGCGAGTTCGTCGAGGTCTACTACAACAAGGACGCGTTCGCGGCCGCCGGCCTCGAGGTGCCGACGACGCTCGACGAGTTCGAGGACGTGCTCGCCGCCTTCGCCGCGCAGGGCGTGACCCCGCTCGCCGAGTCGGCCGCGGAGTACCCGCTCGGCCAGCTCTGGTACCAGCTCGCGCTCTCCAAGGCCGACCGCCAGTTCGTGAACGACTACCAGCTCTACGAGAACCCCGTCGACTGGACGGGCGACGAGATCACGTACGCGACCGAGACCATCGCGGACTGGACCGGGAAGGGCTACATCTCCACCGACTCGAGCGGCCTCAAGGCCGAGGACGCGGGCGTCGGCTTCATCAGCGGCGACTACCCGATCTTCTTCTCGGGCAGCTGGTGGTACGGCCGCTTCGCGAGCGAGATCTCCGACTTCGAGTGGGGCACGTTCCTGTTCCCCGAGACCGAGCTGTCGCCGGGATCCGCGGGCAACATGTGGGTCGTCCCCGAGCAGGCGAAGAACAAGGAGCTCGCCTACGAGTTCATCGACATCACGATGCGCCCCGAGATCCAGGCGATCCTCGGCAACAACGGCGGCGTGCCGGTGGCGGCCGACGAGGCCGACATCACCGACCCGAAGTCGCAGGAGCTCATCGCGAACTTCAACGCGCTCACCGAGAAGGACGGCATCGCCTTCTACCCCGACTGGCCCACGCCGACGTTCTACGACGAGCTGAACGCCGCGCTCCAGGAGCTGGTCAACGGCACCAAGTCGCCCGCCGACGTCCAGCAGCAGCTCGGCGAGCAGTACCAGGCCGGTGTCGAGGACATCGTCGGCTGACCGATGACGGATGCCGCGGGCGCACGTCGGCCCGCGGCATCCGCCCCTCGACCCACCTCGGAAGGAACCATCATGTCCGAAGCCCTCGACACGCGGGCGGCGACCCTGCCGGAGCGCGGCGACGCCGCCGCGCGACGCGAGGCGCGTCGCCCCGCGCGCGGCGGCCGGAGCCTCATCCCCGGCTCGGGCCGGAACGCGTTCTGGCTCTACCTCGTGCCGGGCCTCGCCCTGCTCGCCGTCATCGTCGTGATCCCGCTGGGGTGGAACGTCTTCCTCACCTTCACGGAGTACCGCGGCATCCGCCCGCCCGAGTGGATCGGCCTCGACAACTGGGTCGAGCTGATGGGCGACGAGGTCTTCTGGACGTCGTTCGGCAACTCGATCGCGATGATCGTCGCGATGGTGGTCGTGCCGACGCTCGTCGGCCTCGTGCTGGCCGCCATGCTGTTCGACCTCATCGGCAAGAAGTTCGGCGGGAAGCTCGCGAGCTTCCTGCGCGCCACCTACTACCTGCCCCAGATCCTGCCCGCCGTCATCGCCGCGATCGTCATCGGCTGGATCCTGCGCCCGCAGAACGGCGCCCTCAACCAGGTGCTCGAGGCGATCGGCCTCGGCGACCTCTCCCACAACTGGCTCGGCAGCCCCGACACCGCCCTCGCCAGCATCATGGTGATCATGGTCTGGGTGCAGCTCGGCTACCCGATCGTCATCTTCATGGCCGCGCTGCAGCGGGTCGACCCCGAGCTCTACGAGGCGGCCGAGCTGGACGGCGCGAACTGGTTCCAGCGGTTCCGCGCGATCACGCTCGGCATCATCCGGCCCGAGATCTTCGTCGTCACCCTGACCTGCACGATCGCCGCGCTCAAGGTGTTCGGCCCCGTCTACGCCCTCACGGGCGGTGGCCCGGGCACGGCCACGATCGTGCCGGCCTACTACGCGTACAGCGAGTTCTTCCAGTCGCAGCAGGTCGGATACGGCGCCACCATCGCGACGGCCCTCACGATCGTCATCGCGGCGGTGAGCGTGGTGTTCATCCTCGTGCAGAACCGCGTCGAGAAGCAGGAGGAGGAGCGATGACCGCCATCATCGAGGAGCTCGACCCCGACCACCGCGCGGTCGAGCTGCCCCCGCCCCCGTCGAGCCGCCGTCGCGCGTCGCGCCGCGGGTCAGGCCGCGGCGCGAACGGCCCCACGAAGCGCACGACCGGCGACTGGGTCGTGCTCGTCGTCGCGATCGTGCTCGGCTTCTTCATCGCCGTGCCGTTCCTGCTCATCCTGATCAACTCGTTCAAGTCGCCGGCCGACTACAACACGTCGGGGCCGCTGACACTGCCGACCGAGTTCTACGTCGACGGCATCGTCGCGTTCTGGGAGCGCGTCGACTTCCCGCAGAAGCTCTGGAACAGCGTGTTCATCTCGGGGCTCGTCGCGGTCTTCGCGGTGGCGCTGTCGATGTTCAACGCCTTCGCGCTCGGCATCGGCCGGGTGAAGGGCCGGCTCTGGATCGTCGTGCTCATCCTGCTCGCGAACATGCTGCCGCAGGAGGTGCTGCTCTACCCGCTGTACTTCATGTTCAAGGAGGTCGGCCTCTACGACAGCCAGTGGGCGGTGATCATCATCTTCACCGTCATCCAGTCGGCGTTCGGCACCTACCTGCTCGCATCCGTGTACTCGACGTTCCCGAAGGAGATGCTCGAGGCGGCCTCGCTCGACGGCGCGAGCCGGTGGCAGATCCTCTGGCGGGTCGTGTACCCGATCTCGCGGCCGACGCTCTCGGTGCTGCTGATCTTCTTCTTCATCTGGACGTGGAACGAGTTCCTGATCCCGCTCACCTTCCTCGTGTCGAACGACACGCAGACCGTGCCGGTGGCGATCACCGTGCTGCAGGGCGACCGGCTCATGGACGTCACGACGACGAGCGCCTCGGCGCTGCTCGGGCTCATCCCGACCCTAGTGTTCTTCCTCATCTTCCAACGCACCCTCACCCGGGGCATCACCGCAGGAGCAGTCAAGTAGTCATGAAGTTCACCGATGGGTTCTGGCACACCCGGCCCGGCGTCGAGGCGCTCTACGCGCAGGAGGCCCGCGACCTCGCGGTCGACGGCGACGAGCTCGTCGCCTGGGCGCCGACGCGCGTCGTCGCGACGCGGGGCGACACGCTCAACCGGCCGATGCTCACGGTCTCGCTCGCGAGCCCGGCCGAGGGCGTGATCCGGGTGCGCATCGAGCACCACTGCGGCACGCCGCGCGACGTCGGCTTCGGCATCGGGTCGGATGCCGCGCACCGCCCGGTCATCGCGATCGACGACGAGGGCGGCGTGGTCGACGCCGGCTCGCTGCGCGCGCGCATTCGACGCGGCGCGCCGTGGGACCTCTCGTTCGAGCACGACGGCGGCACGTACACGTCGAGCGGGCACAAGTCGGTCGGGTACATGCGGCTGGAGCCGGGTGCCCCCGTGGCGGCCGAGCCCGCGGGCGTGGCCGGCATCACGACGACGGGCCTCGCTGCGGCATCCGCCTACCTGCACGCGCAGCTCTCGCTGGGCGTGGGCGAGCTCGTCTACGGGCTCGGGGAGCGCTTCGGCCCGCTCGTGAAGAACGGCCAGACCGTCGACGTGTGGAACGCCGACGGCGGCACGTCGAGCGAGCAGTCCTACAAGAACGTGCCGTTCTACCTCACGAATCGCGGCTACGGCGTGCTCGTGAACCACGCGGGCCACGTCTCGTTCGAGGTCGGCTCCGAGGCCGTGGAGCAGGTGCAGTTCTCGGTCGCGGGGGAGTGCCTCGAGTACTTCGTCATCGCGGGTCCGACCCCTGCCGAGGTGCTCGACCGGTACACGCGGCTCACCGGCCGACCGGCGCAGGTGCCCGACTGGTCGTACGGCCTCTGGCTCTCGACGAGCTTCACGACCGACTACGACGAGGACACCGTCAACGCGTTCATCGACGGGATGGCCGAGCGCGACATCCCGCTCGAGGTGTTCCACTTCGACTGCTTCTGGATGCGCGAGTTCCACTGGACCGACTTCGAGTGGGATCCGGCCGTGTTCCCCGACCCCGAGGGCATGCTCGCGCGCCTGCACGACCGCGGCCTGCGCGTGAGCGCGTGGCTGAACCCGTACATCGCGCAGCGCTCGAGGCTGTTCCGGGAGGGCGTCGAGCACGGCTACCTCGTGCGCCGGCCCGACGGCAGCGTCTGGCAGTGGGACCTCTGGCAGGCCGGCATGGCGCTCGTCGACTTCACGAACCCCGAGGCGACGCGCTGGTTCCAGGCGCACCTGCGGCGCCTTCTCGCGCAGGGCGTCGACGCGATCAAGACCGACTTCGGCGAACGCATCCCCATCGACGTCGCCTGGCACGACGGCAGCGACCCCGAGGCGATGCACCACCGCTACACGCAGCTCTACAACCGGGCCGTGTTCGACGTGCTCGAGGAGGTGCGCGGCCCGGGCGAGGCGGTGCTGTTCGCCCGGTCGGCCACGGCCGGCGGCCAGTCGATGCCCGTGCACTGGGGCGGCGACAACTCGTCGACCTTCACCTCCATGGCCGAGAGCCTGCGCGGCGGCCTGTCGCTCGCGCTCAGCGGCTTCGGCTACTGGAGCCACGACATCGGCGGCTTCGAGGGCGACCCCGACCCGGCGGTGTTCAAGCGCTGGCTCGCGTTCGGGCTGCTCTCGAGCCACTCGCGGCTGCACGGCTCGACGAGCTACCGCGTGCCGTGGGCGTTCGACACCGGCGACGAGGCACCGGGCCAGAGCGCGGTCGAGGTCGCTCGCGCGTTCACGAAGCTCAAGGCTTCGCTGCGCCCGTACCTCGTCGCCGCGGGCGACGAGGCGCACCGCACCGGCCGGCCGGTCATGCGACCGATGCAGCTCGAGTTCCCCGACGACCCGGCGACGGCCTACCTCGACCGGCAGTACCTGCTCGGGCCGAGCTTGCTGGTGGCGCCGGTGTTCTCGGCGTCGGGCGAGGTGGACTACTACCTGCCCGCGGGCCGGTGGACGAACTGGTTCACGCGCGAGGTCGTCGAGGGCGGTGGCTGGCGCCGCGAGGTGCACGGCTTCGACACCGTGCCGCTGTGGATCCGCGAGGGCGCCGTCGTGCCCGTCGTCGACGAGGAGGGGCGTGCCGGCGAGGTGCGCGGTGCCGCGGCATCCTGAGTCGGCTGCGCTGTTCACGGATCGCAAGTTTCGGCGATAGGCTTCGAAACATGGCAACGGATGTCGCGGGGGAGCGGGTGACGCTGGCCGAGGTCGCCGAGGAGGCGGGCGTCTCGCTGTCGACCATCTCCAAGGTGCTCAACGGACGAACGGATGTCGCGCCGGCGACGCGTTCGCGCGTCGAGCAGCTCCTGCACGATCGTGGGTACGTCCGTCGCGGCGCCGGCCGCTCCGAGGCGCACGCCGACCTCATCGAGCTCGTGTTCCACGAGCTCGACCCGATCTGGTCGATGGAGGTCATCGGCGGGGTCGAGTCGGTCGCGAAGGCGGAGGGCCTGAGCGTCGTGCTCACCGTGAGCGGCAGCCGGCACGCGCCCGATCCCGACTGGATCGACGGCGTCATCCGCCGCCGGCCCGTGGGCGTCGTGCTCGTCTTCTCGGAGCTCGCGCCCGAGTACCGGGAGCAGCTGCGCGCACGGGCGATCCCCTTCGTCATCGTCGACCCGGCCGGCGACCCGTCGCCCGACGTGCCGAGCGTGGGCTCGGCGAACTGGTCGGGCGGCCTCGCCGCGACCCGGCACCTCATCGAGCTCGGACACGAGCGGATCGCGGCGATCACGGGGCCCGAGGACATGATGTGCTCGCTCGCGCGCCTCGACGGCTATCGTTCGGCGATGAACACCGCGGGACTCCCCATCCGCGAGGAGTGGATCCGGTTCGGCGACTTCCACACCTCCGGCGGCCGCGACCGGGCGCGCGAGGTGCTCGACGGCCCCGAGCGGCCGACCGCGATCTTCGCCGGCAGCGACATGCAGGCGCTGGGCGTGCTCGAGGCGGCGCGGGAGCGCGGCATCCGCGTGCCCGAGGACCTCTCGGTCGTCGGCTACGACGACATCCCGCTCGCGCGCTGGCTCACGCCGAAGCTCACGACCGTGCACCAGCCGCTCCGGCGCATGGGCGAGGAGGCGGCACTGCTCGCGCTGCGGCTCGCCGAGGAGGCCGTGGAGTCGACGCCGCGCATGGACCTCGCGACGAGCCTCGTGGTGCGCGACAGCACGGCGCCCCCGCGAGCCTGAGCGCGGGTCACGCGCCTGGCTTCGACCCCTTCACGTGATCATCCTCCGGTCGAAGCAGGTCGGGCTTCTGAATCGATGGGGCCGACCTGGAGGTCATCCTCGTCGGCGTCCAGGCACACTTCGATGTCGACCGGCGCGACGATCGGACCGGATGCGTCGGGCAACACCAGGGTGACACCCCGTCGCGGCGACCGGGAACTGGCAGGGGTCATCGCTCGCCCGATCGGCCGTCTGCGCGATCCGGGCCCAGATGTAGGCGCGTTGCCCGGGAGCGATGGTCACGACCTCGCCGGCGCGGCCGTAGTCGTCGGCCGTTGCAGCGCCTTCGACGCCGTAACCCACGGTCTCGATCGGCCCGGACGCGCCCAGGAACGCCGTCTCGCTCGGGAATCCGGAAAGGGAGCAGTCCGTGTCGCCGGTGTTGGTGAGCGCGATGTACGCGGTCTGCGGAGCGGCCGGATCGGTTCCCCACTCGATCTGCGCGATGAAGTGGTCTTGGCACGCGACGCCTTCAGACGGCGTCGGAGTCGGTGCCGCGAGCGTGGTCGGCGAAGCGGACTGCGGTGGCGGATCGGTCGACGCTGTGCACGCGGCCAGGGTCGCGACTGCCCAGGCTGCCAGCAGACCCACCGCGAATCGGGATGCTGCGCTGCTCATGTCCCGCATCGTAGCGGTTTGCCCGGCTTTATGGGCATATATCTTCCTATAATCCGGGCTCTGGTCGCGGCATCCGACGCACGGCGCCGCCGGCCGGGTGGGGAGTCCCGGCCGGCGGCGCCGCCGATCGCCCGCGCTAGGGAAGCGGGCGGCCGATCCCGGGAACGGTGACGGGCGAGGTGGCCGCGACGCCCGCGTCGAGCCCGTCGGCCGTCGCGGTGACGATGACCGTCAGCGCCGAGCCGCGGTCGAGGCCGTGCACGCGGTACAGCGCACCGGTCGCCCCGGGGATGTCGACGCCGTCGCGCTGCCACTGGTACGACAGCTCCACCGGCGACGGGCTCCACTCGCCCGGATCGGCCGTGAGCACGCGACCCGCGAGCGACTGGCCCTGGATCGACGGCGCGACGACGTTCTCGACGGCGGTCGGCGCGGCCGGGCCGACGAACTCGCCGACGCCCCAGCGCGCCGTCGACTGGTACCCGGCACCCGTGGGGTCGGCCCAGTTGCGGATCGCCGTGCGCTGGCCACCCGACGCGTCGTTGACCTGGAAGTCCAGCCCGTGGAAGGTGCCGAGGCCCGCAGCGTCGCCGAGGTCGACCGACAGCTCGACGACGTACCCGCCGTCGACGAGCGCCGTGGCACTCTGCACGCGTGCCCGCTGGAACCCCTCGTCGCCCGTGCCGAACGACACCGCGTTCGCGGCGCTCACCCGGATCTGCGTGTCGTCGTACCGGTACGAGCCGTTCTTCGCGTTCCCCGGGTCGACGTAGACCTCGACCGAGTCCTGGATCCAGGGGTCGGAGCCCGAGACGTCGACGATCGGGTCGGCGACCTCCGCGAGCACGTACAGCGTGTCGCCCGACCAGAGCGTGCGGACGTCCGCGGTCGCGCCGGTCTCCCCGAGCACGGGCTTCTCGGTGCGCACGGTGTTCGCGTCACTCCACGCGGCCTCGATCGCGCCGTCCACGGCGGGTGCCGCGTCGGCCTCGACGACCTCGAGGACGGACAGCGGCTCGACGAGCGTGAGCGTGCCGAGCACGCCCGGCGCGTTCCAGCCCACCGTCTCGCCCGAGGCATCCGTCACCCGCAGGTCGAACGCGAGCGTGTCGCCCTGCACGGCACCCGACAGCGGCAGGTGCGCGACGAGGTCGTAGCCGCCCTCGTGCTCGGTCACCTCCGCCGCGACGCCGCCCGACCCGTCGCGGCCGACGGTGATCACGGCGTCGCCGAGCCGCAGCTCCACGCCGTCCACGGCATCCGTCGTCGCGTCGTCGACGCTCGCGAACACCGTGAGGTGGTCGCTCGCCCAACGGAGCTGGAACTCCGCCACGCCCTCGACGGCGTGCCGCGGCAGCCGGTCCCACTCGGGCGACGCGGTCGCCGCATCGTCGAGCGGCACGTCGCCGGCGAACACGTTCGCGGTGCGCTGCGGCGCGGGAAGGTCGCCGTCGATGGCACCGTGGTACGCGGGCTTGGCCCGGTACTGGTCGTCGAAGATCAGCGGCGCACCCGAGCCGGCACGCCAGCTGCGACCGTCGGTGAGGCCCCACACCGTGACCGAGTACAGCGAGTCCGCGTGCTCGCGGAACACCCGGAACGCGTCGCGATAGTAGTAGCCCTGGTCGACGAGCTTCGCCTGCGCGACCGGGGTGCCGGTCGTGACGTCGAGCTCGGTGACCGCCTGCGTGACGGGCAGGTCCTCGAAGGCGACGATCGCCTGCTCGAGGGCCGAGACGGGCATCGCGAGGCTCACGTGGAACTGGTGTCCCACGCCGTCGACCGGCACGCCACGTGCGAGCAGCCGCTCCACGAGGGCGCGGTAGCGCTCCTGCTTGCCGCCCTGCTCGGTGTTGTAGTCGTTGATGAAGAGGGCGACCGGCCGGTCCGCGCCATCCGCCGCGTGGACCTCGTTGAAGGCCTCGTCGGCGTATGCGAACGCGAGGTCGATGAACTCCTCCCCGAGGATCCGGTACCACTCGCTGCGGCGCAGGCCGTCGGTGAACTCGCCGCCGTCGGAGACGACCTCGTTCACGACGTCGAACGCGGTGAGCGGGTTGGTGTCGGAACCGAACGGACCGTACTTCCCGGCGAGGTACTCGGCCACGTCGAAGATGTGCGTTCGCATCCGGTCGCGCAGCACCGCCCTGCCGGCGTCGTCGGCCGCGAGCGGCTGACCCGCGTCGTCCTGGAAGAACCAGGCGGGCGTCTGGCTGTGCCACACGAGCACATGCCCGTACACGCGCAGGTCGTGCTCCTGCGCGAAGTCCATGACGGCGTCCGCCTCGGCGTTCGCGGCGACGAAGTCGCCGTCCGCGTCGTACCAGGCCTCGGGCTTCATGAAGTTCTCGGGCGTCACCTGGTCGAAGTGGCGCAGCAGCAGCTCGGATGCCGCACCCGACGTCTCGCGGCTGTCGATCGCGACGCCCACCGGGAAGTCGACCGTCTCCCGGATGCCCGTGAGGTCCTCGATGACCGGAGGCTCGGGCACGCGGAGCACGATGTCGTCGACGTAGAGGTCGCTGATATTGCCCACCGCGCCGTTGTCCCACCGGGTCTCGAAGTAGAGCAGCGAGCCGTCGGCGTCGGAGCCCTGGAAGGTCGCCGTCACCTCGGTCCATCCGCTGTTCGTGACGGTGTCGAACTGCGCGAGCGTCGCGAAGGCGGTGGTGCCGCCGGTCGTGTTCGCGCGGCTCAGCCAGACGTCGTCGACGTCCTGGCCCTCGCCGAAGCGCAGCCAGGCGGTGAGCTCGTAGGTCACGGACGGGTCGAGCAGCCCGGTCACGTCGTGGCCGATTCCGTCGCCCTGGGTCGACCGGTCCGTCACGACCGCCGCCTGCGCGCCGCCGTGCGCCTGCGCCGTCGAGAGCTCGACCGTCGCGGTCGTGGTGCCGCTGCCGCCGCGCAGGCCCCAGCCGTCGAGCCCGTCCTCGAAGTCGGTGTCGAGCACGACCTCACCCGCGGCCGGCGGCGTGCCCTTCGGGAAGACGAACTGCCAGCCGTCGGCGAGCCGCTCGGCGACCACCGTCTGCACCGCCGCGAGGGTGCCCGACCGGTCGCCGCCGCCGTCGTGCGCGAGCACGACCTCGCCCGGCTTCATGGCCGTGCGGAGGTTCCCGGTCAGGGTCGCCACATCCTGGGTCGCCCAGTCGTCGATCGTGTTGACCACTGCGAGCGGCTGCATGCCGAGCGCGACCGCGACCGCCGGCGTGACGCCCCAGCTGCCGTTGGGGGCGCGCCAGAACGGCACGGGCTGGTTCGGGTCGCCGAGCGCGGTGCGGATGATCTGCAGGTTGGCCTTCAGGTCGGCCTCGACCTGCGCCGCCGACCACGAGCCCATGTCGGCGTAGCCCGTCGAGTGGTTGCAGAGCACGTGGCCCTCGTCGACGATCCGCTGCAGGATCGCGGCGCCGCCCGGTGCGGTGATGTTCTGCCCGATGACGCAGAACACGGCCTTCAGGTCGTGGGCGGCGAGGAAGTCGAGCAGCGCAGGCGTCGTCCCGGGGTTCGGCCCGTCGTCGAACGTCAGGGCCGAGACGTTCCCTGTGCCCTCCGCCAGGCTCACCGGCGTGACGACGGGGTTGATCGCGCCGCCCGGCACGAAGTCGGGATCGGGCACCGTGCCTCCGTCCTCGGTCGTGATGAGGAGGTCGTCCACAAGGAACGACGGGTTCCGGTCGCCGATCGCGGCCGCCTCGATGTACAGGTTCGCGCCGGCCAGCGCGTCGGGGAACACGTAGGCGCCCCCGATCTGCACCCAGCCGTCGGCCGTGGTGTCGACGGACCCGCCGATCCACGTGTAGGTGTTCGAGCCGCCGCCGGCGGGCGTCTGCTCCGCGGTGAAGTGGATGCCGGTCGTGCCCGCCTCGCCGGCGGGCAGCTTCACCCACGCCGAGAACTGGTAGGTGCCACCCGGTTGCAGGCCCAGCGTCGCGGAGCTCGCCGACACCCCCTGCCAGTTCGCCGTGCGGTTCGTCACGGCGAGGCTCTTGGCGCCGCCGTGGGCCTCGGCCTCGGTCACGGTGAGCGAGACGCCCCCGCGCGGACCCCAGGGGCCGGTGGTGCCGTCCTCGAAGTCGGCCGCACTGACCATGACCGGGTCGGCACTGGCCGGGGCCGCGATGGCGACGCCGAGCGCGGCCGACACGGCGGCCGCAGTGGCGAGGGCGAGTGTTCTCAGGATCCTGCGTCGTTGCATGATGAGCGCTCCTTCGCGCGTCGATGGCGGTCGGCGTCGCGCGAGGCGACGCCGACCCGTCCTGGTGCGTGGTGATGCGAGGGGATCCGGTGAGGGACCGGTAGGGCTGTCCTCCTTCTGGGTGGGTCCTATCTGCATCGGGGGCTTCTGCGAGCGCGGCCTCAGTCCATGACGGATGCCGCGGCGGCACCGGTGTGCGCCGCGATGCGCTCCACCGTCACCTCGGGGTGCAGCCGGCGGGTGTGGTCGACGGTG
Source organism: Agromyces mariniharenae (assembly GCF_008122505.1). Classification (NCBI taxonomy): domain Bacteria; kingdom Bacillati; phylum Actinomycetota; class Actinomycetes; order Micrococcales; family Microbacteriaceae; genus Agromyces; species Agromyces mariniharenae. Next base: position 612,634 of record NZ_VSSB01000001.1, on the reverse strand, counting down.
CGGATCGGCCCGGTGAGCCGCACGGAGTGCGCGTACGGCAGGTCGCCGCTCGAACGGCCCGCGCTCAGCACGAGCTCGCCCGGCTCGACGATCCGCTCGCCCGGGCGCACGGTGAACGACGCCAGGTCGGCCGGCACGATGAACCGCACATCGGCCTCCTCGCCCGGGGCGAGCTCGATGCGGGCGAACCCGATGAGCCGCTGCACGGGCCGCACGATCGTCGCGACCGGATCGTGCAGGTACAGCTGCACCACCTCGACGCCGCGACGCTCGCCGGCGTTGCGGACCCGCAGGCGCACCGCGGCCGAACCGTCGGTGCCGATCTCGGCCTCGTCGCCCGCGAAGTCCGACCACTCGAACGTCGTGTACGTGAGGCCGTGGCCGAACGGGTACCGCGGCGTGGGATCGATGTTCGAGACGCCGTTGCGCTGGTCGAGCGGCGACGCGAGGTAGGTCGACGGGTGCACGCCCGCCGACGCCGGCACGGAGACGGGCAGCCGCCCGCCGGGTTCGACGCGGCCGCTCAGGATGCCCGCGAGCGCGCGGGTCCCCTCCTCGCCGGCGAAGAACGCCTCGAGGATGGCGGCGGCACGGTCGGGCGCGGTGCCGAGCGTGTACGGGCGTCCCGCGAGCATCGTCACCACGGTGGGCACGCCGGCGTCGAGCACGGCCTCGAGCAGCACGGCCTGGGCGCCCGGGAGCTGCAGCGACTCGGCGTCGCAGCCCTCGCCGCTCGTGCCCCGGCCGAACAGCCCCGCACGATCGCCGAGGGCCAGCACGACGACGTCGGCCGAGGCCGCCAGCGCCGTGGCATCCGGGATTCCGTCGACCTCGTCGCCGTCGATGCTCGTTCCGGCGGCGTGGACGATCTCGGCGTCGGGGAACTCGACGCGCAGCGACTCGAGCAGCGTGGGCAGCTCGATGCCGTCGCCCGACTCGGGATGGTGGACGCCCACGTGCGTCGGGAAGGCGTAGCACCCGAGCACCGCGAACCGGTCGTGGGCGGTCGGGCCGATGACCGCGATCCGCCGCGGCGCAGTGAGCGGCAGCGTGCCGTCGTTGCGCAGGAGCACGATCGCGCGCTCGGCGATCTCCGCGGCGAGCGCCCGGTTCACGGGCGGATCGAGGTCCACCGTTCCCCGCACGGCGTCGATGTCGTCGGCGCGGCCGGCGAGGGCCGGCGGCATGGCATCCCACTCGGCGTCGAGGAGACCGAGTTCGAGCTTCTGGGCGAGCACGCGCCGGAGCGCTCGGTCGAGCACTGCCTCGTCGAGACGGCCGTCGGCGACGGCCTCCAGGAGCGGGGCGCCGAACGCGTGGACGGTCGGAAGCTCGACGTCGATGCCCGCCTCGAGCGCGGCCGCCGCGGCATCCGCCAGCGACCCGGCCGTGCCGTGCAGGGTCTGCAGGAACGCGACCGAGAAGTAGTCGGCGACCACCGTGCCCGTGAAGCCCCACACGTCGCGGAGGAGCTCGGTGAGGATCGAGGCATCCGCCGCCGTCGGGACCCCGTCGAGGTCGGTGTACGCGTTCATGACCGACCGCGGTCGGCCCTCGCGCAGCACCATCTCGAACGGCGGCAGCAGCACGTCCGCGAGTTCGCGGCGTCCGATCGACACCGGGGCGAGGTTGCGCCCTGCGCGCGAGGCCGAGTAGCCCACGAAGTGCTTGAGCGTCGCGACGATGCCGGCGGACTCGAGCCCGCGCACGTATGCCGACCCGATGGTGCCGATCAGGTACGGGTCCTCGCCCATGGTCTCCTCGACCCGGCCCCAGCGCGCGTCGCGCACCACGTCGAGCACGGGGGCGAGGCCCTGGTGGATGCCGACCGATCGCATGTCCTCGCCGATCCGGCGGGACATCCGTTCGATGAGCTCGGCGTCGAACGTGGCAGCCCACGACAGCGGGACCGGGTATGCGGTCGCACCCCACGCGGCGAAGCCGGCGAGGCACTCCTCGTGCGCGACCGCCGGGATGCCGAGCCGGCTCTCCGCCGCGATGCGGCGCTGCGTGCGGGCCAGGGAGAGCGCACCCACGCCGGGGTCCACCGGTGCGGTGCCGAACGGGCGCGTGAGCTGGCCGAGCCCCTTCGGGACGAGCTCGTCGAGGTCGACGTCGCCGATCATCTCGTGCTGGTTCGGGGCGACGTCCTCGCCGTCGGCGGAGGCGCCGACCCAGACGCCGTAGAGCTGTGCGATCTTCTCCTCGAGCGTGAGCTCGGCGACGAGGGCCTCGACGCGGGCGGTGGCGGGCAGGCTCGTGTCCTGCCACGGGCGCACGACCCGGGCGGTCTGCTGGTCGGTCATCCCTTCACCGCCCCGGTGAGGCCGCCGACGATGCGCTTCTCCGCGAGGAGGAAGAACACGAGTGCCGGGATCATCGCGAGGGACGTGTAGGCGAGCACGGCGCCGGTGTCCTGCGAGTACTGCGTGGAGAACTGGGTCACGCCGAGCGGCAGCGGCCACAGCTCCTGGGGGAGCGTACCGGTCGAGATCACCAGGAGCGGGAGCAGGTACCCGTTCCAGCTGCCGATGAACGCGAGGATGCCGACGGTGACGAGGCCCGGCATCGACAACGGCAGCAGGATGCGCCAGAAGAACCCGATGCGGCTCGTCCCGTCGATGGCGGCGGCCTCCTCGAGCTCGTCGGGGATGGCCCGGAGGAACGGCACCAGGATGATGATCGTGGTCGGCAGCGCGAACGCGACGCTCGGGATGATCACGCCGAGGTAGGAGCCGTGCAACCCGAGCGTGCGCAGCATGAGGGTCAACGGCAGCGCAGCGACGGTCAGCGGGAACATGAGGCCGGCGGCGAACAGCCCGTACAGCCCCTGGCGTCCACGGAAGGTGTACCGGGCGATGACGAACGCGGCCATGATCCCGAAGACGACCGTGCCGGCGGTCGTGGCGACCGCGAGGATCATGCTCGCGAAGACATTGCCCCAGAACCGGGGCGAGCCGAGCACGGTCGACCAGTTCTGGAGCGTCCACGGGTCGGGCAGGCCCGCCGGGTTCGCGTTCAGGTCGGCCGTGGTGCGGAACCCGCCGATGAACACGTAGAGCACGGGCCCGATGGCGACCGCGACGATCACGAGCGCGATGACGTAGACGAACGGCTGGCCCCAGTCGAACCGGCGTCCGGCCGGCTCGTGCGGAGCGCCCCGGCCGTCGGTGGTGATGGCGGTGGTGGCGGTCATGTCAGCGCACCCCTCTGGTGACGGCGCCGGCGAGGTCGCGACGCAGGGCGAAGCGCTGGTACACGAGCGCGATGACGAGCGAGATCAGGAACAGGATCACGGCGATGGCGCTGCCGTAGCCGGGCTGCCCGCCGAACTGGCCCTTCTCGACCATGTAGGTGGCCATGGTCTGGGTCGCATTCAGCGGACCGCCGCGCGTGGTGACCCACACCATGTCGAAGAGCTGCAGCGAGCCGATGATCGACAGGAACGCCCAGATGCGGATGGTCGGACCGAGCAGGGGGATCGTGATGTACCGCTGCACCTGCCACCAGCTCGCGCCGTCGATCGACGCGGCCTCGGCGAGCTCCTCGGGCACGCCCTGGAGCCCCGCCAGCATCAGCAGGATGGCGAAGCCGACGTACTTCCAGGTCAGGATGAAGAACATCGTCCAGAGGGCGATCGCGGGGTCGGCGAGCCAGTTCTGCTGGAGGGCGCCGAGGCCGAGCGCCTCGAGGAGCGCGTTCACGCCGCCGTTGGGCTGGAGGAGGAGCTTCCACGAGAGGCCCGCGATGACCTCGGCGAGCACGTACGGGACGAAGATCAGGAGGCGGAACGCCGTGCGGCCGCGCATGCGCCGATTGAGCAGCAGCGCGACGCCGATGGCGATCGGGCCCTGGATGAGCAGGCTCATCCCGAGGATGAAGAAGTTGTGGCCGACGGCACCCATGAAGACGGGGTCGGCGAGCGCGCGCCGGTAGTTCTCGAGGCCGACGAAGCGTGCGGGGTCCGCCAGGTCGTCCCACTGGAAGGCCTGCGGGAGGTTGTAGAAGCTGTAGACCGCCGCCAGGATCACCGGCAGGATCACGAAGCCGAGGAACAGGATGAGGGCCGGGCCCACGAAGAGGGCGATCTCGGCCCGGGTGCGGCGGGCGGCCGACCTGCGCCTGGCCGGGGGAGCGGGGGCCGGGCCCGCGGAGACCGCGGGCCCGGCCGATTCGAGGAGCGTTGCCATGGCTAGAGCGTGGCCGCCGCGTCCTGCATCATCGTGACGACGTCCTCGGGGGAGCCGACGCCGCCGAACAGGTTGACGATGCCCTCGTTCATGGCGTTGCCGACCGTCGTGCCGAACGCCGTGTCGAACCAGAGCTGCACGAAGGACGCCTCGGCGAGGCCTTCGGCGACCGCCTTGAGGTTCGGGTCCTCGAGCGATGCCGTCGCCGACGGGACGGTCGGGATGCCCGAGCCGCTGGCCGCGAACTTGGCCTGCACGTCCTCGCTCATGATGTACTCGAGGAGCTCGGCGCACTCCGGCGGAGCGTCCTTCGAGCAGCCGAATCCGTCGCCGCCGCCGAGCGCCGCGGTCGGGTCACCTGCGGAGCCCTCGATGCCCGGGAAGGGGAACCACCCGAGGTACTCGGGGACCGTCTGGTCGGGCGTCAGCCCGCCGATCACGCCCGCGTTCCAGTGGCCCATGAGCTCCATGGAGGCCTGGCCGTTCGCCACGAGGCCGGCCGAGCTGCCGGCGCCCTGCTGGGCGGGCGTGCCGAGGAAGCCCTCCTGGAACGGGTTGGTGCCGAGGAACTCCTGCAGCTGCTCGCCGGCCTCGACCCAGCAGTCGTCGCTGAAGTCGTAGTCCGTCTCGGCCGCCTGCAGCGTCTCGGGCGAGCAGGAGTGCAGCGCGAACTGGTACCACCAGTGCGCGGCCGGCCACTTGTCGCCGGCGCCGACCGCGATCGGGGTGAAGCCGGCCTCGCGCAGCTTGCCGGTCGCCTCGATCAGCTCGTCGAGCGTCGTGGGGGGCGTGTCGATGCCGGCCTGCGCGAACTGGTCCATGTTGTACCAGAAGCCCTCGATGCCGAACGTGAAGGGGACGCCGTAGGTGGCGCCGTCGACCTGCCACGGGTTGATCGTCGCGCCGACGCTCTCGATGGTGTCGGGGATCGCCTCGTCGAGGGGCATGAGGTAGTCGTTCTCGACCTGGTCGCGAAGCTCGCCGCCGGGCCACACCTGGAACAGGTCGGGTGCGTCTCCGGACGCCAGGGCGTTGGGGATGAGCGTGCGCTGCAGCTCCTCGTTCTGGTAGCCGGTCTGCTCGACGGTGACGCCCGGGTGGGCTTCCTCGAACTCGGCCGCGACCTCCTCCCACACTGCGGGGAGCGGGCCGGAGGTGGCGTTGTGCCACCACGTGAGGGTCACGCCGTCGCCCTCGCCGTCGCCGGCGGAGGGGGCGCATCCGGCAAGGGCGACGGCGGCGAGGCCGGCGCTGAGACCCAATGCGACGAGCCTCGTGCTGCGTCTGTTCATCGTTGAACCTCTCGAAAGTTTCGACTTCAACGTCGAAAGTGATCTGGACGCCCCGAATATACGTCAAGAAGCTATTTGGGGTCAACAGCAACAAATTCGGCGCGTCGACGGGACCCGTGCAGGCCCGCGCCCCTAGAGTGGTCGCGTGTCAGAGCGTGTCGGAACGTTCGACGGGGTGCACCGTCGAAACCTCTCGAAACTCCTCGGGCTCGTGCACCTCGAAGGGCCGCTCTCCCGGGCGCGACTCACGGCGGCCACGGGCCTCAACCGCTCGACGGTCGCCGCGCTCGCCGGGGAGCTCGTCGACCTCGGACTCGTCGAGGAGCGCGCCCCCGACCCGACGAATCGCGTCGGGCGTCCGTCGCCCGTGATCGCGCCGCATCCGGGCGTCACTGCCATCGCCGTCAATCCCGAGGTCGATGCCGTGACCATCGCGGCGGTCGGCCTCGACGGGCGCATCCCCGTGCGCGAGCGCATCGAGGTCGACCACCTCGTGACTCCCGAGGAGACGGCCCGCCTCGTCGCCGAGGAGCTCGGGCGCTGGCGGACGGGCGCACTGCGTCGCGCGCGGATCGTCGCGGTCGGCCTCGCGGTGCCGGGCCTCGTGCGCGCCTCCGACGGGCTCGTGCGCTTCGCGCCGCACCTGGAGTGGCGGGATGCCCCGCTCCGCACGCTCGTCGAGGCGGCCACGGGCCTGCCGACCGTCGTCGGCAACGACGCGAGCCTCGGCGCGATGGCCGAGCACCTGTTCGGCGCCGGGCGGGGCGTCGACGACATCATCTACCTCAACGGAGGCGCGAGCGGCATCGGCGGCGGACTCATCGTGCACGGCCTCGCCGTCGGCGGTGCCGGCGGCTATGCGGGCGAGTTCGGCCAGAACCGCCCGGGCATCGCCTCCGCCGACGACCGGCGCGTCCCGAGCGGCGTGCTCGAGGACGAGGTCAGCCGGGCCCGCCTGCTCGAGGTCGCCGGCCTCGCCGCCGCGGACGAGCCGACGCTCGCGGCGGCGCTCGCGGCATCCGACTCGCCCGACGTGACGGCCGAGCTGGCGCGGCAGCGTCGCATCCTCTCGACCGCGCTCGCGAATGCCGTGAACGTGCTCAACCCCTCGCTCGTGGTCCTCGGCGGCTTCCTCGCCACCGTCGCCGCCAGCGACCCCGATGCCCTCGCGGTCGCGGTCGCGGAGCAGGCCATGCCCGCGGCGGCAGAGGACCTGGACGTGCGCGTCGCCGCCCTCGGCGAGGACCGCCTCGCGATCGGCGCCGCCGAGCTCGCCTTCCAGGCCCTGCTCGAGGACCCGCTGCAGGTCGCCTGAATCGTCTCATTCCCGCGATCTCCGCTTGCGCGACCGGGGGGTGCCTCCGCTAGACTCGATCACAGTCGAATCGATTCGAGACCACGAAGGTCCCGATCGCCTCACGACGGCGGCCCACGGGTCGCCGTCGTCCTGTTTCCCCGGCGTCCGAGGGCGTGCGCCGCCGCACTCGAGCACGCCCAGGATCCGCATGTCCGCAACCGCCTCCATCCCCATCATCCGGCCCGACGACTACTCGGCCACGACTCACCCCGGCGACCTCCTCAGCCGCCGCCAGCGCCTCGTCTACGTGCTCATCCTCGGCGCGCTCACGGCGCTCGGCCCGTTCACGGTCGACCTCTACCTGCCTGCCTTCCCGGTGCTGCAGGACGAGCTCGGCGTCTCCGCCGCCGCCGTGCAGCTCACCCTCACGGGCACCATGGTCGGCTTCGGGTTCGGCCAGCTCATCGTCGGCCCGTGGAGCGACAAGGTGGGTCGCCGCCTCCCGCTGATCCTCGCCACGGCGCTGCACATCGCGGCATCCGTCGCGGCGGCGCTCGCGCCCGACATCGTGTGGCTCAGCGTGTTCCGCCTGCTGCAGGGCTTCGGCGCGGCCGCGGGCGGCGTGGTCGCCATGGCCATGGTGCGCGACCTGTTCGGCGGCAAGCCGCTCGTGCGCATGCTCTCGCGCCTCGCGCTCGTGAACGGCCTCGCGCCGGTGCTCGCACCCGTCATCGGCTCGCAGCTGCTCGCGGTCATGGACTGGCGCGGCGTGTTCGTGGTCCTCGCGATCTACGGCGCCGTGGTCGTCACCGCGGTGGCGTTCTTCATCGTCGAGACGCTGCCCGAGTCGCGCCGCCACGTGGCCGGCCACTCGACGCTGCGCGACCGCTACGCGGCGCTGTTCCGCGACCGGGTGTACCTCGGCGCCGCGATCATCGGCGGCATGACCTTCACCGGCCTGTTCGGCTACCTCTCGACGTCGTCGTTCCTGTTCCAGGAGCTCTACTCGTTCACCGCCCAGCAGTACGGCCTGCTGTTCGCGGTCAACTCGATCGGCATCATCATCGGCGTGCAGACGAGTTCCCGCCTCATGCGCGGGCCGGTGCAGCCGCAATGGATCCTCGCGATCACCACGATCGTGCAGTTTTCGATGGCCGTCGCGATCATGATGCTCGACTCGTCCGGCGCGGGCTTCTGGGGCACGGCGATCCCGCTGTGGATCTTCATCCTCTCGTGCGGCTTCGCGTTCCCCGCGGTGCAGGTGCTCGCGCTCGCGCACCACGGCGCCGAGGCCGGCACGGCGGCGTCGCTGCTCGGCGCCCTCAACTTCGGGCTCGCGGGCGTGATCTCGCCGCTCATCGGCCTCATGGGCGTCGGCAGCGCCGTGCCCATGGCGTTCGTCATGCTGCTCGCGGCGGTCGTCGCGATCGTCGCGCTCTGGGCCCTCGTGCGGCCGAAGACGGTGCCCCCGCTCAGCGACTGAGCCGAGCGGATGCCGCGTGCCGAGCCCCACGTCAAGGGGGCGGGTCGCGGCATCCGCTCGCACCCCCTGCGGCTAGCGTGGGGGGATGGTGGGACCGAACGAGCCGTCGCCCGACGACGCGGAGTCCGCGGAGTCGCCCGCCGGTGCGAATCCGGCTGAGACGGATGCCGCCGGGGCCGGCCGCGCGGACGCCGCCGACTCCGCGCGGGGTCTCGATCGCGATGCGCCGGGGGCCGCTGCAGGGTTGCTGCCCGCCCAGCGCGAGCGGCGGGCCCGGATCCTCGGCCGCCGAGCGGCGCTCACGAGCGGCATTGCGGCGGTGCTCGCCGCGATGCTCCTCGGCGCGGTCATCATGATCCGCGAGGGCGGCGTGCCCTTCGAGATCGACGAGGAGTGGGCCGAGGAGGTCCTCACGCTCCGAGGCCCGTTCGGCGACACCGTTGCGCTCTTCATGAACTGGCTCGGCGGTGGAATCGTCGGCGTCTTCGTCATCCCGGTCGGCGTCGCGGTCGTGCTGCTCATCATGCGCCGACCCTGGGGCGCGCTCTACTTCATCGTCGCCTCGGCCGCGAGCGCCGGCGTCGTGCAGCTGCTCAAGGAGTGGTTCGGGCGCGCGCGCCCCGAGGACATGCTCGTGACATCCGACTTCGGCTCATTCCCGTCGGGGCATGTGGCGAACGCCGCGACCATCTCCGTGGCGATCGGCGTCATCGTGCCCATCGTCGGCGTGTGGATCGCGGGCGCCGCCTACACCCTGCTGATGGCGCTCACGCGCACCTACCTCGGCGCGCACTGGTTCTCCGACACCGTGGGCGGCCTGCTCGTCGGCGCGGGCGTCGCGCTCGTGCTCTGGGCCGCCTTCGCGGTGCCGCTCGAGCGCGAGCGGCTCGCCTGGATCGCGCGGGTCTCGGAGCGCAACGCCGCACGCGCCCAGGCGCACATCACACCGCCCGAACGCTGAACCCCTGTCGCCATGGTGCTATCCGTGGTAGCATCATCAACGGAAAGGGACCGATCTTGGCGGTCATCGCACCGCCGCGCCGGCCCGACTCCCACGATGCCGAGTTCACCGTCGAGCCGGACCGGGGTGGCGAAACCTTCGTCGAAGCGTTCAACCGCGTCCTCCACCTCACCGGCTTCGACGATCGGCTGCGCCGCGAGTCCTGGGCGCAACGTGAGATGGTCGCGTTCGAGCCGCCGGAGTACGCGGTCTGCACGTCCGGCGAGGACGAGAGCTTCCCCGACCCGTTCGACATGTGGACCGAGCAGCCGGGCATCGGACGGCTGGGCGTGGGGTTCCTCCCGATCCTGCCCAACGGGGTTCCCGAATGCGCGTGAGTGGGATGAACGAAGAAGCGAAGCGGCGCGCTCGACGCCGGCGGCAACGCGTGATGGTCGTCGCGGTCGCCGTATCGGTCACGGTCGCCGGAGTCGCGATCGCCGCCATGTCCGGCGGTGAGCGCGGCTCATCGTCCGCGGCATCCGGCTCCGGCGCCGAGGAGCGAGGCACCATCGGCGCCCCGGGTGCGGGAGCGGTGGAGCCCATCGCGGCGTGGGGGGTGGTGCACGATGGCTGGGTTCGGATCTATGCGGACGGCCGCGTGCTCTGGGAGAACGACACGGGTCGCATCCTCGAGCGCCGACTCACGCGTACGGGCACGGCGCTCGTCCGGTCCGGGGTGCTCACCGGGGCCGACATCGACGATGGTCGGCACGACGTGCTCGCCTCGCGAATCTGGGCGGAAGCGGAGTTCCGACCGTTCTCGCCGACGGTGTACGCCGTCTGCTTCTGGGTCCAACTGGAGGAGACGGGTTACCACATCCCCGCCACGGCGGTCGTCGACGAGCTCCCTCGGGCTGCGCAGACGCTCGTGCGCGGCACGGAGCGGCATTTCGAGGCGAGGTGGGGGCACTTCCCATCCCAGCGCGATCCGGGAGCCGAATGCTTCAGGCTGAGCCCCGCCACCCTCGAAGCCTTCCAGGCGTCCCTCGACTCGGACGATCGGCGGTCGTGGGACGTCGAGGGCGACCCCCCGACGCCGGAGCCACGCATCTTTCCGGAAGTCAGTCCCGTGATGCCCGACGGAACGCTCATGTACTGGGGCGGCTGACGATCGGAACGCCATCGCCGTTGGGATCGCCGCGTCGCCCAGCCAGCGGCTTACAACGTTGTAGACTGCCCACGAACGAGGAGGGCCGCATGGCATCGACGCTGCACGACGTGGCGCGACTGGCGGGGGTGTCGATCAAGACGGTCTCGAACGTCATCAACGACTACCCCCACATCCGGCCTGCCACGCGCGCGAAGGTCGAGCAGGCCATCGGCGAGCTCGGGTACACGCCGAACCTGACGGCACGCAGCCTGCGTTCGGGCCGCACGGGCGCGATCGCCCTCGCCGTGCCCGAGCTCTCGCTCAGTTACTTCGCCGAGCTCGCCGCCGCGGTCATCGAGGCGGCCGAGGAGGCCGGCCTCGTCGTACTCGTCGAGCAGACCGGCGGCGACCGCGACCGCGAGCTCGACCTGCTGCGGAGCCCTCGCCTGAAGCTCACCGACGGCCTGATCTTCAGCCCGCTCGGGATGGGCCAGGAGGACGTCGACCGTCTCGACGTGCCCTACCCGCTCGTCGTGCTCGGCGAGCGCATCTTCGACGGCCCCGCCGACCACGTGACGATGCGCAACGTCGATGCCGCGCGCGCCGCGACGGAGTACCTCATCGCGTCGGGGAGGCGCCGGATCGCGCTCGTCGGCGCCCACGAGGGCGAGGTCATCGGCTCGGCCGGGCTCCGACTCCGGGGCTACCGCGAGGCGCTCGACGCGGCGGGGATCCCGTTCGATCCGAGCATCATCGGCCACACCACGCTGTGGCATCGCGCCAATGGCGCCCGCAGCATGCGGGAGCTGCTCGACGCCGGCGCCGAGTTCGATGCGGTGTTCGGCCTGAACGACACGCTCGCCCTCGGCGCGATGCGCGTGCTGCAGGAGGCCGGCCGTCGTGTCCCCGAGGATGTCGCCGTCATGGGGTTCGACGACCTCGACGAGGCGCGGTACTCCATCCCGTCCCTCACTACCGTCGACCCCGGCCAGCCGTGGATCGCGCGGACGGCCGTGCGCACGCTCATCGAGCGGATCGAGCATCCCGACGACTCGGGCGAGCCGCGCCGGCTCCTCGCCGATTTCCGCATCGCCGAGCGTGAGTCCGCGCCGAGCGCCGCAGCCGCGAGCTGACGGACGTCGCATTCCCGCCGGCATCGACCCACCCATGATCTCGGGCTGCAGGTCGCGATCGTGCGATCCGGGTGACTCGATGAGCGCCGGAGGTCGGTAACCGTACGACCCGGAATCGGCCGTCGACGAAACCCGACGTATGCTCGGACAGCGATTTCCCGAGGCATCCGTCGCAGTTCGCGACACGGACTTGACAGCATCGACCGCAGCGGTCACCATGTCTCTACAACGTTTACTTTACAACGTTGTACAACCTCGGACCTCGACGCGGAGCCCCCTCTCCGCTGCGGCTCGAGCCCATCGCCCAGAGACAACGGTGTCCAACACCGCGAGAGGAAGCACACAGCATGAAGTCGAAGCTCCTGGCCGCGTCCGGCGTCGTCGCCGTCGCCGCGGCCGCCCTCACCGGCTGCTCCACCGGCGCCTCCGAGGAGGCCTGCACCAACAAGATCGTGAACGCGGATGCCACGCAGGTCAGCGTGTGGGCCTGGTATCCCGCGTTCGAGGAGGTCGTCGACCTCTTCAACGAGAACCACGACGACGTCCAGATCTGCTGGACGAACGCCGGCCAGGGCAACGACGAGTACACGAAGTTCTCGACCGCCCTCGAGTCGGGCTCGGGTGCGCCCGACGTGATCATGCTCGAGTCCGAGGTGCTCTCGAGCTTCTCGATCCGCGACGGCCTCGTCGACCTCACCGAGTACGGCGCCGACGAGGTGAAGGACGACTACACCGAGGGTGCGTGGAAGGACGTCTCGAGCGGCGACGCGGTCTACGCGATCCCCGTCGACGGCGGCCCCATGGGCATGCTCTACCGCAAGGACATCCTCGACCGGTACGGCATCCCCGTGCCCACCACCTGGGACGAATTCGCCGCCGCCGCGCAAGCGCTGAAGGATGCGGGCGCCCCGGGCGTCCTCGCCGACTTCCCGACCAACGGCCGCGCCTACAACCAGGCGCTCTTCGCCCAGGCCGGCTCGGTGCCGTTCGAGTACGACAGCGCCGAGCCGACCGACATCGCGATCGACGTGAACGACGACGGCTCCAAGCGCGTCCTCGCGTACTGGGACGACCTGGTGAAGAAGGGCCTCGTCGCAACCGACGACGCGTTCACCGCCGACTACAACACCAAGCTCGTCGACGGCTCCTACGCCATCTACGTCGCCGCGGCCTGGGGCCCCGGCTACCTCTCGGGCCTCGCCGATGCCGACAGCGACGCCGTCTGGCAGGCCGCGCCGGTGCCGCAGTGGGATCCGGCCGACCCCGTGCAGATCAACTGGGGCGGCTCGACCTTCGCCGTGACCAGCCAGGCGAAGGACAAGGAGGCGGCCGCGACGGTCGCCAAGGAGGTCTTCGGCACCGAGGAGGCGTGGAAGATCGGCATCGAGGAGGCCGCGCTCTTCCCCCTGTGGAAGCCCATCCTCGAGTCGGACTACTTCCGCGACCTGGAGTACCCGTTCTTCGGCGGCCAGCAGATCAACAAGGACGTCTTCCTCGAGGCGGCGGCCGGCTACACCGGCTTCACCTTCAGCCCGTTCCAGAACTACGCGTACGACCAGCTCACCGAGCAGCTCTACGCGATGGTGCAGGGCGAGAAGAGCTCCGACCAGGCGCTCGACGACCTGCAGGCCTCGCTCGAGCAGTACGCGACCGAGCAGGGCTTCACCCTCCAGTGACCGAACGGCGGGCCGGGCGTGAGCGCCCGGCCCGCCATCCCGTCGCACCCTCCCTCCGGAAGGCAGCACCATGACCACCACCATCTCCGCCGAGCGCGCGACGTCGGCGTCGCCCGCGGCGGCCGGCCCGCGCCGCCGCGGGCCCAGCCTCGAACGGCGCCGCCAGCGCGTCGGGTGGCTCTTCGTCACCCCGTTCCTCGTGATCTTCGCGCTCTTCCTCGTCTTCCCGCTCGTCTACGCGTTCGGGATGAGCCTGTTCACGTCCACCCTCGCGACCGGGACCCAGTTCACCGGCATCGCCAACTACGTCAAGGCGTTCACCGACCCGCTCTTCCTCGAGGGCCTCCTCCGGGTCGCCGCCTACGCGCTCGTCATGATCCCGATCCAGCTCATCGTGGCGCTGGCCGCCGCGCTCGTGCTCGACACGCTCGCCACGAAGCTCTCGCAGCTCTCGCGACTGCTCATCTTCGCGCCGTACGCGATCCCGGTCGTGATCGGCGCGCTCATGTGGAGCTTCCTCTACAGCCCGCGCTTCGGCCCGGCCGGCACGCTGTTCGACGTCGTCGGCCTGTCGACGCCCGAGTTCCTCGCTGCGGACACGATCTTCGGCAGCCTCGTGAACATCGTCACGTGGCAGTGGTCGGGCTACTACATGGTCGTGATCTACGCCGCGCTGCGGTCGATCGACCCGTCGGTGTACGAGGCCGCCCGCATCGACGGCGCGAACGGCTGGCAGACCGCGCTGCGCATCAAGGTCCCCATGATCTCGTCGTCGATGGTCATGGTGATCACCTTCGCGCTCATCGGCACGCTGCAGTTCTTCACGGAGCCGACCGTGCTCCGCAACATCGCGCAGGGCGCCATCGACGCGGCCTACACGCCGAACATGTATGCCTACGCGCTCGCGTTCTCGTACAGCCAGTTCAACTACGCGTCGACCATCGCGTTCTCGCTCGGCGTGCTGGTGTTCGCCGGCTCCTACCTGTTCCTCTTCCTCACCCGCAAGCAGAGCGGACTCAAGTGATGACGATCGCAAGCCAGACCACCCGACCGCGCACCGACGCGCGCACGACCGTGACCGGCGTGCCGGCCCGCGAGGACCGCGGCGCCGGCCGCTCCCGTCGCACCGGCGGGCGCCGCATCGGATCCCACGTGTTCCTCGTGATCCTCGCGATCTACTTCGTGATCCCGATCTGGTGGCTCTTCGTCGCCGCGACGAAGAGCACCGCGGGCCTGTTCTCGAGCCCCGCCTTCTGGTTCGAGGACCCGATCAACCTCTTCTCGAACATCGCCGGGCTGTTCACACACCAGGGCGGCATCTACTGGCGCTGGCTGCTGAACTCGTTCCTCTACGCGTTCGCGGCCGGCATCGGCGCCACGATCCTGTCGATCCTCGCGGGGTACGGCTTCGCCAAGTACCGCTTCCGCGGGCGCGGCGTCGTGTTCGGCGTCATCCTCGGCTCGATCATGGTGCCGCTCACCGCCCTCGTCATCCCGACGTTCATGCTGCTCAGCCAGTACGGGCTCATCAACACCCCGTGGGCCGTGATCCTCCCGTCGCTGCTGAGCCCGTTCGGCGTCTACCTCATGCGCGTCTACACGCAGGATGCCGTTCCCGACGAGATGCTCGAGGCCGCCCGTATCGACGGCGCTGGGGAGTGGCGCACCTTCTTCCAGGTCGCCCTGCCGCTCCTGAAGCCCGCGATCGTCACCGTGCTGCTGCTCTCGGTCGTCGGCACGTGGAACAACTTCTTCCTCCCGCTCGCGGTGCTCACCGACCCGCAGCTGCTGCCCGTCACCGTCGGCCTGAACCGCTGGACGGCGCTCTCGAACGCCGGTGCCGGCGGCGAGCAGGTCTGGAACCTCATCACCTCTGGCGCGTTCATCTCGGTCGTGCCGCTCATCCTGTCCTTCCTGTTCCTGCAGCGGTACTGGCAGGGCGGGCTGGCGATCGGCAGCGTGAAGTAGCCGGCAGCCACGAACGACGACCATCGGATGCCGCGGCTGCGCGGCATCCGATCGAAGCCCACGCACCTCGAAACAGAAAGCACCGCACATGCCCATCGCACGCCTGACCATCGATCCGCACTTCACGATCGGGCGCGTCCAGCGTCGCCTCTTCGGCGGCTTCGTCGAGCACCTCGGACGGCACGTCTACGACGGCATCCACGAGCCCGGCCACGAGTCGGCCGACGCCGACGGGTTCCGCGCCGACGTCGTCGAGCTCGTGAAGGAGCTCGGCGTCTCCACGATCCGCTACCCGGGCGGCAACTTCGTCTCGGGGTTCCGCTGGGAGGACTCGGTCGGGCCGCGCGAGCAGCGCCCGCGTCGCCTCGACCTCGCGTGGCACTCGACCGAGACCAACGAGGTCGGCCTGCACGAGTTCTCCGACTGGCTCGAGAAGGTCGGCAGCGATCTCATGCTCGCGGTGAACCTCGGCACCCGCGGCACGCTCGAGGCGCTCGACCTGCTCGAGTACGCGAACATCGCAGGCGGCACGGCGCTGTCGGAGCAGCGCATCGCGAACGGCCGCACCGACGCGTTCGGCGTGAAGATGTGGTGCCTCGGCAACGAGATGGACGGCCCGTGGCAGCTCGGCCACCGCTCGGCCGACGACTACGGCAAGCTCGCGTCGCGCACCGCCAAGGCGATGCGCCAGCTCGACCCGTCGGTGGAGCTCGTCGTCTGCGGCTCGTCGAGCGCGCACATGCCCACGTTCGGCGAGTGGGAGCGCGTGGTGCTCACCCACACGTACGACGACGTCGACTACATCTCGTGCCACGCCTACTACGAGGAGAAGGACGGCGACCTCGGCTCGTTCCTCGCCTCGGCGGTCGACATGGACGGCTTCATCGACACGGTCGTCGCGACGGCCGACCACGTGAAGGCGGTGCTCGGCAGCGACAAGACCGTGAACATCTCGTTCGACGAGTGGAACGTCTGGTACCTCTCGCGCTTCCAGGACGTCGACAAGGTCGAGGGCCTCGACAACTGGCCCGTCGCGCCGCGCCTGCTCGAGGACGTCTACTCGGTCGCCGACGCGGTCGTGTTCGGCAACCTGCTGATCTCGCTCATCCGGCACGCGGACCGCGTGACGAGCGCCTCGCTCGCGCAGCTCGTCAACGTCATCGCGCCGATCATGACCGAGCCGGGCGGCCCCGCCTGGCGCCAGACCACCTTCTTCCCGTTCTCGATCACCTCCCGCCTCGCGCAGGGCGACGCGCTCGAGCTGAAGCTCGACGCACCCACGTACGAGACGGCGCAGTACGGCGAGGTCTCGCTCGTCGACGCGGTGGCGACCCACGATCCGGAGGCCGGCCGTTCGGCGGTGTTCCTCGTGAACCGCAGCCAGGACGAGGCCGTCACCCTCACGGTGGACGTCGCCTCGCTCGGCGACGTGTCGGTGCTCGAGTCGCACACCCTCGCCGACGACGACGTGTACGCGAAGAACACGCTCGAGGACCGCGAGCGGGTGGCGCCGCGTGCGAACGACAGCGTGCGGATCGAGGGCGGCGAGCTCACGATCACGCTGCCGCCCGTGTCCTGGACGGCGCTCTCGCTCGGCTGACCCCCTTCCCCCTCCCGCGCGCTCGGAGGAAGCTGGTTCATACCGGTGCCATCGGAGGGACGGGACCATGGCGGTCGACACGCGCGATCGCGTGCGGCGACGCCGCACGACGGTCGTCGGCGTGTCCGCGGCCATCGCGATCGCCGCGGTGGTCGCGATCACGGCCGTGGGCGGTCGTGCCGGGGCATCCGGGGACCTGCGGTCGGACCGCGATCCATCGGATGCCCCGCCCGGCGCCGCGGCCGAACAGGGCCCGGTCGGAATCGTCGACGCGTGGGCGGCATTCCACCAGGGCTGGGTCCTGGTCTACGCCGACGGTCGCGTGCTCCGGTACGCCGACTCGGGCGCGACGCTGTACGGCGAGCGGACGCGCGACCTGCTCCTCGAGCGGCGGCTCTCGGCCGACGGGCTGGCGCGCCTCAGGACGGGAGAGCTCTCCGCGGCCGACTTCGGCGTGGTCCTGCCCGCGCTGATGCCCGACGACGTGTGGGCGGACCCGGCCTTCCGGCCCTTCGTGCCGTCGGCGTATGCCGCCTGCGCCTGGGAGGGCGGCGACGGACCGCGCGGGTGGATGAACGTGGCGGGCGTGCTCGACGACCTGCCCGGCGCCGCGCAGTCCATCCTGCGCGGCACGCAGCGCGAGTTCGCGGGGTACGCGTTCGACGCCTTCCAGGTGCCGCACGAGCTGCTCGGTCCGGTCACGTGCTTCGGGGTGTCGCCCGAGGCCGCGGAAGTCGTCGTCGGCATGAGCGAGCACCCGTCCGACCGCTACCGCGCCGAGGGCGACCTCCTCACGTTCCCGTCGCGCCACGGCGAGCCGATCTCGCTGGTCATCCTCCCGGTGATGCCGCACGGCCAGTTCGTGATCTGGGGCGGCTGAGGCCGCGGCATCCGGCTACGACGCGCGCGCGGCCGCGGCCTCGACCTGCTGCAGCACGCGCGCGGCGACGCTCACCGCGATCGCGGCGGGCTCCTTCGACCGGATGCCCTCGATGCCGATGGGCGTCGACACGCGCGCGAGGTCGTCATCGGCGAACCCGGCCTCGCGCAGCTGCGTCGTGAACCTCGCCCATTTCGAGCGCGAGCCGATGAGCCCGATCGAGCCGAGCCCGGGCGCGCGCAGTGCGGACTCCACGATCGCGAGGTCCTCGACGTGGTCGTGCGTCATGACGAGCACGTGCGCGCCCGGCGGCAGCTCGGCGAGGGCCGACTCGGGTACGGGCAGGTGGTGCACCCGCACGGTCGCGACGGCGTCGGCGAGCACGCCCGTCGAGCCGGGGACGCCGAGGCGCTCGGCCGTGAGCATCTCGGCGCGCGAGTCGACGAGGTCGAGCTCGATCCGCTGCCGGGCGAGGATGCGGGCGAGCTCCAGCCCGACATGCCCCATGCCGAAGATCGCGACCGCCGGCACGACCGGCACGGGTTCCAGCAGCATGGTGACCTCTCCTCCGCAGCACTGCACGCCGTACTCCGTCGTCGCCTTGTCGCTGAGCGTCAGCGTCAGCAGCTCGGGCTCCGCGGCGCCCTCGGCGAGCAGCTCGCGGGCGCGCCGGACCGCCGTGGCCTCGAGGTTGCCGCCGCCGACCGTGCCGTACTGCGCGGTCGGCGCGACGATCATCTTCGCGCCGCCGTTCCGCGGCGCGTGCCCGCGCACCATCGCGAGCGTCACGATGACGGCGGGTCGCCGGGCGGCGCGGAGGTGCTGGAGCGCGTCCACCCAGTCCACGGCCGGCCGCCTCAGGATTCCGACGACAGGAAGCGGCTCCTGACGGCGGCGCCGACGGATGCCGCGGCATCCGTGCGCGTCGCGGCATCCGTCGACGCTGCGCTCGAGCCGACAGCCGGCTCGGCGCCCGACTCGGCCGCGCCGTCCGCTTCGGCCGCCGCCTGCGCCGCGAGGATCGCCCGATACGTCGCCTCCGCCGTCGACGGCGCTCCGAGGTCGATCGAGCAGCCCACCGGCCCGAACGCCGCGACGGCCTCCCGGATCGCCTCGCGCACGCTGAACGCGAGCATGAGCGGCGGCTCGCCGACGGCCTTCGAGCCGTAGACCACGCCGTCCTCCGCGGCATCCTCGAGCAGGCGCACGTTGAACTCCTCGGGCATCTCCGAGAAGCTCGGCAGCTTGTAGGTGCTCGCCGACTGGGTGAGCAGCCGCCCGCGACCGGGGCCGTCGGTCTCGTCCCAGCGCAGCTCCTCGAGCGTCAGCCAGCCGGCGCCCTGCACGAACGCGCCCTCGACCTGGCCCAGGTCGATGAGGGGTGAGAGCGAGTCGCCGACGTCGTGCAGGATGTCGACCCGCAGCATCCGCGAGGCGCCCGTGAACCCGTCGACCTCGACCTCGGTGGCCGCGGCGCCGTAGGCGAAGTACTTGAACGGCTCGCCCTGCATCCGCTCGGTGTCCCAGTGCAGGCCGGCCGTGCGGTAGAAGCCCGACGCCCACAGCTGCACGCGCTGGTGGTAGGCGGCCTGCACGACCTCGGCGAACGTGAACGAGGGACCTGATGCTCCGAGCCCCGAGACCCGGCCGTCGCCGAAGCGCACGTCGCGTGCGTCGACCTCGAGCATCCGCCCGGCGACCGCCGCGAGGCGCTCGCGGATCTGCTCGCACGCGTGCTTCACCGCGCCGCCGTTGAGGTCGGCGCCCGATGATGCCGCCGTGGCCGACGTGTTCGGCACCTTGTCGGTGCGCGTCGGGGCGAGCCGCACCGACTCGAGCCGCACGCCGAGCGCCGTCGCCGCGACCTGGAGCATCTTCGTGTGCAGGCCCTGGCCCATCTCGGTGCCACCGTGGTTCACGAGCACCGAGCCGTCCTTGTACACGTGCACGAGCGCGCCGGCCTGGTTGTAGGCCGTCAGGGTGAACGATATGCCGAACTTCACTGGCGTGATCGCGAGGCCGCGCTTCACGTCCTCGTGCTCGGCGTTGAAGGCCGCGATGCGGGCGCGGCGCGCGTCGAAGTCGCTCGATGTGCGCAGGTCGTCCCAGATCGCCCGCAGCCGCTCGGCGTGGCGCACGGGCTGGCCGTAGGGCGTCGTCTGGTCGGGCACGTAGAGGTTTCGCTCGCGGAGGGTTGCGGCATCCAGGCCGAGGAGCGGCGCCACCCGGCCGAGGATGTCCTCGATGACGAACATGCCCTGCGGGCCGCCGAAGCCGCGGAACGCGGTCTGCGAGGTCTTGTTGGTCTTCGCGATGCGTCCCTGTGCGACGAAGTGCGGGATCCAGTACGCGTTGTCGACGTGGCAGAGCGCACGGCCCATGACGGGCTCGGACAGGTCGAGGCTCCAGCCGCCGTCGGCGGTGAGCGTCGTCGCGAGCGCGATGATGCGGCCGTCGTCGTCGAACCCGGCCGTCCAGGTCGCGTGGAACGGATGCCGCTTGCCGGTCATCGTGAGGTCCTGCGTGCGGTTGAGGCGCAGGCGCACCGGGCGTCCCGTGAGCGTCGCGCCGAGCGCCGCCACAGCGGCGAGGCCGTGCGGCTGCATCTCCTTGCCGCCGAAGCCGCCGCCCATGCGCAGGCACTCCACGGTGACGCGGTTCGACGGCAGGCCGAGCACGTGCGCCACGATCTCCTGCGTCTCCGACGGGTGCTGGGTGCTCGACTCGATGAACACCTGCCCCTCGGAGTCGATGCGGGCGAGCGCGGCGTGCGTCTCGAGGTAGAAGTGCTCCTGGCCGCCGACGACGCTGACGCCCTGGAACACGTGCGGCGCCGTCGCGAGGGCGTCCTCGGGGTCGCCGCGGCGGATCGTGCGCGGGATGCCCTGGAAGGAGTCCGCGTCGATCGCGTCCTGGATCGTGACGAGCGAGGGGAGCGGTTCGTACGCGACCTGCACCGCCTCGGCACCCGCACGGGCGGCGTCGGCGGTCTCGGCGAGCACCCATGCGAGGGCGTGCCCGTGGTACATCGCCTCGCTCGGGAAGAGCGGCTCGTCGTGCTTCACACCCGCGTCGTTCACCCCGGGGACGTCGTCGGCGGTGAGCACGCGCACGACGCCCGGCACCTCCAGTGCCGGTGCGACGTCGAGCGTCACGACCGCGTGCGTGTGCGCGGACTGCACGGGCCACGCGGTGAGCACGTGCGCCGTCGAGGGAGCGAGGTCGTCGGTGTACACGGCGGCGCCCGTCGCGTGCTGCACGGCGCTCTCGTGCGGCGTGGCCGTGCCGACCACCGGGTCGCGGGGGCGCGAGGCGAGATCGGTCATGCGGGCACCCCCTCGAGCGGCGTCGAGCGGTGCAGCTTCAGCAGCGCGGTGCCGAGCATCAGCGAGCGGTACTCGGCGCTCGCACGGTGATCCGACATGGGCGTGCCCTCGGTCGCGAGCACGGATGCCGCGTCGCGCACGGTCTCGCGATCCCACGTCCGTCCGGCGAGCGCGGCCTCCGTGGCGCGAGCGCGGATCGGGGTCGCCGCGACCCCGCCGAGCCCGATGCGCGCCGAGGCGACGACGCCGTCGTCGAGGTCGATCGCGAACGCGACCGCCACGCTCGAGATGTCGTCGAAGCGCCGCTTCGAGATCTTGTGGAACGACGCGAGGCCGGCGAGCGGCAGCGGGACGCGCACCGACCGGATGAGCTCGTCGGGGCGCCGCGCGGTCGTGCGGTAGCCCGTGAAGAAGTCGGCGAGGTCGACCTCGCGCTCGCCGTCGGCCGAGACGAGCACGACGCGCGCCTCGAGGGCGAGCAATGCGGGCGAGGTGTCGCCGATAGGGGAGGCCGTGCCGAGGTTGCCGCCGATCGTGGCGCGGTTGCGGATGAGCGGGGACGCGAACAGCGGGAACAGCTCGTCGAGCAGCGGGATCCGCCCGTCGAGGCGGTGCTGCACCTCCGAGAGCGAGAGCGCCGCGCCGAGCTCGATGCTCGCGTCGCCGACCTCGAACGTGCGCAGCTCGGGCAGGCGCTCGATCGCGATCGTGAGCGGTGCGCGGCGACCGCGCAGGTTCACGTCGACGCCCCAGTCCGTCGTGCCGGCGGCGAGCACCGCGTCGGGCTCGTCGCGGAGGAGCTCCAGCGCCTCGTCGAGCGACGCGGGGCGGACGAACCGCTCCCCGTCGTCGCCGAGGCGCGTCGCGACGGCCCCTGGCGCGGGCCGGTCGCGCCGCTCGGCGAGCGGGTCGCCCGACTCGGGGTCGCTGAGCGCGAACGCCGCGTCGCGGATCGGGCGGTACCCGGTGCACCGGCACAGGTTGCCCGCCAGCGCGTGCAGGTCGAAGCCGTTCGGACCGTGGTGCGCGTCGGTGCGGCCGTCGACGGTGTCGGCCGCGTCGGCGGCATCCGCTTCGCCCGCCCGTCGACCGAGGCGGTAGAACTCGCCCGCCATGCTGCACGCGAAGCCGGGGGTGCAGTACCCGCACTGCGAGCCGCCCGCCTCGGCGAGGCGCTCCTGCACCTCGTGGGGCTGCTCGGGCGTGCCGAGACCCTCGGCCGTGACGACCTCCTGCCCGTCGAGTGCGACCGCCGGCACCAGGCAGGCGTTCACGGCGGTCCAGTCCGTGCCCCCGTCGTCTCGCGGCGTCGCGAGCAGCACGGCGCACGCGCCGCACTCGCCCTCGGCGCAGCCCTCCTTGCAGCCCGTGAGGCCGATCCCGCGCAGCCAGTCGAGCGCGGAGGTGTGCGCGGACACGCCGACCATCGGGCGCTGCCGCCCGTTGACCGTCACGCCGATGTGATCCATGGTCGTCTCCTCGGTTTCGGAGTCTACGCCGCCGGGTTCCCGGCGATCCGGTTACGCCGCGATCGCATCTGCGACAAGATGAGGCTGAGCGTGTGGAGCATCATCCCGCAGCAACCCCGGAAGGGAGCGGCCGCCGAATGACCATCGAGATCGCCAGCGCCACCGACGTCGCGGGCGGCGACGAGATCCTCACCGACGACGCCCTCGCGTTCGTCGAGGAGCTGCATCACCGGTTCGACGGGCGCCGTCGCGAGCTGCTCGCCGCGCGCCGCGCCCGCCGCGAGCGGATCGCCGCGGGGGAGCCGCTCGACTTCCTCCCCGAGACGCGCGACGTGCGCGAGGGCGACTGGCGGGTGCCGCCGCCGCCCCCGGCGCTCACCGACCGCCGGGTCGAGATCACGGGCCCCGCGTCGCCGCCGAAGATGGCCATCAACGCCCTGAACTCGGGCGCCCGCGTGTGGTTGGCCGACCTGGAGGATGCCTCGAGCCCGACCTGGTTCAACGTCGTCGGCAGCGTGCGCAACCTCCGCGACGCCGCACGCGGCACGCTCGCCTGGACCTCGCCCGAGGGCAAGGCGTACGCGCTGCGCGACGACGTCCGCCGTCCGACCGTCGTGACGCGTCCCCGCGGCTGGCACCTGCCCGAGAAGCACGTGCTCGTCGACGGCGAGCGCGCGTCGGGGTCGCTCGTGGACTTCGGCCTGCACGTCTTCCACACCGCGCAACTGCTCATCGACGGAGGACACGGCCCGTACTACTACCTGCCCAAGCTCGAGAGCCACCTCGAGGCGCGGCTCTGGAACGACGTGTTCACGTACGCCGAGGAGCGGCTCGGCATCCCGTACGGCACGATCCGCGCGACCGTGCTCATCGAGACGATCCCGGCGGCGTTCGAGATGGACGAGATCCTCTCCGAGCTGCGCGACCACGCGTCGGGCCTCAACGCCGGCCGCTGGGACTACCTGTTCAGCATCATCAAGGTGTTCCGCGACGCGGGACCCGAGTTCATCGTGCCCGACCGGGCATCCGTGTCGATGACCGCGCCGTTCATGCGCGCCTACACCGAGCTGCTCGTGAAGACCTGCCACCGCCGTGGGGCGGTCGCGATGGGCGGCATGGCGGCGTTCGTGCCGAACCGCGCCGACCCCGAGGCCACGGCCACGGCCTTCGAGAAGGTGCGCGCCGACAAGACCCGCGAGGCGAACGACGGGTTCGACGGATCGTGGGTCGCGCACCCCGACCTCGTGCCGGTGTGCCGCGAGGTCTTCGACGGCGTGCTCGGCGACCGGCCGAACCAGCTCGACCGGCAGCGGCCCGAGGTGGACGTGTCGGCGGCGGAGCTCCTCGACGTCGCCTCGACGGGCGGCACCGTCACCGAGGCCGGCCTGCGCACGAACCTCTCGGTGGGCGTGGCCTATACGGCCGTGTGGCTGTCGGGCAACGGCGCGGTCGCGCTGCACAGCCTGATGGAGGATGCTGCGACGGCCGAGATCTCGCGCTCGCAGGTGTGGCAGCACCTGCGCCACGACGTCGTGCTCGCCGACACCGGCCGCACGCTGACGCCCGAGCTCGTGCGCGAGGTGCTCGACGAGGAGGTGGCGGCCCTGCGCGCCGACGTGCCGCCCGATCGCTTCGCGGCCTACTACGAGCCCGCCGCGCGCCTCGTGGCCGACCTCGTGCTCGCCGACGACTACGTCGACTTCCTCACGCTGCCGGCCTACGAGCTCCTGGAGTGAGCGTGCGCACCGCCCTGTCGCCCGTGGTGCACGCCGCGATCGAAGCCCGCCTGGTCTCGACCGATCGGCTGCTCGCAAGCGTGTATCCGGGCGACGACGGCTCGCGGCAGCCGGTGCACACGGTGTACGTGCCGGGCGACCGCTACACGCCCGAGCTCCCGGTCGAGTGGGGTCGGGCGGCGCAGGAGACGCTCGCGTCGGCGGGCGGCGCAGCGGCGCTCGGACTCGACGTGGGCCTCGCCCCCGACCTCGCGGCCCAGGTCGCGCCGCTCGTCGACCGCAAGCTCGGACGCGAGCCCATCGAGGACCTGCGCATCGACTTCGAGGACGGCTACGGCGATCGCGGCGATGACGTGGAGGACGCGGACGCGGTCCGCGCGGCGAAGCGGGTCGCCGCCGCCACCGGTGCGCACTTCGCGCCGCCGTTCATCGGCATCCGGTTCAAGTCCTTCGAGGCGCCGACGCGGGCGCGCGGCATCCGCACGCTCGACCTGTTCGTGACCGCCCTCGTCGACCAGGGCGGGCTGCCCGACGGCCTCCGGCTCACGCTGCCGAAGGTCTCGACGGTCGCGCAGGTCCAGGCGATGGCCGAGGCCGTCGCCGGGCTCGAGCACGTGCATGGCCTGCCCGAGGGGCGCCTCCGGTTCGAGGTGCAGGTCGAGACGCCCCAGCTCGTGCTCGGCGCCGACGGCGTGGTGCCTGTCGCGCGCCTCGCGCTCGCTGCGCCCGGCCGCATCGCCGGACTGCACTATGGCACGTACGACTACAGCGCCGCGGTCGGCATCGCCGCGCCGTACCAGTCGCTCGAACACCCCGCGGCCGACCATGCCAAGTCGGTGATGCAGGTCGCGGTGGCGGGAACCGGCATCCGCCTGTCCGACGGTTCGACCAACATCCTGCCCGTCGGCGACCGCGCGCCCGAGGCGTGGCGGCTGCACGCCCGGCTCGTGCGCCGAGCGCTCGAGCGGGGCTTCTCGCAGGGCTGGGACCTGCATCCGGCGCAGCTGCCGACCCGGTTCCTCGCGACCTACGCGTACTACCGCGAGGGCTACCCCGAGGTGTCCGCGCGCCTGCGGCACGTGCGCGACCGCACGACCGGCGCGGTGCTCGACGAGCCCGCGACGGTGCGCGCGCTCGCGGGCTTCGTGCGCCGCGGCGTGCAGAGCGGCGCGATCACCCCGGCCGAGGTCGCCGCCGACACCGGGCTGGACGCGAAGGCGCTCGCCGAGTGGGCGAGCCCGAGGCCGACGACGACGTGAGCGGATGCCGCGACGCGCGGCCGACGGACGAGGAGGTCCCATGAGCTACTACACCCCGCAGGGCGGGCTGCCCGCCCAGACGGAGCTGCTGACCGATCGCGCCATCGTGACCGAGGCGTACACCGTGATCCCGAAGGGCGTGCTGCGCGACATCGTGACGAGCAGGCTGCCCGGCTTCACCCGCACGCGGTCGTGGATCATCGCGCGGCCGATCGCGGGATTCGCGACGACCTTCGCCCAGCTCATCGTCGAGATCGAGCCGGGCGGCGGCGCCGAGCACCCCGAGGTCGAGCCCGGGGTCGAGGGGGTCGTGTTCGTCACGTCCGGCGCGCTGACCCTCGACGTCGACGGCGAACGCGACGTGCTCGGCCCGGGCGGGTACGCCTACCTCGCCGCCGGTGCGCCCTGGTCGATCGCGAACGAGGGCGACGCGCCCACGTCGTTCCACTGGATCCGCAAGGCCTACGAGCCCGCCGAGGGCATCCCCGCGCCGACGTCGTTCGTCACGAGCGACGCCGACGTCGAGCCGGAGCCGATGCCCGACACCCGGGGCGCCTGGGCGACGACGCGGTTCGTCGACCCCGACGACCTCGCGCACGACATGCACGTGAACATCGTGACGTTCCAACCGGGCGGGTCGATCCCGTTCGCCGAGACGCACGTCATGGAGCACGGGCTCTTCGTGCTCGAGGGCAAGGGCGTGTACCGGCTCAACGGCGACTGGGTCGAGGTCGAGGCGGGCGACTTCATGTGGCTGCGGGCGTTCTGCCCGCAGGCCTGCTACGCCGGCGGCCCGGGCCCGTTCCGCTACCTGCTGTACAAGGACGTGAACCGCCAGGTGCGACTCACGGGGCCCGACCATCGGAGTGCGAGCCGGTGGGGGTGAACGAGCGGATGCCCCACGCCGACGTCGCGCCGCCCGGACGCGCCGCGGCATCCGACGCCTTCGACCTCGTGCTCGCGGGCGACCGGGTGCTCGTCGACGGCGCGTTCGCGCCAGCCGAGGTCGGCGTGCGCGACGGGCTCGTGGCGCGGATCGCCGAGGCCGGCGCGGGCCTCGCCGGCGCCCGCCACGTGCGGCTCGCCGACGACGAGGTGCTCATCCCCGGGCTCGTCGACACGCACGTGCACGTGAACGAGCCCGGGCGCACCGAGTGGGAGGGGTTCGCGTCGGCGACGCGCGCGGCCGCGGCGGGCGGGATCACCACGATCGTCGACATGCCGCTCAACAGCATCCCGCCGACGACCTCGGTCGACGCGCTCGTGGTGAAGCGCGCCGCCGCCGAGGGGCGAGTGTTCGTCGACGTCGGGTTCTGGGGCGGGCTCGTCCCCGGCAACGTGGGCGACCTGCTGCCGCTCGTCGGCGAGGGCGTGTTCGGGTTCAAGTGCTTCCTCGTCGACTCGGGCGTCGCGGAGTTCCCGCCCGTGTCGGCCGACGAGATGGAGCGGGCGATGGCCGTGCTCGCCGAGGCCGGCTCGCTGCTCATCGTGCACGCCGAGGACGCCGCGATCATCGACGAGGCGCCGCACGAGCACGGCGCCGACTACGCCGACTTCCTCGCGTCGCGGCCCCGCGCCGCCGAGCACGCCGCGATCGCCGCGGTCATCGAGGCAGCCCGCCGCACGGGCGCCGACGCGCACATCCTGCACCTCAGCTCGGCCGACGCGCTCGGGCCGATCGCATGGGCGAAGCACGACGGCGTGCGCATCACCGCCGAGACGTGCCCGCACTACCTCGTGCTCGCCGCCGAGGACGTGGCGCCGGGTGCGACGGCGTTCAAGTGCTGCCCGCCCATCCGCGAGGGGTCGAACCGCGACGCGCTCTGGCGCGGGCTCGAGGAGGGCGTGATCGACCTCGTCGTCTCCGACCACTCGCCGGCGCCCGCGGCCCTGAAGCTCGCCGGGGACGGCGACTTCGCCGAGGCGTGGGGCGGCATCGCGTCGTTGCAGCTCGGCCTGCCGATCGTCTGGACCGAGGCGCGGCGCCGCGGCATCCGTCTGGAGCAGGTCGTCGAGTGGATGTCCACGGCGCCCGCACGCCGGGTGGGGCTCTCGTCGAAGGGTGCGATCGAGGTCGGCCGCGCCGCCGACCTCGCGGTGGTCGCGCCCGACGCGGTCTTCACGGTGGATGCCGCGGCGCTGGAGCACCGGCATCCGATCTCGCCCTACGACGGACGAGAGCTCGTCGGCGTCGTGCGGGCGACGTACCTCGCGGGCGAGCCCGTCGATCGCGAGGTGCCGCGCGGACGCCTGCTGCAGCGGGCAGATCGGAGGGTGGCGGCGATGTCGCTCGACGCGTTCAACGAGGCCGATCGCGAGGCGGCGATCGCCATGCTGCGACCATGCCTCGACATCGACCGGTGGTGCGAACAGGTCGCCGATGCACGGCCCTACGGCTCGGTCGACGAGCTCGTCGCGTGGGCCGAGACGGCCGCCTCGCCGTTCACGCCCGCCGAGGTCGAGGGTGCGCTCGCGCACCATCCGCGCATCGGCGAGCGCCCAACGGGTGCGAGCGCCGAGGCCGCCATGTCGCGTTCGGAGCAGTCGGGCGTCGACCCGGCCGACGCCGAGGTGGCCGCCGGGCTCGCCGCGGGCAACCGCGCCTACGAGGAGCGGTTCGGGCGCGTGTTCCTCATCCGAGCGGCAGGGCGGTCGTCGCGCGAGATCCTCGACGCCCTCACCGAGCGGCTCGGGCACACGCCCGAGGAGGAGGATCCCGTCGTCGCCGACCAGCTCCGCCAGATCGCCGTCCTCCGATTGAAGGGACTCGTCGCATGAGCGCCTCCGCACCCGTGTCGCGCATCACCACCCACGTCCTCGACGCCACGCGCGGCCGACCCGCCGAGGGCGTCGCCGTCGAGCTGCTCGCGTTCGACGGCGTCTCGTGGCGGTCGGTCGACACCGCCGCGACCGACGCCGACGGCCGGGTGACCCGGATCGGCCCCGACGAGCTGCCGGCCGGCGACTACCGGCTGCGGTTCGAGACCGGTGCCTGGTTCGCCGAGCACGGCGTCGAGACGTTCTACCCCGAGGTGGTGCTCACGTTCACGGTCGCCGACGACGGCCGCCACGTGCACGCGCCGCTCCTCCTGAGCCCGTTCGCCTATTCGACCTATCGAGGGAGCTGACCATGTCCGAGCCCGC
Source organism: Agromyces mariniharenae (assembly GCF_008122505.1). Classification (NCBI taxonomy): domain Bacteria; kingdom Bacillati; phylum Actinomycetota; class Actinomycetes; order Micrococcales; family Microbacteriaceae; genus Agromyces; species Agromyces mariniharenae. The sequence continues at coordinate 584,088 of NZ_VSSB01000001.1, read as the reverse complement.
CATCGTCCTCGGCGTCAACCAGTACGGCAAGGCCGAGGTGCGCGTCGTCAAGGTCACACGCGACACCCCGCGCCACGAGATCGACGACCTCAACGTGACCTCGCAGCTGCGCGGCGACTTCGCCGCGGCACACCTCGAGGGCGACAACGCGCACGTCGTCGCGACCGACACCCAGAAGAACACGATCTTCGCGTTCGCGCGCGACGGGATCGGCTCGCCCGAGGCGTTCCTGCTGCGCCTCGCCGACCACTTCACGGGCTCGTTCGACTGGGTGACCGGCGGACGCTGGGAGGCCGAGCGATACGCCTGGCAGCGCATCGTCGCGCAGGGCGCCGAGCACGACCACGCCTTCGTCCGCAGCGGTCAGGAGGTGCGCACGGCCGTGGTGGTCGCCGACGGCGACGAGCGGCACGTCATCGCGGGCCTCAAGGACCTCACGGTGCTGAAGACCACCGCCTCGGGCTTCGAGGGGTACCCGAAGGACCGGTACACGACCCTGCCCGAGACCCGCGACCGCATCCTCGCCACCGACGTCGCCGCGCGCTGGCGCTACGCCACCGTCGGCGTCGACTACGACGCGCTCTACGCGAGCGTGCGTGCGCTCCTCCTCGAGGCGTTCGCCGAGCGCTACTCCGCCGCACTCCAGGCCACGCTCTTCGACATGGGCCGCCGCGTGCTCGAGGAGCACCCCGAGATCGCCGAGATCCGCTTCTCGATGCCGAACAACCACCACTTCGTCGTCGACCTCTCGCCCTTCGGGCTCGACAACCCCAACGAGGTCTTCTACGCCGCCGACCGCCCCTACGGCCTCATCGAGGCCTCCGTCGAGCGCGAGGGCGTTCCGAGCCCGGCCGCGGCCTGGGCGGGCATCGCGGGCTTCTGCTGACGGATGCCGCGTGCCCGCCGCATCCGCCCGGCCGACGTCGGATGCCCCGTGCTCGCGGCATCCGTCGGGCCGACGTCGGCGCGACCCTGGACCCCCCTGCCTCCCACGCCGATCTCGCCACACACTGCGGATGCAGGAAGAACCCGCCGTTCGGCGGCGTGTCGTGCGGTGACACGCCGCACGTCCCCGACTTCCTCCTGCATTCCGGTCGGGCGACCTGTCCTCCCGGGCAACGGATGCCGCGTGCCAGCCGCATCCGATCGTCGCCGGCTTCCCCGGATTCCGCCGCGCGTTTCCGCACCGTCGTCGCGGATGCAGGAAGAACCCGCCGTTCGGCGGCGTGTCGTGCGGTGACACGCCGCACGTCCCCGACATCTTCCTGCATTCCGGTCGCGCGACCTGTCCTCCCGAGCACGGATGCCGCGACTCGCGTCCACCGGAACGTCGGTCCGACCGAAACGCGGTGGAACGACGCAGCACGATGTCGGGATGCCGCAGCTCCTCCCCGAACTCGCCCGGCTCGGTCACGTGGCCCGCGTGCGAACGCTCCGTGCGCGAGGTCTGTCCGAGCGCGTGATCCGTACCGCGATCGCAGCGGGCGTCGTGGCGCGACCTCGGCACGGGTGGGTCGCATCAGCGTCCGCCGACCAGGATCAATTGCGCGCGATCGCCGTCGGCGGTCGCCTGGGGTGCTCGAGCGCGCTCCGACGATACGGGGTCTGGGCGGGCGTGGACCTCCGGCTGCATCTCCATGTGCCACGGACCGCGTCTCGCCTCCAGCCCGACGCCGAGCTCGTTGCGACGAACAACGTCGGCGTGTGGCATCCGTCGGTGCTCGACCGAATGCGAGGCGCTCCGCCGCCGAGGTTCGCGTCGGATGACCCACCCCGCGTGCATTGGGCCGCCGATCGCTCCGAGCGCAATGCACTCGACTGGATCGTGTCGCCGCACACGGCCCTCGCCGACGCCGTGCGCTGCATGGACCCCGAGCATGCGAGCGCCGCGATCGATTCCGCGATCCACGAGCGGGTGGTCACGCGTCGAGACGTCGACGTGATCATCGCGTCCCTGCCCGCAACGGCCGCCCGACTGGTCGACGGATTCACCGGCCACACGGAGTCCGGACCTGAGAGCCTGTTCGTGCGACGCCTTGTCGCGCATGGCTTCCAGGTGCAGGCGCAGGTGCCGCTGGCCGGATTCGGACGGTACGACGGCGTGATCGACGGCTGCGTGCTCTTCGAGGTCGACGGCCGGGCGTTCCACTCCGGCTCGGGCGAGTTCTTCGCGGACCGGGACCGGACGCTCGTGGCGCAGGTGTTCGGGATCCCCGTCGTCCGGCCGAGTGCCCGACATGTGCTCGAGGACTGGCCGACCGTGCTCGAGGCGGTGACGCGCACGGTCGAGGACGCCAAGGTCGTGCGCCGGAGTCGCGGCCTCGATCCCGTCATCGGTTGAGCTCGATCCCTCTCGGAGCCTCGGGCGGGGCCCGGGACGGACTTCCGAGTGGACTCCTGGACGGAGCCTCGGGCGGGGCCCGCGACGTACTCCCGAACGGACTCCAGGACGGAGCCCGGGACGGACTCCAGGAAGGACTTCCGAATGGACTCCTGGACGGAGCCTCGGACGGAGCCCGGGACGGACTCCCGAACGGACTCTCGGACGGAGCCCGGGACGGACCCCCGAACGGACTCCTGGACGGAGCCTCGGATGCCCGAACGAACCGCACCTTGGGGCCGCCTCCGGCGCGGCCGTCGAGCACGAATACAGGAACTTCGACGTGATGTGCGGCGTGTCGGGCGGCGGCACGCCGCACCACCCCCACAACTTCCTGCATTCGGTCACGGATGCCGCGCGCCCGCGGCATCCGTCAGGCCGACGTCGACACGCCCCCGGACCCCCTGCCGCCGCGGCGCGGGACGTTCCGTCCGGCGCGTCCCGGACGCCGGACGGCCCGCCATCGACGGGTCGCCGAGGGAGCGATAGCGTCGGAGCATGCGGATCCTGCTGGTCGGTGCTGGTGGCGTGGGTGATGCGATCGCGAAGATCGCGGCTCGTCGGTCGTTCTTCGAGCTGCTCGTGGTGAGCGACTACGACGAGTCCCGGGCGCAGCGCACGGTCGACTGGATCCGGCGGCGGCACGGCGACGACGTCGCGGCGCGGTTCGCCACCGCACGGATCGACGCGTCCGATCCCGAGGTCGTGGCATCCGTCGCCCGTGAGCACCGCGCGACGCACGTGATGAACGCCGTGGAGCCGAAGTTCGTGCCGTCGATCTTCGCGGGCGCGCTGGCGGCGGAGGCCGACTACCTGGACATGGCGATGAGCCTGTCCGAGCCGCATCCGACCGACCCCTACCGCGAGACCGGCGTCAAGCTCGGCGACGACCAGTTCGCGCAGGCCGGCGACTGGGAACAGGCGGGTCGGCTCGCGCTCGTGGGCATGGGCGTCGAGCCCGGGCTCAGCGACGTGTTCGCCCGGTACGCGGCCGACCACCTGTTCGGCGAGATCGACGAGCTCGGCACGCGCGACGGCGCGAACCTGGTGGTGCGCGACGACGAGGGCAACGAGATCTTCGCCCCGTCGTTCTCGATCTGGACCACCATCGAGGAGTGCCTGAACCCCCCGGTGGTGTGGGAGGAGGAGCGCGGCTGGTTCACCACGCCGCCGTTCTCGGAGCCCGAGGTGTTCGAGTTCCCCGAGGGCATCGGCCCCGTCGAGTGCGTGAACGTGGAGCACGAGGAGGTGCTCCTGATGCCGCGGTGGGTGGACGCGAAGCGGGTCACGTTCAAGTACGGCCTGGGCGACGAGTTCATCAACGTGCTGAAGACCCTGCACCTGCTCGGGCTCGACTCCACGACACCCGTGCGGGTGCGCAGCGCGAACGGCCCCGTCGAGGTCGCTCCCCGCGACGTGGTCGCGGCGGCGCTGCCCGACCCGGCCACGATCGGGCCGCGGATGACCGGCAAGACCTGCGCCGGCCTGTGGGTCACCGGCATCGGGAAGGACGGAGCGCCGCGCGAGGTGTACCTGTACCACGTGTCCGACAACGAGTGGACGATGGCCGAGTACGACGCCCAGGGCGTCGTCTGGCAGACCGCCCTGAACCCGGTCATCGCCCTCGAGCTCCTCGCCGACGGCACCTGGTCGGGCAGTGGCGTGCTCGGCCCCGAGGCGTTCGACGCGCAGCCGTTCCTCGACCTGATGGCACGCAACGAGCTCGAGGGCGGCTACGGTCAGGCCTGGGGCATGCAGGACCGGCTCGCGTGATCGACTCGCCGGGGCTTCCGGCGTCGGTGATCGCCGACGCCGAGGCCACGGCGGATGCCGCGGACGCACGTGCCGGCCTGCGCACGCGTGCCGCCCGTCCCGACGAGATCGGCGGCGTGCTCGCCCGGTTCGAGTCCACCTGGGGCGTGGGACGCGGACCCGACCACGCGATGATCCAGGCGATCGAGCACGCGGGCGCCACCGTGCTGGTGGCCGTGCCCGACGACGCTGCGGCCACCGTTGCCGCCACCGACGACGCAGCCGCGCGCGACGACGCTGCCGCCCGCGACGACGCTGCCGCCCGCGACGACGCTGCCGCCCCCGACCTCCCGCTCGGCGCCGTCCTCGGCTTCCTCGGCTGGAACGACGGCCTCCACATCCACTCGCACATGAACGCGGTCGACCCAGCGGCGCGGGGGCGGGGCATCGGCCTCGCGCTGAAGCTCCGGCAGCGCGCGATCTGCCTCGCGCACGGCGTCGAGGAGGTGCGCTGGACCTATGATCCGCTGATCCGCCGCAACGCCCGCATGAACCTCGTGCGGCTCGGCGCCGAGGTGATCGCGTTCCTGCCCGACTTCTACGGCGAGCTCGACGACGAGATCACGGGCGCCGACCGCAGCGACCGGTTCGAGGTGCGCTGGCGCCTCGACTCGCCGCGCACGCGACGGGCGCTCGCCCGCGGCCCGGTGCCCGAGTGGCGGGCCGAGGGGCACCTCGCGCTCGTCGCCGACTACGAGCAGGTGCGCGTGGCGGATCCCGAGTCGTCGGCCCGCCTCCGCGAGGCGTCGCGCGACGTGTTCGCGGCGCTCGAGCGCGACCCGACCCTGCGCGTCGAGCTCGACGCCGCGGGCGACTACGTCCTCACCCACGACGACCCCGACCGGGAGGCCTGATGAACGCCGTGAACACCGTGCCGACCATCGAGCGCATCGAGCTGCACCGCATCGAGGTGCCACTCGTCCGCCCGTTCGAGACCTCCTTCGGACGCGAGACCGTCCGCGAGGTCCTGCTCGTGCGCGCGCTGACCGACGCGGGCGAGGGCTGGGGCGAGTGCGTGGCGGGGCGCGACCCGTTCTACTCGGGCGAATACGTCGACGGCGCGGCATCCGTCATCGAACGCTACCTCGGTCCGGCGCTCATCGCGGGGCACGGCCGTCACGTCGACGAGCACCGCAGGGCGACGGATGCCGCGGGCGGCCCCGCTGGTGAGGGACCGGGCTCGCGCGGGGCATCCGTGCCGCTCGCGGCATCCGTGGCGCCGTCGCTCGCGTTCGTCGCCGGCCACCGCATGGCGAAGGGCGCGCTCGAGGCGGCCGTGCTCGACGCGGAGCTGCGCGCGCAGGGCCGGTCGATGGGCGCGTTCTTCGGGGCCGAGCGGGAGTGGGTCGACTGCGGCGTCTCGGTCGGCATCGCGCCGACGCTCGAGGAGCTCATGGACGAGGTCATGGGCTACGTCGAGGAGGGCTACCGCCGCATCAAGCTCAAGATCAAGCCCGGCTGGGACCTCGTGCCGACGGGCGCGGTGCGCGAGGAGCTCGGGCCGAAGGGGCTGCTGCAGGTCGACGCGAACACCGCGTACACGGCCGACGACATCCCGCTGCTCGCGCAGCTCGACGCGTTCGACCTGCTGCTCATCGAGCAGCCGTTCGCCGAGGAGGACATCGCCGCCCACGTGCGCCTCGCCGAGGCGTGCGAGACGCCCGTCTGCCTCGACGAGTCGATCGTCGACACGACCACCGCCGTCGACGCGATCGACCGCGGGGCGACGTCCATCGTGAACATCAAGCCCGGTCGCATGGGCGGCTATCTCGAGGCGCTGCGCGTGCACGACGCGTGCCGCGCGCTCGACGTGCCCGTGTGGTGCGGCGGCATGCTCGAGACGGGGGTCGGCCGTGCCGCGAACGTGGCGCTGGCCGCGCTGCCCGGCTTCACGCTGCCCGGCGACACGTCGGCCTCGGCGCGCTACTTCGCCGAGGACCTCACCGAGCCGTTCGTGCTCGGCGACGGCGAGCACCGCGGGCAGCTCCGCGTGCCGGATGCCCCGGGCACGGGCGTCACCGTGCGCGAGGACCTCGTGCGTGACTGGGCGGCCGCCGCCCCGGTCTCGATCACGGGCTGACCGCGGCCGCGGCATCCGGGGCCCTAGGAGGAGACGAGCCCGAGCGCTCGCTCGCCGAGCGTCGTCGCCGACGCCGCGAGCCCGGGGTCGTCGTCGAGCGCGAACCACGTCGACGAGAGCGCGCACCACGCGACGAACCAGCGCGCCATCCGCTCCGGCGGGATCCCTGTGGTCGCGAGCACCACGGCGAACTGGCGCTCGAGCCGACCAGGTGCGAGGGCGCGCTCGTGCGACGGGTTCGTGAGCACGTTGCACGCGTCGAACGCGGCCTCGCCGAGCAGCCCCTTGGGGTCGATCGCCAACCAGCCGCGCTCGCCGAAGTCGAGCACGTTGCCGTGATGCAGGTCGCCGTGCAGCACGGTCTCGTCGCGCGGATCGTCGAGCAGTGCATGGGCGATGTCGGCGCCGCGACGGTGGAAGGCGCCGAAGTCGTCGGCGTACGCGAAGAGGTGGCGGAACCACGTCGGCAGGTCGATGAGCTCGGGCGGCGACGCCGATGCGAGCACGTCGGCCGTCGCCTCGTGGATGGGCTTCGCGACCTCGCAGATGATGCGCGTCGCCTCGTCGTCGCGTCCGGCTCGCACCATCCGGACGAGGTTCCGTCCGCCGGTCGCGCGCTCGACGAGCGTCGCCTCGCCCTCACGGCGCAGCACGCGAGCCACCCCGTGACCGTCGAGCGCCGCGAGCAGCTCCGAGCCTCGGGCCTCTTCCTCGGAGTGCGCGATCTTCAGCATGACCGGGTCGCCCGTCTCGGTGCGGGCGCGGATGAGCAGGCTCGACGCGGTCGTCCGCGGATCGCCCTCGGGTCGGAGCCGCCACCGGCGCAGCCACTCGACATCGGCCGCGTACCCGGGGTTCACCGGACCGAGATCGCTCACGACGTCACCCCCGCGGGGGCGGGGCGGGCGGGCCGGCGCATCAGCCGATCGTTCCGTCGGCGTTGCGGTACCGGGCCCACGGGTCGTAGTCGACCTCGAGCGGCTCCTGCTGGGGCCGCTCGCCCTCGGGCACGTGCTGCAGGTTCACCCGGATCCGATACCAGAGCGAGCTCGATCCGCGCATGCCGTCGACGAGCACGTCGGCCGGCTCCAGCTTCGCGACGACGTCGGGATGCCGCGACTTCCACCGTTCGAGCCCCTCGAGCGCCTCGGGCTTCGTCTTGGCCCGCGCGATCTCGATGAGCGGCATCGTGGACTGCCGCCGCCCCGATCCGTCGCCCGCCCGCGGTGGCTTCTCGGCCGGGCCGAGCTCCTCGGCGAGGGCCAGCAGCGCGTCGAGGCTACCGGCGGCGTCGTCGATGCCCGCGTGCGGGTCGCCGCGCTCGGCGAAGCGCGCGAGCACCGTCGGCACGGTGAACCGCTCGGGACGTGACCGCGGCACCTCGTCCCAGTCGAGCGGTGTCGAGACGCGGGCGTCGGGCAGCGGTCGCACCGAATAGGCGGATGCCACGGTGCGATCCTTCGCGTTCTGGTTGAAGTCGACGAACACGCTCTCGCCGCGCTCCTCCTTCCACCACCGTGCGGTGGCGAGGCCGGGCGCCCGCCGCTCCACCTCGCGGGCGAACGTCTCTGCGGCCAGCCGCACCTGTCGGTAGTCCCAGCGCGGCTCGATGCGCACGAGGATGTGCATGCCGCGCGAGCCCGACGTCTTCGGCCAGCCGACGAGGCCGACGTCCTCGAGCACGTCGCGGGCGAGCATCGCGACGTCGACGATCTGCGCCCAGTCGACGCCGGGCATCGGGTCGAGGTCGATGCGGAGCTCGTCGGGGTGGTCGAGGTCGGGTGCGCGCACCGGGTGCGGGTTGAGGTCGAGGCATCCGAGGTTCACGACCCAGGCGAGCGCCGCCGCATCGTTCACGACCACCTCCTCGGCGGAGTTGCCCGAGGCGTAGTGCAGCGTCGCGGTCTCGATCCAGTCGGGCCGCTTCTCGGGCGCGCGCTTCTGGAAGAACGCCTCCTGGTCGATGCCCTTCACGAATCGCTTCAGCACCATCGGCCGTCCGGCGACGCCCCGCACGGCCCCGTCGGCGACCGCGAGGTAGTAGCGCACGAGGTCGAGCTTGGTGAGGCCGGGCTCGGGGAACACGACCTTGCCGGGGCTGCTGACGCGGACCTCGCGACCGTCGATCTCGAGGAGCTCGGCGTCGTCCTTGGCTGGACTCACGCCTTCACCCTAGGCACGACCGCCGGGCACGAGGAACCCCCGCGCCCGGCGTGGCGCGCTCCCTCTGGCGGGTGACGACCCCGTCGCTAGGATCGGCACATGGCCGACGACGCGGTGAAGCAGGCACAGGAGGCGGCGGAGGCCGCAGCGGCAGCAGCCGAGGCGCTGCAGGCGCAGGCGCAGGAGGCGATCCGCAAGGCCGAGGAGGCGGCGGCGCTCGCGCAGGCGGCGCTCGACGCGCAGCAGGCGGCCGCGGATGCCGCGGCGACGGCCCAGGCGACGGCGACGGATGCCGCACCCGCCGCATCGACCCCCGTCGCACCCGCCGCATCGACCCCCGCCGCACCGCCCGCCCCCGCGGCATCCGGCCCGCTCGACGCCGAGCAGGTCGCCGCGATCCGCGACGGCTACGCGTTCGACGGCGCCGCGCTCGAGATGGGCGCGCTCGTCAACGGCGACCCCCTGCCCGACGTGCCGGTTCGCATCCCGCTCGCGATGACGAATCGACATGGCCTCGTCGCCGGCGCGACCGGCACGGGCAAGACCCGCACGCTGCAGGTGCTCGCCGAGCAGCTCGCCGCGAACGGCGTCGCGGTGTTCGCCGCCGACATCAAGGGCGACCTCTCGGGCATCGCGACGCCCGGCGAGGGGAACGAGAAGCTGCTGAAGCGCACCGAGGGCATCGGGCAGGTGTGGTCCGCGGCATCCTTCCCCGTTGAGTTCTTCTCCCTCGGCGGCATCGGCACGGGCGTGCCGATCCGCGCCACGGTCGCGGGATTCGGCCCGCTGCTGCTCAGCAAGGTGCTGGGCCTCAACGACACGCAGGAGTCGAGCCTCGGGCTCGTCTTCCACTACGCCGAGAACAACGGCCTCGCGCTCCTCGACCTCGAGGACCTCCGCGCCGTGCTGCAGTACCTCACGAGCGACGAGGGGAAGGCCGAGCTCGAGGGGCTGGGCGGGCTGTCGAAGGCGACCGTGGGCGTGATCCTGCGCGAGCTCGTCGCGTTCGCCGAGGCCGGTGCCGACGTGTTCTTCGGCGAGCCCGAGATCGACACGGCGGAGTTCCTGCGCGTGGCATCCGACGGACGCGGCATGGTGAGCCTGCTCGAGGTGCCCGGCGTCGCCGACCGGCCGGCCCTGTACTCGACGTTCCTCATGTGGCTGCTCGCCGACCTCTTCAACGACCTGCCCGAGGTCGGCGACCTCGACAAGCCCAAGCTCGTGTTCTTCTTCGACGAGGCGCACCTGCTGTTCAACGACGCGTCGAAGGACTTCCTGGCGCAGGTCGTGCAGACCGTCCGGCTCATCCGCTCGAAGGGCGTCGGCGTCTTCTTCGTCACGCAGACCCCGAAGGACGTGCCCGCCGACGTGCTCGCGCAGCTCGGCTCGCGCGTGCAGCACCAGCTGCGGGCGTTCACGCCCGACGACGCCAAGGCGCTGCGGGCCACCGTCTCGACCTACCCGAAGTCGGGATACGACCTCGAGGAGGTGCTCACGACCCTCGGCACCGGCGAGGCGATCGTCACCGTCATGAACGAGAAGGGTGCGCCGAGCCCCGTCGCGTGGACACGCCTGCGTGCGCCCCAGGCGCTCATGTCCCCGACGCCCGAGGCCGCGATCGACGCCGCGATCGCCGCCTCGCCGCTCACCCCGAAGTACGGCACCGCCGTCGACCGCGAGTCGGCGCACGAGCTCCTGACCGCGAAGATGAACGCCGCCGCGGCCGCCGCGCAGGCCGCCGAGGATGCCGCGGCGAAGGCCGAGGCCGACGCCGAGTTCGCGAAGCAGCAGGCCGCCGTCGAGAAGCAGCGCGCCAAGGAGGAGAAGGCCGCGCAGGCCGAGTACGACCGCCTCATGAAGCGCACGTCGGGCACCTCGCGGTCGAGCTCGTCGCGCTCGCGGGCGGCCGACAAGTCGGTCCTCGAACAGGTCCTCGGCTCCAAGGCCACGCGCGACGTGCTCACGAGCGTCGTCGAGGGCATCTTCGGCACCCGGCGGCGCCGGTGACGGGCGAGCGCCCGGATGCCGCGGTCGGCGAGCCGCGCGCCGCGGACACGGCCCCGGCGCAGCCGTTCATCCGTCCCTACCGTCGCGAGGACCGCGACGCGGTGTTCGAGATCTGCCTGCGCACGGCCGCGGGCGGCGGCGACGCGACCGGCGTGTACTCCGACGACGCGCTGATGCCCGAGGTGTTCGCGCTGCCGTACGTCGAGTACGCGCCCGACCTCGCGTTCGTCGTCGACGACGGGAAGGGGCGTGCGCTCGGCTACATCCTCGGCGTGGCCGACACCCGGGCGTTCGTGGAGTGGTGGACGCGGGAGTGGGGCCCGGCGTTCCGCACGCGGCATCCGCACGCAGGACCTCCGACCGGCCGGAACCCGGGCTACACCGAGGAGCAGCTGCTCGCGGCGGGCGCCGACCCGAACCGGATGCTCATCCCCGAGGTCGACGCGTACCCGGCGCACCTGCACATCGACCTGCTGCCCGACCTGCAGGGACAGGGCTTCGGGCGACGGCTCATCGACACGCTGCGGGCCGCACTCGCCGAGCAGGGGGTCGCGGCCGTGCACCTCGGCATGGACCCGGCGAACACCGCCGCGCGGGCGTTCTACGACCGGCTCGGGTTCCACGAGCTTCCGTCGAGCCGGCCCGACGCGCCGCTGCTGGGCATCGCGACGAGCTGACGCGGTCAGCGGCTGAGCGACCGGCGCTCGAACCAGTAGAGCAGCTCGGGGTCCGTCTGGCGCAGCTCGGCCAGCGTCACCGGTTCGGGGCGCACCGTCTCCTCGGTGCCGAGGATGCGCGCGACGCGATCCATGGTCGCCGTGTTCCAGAACCGACCGCGCATGCGGAAGACGCCGCGGCCGTTGCGGCTCACGACGAAGAGCTCCTGCGAGGTGTCGAGGCTGTTCGAGCGGTACAGCTGCACGCGCAGCACGCCGGCGATGTCGCGGGCGGCCACGGTGTACGTACCGCCGAAGAACCCGCGCTCCACGATGCCGTAGGTGCTGAGCGATGCCTGCGTCCGCTGGTAGGCGATCCACGCGGCGATGATGAGTGCCGCGATGATCGCGGCGGTCCATGCGACGACGGGCCAGGCGCCGCTCGGATCGAGCAACCAGAGCTCGGCGGCCAGCAGCGGAAGCACCAGGGCCACGAAGGGGAGGCCGATGCTCCACCCGAGAGTGCGACGCGGCCTCAGGGTGAACACCCTGAGGCCGTCGCCCCTTACTGTCGACGGCCCGGCGGAGGAGCCCCCTGCGTCCCCACTCCTCGTGTCCATCGGTGCCGTTGACATCTCTCACATCATCGAACGAGGGACGTCGCACCGCTATTCGGCATTAATGAGGACACGGCCGGGATCGGGATGCGGACGGGTCACGGATGCCGCGGGCCGCATCGGTCCCGGTCGGCACTCGCGGAGGCCGGGAATCGGGGTTCGCGAGGGGTTGGTACTGCTGGCGGAGGATGGGGGATTCGAACCCCGGAGATGACTGCTGCGCGTCACCCGGTTCGTACTGCTGGCGGAGGATGGGGGATTCGAACCCCGGAGATGACTGCTGCGCGTCACCCGGTTCGTACTGCTGGCGGAGGATGGGGGATTCGAACCCCGGAGATGACTGCTGCGCGTCACCCGGTTCGTACTGCTGGCGGAGGATGGGGGATTCGAACCCCGGAGATGACTGCTGCGCGTCACCCGGTTCGTACTGCTGGCGGAGGATGGGGGATTCGAACCCCGGAGATGACTGCTGCGCGTCACCCGGTTCGTACTGCTGGCGGAGGATGGGGGATTCGAACCCCCGAGGGCTTTCACCCAACACGCTTTCCAAGCGTGCGCCATAGGCCACTAGGCGAATCCTCCTGGGACTCCTCACGCACCCGCCAGAGCCCGGTTACCCTTGCTGCGTCTCCGCCCTGGGGGGGTTGGCCTGGATGGCGCCACGTGAGGAGCCTGAGTCAGTCTACCCGAGCCGGAGGGGCTCGATGAACGGCGGCCGCCCGCGGCATCCGCTCGACGAGTGATGCAGGAGGAATCGCGTCGCCGACGGCGTGTCGCGGCCCGACGCGCCGCGGCGGCGACCGAAGTTCCTGCATTCGCGATCGGGAGCCGATGCCGTCGCGCTGGCTCGCGCTGGGATTCCACCCGGAAGACCCGGCGCCCGCGGCATCCGTCGCCCTAGGCTGGAGCCCGTGGCGCACCGCATCTACATCTGCTCGGCCGAGGGCAACACGGGCAAGTCCACCGTCGCGCTCGGCGTGCTCGACACCCTCGCCCGGCGGGCGACCCGCGTCGGCGTGTTCCGGCCGATCGCCCGCACGACCGAGGAGCGGGACTACGTGCTGGAGCTGCTGCTCGCGCACGACGGCGTCGTGCCGCTCGAGTACGAGGACGCCGTCGGCGTCACCTACGACGACGTGCACGCCGATCCCGACCAGGCGCTCGCCACGATCGTGCGGCGGTTCAAGGCCGTCGAGGAGCGCTGCGACGCGGTCGTGATCATCGGCTCCGACTACACGGATGTCGGGAGCCCGACCGAGCTGGGCTTCAACGCGCGCATCGCCGCCAACCTCGGCGCCCCCGTGCTGCTCGTGCTCGGCGGTCGCGTCGGCCAGGGCCGCGCGCCGTCGGAGCGCCTCGGCCATGCGGACTCCCGCACGGCCGACGAGCTCGCCCAGCTGACCGAGCTCGCCATCGAGGAGCTCGCCCGCGAACACGCGAGCATCCTCGGCATCGTGGTGAACCGCGCCGACCCCGACCGGCTCGCCGAGATCGTCGAGCAGGTGGGCTCGGCGGCGCGCTGGGACATCGACGCGGTGACCGGACGGCAGGCGCTCGCCAAGGAGTCCATCGCGGTGTGGGCGATCCCCGAGGACCCGTTCCTCGTGGCGCCGTCGATGCGCGCGATCATGCGCGCCGTCGAGGGCGAGCTGTACGCGGGCGATCCCGACCTGCTCGAGCGCGAGGCGCTCGGCGTGGTGATCGCCGCGATGTCGATGGACCACGCGCTCGAACGCCTCATCGAGGGCTCGGTCGTGGTCGTGCCGGCCGACCGCAGCGAGGTGCTGCTCGGGGTGCTCACGGCGCACGCGTCCGCGACCTTCCCATCGATCGCGGGCATCGTGCTGAACGGCGGCTTCCCGCTGTCCGACGCGGTGGAGCGGCTCATCGAGGGCCTGAAGGCCGGGCTGCCGATCATCCGCACCGAGCTCGACACGTACCACACGGCGCTCGCCATCACGCAGACCCGCGGACGGCTGGCCGCCGATTCGCAGCGCAAGCGCGACACCGCCCTGGCGCTCTTCGAGAAGCACGTCGACGAGCAGGCGCTCCTCGACCTGCTCGACGTGGCCCGGCCCGAGGTCGTGACGCCGCTCATGTTCGAGTACGGGCTGCTCGAGCGGGCCCGCCGCGAGCGCAAGCACATCGTGCTGCCCGAGGGCTACGACGATCGCATCCTGCGCGCCGCGGCGACGCTGCTCGCGCGCGACGTCGCCGACCTCACGATCCTCGGCGAGGAGATCGAGATCCGCTCGCGGGCCATCGGGCTCGGCCTCGACATCTCGCGCGCCACGGTGCTCTCGAACCACGACCACGTGCTCGTCTACCGGTTCGCCGACGAGTACCACCGGCGGCGCCAGCACAAGGGCGTGACGCTCGAGCAGGCGCGCGAGACCGTGCAGGACGTGTCGTACTTCGGCACCATGATGGTCGCGCTGGGGCTCGCCGACGGCATGGTCTCGGGTGCGGTGCACACGACGGCCCACACCATCCGGCCGGCGTTCGAGATCATCAAGACACGACCCGGCGTCGACGTCGTGTCGAGCGTGTTCCTCATGGCGCTCGCCGACCGCGTGCTCGTCTACGGCGACTGCGCCATCGTGCCCATGCCCACCGCCGAGCAGCTCGCCGACATCGCGATCTCGTCGGCTGCGACCGCCGCCCGGTTCGGCATCGAGCCGCGCGTCGCGATGCTGTCGTACTCGACCGGGGAGTCCGGCTCGGGCGAAGACGTCGAGAAGGTCCGCCGCGCGACCGAGCTCGTGCGCGAGCGCGCCCCCGAGCTCGCGGTCGAGGGTCCGATCCAGTACGACGCCGCCGCCGACGCAGCGGTCGCGCGCACGAAGCTCCCCGAGTCCGATGTCGCCGGCCGGGCGACCGTGTTCATCTTCCCCGACCTCAACACGGGCAACAACACGTACAAGGCGGTGCAGCGCTCGGCGGGCGCGGTGGCGATCGGGCCGGTGCTGCAGGGCCTCAACAAGCCGATCAACGACCTCTCCCGCGGCGCGCTCGTGCAGGACATCGTGAACACCGTGGCCATCACGGCGATCCAGGCGGCGGATGCCTCGTGAGCGTCGTCCTCGTCATCAACTCGGGCTCCTCGTCGCTGAAGTACCAGCTCATCGAGGCCGAGGGCGGCACGACGCTGGCCACCGGACTCATCGAGCGGATCGGCGACGCGAACGGCGGGCACGCGAAGCACCGCGACGAGACGACGGATGCCGCGGCGGGCACGTGGGAGGCCGACGTCGAGGTGCCCGACCACTCGGCCGCCTTCGACGTGATGCTCGACGCGTTCGCGGGCACCGGACCCTCGCTCGAGGTGAACGCGCCCGTGGCGGTGGGACACCGTGTCGTGCAGGGTGGCGCCCGCTTCTTCGAGCCGACCGTGATCACCGATCTCGTGAAGATCAACATCGACGAGCTCGCGCCGCTCGCGCCGCTGCACAACCCGGCGAACCTCGAGGGGATCGAGGCCGCGCAGCGCGCCTTCCCCGACGTGCCGCACGTCGCGGTGTTCGACACGGCGTTCCACCAGACGATGCCGCCCGCGGCATACACGTACGCCATCGACCGGGCGGTCGCGGCGAAGCACCGCGTGCGGCGGTACGGCTTCCACGGCACGTCGCACCGCTACGTGTCGCGCGCGGCGGCCGAGTACCTCGGCCGGCCGATCGAGGAGCTGCGCATGATCGTGCTGCACCTCGGCAACGGGGCATCGGCCTGCGCCGTCTCGGGTGGACGCTCGGTCGAGACGAGCATGGGCATGACCCCGCTCGAGGGGCTCGTCATGGGCACGCGGTCGGGCGACATCGACCCGGCGGTGCTGCCGTACCTGCAGCACCGCGCCGGCTTCGACGCGAACGGCATCGACGACCTGCTCAACAAGCGCAGCGGCATCCTCGGCCTCGGCGGCCACCGCGACATGCGCGACCTCGTCGCCGCGAGCCAGGACGGCGACGACGCGGCGACGCTCGCGCTCGAGGTGTACACGCACCGCATCCGGTCGTACGTCGGCGCGTACGCGGCCCAGCTCGGGCGCGTCGACGCGATCGTGTTCACCGCGGGCGTCGGCGAGAACGCGGCGCTCGTGCGCGAGTGGTCGCTCGGCGGGCTCGAGGGCTTCGGGGTGGAGGTCGACGTGGAGGCGAACCGCGAGCGGGGGAGCGGGGCGCGGCGCATCTCGACGGATGCCTCGCGGGTCGCGGTGCTCGTCGTGCCGACGAACGAGGAGCTCGAGATCGCGCGGCAGACGCTCGAGGTCGTGGAGGCCTGACCGGCGAATCCAGTTGTACAAGAAGTGTTGTGCAAGAACTCTTGCAGAGCTAGCATGAGCGCATGGCCGAACACGGAAGCTCCATCGACCTCCACGAAGCAGGTCCCATGCGGGCCCTCGCGCATCCGCTGCGACTGCGCATCCTCGGGCTGCTCCGCGTGGAGGGTCCGAAGTCGGTGGGCATGCTCGTCGAGTCGACGGGGGCGGCATCCGGGTCGGTGAGCTACCACCTGGCGACCCTCGCGAAGCACGGCTTCGTGGTGCCGGCGCCAGAGCTCGAGCGCGACGGCCGCGAGCGCTGGTGGCGCGCCGCCCATGAGATGACGAGCACGCGCAGCGAGGAGTTCCTCGACGATCCCGAGCGCCGCGAGGCCTCCGACGCCATGCGCCGCACCGTGCTCGACTCCTACCACCGCGAACTGCTCGAGGCGCTCGACGCCGAGATGACGCTCGAGCCCGAGTGGGTGGCGGTCTCCGACTCGTCCGACGGGGCGGCGCAGCTCACGCTCGAGGAGTTCCGCGAGCTCAGCGCCGAGCTCGCCGCCGTGCGCGAGAAGTGGTGGGCGAAGGGGCGCGAGCCGCGACCCGGCACGCGTTCGGTGCGCTGGATGACCCACACCTTCCCGAGGACCACGCGATGAGCGCCGCGACCGACGCCGCTACGACCGCCGCACCCGAAGCGATGACGCACGACGCGACGGATGCCCCGCGCCGGCGCCTCCCGATCCTCGCGCTCTTCGCTGCCCAGTTCTTCTCGCTCTCGGGCAACGCCATCGCGATGATCGCGGTGCCGATCATCGCGCTCACCGAGACCGGATCGCCGCTCGCGGCCGGCGTCGCCGGCGTGTTCGCGACCGTGCCGCTCGTCATCGGCGGCGCGCTCGGCGGGGTCCTCGTCGACCGCTTCGGATACCGGCTGTCGAGCATCGTCGCCGACGTCGCGAGCGGCCTCACGATCATCGCGATCCCGGTCCTCTGGGCCACGGTCGGCCTGCCGTTCGGCGTGCTGCTCGCGCTCGTATTCCTCGGGGGCCTGCTCGACCCGCCCGGCGACACCGCGAAGACCGTGCTCGTGCCCGACCTGGCCGCCCTGGCACGGATGCCGCTCGCCCGCGCCGCGGGCGCCCAGTCCACCGTCCAGCGCACCGCGACGATGGTCGGGGCGGGCACGGCGGGCGCGCTCGTCGCCCTCGCCGGGCCGGCGCCCGCGCTCATCGTCGACGCGATCGGGTTCGCGATCTCGGCGCTGCTCGTGCTGTGCTTCGTCCCGAGGCGCATCGCGAGGGCGGCGGCGACCGACGGATCGGCGACCGACGGATCCGCGACCGGCGGCGAGGGCTCTGAGGACGCGTCCGCGAAGGGCGGCTTCGTCGCCGGCATCCGCTTCATCGCGGTGCATCCGCTGCTGCGCGCCATCGTGCTGCTCGTCACGCTCACGAACGCGATCGACGCGGCGGGCATGACCGTGCTGAAGCCCGTGTACGCGACCCGCGTGCTCGACGACCCGGCCGTGCTCGGGTTCATGGTCGGATGCTTCGCGGCCGGTGCGCTGGCCGGCTCGGCGCTCTTCGGGCTCGTCGCGCACCGCTGGTCGGGGCGCCCGATGTTCGCCGTCTGCTTCGTGCTCGCCGGCACGCCGCCCTATCTCGCGATGGCGCTCGGCGCGCCGCTGCCCGTGCTCCTGCCGGTGCTCGCGGCATCCGGACTCGCGGCCGGCGCGCTGAACCCGATGATCGCCACCGCCATGTACGGCGAGGTGCCCGACGGCATGCGTGCACGGGTGTTCGGCGCGACGACGGCCGGCGTCGCGGCGTCGATGCCCCTCGGCGCCCTGCTCGGCGGCCTCTCGGTCGACGCGTTCGGCATCACCGCGACGGTCGCGGGCGCCGCGCTGCTCTACCTGGTGCTCGGCGGGAGCCCGCTCTTCCTGCGCTCGTTCTCGGGGCTGACCTCCGCTCGCGCGCACGGGAGCGCGGCTGCCGTCGAATCGGCGACCGATGCGCCCGAGGTCGCGGCCGAGGCATCCGCGGCGCAGCTCACGCCCGGCGGGTGAGGCAGCCGCCGCGACGGCGCGACCCGCCCAGGTTCGTCAGCCGACGAGCCGGGCGCAGTCGATGCAGAGCACGGCCGTGGGACGCGCGTCGAGCCGCCCGACCGTGATGCGCTTGCCGCAGCGCTGGCAGATGCCGTAGCTGCCGTCGGCGATGCGGGCGAGGGCGCGGTCGACCTCGGCCAGCTCGGCCCGCACGTCGGCGAGCACCGCGGTGCGCTGCGACCACTCCTGCGTCATGGTCGGACCCTCGGGGTCGTGCTCGTCGTCGGCCGTGGCGTCGGACCTGGCGGTGCGCACCTCGGCCATCGCGTCGTCGAACTCCGCGAGGCGCTCCTCGGCGTCGGCGCGCTCGGCCATGAGCCGTGCTTCGAACCGTGCGAGCTGCGCCGGGGTCATCGTCGTCGCCGTCATCTCGCCCCTTTCCGATGATCACCGCATGCTACGCCCTGCCACCCCCATCGGGCTGTCAACGCCCCGGACGCCGTGTCGGATGCGGCAACTACGATTGAGGCGTGGTCACCGCCCTCTATCGCCGCTACCGGCCCGAGACGTTCGCCGAGATGATCGGCCAGTCGCAGGTCACCGAGCCGCTCATGACCGCGCTCCGCACCGATCGGGTCAACCACGCCTACCTCTTCAGCGGCCCCCGCGGGTGCGGCAAGACCACCTCGGCCCGCATCCTCGCGCGCTGCCTCAACTGCGTCGAGGGCCCGACCGATGTCCCGTGCGGCATCTGCCCCAGCTGCGTCGAGCTCTCCCGTGGCGGCGGCGGCTCGCTCGACGTGGTCGAGATCGACGCGGCGAGCCACAACGGCGTCGACGACGCCCGCGACCTGCGCGAGCGCGCCGTGTTCGCGCCCGCGCGCGACCGCTACAAGATCTTCATCCTCGACGAGGCGCACATGGTGACGCCGCAGGGCTTCAACGCGCTGCTCAAGCTCGTCGAGGAGCCGCCCGAGCACGTGAAGTTCATCTTCGCCACGACCGAGCCCGACAAGGTGCTCGGCACCATCCGCTCGCGCACGCACCACTACCCGTTCCGGCTCGTGCCGCCCGGGCCGATGCTCGAGTACGTGCAGCAGCTCTGCACCGAAGAGGGCGTCGAGGTCGCGCCGGGCGTGCTGCCCCTCGTCGTGCGCGCGGGCGGCGGGTCGCCGCGAGACACGCTCTCGCTGCTCGACCAGCTCATCGCCGGCTCCGAGGGCACGACCATCGACTACGAGCGCGCGGTCGCGCTGCTCGGCTACACGCACGGCGCGCTGCTCGACGAGGTGGTCGACGCCATCGGCGCGAAGGACGCGGCGGGTGCCTTCGCCGCGGCCGACCGGGTCGTGCAGACCGGGCAGGACCCGCGCCGCTTCGTCGAAGACCTGCTCGAGCGGCTCCGCGACCTCATCGTGGTCGCCGCGTCGTCGCCCGAGGCGGCGAAGGCGGTGCTGCGCGGCGTGCCCGACGACGAGCTCGCCCGCATGGCCGCGCAGGCCACGGCCTTCGGTCCCGCCGAGCTCTCGCGCGTCGCCGACCTCGTGAACCAGACCCTCACCGAGATGACCGGCGCCACGTCGCCCCGGCTCCACCTCGAGCTCATGCTCGCCCGCGTGCTCGTCCCGTCGAGCGACGACACCGAGCGCGGGGCGCTGGCCCGCGTCGAGCGACTCGAGCGTCGCGTCGGGGTCACGGATGCCGCGACCGACGGCGCGGGCACGGTGCCCGAGCGGTCGGCGGCCGCGCCGTCGACGGCCGGTGCGCCGGCGGCGCCGAGTGCGGCTGCATCGCGGGCTTCGGCACCGCCTGCGGCGGCGGCACCTGCCGCGGCGAGCGAGCCGGGCGCTGGAGCGTCCGAGCCCGCGGCGCCGGCCGCTTCGGCGCCGCCCGCCCCCGCGGCGAAGCCGAAACCGGTCGGTCCGGTCACGCTCCAGCAGATGCGCGACGCCTGGCCCGAGGTCCTCGCCTCGCTCCAGCGAACCAAGCGCAGCGCGTGGATGGTCGCGTTCACGGCGCAGGTGCGCGAGTTCCGCGACGACGACGTGCTCGTGCTCGCGTTCCCGAGCGAACACGACGTCGCCGGCTTCCGCGGCGGCGCCCCCGGCCAGAGCGTCAGCGAGCTCCTGCGGGCGGCGATCGCCGAGGTGCTCGGCGTGACCGTGAAGTTCATCGCCAAGGTCGAGGGGCCCGGCCGCGGCGGTGCGGCAACCACGCCGCCCGGCGCAGGAGCTTCGGCGCCAGCCGGATCGGGCACGCCGCCAGTGGGGTCGGGCACGCCCCCTGCCGGGTCGCGCACGTCGCCCGTCGGATCCGACACCGCTCCGGCGGGGGAGTCCAGCACGTCGGCGTCGGGCGCACCCGGCGGTGGTGCCGCCTCCGCACCGTCGGCCCGCGGGGAGCGTCGACCGTCGTCGAGCGCCGCGAAGCCGGTATCCGGCCCGGCTGCGCCCGTGGACACCTGGGCCACGGTCGCCATCCCGGGCGGCGACGTCGCGACCGATGTCGCGTCCGCGCCCGAGAGCTCCGCGGTCCTGGCGGGTGGCCACGGCGGCACGGCGACCGCGGTCGCTGCACCCCCCGCGCCTGCGCCGGTGTCGGCACGTGCGTCCGCTCGGTCGTCCTCGCCGGTGTCCGCTCCGACGGCACCCATCGACGACGTTCCCGACGATGCCGACGCGCCGCCCGAAGACGAGGAGCCGCCGTTCGACCCGGGCCCGGCACCCGAGATCGTCGTCGAGGCATCCGCCCCGCCGTCGGCCGTGTCGCGCGGCGGATCCGGCTCGGCACCCGCCGACGGCATCCAGCGCTACGGCGAGGCCGTCGTGCGCGAGGTGCTCGGGGCGACGTTCCTCGAAGAGGTCGAGGCGCCGGGCCGCCCCGGCTTCGGGGAGCGCGGGTAGCACGTGTACGAGGGCATCGTCCAGGAACTGATCGACGAGCTCGGGCGCCTGCCCGGCATCGGCCCGAAGTCGGCGCAGCGCATCGCGTTCCACATCGTGCAGACCGAGCACTTCGACGTGAGCCGCCTCGCCGAGATCCTGCTCGAGGTGCGCGACAAGGTGCGGTTCTGCGAGATCTGCGGCAACGTGTCCGAGCAGCAGACGTGCTCGATCTGCCGCGATCCGCGACGCGACCCCAGCCTCATCTGCGTCGTCGAGGAGGCGAAGGACGTCGTCGCGATCGAGCGCACCCGTGAGTTCCGCGGGCTCTACCACGTGCTCGGCGGCGCGATCAGCCCCATCGACGGCATCGGGCCCGACGAGCTGCGCATCCGCCAGCTCATGCAGCGCCTCGCCGACGGCACGGTGAGCGAGGTCATCATCGCGACCGATCCGAACCTCGAGGGCGAGGCCACGGCGACCTACCTTAGTCGCCTGCTGACCACGCTCGAGATCCGGGTCACCCGCCTCGCGTCCGGCCTCCCGGTCGGCGGCGACCTCGAGTACGCCGACGAGGTCACGCTCGGCCGCGCCTTCGAGGGCCGTCGCACTGTCGGCTGAGCCCGCGCAAGCCCCCCCGGCGCGGTTGTGGATGTCGGAGGGTACGCGTAGAAACGGACGCATGGCGAGCAGAGGTGCGGAATGGGTCGCGGGATACGTCGCGGCATGGGAGTCGAACGATCCCGAGCAGATCGGGGCGCTGTTCACGGATGACGCGGCCTACCTGACCGCCCCCGACGCCGAGCCGCGGCGGGGTCGCGAGGCGATCGTGGCGGGCTGGCTCGAGGACCTCGACGAGCCCGGCACGTGGAGCTTCGACTGGCAGATCCTCGACGAGCACGACGACTTCGTCGTCGTGCAGGGACGCACCGCGTACCCGGCCGAGAAGGACTACCTGAACCTGTGGATCATCCGGCTGGCCGAAGATGGCCGCGCCACCGAGTACACCGAGTGGTACATGCCGCGCGCGCACAAGGACTGAGGGCGGCATCCGCCGGCGATCGCCGTCAGCGCAGCACCTCGATGAGCACGATCCACGAGTGGAGGATCGCCGACGCGATCGCGAGGATCGCACCCGCGGCGAAGAACCACAGCCCTGCGGCGACCGAGCCGGTCATGAGCAGCACGCTGCCGATGAGGTAACTGGTGATGGGCACCGTGCCGGCGACCGACTTCGCCATCCGCCGCACGGTCGCGAGCACCTGGTCGTGCATGATCGCACGAATGGCCCGCACCTCGAACGCCGCCGCGAGGCTCGCGCCCACGAACACCTCGAGGCCGTAGGCCCAGGCCGGCTGCCCGGGAGCCAACCCGAGCGCCGTGGCCGCGAGCGCCACGAGCAGCGTCGTGAGCGCCGTCGCCATGCGGACCGGAAGCGACCTCGAAGCCATGATCGCCTTGAGGTTCACCGACATCGCGACGATGAGCAGGCCTGCCAACGCCGCCGTGGCGCCGGCCATCGCCACGTTGAACTGCGACCAGTCCTCGGCGAGTTCGGACATGGCCGCACTCTACGCCGCGGCCCGACCCCGGGGCCACGGGTGACGCGGCATCCGCCCTACCGCAGCACCTCGACGAGCACGACCCACGAGAAGAGCAGGCCGGCGATGATGCTCAGCACCGAGCCGACCGCCATGGTGATGAGGCCCGCCTCGAGGACGCCTGCGATCACGAGCAACGAGCCCCCGGTGAAGGCGGCGATCGGCAGGATGCCGGCGATGCTCTTCAGGATCCGGTCGGTCGCGGAAACGTGGTCCTCGCGCGCGACGACCCGGATCGCGTGCCACTGGAAGATCGCGGCGAGCACCGTGGCGACGAGCACCTCGATGCCGTAGGCGATCGAAGGCTGCCCCGGCACGAGCCCGAAGGCGCCCGCGGTGAGTGCGAGCACGAGGGCGGCGATCGACGCCGCGGCGCGCGGCGGCAGGGTGGGCGACTTCATGATCTCGGCGATGTTCACCGACATCGCGACGATGAGGAGACCGGCCAGGGCGGCGGTCGCCCCGACCATCGCGACGTTGAAGTCCGACCACCCCTCGAGCGCCTCCGACATGCACGCATGCTACCGGCGCATCCCGCGGAACCGGGGAGGACGGCGGGGCTTCACGCAGCCGTCACATTGCCGGGGCCGCATACCGGCCGCCGTATGATGGACCTTCCGGCGCCGGGTGCACACCTCCCCGGCCGCAATCCACCTCGGGAGCGCCTACGTGAGCTTGATCGTGCAGAAGTTCGGCGGGTCGTCCGTCGCGGACGCGGAGAGCATCAAGCGGGTCGCGAAGCGCATCGTCGAGACGCGCAAGGCGGGCAACGACGTGGTCGTCGCGGTGTCCGCGATGGGCGACACGACCGACGAGCTGCTCGATCTCGCGCACGAGGTCACGCCCATCCCTGCGCCTCGCGAGCTCGACATGCTCCTCACCTCCGGCGAGCGCATCTCGATGGCGCTCCTCGCGATGGCGATCAAGAGCATGGGCCACGAGGCCCGATCGTTCACCGGCAGCCAGGCCGGCATGATCACGGATGCCACGCACGGCGCCGCGCGCATCGTCGAGGTCACCCCGGTGCGACTCCGCGAGGCGCTCGACGACGGCGCGGTCGTCATCGTCGCGGGCTTCCAGGGCTTCAGCCGCGAGTCCCGTGACATCACCACACTCGGACGCGGCGGCAGCGACACGACAGCCGTCGCGCTCGCCGCGGCGCTCGACGCCGACGTCTGCGAGATCTACACCGACGTCGACGGCGTGTTCACGTCCGATCCGCGCATCGTGAAGAAGGCGCGCAAGCTCGACAGGATCACCAGCGAGGAGATGCTCGAGCTCGCGTCATCTGGAGCCAAGGTCCTGCACATCAGGGCGGTCGAGTACGCCCGCCGCCACGGCGTCACCCTGCACGTGCGTTCGTCGTTCAACAACAGCGAGGGGACGATCGTCTACGACCCCTCGCGTCTTCCCGAAGGAGCAGCTGTGGAAGAGTCCGTCATCGCGGGTGTCGCGGTCGACCTGACCGAGGCGAAGATCACGGTCGTCGGCGTGCCCGACGTGCCCGGCGTCGCCGCCAAGATCTTCAAGATCGTCGCGAACACCAACGCCAACGTCGACATGATCGTGCAGAACGTCTCGGCCGCCTCCACCGGACGCACCGACATCTCGTTCACCCTCCCGAAGTCCGACGGCGAGCGCGCCCTCACGGCGCTCTCCAACGCGCAGGACGCGGTCGGCTTCACGTCGCTGCAGTACGACGACCAGATCGGCAAGCTCTCGCTCGTCGGCGCGGCCATGCGGTCGGCGACCGGCGTCTCGGCGCGGCTCTTCGAGGCGCTCTACGAAGCGGGCATCAACATCGAGATGATCTCGACGAGCGAGATCCGCATCTCCGTGGTGACGCGCGCCGACAGCGTCCACGCCGCCGCCCGTGCAGTGCACTCGGCGTTCGAGCTCGATGCCGAGGAAGATGCGGTCGTGCACGCCGGCACGGGCCGGTAGCACCCGCTCGCTCGGATCGACGCGGCATCCGTCGACTGCCGCACTTCGCGGAAAACCTGCCAGAGGCCTGCGGATCGACGTCATCGGGCGTCGCGCGACCCCCGCGTCGGGCACACTGGAATGAGGGCATCGCCCGGACGACCACGCGGAACCGCGTTCCGCGAGTGAGGAACAGACCATGGCTCAGGGAGTGAACATCGGCGTCGTCGGCGCCACCGGACAGGTCGGCGCCGTCGTGCGCCGCCTGCTCGAGGAGCGCGACTTCCCGGTCGCGTCGATCCGCTACTTCGCCTCGGCGCGCTCGGCCGGCACCACCCTGCCGTGGAAGGGCCAGGACATCGTCATCGAGGACGCCTCGACCGCCGACCCGACCGGTCTCGACATCGCCATCTTCTCGGCCGGCGCGACCACCTCGAAGGCGCAGGCGCCCCGCTTCGCCGCCGCCGGCGTCACGGTCATCGACAACTCGAGCGGCTGGCGCATGGACCCCGACGTTCCGCTCGTCGTCAGCGAGGTCAACCCGCACGCCATCGACGAGGCGAAGAAGGGCATCATCGCCAACCCGAACTGCACGACGATGGCGGCCATGCCCGTGCTGAAGGTGCTGCACGATGAGGCCGGCCTCGAGCGCCTCATGGTCTCGACGTACCAGGCCGTGTCGGGTGCGGGGCTCGCGGGCGGCGAGGAGCTGCTCGAGCAGGCCCGCGCGGCCGTCGCGCAGGACGCCATCGCCCTCGTGCACGACGGCAGCGCCGTGGAGTTCCCCGAGGCCCAGAAGTTCCCGCGCACGATCGCGTTCGACGTGATCCCGCTCGCCGGCTCGATCGTCGACGACGGCGACCTCGAGACCGACGAGGAGAAGAAGCTCCGCAACGAGAGCCGCAAGATCCTCGAGCTGCCGGGCCTGCGCGTCGCGGGCACCTGCGTCCGCGTCCCGGTGTTCACGGGCCACTCGCTCTCGATCCACGCCGAGTTCGCCAACGCGATCACCCCCGAGCGCGCCACCGAGCTGCTCGCGGATGCCCCGGGCGTCGCGCTCTCCGACGTGCCCACGCCGCTGCAGGCCGCCGGCACCGACCCGAGCTACGTCGGCCGCATCCGCCAGGACCAGTCGGCGCCCGAGGGCAAGGGCCTCGTGCTCTTCGTCTCGAACGACAACCTGCGCAAGGGCGCCGCGCTCAACGCCGTGCAGATCGCGGAGCTCGTCGCCGCGAAGCTGCCGGTCGCGGTCTAGGAGCCGCCGGGAGCGGTGTTCCGCCGAGGGGTCGGGCGCGGCGCGGCGACCGTGGTCGTCGCGGTCGGATGCCTCGTGCTCGTCGCGTGCGGGATGCCGGTGACGTCCGCGCCCGGGCAGGCGGCCGCGCCGTCGCCCGGCCAGGTGGTCGTCGCGTACTACGGCGACTCCTACACGCGGGGGACCGGCGCGAGCTCGCCCGAACGCCGCTGGTCGACGATCGTCGCGCGGGAGCGCGGCTGGTGGGAGTTCAACCCGAGCATCGACGGCCTCGGATACGTGAACAACCGCGAGCTCGTCGGGGGCGACGATCTCGTCGAGCAGATCGTCCAGCATGAGCCGGCGCCCGACGTCGTGATCGTGACGATGGGCCTCAACGACAACTTCTCGATGCCCGCACGCGACGACGAGATCGAGGCCGCGATCGACGCCGACCTGCGTCGGTTCCGCGACGAACTGCCCGACGCGCGCCTCGTGGTCGTCGAGCCGTTCTGGCACACCGACGAGCGGCCGGATTCGGTGGAGCAGGTCATCGGTTGGGTCGAGGCGGCGGCCGCCGACGTCGACGCCGAGTACATCGCAGGTGCCTCGCGCTGGCTGGAGGGGCATCCGGAGTGGATGGCGGCCGACGGCATCCACCCGAACGACGACGGCTACGCCGAGGTCGCGCGCCGCATGGACGAGGAGCTCGAGCGGCTCGGGCTCTGAGGCATCCGTCGCCTACTCTTCCCGGAGGGCCGCCACCACGTCGATCTCGACGAGGATGTTCGCGAGGCGCGAGCCGACGGTCGTGCGCACCGGGTAGGGCTCGGTGAAGAACTCGGCGTAGGCCTCGTTGTACTCGGCGAAGTCGGCGAGGTCCTCGAGGTGAGCGGTCACCTTCACGACGTCGTCGAAGTCGAGCCCGTACTCGGCGAGCACGGCGCCGATGTTGCGCAGCACCTGCCGCGTCTGCTCCGCGACGCCGCCCTCGACGACCTGGCCGGTCGCCGGGTCCTGCGGGCCGAAGCCCGCGGTGAAGAGGAAGCCGTTGGCGACCACGCCGTGGCTGTAGGGCCCGGCGGGCTTCGGCGCGTTCGAGAGGGTGACGGCGGTCTTGGACATGGTTCCTCCGGTTCGGTGGGTGGTGGGGTGGTCGATGGTCGGTGGTCGGATGCCGCGGGCCGATGCGGTGCGATCGCGCTCAGCCGAGCTCCCGCGAGATGCGCTCCGACGTCTCGCGCAGGGCGGGGAGGAACGTCTTCAGCCGATCGACGTCGGCGACGACGCGGATCGCGGTGACCGAGACGGCCCCCACGACGCCGAGCGGGCTGCGGATCGGCACCGCGATGCAGTTCACGTAGGGCTCGAACTCGCGGTCGTCGACGGCCCAGCCACGCGCCGAGACGGCGGCGAGCTCGCGTTCGAGGGCCCCTCGAGTCGTGATCGTGTGCTCGGTGAATCGCCGCCAGGCGACGCCGTCGAGCACGGCATCGCGCCCGGCCGTGTCGAGGCCCGCCAGGATCGCCTTCCCCACCGCCGAGCAGTACGGGATGACCGCCTTGCCGATGCGCGAGTACATGCGCACGCCCGATTCGTCCTCGGCCTTGTCCACGTAGACGATCGAGCGGTCCATGAGCGCCGCGAGGTGCACGGTGTTGCCCGTCAGCCGCTGCAGCCGCCGCACGTGCTCGGCACCCGCCTCGCGCAGGTCGAGCGAGTCGAGCGCCTCCTTCGAGAGCGCCGCGAGCCGGGTGCCGAGCGTGTAGCGGCCGTTGCCGCGACGGCGCACCCAGCCGACCTCCTCGAGCGCCTGCAGCTCGCGGAACATCGTCGACCGGTGCAGGCCGAACGCCTCGGCGAGCTCCGCGACCGTGCGCGGATCGGCGGCGATCGCGTCGATGATGCGCGCCGCGCGGATGACGCTCTGCGACATGTCAGGCTCCCGTCGAGGTGGATCGGGCGGCTGAGCGGTCCGCGGCCGCCCGGGCGGCCGACCGGGCGGGTCGGCCGTCGGTCGTCGAACCCCGGGTGCCGCGACGGATGCCGCGGCCGGGCGTCGCTCCGGTGAGCGCGCCGCCCGCCAGCACGGGCACGCCCGCGACGAGCACGTCCTCGATCCCCTCCGCGAGGGCGAGCGGCTCGTCGTAGGTCGCGCGATCGCGTACGCGGTCGGGATCGACGAGCACGAGGTCGGCCGTCCACCCGGCGCGGATGCGCCCGCGGAGCCCGAGACCGAACCGGTCGGCCGCTCGCGTGGAGACGAGGGCCGCGGCATCCGGCCAGTCGAGCGCCTGCTCCTGGAGCACGAGCAAGCGGAGGTACCGGGCGAACGTGCCCCGCGCGCGCGGATGCGGGTGGCCGCCGACGAAGATGCCGTCGGAGCCGCCGATCGCGCGCGGGTGCGCGAGGATCGACGCGAGCTCCGCGGGGGAGCGCTCGTGCCGCACCGCCATGACGACGTTCACCTCGAGGCGCGAGGCGGCGAGCACGTCGAGCGCGAAGCTCGCCGGGTCGGTTCCGGCCGCCCGGGCGGCGTCGCCGAGCGTCCGGCCGAGCGCCCACGCGTGCTCGGGCGACGCGACGTGGGCGAGCGTGAGCATGCCCGGCCAGTCGGGGCCGAGGCTCGGGTAGTCGACGATCGAGGGGAACCAGTCGTCGAGCAGCCGCTGCCGCTCCGCGGGATCGCGGAGCGCTCCGAGGACCTCGTCGACGGGTCGCACGGTGAGGCTCGCCGGCAGGATCGGCATCGCGAGGATGGAGCACCCGCGCGTGTACGGGTACGCGTCGAAGGTCGCATCGACGCCGGATGCCGCGAGCCCGTCGAGCAGGTCGTGCACGATCGGCGGCTCGGCGTGGAAGTGCGACACGTGCACCGGCACGCCCGTGCGCCGGGCGATCTCGGCCACCTCGGCGATGCCCGCCGCCGAGTTCGCCTCGTAGCCGCCGCGCATGTGGGACACGTACACGCCGCCCGCGGCGGCGACCGGCTCGGCGAGGGCGACGAGCTCGTCGGTGCCGGCGAAGATCCCGGGCACGTAGTCGAGTCCCGTCGAGAGGCCGAGCGCGCCGTCGGCGAGGCCGTCGGCCACGAGGGCGCGCATCCGGCCGAGCTCGGCGGGCGACGCGGCATCCGTCGAACGGCCGCAGGCCACGTGCCGCACGGTGCCCGCCGGCACGAGGACGCCCGCGTTGAGTGCGGTCGCGCCGTCGTAGCTCGCGAGCAGGTCGCGGATGCCGCCGCCGCGCCATGCGGGATGCGGCCCGTTGATCGCGGCGAAGTACTCGCTGGCGTAGGCGCCGTCTCCGGGCGCGTACGAGACGCCGTCCTGTCCGCCGATGACGGTCGTGACGCCCTGGCGCAGGAGCGCGAGCTGCACGGAGGCGTCGAACAGGCGGCCGTCGGCATGCGCGTGCGCGTCGACGAAGCCGGGCAGCAGCATCCGCCCGTCGCCCGCGAGGACCGCGTCGACCGACTCGGGCGAGGTCGTGCCGCGCGCCTCGACCCGCTGGACGACCTCGTCGTCGACGACGACGTCGAGCGGCTCGGCGGAACCGCCCTCGCCCACGCCCACGCCGGCGCCGTCGCCGTCGCCGTCGACGACGATGACGTCGCGGATGAGGAGCGTCATGCGGGCACCGGCCTCAGAAGAACGTGCGCACGAGGTCGACGACGCGCGTGCTGCCGGCGCCCTCGACGACGGGGAGCCAGCGGCGCTTGTCGAACGCCGTGCACGGGTGCGACAGGCCGAGCGACACGACGTCGCCGATCGCGAGGGGCAGCGGCGCGGTCGAGCGCAGGAACGCGTGCTGGTCGTTGAGTGCGGTGACGGATGCCCCGACGAGCGGCTCCTCGGGACCGCCGAGGTCAGCCGCGCGCCCGAACGGCACGGGCATCCCCTCGTCGTACGGGAAGTCTCGCTTGCCGCCGTCGAGCAGCGCGAGCCCGGGCTCGGGGTGGGAGACCACACGGGCGTACCCGCGCATCGCGGGCACGAGCGTCGGTCCGTGCGAGTGGTTCCGCATCGCGTCGAGCGGCGAGATGCCGTGGTAGAAGCCGTCGTCGTGCAGGAGCGAGGCGCCCGAGCGGAGGATCCAGCGCGTGCGACGGCCGGCCGCGGCATCCGCCTCGATCGCCGGCTCGAAGACGTCGGCGACGTGGTCGAGGTAGGCGCTGCCGCCCGCCGAGACGATGAGCGGCTCCTCGTCGCCCGCGATGGCGCGCACCGTGTCGTGCAGCTCCAGCAGGTCGGACAGGTAGTCGCGCACGGCCACGAGCGCGTGCCCCGTGCGGTCGTGCCCGAGGCTGCCCTCGTAGCCCGCGACCCCCGCGAGGCGCAGCACGGGCGACTCGGTGACGCGCCGGGCGAGCGCCTCGGCGTCGTCGAGCGTGCGGGCGCCGGTTCGGCCGCCGTGCGCACCGAGCTCGACGAGCACGTCGATGGGGCGCGTGAGCTCGGCATCCGTCGCCGAGAGTCCGCGCTCCATGGCCTCGACGGTCTCGATCGAGTCGACCCACGAGCGGAACGCGAAGTTCGGGTCGGCGAGCTCGGCCGCGATGAACGCGAGCGCCCGCGGCGCGACGAGCGCGTTGGCGAGCATGATGCTCGCGACGCCGAACGAGCGGGCCGTGCGCACCTGCCCGGGCGTCGCGAGCGTCAGGCCCGTGGCGCCCGCGTCGAGCTGCAGCCACCAGAGCGCGGGCGCCATGGTGGTCTTGCCGTGCGGCATGAGCTCCATGCCGTGCGCCGTCGACCAGGCCTGGATCGTGGCGGCGTTGTGCGCGAGCGCGTCGGCGTTGAGCACGGTGAGCGGCGTCCAGAACTCGTCGAGGGTCGGGCCGGTCGCGAGGAACTCGCGCACCGTGAGGCCGGCGGCCCGCTCGGGCAGGGCGGTATCGCTCGTCGCGAGCACCTCATCGGCGAGCTCGTCGATCGGGGGTGACGTCAGTGGCATCCCGGGTCCTCCCGGTTCAGGTGCGAATGTCGGCATGTTGCAGATGCTGCAACGCGCTTGCGTGGAATCTGCACACTCGTCAGCATAGGGGTCGTGACCACGCTCGCTGAAGTGCTCGCCGTCGGAGAGACCATGGCGCTCGTCGCGCCCGCCGCGGCGGAGCCGCTCGAATCGGCCGGCGACTTCCGCATCGACGCCGGGGGTGCCGAGGCCAACGTCGCCTCGCACCTCGCCGCGCTCGGTCGTCGGGCCGCTTGGGCCGGCGCGGTCGGCGACGACGCCCTCGGCCGTCGGCTCGTGCACCAGGTCGCCGAGCGCGGCGTCGACACGAGCCGGGTGGTGTTCGATCGCAGTTCGCCCACCGGCGTCTACTTCAAGGACCCGGGCGCCGGCGTGCACTACTACCGTCGCGGCTCGGCCGCCTCGCGGCTCGGGCCCGCCTTCGCCGCGGAGCTCGGGCTCGACGGCGTGCGCGCGCTGCACCTCAGCGGCATCACGCCGGCGCTCTCGCCGTCGTGCGACGCGCTCGTCGACGCGCTCGTCGATGCCGCCCGCGCCGCCGGCGTCACGGTGAGCTTCGACGTGAACCACCGCGCGGCGCTCTGGTCATCGACGGATGCCGCGGCGCGCCGCCTGCGCGCCCTCGCCGCCAGGGCCGACGTCGTGTTCGTCGGGCGCGACGAGGCCGAGGCGCTGTGGAATGCCGCCACCGCCGAGGAGGTGCGCGCGCAGTTGCCCGAGCCCGCCCACCTCGTCGTGAAGGACGGCGCCGTCGGTGCGACGGAGTTCCACGCCGACGGTGCCGAGCACGTGCCCGCGCTCGCGGTCGAGCTCGTCGAGGCCGTCGGCGCCGGCGACGCGTTCGCGGCCGGGTGGCTCGACGCCTGGCTCGGCGGTGCGCCCGCGGCGGAGCGCCTGCGCGCCGGACACGAGCGCGCAGTGCTCGTGCTCGCCGACACCGCCGACTTCCCGAGGCCGGACTCCGAGCCGGTCGCCCCCTGCAGGAGGAACGACGTGACCGCACTCCGGAACGACGCGTTCGACGAGCTCCTCGCCGGCCGGCCGCTCATGGCCATCTTCCGCGGCCTCGGCGTCGAGCGCAGCCTCGAGCTCGCCCGCCGCGCCTGGGACCTCGGCATCGACGCGGTGGAGCTGCCGATCCAGTCCGACGACGACGTCGAGGCGCTCGCCGCGGTCGTCGCGGCCGGGCGCGCCGAGGGGCGCGCGGTGGGGGCGGGCACCGTGGTGACGACCCGGCACGTGGAGCTCGCGGCATCCGCCGGCGCCGCGTTCACGGTCAGTCCCGGATTCGACCCCGACGTCGTCCGCGCGTCGATCGCGGCCGGCCTGCCGCCGCTGCCCGGCGTCGCGACCGCGAGCGAGGTGCAGGCGGCCATGGCGCTCGGGCTCACGTGGCTGAAGGCGTTCCCGGCGTCGCTCCTCGGGCCGGCCTGGTTCCGCGCCATGGCGGGGCCGTTCCCCGGTGCCCGGTTCGTGGCGACCGGAGGGATGGACGCGACGAACGCCGGCGCGTACCTCGACGCGGGCGTGCGCACGGTCGCGGTGGGGTCGGCGCTCGAGGATCCCGAGCAGCTTCCCGCGCTCGCGCGGCTCCTCGGCCGCTGAGCGCACCCGCGCTCGACCGAGGCCGTCCGACGCGGGCGCTCCGAGCCGCCGTCTCGAGGTCGCAGCGACCCTCCCGTCACCGCCCGAGGTCGCGCCGCGCCGCCACGTCCTGGTGGGCGAGCCGCCGCAGGGCGAGGAGCACGGGCTCGTAGAGCGCGGTGCCGAGCACCGTGTACTCGACCGCCGCGTGCGGCTCCTGCGGCATCCGCTCGAGGTCGAACGCGGCGATGTCGTGCAGGCTGCGACCGTACCCGAGCAGCCGGTCCTCGCTGATCGGCATCCCGGCCGCCTCGGCCGCCGCGAGCGCCGTCTCGAGCTGCGCGACCGCGGCGAACCGCGGGTCGTACACCTGGCCGAGCGACTCGAGGGCGGCACGGGCCCGCGGGTACGGGTCGGGGTCGTCGTCGGATGCCGCGTCGACCGCCGGCGGCAGGGCGCTCACCGCGCGCCCGAGCGTGGCGTAGAGGTCGTCGCCGGGGTCGTCGACGAGGCCGAGGATCGTGCGCGCCTGCCCGACGCTGAGCCCGACGGGCCCCGTGAGGGCGCGGATCAGCCGGAGCCGCCGCACGTGCGACGCGTCGTAGCTCGCCTGCGTCGCCGAGGTCGCGACGCCGGGGTGCAGGAGCCCCTCGCGCAGGTAGAACTTCACGGTCGCGACGGGCAGGCCCGCTTCGGCGGCGAGGGCGGAGATGCGCATCCGGACTCCTTGCATTGGATAGTGCCACTCTCTAGTATTGGAGAGTATCACTATCCAATCATCCTCCTCGAGTCGGAAGGACCCCGCCATGCCGTCGGCGAACGACCTCATCCTCATCGGCATCCTGCTGCTCGCGCTCGTCACCGTCGAGAGCGGCGGCTACTTCCTCACCCGCGTCGTACGCGGGCACGCACCGGCGAACCGGTTGCAGATGAGCTTCTTCCGGGCGGGCCACGCACACGCCGCCGTGCTGCTCGTGCTGTCGATCGCGATCCTCGCGGTCATCTCGTACGCCGCCCTCGACGGGTTCTGGATGCAGCTCGCGCGCCTCGGCGTGCCGATCGCCGCGATCCTCATGCCCGCGGGCTTCTTCCTGTCGGTGCTCGGGAAGGATCCCGAGCGTCCGAACCGCCTGATCTGGCTGCTCTGGGCCGGCGTCGTGTCGCTCACGGCCGCGCTCATCACGGCCGGAGTCGGGCTGATCGCCGGGGGCGTCGCGGCACTCTGAGCGGCGCCGGTCGCGGCATCCGGATGCCCCGACCGGCGCCCGTCGCGACGAGGCGGTGCTCGGACGGCGTTTACCGCACGATCGCCCCGCGGTCAAGAGGACGCCGCCGGGCCATTTAGACTGGAAATCGTGACTTCTGAGGAAACCGTCGACGTCGTGCTCATCGGCGGGGGCATCATGAGCGCGACGCTCGGCTCCCTGATCTCCCAGTTGCAGCCCGACTGGAGCATCCGCGTCTACGAGCGACTCGGCGAGGTCGCGCAGGAGTCGTCGAACGCGTGGAACAACGCCGGCACCGGCCATGCGGCGCTCTGCGAGCTCAACTACATGCCCGAGGCGGAGGACGGCAGCGTCGACCCGGCGAAGGCCATCCAGATCAACGAGCAGTTCCAGGTGAGCCGCCAGTACTGGTCGTACCTCGTGTCGATCGGCGCGCTGCCCGACCCCGAGCGGTTCATCAACCCGACGCCGCACATGACGTTCGTCAAGGGCAAGGCGAACGTCGAGTACCTGCGCAAGCGCTACGACGCGCTGAAGGACCACCCGCTGTTCTCCGACATGGAGTACACCGAGGACCTCGAGCGCATCGCCGAGTGGACGCCGCTCATCGCCAAGAAGCGCAACCCGAAGCAGCGCGTCGCCGCGACCCGCTCCGCCTCGGGCACCGACGTCGATTTCGGCGCGCTCACGAAGTTCCTGTTCCAGGACATGGAGCGTCGCGGCGCCTCCGTGCAGACCAACCACCAGGTCACGTGGCTCAAGCGCCGGAAGGACGGGATGTGGCACCTGCGCGTGCGCCACACCGTCGGCCAGACGCCGAAGGCCGTGAACGCCCGCTTCGTGTTCGTCGGCGCGGGCGGCGGCGCGCTCGCGCTGCTGCAGCACTCGGGCATCACGGAGATCGAGGGCTACGGCGGCTTCCCGATCTCGGGCCAGTTCCTGCGCACGACCAACCCGAAGGTCGTCGCCCAGCACCAGGCGAAGGTCTACGGCAAGGCCGCCGTGGGCGCCCCGCCGATGTCGGTGCCGCACCTCGACACGCGCATCGTCGACGGCGAGGCCGCGCTGCTGTTCGGTCCCTACGCGGGCTTCACGCCGAAGTTCCTGAAGTCGAGCACGTGGTTCGACCTGCCGTTCTCGGTGCGGCTGCACAACCTCGGCCCCATGCTCCAGGTGGGCATGCGCAACTTCGACCTCGTGAAGTACCTCGTCTCCGAGCTGCTCGCGTCGCGCAAGAAGAAGCTCGCCGCGCTGCGGGAGTTCATGCCCACGGCGAAGGACGCCGACTGGGAGCTCATCACGGCGGGCCAGCGCGTGCAGGTCATGAAGAAGGACCCGAAGAAGGGCGGGGTGCTGCAGTTCGGCACCGAGGTGATCACGGGCGGCGACGGCACCATCGCCGGCCTGCTCGGCGCGTCCCCGGGTGCGTCGACGGCGGCCCCGATCATGCTCGACGTGCTCGCCCGCTGCTTCCCCGACCGCATCGCGGCGTGGGAGCCGAAGCTCCGCGAGATGATCCCGAGCGCCGGGCGGCAGCTGTCGACCGACCCGGCCGAGGCCGAGGCGTCGCTCGCCGAGACCGCGAAGGTGCTCGAGCTCACGGCGTAGCTCGGGCATGCATGGCGCGCCTCGCGGGCGCGCCGGAATCCCGTTGTGCCGCCGGAATCCCCGCCATTCGGGATTCCAGCGCGCGAGCGGGATGCCACCGCGCATCGATGCGGCCGTGCCGCGTGCTTGGCGCGCCCCGTCGGCGTCTGCTATCGTCGACCCCGCTATGAAGTGAGCACATCCCATCGTCCCGCGCCTGAGGCGCCGTTGACGTCGGGTGTGCACCTTCCACTGATCGCGACAGTGTCGCGTGCACCCTTCGTGATGGCGAATGCCCGGCGGGATCCTCCATTTCCGCTCCCGGGTCGACGCCCGCGCCCGCCGTGCCGCGCGCGTCGCCCGGTGCACCGTCAGCGACCCCGCCGTCAGGCGTGCCGGTCGTCGACCCGGGAGCCTTCGCGAACGGACGTTTCCGCATGGCTGTACATCTCTCCCATTCCCTTCACCTGCGCGCCGACGGCCTGTCGGCCGCCTACGGCGGTCGACGTGTCTTCGCCGACCTCTCGTTCTCGGTCGCAGCCGGTCGACGCATCGGCCTGATCGGCGAGAACGGCGCCGGCAAGTCCACGCTGCTGCGCCTGCTCGCCGGCATCGAGGGCGCCGCGGATGCCGCGCCGGGCGCCCTCGGCGACGCCGACGTGTCGGGGCGCCTCACGCGCCCGGTGCGCACCGGTTTCCTCGAACAGGTGCTGCCGTTCCGGCCCGAGGATCGCGTCGGCGACGTGCTCGAGGCGGCCGCCGCCGAGGTGCGGGCGATCGAGCGCGAGCTCGATGCCGCCGCCGCGGCACTCGCCCACGACGACGACGCCGGCGCGGCATCCGCCCGCTACGTGGCGGCCCTGGACGATGCCGAGCGCGCCGACGTGTGGTCGCTGGACACGCGACGCGACGAGCTGCTCGACGGCCTCCGGTTGGGTGCGATCGGCCTCGACCGGCGACTCGACGAGGTCTCGGGCGGGCAGCGCAGCCGCTTCGCCCTCGCGGCGCTGCTGCTCGCGGCGCCCGACGCGCTGCTGCTCGACGAGCCCACCAACCACCTCGACGACGACGCCGCGTCGTTCCTCGAGGATCGCCTGCGAGCGTGGCGCGGCCCGGTGCTGTTCGCCAGCCACGACCGGGAGTTCCTCGACCGGGTGGCGACGGGCCTGCTCGACCTCGATCCGGGCCGATCCGGAGCCCTCGCGCTGGCCGGTGCGGGCGGCGCCCCGGCGGGGGCCTCGCGCGACGAGGTGCTCGCGGCATCCGGCGGCACCGTCTTCGGCGGCGGGTTCAGCCAGTACCTCACCGTGAAGGCCGACGAGCTCGAGCGCTGGCGACGGCAGTACGACGACGAGCAGGAGGAGCTTCGGCGCCTGCGCGGCTCGGCCGTCGACTCGGCGCGCCACGTCGCGCACGGCCGGGCCGCCACCGACAACGACAAGTTCCTGAAGCACTTCAAGCGCGGCAACGTCGAGCAGGCGGTGTTGCGCCGCGTCAGGAACGCCGAGCAGCGGCTCGAGACGCTCGAGCGCGAGCAGGTGCGCAAGCCCCCGTCGCCGCTCGAGTTCGCCGGCATCCCGTCGGGATCGCACGCCCTCGAGGACGCGTCGGGGCTGCTGCTGCAGCTCTCGGACGTCGTGGTCGAGGGCCGGCTCGAACTCGACGCGCTGCAGGTCGCGCCGCTCACGCGGCTCCTCGTCACGGGTGCGATCGGGGCGGGCAAGTCGACGCTCCTGGGCGTGCTCGCGGGCGACCGTCCGGTCGACCGGGGCACGGTCCATCGACGCCGCGGCCTGCGCGTCCAGCTCCTCGAGCAGGACGTGCGCTTCGCCGATCCGGATGCCGCGCCACGCCGTCTCTACGAGCGCGTGCTCGGCGAGCGGCGGGCCGAGCAGGTGCCGCTGTCGAGCCTCGCGCTCATCGCCCCGCGCGACGAGTCCCGGCCGATCGGCTCGCTCTCGGTGGGGCAGCAGCGTCGGCTCGCGCTCGCGCTGGTGATCGCCCGGCCGCCGCACGTGTTCCTGCTCGACGAGCCGACGAACCACCTGTCGCTCGGGCTCGCGACCGATCTCGAGGAGGCGCTCGGCACCTACCCCGGCGCCGTCGTGATCGCGAGCCACGACCGCTGGCTGCGCCGGCGTTGGGCGGGGGAGCGGCTCGAGCTCGTCGCCGGTCGCGCGGTGCCGGTCGCGGCCTGACGGGCGACGGATGCCGCGGCGGGTCACGGCTCGCCGCGGCATCCGCTTGCCTCTGATTCGAACATGTGTTCGAATATCGGTATGCGGTGGAGCGGCCAGGAACTCGGCGTCGAGCAGGCCGGCACCCTCCCGGGGCTGGCGAAGCTGAACAACCTCGTGCGCTCGGTGCAGACGCCCGAGTTCGCCGGGGTGACCTTCCACGAGGTGCTCGCGAAGTCGGCGCTCAACAAGGTGCCGGGACCGTCGCCCATGCCCTTCGGGTGGACGATCAATCCGTATCGGGGATGCTCCCATGCATGCCTCTATTGCCTGCACCCCGACACGGTGATCACGATGGCCGACGGTCGTGAGAAGCTCCTCCGTCACGTCGAGATCGGCGACGAGGTGCTGGGCACGCGGAAAGCCGGACGCTACCGTCGCTTCGCCCCGGCCAAGGTCGTGGCCAAGTGGGCCACGAAGAAGCCGGCGTTTCGCGTCTCACTGGCTGACGGCACGGTCCTGATCGCGAGCGGTGACCACCGGTTCCTGACCGATCGCGGCTGGAAGCACGTGACCGGCACGATGTCGGGAGCCGGACAGCGACCGTACCTCACCACGGGGAATCGACTGATGGGGTTCGGGCGGGCCGGGATCGACGCGCAGGTCTCGACGTCGTCCGTCGACTATGCGACCGGCTACCTCACCGGCATGATCCGCGGCGACGGTCTCCTGTTCCGCGGCGAGTACACGCGGGCGAACGGCGGCCCGTCGACGATCCATCAGTTCCGGCTCGCACTCGCGGACGACGAGGCGCTCACGAGGACGCGCACGTACCTCGAGCAGATCGGAATCCCGACCGCCACGTTCTCCTTCGCCCGCGCGCACGAGGGGCGACGTGCGATGACCGCGATCAGGACCGCACGACGGGCACACTTCGAGCAGATCACCGCACTGATCGAGTGGCCGTCCGACCCCTCCGATGCATGGGTCGCCGGGTATCTCGGCGGGATCTTCGACGCGGAAGGTTCGTGCAGCCGCGGCATCCTACGGATCTCCAACAAGGACGACGGCGTGCTCACAGCGATCGAGCGATGCCTCGACCGATTCGAACTGCCGTTCGCCAGGGAGCCGGAGAGACCCAACGGGGTCTCGACCATCCGGCTCGTCGGCGGCCTTCCGAAGCGCAATGCCTTCTTCGCGATCGCCCAACCCGCCATCACGCGAAAGCTCGCTCTGGCTGGAACCGCCGTGAAGACGGTGGCAGACCTTCGAGTGACGGCGATCGAACCGCTCGGCGAGACGCTGGACCTGATCGACATCACCACGACGACCGGCGACTTCATCGCCAACGGAGTGGTCAGCCACAACTGCTTCGCCCGGCCGACGCACACGTACCTCGACCTCGACGCCGGCGACGACTTCGACCGTCAGATCATCGTGAAGGTGAACGTGGCCGACGTGCTCCGCCCCGAGCTCGCGCGTCCGTCGTGGCGGCACGAGCCCGTCGCCCTCGGCACGAACACCGATCCGTACCAGCGCGCCGAGGGCCGCTACGCGTTGATGCCCGGCATCATCGAGGCGCTCACGACGAGCGGTACGCCCTTCAGCATCCTCACCAAGGGCACCCTGCTGCGGCGCGACCTGCCGCTGCTGGCGGATGCCGCGACGCACGTGCCCGTCGACCTCGCGATGTCGATCGCCGTCTACGACCACGAGCTGCAGCAGTCGGTCGAACCCGGGACGCCGTCGACGAAGGCGCGGCTCGCGACGGTGACGGCGGTGCGCGAGGCGGGACTCGACTGCACCGTGTTCATGATGCCGATCCTCCCGTACCTCACCGACACGCGCGCCCACCTCGATGAGGCGCTGCGCCAGGCCAAGGCGGCCGGGGCGACGGCCGTCATCTACGGGGCCCTGCACCTGAAGCCCGGTGTCAAGCCGTGGTTCATGCAGTGGCTCGAGCGCGAGCATCCCGACCTCGTGCCGAAGTACCGCTCGATGTACTACGGCAACGTGACCTACGCGCCGAAGGACTACCGGCGGTGGCTGGGCGAGCGGATGCGTCCGCTGATCAGGGCCCACGGCCTCCAACGCGGGCGTGAGGACGTGGTCACCGGGGGCGTGCGATCCTCGGGCGCGGGCACGCCGAAGGCGGCGCCGCCGTTCGACGTGCTCGCCCCGTCGCTCGATCCCGCCGCCCTGTTCTGAGGGTCGGAGGCGGCTGTGTCCACGTCGCGACGCCGTCGTCCAGCACGGGAGCCACTGCCCGCACGACTGCGCCGAGCGCGCGGGAACTGGGATAATCCGCAGAAGGCCGCCGCGAGAACCCGATCGCAGCGTCCCGAGCGGAGGACTTCGATGACGTTGGGGTTGCCGGGCCACCTCGCGCGTGATTCGCTCAGTCGCGCGCTCGCCCACGCCGGCCATTGCGCCGCCTGGGTGTGCCTCGGCCTCGGCGTCGTCGTCGGAGCCATCGGCGCGACCGTCGGCGGCGACTCCGTGGGCTGGACCGGCGCCGCGCTGTGCGCCCTCATGGCGCTGACCCTCCTCCTCGTCGCACGCCGCCCGACGGTGACGTGGACCCTGCTCTACCTCGTCGTCGGCACCGGCACGGTTCTCGCGCTCACGGTCATCGTCATGGACCCGGCCTACCGGTTCGAGACCACGAACAACGTCATCCTCGCGCTGCCGCGGGTCGCCCTCGTGCTCGTCGGCGGCGCGGGCGCGGGGTCGGTGCTCGGCATCACGTGGGCCGCGCTCGGCTACGGGCTCGGCGAGGCCGCGGCCTTCCTCGGCGCGGCGCTCGCCGGTGGCGCCTGGTCGCCCAACGTCGCCGCGGCCACCGCGTTCGGCATCGTCGTCGTCGTGCGGACGTTCGACGGCGTCAGCCGACGCTCCGACTCCCGGCGCGAGACCGGCCTGCATCGTGCGAGCCAGCAGACGCGCGAGCTCGCGATCCGGCACGACTACGAGCTCCGTGCCACCGCTCGCCTGCACGACACCGCCCTCAGCCACCTCGTGGCGATCGCCGCGGCGGGCTCGGGCCCCGTCGACGAACGGCTGCGCGACGGCATCCGCCAGGACCTCGGCCTCATCGTCGGGCGCGACTGGGCGATCGACCACGGCCACGGCCCGGGCGCAGGCGACCGGGCGGGGGTCGCGCGACGCACGGATGCCGCGGGCGGCCCCGACGGAGAGGGAGCGGGCACCGACGACGCGCCGACCCTCGAGCACGCGTTCGCCGCCGCCGCGAACGCCGGCCTCGACGTGCGAATGACCGGCGACCTCGCGGTGCTCGGCCTGCTCGGTCGATCGCGCGCCGCCGCGCTCGACGCCGCCGTGGCCCAGTGCCTCATCAACGTCGCACGCCACGCCGACGTCGACGAGGCCGAACTCGCGATCGGCTACGGCGGCGGCGAGGTCACCGTGGCCGTCATGGACAGCGGCGTGGGCTTCGACGAGAGCGAGGTGCCCGAGGACCGCATCGGCCTGCGCACCTCGATCCGGGCGCGCATCGAGCAGGAGGGCGGCGCGGTGCGGCTCTGGTCGACGAAGGGCATCGGCACCACGATCGTGCTCACGGTGCCGGAGGGCGGCGAATGAGCCGGATGCGCCTCACCCAGCAGGAGGCCGACCCCATCGGCGGCATCACGGCCGCGCCCATCGTCGCGATCGGCGCGGTGCTCGCGTTCGCGGCGTCGATCCTGCTCACCGTCGCCCACTGGCACGAGGTCGGCTCCCCGCTCGCGGCCGTGCTCGGCATCCTCCTCGTCGGCATGGCAGGGCTCACGGCGGCGATCTCGGCGGCACCGCAGTTCGCCCCGTTCACGGCCGACCGGCTGTGGCTCGTCGTCGCATTGGCGGTGGGCGCCGCGATCGCCGAGTACGTCTCGACGATCGGCGCCGACCGCTACCTCTACGACGACTACGGGCCGATCGTCATCGGCATGCTCATCCTCTCGGTCGCCCCGTACTGCACGTGGACCTCGCTCCTGCTCGCCGGGGCCCTCTCGGCGGCCGTGCTGTCGATCCTGGTGGTCGGCTCGGCGACGGCGACGATGAACACGGTGCCGATCGGCGCGCTCATCGCCGTGAACTCGGCGGCGGTGCTCGCGTTGTCGGCCGCCGCAGCCGGCTACTCGTACGCCATCGTCGACGAGACCCTCGCATGGCAGCGCGAAGCGAATCGAGCGGCGCTCCGACGCGACGCCGAGCTCCGGGCGGGCATCGCCCGCTCGGTGCAGCAGAGCCGGATCTCGGTGCTCGGACGCGAGGTGCTGCCGTTCCTCGCGGGCGTGATGACCGCCGATCGCATCACGGTGGCCGACGCCGATCGTGCCCGCGAGCTCGCGGAGGCCCTGCGCCGGGCGCTCAAGGCGGGCATCGAGGCGACCTGGCTCGACGACCTCGCCGCGACCGTCCGGGCGTCGCGCGACATCCCGGTCATCGTCGACGATCCCGAGGGTGCCGCCGCCGACCTCGACGACGACCAGCGCTCGGCCCTGACCGCGCTCATCTCGTGGCTCGGCGAGGGCGGGCGGTCGTCCGCGATCCGCGTGTCGGTGGCCGTCGACCCGCGCCGGCGTCGCATC
This sequence comes from Agromyces mariniharenae, assembly GCF_008122505.1. Classification (NCBI taxonomy): domain Bacteria; kingdom Bacillati; phylum Actinomycetota; class Actinomycetes; order Micrococcales; family Microbacteriaceae; genus Agromyces; species Agromyces mariniharenae. The sequence goes on along the minus strand of NZ_VSSB01000001.1, from coordinate 542,276 downwards.
GGCGTCGTGGCCGAGCCGGGCGCGGATCCGCCCAGCCGCCGCGACCTCGACCGGTTCGCCGCCGTCGCCCGGGCGGTGTCGATGCGAGCGGAAGTCGACGTGACGCGAGAGAATGTCAGCGTGGAGTTGAGTCATGTCATCGAGTGAGCCCGCCAGCACGACCGTTCCGAGCGAGCCCGCTCCGGGTTCGCCCGTGCGTCTCGCGCTCCTCGACGACCACGGCCTCATCGTCGACAGCCTCGCCAGCTGGTTCACCGACAACGCCCCCGACTTCACCGTGGTGCTCCGCGCCACCAACTGGATGGACCTCATCCGCAGCCCCGAGTTCCCGGTCGACCTCGTGCTCATGGACCTCCAGCTCGCCGACAACGTGTCGATCGAGTCCCGCATCCGCGCCTGCCGTGCGGCCGGCGCGAAGGTGCTCGTGGTCAGCGCGCTCGACGACGAGGCATCCCGCGAGCGCTGCATCTCGGCGGGCGCTGCCGGCTTCGTCTCGAAGACGCTGCCCGCCGGGGAGCTCGCGGAGCTGGCCCGCCGGGTGGCGCGCGGGGAGCGGCTGCGGCGCGGGTCGTCGGGGCGGGCGGTCGACGCGACCGAGTCCGCGATGACCGAGGACACCGACTCCGCGCACCTCAGCCCTGCCGAGGAGCGGGCGCTGCGGCTGTACGCCCAGGGCTACAGCACGGTCGAGGTCGCCGAGCGCATGGACGTCGGCTACGAGACCGCGAAGACCTACCTGCGGCGCGTCCGCGAGAAGTACGCTCGCGCCGGCCGGCCCGCGAGTCGCAAGTCCGAGCTGATCCGCCGTGCGGCGGAGGACGGACTGCTCGAGTAGATGGCGAAGCTCTACTTCCGCTATGGGGCGATGAACTCCGGCAAGTCGACGGCGTTGCTCCAGGCGGCCTTCAACTACGAGGAGCGCGGCCACCGGGTGCTGCTGGCGAAGCCGGCGATCGACACCAAGGGCGACCGCGACATCGTGTCGCGACTCGGCGTGGTGCGCGAGGTCGACTTCACCATCGAGCCTGACGCCGACGTGCTCGACGCGTTCCAGCACCACCGCACGCACGTGATCGAGGAGCACGGCCGCGACGTCAGCTGCCTCCTCGTCGACGAGGCGCAGTTCCTCACGTCCGACCAGGTCGACGACCTGCTGCGCATCGCGCTCATGGACGACATCCCCGTGCTGGCGTACGGCATCCGCACCGACTTCCAGACGGTCGCCTTCCCGGGCAGCCGCCGCCTCCTCGAGATCGCGCACAGCCTCGAGGAGCTGAAGACCATCTGCCGCTGCGGCCGCAAGGCCATCTTCAACGCTCGCCGCGTGGGTGGCCGGTTCGTCTTCGACGGCGACCAGGTCGCGATCGACGGCGAGGAGGTCGCCTACGAATCGCTCTGCGGGGTCTGCTACCTCGAGGAGAGCGGCGGCGTGCTGAACGGCCGTCACTGAGCGTGGCGTCATGACCGACGTCGCCAAGCGGATGCCCCGACGCGTCGACGGCGTCGACGCCGCCCGCGGGCTGGCGCTCATCGGCATGTTCGTGGCGCACGTCGCCCCGGCGGTCGAGTCGCTGCAGGCGGCGGAGTTCATCGCCCTCACCGACGAGCGGCCGCGCCTGCTCTTCGCGTTGACGGCCGGCATCGGACTCGGGTTCATCTCGGGCGGGACGCGCCCGATCGTCGACGGCCGGCCCGAGCTGCGCCGCCAGATCGCCATCCGGTCGGTGATCCTGATCGGGCTCGGCTTCGTGATCTGGGCCACGCTGAGCCCGCTCGTGTTCATCATCCTCGACGTCTACGGCGTCGCGTTCCTCGTCATGCTGCCGCTGCTGTTCATCCGGCCCGGCGCCGCGCTCGGCCTGGGCGCGGGCCTGCTCGCGGTGACGCCCGCGCTCGCCGAGCTCGGCGCGCGCACGGAGTTCGTCGCACAGGTGCGCGACACCCCGTTCAAGTTCCTCTCTGACTGGGTCGTCGGCGGCGCGTACCCGGTGATCGTCTGGGTGCCCGTGATGCTCATCGGCCTCGCCCTCGCGCGCATGGACCTCGCCTCGCCGCGCGTCGTGGGCCTCGTCGCGCTCGGCGGCACGGCGGCGGCATCCGTCTTCCTTCCGCTCTCGACGCTGCTGCCGGCCCCCGAGGTCGTGGCCGAGGCGGGATGGTCGGTGCCGCTGCGCGCGTCGCTGGAGACGCTCGGCAACACGGGGGTGGGCCTGATCGTGGTCGCAGCGATGCTCACGCTGCTCGAGCTGGCGCGACCCGGAGTGCGCCGAGTCGCCGGAACGCTCCTGTCCCCGGTGGTCGCGATGGGCTTCATGCCGCTCAGCGTCTACACGATCCACCTCGTGGTGATCTCGCTGGCCAAGCGCCGCGAGAACGGATTCCTGACCGACGATTCATGGCTCCTGCTCCTCGGGCTGGTGATCGGATCGATGGTGTTCGCGTGGCTCTGGCGGCGGTATCTCGGGCGTGGTCCGCTCGAGCGAGCCCTCCGCTGGGCGAGCGGTCGCGACCGCGCCGAGGTCGAGGAGTCCCCACTTCGGGGGTGACTTCCGAATCGGTCCTCCCTTTGGGGGACCGAGCGGGTAATCTGAGCCTTGCTCGCCGCCCGAACGGTGGGGCCCGCCCTTCCGCGCACCCGAGTCAGAGGGCGGTATGGAGGGGGACAATGACTCTGACCCGGCAGACGTCGCTGGATTCACCGGCTGCGGTCGTCGCCGCATGGCAGCGCGCCTACGCACAGCGCCTCTTCATCACCGACCTCATCGTGATCGTCGTCTCGGTCTACGGATCGCAGTTCATCCGGTTCGGCACCGCCGGCGACGTGCTGAGCGTCCCCGGCTGGGAGGGCGGCGCGTACGAGCTCAGCTACACGCTCGTGTCGGCCATCCTCGTGCTCGGCTGGTTCGTCTCGCTCGCGCTGTTCGCCACGCGCGACCGCAACATCATCGGCGCCGGCACCGGCGAGTACAAGCGCATCACCGACGCCACGATCCGCGTCTTCGCGGTGCTCGCCATCGCGGCGTTCCTGCTGCAGTCCGAGGTCGGACGCGGCTACCTCCTCGTCGCCCTCCCGCTGGGGCTCGCCCTGCTGCTGCTCTCGCGGTGGGCGTGGCGCAAGTGGCTGCTGCGGCGCCGCGCGGCCGGCGACTTCTCGCACCGCGCCATCCTCATGGGCGAGCGCGGCAAGTCGGTGCACGTCGCCGAGCAGATGGCGCGCGAGGGCGCGTCGGGCATCGTCATCGTGGGCGCGCTGACCGAGCGCGGCACCGCCGAGCAGGACCTCGCGCCCGGCATCCCGGTGCTCGGCGACTACACGAGCCTGTCGCGTGTGCTCGAGGAGGCGCGCGCCGACACCGTCGTCTTCACGGGCGCCGACACGATCGACCCGCGCGGCATGCGCCAGCTCGGCTGGGCGCTCGAGGCGACCTCGACGAACCTCATCGTGGCCCCGGCGCTGACGGATGTCGCGGGCCCCCGCATCCACGCGCGTCCCGTCGCCGGCCTGCCCCTGATCCAGGTCGACTATCCCGAGTTCGAGGGCCGCAAGTACGCGGCGAAGCGCGCGTTCGACCTCGTGGTGGGCTTCATCGCGCTCGTCGTGCTGAGCCCGCTCTTCCTCGTGCTGACGTTGCTCGTACGGCGCGACAGCCCGGGGCCCGCGTTCTTCACGCAGGAGCGGGTCGGGCTCAACGGCCGTCGGTTCCACATGCTGAAGTTCCGGTCGATGGTCATCGACGCGGAGACCCAGCTGCCCACGCTCCTCGATCGCACCGACGGCAACGGCGTGCTCTTCAAGCTGCGGTCCGACCCGCGCGTGACCCGGGTCGGCGCGGTGCTGCGCCGTTACAGCCTCGACGAGCTCCCGCAGCTCGTGAACGTGCTGAAGGGCGACATGTCGCTCGTGGGTCCCCGTCCGCCGCTCGCGAGCGAGGTCGAGCGCTACGACGAGTGGACGAGGCGGCGCCTGCTCGTCCGCCCGGGCATCACCGGACTCTGGCAGACGCAGGGTCGCTCCGACCTCTCGTGGGAGGACAGCGTCCGCCTCGACCTGTACTACGTCGAGAACTGGTCGCTCACCGGGGACATCATCATCCTGTACCGCACCGTCCGCGCGGTCGCCCGGGCCGAGGGCGCGTACTGACCACGATCTCGGCGAGCGGCTCGCCGACCTCAGCGACGATCGCCCCTGCGGCCCCGCACGAGCAGGAGGCCGACGGCGGTGCCCGCCGTGTTGGCGACGACGTCCGACAGCGTCGAGACCCGCGACGGGATCGTCAGCTGCACGAGCTCGATGCCGACGCTCAGCAGGAACCCGGCGAGGAGCACGGCCCACCAGCGCACACCGGGGAACGCGAGCACGAGGAGCGCGCCGAGCGGCGTGAACAGCGCGACGTTCGCCAGGAACTCGAGCACGATCGCCGCGGGCTCCCGCGGCACGCCGACCGTGGCGAGGGCCTCGGCGATCCAGCCGACGATCCCCGTGACCCGGCTCGCCTGGCGCGCCGGAAGGAGCACGACCAGCGCGAGGAGCACCAGGTACGGCACCAGCACGATCCTCGCGCCGGCCACGCGTCGCGAGGCCGTCGGCGGCTCGATCGCTTCGGCGTCCACCGCATCAGGCTAGTCGCCCGCCCCGGTCACGCCGACGTGGCCGGAACGCGAGATCGTTTCGAGACCTTCCACGTCTATGCTGGTGCCTCGTGACGGTATCCGAGCTGTTCGACGCCGAGGAGCGCACGAGCTCCCGCAGCGGTGCGCCGAAGCGACGCCGCCGGTGGATCGTGCACGTCATCGTCTGGCCGCTGCTCGCGCTCGTGCTCATCGGCGGCGGAATCGCAGCGTGGTCGCTGTACGACGACGCCATTTCGGTGCGCGCCGACCTCGAGGACGCGAGTTCCGCCGTCGGCGAGTTCCAGACCGCCGCCGCCGAGCGACGCCTGGCCGACCTGCCCGCGATCGCCGAGCGGCTCGAGACCTCGGCGCAGTCCGCCGTCGAGCCGACGGCGCAGCCGCTGTGGAGCATGGGCGAACTCATCCCGGTCGTGGGCGAGAACTTCCGGGCCGTGCGCATCATCGCCGAGGGCGTCGACGACATCTCGGCCGAGGTCGTCACCCCGGCCTCGACCCTGGCCGGCTCGTTCGCCCTCGCGCGCGACCCCGCGACGGGTGGCTTCGACCTCGCGCCGCTGCGCGAGGCCACCGAGATCTCGACGACGGCCCAGGCGCTCATCACCGACCTGCACGACGAGGTGCAGTCGATCGACACGAGCGCCACGATCGGCCAGGTCGGCGACGCGGTCGACCGGTTCGACGACATGCTCGGCACGGCCGAGGCGGCGATCCCGCAACTCAACGGCGCGCTCGCCGGCGTCGGCGCCCTGCTCGGCATCGACGGGCCGAGGACCGTGGTGCTCGCCTTCCTCAACAACGCCGAGGCCGCAGCGCTGGGCGGCGGCCCGGCCGCCCAGACGCTCCTGCGGGTCGACAACGGGACGATCAACATCGCCGAGCAGGTCTCGAGCGTCGACTTCCCGATCGGCATCCCGGTCGACGTCGCCGTCGACGACAGCGCGAAGCAGCTCTACGACTCGATCTTCCTCGACAACCTCAACGCCGCGACGAGTCGTCCCGACTTCCCGACGGCGGCCGCGATCATCTCGGCGAACTGGCAGCGCACGAAGGGCATCACGCCCGATGTCGTCGCCTCCATCGACCCGATCGCGCTGTCGCGGCTGCTGCAGGTCACCGGTCCGGTGACGATGCCCGACGGCGAGCAGCTCACGAGCGAGAACGTGGTCTCGAAGCTCCTCAACGAGGCGTACTTCCGGTTCCCCGAGGGCGGCGCGGAGTCCGACGCCTACTTCGCCGAAGCGGCATCCGCCGTGTTCGCGCGCATCATGTCCGCCGAGTACGACATCTGGGCGATGGCCGACGCGGTCATCGACGCCGCCAACCGGGGATCGCTCATGATGTGGAGCGCCGACCCCGCCACGCAGGAGCTCTTCGACGGCACGCGCCTGCAGGGTGTGCTGCCACAGGGGAACGAGGGCGCCACCGTGGTCGGCGTCTACTACCGCGACCGGTCGTCGTCGAAGATCGACTACTACCTGCGCACCGACGCGACCATCACCACGAACACCTGCAACCCCGACGCCCCCACCTGGACGGTGGAGACGCGGCTGCGGTTCGACATCCCCGCCGACGTCGAGCTCCCACTCTACGTCGACAGCTCGTTCTACGACCACTACATCACCGAGGTCTTCCTCTACGGGCCGATCGGCGCGTCCACGGCCTCGGTGGAGGTGCCCGAGCCCGGCCGCGAGACCACGACCGGCCCCTCGGTCGTCGACCTCAACCGGCCGGTCGAGAAGTTCACCGTGCACCTCGACAACGGGCAGACCGCGCTCGTGCGGGCCACCTTCCAGGGCACGCCGGGCGACTACGGGCCCACCGAGACGCGGGTGACGCCCATGATCAACGCCACGAACGTCACGATGAGCGACGCGACCTGCGGCTGAGTCCGGCTAGCCAGGGTCGGATGCCGCGGCGGGTTCGAGCGCCCAGTACCCGATCGCCGCGCCGGCGAGCACGCCGATCTCGTTGAGGTACAGGTCGAGCCCCGATGCGACGTGGCCGTCCTCGAGGAGCGACGGCCCGAACTCCACCGCGGCGCCGATGACAAGGGCCGCGAGCACGGCGAGCCAGGCCAGGCGGCGGCCGACCGCCACGACCACGAGGAGGCCGACGGGCACGAAGAGCAGCGTGTGCGAGGCGTATTCGACGAACTCGTAGTCGAACCAGTCGGGGAGGCCGTGCTGCTGCCCCGACGCGATGAGCCAGCGGATCCAGGGCGTGAATCCGCGGTCGATGGGCCTCGGCACGAGCAGCACGAACACCGCGAGCGCGGCATAGGCCGCGAGCAGGATCGCGGCCCACCCGCGTGCTCGTGCGGAGACGGCCATCTCCCCAGCCTGCCAGAATGGACACGGCGCGGTCGGGCGCCGCCGGAAGGAGACGAATGCGAATCTCGGTGATCGGCTGCGGGTACCTGGGGGCCGTGCACGCTTCCGCCTTGGCCGAGCTCGGCCACGACGTGGTCGGCATCGACGTCGACGAGCGCAAGATCGCGGCACTCCGAGCGGGTCGACCGCCGTTCTTCGAGCCGGGCCTGCCCGAGATCCTCTCCTCGGCCGCCGCGAGCGGCCGGCTGCGGTTCAGCACCGACATCGCGGATGCCGCGGGCGCCGACGTGCACTTCCTCGCGGTCGGCACGCCGCAGACGATCGGCGGCACGTCCGCCGACCTGCGCTACGTCGACGCCGCCTTCGAGGGCCTGCTCCCGCATCTCGCCGAGGGATCGCTCATCGTGGGCAAGAGCACCGTGCCCGTGGGCACCGCGGCGCGGCTCGCCGCGCGACTCGCGAAGGAGGCCCCGCACGCGAACCTCGCGTGGAACCCCGAGTTCCTGCGCGAGGGCTTCGCCGTGAAGGACACGCTCGAGCCCGACCGACTCGTCTACGGCGTCGCCGACGAGCGCGCGGCATCCGTGCTCGACCAGGTCTACCGAGCCGCCATCGAGGCCGGAACCCCGCGCATCGTGACGGACTACGCGACGGCCGAGCTCGTGAAGGTCGCGGCCAACGCCTTCCTTGCGACCAAGATCTCGTTCATCAACGCCATGTCCGAGATCGCCGACGCGACGGGCGCTGACGTCACGGCCCTTGCCGATGCGATCGGCCACGACGTGCGCATCGGACGCCGGTTCCTCAACGCCGGCGTCGGCTTCGGCGGCGGCTGCCTGCCGAAGGACATCCGCGCGTTCACGGCGCGCGCCGAGGAGCTCGGCCGCGGCGATTCGCTCGCGTTCCTCAAGGAGGTCGACGCGATCAACATGCGGCAGCGCCAGCGGGTCGTCGACCTCGCGATCGACGTGCTCGGCGGCTCCGTCTTCCGCAAGAAGGTGGCCGTGCTCGGGGTGACGTTCAAGCCCGACTCCGACGACGTGCGGGATTCGCCGGCGCTCGACGTGGCGGTGCACCTGAAGGGCTTGGGCGCCGAGGTCGTCGCGACCGACCCCGAGGGCGTCGAGAACGCCCGGATGCGGCATCCGCAGCTCGACTACACCACCTCGGCGCGCGAGGCGCTCACCGGCGCCGACCTCGTCGTGCTCGTGACCGAGTGGCGCGAGTACCGCGCGCTCGATCCCATTGAGACGGGGCGACTGGTCGCCGAGCGACGGATCATCGACGGGCGCAACGTGCTCGACCTCCACGCCTGGCGGGCGGCGGGCTGGCAGGTGCGCGGACTCGGCCGGCCCTGATCATGCCGATGCCGATCGAGGAGTACGCCGCGATCGGCGACTGCCGCACGGTCGCGCTCGTCGGTTCCGACGGCTCCATCGACTGGCTCTGCGCGCCTCGGTTCGACTCGGGGTCGGTGTTCGGGGCCATCCTCGGCGATCCCGAGCAGGGCCGGTGGAGCCTCCGGCCCGCGGATGCGGCGGCGACCGCGACCCGGGTGTACGAGACCGACACCTTCACGCTCGTGACCCGCTGGGCGACGGCCGAGGGAGCGGTGGAGGTCACCGAGCTCATGCCGATGGGCGACGGCTCCGATCAGCGGTGCGACGTCATCCGGCGGGTGCGCGGCATCCGTGGCCGGGTGCGCATGGAGCAGGAGCTGCGCGTGCGGTTCGACTACGCCGCGACGCTGCCCTGGATGCGCCAGCTGGGCACGGATGCCGCACCCGCCGTCTGCGGCGTCGCGGGCCCCGACGCGCTCGTCGTCCACGGTCCGCGACTCTCGCGGAGCGACCATCGCCATGTCGGAGCATTCGAGGTGGCCGAGGGGGAGACGGTCGACCTGCAGCTGTCCTGGTTCCCCGCGCAGCGCCCGATGCCCGAGCCGCTCGACGTCGACGCGGCCATTGCCACGACCGCTGCGTGGTGGCAGGCGTGGATGCGGATGGCGGTGCCGCCCGGGGTCTACGACGAGGCGGTGCGCCGTTCGCTGCTCGTGTTGCGGCTGCTCACCCACGAGGACACCGGTGGCGTGGTCGCGGCCGCGACGACGAGCCTGCCCGAGGACTTCGGGGGCGCGCGCAACTGGGACTACCGCTACGTGTGGCTGCGCGACGCGGCGCTCACCCTCGAGGCGCTCATGCACCACGGCTTCACGCACGAGGCGGAGGCGTGGCGGCAGTGGCTGCTGCGGGCGATCGCGGGAGATCCCGCCGACGTGCAGATCATGTACGGCGTCGCCGGCGAGCGGCGGCTGCCCGAGTGGGAGGCCGAGAAGCTGCCGGGCTACGCGGGCAGTGCGCCCGTGCGCATCGGCAACGCGGCATCCGGCCAGTACCAGGCCGACATCTTCGGCGAGGTCCTCATCGCGCTCGACGCCGCGCGCCACGTCGGCCTCGACGACGACGACTTCTCATGGTCGCTCCAGGTCGCCCTGCTCGGCGAGGCGCAGCGGCATCTCGACCGCCCCGATTCGGGGATCTGGGAGATCCGCGGGCCCGAGCGCCACTTCACGCACTCTCGGGCGATGCTCTGGGCCGCATTCGACCGGGCGATCTGCGCCGTCGAGTCCGACGGCCGGCACGGGCCCGTCGACGAGTGGCGCCGGGTGCGGGCCGGGCTGGCCGACCGGATCGAGCGGGGCGGCTACGACGCGTCGATCGGCAGTTACGTGCAGTACGAGGGTACGACCGAGGTCGACGCGGCGCTCCTGCAGCTCGCGCAGGTCGGGTACGTGGGATACGACGACCCGCGGATGCTCGGCACGGTCGCCCGCATCGAGGCGTCGCTGCTGCGCGACGGGCTGCTGCGCCGGTACCGCACCGAGGCCGACGTCGACGGCGTGCCGGGCGACGAGAACGCGTTCCTCGCGTGTTCGTTCTGGCTTGTCGAGCAGTACGCCCACACGGGCCGGCTCGACGAGGCCGTCGAGCTGATGGACCGGCTGCTGCGATTCCGGAGCGAACTCGGGCTGCTCGCCGAGCAGGCCGATCCGCTGTCGGGGCGGCAGGCGGGCAACATGCCGCAAGCGCTCACGCACCTCGCGCTGGTGCGCGCGGCCGACGCGATCGCGCATGCGCGAGGAGTCGCGGCGCCGGGCGCGAGCCGGAGCATCGCGCGGAGCTGCCGTCGCTGAGCACGCGGCTCGCTACCTCACCTCGCCGTCGCCGCTCATGGAGCCACCAGACCGTTGAACGCGACACGTTCGAGCGTCGGAGACACGGTCGTCGTGCCCGTCAACGTCACCCGGTACTGGATGTACCGTGACGTGCCCGGGACATCCGCGCCGGCGCTCACGGCCGCGAAGCTGCTCCACGTGCCATCGGGTGTCGCGGTGTTCCCCTGGCGCACCTCGACGACCGTCGAGGTGCCGCCCGGAAGCTGCGCACCGACCTCCAGGGCCTGCCAGTCGGCCACCGAGCCCGCGTCGAGGACGCGAGAGGTGAAGACGCCCGTTCGCGTCGCGGACCCGAGCGACATCCGGTCGATGACCAGGCCCGGAGCGGCCGCCGCGAAGTCGCTCGCGACGGCGCCCATCGCACCGGTGATCGCGACGGTCTGCGTGTGCCGCACGGTGCCGTCGATCGAGAAGACGATGCGGTCGGACAGCCAGTCGATCCGGTACGTGTGCGGGGCGCCGACCAGCCCGGTGCCGATCACGGTGTCCGCCATCGTGCCGTTGTTGTTCGTGCGCGCGTACAACGTGTCCGTCGTGCCCATCGTGCTGAAGATCGCCCATCGGGACGTCCCGGCGAGGTCCACGCCGAGACCGGCGTGCTGGTACGCCGCCGCGCCGAAGGTCGCCACGAACTCGACCGAGCTGCCCGGCGCGGACTGGCCGGTGGTCCGCAGGAGCGCGCCGTTCACCGACACCGTTCCGCCCGCGACCGTCGACCCGCCGGACCCACCGCTCCACAGCGAGCTCGCCCAGCCGGACGGGACGGTGCTGCCGTCGAAGTCCGTCGAGACTGTCGGGACCGAGGTCGTGACCCGCAGCCAGCGCATGACGATGCCGCCGCCGCCCGTGTTGTAGTCGCTGGCGATCGGTCGCATGGACCCGCTCACGGTCGCCGCCGAGTGCACGAGGGCGCCGTCGATGAAGAAGCGGAGCGTGCTGTCCCATTCGATCCGGAACACGTGCTCGGATCCGACGTACTGCGCACCGAGCGGGACGTCGACGACGGTGCCGCCGGCGTTGCGGATGCGTGCCTGCAGCACGCCGCTCGCCGCGTTGGTTCCGAACATCGCCCACGATTCGGTCGCCCCGCCGAGCGTGTCCGCGAAGCCGGCGTTCTGGTAGGGCGCACCACTGAACGTCGCGGAGAACTCCACCGCCCGTCCGGAGCCGGCGGTCGCCGTCGTCCTCAGCCAGGAGCCGTCGACCGACGCGGTGCCGACGGGGAAGGTCACCCCTCCGCCGGTCCATGCACCGGTCGCCCAGCCCGTCGGAACGCCGCTGCCCTCGAACTCGGCGCCGATCAGCGGCGCCAGCACCAGCTCCCCGCCCGCCGTGTTCGCCACGTACGTCGAGGTTCCGAGCGTGCCGCCACCGAACTGCGCCAGCGTGGTGTCCTCGAGGACCTTGGCCACCGCGCTCGTCGTCGTGAACGACCAGGTCGAGCTCGACCCGAGCGGGTTGCCGACGGTGTCGGTCACCGTCCCCGCCACGGTCACGGTGTACCGGGTCGCCGGTGCGAGCGCGGCATTCGGGTTGAGCGTCGCGACCCCGCCCGAGACGCTGAGGGACGCGGGGACGTCGGCGCCGGCCCCCTGCGCCCGCAGTGAGAAGGTCGCCGAGGTGATCGTCGCAGCGGCGATCGGCTCGCTGAAGGTCACGGCGATGTCCGCGCCGACGCCGACGTCGACCGCGTCGGGCGCCGGATTCCGTCCGGTGATCGTCGGACCGGTCGTGTCGGGCGTCGGCGTGGTGAACTGCGCGACGGCCGAGGTCGACGTGTTCCCCGACGCGTCACGCGACACGATCCGGTAGGAGTACGTGGTCTGCGCGGCGAGCCCGGTGAGGTCGATGCTGTGGGCGGTGGTGAGCGTGAGGTTCTCGGCGACCGAATCGAGCGCGTTCGGCGACGTGCCGTACTCCACGCGTGTGGTCGACTGCTCGTCGGTCGTCCACGTGATCCGGGCGCTGCTCTGACCGGTCGACTGTGCGGCGAGGCCGGTGATCGCCGGTGGGGTCGTGTCGGGTGCCGGCGGTCGTGGCGAGTACGGCAGGTTCACGGCGTTCAGCACGGGTGTGACCGTGACGTTCGTGGTGGTGAGCCGTGCCCGGTACTGCAGGTAACGACTGGTCGCCGGTACGTCCTGGCCGGATGCGATCGGAGCGAACGCCGTCCAGCTCCCGTCGGGCGTCGCGGTGTCGCCCGTGCGCACGTCGAGGGCGAGGGTCGTTCCCTGCGGGGTCGATCCGGTGAACGACAGGATGCCCCAGTCCGAGGCGGTGCCCGCATCGTGGACCCGCGACACGAACGACCCGCTCGACGCGTACGGGGTCAGCCGGAGCCACTTCAGCGTGAGCCCGCCTCCACCGGTGGTGTACTCGCTCGCGAGGGGTCGCATGGTGCCCCCGACGGTCGCCGCCGTGTGCACGAGCGATCCGTCGACGTAGAACCGCACGGTGGAGTCCCACTCGATCCGGAACAGGTGCTCCGAGCCGATGTACTGCGAGCCGAGGGCGACGTCGAGGACGTCACCGCCGCTGTTCCGGGTCCGAGCCTGGAGGATGCCGTTGGTGCCGTTCGTGCCGAACATGGCCCACGACTCGCCGGCGCCCGCGAGCGTGACCCCGAATCCCGCATTCTGGAACGGCGCGCCGCTGAAGGTGCCCGCGAACTCGACGGCCCGGCCGGAGCCGACGGCGGTGTCGGTCCGCAGCCAGGACCCGTCGAGCGAAGCGGTGCCACCGGGGAACGTCGTCGTCCCGCCCGTCCAGCTGCCCGTTGTCCATCCGGCGGGCACGCCCGAACCCTCGAACTCAGTACCCACCAGGGGAGCGAGCACGACCTCGCCGCCGGCCGAGTTGGCGACGTAGGTCCCGACGCCCGGCGTGCCCGCGCTGAACTGGGAGAGCGAGGTGTCCGTCGCGGCGGCCGTCGGCGTCGTGAAGGACACCACCGGCGCCCCGGTCGCCGGCCAGCTGCCGACGTTGCCGGATGCGTCGGTCGCGACGACGCGGTAGTAGTAGGTGGTGTTCGGGCTCAGCCCGGTGAGCTGGACGCGGTGCGAGGTCGTGGGGACCCCCGTCTGGACGGACGACGTCATGGCGGTCGACGAGGTGCCGAACTCCACCCGTGAGGTGGCCGCTTCGTTCGTCGTCCAGGAGACCTCGGCGGTGGTGCCGCCCGTCGGCGCCGCCGTCGCGCCCGAGATGGTGGGCGGCGTCGAGTCCACGCTGTAGGTGGCCGTGTAGTTGCCGCCGACCGCGGTGAACACGGCGTAGCTGACGCCCTTCACCACCTTGGTCTGGAACGACACGCCCGCGCCGGCTCGCGTGAGCGACTGCAGGGTTCCGGTGCTTCCCTGGGTGGGCAGCATCGCCTGGAGCCCGTTCGCGCCGGGTGCCGCGGTGAGGGTGAACGTCACCGTGCCGCCGTTGCGAGCGAGGTTCGTGAACGACGACGCGTTGCGCCCGTCGGTCCAGTCGAGCAGCTGCTCGGCCGTGATGACCGGGATGCCGCGGGCCTGGGCGGCCGTCAGCACGGCGTCGTGGTAGGCGCCGGCTTCATTGCCATCGGTGTGGAGGTTCGCGACGAAGGCGCCGTAGTACCCCTTGTCGATCGCGCCGTCCATGAGGGCGACGGCCGTCGCGGGATACGCCTGCCCGGATTCGTCGGTCATCTGGGTGGTGGCCTGGTAGACGTCGATCAGTCGGCCGTCGAGCGAGAGGAACCGCTGCGCCATTCCCGAGCCCGTGAACATGCCGGGGCGCGTTCCGGCCCAGGACGGCGGCCAGTAGTAGTAGTTGGCGTCCAGGTTGATGCCGGCCCGCTCCTCCTCCTCGGGGACCGTGGTGTAGTCGACCCAGAACACGCAGTCGTTCCGGCTGGTCTTCGGAGGCGTGATGCTCGGGTAGTTCCTCGCGAGCGCTGCGAGCTGCTCGGTGAGCAATGCCGCGAACTGGGCGCGACTGGGGGTACCGCACCCGGAGTTCGGGTGCAGGGCGATCTCGAAGCCCTGCTGCTCGTACGTGCGCGCCTGCGCGTCCGAGATCAACGAGTAGTTCACGAACTGGTAGGACGTCGAGCGGATGCACTCCCATGCGGTCGGCAGGCAGCCTGCGGGGCTGCGGGAGAGCTCACTGGTGAAGCGGTTCGGGACGTTGCCTCCGTTGTGCTCGTCGGCGGTCATCACGACGGCCGCGACCTCGCCCCGCGGCAGGTACCAGAATCGCGGCACCGGGATCACGTCGCGAGTGGTCTCCGTGATGAGGTTGGCCAGGAGCCGCTGCTGCTCGTCGGCCTGCGGGATCGCGACCTTCGCCAGGTCGATGTAGTCCGTGTAGAAGAGATCGTTGCTGCGGATCGGCGAGGTGCCGTCGCGCTCCTGCCCGACCCAGGCGGGGTTGCCCTGCCGGGTGTTGACGATCGAACGGGCGAGGTCGAAGGTGAAGGCGGCGGCCGATCCGCCTGCGCTGCCGACGGGTCGAACGGTGACGGCGGGGAACTCGGTGGCCGTCGTCGCCGTGCTGTACAACTGGGCGACGACCTGGGTGCCCGCATCACGGGGGCGGTACAGGTCGGCCGTCCCGTGGAACTGCATCGTCGCGGCCTCGATGCCCTGGCCGGGCTTCTTCGACGTGTCGACCTGGAGGTAGCCCTCCGACAGGCTGCCGCCGGCCGCGGTGAGCCCGAGCAGGCCCGCGAGCGACGCGGAGGGGCGCATGACGATGAGGTTGCCTCCGGCGTTCACCCAATCGGTCAGCGCGGTCACCTGGGCGTCGGTGAGGGTGGTCTCACCCAGCACGACGGTCTCGTACGGGGCGAGGGCGGTCGGGGTGAACGAGGAGGTGGTGCGCACCGTGAACAGGTTGAGCCCCTCGCCGCGCATGATCTCGGGGAGGTATGCACCGAACTGGCTCGTGCCCTTGACGACCAGGAGCGGTCCGCCCGGCCCGATGTTCGGATTCGAGCGCGTGCCGGCCCTGGCGATCGTCGCGAACGTCCAGGAGTACTCCGCGGCCATCGGGTTCCCGGCGGCGTCCGTGACGCCGCCGACGCCGCCGGCGATGGTGACGGTGTACTCGCTGCTGTACTCGAGTGCGGCGACCGGGTCGATCATGGCCGACTTGGTGGCGGCATCGTAGGAGGCGACGGCGTTGACGAGGCCGCCCGCGGCGTCCCGCAGCTGCACGGTCGAGCCGGTGATGCTCCCCGCCGCCATCGACTCGCTGAAGATGGCCGCGATGTTCGCCTCCACGCCGAAGTCCGCGGCGTCGCGCGTGGGCCAGGTCCCGGTCACGACCGGGGGCGTGCTGTCGGGGCCGGCCGTGGTGAAGGCCCACGTGTAGTTCGCCTGGAGGGGAGTGCCGTTCGCGTCGCGGACTCCGCCCGATCCGCCCTTGACCGTCACGGAGTGACGGGTCGCGAGGGCGAGCGGCTGGTCGGGGTCGATGACCGCCGAGGTGGTCGCCGCGTCGTAGCCGACCTGCGCGGGGACGAGGTTCCCGGATGCGTCGCGGAGCTCGATGGTGGACGACGAGATCGAGCCCGCATCCATCGCCTCGCTGAAGGCGACGGTGACGTTCGCGCCGGCGACGGCGCCCGTGGCATCCGTCGCGGGCGAGGTCGCCGTCACGACGGGAGCGGTCGTGTTCTCGCCGGAGGTGAGGAAGCCCCATGTGATGTCCGCGGCGAGTCGATTGCCTGCGGCATCCGCGATGCCGGCGGCGCCGCCCGTGACCGTGGCGGTGTACCGGGTGCCCGAGGCGAGCGAGGACGTGGGATTGAGGATCGCCCTGCGGTCGACCGCGCTGTAGCCGACGGCGGCCGGGACCACGTTGCCCGACGGATCGCGCAGCTGGAACGTGCTCGTGTTCACGGTCGCGGGATCGAGCGGCTCGCTGAACGTCGCAGTGATGTCGGCGGTGGGATTCGCTCCCGACGCGTCGGGTGCGGGCGTGGAGGCGGTGAGGGTCGGGGCCGTGGTGTCCTGCGGCGCCGTGGAGGTGAAGAGCACATCCACCAGGTAGTTCGCCGACTCCCAGGAGTTCGCGGGGAAGACCCCGCCGGCGCCGTAGGCGTAGACGCCGTTCGGGCCGTCGACCCCTCCGCGGAGCGCATGCAGCGGCGGGGAATCGACGCCGGCGCTCGCGAACGAGGTGCCCAAGGCGTAGCGGCCGGTGTTCGTGTGGTAGGACGCGACGTACGTCGTACCCGGTTGGACCGTGACGGGCGCGGAGAAGGCGGCCTCCTGCCATCCGGCGGCCGACTCGGCCCCGAACGTCACGGTGGCGAGACGCTGCCCCGATGCCGACCACAGCGTGCCCGTGTGGGCGCCGGTGTTGCCGCTGGTCTTGAAGTACCGGATGCCGACGACCTGCCCCGGGACATCCGACCGGAACTTCACGCCCAGCTCGACCGCGGACCCGTCGGCCTGCTCGGGCCCCGTCACCGACTGCGCGAAGATCGACGAGCAGGCGAGCCCCGTCGGGCAGGCCGTGGTGGCGAGGCCGAGGGCGACCGGGCTGCTCAGGTTCGCGCCGTCGTCGGCGGCGCGAACCCGGATCGCAGGGGAACCGGCGAGTGCGGTGAAGGTGTGGCTCCAGCTCTCGCGTCCGGTCGCACGGCGCCACGTGGAGCCGCCGTCCGTCGACACCTCGACGACGCCGACCACTCCGCCGCCGGCATCGGTCGCCGTACCCGAGACGGTGCGCGTGCCCGGCCCCGTCACGCTCGCCACGGACGAGGTGATGACGACCGAGGGCGCCGTCCTGTCGGTGGTCCCGGATGCCGCGACGAGCCCCGTCTGGATCGTCGCCGGCTGTGCTCCCATGTCGGCGAGGAGATTCACGGTCGCCTGCTGCACGTTGCGGTCCTCGGTGCCGGCGCCGCCGTCGTGCTGCCCGTCGAGCCCCCACGACCACTGGACCGTGCCCGCGCCGAAGACGAGCGCGCCGCTCGGAGCCCGGTACAGGCTCAGGTGGTGCTGCTCCGACCCGATCGTCGTGGTGGAGAGCAGCACCCGACCGGGTGGGTACCAGGCCGCGTACTGCGGGTACTCTGGATTCCATTCGTACCCGAGGGTCCCGTTGGCGAGCGTGACCCGACCCGATGGCGACAGGCCGGCGACGGCGGTGTTCTTCCAGAACCGCATCCGCGCGTAATCGCCGGGCACTTCGATCGCGGAGGTGTTGCTGCGCCAGCTGATCTGACCGGAGAGGGCGTTCTCGGGTTCGCCGATGGCGGTGGTGCCCGACGGCGACCGCGTCTCCCGCCACAGGCCCGTCCAGATGTCGCTCGGGTCGCACGCGAAGTTCGCGTAGCACCGTTGGTGCTCGTCTGGTGCCGCGGGAGCCGCGGTCCCCTCCTTGTACACGACCATGGTCCGTCGGTCGCCGTCGACCCCGTCCTGCGTGGAGTCCTCCATCCGGGTCTTCCAGTAGATCTCGTTGCCGCTGAAGAAGGCGAGGTCCACCCCCGCGTCCCGTGCGGCCTCGACGGCGTCCCGCTGCTCCTGCGACCAGTACTCGTCGTGTCCGACCGAGAAGAAGGCCTGGTGCTCGAGGAGTTCGGCCGGTCGCGCTCCGGTGTCGAGGTCCGTCGAGTAGCTGACGTCGTAGCCGTTGCGCTCGAGCCATCGGATCATGGGGTACTCCGCCGTGAACACCCAGTCCTGGGGTTCGGTGGCGCGCGTCGTGAACGGGCGGTTGTAGCTCACCTTCCGGGCGTTCACGCCCGTCGAACCCGTGGTGTACGTGTTGTAGCCGCCGTACCCGTTGTAGGCCTGCCAGGTGCTGTCCGACGTCTGGAACAGGAGGTCCGAGTTCCCGTCGTCGTCACGGACGATGAAGACGATATGGCTCGCGCCTCCGTTGTCCGCACGCACCGGCTTCGCGATGTAGACCCCCGACACGGCATCGCCCGGAACGTCCCAGGACGCGGACACGCTCCAGTTGCCGCAATCGACGAGGTTGTCGTCGGTCGTGCCGTCGATGAGCGCGCAGCTCGGCTGGTCGCGCTCCGTCGTGGCCGACGTGTCGATCGTGGTGATCTTCCGGGCGCCGTTGCCCTGGTACCACCCGAGTCGGTAGATGTCGATCCGGTAGTCCGCCGCGACGGTGTCGATCTTGAAGTCGACCCGTTCTCCCTGGTTCACGCTGATCTGGGTCGCGAACCCCTGGACGCCCTGGTTGCCGGCCCCCTGGATGTCCCATTCGGAAGCCGGGGAACCGGGGAGGCTGTTCTCCACGGTGATCTCGTTGTCGACCGCCTGGGCGGGGGCGGCCGGAAGGACGGCGAGCGGCACCGGCAGCAGCATCAGTGCCGCGGCCAGGTATGCGAGAACGGGCTGCGACGCGGGTCGCCTGCCGTCCGGGGACTGACGACGCATTGTGATCCAAGGAGGGGTCGGATTGGCTTGGTGTGGCACAGTCTATGGATCGGCCTCGGCTTTCGGTGCCCCCGGATCGAGGGCCATTTCGGGGTACGGCCCGGCGCCGGATTCACGGTCCACGGGGCGTCCCGACGCCTCCGCGATCGAGCCGCGGCGTTCGCACGGTCGCGGTGCTCGTCGGCCCGGGCCGTGATGTTCGCTCCACGGGTGGGCGGTCAGCGATGTCCGGCGTCGAGGGCTCGGTCACGACGCGGCGAATCGGGGGACGAGGAAGCCCCCTCCCGCGTGGGAGGGGGCTTCAGGTGGTCGGGGTGACAGGATTTGAACCTGCGACCTCTTCGTCCCGAACGAAGCGCGCTACCAAGCTGCGCCACACCCCGGTGGCCCGGTCGGGCCTCAACAAGGATAGCCGAAAAAACCCGGCCGCCCGACCACGCGCCTACGCGGCCGGGACGAGCGTGAGCAGCGTCGCCTCGGGCGGGCACGCGAAGCGCACCGGCGCGTAGATCGACGTGCCGAGGCCCGCCGACACGTTGAGGTACGCCGTGCGCAGCCCGTGCCGCCAGACGCTCAGCCCCTTGACCTGCTGCCGCGGGATGTCGCAGTTCGTGACGAGGGCGCCGAAGCCCGGCACGCACACCTGCCCGCCGTGCGTGTGCCCGGCGAGCATGAGCTGCGCGCCGTGGTTCACGAACGAGTTGAGCACGCGCTGGTACGGCGCGTGCGCGACGCCCACGGTGACGGTCGGCCGCCGCTCGGCGACGGCGGATGCCGCGTCGGGCCACAGCTCGTCGCCGAGCGGGTCGTCGGCGCGCAGCTCGTCGATCGCCGCCGTGATGAGGTCGAGGCGGTCGTACCCGCGGTGCGGGTCGTCGACGCCGAAGAACTCGAAGTGGGTGCCGCGCAGGTCGAGGCTCGTGGCGGTGTTGTCGAGGTCGCGCCATCCGAGCTCGGCGAAGTACGCGTGCAGCGCGCCGATGTCGAGTCGCTTCGCCCGCTTGACGATGCCCGACGGGCCGCCGAAGTACGAGAACGGGTTCTTGAGCGCCGGCCCGAAGTAGTCGTTCGAGCCGTTCACGAACACGCCGGGGATGCCGGCGAACGGCTCGAACGCGCGACGGATGCCGTCGAGGCCGCGCTCATGGCCGAGGTTGTCGCCCGTGTCCACGATGAGGTCGGGCTCCAGCGCCGCGAGCGACCGGACCCACTCCTGCTTGTCGCGCTGCCACGGCGCCATGTGCAGGTCGGAGAGGTGGAGCACCCGCACCGGCTCGGCGCCGGCCGGGAGCACCGGCACGTCGGCGCGGCGAAGCGTCCAGCGCGTGCGCTCGACGAGCGAACCCCACGCGAACGCGGCGGCGCCCGCCGCGCCGATCGCGATGGCGATCCGCGCGGCGGGCGTCAGTGGGCGGGGACTCAATCGTTCCCCGGTGCGCCGCCGCCGTCGAAGTTGACGGTGACCTCGTCGCCGCGCTCGACGGAAGTGCCCGGCGCCGGGTCCTGGCTCGTCACCGTGCCCGTCGGGTTGCCGCCGCCGCCCTTCATCCTGAGGCCGGCCGCATCGAGCGCGGCCTTGGCCTGGACGACGTTCATGCCCGTGAGGTCGGGAACGGTCGTGCCATTGCTCTTGCCGCTGCTCGTGAACACCCGGATCGTCGAGCCCTTGCCGGCCTGGCCGGACGGGTCGGTCCCGGAGACCGTGCCTGCCGGCTGGTTCGATTCCTGCTGGCCGCCGTCCTCGACGACGAAGCCCGCTGCCTCGAGCGCCGCCTTCGCCTGGTCGAAGGAGAGTCCGGCGACCTGCGGCACGTCGACGAGGACCTGCTTGAACGCCGACTCGTCGGGCTCGGGGAATTCGTCGCCGCCGTACTTGTTGTCGGCGAGCTCCATGATCGCCGGCCAGATGCGGTGTCGCGCAGTGGCGGCGCTGCCCGAGTCGAAGCTCGTCTCGCGCAGGTTCGTGCGGTTGTCGCCGCCCGTGACGTTGCCAACCCAGACCGCGGTCGCGACCTTGGTGCTCGCCCCGATCATCCAGGTGTCGAACGCGTTGTCGGTGGTACCCGTCTTGCCGATGTGCGGGACGCCGGTGCCGGGGTCGGACGCCGTGGCGGTGCCCCCGCCGGCGAAGGTCTGCTGCATCGCGTACTCCATCGCGTGCGCGACCTCGGGGGTCACGGACTGCGTGCAGGTCGACGCCGGCGGGGGGATCTCCTCGCCGTCGGCCTTCACGATCCTGTCGATGGCGATGGGCGTGCAGGTGAGGCCGTTGTTGGCGATGCCGGCGAATGCCGCCGCCATCGTGACCGGGGCGACCTCCTGCGTGCCGAGCACGTCGGAGGGGTTCATGCCGAGCTCGCCGCCGTCGGCGCGGTGCACGCCGAACGCCTGCGCGGTCTGCTTGAGCTTGCAGAGGTCGAGCTGCGAGGCCATCGCGACGAAGCTCGAGTTCACCGACCACGCCGTCGCGTCGACGGCGTTGTTCGCGACGCGGCCGTCGTCGTTGCGCGGGTTCCAGGCGGGGCTCACCTGGAAGGTGCCGCCCTCGCAGCTGTTGTTGAACGTCGTGAACCCGCGGCGGGCGCCGTTGAACGTCTCCCGCAGCGAGTGGCCCTCGTTCAGCCATTCGGCGAGCGTGAACACCTTGTAGGTCGAACCGGGCTGGAAGCCCGCCGACCCGCCGTAGTCATGGTCGGTGCTGTAGTTGATCGACGTGAACTCGGGGCTCGTCGCCGCGACCTCGGGATCCTCGGTGAACTTCTTGTTCTGCGCCATGAAGAGCACGCGGCCGGTGCCCGGCTGCACGCCCACCGCGACGGAGCCCACGTCGAAGCGCGGATCGGCGTACGGCACGTTCTCGGCGACCGCGGTCTCGGCCTTGTTCTGCAGCTCGAGGTCGAGCGTCGTGTAGACCTGCAGGCCCTCGGTCTGCAGGAGCTGGCGACCCTCGTCGACCTCGGGGGTGTTCGGGTCGTCGTAGTTGTTCAGGATGATGTTCTTGACGTAGTCGCAGAAGTAGGCGCTGCCCTGTGCGGTGACGCAGCCCGTGCTGGGCTCGTGGATGGCGGGCGTGACCGGCTCGGCGATCGCGGCGTCGTGCTCCTCCTGCGTGATCTTCCCGCCCTTGAGCATCTCGTCGAGGATGTAGTCGCGGCGCTGCTTGTTCGCGGCGTACGGCACGGGCTCGCCCTTGTCGTTCACCGTGGCGGCGCCGTTCTCCTCGCTCTCGGGCTGGTCGAGGCGGAACTTCTCGGGGTGGTTGACGATCGCGATGAGGCTCGCCGCTTGGGCGAGCGTGACGTTCGCGGACGTGGTGCCGTAGTAGTACTGCGCCGCCGACTCGATGCCGTAGACCCGGCCGCCGAACGCGGCGATGTTCAGGTAGCCCTTGAGGATGTCGTCCTTCGAGAACTTCTTCTCGAGGGCGATCGCGTAGCGCATCTCCTTGAGCTTGCGCTCGGGAGAGGTCTCGGTGGCGGCGTCGTAGGCCGCCTGCTTGTCCTCCTCGGTCGTCGCCTCGCGCACGCCGTTGTTGATGAGCACGTTCTTCACGTACTGCTGCGTGATCGAGGAGCCGCCCTGCACGTCTTTGTTGAGGATGTAGGTGCTGACGGCACCGCGGATGGTGCCCTGGATGTCCACCCCGCCGTGCTCGTAGAACCGGGGGTCCTCGCCGGAGACGGCGGCGTCCTTCACGTACTGGCTGATCGCGTCCCAGGCGACCTCCTCGCGGTTCTCGTCGAAGAACGACGCGAGGAGGGCCGGCGAGCCGTCGGGCTGGGTGGCGTAGATGTCCGTCTTCTGCGAGAGCTCGTCGATCTCGAGGTACCCGGGGAGGTTCTCGAACATGGAGATGCCGTTGTTCGCGGCCATGCCGGTCACGGCGAGTGCCGGGGTCACCGCAGCGGTGACGAGAACGCCGGCGAGAGCGCTGAGGCCGACGAAGCCGAGGATCCCGGTGCCGACGTCGCTCATCGTACGTTTTTGGGCAGACATATAGTGGAGCTTAACAAAGAAGGCTGGCAAAACCCGCTATGCGGGCCGCTGGTCGCGTTCGCCTGCCGACACGCCCGTCCCCGCCCGATCCGATCGGCATCGAATCCATCCACCCCGTATCAGAGACGAGGAATCGCATGCCGGCCTGGGAGTACATCACCACCCCGCTGCTCATCCACAACACCGCGGCCATCCTGAACAACTGGGGATCCGAGGGCTGGGAGCTCGTGCAGGTCGTGCAGGGGCCCGAGGGCGGCCTCGTCGCCTACCTCAAGCGCCCGGTCGGCGGGGAGTCGTCGGCCGCGGCATCCGCCGGCGCCGCGGCTGCCGCGCAGGCCGCCAAGCAGTTCGAGGGAGAGGCCTGATGGCCGCCGTGGAGGCGCGGCTCGCCGAGCTCGGCATCGAGCTCCCCGAGGTCGCTCCGCCAGTGGCCGCCTACGTGCCCGCGGTCGTGAGCGGCTCCTACGTGTACACGTCGGGCCAGTTGCCGTTCACCGCCGGTGCGCTGCCCGCGACGGGCAAGGTCGGCGACGGGCACGGGCTCGTCCCCGCCGACGACGCCAAGGAGTACGCGCGCACGTGCGCGCTCAACGCGCTCGCGGCGATCCGCGCCGAGCTCGGCTCGCTCGACCGCATCACGCGCGTCGTGAAGCTCGTGGGCTTCGTGGCATCCGACGCGTCCTTCACCGGCCAGCCGGGCGTGGTCAACGGCGCGTCCGAGTTCCTCGGCGAGGTCTTCGGCGACGCCGGACGCCATGCGCGCTCCGCGGTCGGCGTCGCGGTCCTGCCGCTCGACGCGCCGGTCGAGGTCGAGCTCATCGTCGAGTTCGCGTAGTCGCGCGGGCGTACGCGCCCGAGACGACGGATGCCGCGGCGGGAATGCTCCCGGCCGCGGCATCCGCGACTTCAGGTTCTGGTCACTGCACCTGACGCGTGATGGCGGTCATGACCGACGTGTCGGCGAGCGTGGTCGTGTCGCCCACCTGCCGGCCCTCGGCGAGGTCGCGCAGCAGGCGCCGCATGATCTTGCCCGAGCGCGTCTTCGGCAGCTCGTTGACGATGAAGACCTGCCGGGGACGCGCGATCGCGCCGATCTGCATCGCGACGTGCTTGCGGAGCTCCTCGGACGCGATCGCCGGGTCGTCGATGTGCGAGACCTGGCTGGCCTTCAGGATGACGAACGCCACGACGGCCTGGCCCGTGGTCTCGTCGGACGCGCCGACCACAGCGGCCTCGGCCGTGTAGGGGTGCGCGACGAGCGACGACTCGATCTCGGCCGTCGACAGGCGGTGGCCCGAGACGTTCATGACGTCGTCGACGCGGCCGAGCAGCCAGATGTCGCCGTCCTCGTCTCGGCGTGCGCCGTCGCCGGCGAAGTACTTGTCGCCGAACTTCTCCCAGTAGGTCTCCTTGAACCGCTCGGGGTCGCCCCAGATGCCGCGCAGCATCGACGGCCACGGCTCGGTGATGACGAGCAGGCCGCCGCCCTCGCCGTCGACCCGCTCGCCGTCGTCGGAGAGGATGTCGACCGAGACGCCCGGGATCGCGACCTGCGCGCTGCCCGGCTTGAGGTCGGTGACGCCCGGCAGGGCCGAGATCATGATGGCGCCCGTCTCGGTCTGCCACCACGTGTCGACCACGGGGATGGAGCCGCCGCCGATGACGTGGCGGTACCAGATCCAGGCCTCGGGGTTGATCGGCTCGCCGACCGAGCCCAGCAGGCGCAGCGAGCGCAGGTTGAACTCGTGCGGGATCTGCCGGCCCAGCTTCATGAACGAGCGGATGGCGGTGGGCGCGGTGTAGAGGATCGTGACGCCGTACTTCTCGACGATCTCCCACCAGCGGCCGGGATGCGGCGTGTCGGGCGTGCCCTCGTAGAGCACCTGGGTCGCGCCGTTCGCGAGCGGACCGTAGACCACGTAGGAGTGGCCGGTGATCCAGCCGACGTCGGCGGTGCACCAGTACACGTCGCGCTCGGGGTGGAGGTCGAACACGTTCCGGTGCGTGAACGCCGCCTGCGTGAGGTAGCCGCCAGACGTGTGCAGGATGCCCTTCGGCTTGCCGGTGGTGCCCGACGTGTAGAGGATGAACAGCGGATGCTCGGCGCCGAACGCCTTCGGCTCGTGCTCGTTCGACGCCTGCCCCACGGTGTCGTGCCACCAGTGGTCGCGGCCGTCGACCAGTTCGACGTCGTTCTCGCCGCGGCGGACCACGAGGACGTTCCGCACGGTGTCGCCCTCGGACTTCTGGAGCGCCTCGTCGACGACGGGCTTCAGCGGGAACACCTTGCCCTTGCGGTAGCCGCCGTCTGCGGTGATGACGAGGGATGCCTCGGCGTCGTCGATGCGCGACGCGAGGCTGTCGGCGCTGAATCCGCCGAAGACCACCGAGTGCACCGCGCCGATGCGCGCGCACGCGAGCATCGCGACGACGGCCTCGGGGATCATCGGGAGGTAGATGGCGACGCGGTCGTGCTCGCCGATGCCGAGCTCGGTGAGCACGTTCGCGGCGCGCTTCACCTCGTCGGTGAGCTCGGCGTACGTGACGTCGCGGCTGTCGCCGGGCTCGCCCTCCCAGTGGAGCGCGACGCGGTCGCCGAGGCCGGCGGCCACGTGACGGTCGAGGCAGTTCACGGCGACGTTGAGCTCGCCGTCGTCGAACCACTTCGCGAACGGCGGGTTCGACCAGTCGAGCGTGCTGGTGAAGGGCTTCTCCCACTGGAGCAGCTCGCGGGCCTGATCGGCCCAGAAGCCGAGGCGGTCGGCCGCGGCTGCTTCGTAGAGGTGCTTGTCGGCGACGGCCTGGGCGGCGAACTCGGGGCTCGGGCGGAAGCGCCTGATCTCCTCGAGTGCGTGATCGATCTGAACGGTCATGGTTCTCCGGTCGCTCCTTCGCGAGTGGTGCATCGGTTGGGTCGCCTGCCCCACCTGCACATTACCTCCCGTCGCCGAACACCTCGTAACGGGTGGGTCACGCCGGGTCGCATGCTCTTCCGAGCGCCCGTGGGAGCGGTTACTGTGCCTTTGCGCAGAGAAATCTGTACGTCCGCACAAATGAGGACAAATAATGCTTGCGCATCCTTCCTGAAGCCATACACTGGGTACCGCCCGAACACTCGTTTCGAGGCCTGCAGCGCTCGCGATTCCCCCCAATCCTTGCGCTGCCGAGGCGGCACCTGTTCCCCCCAATGGGTGCCGCCCCCTTTCGTTTAAGGGCAGCGCATCCCCGTCGGGAGCGAAGCATCCGAGACGAGTCCTCCTCCACAACGACGTGGGGGAGGCTCCTCTCCCCAGCCGGTTCCGGCGCACGATCGCCGTCGCGCCACCGACCGTACGGTCGTCGCATGACCACCCCGTTCGTCGCGACGCCGTCCTGGCTCCGATCCGCGGCGCCCGATGCCCAGGCTGTCACCGGTACGGTCCCGGTCGATCAGCCTGAGGCTCCGGCGTCGCGCGACGCCCCGGCGACGGCGCGCACCCGACCCGACCTCTCGCTCCTCGGGCCGCTCGCGTCGTTCGCCGCCGCCGGCCCGGTGACCGACCTCTTCGTGAACGGCGATCGCGGGCTCTGGATCGACCGCGGCTCCGGTGCCGAGCGCGAGCCCGCGTGGTCGGCCGCCGAAGACGAGGTGCGCGCGCTCGCGATCCGGCTCATCGCCCGCGGCGGCCGCCACATCGACGAGGCGACCCCCGCCGTCGACGTCCGGCTGGGCGGTGGCGTCCGGGTGCACGCCGTGCTGCCGCCCGTCTCCACCCGTGGCACCGTCATCTCCATCCGGGTGCCGCGCGTCGCGGGCTTCCCGCTGCGCGCGCTCGCCGCGGCCGGCATGCTCGACCCCGGCCAGGAGACGATGCTGCGCGACGTGGTCGCGACGCGGCGCAACCTGCTCGTCACCGGCGCGGCCGGCGCGGGCAAGACCACCCTGCTCGCGGCCCTGCTGTCCGAGGCCGATCCGCGCGACCGCATCGTGCTCATCGAGGACGTCGCCGAGCTCGCGGTCGACCACCCGCACGTGGTGTCCCTCGAGGCACGGCAGGCGAACCTCGAGGGCGCCGGCCGGCTCGGACTCGACGCGCTGCTGCGAGAGGCCCTGCGCATGCGCCCCGACCGCCTCGTCGTGGGGGAGTGCCGCGGCGCCGAACTGCGCGAACTGCTCTCCGCGCTCAACACCGGCCACGACGGCGGCGCCGGCACGCTCCACGCGAACTCCCTCGACGACGTGCCCGCGCGACTCGAGGCCCTCGGATCGGCGGCCGGGCTCGACGCGCACGCGGTCGCGCGGCAGGCGGTCAGCGCCTTCGAGCTCGTGCTGCACGTCGAGCGGGTCGACGGGCGCCGGCGGCTCGCCGGCATCGGACGCTTCGCCATGCGCGACGGGCGACTCGCGGTGGTGCCGCAATGACCGCGGCCACGAGCCTGCGCAGCCGGGTCGCGACCCGGCTGCGACGCCGGAAGCCGGATCCGGCGGCCGAGCTCGACGCCGTCGCGGCCATCGCCGAGCGGCTCGCGGTGCTGCTGTCGGCGGGCGTGCCCGCCACGGTCGCGTGGTCGCACGTCGACGTCGGTCCCGCCGGCGAGGGCGGGGCCCGTGTCGACGACGGTGATGTCGCGGTGCTGCGGGCGGCCGCAGCGGCGGCCGCCGACGGCGAGTCCATTGCCGCCGCGATCGCGTCCGCCCGTGCCGCCGCGCCGCGCACGTCCGCGCGGTGGGCGATCCTCGGCGCTGCCTGGGAGGTCGCGGTCGAATCCGGGGCCCCGCTCGCGTCCGGCCTGCGCGAGCTCGCCGGCGCGCTCCGAGACGAGGCGCAGCTGCGTCGAGAGGTCGGCACCGCGCTGGCGGGCCCCGTCTCGAGCGCTCGGCTGGTGCTGGCGCTCCCGCTCATCGCGGTGGTGTTCGGGGCGGCCTTCGGGTTCGACACCGTCGCCGTGCTCTTCGGGAACCCGCTCGGCGTCGCCTGCGTCGTCGGCGGCGTCCTCCTCCTCTGGGCGGGGCGACGATGGAGCCGCGCACTCGTGGCCAGGGCGACCTCGCACGAGGCGGAGCGCGGGCTCGAGCTCGAACTCGTCGCCATGGCCATGTCGGGCGGCGCCGCCGTCGAGCGCGCCCGCGCCATCGTCCGGGGGGCACTCGCATCCCTCGGCGGCACCGCATCCGTGGCCGACGACGTCGACGTCGTGATCGCCGTCGCCGCGCGAGCGGGCGCTCCCGTGGCCGACCTCCTCCGCGCCGAGGCGGCGCGCCGGCGACGCGCGGCCCGGGCCGACGGTGCAGCCCGCGCCGCGGCGCTCGGCGTGCGTCTCATGCTGCCGCTCGGCGTCTGCGTGCTGCCGGCCTTCGTGCTGCTCGGCGTCGTGCCGCTCATCGTCTCGGTCGTGACGGGCACCCTCGGCGGTGCCGCATGACGATCCCGACTCGTGCCGCCCGCCCGCCGGTCACCCGGCGCAAGAAGGAAGGAACACCACCATGCACCATCACCCCGGCGACGCGCCGCCCACCGTCGCCCTCGTCGCCGGCCGCGCGCCGGCATCAGCCGCTGCCGCACCGAGCGCCCGTCCCTCCGGGCGCCTGCATCGGGTGCTGCGCCGCCTCTCGGGCGAGCGCGGTGCTGCGACCGCCGAGTACGCCGTCGCCACCATGGCGGCGGTCGGCTTCGCGGGCCTGCTCGTCGTCATCCTCCGCGGCGACGAGGTGCGCGGCATCCTCACCGACCTCGTGCGGAATGCGCTCACGGTCGGATGACGGGGATCGGGGCAGCGTGACGGCCGAGTTCGCCGTCGCGCTGCCCGCGATCGCCCTCGTGCTCGCGGCGTGCCTCGCGGCCGTGCTCCTCGTCGCGCAGCAGGTGCGGCTCGAGGACGCGGCGGCCGACGCCGCACGGGCGCTCGGCCGGGGCGAGTCGGAGGGCGTGGCCGGGTCGATCGCCGATCGGGTCTCGGGCGGTGCGCGGCTGTCCTCGTGGCACGAGGATCCGTTCGTGTGCGTCGCCCTCAGCGCCGACGGGTCGGGGTTGCTCGCGGCGATCGAGCTTCGCGCGGAGTCCTGCGCGGTGGCGGGTGGGCTGTGACGTCCGCGGCGTGGACGGCACCGCGCGCTCCGTCAGGCGAGCGCGGAGCGGCCTCCGTGCTCGCCGTCGGGATCGTCGGCGCGACGGTCGCGCTCGCCGCCATGGTCCTGCCCGTGACCGCGGCCTTCGCGGCGTCCCAGCGTGCCGCCGGCGCCGCCGACGCGGCCGCCCTCGCCGCGGCGGACGCGCTGTCGGGTGCCGTGCCCGGCCTGCCGTGCGACCTCGCCGGGCGCATCGCAGCGCGCAACGGCGCCGCGCTCGCGTCGTGCGAGACGGGTGGGCCCGTGGCATCCGTGACCGTCACCGTCCCGTCGTTCGCCGTCGAACTCCGAGCCGGCGCGAGGGCGGGCCCTCCTGGGTGGCACCCGTGAGCTCAGTCGAAGACGGTCTCGATGAAGCGGTACTCCACGGCGGTCGGACGATCGTCGTCCTCGGCGCCGAACTCGAGGCCCGCGGCCCGGGCGTAGATGTAGTGCTTGCCTTTGTCGGTGTTCAGCTCGAGGCGCGGGCGAGGATCGCCCGTCTCGAGGAAGGCGGTCGCGACCGTCTTCCCCTCGAGCGGACCGTCGATGAGTTTCGCCGTGTACGAGCTCGCGGAAGAGGTGTCCATGCCGCCATTCTCCTCCGCGCACCGCGAACTGCAAGGGGTCCGTCGGGGCGTCGCGACCCGCGTCGACGCGGCGCAGAATGGGTGCACTCACGGTCGATATGTGTATGGTGTGGCTGTCGGCGGACCGCTCCGCACGACGACGGCACACCGCTCGGGGGCGCGGCAACGATGTGCGTTCTCCCATCCACGGAACAAGAGGAGTCTGGTGTCAGGCGCGAAGAAACTGGTCATCGTCGAGTCGCCGACCAAGATGAAGTCGATCGCCCAGTACCTCGGCGACGGCTACGAGGTGCTGTCCTCGGTCGGCCACATCCGTGACCTCATCGAGCCGAAGAACCTCCCGGCCGAGCTCAAGAAGGGCTCGCTCGGCAAGTTCTCCGTCGACGTCGAGCACGACTTCGAGCCGTACTACGTCGTGTCCGACGCGAAGAAGAAGACGGTCGCCGAGCTCAAGCGCGCCCTGAAGAACGCCGACGAGCTCCTGCTCGCGACGGATGAGGACCGCGAGGGCGAGGCCATCGCGTGGCACCTCCTGCAGGAGCTGAAGCCCAAGGTGCCCGTGCGTCGCATGGTCTTCCACGAGATCACCCGCGACGCCATCCAGAAGGCGAAGGACAACACGCGCGAGCTCGACACCGCGCTCGTCGACGCCCAGGAGACCCGCCGCATCCTCGACCGCCTCTACGGATACGAGGTGTCGCCGGTGCTGTGGCGCAAGGTCGGCCCCGGGCTGTCGGCCGGACGCGTCCAGTCGGCCGCCACGCGCCTCGTCGTCGACCGGGAGCGCGAGCGCCTCGCGTTCGTCGCAGCCGGGTACTGGGACCTCATCGGCCGGTTCGCGTCGTCGGCCGGCGAGGGCCAGCCGTCGTTCGAGGCGCGGCTGGTGCGCCTCGGCGGAGAGCGCGTCGCGACGGGCCGCGACTTCGACGACTCCGGCCGGCTGAAGGGCAGGGCGGTCGTCCTCGACGAGCCCACCGCCCATGCCCTGGCCGCCGCCCTGCGCGACGACGCCGTCGCCCGCCGGGTGAGCAAGGTCGAGTCGAAGCCGTACTCGCGTCGCCCCGCCGCCCCGTTCACGACCTCGACGCTGCAGCAGGAGGCCGCACGCAAGCTCCGGCTCTCGGCCCGCGACACGATGCGCGTCGCGCAGTCGCTGTACGAGAACGGGTACATCACCTATATGCGCACCGACTCCACGTCGCTGTCGCAGCAGGCGATCACGGCCGCCCGGACGCAGGCCACGTCCCTCTACGGCGCCGACTCGATCCCCGACCAGCCCCGCACCTACGCGAGCCGGTCGAAGAACGCGCAGGAGGCGCACGAGGCCATCCGCCCCTCGGGCGACGTGTTCCGCACGCCCGCCGAGCTCGAGAAGGTGCTCCGCGGCAGCGAGTTCAAGCTCTACGACCTCATCTGGAAGCGCACCGTCGCCTCGCAGATGGCCGACGCCAAGGGGCAGACCGCGACCGTCACGATCGAGGTCGGTCCCACGTCGGCGGATGCCGCGACGCCCGCCGAGGCATCCGCCGCCGTGGCCGGCACCATCGCCGAGTTCACGGCCAGCGGCACGGTCATCACGTTCCGCGGCTTCCTCGCCGCCTACGAGGAGGGCCGCGACGAGGAGCGCAACGCCGACGAGGCCCCAGGCGACGCCAAGCTGCCGCCGCTGAAGGAGGGCCAGGCGCTCGACCTCGCCGAGCTCGAGGCCAAGGGCCACGAGACGAGCCCGCCGCCGCGCTACACCGAGGCGAGTCTCGTGAAGCGACTCGAGGAGCTCGGCATCGGCCGTCCGTCGACGTTCGCGTCCATCATCTCCACGATCCTCGATCGCGGCTACGTCACGCAGCGCGGGCAGGCCCTCGTGCCGAGCTGGGTCGCGTTCAGCGTCGTCCGCCTCCTCGAGGAGCACTTCGGCGACCTCGTCGAGTACGACTTCACCGCGGAGATGGAGGACGACCTCGACCGGATCGCCTCCGGCGAGGCCGACCGCGTCGACTGGCTCAACGGGTTCTACTTCGGCTCCGACACGCACCGGGGACTCCGCCAGGTCGTCGACAACCTCGGCGACATCGACGCCCGCGAGATCAACTCGGTGCGCATCGCGCCCGACGTGACGCTCCGGATCGGCAAGTACGGTCCGTACCTCGAGACCGTGGATCCCGATGCGGCGCCCGACGCCGCGCCGCGCCGGGTCAACCTCCCGCCCGACCTCGCGCCCGACGAGCTCACCGAGGCCAAGGCCCGCGAGCTCATCGAGGCGCCCGTGCAGGGCGACCGGGTGCTCGGCGAGAACCCGGCCAACGGCAAGCAGGTCGTCGTCAAGGACGGCCGCTTCGGACCGTACGTCACCGAGCTCGAGCCCGAGCCCGAGGAGGCCGCGCCCGCGGTCGATCCCGCGACCGGCGAGGTCGTCGAGGCCAAGCCCAAGCGCGGTGCCAAGAAGGCCGTCGCACCGAAGCCGCGCACGGCGTCGCTGTTCAAGAGCATGCAGGTCGAGGAGATCGACCTCGACACCGCGCTGAAGCTGCTCGACCTCCCGCGCGTGGTGGGCCTCGACCCCGAGTCGGGCGACGAGATCACCGCGCAGAACGGCCGGTACGGGCCCTACCTGAAGAAAGGCGCCGACACCCGCACCCTGCCGAGCGAGGACGCGATCTTCGAGATCGGCCTCGACGGCGCGGTCGAGCTGTTCGCCCAGCCGAAGTACGGCGCCCGCCGGGCGTCGAGCGCCCTCAAGGAGTTCGACAACGACCCGGTGAGCGGCAAGCCCATCAAGGTGAAGGACGGCCGGTTCGGGCCCTACGTGACCGACGGCACCACGAACGCCACCATCCCGCGTGCGGAGTCGGTCGAGGACATCACCTTCGAGCGCGCAGTGGAGCTGCTGCAGATCAAGCGCGACAAGGGGCCCGCGGCGCCGCGCGCGAAGCGCACCACGACGGCGAAGAAGGCGCCGGCGAAGAAGGCGCCCGCCAAGAAGAGCAACGCGTGAGCCGCGGCGTCTTCATCACCCTCGAAGGCGGCGACGGCTCCGGCAAGACCACGCAGGCCGAGCTCCTGCGCGAATGGCTCTCGGGCGAGGGGCGCACCGTGGTGCGCACCCGCGAGCCCGGCGGCACCGAGGTCGGCGTCGAGATCCGCGAGATCGTGCTGCACCACCGCGGCGACATCTCGCCACGGGCCGAGGCGCTGCTCTACGCGGCCGACCGGGCGCACCACGTCGCCACGGTCGTGCGCCCCGCCCTCGAGCGGGGCGAGATCGTGATCCAGGATCGCTACATCGACTCGTCCGTCGCCTACCAGGGGGTCGGCCGCGTGCTCGACCCCGAGGCCGTGCGCGGCCTGTCCGAGTGGGCGACCGAGGGGCTCGCGCCCGACCTCACGATCCTCCTCGACCTCGACGCGGATGCCGCGCGGGGACGCCTCGACGAGGCGCGCACCCGCTACGACCGGCTCGAGGCCGAGGCATCCGAGTTCCACGACCGCGTGCGTGCCGCGTACCTCGGGCTCGCCGAGGCGGAGCCCGGCAGGTTCCTCGTGGTCGACGCCTCGCGGCCGGTCGACGAGATCGCCGGCGACATCCGCGGGCGCGTCGCGTCCCTGCTCTGAGCGACGCACAGCCCACGGTCGGAAGCGGAAGGTAGCGTGGTCGCGTGAGCGTGTGGGACGAGCTGACCGGGCAGGAGCCCGCGATCGGCGTGTTCCGCGCCGCTGCGGCGGCTGCGGGCGACGGCGCCTCGCAGCAGATGACCCACTCGTGGCTCATCACCGGCCCGCCCGGC
Organism: Agromyces mariniharenae; assembly: GCF_008122505.1. NCBI lineage: Bacteria > Bacillati > Actinomycetota > Actinomycetes > Micrococcales > Microbacteriaceae > Agromyces > Agromyces mariniharenae. The sequence goes on along the minus strand of NZ_VSSB01000001.1, from coordinate 509,242 downwards.
TCCGGTCGCTCGAACCTCGCCTATGCGTTCGCGACCGCGCTCATCGCCGGCGATCCCGACGGCGACGAGCCGACCCGGATCCAGGTCGAGGTGCGCAGCCATCCCGACCTGCATGTGCTCGCCACCGAGGGCGTCATCATCAAGCGCGACGACGTGCGCGAGATCGTGAAGCGCTCCCACTACGCGCCGTCGGTCGGGCGGCACCGCGTCATCATCGTCGAGGACGCCGACCGCATGACCGAGCAGACGTCGAACTTCCTCCTGAAGGAGCTCGAGGAGCCGCCCGAGCGCACCGTGTGGATCCTCTGCGCGCCGAGCGAGGCCGACCTCATCCCGACGATCCGTTCCCGGGTCCGCACCGTGCGCCTGCAGATGCCCACCGTCGCCGAGGTCGCCGCGCTCCTCGTGCGTCGCGACGGCGTCGACGAGGCGCTCGCCGAGCGATCGGCGCGCGAGGCCCAGTGCCACATCGGCATGGCCCACCGCCTCGCCACGAGCGAGGAGGCCCGTGACCGACGCGCCGAGACGCTCCGGCTCGCGCTCGGCGTGCGCTCGGCCGCCACGGCGGTCGCGACCGCTGCCCGCTTCCTCGAGATCGCGGGCGACGACGCCAAGGCCATCACCGAGCTCCGCGACGCCGAGGAACGGGCGCACGCGCTGCACTCGCTCGGGCTCGCGCCCGGGCAGGCCGTGCCGGCCGCGCTCCGACCGCAGCTGAAGGCGCTCGAGGACGACCAGAAGCGCCGCGCCACCCGGAGCCTGCGCGACGGCATCGATCGCATCCTGGTCGACCTCGCCTCGCTCTACCGCGACGTCCTGCTCATCCAGCTCGACGCCGAGGTCGACCTCGTCAATCGCGAGATCGCCGAGCCGATGCGCCGGGCTGCGGCATCCGCCACGCCGGCGCAGACGCTCGCGACGCTCGACGCCATCCAGGAGGCGCGCGAGCGCATCGAGGGGAACGTGCAGCCCGCACTCGCCCTCGAGGCGATGCTCGTCAGCGCCATCCGCCCGACCGTGAACGAACGGGGAGCCGCATGACCGACCGACGCCCGAGCACGAGCGGCCCGATGCCGCGTGCCCGCCGCCTGGGCATCGGCGCCGTCGCCCTCGCGGTGCTCGCCGCCCTCACGGGATGCATGCCGACCTTCCTCGACCAGTCGAAGCCGGTCTCGACGCCGACCGGGGAGGACGTCGCCGCCGACCTGCAGCCGTTCTACTCGCAGGTGCTGGAGTGGGAGCGCTGCGGCGACGGGCTGGGCTGCGCCACCGCCAAGGCCCCGCTCGACTGGGACGACCCGGGAAAGGGCGACGTCGAGCTGGCCCTGGTGCGGCACGTCGCGACGGGCGATCGCATCGGCTCCCTGCTCGTGAATCCCGGCGGTCCGGGCGGCTCGGGCTACGACTTCATCGCCGAGTCGCTCGAGTACGCCGTCGGACAGCCGCTGCAGGAGCGGTTCGACGTCGTCGGCTTCGACCCGCGGGGCGTCGGCCGTTCGACCGCGGTCGAGTGCTACGACGCGGCGCAGATGGACGACTACCTCTACGGCATCGTGCCGGCCGAGCGCGGCAGCGACGAGTGGATCGAGTTCGTGGGCGATGCCGCCGGCGACTTCGGCACGGCCTGCGCCGAGCAGACCGGCGACCTGCTCGGCGAGGTCGACACCGTGAGCGCGGCCCGCGACCTCGACCTGCTGCGCGCGATCCTCGGCGACGAGCAGCTCAACTACCTCGGGTACTCGTACGGCACGTTCCTCGGCGCCACCTACGCCGACCTCTACCCCGAGAAGGTCGGGCGGCTGGTGCTCGACGGCGCGATCGATCCGTCGGCGAGCGACACCGAGGTCACGCAGGCGCAGGCCGTGGGCTTCGAGCACGCCCTGCGCGCCTACCTCGAGGACTGCCTCACCGGCACCGACTGCCCGTTCACCGGCTCGGTCGACGCCTCGATGCAGGAGGTCGCCGAGCTCCTCGCCTCGGTCGACCGGAGCCCCCTGCGCGGCTCGGATGGCCGCATGGTCGGCGCCGACACGCTGCTGACGGCGATCATCTACCCGCTCTACAGCCCCGAGTCGTGGCCGTACCTCAGCCAGATGCTCGAGTCGGTCATGCTCGGCGATGCCGACCTCGCCCTCTCGTTCGCCGACGGGTACAACGGGCGCAACGAGGACGGCACGTATCGCGACAACTCGACCGAGGCGTTCCGCGCCGTGAACTGCCTCGACTACACCTACCAGGCCGACGTGGAGGTCATGCGCGAGAAGGCGGCCGCCATCGCACAGGCGGCCCCGACGATCGGTCCGTACTTCGGCTTCGGCGACCTGAGCTGCAACCAGTGGCCGTACCAGGGCGACCGGGAGCGCGGCGAGATCCACGCGACCGGCGCGGCACCCATCTTCGTGGTCGGCACCACGGGCGACCCCGCCACGCCCTACGACTGGGCGGTCTCGCTCGCCGACCAGCTCGACAGCGGCGTGCTCGTCACCTACCAGGGCGAGGGGCACACCGCCTACAACAAGTCCAACGCCTGCGTCAGCGACGCCGTCGAGTCCTACCTCATCGACGGAACCGTCCCGGCGAGCGACCCGCGCTGCTGACGTGGTCAACGACGCTCGCGAAACCCGCTAACATAGACTCTCGTGCCAGCCGGATCGCCTGAGGCGAGACGGATGCCACGCCGCCTTAGCTCAGTCGGCAGAGCGATTCACTCGTAATGAATAGGTCGAGGGTTCGATTCCCTCAGGCGGCTCGCGAGACACGAAGGGCCCGGAGTGATCCGGGCCCTTCGTCGTCGGTGCGGTGCAGGCTCGACGATCAGCCGATGACCTTCCGGATCTCCGTCGCGTATGCCGCGTAGCCGGTGGCGTTCGGATGGAAGCCGATCGTCGTGTCGAGCCACGACCAGTCGTTGATCCACGCGTTCCGGCTGCCGATCCCGTGCCCGGCGAACGCGGCCTCGACGTCGACGAACACCGCGCCGTTCGCCGCCGCGGCGGCCGCCACGGCGTCGTTCAGTGCGGCGGTGTCGACGTTCACACGCGCCGCCCAGGTGTAGCCGCTGGGCTCGTTGAAGAGGAGCGGATACCCCGCCACCACGACCTTCGCCTCGGGCGCCCGCGCGCGGATCGCCTGCACCACCGCGGCCACGTTCGCCGCCACCGTGCCGTTCGCGATGAGGGTCTCGGCGGTGGCGAGGCTCGACTGGCACGAGCTTGTGATGACGATCACGAAGCAGTTCTGCATGACCGTCGAGAACCCGACGTCGTTGCCGACCGCGGTGAGCGTCACGCGCTTCGCGGTCGTCGGGATCGCCGGAACCTGCGAGGAGATCACGGTCGTGGTGGAGGCACCGGTGCAGGCCGGGAACGCCGTGAGCCGGAGGTTCGCGTCGGCGTCGAGCAGCTTCGGGTAGCCGAGCGAGCTGCGGTTGCAGGCGGTGTCGAGGTACGGCCGTGCGCCGGTTCCGGCGGCGAACGAGTCGCCGACCGCGGCGTACTCGAGTTCCGTGGTCCCGCCGCCGCCCGAGCCGCCGCCTCCGCCGCCCGGGGGCTTGCCGGGCTTGTCGGGCTTGCCGGCCGAGACCGCTGCCGTCGCGGCATCCGCTGGACCTGCGACCGCTGCGCCGAGGGCGAGCGTCGCGGCGGCGAGGAGCGCGGCGCCGATCAGGGCGAGCCGACGGGTCGCCGGCTCGCGTTCCGCGCGGATCACAGTGCGGCCCGGATCGTGTTCGCGTATGCCAGGTACCCGGCCGGGGTCGGGTGGAACGCCTCGAGCGAGGGCGGCGGGATGATCCACGGATCGGCCGATCCGATGCCGTGGCCGGCGAAGGCGTCGACCACGTCGACGTACTGGAATCCCGGGCCCGAGGCCAGGGTCGCCGCCGCGATCACCCGGTTGAGGGCGATCACGCCGTTGTTCACGAACGCCGACTGCGGGATGGCGGGATCGAGCAGGAGCGGATAGCCCGTGACCACGACGGTCGCCTTCGGCGCGGACGCCCGGACGGTCGCGAAGGTCGTGACGAGGTCCTGCGCGAGCGGGGCGAGGTTCGCCAGGGCGGCCTGCACGGCGGCCTGGCACTGCTCCGGCGTTCCGGTCAGGCAGGCGATCGTGACCGCCTCGAGGCCGAGGTCGTTGGCGCCGGCCGTGAACGTGATGAGCCGGGTGCGCAGGTCGAGTCCGCCGAGCTGGTCCGCCGCGACGTCGTCGACGGAGGCACCGACGCAGCCGCGCAGCGACGAGTGCTGGGCCCGGCCGGGATCATCGGCGAGATCGGCCGCGTAGCCGTTCGGGCTCGTGAGGCACAGGTCGAGGTAGTCGCCGCCGCCGACGCCGGCGGCGTACGAGTCGCCGAGGGCGGCATAGGACGACTTGTCGGGGGAGGGGCCCGGGCCACCGGGTGCCGCGTGGGCGGGCAGAGCGCCGAAGACCGTCGCCGAGGCGACGAGGATCGAAGCGCTGGCGAGCGTCGCGACACGCCGGGAACTCGACAGCGTTGTCATGCACGGAGGGTAGTGCCTGAGCGCGTGATCCCGCGCGACCCAGTTCGGGGGCGGACGTACGTCGCCCGGGCTCGTCGACCCGACACCTGCGTGCGGACGCCCCCGTTGCGAGCGCGATGCGGACGCATGAACGCCGGGCCCCGTCAAGGGGGCGCGGCGCGGACGGAGGCTCGTTATCCTTGCGGCACGTCCGACGTGTCGATGACCCGATCGACCGCGAGTTCGAGCATCGGAGGCCCGATGGGCAAACTCACCTACGACTCCACCCTCACCGTCGACTTCGACGACCGCGTCCTCGCCCACCTGCAGCTGGTGATCGGGGCGAAGCTCCGTCGGGCCGAGTCGTTCTACTTCAGCTGGCGGGACGACCCCGCCATCGGCGACGGCCGCAGCACGCTGTGGCTGCATCCGACCATCCCGCTCCACTTCAAGTACGCCGGCGGGCGCCAGCCGTCGATCAACCGCGCGTGGATCGACCTGCTGATGAGCGCGGCGAACTCGCCGAGCGGGTTGCACCTGATGCCCGAGCCCGAGGACACGGGGGCCGGCGGAGAGCGGGAGTCATGAAGCGCATCGGCATCATCTACGCCGGACGGGACTTCTCGGTCGGCCAGGAGGACTTCGACCAGATGAAGGAGGAGATCGAGGCGGCGCATCGCACCGGAGTCGCCACCTGGATCTCGGTCAACCACGGCGAGGGCCGGCCCCAGCCGGCCGAGCTGCTCGTCGGCCCGGGCATCCCCATCGCCATCCTGCCGATCCCGCCCGACCCCGTCGAGCCGGCGCGGCCCGGGGAGGTGGACGCCGCTGCCGCGGCGGCGGAGGGCGACGCCCGGGGCGCGGGCACGGTGACGACGGCCACGCAGGGCGAGATCGGCCCCGACGGCGAGCCGGTCCCGGTCGAGTAGCGGCCCGGGCGCCGGCCGGCGGGGCGGCTCAGACCTCGTCGGTCCAGTCGTACCCCGACGTGCCCTCGGGCTCGACCGCCGAGGGCCGTGCCACCGGGTGCATCGGCGCGAGATCGGCGGTGAGCGCGCGCAGGCGGGCGACGAGCGGCTCGTCGACGATCTCCTCGCCCGCGTCGCCGTCGAGCGACTCCGTGACGAGCTGGCTCGCGGGTCCGACGAGGAAGTTGACCACGCCGAGCGTTCCGTCGGTGTGTCGCACGGGGATCTCGATCGCCGCAGCCGACCCCTGCCGCGCGAGCGCCGCGGCGTACTCGACGAGGGCTCGTGCCACCTCCGTGCCCGTCAGGAAGCGGTCGCCGGCGTAGTAGATCCGTTCCATGGGGTCCACGAAAACAGTCGCGCCGATCTCGGGCAATCCCTTGACTCTGGCGCAGCGACCCGGGAAGCGTCGTGACCGGCGGTGCCGCGTCGCAGCCTGATCGCGCTCTCGCGGCGGCACTAGGCTGGCGCCATGACCGATCGACTGCGCTGGGGCATCCTCGCGACGGGCGGCATCGCCCACGCCTTCACGAACGACCTGCGGCTCAACGGCTTCACCGTCCAGGCGGTGGGCTCCCGCACCCAGGCGTCCGCGGACGCGTTCGCCGCCGAGTTCGAGATCCCGAACGCGCACGGCAGCTACGAGTCACTCGCCGGCGACCCCGAGGTCGACGTGGTGTACGTATCGACGCCGCACCCGCTGCACGCGGGCGCCGCGCGCCTCCTGCTCGAGGCGGGCAAGCACGTGCTCGTCGAGAAGCCGTTCACGGTGAACGCCCGTGAGGCGCAGGAGATCGCCGACCTCGCCGCTTCGCGCGGGCTCCTCGCCCTCGAGGCGATGTGGACCCGCTACCTTCCGCACATGGCCCGCGTGCGCGAGATCATCGCCGAGGGCACGCTGGGCGAGGTGCGCACCCTCATCGTCGACCACACCCAGAAGCTCTCCGCCGACCCCGCGCACCGCATCAACGCGCTCGAGCTCGGCGGCGGCGCGCTGCTCGACCTCGGCGTCTACCCCGTCTCGTTCTCGTGGGACCTGTTCGGCGCGCCGCTCACGATCCAGTCGACCGCCACCTTCAAGGACACGGGTGCCGATGCGCAGATCGCGAACATCTTCGGCTACGACGGGGGTCGCGTCGCCTCGATGCTGTCGGCGACCGACACGCTCGGACCGAACACCGCCGTCGTGATCGGCACGGAGGCGCGCATCGAGATCGACCCCGTCTGGTACACCCCCACGAGCTTCCGCGTGATCGACGCCGACGGCGCCGTGCTCGAGGAGTTCCGCTCCGAGGTCACCGGCCGCGGCATGCACTTCCAGGCGGAGGCCGTCGAGCGGCTCGTCGCCGAGGGCGACCTGCGGGGCGACCTGCTCACGATCGACGAGTCGGTCGCGATCATGGGCACGCTCGACGCGATCCGCGAGCAGATCGGGCTGCGCTACCCGGGCGAGTGACGGTCAGCCGGCGTTCGGGCGACGGTCAGGTTCCGCTGCGGGCCGCCGCGTACAATTCCCCGAATGGTCGACGAAACGGATGCCGCGGGCGACGCCCGTCCGTCGGGCGACCCCGCGGGCGACGCCCGTCCGTCGGGTGACCCCGTCGGCCCGCTCGAGCCTGCTGGGCAGGTCGACCCCGCAGGACCGGCCGGACCCGTCGACGCCGCGGCCGGGCCCGTCGACGCCGCGGCCGGGCCCACGGCCCACCGGCAGGGGTTCGGGGCATCCGTCGCCGCGTTCGCACGCAGGCACCGCCTCGCGCTCTCGATCACCGCCGGCGCGGTCGCGCTCGCGCTGCTCGGAACGGGGGCCGTGTTCGCCGGCGCCGTCGTCGCGGGCGGCGACCGCGTCGAGGCCACCGCCGCCACGTCGACCCCCACGCCCACCGCCGACCCGGCCCGCCCGGCGCCCGCGTCCGCCGCGGCCGCGAGCCGGATCCGCACCTGCTCGGTCGGCGACCGCGCCGCCGACGGCCGCCTCGCGAACCTGCAGGCGCAGGTCGTGAACGCCACGACGGGCGAGGTGCTCTACGACCGAGGCGGCAGCACGGCGTCGCGCACCGCGAGCGTCATGAAGGTGCTCACGTCGGCCGCGGCCCTCTCGGTGCTCGGCCCCGACTACCGCGCCACGACGACCGTCGTGAAGGGCTCGGAGCCCGGCTCGGTCGTGCTCGTCGGCGGCGGCGACGTGACGCTCTCGCGCACCTCGAGCGGCGACGAGACCGTCTACCCGGGTGCTGCGCACCTCGACGACCTCGCCGCGCAGGTGCGCGCGGCATGGGACGCCGACCCGTCGAACCCGCCGCTCACCAAGCTGATCCTCGATGCGAGCTACTTCGGCGGCGACGAATGGGAGCCCAGTTGGGACCCGGCGGAGCGCGAGTACGGCTACATGTCGAACATCACGGCGCTGCAGGTCGACGGCGACCGCGACGACCCGAACGCCGAGACCTCCTGGCGCAGCGGCGACCCCATCGGTCGCGCCGGCGACGCGTTCGCCGGCGAGCTCGGCGGCATCTCGGTGATCGAGCGCGGCACCGCCCCCGCGGGTGCGGCACAGCTCGGAGCCGTCTCGTCGCCCACCGTGGCGCAGCTCATCGACAAGGCCCTCGTCGTCTCCGACAACTCCGTGGCCGAGATGCTCGGGCGCCTCGTCGCCATCAAGACGGGTGCGGGCAACACGTTCGGCGCGATCAACGCGGGCGTGCTGCAGGGTCTCGCCGCGTACGGCGTCGACACCACGGGCGTCACCGTGGTCGACGGCTCGGGTCTCAGCGACAACAATGCGGTCCCGCCGTCGTACCTCACCCGGCTGTTCGTGAAGATCAACGCCCGCGAGGCGAACCTCGGCGTCATCATGGACGGCCTGCCGGTCTCTGGTCAGCGCGGCTCCCTCTCGTACAGCGACCGGTTCGCGGGCGACAACGCCGTGGCCGACGGCGCCGTCTCGGCGAAGACCGGCTGGATCGAGACCGGCTATACGCTCACGGGCGTCATCCGCGCGCAGGACGGCGCGACGCTCACCTTCGCGATCTACGCGCTCGGCGACGTCTCCGACGACACCAAGCAGGCCATCGACACGCTCACGACCGGCTTCTTCCTCTGCGGCGACAACCTGTCGAACACATGACCGGCTCGGGCGCGACGGCGAGGGCGGGCGAGCAGCGGATGCCGCGAGCCGACGTCGCGGCGCTCACGCGCCGCCTCGTGGCGGTCGACGCGACCAACCCGTCGCTCGTGCCCGGCGGCGCCGGCGAGCGGGAGCTCGCGGAGCTCGTCGCCGCGTGGCTGGCCGAGCGCGGCTTCGACGTGCGGCTGGTCGGCGCGGATCCGTCGCGGCCGAGCGTGCTGGCGCGCCGTCGCGGCCTGGGCGGCGGCCGCACACTGCTGCTCGCCGGCCACCTGGACACCGTGGGCGGGACCGGCGCCGGCGCGGACGCCGGCACGGCCGGGTCGGATGCCCCGGGCGACGAGCCCGGCGCGCACGGACCCGATCCCGACCGCATCGCCGGCCGCGGCGCCTACGACATGGCGGGCGGGCTCGCCGCGGCGATGGTCGCGGCGGCGGCCGCTCCCGAGGACCTCCCCGGCGACGTCGTGCTCGCGTTCGCGTCCGACGAGGAGTTCGGCTCGGTCGGCATGGAGGAGCTGCTGGCGGCGCTCGACGCGGAGGATGCGGGGGACGGCGACGATGCGGGCGCGGCCGGCGGCGCGGCATCCGCTCGGCTCGCCCTGCCGCGCCCCGACGGGGCGATCGTGCTCGAGCCGACCGACCTCGAGGTGACCCTCGCGCACCGCGGCTTCGCGTGGTACCGCGTCGAGTACGAGGGCGTAGCCGCGCACGGGTCGCAACCCGAGCTCGGCATCGACGCGATCGACAACGCGATCGACGGACTCGTCGCCCTGCGCGCGCTCGCCGCCGACCTCGGCGCGCGGCCGCGGCATCCGCTGCTCGGGGCCGGCAGCGTGCGCGTGGCGACGATCGAGGGCGGCACGGATGCCGCGACCGTCGCCGCCCGCTGCGTGCTCGTCGTCGAACGGCGCACCCTGCCCGGCGAGCCCGATCCGGGCGCCGAGCTCGAGCGCGTGCTCGCGCCCTCGCGGCCGGCCCGCGTCGTGGAGCTCGTCGCGCGGCCGGGGATGGAGGCCGAGCCGGCGTCCCCGATCGCGCGGGCGGTGCTGGCATCGGTCGAGCGCGCGAGCGGTGCGCCCGCCGTGCGTCGCGGCGACCCGTGGTGGACGGATGCCGGCCTCATCGCGGCCGCGGGGATCCCCGCGGTGCTCGTGGGCCCCGTCGGCGGTGGCGCGCACGCCGACGAGGAGTGGGTGTCGGCGGACTCGCTGGAGCGGCTCGTCGACGTCGTCGCTGGCGCCATCGGCGCATTCTGTGGGGAGAATGGACCGTAGGGCGATGGCCGGAGAGCGGAAGGAGCACCCGTGACGAGGGCACTGTTCATCATCGACGTGCAGAACGACTTCACCGAGGGCGGCGCGCTGGGCGTGCAGGGAGGTGCGGCCGTCGCCGCAGGCGTGACCGAGCTGCTCGAGAAGCACCGCGACGTCTACAAGGTCGTCGTCGCGTCGCGCGACTGGCACGACGCCGACAACGACAACGGCGGGCACTTCGCCACCGACGACGAGCCCGACTTCGTCGACACGTGGCCCGAGCACTGCGTCGCCGGCAGCGACGGCGCCGAGTACCACCCGGCGTTCGACGCGTCGGTCGTCGACATCCACGTGCGCAAGGGGCAGGGCGTGCCGGCGTACTCGATCTTCGAGGGCATCGACGACGACGGCCGCCCGGTCGCGCACCACCTCGACGAGCTCGGCATCACCGATGTCGACCTCGTCGGCCTCGCGACCGACTACTGCGTGCGGGCGAGCGGCCTCGACGCCATCGAGCACGGCCGCCACGTGCGCGTGTTCACCGACCTCGTCGCGGGCGTCACCCCCGCGAGCTCGGACGCCGCGCTCGCCGAGCTCGGCCACGCGGGCGCCGAGATCACGGAGTCCTCGGTGCTCGACGAGGCGACGGCGTGAGGCAGGTGCGCGCCGCCGACGTCCCCACGCTGCACGCCGAGAGCCCCGACGGGGTGCTCATCGCGTATCGCGTGCACGGCGACCTTACGGCACCCGCGGATGCCCCGCGCCCGCCGGTGCTCCTGGTGCACGGCTTCGCCTCGAACGCCGCGGTCACGTGGGAGGGCACCGGCTGGGTGCGGTCGCTCCGCGACGCCGGACGCGCCGCGATCGACGTCGACCTCCGCGGCCACGGCGACAGCGACAAGCCGGTCGACGCCGACGACTACGCGCCCGAGCGCCTCGGCGGCGACCTCGTCGCGGTGCTCGATTCGGCGGGCGTCGACGTGGTCGACGTCGTCGGCTACTCGATGGGCAACCGCGTGGTGTCGGCGCTCACCGAGCTCGCGCCCGAGCGCGTCCGGCGCGTCGTGATCGGCGGCGCGGGCCCGAACGAGCTCTTCGCCAGCTGGGACCTCGACGACGCACGCGGCGTGCTCGAGCGCGACGAGCCCGCCCGCAACCCCGTCATCGAGCAGGTCCTGCGCCCGGCGATCGCGGCCGGCGCCGACCGCGAGTCGCTCCTCGCCTGCATCGAGGGCGTCTCGGGCGCGCCGCTCGTGATCCCGGGCGACATCCCGACGCTGTTCGTCGCCGGCGAGGACGACCCCGTGCCCCAGGGTGCACGCGAACTCGCGCTCGAGTGGGACGCCGACTACGTGTCGATCCCCGGCCGCGACCACGTCTCGACGCTCACCTCCCGCGCGTTCAAGGACGCGGCGCTGGCGTTCCTCGCCTGAGCGCGGCCCGCCCTCACCAGCCGAGGCCGCGGAACACGCCCTTGACCCCGTCGGGCAGGCGGCTGCCGTAGACGCGCCGCCAGAGGAACCCCGTGAGCGCCGCCTTGCGCGCCGGGCTCAAGCGGCTCCGGCGGATCTCGGCGATGCCCGACCGCCGCAGCGCCTGCGCCTGCGCGGCGTCGTGCGGCCAGCGCTTCGAGAGGCTCCCCGCCATGTAGTACTTCGTGCACAGCGCCTCGGGCACGCGGACGAACTCCCCGACGAGTGCGAGCCCGAGCAGCCAGGTCCAGTCGGCCGAGAACTCGCCCTGCTGGTTGGGATGGATCCCGCCCACCTCGACGAAACCCGACGTGCGGAAGAGGCCGCGGTTCGGCACCCACCAGTTCTCGGGACGGCGGACCATGACACGTCCGCGGTCGACGGCGCTCGAGAGCCCCTCGAGCTCGTCGAACGCGTGCAGGTGCTCGGTGCCGTCGAGCTCGTGCACGTGCATGTCGCTGAAGGCGAGCACGGCGCGGTCGTTCCCCCGGAGCGCCTCGACCAGGCGCTCCACGTAGGTCGGGGCCACGACGTCGTCGTGGAACGCGAAGAACATGAGCTCGCCGTCGGCCCGCGCCATGAGGTCGTTCGAGTTGCGCAGCCAGCCCAGGTTGCCGTCGCGCTCGACGATCCGCACGTTCGGACGGTCCGCGGCGAAGCGCCGCACGACCTCGAGCGTGTCGTCGGTCGAGCAGTCGTCGCCGATGAGGACCTCGAGGTGCGGCCACGTCTGCGCCGACAGGCTCTCGAGCGTGCGCAGGATGAACGCCGCTCCGTTGTAGGTCGGAACGAGCGCGGTGACGAGCGGCTGCCACGTCTCCCGGCCGTTCGGCGTCACGGTCGCCATCAGCCGGCGATCCCGGCGGCGAGCTCGCGTGCGAGCCACGGCGCGGTCGAGTACTTGCCGGTGTCCACCGAGAAGTACGTCCCGGTCCGCTCGACGCCGTAGCGGTCGCGACGATGAAGGCCCGAACGCGGGTCGTCGAGGGCGCCGGCGCCCCGCGCGTAGACGAAGCCGCCGTGCACGACGGTCGACTCCGCCTCGTCGAACACCCGGCCGATCCCGGGCATGAGCGGCTCGAGGGCGGCTCGGACACGACCGACGAACGCCTCGGCCTCGGGCCCCGACGGGAGTTCGGGGGCGGCCAGCTCGAGTTCGGAGGACTCGGCGACGAGGCCGGCCGGGTACCACGACAGGTAGAAGTCCCGGCCGTTGTAGTTCTTGACGTCGCCGAAGGGCCCGACGGCGACCAGCGCGCTCGGCGCGACGCACGCCGTGCGGGTCCGGATGAACACGCACTGGCGGAAGCGATGGGTCCACGGCGGCTGGGGGACGAGCCCGGCGCCGGCGTCGATCGCCAGCCGCCCGCCCCACAGTGCGTTCACCACCACGTTGACGCGCTCGTCGTCGCCGTCCGTGCGCACGCGCCAGGCGTCACGTTCCCCGTCCGCGGGCTCCACGCCGAGCACCGTCGTGTCGAGTCGGAGCGTCACGCCGGGCTCCGACGCGATGACGACGGCCAGGCGGTCCGCGACCCAGCGGGTCTCGACCGACCGCTCGGGGACGCGGAAGCCCGCGACGATGTCGTCTCCGGCGAGGGTGCCGAGCTCGTCGGGGTCGATCTCGGCGGTGCGGGCGTCGGAGACGTCGACGAGGTAGCGGTCGGCGTCGGGATGCTCCCGGACGAGATCGCTGACCGCCTCGAACTTCGCACGCAAGGTCTCGGGTCCGACCACGGATCGGCGGTGCACGAGGTAGATGTCGTCGTCGGCCGTGACGTGCCCGTCGAGGTCCTCGCCGAGGAGCTCTCGCAGGCGGTCCTCGAACTGCAGGCCGCCCGTGAGGAGATGCCGCGCGGTGGCCAGCGTGGGGTCGGCTCCGTAGATGTAGCCGAGGTGGATCTTGCCCTCGTTCCAGCGGCTCGCGGCCGCCATGGGGGCCGGCTCGCGGTCGTAGACCGTCACGTCGAACCCGCGGCGGGCGAGGTGGATGGCGACGGCGCAGCCCATGATCCCGGCGCCGAGCACCGCGACCCGTCGACGGCTCATGAGGCGTCCTCGGTCGTGGCGTCGTCATCGGTCGTGTACTCGGCGGGATCGAAGGGCCCGTCGGCGAACACGATGAGCGTCGAGCCGTCGTCGAGGTAGGTCTGCTGCGCCCACACGCCCGCCTCGATCAGCACAGCGGGCCGCTGCTCGTCGAGGACTACGCTGGCGTGCTCGCCGTGGCGGCTGAGATCGACCCGGATCGTGCCGCTCGCACGGAACAGCACCTGCCGCACGCGCCGATGCGCATGGCCGCCGCGCACAGCGCCCCGCGGCGCGCGGACGACGAACGATCGCGCCACGGTCAGGCCGACCTCGTCGAGGGTGATGTGCGTGAGCGTTCCGCGATCGTCGCGGAACGACTCGAGCTCCAGGATGCGCACCTGCCCGTCGAGCACGGTCGGGATCGTCGACACTCGCACCTCCACACGTGTCTCGGCCGTCATCGGTCGCGCGGATGCGGCGGTGAGCCGCACGGCCCGCAGGGAACGAGTCTGGCAGATGCGGGGTCAGAGCGTGTGCCCGAGCTTGAAGCCCTTCGCCTCGTCGCCCTTGCGCGTGTACGAGAAGCCGTCGGCGCCGATGGTCACCTCCATCTCGGAGTCGTCGGTGCGGCTGACCACGGGCTGCGGGTTCCCGTCGAGGTCGAGCACGAGCGAGGCCTCCGTGTACCACGACGGCACGACGGGGTTGCCCCACCAGTCGCGGCGCTGGTTGTCGTGCACGTCCCACGTGACGACGGGGTTGTCGGGGTCGCCCGTCCAGTAGTCCTGCGTGTAGATCTCGACGCGGTGCCCGTCGGGGTCCCGAAGGTAGAGGTAGAAGGCGTTCGAGACGCCGTGGCGGCCCGGGCCCCGCTCGATGACGTCCGACATCCGCAGCGCGCCGAGCTTGTCGCAGATCGCGATGATGTTGTGCTTCTCGTGGGTCGAGAACGCGATGTGGTGCAGGCGGGGTCCGTCGCCGCCGGTCATCGCGGTGTCGTGCACGGTGGGCTTGCGGCGCATCCAGGCCGCGTACGTCGTGCCGGCCTGGTCCTGGATGTCCTCCGTCACGCGGAAGCCGAGGTCCTCCATGTACTTCACTGCCCGCGGCACGTCGGGCGTGACCTGGTTGAAGTGGTCGAGGCGCACGAGGCATCCGGGGGTCTGCAGGTCGTAGCGCCAGGCGAGGCGCTCGACGTGCTCGACCTCGTGGAAGAACTCGTAGGGGAAGCCGAGCGGGTCCTCGACGCGCACCGAGTCGCCGATGCCCTTCGCGAAGCCCTCGGGGCGGCGCTCGACGCGGCATCCGAGCTCGGAGTAGAACGCGACGGCGCGGTCGAGGTCCTCGGGGGTGCGCACGCGGTACGAGAACGCGGCGGCGGCCGCGACCGGGCCCTTGCGCAGCACGAGGTTGTGGTGGATGAACTCCTCGAAGCTGCGCAGGTAGATCGCCTCGTCGTCCTCCTCGGTCACGACGAGCCCCAGCACGTCGACGTAGAACGCGCGGGACGCGGCGAGGTCGGTGACGACGAGGTCGAGGTAGGCGCAGCGCACCACGTCGGGCGGCGTCGCGGCGGGCGTGGGGATCGGGTTCGAGGCGGCGATCGGGTCGGTGTCCGTCACGACGGGCTCTGGGCCGTCTCCGGTGACGACGTGGTCGGTGCTCATGTCAGCGTCCTTGCTTCGAGGGTTCGGTCGGTCAGTGGCTCGTGGTCGCCGAGTGCGTGCCGAACCGCGGCGAGTGCGCCTCGTTCAGCGTGATGTGCACGGCCTGCTGGTCGGTGTAGAAGTCGATCGAGCGGTAGCCGCCCTCGTGCCCGAGGCCCGACGCCTTGACGCCGCCGAAGGGCGTGCGGAGGTCGCGCACGTTGTTCGAGTTCAGCCACACCATGCCGGCCTCGACGGCCTGCGAGAAGTTGTGCGCACGCTGCAGGTCGTTGGTCCAGATGTAGGCGGCGAGGCCGTACCTCACGCCGTTGGCGAGCGCGAGGGCCTCCTCGTCGGTGTCGAACGGGGTGATCGCGACGACCGGGCCGAAGATCTCCTCCTGGAAGATCCGCGCGTCGGGCGCGACGTCCGCGAACACAGTGGGGGCGACGTAGTTGCCGGTGCCGAGGCCCTCGGGGCGGCCGCCGCCGGCGACGAGGCGGCCCTCGCCCTTGCCGATCTCGACGTACGACATGACCTTGTCGTAGTGCTCGGGGTGCACGAGCGAGCCCACCTCGGTGGCGGGGTCGTGCGGGTCGCCGACGACGATGTTGCGCGCGCGCTCGGCGTAGCGCTCGACGAACTCGTCGTAGATCGGGCGCTCCACGAGGATGCGGCTGCCCGCCGTGCAGCGCTCGCCGTTCAGCGAGAACACGCCGAAGACGGTCGCGTCGAGCGCCTGCTCGAGGTCGGCGTCGGCGAACACGACCGCCGGGCTCTTGCCGCCGAGCTCCATCGACAGGCCCTTCAGGAACGGCGCGGCGTTGCCGAAGATGAGCTGCCCGGTGCGGCTCTCGCCCGTGAACGAGATGAGCGGCACATCCGGATGCTTCACCAGCGCGTCGCCCGCCTCCTCGCCGAGCCCGTTGACCAGGTTGAACACGCCCGCCGGCACGCCCGCCTCGCGGAGGATGTCGGCCCACAGCGACGCGGACAGCGGCGTGAACTCCGCGGGCTTCAGCACCACGGTGTTGCCCGTCGCGAGCGCGGGGGCGAGCTTCCACGACTCGAGCATGAACGGCGTGTTCCACGGCGTGATGAGGCCCGCGACGCCGATGGGCTTGCGGTTCACGTAGTTCACCTGGCGGCCGGGCACCTTGTAGGTGTCGTCGCGCTGGGCGACGATCAGGTCGGCGAAGAACCGGAAGTTCTCGGCGGCGCGCTGCGCCTGGCCGAGCGCCTGCGTGATCGGCAGGCCCGTGTCGAAGGTCTCGAGCTCGGCGAGCCGGGCGTCCTGCGTCTCCACGAGGTCGGCGATGCGGTGCAGCACCCGAGCGCGGGCGCGGGGGAGCATGCGCGGCCACGGTCCGTCGGTGAACGCGCGGCGGGCGGCGGCCACCGCTCGGTCGACGTCGGCCCGCTGTCCGGCGGCAGCTTGCACGTAGGGCTCGTTCGTGACCGGGTCGAGCACGTCGAACACCTCGCCGCCGAGCGAGTCGACGAACTCGCCGTCGATGTAGTGGCGGATGCGGTCGGGCAGTCCCTCGGGGATGTGGTGCGTCATGGTGATCTCTCTCATCGTGCGGCGGCGGCCGCCGGGGTCGGGTGCTTGTGGGAGGCCTGGTAGGCGAGCATCGCGTCGAGCGTGGCGGTGCGATGGCGGCGCGCGGCGAGCTCGATCTCGAGCGGGTCGGCGCCCTGCTCGATCAGGTCGACGATGCGATCGTGCTCGTCGACGGACTCGCGCGCGCGGCCGGGCACGAAGCTGAACGAGGAGTCGCGCAGCATGCGCATCCGGTTCCAGCCGCGGTGCACCAGGTCGAGGATGTGCGGGTTCGGGCACTCCTCGAAGAGCACCGCGTGGAACTCGAGGTTGAGCTCGGTGAACCGGTGCGGGTCGAAGTCGTCGAGCGTGCGACGCATCCGCTCGTTCGCCGCCCGGGCGCGACGCAGGTGCTCGGGCGTGAGGTACGGCGCCGACAGCGCGGTGGCGGCGCCCTCGACGAGCGAGAGCGTCTGCATGGTGTGCAGGTACTCGGTCTCCTTGATCAGCGCGACCTGCGCGCCGACGTTGCGCTCGAACGTCACGAGTCCCTCGGCCTCGAGGCGGCGGATCGCCTCGCGCACCGGGACGACCGAGACGTCGAGTTCCTTCGCGATCCCGCCGAGCACGAGGCGGTACCCGGGCACGTAGCGTCCGTCGTCGATGCGCTCGCGGATGAATCGGTACGCGAGTTGCGACTTGCTCTCGGCGGTCATCTCGCCGCCGGTCCCTGACCCGGTCGAAGGGTGGCCTCGTACCGCGCCCGCCACTCGGCGTTCATGGGGAAGAGTCCGTCGACGGATGCCCCGGCCGCCACCTGCGTCGCGACCCACTCGTCCTCGGCCTCCTGAACGGCCGCCTCTCGGGCGACCTCCCACGCGAGGGCCGGCGGGATCACGATGACGCCGTCGCCGTCGCCCACGATCACGTCGCCCGGCTCGACGGCCGCACCGCCGCACGAGATCGCGACGTCGACCTCCCACGGCACGTGCCGGCGGCCGAGCACCGACGGGTGCGGGCCCTGCGAGAACGTCGGGATGTCCATGGCCGCGACGACGTCGAAGTCGCGCGTGCCGCCGTCGGTGACGATGCCGGCTGCGCCGCGCACCTGGGCGCGGAGCGCGAGCACGTCGCCGACGGTGCCGGTGCCCCGCTCACCGCGGGCGTCGATGACGAGCACGTCGCCCGGGCCCACGGTGTCGAACGCGACCTTCTGCGCGTTGTAGCCGCCGCCCCTGCGGGCGAACAGGTCGGGCCGGAACGGGATGAACCGAAGCGTGCGGGCGCGTCCGACTACGCGGGCGCCCGGCCGGTTGGCGTGCACGCCCTCGAGGAACACGTCGGTGTACCCGCGCTTGCGGAGCTGCACGCTGAGCGTTGCGGTGCCTACTGAGGAGAGCAGCGCGCGCAGCTCGTCGGTGAGCTCGAAGGCGGTCTCTGCGGCATCCGTCGACGTCGTGGCCAGGCCGGCGGCCTCGGCGTCGCCCCAGGCCTCGATGCGCTGGCGGTCGTCGACCTCGGGTCGCGACCCGAAGTCGCCGAAGGGCGCGGTGCCGTCGGTGATCGTCGTCACGAGGCGTCCGGAGCTCGGTGCGCCCGCGGCATCGGGCGCGTCGACCTCGACCTCGACAACGGCGCCCGGCGCGACCACGGACGACCCCGCGGGCGTGCCGGTGAGGATCACGTCGCCGCGCTCGAGCGTCATGAGCTGCGAGAGGTCGGCCACCAGCCGGCCGAACGGGAAGAGCAGCGCATCGCTCGTGTCGTGCTGCACGAGCTCGCCGTCGACCCAGGTGCGCACGCGCAGGCGTGCCGGGTCGACGGATGCCGCGTCGATGAGCCGCGGGCCGAGCGGCGTGAACCCGTCGCCGCCCTTCGAGCGCACGTTCGACCCCTTGTCGGCGGCGCGCAGGTCGTAGAGGCCGAAGTCGTTCGCGGCCGTGACGGCGGCGACGTGCCGCCAGCCCTCGTCGGGGGAGACCCGGCGCGCGGGCTCGCCGATGACGAGCGCGATCTCGCCCTCGAAGGCGAGGAGCTCGGTGCCCGCCGGCCGCTCGAGCGTGGAGCCCGAGGCGGCGAGCGACGACGACGGCTTCAGGAAATAGCTCGGCTGGGTCGGCGTGCGACCGCGCTGCGCGGCGCGGGACGGGTAGTTCAGGTGCACGGCGATGACCTTGCCGGGCGTGGCGATACCGGGGATGGCGGTGCTCATGGACGTCCTCGTCTGTCGATATCCGAAATCATATACGATCTGGCGACGCGCCGGAATCGCGTCGGGCGCGGGCGCTCAGTACTCGGAGCGGGCCGCAGCGCCGCCGTCGCCGATGAAGCGGTCGGCGAGAGCCTCGGACGCGCGGGCGAGCAGCTGCACGTCGGCGCCCACCAGCACGAACGCGGCGCCCGCGTCGAGGTAGCGGTCCGCGGCATCCGGGGCGAACGCGTTGACGCCCACGGGCGTGCCGAGCTCGACGCCGACGCGGATCGCGTGCAGCACCGCGTCGACGACCTCGGGGTGGTCCTGCTGCCCGAGGAAGCCCATCGACGCGGCCAGGTCGGCTGGCCCCACGAGGATCCCGTCGACGCCGTCGACGGCCGCGATCTCGGAGACGCGCTCCATCGCCGTGCGCGACTCGACCTGCACGAACAGCGACACCGTCGACGCCGCGGACGCGAGGTAGCCCGGCACGCGGTTCCAGCGGGCCGAACGCGCCAGCGAACTGCCCACGCCGCGCACGCCCTCGGGTGGGTAGCGCACGGCGCGCACGAGGTCGGCGGCCTGCTCGGGGGAGTCGACCATCGGGATGAGCAGGTTCTGCACGCCGAGGTCGAGGTACTGCTTGATGACGACCGCGTCGCCGAACGGCGGGCGCACGAGCGGCGCCACCGGGTACGCGGCCACGGCCTGGAGCTGCGCGAGGATCGACTCGGGTCCGTTGGGGGAGTGCTCGGCGTCGATGAGCACGACGTCGAGGCCGCTGCCGGCCGCGATCTCGGCGTTCAGCGCGCTGCCCGAGCACACCCACATGCCGGCGAGCGGGCGATCGGATGCCGCGATCCGCTGCGCGAGCGTCGGGGGGAGGGTCATTCGAACCGGCATGTCACCGTTCCCAACTCGCGGTAGTCCGCGTGCACCGTGTCGCCGCGGTGCACCCACATCGGCCGCGTGAACGAGCCGGCGAGGATGATCTCGCCCGCGTCGAGGGCCTGCCCGTGCTGGGCGAGCTTGTTCGCGAGCCAGGCGACGCCCATGGCGGGGTGCCCGAGCACGGCCGCGGCGACGCCCGACTCCTCGATCACCTGGTTGCGCGACAGCAGCGCCGAGACCCAGCGCAGGTCGACCGCGTCGGGCTTCACGGGCCGGCCGCCCACGACCATCGCGCCCATCGCGGCGTTGTCCGAGATCGTGTCGACGATCGTGCGACCCTCGAGCTCGACGTGCGAGTTCAGGATCTCGAGCGCCGGCACGACGTAGGCGGTCGCGTCGAGCACGTCGAAGATCGTCGTGCCCGGCCCCTCCAGCCGGTCGTGCAGCACGAACGCGAGCTCCACCTCGATGCGCACGTTCGAGAAGCGGTCGAACTCGACGGATGCCCCGGACTCGATCACCATGTCGTCGAAGATCACGCCGTAGTCGGGCTCCGTGATGCCGGTGGCGGCCTGCATGACCTTCGAGGTCAGGCCGATCTTGCGACCGACGACGCGGCGGCCGGCGGCGACGCCGCGCTCGGCCCACTCGCGCTGCACGGCGTAGGCGTCCTCGACGGTCATGCCGGTGTTCCGGGCGGTGAGCAACGGCACCGTTGTGCGGGTCCGGTCGGCGTCGGCGAGCTCGTCGGCGATCGCCGCGATCTGCGTTGGGTCGAGCACGTGCGCTCCACTTCGTCGTCGGATGCTGCTGGTATCTGATGCGGCGGTGCCGCCGCCGGGCCGTGGCCGCTGCGGGCGTCGTCGGATGCCGCTGACGACGCTGCTGCGATCGTATACGATCCGTGCGCGTCGTGTCGCGGCATCCGCTCGGATGCGGCTCAGCGGGTGTTCACGGCGATGATCTCGTGCTGGTACGGCGCGATGACCGAGCCCGAGATGCGGCAGTCGAGCACCAGGAACCGACGCTCGTCGACGGGCTCCGCCGCCCAGGCGCCGAGGCGGTCGAGGTCGGCGAGCTCGCGCACGACCACGCCCTCGGCGCCGACGGCCGCCCCGAGCGCCGCGAAGTCCACCTCGGGGATGCGCATGGGCGGTTCGGCGTAGCCCTGCAGGCCGTAGAGGTGCACCTCGGCCCCATAGGCCGCGTCGTTCCACACGACGGCGACGCCGCGTCCGCCCGCCGCGCGCACGGCGGTCTCGAGGTCGGCGAGCGCCATCAGGCCGCCGCCGTCACCCGTCGTGAGCACGACCGTCGCGTCGGGCTTCGCCGCCGCTGCGCCCGCCACGCTCGGGAAGCCGAGGCCGATCGACTGGAACGCGGTCCCGACCATGAGCATGCGGTCGGGCGACGCGACCGGCCAGTGCATGTTGGCCCAGCCGATGAAGTGCCCGCCGTCGGACACGACGACGCGGTCGTCGGGCAGCAGCTCGCCGATGCGCGCCGCGACCGTGCGCGGGTCGAGCCGTCCGTCGGCCGCGACGACGCCCGTGCCGGGATCGCGCGCCCGGAGCGGGGCGAGGTCGATCGAATAGCGCCATCCCGACGGCGTCGCGTCGAGGGCGGCCAGCTCGTGCACGAGCGCCCGGGCCACCACGGCCGCGTCGCCCCGCACGTAGCCGCCGACGTGCGGATGCGTCGCCGCGGGCGCCACGTCCACCTGCACCACGCGGGTGCCGGGCGCGAACAGGTCGCCGAAGCGCATCGTGAACTGGTTGAGCGACGCTCCGAAGACCACCGCGACGTCGGCCTCGCGCACGAGCGTCATCGCGCCCTCGGCGCCGAAGCCGCCCGTCACGCCGAGGTCGAAGCGCGCATCGGGGAAGACCCCGCGGCCGAGCGCCGTCGACCCGGTGATCGCGCCGGTGGCCTCGGCGAGGTCTCCGAGCGCCCGGCCGGCGCCGGCCAGCCAGGCGCCGCGGCCGGCGAGGAGGAAGGGGCGCTCCGCCTCGGCGAGCACGCGTGCGAGGCCGGCGACCGCCTGGGTGCCGAACGGGCCGGCCGGGGTGACGGCCGGCGGCAGGACGGGTGACGGGACCTCGGGGAGGTCGCCCGCGTCACGCGTACCGACGTCGTAGGGGATCGCGAGCACGGTCGGCACGCGGTAGGCGAGGGCGTGCTCGATCGCGATGACCGTCGTGGCCGCGGCATCCGTTCGGCCCACCGTGTACGTGCGCGCGCCGACGGCCGAGGCGAGCGCGACCTGGTCGACGCCCCACGGGCGCGGGCCCGACGTCGGCTCGTCGCCGACGACGAGGACAAGTGGCACCCTCGCCTGCACGGCCTCGGCGAGCGCGGTCAGCGTGTTCGTGAAGCCGGCGCCGTAGGTGGCGGTCGCGACGGCGAGCCGGCCCGACGCGCGGAAGTACGCGTCCGCGGCGACGACGGCGCCCTGCTCGTGCCGGACGGCGGTGTAGGCGACCGGGACGTCGTGGAGGGCGTCGAGGAACGCGGCGTTGCCGTTGCCCATGAGGCCGAAGACGTGGTCGACGTGGGCGGAGACGGCGTGGGCGACGTGCGCGGAGACGGAGGCCATGGCGAGTCCTTGGAGACGATGACGGATGCGGGGTTCCGTATGTGTCTCGCGCGGCCGCTCGCGGGGCCGGCTTCGTGCCCTTTTTCCGAGCACTGGCGCGCAGGCGCCTGGACGGGACGAGTATACGGCCCGCCCAGGCGTGGCGCGTCGAGGTCAGGCTCGGCGGTTGCTGAGCATCCGCACCAGCCACACGATCACTGCGATCACGAGCAGGACGATGCCCACCCACAGCAGGAAGTTCAGCGACTGCACGAAGCCGCCGGTGAACAGCAGGATGATGGCGACGATGGCGACGATGATCAGGAGGATGTTCATGGAGCTTCCTTCCCTTCGGGATCAGGCGAACATGCCATCGCACCTGGCCGGGCGACGGTGAGCGCCTCTTGGCGTCACTCGACCACAGTTCGATCGTCCTGTCGAGGGGTTTCCCAGAGTGTCGCGCATGCGATACGGGTCCGCCGCGCGGTGCAGAATGGGTCGGGTGAAGACGACTCAGCTGCGCAGGTACACGCTCGTCGACGGGGAGTACGACGCGTTCGTCGAGTGGTGGCGCGGCGCGATGCCCGCCGTCCGCCCGCCCGCGGGGTTCACGATCGAGTTCGCCTACGGCCTGCGGGCGTCGAACGAGTTCGTCTGGGCCGTGAGCACGCCGGGCGACCAGCAGGCGTTCCTGCGCCTCGAGGAGGCGTACCTGGCGTCCGACGCCCGCGCCGCCGTCTTCGAGGGCGTCCCCCAGCGCGTCGCCGCGTACGACGTCCGGTTCGTCGACGACGAGGAGACGCCGGTCGGCTGACCGCGGCCGTCCCGCTGGCCCCCGCGGCCATGCGGGCCGTCGGCATGCGCCGCCGCGTACACCGCACGTCCAGTCGGGGCCGCCTATGATCGAGGCATCCCCCCGGAACACCGACGGTCGGCGCTGCCCACCCGCGCGTACGGCCCGAGCATGACCACGGCGACGACGCCACGCGCGCGAGCCGGAGAGGAACGACGTGAGCCACGAGTTCGACGCCCGACGCACCGAATGGATCGCCAGGGAGGAGCTCGCCGAGCGGATGATCCCGCTCGTCGGTGGCCTCTACCGGGACCACGGGGTGGTGACCTCGATCCACGGCCGGCGCCTCATCAACCGCTCGGCGATCGAGCTGCTGAAGGCCCATCGCTTCGCACGCCAGGCCGGTGACGAGGAGCTGCCGCTCGCCGACACCATGCGCGTGCTCGAGGCCCTGCGCGAGCTGCGCCCCGGCCCGGCGTCGATCGACGTCGCGCGACTCGTCGCGCGCTATCGCGAGTCGGGCGAGCGGATGCCGCTCGTCGACTTCCTGCGCGTCGAGCTCGCCCCTGTGCTCGTCTCCGCCGGCGACGACGAACCGGCCGGCACCGACGTCGTGCTGTACGGCTTCGGCCGGATCGGGCGCCTCCTCGCCCGCATCCTCATCGCGCACACGGGCGGCGGCCGGGGCCTGCGCCTGCGCGCGATCGTCGTGCGCAAGGGCTCGGCGAACGACCTCGTGAAGCGCGCCAGCCTGCTGCGCCGCGACTCGGTGCACGGCCCGTTCGCGGGCACGATCGAGGTCGACGAGCAGCGCAACACGATCCTCGCGAACGGCACGCTCATCCAGGTCATCTACTCGAACGACCCGGCGACGATCGACTACACCGCCTACGGCATCCGCGACGCCATCGTCGTCGACAACACGGGCCGCTGGCGCGACGCCGAGGGCCTCGCGCAGCACCTGCAGTCGCGGGGCGTCGCGCGCGTGCTGCTGACGGCACCAGGCAAGGGCGCGATCAAGAACATCGTGCACGGCATCAACCACGGCGACATCGCGACGTCCGACCGCATCCTCTCCGCGGCGTCCTGCACCACCAACGCGATCACCCCAGTGCTCAAGGCGGTGAACGACGCGTACGGCGTCGTGCGCGGCCACGTCGAGACGGTGCACTCGTTCACGAACGACCAGAACCTCATCGACAACTTCCACGCGGGCGATCGCCGCGGACGCTCGGCCGCCCTCAACATGGTCATCACCGAGACCGGGGCGGCGAAGGCCGTCGCGAAGGCGCTGCCCGAGTTCGCGGGCAGGTTGACGGGCAGCGCGATCCGCGTGCCCACGCCCGACGTGTCGCTCGCGATCCTCAACCTGCAGCTCGAGCGCCCGACCGACAAGACCGAGCTCAACCGCTACCTGCGCCAGGTCTCGCTCACGTCGCCGCTGCGCCAGCAGGTCGACTACATCGAGTCGCCCGAGGTGGTGTCGACCGACTTCGTCGGGTCGAACCGGGCCGGCATCGTCGACGGGCTCGCCACGATCGCCGACGGCACCGACGCGGTGCTCTACGTCTGGTACGACAACGAGTACGGCTACAGCTGCCAGGTCGTTCGCGTGATCGAGGCCATGGCGGGCACGCACCCGCTCGTGCTCCCCGAGCGCGAGCCCGTGCTGGTCGAGCGCGAGCTGGTGTCGGCCTCGGTGGTCGAGTGACCGGCCGCTCGACCGTCGGCCGCACGTAGGCTGAAGGCATGAGCACCGAAGCCGTCATCGTCGACGTCATCCGCACCCCGGTCGGTCGCGGCAAGCCCGGCGGCATCCTCTCGGGCGTGCACCCCGTCGACCTGCTCGCCGGCGTGCTCGACGCGCTCGTCTCGCGGAACGACCTCGACCCCGGCATCGTCGACGACGTGATCGGCGGATGCGTCAGCCAGGTCGCCGAGCAGAGCTACAACATCACGCGCAACGCCGTGCTCGCGGCGGGGTTCCCCGAGACCGTGCCCGGCACGACCCTCGACCGGCAGTGCGGATCGAGCCAGCAGGCCGCGGCGTTCGCCGCGCAGGCGGTCCTCGCCGGCCAGGCCGACATCGTCATCGCGTGCGGCGTCGAGTCGATGAGCCGCGTCCCGCTCGGATCGAGCGCGGCCGGCGCCGACCCCTACGGCCCGCGCCTGCGCGCGCGGTACCCCGATGGACTCGTGAACCAGGGCGTGTCGGCCGAGCTCATCGCCGCGAAGTGGGGCTTCACGCGTGAGGAGCTCGACGCGTTCGCCGCGCGGTCGCACCGCCTCGCGGCCGAGGCCGGGGCATCAGGAGCCTTCGCCACCGAGGTGGTGCCCGTGCCGGGCGTCGACGCGCTCGTCGACGAGACCGTGCGCCCGTCGACGTCGGTCGAATCGCTCGCCGGGCTGAACCCGGCGTTCCGCACCGACGCGCTCGCCGAGCGGTTCCCCGAGCTCGACTGGCGCATCACGCCCGGCAACTCGTCGCCGCTCACCGACGGCGCCTCGGCCGCGCTCATCATGAGTGCCGAGGCCGCCGAGCAGCTGGGGCTCGAGCCGCGCGCGCGGTTCCGCTCGTTCACGGTGGTCGGCAGCGACCCGCTCTACATGCTCACGGGCGTCATCCCGGCGACGGCCAAGGTGCTCGAGCGGGCCGGGCTCACGCACGACGACATCGACGCCTACGAGGTGAACGAGGCGTTCGCGTCGGTGCCGCTCGCGTGGCTCGCCGACACGGGGGCGGATGCCGCGAAGCTCAACCCCCGCGGCGGCGCCATCGCCCTCGGCCACGCGCTCGGCTCGAGCGGCACGCGCCTGCTCACGACGCTCGTGAACCAGCTCGAGGCCACCGGCGGACGCTACGGGCTGCAGACCATGTGCGAGGGCGGCGGCATGGCGAACGCCACGATCATCGAGCGCATCTGACCCACCGCTCGCCGAGCCCGTCGAAGCGGCACGCACCGGCGCTCGCTCGGGGAGCGGACTACGAAAGGACGCACATGGAACTCAGCGGGGCATCCGCGATCGTCACCGGCGGGGCATCGGGCCTCGGGCGCGCCACCGCGCGAGCACTCGTCGACGGCGGGGCATCCGTCGTGCTCGTCGACCTGCCCGGCCCGCGCGGCGAGGAGGCCGCGGCCGAGCTGGGCGAGCGCGCTCGGTTCGTCGCGGCCGACGTCGCGAACGCGACCGAGGTGCAGGCGGCGGTCGACGCGGCATCCGCCCTCGCGCCACTGCGCGTGGCCGTGAACTGCGCCGGGATCGTGACCGCGAACCGCACCGTCGGGCGCGACGGGCCCGCGCCGCTCGACGCGTTCGAGCGCACGATCCGCGTGAACCTCATCGGCACGTTCAACGTGACCCGGCTCGCGGCGGCGGCGATGGCCGCGACCGAGCCCGTGGAGGCGTCCGTGCCCGGGGGTCCGGCGACGGCCGAGCGGGGCGTCATCGTGAGCACGGCGTCGGTCGCTGCGTTCGACGGCCAGGTCGGGCAGGCCGCCTACTCGGCGTCCAAGGCCGCGGTCGCCGGCATGACCCTGCCGATCGCGCGGGACCTGTCGAAGCTCCTCATCCGCGTCGTGACCATCGCGCCGGGCATCTTCGAGACGCCCATGATGGCCGGCATGACCGACGAGGTGCGCGCCTCGCTCGAGGCGCAGGTGCCGCATCCGTCGCGCCTGGGGCATCCGACCGAGTACGCGGCGCTCGTGCGGTCGATCATCGCGAACCCGATGCTGAACGGGGAGGTCATCCGCCTCGACGGCGCGATCCGGATGCAGCCGAAGTAGCCGCATCCGGATCGTTCGCGCCGTCGCGGCGCGTCAGTACCCGCCGAGCGCCGACCCGCCGCGGTTGCGCGCGGCCTTGATGAACCCGTCGACGACGTCCCACACCGACACGCCGATGACGACGATGAGCAGGACGGCCGCCGTGACGTCGCTCCCCTCGCCCCACGGCCAGCCGATCGCCTCCACGAACTCGGGGGCGAACAGCTGCCCGCTCACGAACAGCCAGACGGCGGGGATCGCGAAGGCGGCGTTCAGGAGCACGTTGAGTCCGGCCATCGTCCAGGTCCAGCCGCGCAGGTAGATGACGATCGCGAAGACCGCCTCGAGCACCAGCAGGACGAGGAACCAGGGGATCCAGAACGACCACAGGGCGGGGTCGAGCACCGGGATCGGCTGGCGCTCGCCGCCGATCCAGACGACGCCGAACTGCTGCCACACGATCAGCACCGCGAACAGGGCGAGGAACACGAGCGAGGCGATGAGGTCGCCGAGCCGCCCGGCGCGGGCGTCGTCGCGAGGCTGTGGCAGCTGGTCGGGCGTCCACGTGGATGCGGGCATCGAGGCGCCAGGGCTGCGCTCGAGCACCGCGAACACGAGCGTCACCCAGAAGCAGAGGTTCACGAAGACCTGGATCGCCGTCGAAACCGTCGCGGCGACCATGTCGCCGACCTCGGCACCCGCCACCACCTGGCCGAGCAGCACGCCCGCGGCCGCGATCGGCACGACGATGGCCAGCAGCAGCTTCAGCAGCCGCCACCACATGAGGTAGTACTTGGGGCCGATGAGCTGCAGCGGGCGGTCGACGTAGCTCGCGGCGAGGGCGAGCGGGTCGCCGAGCTCGACGAGGGCGGCATGCTCGGCGTCGGCGGGCGCCGCGCCCCGCTCGACGTTCGCATCGGTCACGTCGCCGATGCGCTCGCGGAGCTCACGCGCGAACTCGGCGCGCTGGGCCTCGGGCAGGCTGCGGGCCGCAGCCCACACGTAGCGGTCGGTCAGGGTGGTCATCGTTCATCTCCCAGGTCGAGACGTGCGAGCGCATCGTCGATGCGGTGCCAGTCGTTCATGAGCGCGCCGGCGAGTCGCTCGCCGGCGTCGCTCGTGCGGTAGAACTTGCGAGGCCGGGCCTCGTCGGTGTTCCACTCGCTCGTGAGGAGCCCCTGCTTCTCGAGTCGGCGCAGGAGCGGGTAGAGGGTGTTCGCGTCGACCATGATGCCGAGGTCGTCGAGCGACTCGAGCAGCGCGTACCCGTAGTCGGGCGTGCGCAGCCGGATCAGGCACGCGAGCACCACCGTGCCGCGGCGCAGTTCCTGCAGGTGGCCGGCGGTCGTGTCATCGGTGCTCATGTCTCACACGATACTGTGTGTCGCACACTATTGCAAGAGACACGATGAAGTGACGGATGCCGCGCGCCCGCGGCATCCGTTCGGTCACTGGTCGGCGTGGGCCTCGAGGAACTCGTACACCTCGGCGTCGTCGACGCCCGGGAACGTGCCCGAGGGCAGCGGCGACAGCACGTGCGCGTGCAGGCGCGCGCTCGGCCACGCGTGGCCGGCCCAGCGCTCGGCGAGCCCGTCGGGAGCTCGGCGGCAGCACGCGTCGTCGGGGCAGGTCGAGTTCACCCGCACGGTGGTCTCGCGCCCGCGGAACCACTTCGCCTGCGCGAACGGCACGCCGACCGTGATCGAGAACTGCGTGGCATCCGTGCGCCCCGTCTGCGTGGCGCACCAGTAGGTGCCGGCGGGCGTGTCGGTGTACTGGTAGTTCTCGGTGGTGCGGTTGGTCTGCTCGAAGGCGGTGCGGGCGCTCCACTTCTTGCACACCCATTGGCCCTCGATCGAGCCCGTGACGTCGGTGGGCAGCGGAAGCCCGTCGTTCTCGTAGCCCTTCAGCAGGGCGCCGTCGCCGTTCACGCGCAGGAAGTGCAGCGTCATGTCGAGGTGGCTCGTGGCGAGGTTCGTGAACCGCAGCGCCGCGGCCTCGTGCGTCACGCCGAACGCGTCGCGGAAGTCCTCGATCGCGAGCCGCTTCTCCTTCTTCGCCTGCTGCAGGAACGCGACGGATGCCTCCTGCGGCATCAGGCAGGCGGCCGCGAAGTAGTTGATCTCGAGCCGCTGCCAGAGGAACTCGTCGTAGCTCGCCGGCGGCGTGTGCCCGAGGAGGCGGTGCGCCATCGCCTGCAGCGCCATCGAGCGCAGCCCGTGCCCGCCGGGGATCGACGCGGGCGGCAGGTAGATGCGGCCGTTCGCGAGGTCGGTGATCGACCGCGTCGAGTCGGGGAGGTCGCTCACGTAGATGAGCTGGAACCCGAGGCGCTCGGCCATCACGCTGACCTCGCGGTGCGTGAGCGCGCCCGTGCGGTGGCCCGAGGCGCGCACCTGGTCTTCAGCGAGCTGCTCGATGTCGGGCAGGTGGTTGTCCTGCGCGCGCATGCGCTCGCGGAGGTCGGTGTTCGCGCGCCGCGCCTCCTCGGGCGTCGCGATCGCCTCGCTCGCGCGTCGCTGCAGCTCGCGGTGCAGCCCGACGATCGACTCGAGCGTCTCGTCGCTGATGCCGCGGCCCGGGCGGATCGCCGGCAGGCCGAGGGTCGCGTACAGCGGACTCGACTGCGCGCGCCCGAGCTCGAGCTCGAGGGCGGCGCGCCGGCTCGGCGCCTCACGGGCCAGGAGGTCGGCGAGCTCGACGTCGAGGGCGCCCGCCAGGGCGTCGAGCGTCGAGAGCTTCGGCTCGCGCTTGCCGTTCTCGATGAGTGAGAGCTGGCTGCCCGCGAGGCCGACCGCCTCGCCCAGCTGGTCGAGGGTCAGGCCGCGCACGCCGCGGAAGTGGCGGATGCGCTGGCCGAGGGTGGCGAGGTCAGGGGAGCCGGCTCTCATGCCTTAAGAATAGCGAAAGATCGATGATTCTTAACACGCGCAATGGCCGAACAGACGGCAGAATCCGGCGCATCCTTGAAGTACGAACTGATCCGGCCGGCCGGTCGGGACCCTGGAAAGGAACGAAGATGACGATCTCCGAGTTCTCCATCGGCACCGAGACCACCGCCGACGACGACCGCGCGCGACGGGGCACGACGGATGCCGCGCTGAACGCCTGGGTCGCGGAGATCGCCGCCCTCACCAAGCCCGACGAGATCGTGTGGTGCGACGGCTCGAAGCACGAGGCCGACCTCCTGACGAAGCAGCTCGTGGCCGAGGGCAAGCTCACGAAGCTGAACCCGGAGTGGCGCCCCAACAGCTACCTCGCGCGCACCGACCCGTCGGACGTCGCCCGGGTGGAGGACCGCACGTTCATCTGCTCGACCTACGAGGAGGACGCGGGTCCCACGAACAACTGGCGCGACCCGCGCGAGATGCGCGCGGAGCTCACCGAGGTCTTCGACGGCTCGATGAAGGGCCGCACGCTGTACGTCGTGCCGTTCTCGATGGGCCCGCTCGGCGGCCCCATCTCGCAGCTCGGCGTCGAGATCACCGACTCGCCCTACGTCGTGCTCTCGATGGGCATCATGACCCGCATGGGCGAGCAGGTGTACCGCCTCATCGAGGCCGGCGAGCCCTGGGTGCGCACCGTGCACTCGGTGGGGTACCCGCTCGTCGACGGCGTCGGCCACCGGCGCGCCGAGGTCGACTGGCCGTGCAGCGACACGAAGTACATCGTGCAGTTCCCCGACTCGCGCGAGATCTGGTCGTACGGCTCGGGCTACGGCGGCAACGCCCTGCTCGCGAAGAAGTGCTTCGCGCTGCGCATCGCGAGCGTCATGGCCCGCGACGAGGGCTGGCTCGCCGAGCACATGCTGCTCATCAAGATCACGTCGCCGCAGGGCAAGGTCTACCACGTGGCCGCCGCGTTCCCGTCGGCCTGCGGCAAGACGAACCTCGCCATGCTGCAGCCCACGATCCCCGGCTGGTCGGTCGAGACCATCGGCGACGACATCGCCTGGATGCGCCCCGGCGACGACGGCCGCCTCTACGCGATCAACCCCGAGGCGGGCTTCTTCGGCGTCGCGCCCGGCACGGGCGAGTCCACGAACCCGACCGCGGTGCAGACCCTGTGGGGCAACACGATCTTCACGAACGTGGCGCTCCGCCCCGACGGCGATGTGTGGTGGGAGGGCCTCACCGACACCCCGCCTTCGCACCTCACCGACTGGGAGGGCAACCCGTGGACGCCCGAGTCCGGGCGCCCCGCCGCGCACCCGAACTCCCGCTTCACCGTCGCGGCCGCGCAGTGCCCGCAGATCTCCGACGACTGGGACGCGCACGACGGCGTGCCGATCGACGCGATCCTGTTCGGCGGACGCCGCGCCACCAACGTGCCGCTCGTCGCCGAGGCCCGCAGCTGGAAGCACGGCGTCTTCATGGGCGCGACCATCTCGTCGGAGCAGACCGCGGCCGCCGAGGGCACCGTCGGCGAGCTGCGCCGCGACCCGTTCGCGATGCTCCCGTTCTGCGGCTACAACATGGCGGACTACTGGGGTCACTGGGTCAAGATGGGTCGCATCCTCGGCACGAACGCGCCGAAGATCTTCCAGGTGAACTGGTTCCGCAAGGGCCACGACGGGAAGTTCCTCTGGCCCGGATTCGGCGAGAACTCGCGCGTGCTCGAGTGGATCGTCGGCCGCATCGAGGAGGACGCCGACGCCGTCGAGACGCCGATCGGCCTGCTCCCGGCGCCCGGCTCGCTCGACCTCGACGGCCTCGAGATCACGGATGCCGCGCTCGAGCACCTCTTCGACGTCGACCGCGACTCGTGGCTCGCCGAGTGCGACCTCACCGAGGAGTACTTCGCCCAGTTCGGCGACCGCGTGCCCGCGGCGCTGAAGGCGGAGCTCGCCAGCCTGCGCTACCACCTGTCGCACGAGGCGGCGTAGCACTCGACTCGAGGGCCGGAGCGCGCACGGGAAGGCGCGCCCGGCCCTCGTGCATGCCCGGCGCCGTTCGCGGCGCGCGGCGGAATCGCACGTCCCCACCGGCTCCACGCGGCTAGCGTGTGCCGCAGAGGGGAGCGCGATGGAGTTCGGCGAGGTCATCTCCAGGGCCGGCGAGGTCGTCGACGTCATCGGCGTGATCGCGATCGTCGTCGGCGTGGCGTACGCCCTCATCGACGCGGCGCTGCGCGGCCTGCGTCGCGTCGGTCCCGTCTACACCCGGTTCCGTCGCGTGCTCGGGCGGGCGATCCTGCTCGGCCTCGAGCTGCTGGTGGCCGCCGACATCATCAAGACCGTGGCCGTCACGCCGACCCTCGAGTCGGTCGCGGTGCTCGCCATCATCGTCCTCATCCGGACGTTCCTCAGCTGGTCGCTCGAACTCGAGATCTCGGGCCGCTGGCCGTGGCAGAAGCGCCGCCAGGACCTCGACGAATCGGCGAGGGCGGAGGCCGAGGGCATCTGACCGCCGCCCGTCCCGGCTCGCGTTGCCGAGCCGTGTCGCGGGGAGTAGCTTTCGGCCATGGAATGGTGGTGGACCGTCCTGATCCTGGCGGGTGGGCTCATCGTCTTCGGCGTGGTGCTCGCACGCCGGATCCGGCGCGACCGGTCCGCCGGCACCGAGGGCCCCGATGCGTTCGACGACCCCGGCACGCGTGCGGCCGAGCGTGGGCGTGACGATCCCGAGATCAGGAAGTGGGGCGCCGGAGGCGGCGGCTAGCACCGAGCCGACCGGATGTCGCGGTCTTCACACGCCGAGCGGCCACGCCGCGACGACGCGGCGATGGTGGCCGCCCTGCGGCGGCCGCATGTCGATGAGCGCCACCGTGGCGAGCTCGACCCGGTCGCCCGGCCGGATGCGCCCGTGCTGCTTGCGGGTCACGTGCGGCCGGAAGTCCAGGCGCGGCTGCACGTCGACGCCCGCACGCTGCAGCGCCGCGAGCGTGCGGGTCCGCAGCGCGGCGAGCTCGCCGCCGTCGACGACGAGCGTGACCGGCACGTCGCGACGACGCCCGAACATTGCGTCGTCGCCGGCGCCCGCGTGGATCGTCCGAGCGACGTGTCCGATGCCGGCGACCTCCCCGAGCACGGCGGCGACCTCCTCGGCGCCGAGCGACGTCGGGAACGGCTCCACCAGCGTCACGTGCAGCGGCCACTGCGCCACCGTGAACTCGTCGCCCGCGGCGAGCGGGACGAGCGGCAGCACGACGACGAAGCGCGCCATCCGGCGAGTCTAGCCGGGGCGCGCTGCGTCGAACGGTGCAGGCGTCACGCCACGCGGTGCGGCTCGTCGAGTCGTCCGAGCAGGCGCAGCATCGCGGCGGGCGCGTAGCGGAACTCGATGGTCCCGGTCGCACCGGGACCGGCGGGACCGATCCAGGTGCTCGAACCCTCGTGCACGCGCACCCAGCCGTCCTGGAACAGCAGGTCGGTGCCGATCACGAACGCCATCGCGGGGGTGTCGCCCTGTCGCACCGCGATCGATCCCTCGAACACCTGCGAGGCCGACGCGTCCTGGTCCTCGCGGGCCTGGACCCCGACGAGCGGGCGGGCGATCGGCGTGCCGAAGCCCGGGGCCTGGAACGGGCTCGCCTTCGCGGCATCCGCGACGATGCCGAAGTTGACGCTCGTCGACGCGAGGCTGAGGGCGGCCTGGCCGTCGAGCACGAGCCGGCTCGACACGCTGAAGCGGTAGTAGAGGCGGCCGGACTCGCGGGCCGGCGGCAGCACGGCGACGCTCGCCCAGTTGCGCGACCAGCCGAGGGGCGCGCCCTCGCGGCTGGGCGGGTCGTAGACGCTCGCCGTGATGCGCACGGCGCCGTCGGCCTGCGTCGCGGCGGCGTGCAGCGAGCTGCGTCCGCGGTCGGACTCGGGCATCTCGTCGCGCACGGGCGTGAACGCCGGCAGTCGCTGCGGCTCCCAGTGGCGCAGCCAGCCCTGGATGCCGGCCTGGACGCGGTCGAACGAGTCGCCGAAGCCGGTGCGCGACGACGAGGCGTCGGTGGCGTTGGGCAGGTCGTCGATGAGCTCGACGGGCAGCTCCTCGAAGCGGGAGAGGTCGCGGGCGCCGGTGACGGTCGCGATGGTCATGATGGTCCTCCGTGGGGCATGGGCTCGGGGCATCCGGAACCGGATGCGGATTCCCACGCTACGGAGGGCGTCGCGCCGGGCCATCCCGGCTAGCCCCCAAACCGCCCCGGGGTGAACCCTGAGGCTGGTGCGCCGGGCAGGGACGCCGCACGAACGAACTCAGACCAGCAGCTGATGCGCCGCGAGGTCGCGGTACAGCGGCACGGATGCCACGAGCTCCGCGTGCGTCCCCTCGCCGATCACGCGGCCCTCCTCGAGCACGACGATGCGGTCGGAGTCGATCACGGTCGAGAGGCGGTGCGCGATGACGACGAGCGTTCGTCCGGCCGCGACCTCGTCGATGGCCTCGCGCATGAGCCGCTCGTTGAGGCCGTCGAGCGACGAGGTCGACTCGTCGAGCAGCAGGATGGGCGGCGCGGAGAGCAGCGCGCGGGCGATGGCGAGGCGCTGGCGCTCGCCTCCCGAGAGCATGATGCCGTCCTCGCCCACGGCCGCGTCGAGACCGGCGGGGTCGCGGTCGAGGACGCCGCCGAGGTTCACGGCACGCAGCACGTGCTCGCACTCCTCGTCGGTCGCGTCGGGGCTCCCGAGCTTGAGGTTGTCGCGCAGGGTGCCGGCGAGCACTGGCGCGTCCTGCTCGACGTAGCCGATCTGGCTGCGGAGCTCGGCGCGATCGAGGGCGCGGAGGTCGAGCCCGCCCATGCGCACCTCGCCGATGCTCGGGTCGTAGAACCGCTCGATGAGCGCGAGGATCGTCGACTTGCCCGCGCCCGACGGGCCCACGAGGGCGATGCGCTGCCCGCGCGGCACCCGGAAGCTCACGCCGCGCAGCACGTGCTGCCGATCCGTCACGTCGGGCTCGGGGAGGTGCTCGTCGGGGGAGTCGTTGCCGGGGTCGGCGGGGTCCTGCCTCGTCGCGGCGTAGGCGAAGTGCACGTCGTCGAACTCGATCGCCGCGGCATCCGGTCGCAGGCCGTCGTTCGCGGCGCCGACCATGACCGAGCGGGGCGCGAGCTCGCGGTCGTAGGCGTCCTCGTCGGGCAGGTCGAGGATCTCCTGGATGCGACCGAGCGCGCCGAGCGCCTGGTTCACCGACGTGATGGCGCCGAAGGCCTGGCCGAGCGGCAGGATCATCATGAACAGGAAGAGGATGAACGACACGAGGTTCGCGACGGTGATGGCGCCGCTCGCGACGCGGTAGCCGCCGACGCCGAGCACGACGAGGAACGAGACCTGCATCGCGATGCCCGCGATCGGCACGATGAGCGCCGAGATCTTCGCCACCTGCACGCCCATGCGCCATGCGCCCTCGGCCTCCTCGTCGACGGCGCCGATCTCGCGGTCGGTGGCCCCCGCCGCGCGGATGGTGCGCACCGAGCTGATGGCCCGCTCGACCGCCGCCGCGACGTCGCCGACCTTCTCCTGCGCCCGGTGCGACGCCTCGCGCACACGCCGGGAGAGCAGCGTCACCGTGGTGATCGCGATCGCGATGACGAGCACCGTGAGGCCGAGCAGCACGGGGTCGAGGATGAGCATGGCGATGAGCGCGCCCACGAACGTGACGGCGCCGCCGACCGCTTCGACGAGGCCCTGCGTGAGCACGGCGCGCAGCATCGTGGTGTCGCTGCCGACGCGCGAGACGAGGTCGCCCGTGCGACGCGTGTCGAACTCGGAGACGGGCAGGCGCAGGAGCTTCGCGACGAGTCGCTTGCGGCTCGACAGCACCACGCCCTCGCCCGTGCGCTGCAGCAGGTAGTGCTGGTAGCCCGAGATGATCGCGCTCACGACGACGAGCGCGACGAGGCCCCACACGAGCCAGCCGAGCGGCTCGCCCGCCTCGACGACGTTGATGACGCGGCCCACGAGCAGCGGCTGCGCGAGGCTCGTGAGGGCGCCGACGATCGAGAGCACGGCGACCCAGATGAGCACGGGCCGGTGCTCGAAGATGAACGGCAGCAGCTGCGTGAAGGTGGCGCGCGGCCCCTCCTGCGGCGATCGCCGCGCGAACGGGCTGCGCCGGGTCTCGGTGCGGGTGTCGGTGTCGCTCATGTCCTCTTCCTGATCCGCGTCGTGGTCCGCGCGGTGGGCGGATGCCGC
This sequence comes from Agromyces mariniharenae, assembly GCF_008122505.1. Taxonomy (NCBI): domain Bacteria; kingdom Bacillati; phylum Actinomycetota; class Actinomycetes; order Micrococcales; family Microbacteriaceae; genus Agromyces; species Agromyces mariniharenae. Next base: position 473,371 of record NZ_VSSB01000001.1, on the reverse strand, counting down.
ACCCGCCCGGTGGTCGCGTCGTCGCCGCATGCAGCATACGTGTCCCGGCTGGGTGCGGAGCCCGGCCGTGCGCCGGGCTCAGCCGCGCCCGTACTTCTTGTGGACCGCCTGCTTCGACACGTCGAGCGCCAGCGCGATGAGTTGCCAACTCGACCCGGCTGCGCGGGCGCGGCGAACGGCCACGGCCTCGGCGCGATCGAGCTCGCGGTTCAGCTCGATGCGCGCGTGGTGCAGCTCGCGCAGCGCCCGGTAGGGGTCGTCGCCGTCGGCCGCGGCGATGGCGGTGCGGAGGGTGCGGTCGTCCATGGCGTCAACCGTAGTTGACGCAGTGCCGGCGTGTCAATCCAGGTTGACGCTTGGCGGTTCGTTTCGCGCACCTGACGCATGACCCCTCGGAGGCTCCTGAAAACAAGGACGCCGTGCTCGGCGAGCCGGTCACACGTCCTTGGATTCAGGAGTCTGCGGTCATGAGGTGTGCGCGCCGGGGTTCGCGAGCACGGATGCCGCGCTCGCATGCCCGGCGAGGCAGGCCGTCGCGGCATCCGCCCCGCACAGCACCGCGGCGAGGTAGCCCGCCGCGAACGCGTCGCCCGCGCCCGTGAGGTCGCGGATGTCGGCGACGGGCGCCACGTTCACGCGCTCGGCGGGCTCGCCGCCCACGATGACGTCGGTGGGCAGTGGCCCGTGCTTCACGACGACGGTGTCGGCGACGGATGCCGCGATCGCGCCGCCGCCCGCGAGGCCGAGCAGCGCCGCCTCGTCCGCGTTCGCGAACACCAGGTCGGGCGCGATCGCGCGGAACAGGTCGAGCGCGACGTCGGTGCCGAGCCCGGCGATGAGCCCGGTCGAGCTGGCGTCCGCCGACACGCGGATGCCGCGCTCCCGCGCGACGGCGGCGAGGCGCACGAGCTCGTGCCGCATCGGCTCGCGCTCGAGCCCGTAGGCGGGCAGGTGCAGCCACGCGACGCCGTCGAGCCAGGTCTCGTCGACGTCGACGAGCAGGGCCGAGGCGCCGCGGTCGGGGAACATCGTGCGCTCGCCGTCCGCGTCGATGAGGAGCACGACCGTGCCCGTGCGGCCCTCGCGCTGGACGCGCACGTCGACCCCGGCGGCGGCGAGGTCGTTCGCGAGCGCGTCGCCCGCGGCATCCGCCCCGACCCGGCCGATGAAGCGGGTCGGCACGAGCGGTGCGGCCAGGGCGGTGACGTTCGCGGCGCTGCCGCCGCGGGCGCGGAACACGCGCGCCGCCGTGTCGGTCGCGATGCGCAGCGGCTCGTCGGCCCAGACCACGACGTCCTCGACGAGGTCGCCGACGACGGCGAGGATGCCGACCGGCTCAGCCGGCGACGGCACGCGCGATCTCCGCCCCGAGCTCGACGTTGCCGCGATACACCTCGAGGTTGACCTCGAGGCTGCGGCCGCCGGTCGCGCGCTGCACGTGGTCGAGCAGGAACGGCGTCGTGTCGTGGCCCGAGATGCCGGCGTCGGATGCCGCGTCGAGCGCCTCGGCCAGCACGCGGTCGTGGAACTCGGGGTCGAGCTGCTTCGCCGGGTCGACCGGATTGGCCACGAGCACGGCCGACGCGAGGCCGAGCTCGTCGCGCGCACGCGCCAGCGCCGCGGCATCCGCCGGGCTCTCGATGCGGTAGTCGAGCGCGAAGCCCGAGTCGGCGACGTAGAAGCCGGGATAGCGGTCGGTGCGGTAGCCGACGACGGGCACGTTGAGCGTCTCGAGGCGCTCGAGTGTCGCGCCGATGTCGAGGATCGACTTCACGCCGGCGCTCACGAGCGTGATGGGCGTGGACGCGAGCGTGCCGAGGTCGGCCGACTCGTCGAACGTCTCGCTCGCGCCGCGATGCACGCCGCCGAGCCCGCCCGTCGACATGACGCGGATGCCGGCGCGGTGCGCGAGCCACGCCGTCGCGGCGACCGTGGTGCCGCCGTCGAGCCCCTTCGCGCGGGCGATGGGCAGGTCGCGCACGCTCACCTTCACGACGCCGTCGGCCGTGCAGAGCCGTTCGATCCCTGCCGCGGAGAGGCCGACGACGGGCACGCCGTCGACGACGCCGATGGTGGCCGGCACGACGCCCGCGTCGCGCACGAGCCGCTCGGACGCGAGGCCGACCTCGAGGTTGCGCGGACGCGGCAGCCCGTGGGTGAGGATGGTGGACTCGAGGGCGAGCACGGGGCGGCCCTCGTCGACCGCCGTGCGCACCTCATCGGACACCCGGATCGCGGGCGGGGGAGTCTGCATGAGGTCATGCTACGACGGGCGTGGGGCGCAGCTCCTCGTCGCCTCCGGCGGCCGTCGTGTCGGTCGCGGTCGTGCCCGGCGACGCCGTGCTGATCGACTCCCTGCCCGTCGACGCCCTGCGACGGCGCACTGCGCCGCGGACGGCGATCCATGCGCGCACGCACACGAGCACCACGACCTCGGTGGCGACGACCGCGGCCGTGCTGAGGAGGAGGTTGTCGCGTTGTGCGATCCACACCCAGACGGTCGGCGCGATCACGAGCTCGATCACGAGCCGGTGCGTGACGTAGGTCGCCAGCGAGTTGCGGCCGAACGTGCTGAGCAGGCCGCCGAGCGCGCGGTCGAGGGTCGGCCCCACCGCCCGGAAGATCAGGAACAGCGCCGCGAACCACAGCGTCCCGATCACGAGCCGGGCAGGGCCGAGCGAGGCCTTCTCCTGCAGTGGCCCGAACCACGCCCACTCGGCGAGGAACCGCCCCTCGATGGTGCGAAGTGCCTCGATCACCGCGCTCGGCGGCGCGTCGGTCGCCGCCACGAGCAGGTGGTGGTTCCAGAAGATGAGGAACTCCGCTGCGAGCGCCGTGACCAGGAAGACGACGACGAGCGCGATGCCGACGACACGGCGGGTTCGGCGGGGAACGCGGTGGGTGAGGGCGCTGAGCTCGGGCCAGCGGCATCCGATGGCGATGCCGACGACGAAGACGAACGACCAGCTCAGCCGCATGAGCCAGGCGTCGTCGAGTTCGGGCAGGAACTGGGCGGCGATCCACGTGCCCGCCGTGATCGTGATGGGGATCCACTCGCGCCGATACCGGGCGGCCCAGAGCACGAGTGGGGAGAGGAAGACCAGGACGGCGTACATCGCGAGGAAGTCCGGCGCGACGCTGCCGGCCTGGCACAGGAGGAGGGCGTCGACGAAGGTGCCGATCCCGACGGGCTCGCCGTTCCGGGCCGCGAACATCAGCCGGATCAGCACGAGCGCCACGGCGCCGAGGTAGACGAGGCCCGCGCGGCGCAGCAGCTTGACCGCCACGGGACGCACGCCCATCCGATGCACCCGCGGCAGGAACACGTAGCCCGTGATGATGCCGGAGATCGCGCAGAACCCCTCGGCCGCCGACGCGGGGAGTGCGCCGCGGCCCGTCACCACCTCGACGAGGTTCGGCATCAGGTACAGGTGCGTGACCACGATGAGCGCGAGGAAGTAGCCGCGGAGGTGATCGAACGCGGGGATGCGCGGGCGCGACGTGCCCGCCGTCGACGCCGCGACGCGCGCTGCGGCGTCAGCGGCGGGAGGAATGGCCGGCCTCCACGTTCTTCAGGAAGCCCGCCTTCCACCACGCCCGGGCGAGCTCGCGCTCCAGCGCCATCCCGTGCCAGCGGTAGTACCGGCGCCCACGGCGCGGCATGGCCAGCGGCGAGGAGGTCACACCCAGCGAGTTGTCGTGCATCAGGCCGCCGAGCAGGCGCGCCTGCTGGGCGGTCGGGTGCAGCACGAGCTCGCCGAGGAAGGCGAGGGCGACGTCGAGGGAGAGCTGCGTCACGCCCGGCGGCATGGTCGCCGCGGCCTCCGAGAAGTCGCGCACGAAGCGGAGGGCGGCGGACTGCGCCACCCGGATCACCTCGGCGTCCTCCTCGCGCATCCGCTCGTCGGTGAAGACGGGTGCGAACCCGTCGCCGTCGCGGACGACCGTCGCGACGGACGCGTCGTCGTGGTTGCCGAAGAGCAGCTCGATGACCTCGATGCCCGGGAGGATGCACTCGCGGTGCCACTCGGCCGCGGCAGGGATGCGGCCGTCGACGAAGCCGTGCTGCCACGGCGCGCCCAGCGTCTTCTCGGTCGGGTGGATGCCGAAGTAGAAGCCCTCGAGGTCGGGATTGACCAGGCGCCGCAGCGACGACTGGATGCTGCCCTGCCAGCCGACGTCGACGACGGCGGTGGTGGGCAGGTGCAGGTCGACCGACCGCAGGTAGGCGATGACCGGCTCCCGCTCGCGCGCGGCCACCTCGAGGATGTCGGGCTGCAGGTTCCGGAACACCTGCCGGATGCGCGCGCCCTCTTCGGGCCCGACGACCGACGACGAGCGCAGCCCGACCGACCGCGCGGCGGCCTCGATGTGCTCGGGGCTCAGGTCGCGCAGGAAGCGGGTCACGTACTCCGAGACGCGCAGCGGCGCGCCGGTCGCGACGAGGAAGTCGAGCTCGCTCGGGGTCATCGGCGAGTGGATCCCCGCGAGGTTGATCATGCGGCGCGACGCGTACACGTAGTCGCTCGGGATCGCCTCGTCGCCGAACAGCTCCTGGTACGCGCGCTGCAGCAGGCGTCCCTCGCGTGCGAGGAAGGCCAGGCGCTCGACGCCGCGGTCGCGTGCGCTCGCGTGGAGCCACTGCGAGAAGCCGACGAGCAGCGGGCCGAGCACCGCGTAGCCGATGTCCGACGCGGGATCGTGCGCCGTGCGGTCGACGGCGCGCGCCGTGAGCCCGCCGATGAGGCTCCAGCCGAACTCGAGGTGCGTGTGCCGGTCGTTGGCGCCGATCCGCGCCAGCGCGTCGCAGGGGAGTGCCGAGTCGGGCGCGACCGAGGCCGCTCCGGCTGGGAGGTGCACCGCCTCGAGGCCGGCACGGCGCGGCATCTCGACGTCGCTGAGGGCGTTGTCGCCGATGTGCACGATGCGGGCGTCGGGGAACTCGGCTCGCAGCATCCGGAACGCGGTGCCGTCGTGCTTGGCGACCTTGTCGTGGCCGCTCACGATGAGGCGCTCCCACCCCGAGTAGCCCGCCCGTTCGAGGGCGGCGGCGATCGCCGACGGCGGCAGGTACATGTCGCTGACGATGAAGATCCGGGCTCCGGACTCGACGGCGAGGTCGTACAGCCGGCGTCCGCGACGCGTCGCCGAGAGCACCGTGAGCTCGGTGGCGACCTCGGCGGCCTGCACGGCGGTCCGCATCGCGTCGGTCATGCGCAGCGTGCGCGCGAGCCGGTCGTAGATGTCGTCGAGCGTGATGTCGGGACCGATGCCGGGCGCCGTGTAGCACGCGGCCTCGGCTGCGATCCTGGCGTCGGTCCACCCCGCGTCGAGCCAGTAGCGGCCGTCGGCGTTCACGCGATGGCGGGTGAGCGTGAAGACGTCGGTCGGACGCAGGAACGTGCGGTCGAGGAGCGTGTCGAAGACGTCGAAGCAGACGATCTCGGCATCCGCGATCGCCTCGCGACGCAGCTCGGCGTGCATCATCGCCGGACCCCCGCTCGCATCGGAAGGCGTCGAGCCAGTCGCGCCGGGAGTCGCCGGAGGTAGCGCCGGACCCGCAGCTCGATGCCCTCGGTCGGCTCAGCGGCCCGCGCCCGGAGCGTGCTGGCGAGGTCGTCGATCCGCTCGCTGATGGCCGAGCGGTCGACGTTGGCGGCGGCGGCCTGCGAGGTGAGCACGGCCGAGTACATCAGGCGGCGGCCGCCGTCGAGGCGCATGGCCTTGGCGGCGAGCTCGTTGCGCGCTCGTGCGTCGGAGCCCGCGACCGCCTCGTCGTCGTCGAGGTGGAACGTGACGAGCGCGGTGCTGCCGTCGAGGATGCCGATCGGTCCGACGTGCAGCAGGCGGAGCCCGAAGTCCCAGTCCATCGCGAAGCGCAGGTCGCCGTCGAGGAGGCCGGCGGCCACGGCGGCGGACCGGCGGAAGACCATGGCCCCGAACGGCGTGCGGTTGGCGACGAGCTGGTCGGAGACGTCGATGACGTCGTGGCGGCCGGGCGTGGAGCGAGGCAGGGGGTGGTGCTCGATCTCGACCCGGTGCCCGTTCACCACCCGTTCGACCGTGCGGGCCGCCGGGGCGACGACGGCCGCCTCCTCGGGGTGCGCGTCGAGGTGGTCGACGGCGGCGGCCAGGAAGTCGGGATGCCACGAGGCCGTGCCGTCCTGGATGGCGACGAACTCCGTCGCCACCTCGACCACGAGCTCGTTGAACCGCGCGACCGAGCTCCGCACGTCCACCTCGGTCACCGCACTGGACTGCAGGCCGGTGTGCTCCGGCGTGGTGACGCGGTCGGGCGCGAGGCGCTGCTGCGCCACGCTCGCCGAAGCGCGAGCGGTGGCGAGGGGATCGTCGGCCGTGGCCACGAACACGTGCACGAGGCCGGCCGGCGCGGGCGTCTGCTCGGCGGCCGTCTCGATCGCCGGATCGATCGCAGCGGGCTCCGCGGACGTCCGGGCGAGCTCGTCAGTGAGGTGCTCGAGGGTGCGGTACATGCCCCGCAGCTGCTCGGACAGCGCCAGCCAGCGCAACGACTGCGCCTCGGTCAGCCGCTTCGGAGCCGGATCCACGATGGCCGGGTGCGACAGGAGGCCGTCGATGCTCCGCCGCAGCGAGAACCGCTCGGCGTGCTGCGCGCGCCGCTCGCGGGCGAACTCGCCGGCCGCAGCGAAGCCGTCGACGATCTCGGCCGCGATCGCGTCGCCGTCGATCCGGCGCCCCGTCGCGCGTCCGCTGTAGTTCGTCGCGGCCTGCGCGGCGTCGTTGTCGGGAGCGAGCCAGCCCTCGCCGCCGAAGTGGTCGTACACGTAGACCGGGACGCCGAGGGACAGCGCGTACTGGACGGTCTTGCCGATCGTGACCACGCCGTCGTAGGCGGCGAGCAGCTCGGGCGTGATCTCGCGGACCTCGGTGGCCTCGCCGATGACGTCGACCTCCACGTCGAGACCGCGCAGCACGGCGGCGGCGTCCAGCACCTCCTGCGGCGGATGGTTCGACACGACGGCGATACGGGCGGGGCGGGCGAGGTCGGGGGCGGGCGGGGCATCCGCTCGGGCCGACGGCTCGGTGAACCGACGAGGCACCGGATTGGCGATGATGAGGCTCGGCTCGGTCAGCCCGTACGGACGCTGGAGCTCCCGCGTGCTCTCGGACACGTACGTCTCGAGGTCGCTCAGGTCGTTCTCGATGTCGGCCACGAGCGGCAACTCGATCTCGGCGAGCGCCGACATGTGGTGCCACACGATCGGCGTGCGCGTCTCGCGCTCGGCGAGCCGGCGGATGATCGACGGCGGCAGCAGCGAGTGCTGCACCCAGATGAGGTCGTAGTCGAGGCCGAAGTCGTCGTACGGGTCGTCGGCGACGCGCAACGTCCCGCCGCCCAGTCCGCCGAGCGCGGCGAAGCGCTCGGCCATGGGCGAGAGGAACAGGTTGGTGTAGACGTCGACGTGCCAGCCGCGGAGCAGGAACTCCTCGGCCAGCTCGAGGGTCACGAGTTCGGAGCCTCTGATTCGGCGCAGGTGATTGGCGGTGATGAGGATGCGGGGCACGCGCAGGCTCCGGGCGGGGGTTCGGGTCTGCGGCTCGCCGCAGGTGGTGCGTAGGGGGGTCCTTCCAGACTAAGCGCCGAAGTGGAAAGCATCTTCCGATTCGGATGACGGTCGGGTTACATTCACACGCATGGATACCCCAGTTCGGGGGGCATCGAGCAGTGGCGCCGGGTGCGCGCCCGCTTTCGGTGCCCGGGGCTACAGTGGTGCACTGTGCCAGCACCTGTCATCGTCGCCCGGAACCTCGTGAAGCGCTACGGGGACTTCGCCGCCGTCGACGGCATCTCGTTCGAGGTCGCGCCCGGCGAGTCGTTCGGCCTGCTCGGCCCGAACGGCGCCGGCAAGTCCACGACGATGCGCATGGTCGGCGCGGTCTCGACGCGCACCTCGGGCGAGCTCGAGGTCGTCGGCCTCGACCCCGACGTGCACGGTCCCGAGATCCGGTCGCAGCTCGGCGTCGTGCCGCAGTCCGACAACCTCGACACCGAGCTGCGCGTGCGGGAGAACCTGCTCGTCTACGGCCGCTACTTCGGCCTGCCGTCGCGGCTCGTCGCCACGCGTGCCGACGAGTTGCTCGCGTTCGCCCAGCTCGCCGACAAGGGCAAGGCGAAGGTCGACTCGCTCTCGGGCGGCATGAAGCGGCGGCTGACCATCGCGCGCGCCCTCATCAACGACCCGCGCGTGCTGCTGCTCGACGAGCCCACGACGGGCCTCGACCCGCAGGCGAGGCACATCCTGTGGGACCGCCTCTTCCGCCTCAAGGAGCAGGGCACCACGCTCCTGCTCACCACCCACTACATGGACGAGGCCGAGCAGCTCTGCGACCGGCTCGTGGTCGTCGACAAGGGCGCGATCATGGCCGAGGGCACGCCCGCCGAGCTCATCCGCCGCTACTCCTCGCGCGAGGTGCTCGAGGTGCGGTTCGGCAGCGACCGCAACAGCGAGGTGGCCCCGCGGCTCGAGGGCATCGGCGATCGCATGGAGGTGCTGCCCGACCGCATCCTCGTGTACAGCGACGACGGCGAGTCCGAGCTCGTGCGCATCACCGAGGCGGGCCTGCACCCCCTCACGAGCCTCGTGCGCCGCTCCAGCCTCGAGGACGTCTTCCTGCGCCTCACCGGACGGAGCCTCATCGAATGAGCGGCGACGTCTCCACCGACGTCCGCGGCGACACCGCGCGGGCGATCGCCGCGGGCCGCCGGCCGCGCCGCTGGGGCGCCTGGTACGTCGCGCTGCACCGCTTCCGCGTGATGCGGAGCTACACGGGCACGGTCGTGGTCGCGGGCATCGGCAACCCGCTCATCTACCTCTACGCGCTCGGCGTCGGCCTCGCGACGATCGTCGACACCGACCTCGACGGCGTGAGCTACCTCGTGTTCGTCGCGCCCGCGCTGCTCGCGAGCGCCGCCATCACGGTCGCCAGCGAGGAGTTCACGTATCCGATCATGCTCGGGTACAAGTGGAATCCGACGTTCACGGGCATGAGCGCGTCGCCGCTGCGGCCGACCCAGATCGTCGACGGCGTCGTCATCTCGGTCGCCGTGCGCATGACGGTGAACCTCGTGCTGTTCTTCGCGCTGATCCTCGTGTTCGGCGCCGCGCCGTCGCCCATCGCGTTCCTCTCGATCGTCGCAGGCCTGCTCGGCGGACTCGCGTTCGGCGCCGTGCTCATGGGCTACACCTCCACGCTCGAGGAGGACACCGGGCAGCTCGCCATGGTCATGCGCTTCATCGTGCTGCCGATGACGCTGTTCTCGGGCACGTTCTTCCCGCTGTCGACGTTCCCGATCTGGCTGCAGTGGATCGGCTGGATCTCGCCGCTCTGGCACAGCACCGAGCTCGCGCGGGTCTTCTCCTACGGGTACTCCGAGCCCATCTGGCTCACCGTCGTGCACGTCGCCTACCTCGCCGCGCTCATCGTGATCGGCTGGGCGTGGTCGCGTCGCATCGCCCTGCGGAGGCTGAACCGATGACCGACCTCACGCAGCGCGACCCGGTGCGGCCCGGCGCACGCTCCCGCCCGGTGCGCTCGCTCTACGCCGGCAACGCGCGAGCGGTGATGCTGCGCGGCTGGCGGGCGACCCGAAGCACGAACTGGCTCGTCATCGTGAGCGGATTCTTCGAGCCGATCTTCTACCTGCTCGCCATGGGCATCGGGCTCGGCACGCTCGTCGGCACCGTCACGACCGAGAGCGGGCAGCAGGTGCCGTACGCCGCGTTCATCGCGCCCGCGCTGCTCGCCACCGCCGCCATGAACGGCGCGATCTACGACTCGACGTGGAACGTGTTCTTCAAGATGCAGTTCGCGAAGCTCTACGAGGGGATGCTCTCCACGTCGCTCGGCCCGCTCGACGTGGCGCTCGGCGAGATCCTCCTCGCCCTGCTGCGCGGCGCCCTGTACGCCGTGGGCTTCCAGCTCGTGATGCAGGTGCTCGGGCTCAACCTCTCGTGGTGGGCGCTGCTCGCGGTGCCGGCCGTGCTGCTCATCGCGTTCGGCTTCGCCAGCCTCGGCATGGCCATCACGAGCTACATGAAGACGTTCCAGCAGATGGACTGGATCAACTTCGTCATGCTGCCGATGTTCCTCTTCTCGGCGACGTTCTACCCGATCACCGTCTACCCCGAGTGGCTGCAGACGGTCATCCAGGCGCTGCCGCTCTGGCACGGGGTCGAGCTGGTGCGCGGCCTCACCACGGGCGACGTCGGGTGGGGCATGCTCTGGCACGTGCTCTACTACCTCGTCATGATCGCGATCGGGCTCGTGTTCACGACCCGCCGGCTGCGCGCCCTCTTCCTCGACTGAGGCGGGGAGCCTCAGTCCACGAGGTCGTCGGGCGGCAACGCCCAGGCGTCGTCGAGCAGGATCCGCTCGGGCGGCGTCGCGTGCCAGACGCCGTCGGGGTCGTCGGCGGCGGCCACGGCGAACAGCGACGGCAGTGCGGCCTCCCAGTGCGCACGCGACTCCCACATGGCGAGCCCGACGATCCGGCCGCCGCCGTCCTCGCGCCACGGGCCGATCTGGATGAGCCCCGGCGTACCCAGCGCGGCGAGGCGCACGCGGTTCATCGAGTCGAGCACCTCCTGCTCGAAGCCCGGGTTCGGGTGGTGGATCGACAGGTGGATGAACATGGGCCAACGCTAGCCCGCGCGGCGCCGCGAGCGGCAGTGTTTCCGCGTGTGACGGCCGGCCGCGACAGCCGCCGAAGCCGCGCGTATCGTGGCCGGAACGAACAACCGAGGAGCACTCATGTCGCACCGCGAGCCGCACGCCGCCACCGAGCCCCGCACGGGCGAGGTCATGGGCATGCGCGGCTGCGAGTCGGCGGCGGAGTGCCGGAGCCACCGGCCCGGGCACGGCCTGCACGTCATGCAGGACCGACTCGCGACGACCACGGCGAGCAAGTGGATCGACGCGATCGTGGTCGACGTCGACGACGAGGGCTTCGCGACGCTCGCCGACTTCGGCGGCGAGGAGGTGCGCCGCGTGTGGCACCACGACGCGTTCGGCGGCACGCTGGTCCTCGGCGAGCCCGTCGCGCTGCACGGCGTCTACGGCGTGCTCGCGCGGGGCGACGAGCGCCACAGCGTCGCGTTCGCCTGAGCCCGCCGCTCGCATGATGCGCCGGTCGCCGGCATGACGCAGGGCGCGTCGCGAACCTGACGCGCCCCGGAACTGCGTCGGGCCTCACGCCATCGGCATCGCCTCGCTCATGGCGCCCATCATCTTCTCCATCGCCATGACGGCCTGGTCGCAGGCCATCGCGCACATGCGGCAGTGCTCGCTCATCTCGGCGTGCATCATGCACTCCGCGGAGCAGGCGCGGCACATCACGATCGTCGTCTGCATCATCGACATCATGACCTTCATGTCCATGCCGTTCATGCGGAGCATCATGCGCATCATGGTGTCGCAGACGTCCGCGCAGTTCGCGCAGAGTCCGGCGCACCGGCCCATGCCCTCGCCCGCATCCGCGTCGGCGCACATGATGCACGCCTGGGTACACGCGGAGAGTGCTTCGAGCGCCTCCTGCATCATCATCGGGTCCATGTCCTTCATGGGCATGTCCGACGACGACATGGCGCCCTTCATCATGTCCATCGTCGTGTTCATCATCCGGGGCTCGCAGTTCCGGGTCGCCGAGCGCCGGCGGTGCCGGCTGGACGTCCACGGCGGCCCTGTTCGGTCACATGCTACGCCGGGCTCCGGGCGCCGAGAAGGGGCCGGTCGCAGGGTTCACGAGCACGAAACAGGGCGGATGCCGCAGCCTCGAGCGCTGCGGCATCCGCCCGTCGTCCACCGTGTCGCTACAGGGACGCGGCCTCCGCCTGCGCCTCGGCGAGGCGGCTCTCGGCGTCGCCCGCCGCCTCGAAGTCGACGTCCTTCGTCTCCTTCGAGACGAGCAGTGCGATGAGCGTGAGCACGGCCATGACCGAGAGGTAGACGCCCACCCAGAACGGGCTGCCGCCGCCCGCCTGCCAGAGCGCGACCGCGATGAACGGCGCCACCGCGGCCCCGAGGATCGACGACACGTTGTACGAGATGCCCGAGCCCGTGTAGCGCACGTTCGTCGGGAACAGCTCGGGCAGCAGCGCGCCCATGGGGCCGAACGTGAGGCCCATGAGCGAGAAGCCCACGACGAGCCAGAGCATGACGCCCCAGAAGCCGGCGCCGAGCAGCGGCACCCAGACGAGGCCGAACACGATGATGCCGAGCGTGACCCAGATGAGCGTGCGACGACGGCCCCAGCGGTCGGCCCACGGGCCCGAGACCAGCGTGAAGATGCCGAAGAACACCACGCCGCCGATGAGCATGAGCACGAACGTGTTGTACGAGTAGCCGAGGCCCGGCAGCGCGCCCTCGGCCGGCTCGACCGGCGCACGGCCGTACGCCAGCGAGAACGTCGTCATCAGGTAGAAGAGCACGTACGTCGCCAGCATGAAGAACGTGCCGAGGATGAGCTGCTTCCAGTAGCTGCGGAACACGCTCGCGAGCGGGAGCCGCTTGAGGCGGCCGGTCTTCGACGCCTTCGCGAACGCCGTGGACTCCACGAGGCGGAGCCGCACCCACAGGCCGACGGCCACCATGACGATGGAGAACAGGAACGGGATGCGCCAGCCCCAGTCGAGGAAGGCCTGCGACGGCATCGACGGGTCCTCGGACGGCAGCATCGCGGCGATGACGAGGAACAGCCCGTTCGCGATGATGAAGCCGATCGGCGCACCGAGCTGCGGGAACGTGCCGTACCACGCCCGCTTGCCCTCGGGTGCGTTCTCGGTCGCGACGAGTGCGGCGCCCGACCACTCGCCGCCGAGCGCGAAGCCCTGCGCGATGCGCAGGATCACGAGCAGGAGCGGAGCGAACCAGCCGACGACCGCGTAGGTCGGCAGCACGCCGATCAGGAACGTCGCGATGCCCATCGTGAGCAGCGCGCCGACGAGCGTCGCCTTGCGGCCGTGCTTGTCGCCGAGGTGGCCGAAGACGATCGCGCCGAGCGGCCGGGCGACCATGGCCGCGCCGAAGATCGCGAACGACGAGAGCAGGGCGGTCGTGGGATCGCCGGCCGGGAAGAAGAGGTGGGGGAAGACGAGCACTGCCGCCGTCGCGTAGACGTAGAAGTCGTAGAACTCGATCGTCGTGCCGATGAGGCTGGCGAGGATGACGCGACTGCGGGGGTTGGCTGGGGTGGTGGCTGCGGCCGTGGCGGCCGACGGGCTGGGTGAGGACATCGCCTGCGAGACTCCGTGGAACGTGGTGGATCGACTCCGCGACGGGCACGTCGGTCAGGCGTATGCGGGCCGCGAGGGGCTGGGAATCGTCGCTTGTGGCAACCGTTCGACACTACGCCCGGCGCATCCGGAGATCGAACCGGATGCGACGAGCGGCGTGGTCGGTGCGGTGAACGGCGGGTCAGCGCCAGGCGACGGCGATGACGATGTTGGCGAACGTCAGCACGCCGACCGTCCACAGCGACCAGCTCGGCGCCGGGTCCTTCTTGCGGTAGACGAAGACGAGCACCGTGATGACGATCGCGATCACGAGCTTCACCGCGATCTTCACGTTGTCCACCTCGAACAGGTCGCCGAGCTGGATGGTGGCGACGAGCAGCAGGCCGGTCACGATCTGCGTGAGCGCGCCGCGCCACATGATCGGGAGCACGGTGCCCTTGCCCTGCGCGATCGCCTTCTGTTGCACCAGGAATCCGCCGAACAGCATGGCGAGGCCGACGAAGTGGAGGATGAGCAGGATGATGCGCAGGACGTCCATGCTCAGAGCCTAGGACTCGCGCATCGGTCGGCACGACTCGAAACGGCCCGCTCGGGCCGGAATCCATCGAAGGTCGGAGCCGGGGTCAGGCCCAGACGGCGCGCAGCACGCGCGCGGTCGCGATGGCCGCCTCGGCCGCCTCGCGGCCCTTGTCCTCCTTCGAGCCGGGGAGCCCGGCGCGGTCGAGGCCCTGCTGCTCGTCGTCGAGCGTCAGCACGCCGAACCCGACCGGCTTGCCCGTGTCGATCGCGACGCGCGTCAGCCCGTCGGTCGCGGCAGACGAGACGTACTCGAAGTGCGGCGTGCCGCCGCGGATGATGACGCCGAGCGCCACGACCGCGTCGGCGCCCGCCTCGAGCGCGGCCTTGGCCACCACGGGCAGCTCGAAGCTGCCGGGCACGCGCACCAGCTCGTACGCTGCGCCGGATGCCTCGAGGGTGCGGGTCGCGCCGGCGATCAGGCCGTCGGTGATCTCGTCGTGCCAGCTGCCGGCGACGACCACGACCCGGAGGCCGGTGCCGTCGACGTCGAGGGTGGGCGAGCCGTGACCGCTCATGATGCGTGTCCTTCCAGGAGGGCTTCAGCCGCGGCATCCGTCAGCTGCTGGTCGTCGATCGCGTGGCCCATGCGGCGACGCTTGGTGTCGAGGTAACCGGTGTTGCCGGCGCCGACGCCGACGACGAGGGGGAGGCGCTCGGCCACGCGGATGCCGTGGGCCTCGAGCTGGCGCACCTTCTCGGGGTTGTTCGTGAGCAGGCGCACGGTGTCGACGCCGAGGTCGGCGAGGATCGCCGTGGCGGCGCCGTAGTCGCGCGCGTCGATGGGGAGTCCGAGCGCGAGGTTCGCGTCGAGCGTGTCGAGGCCGTCCTCCTGCAGGCGGTAGGCGCGCAGCTTGTTGATGAGCCCGATGCCGCGGCCCTCGTGCCCGCGCAGGTAGATCACGACGCCGCCGCGCTCCTGGACCTCGCTGAGCGCGGTGTCGAGCTGCGGCCCGCACTCGCACTTCAGCGACCCGAAGGCCTCGCCCGTCAGGCACTCGGAGTGCACGCGCACGACGGCGCCGGCGGGGTCGTTCGCGGGGTCGCCCGCGATGATCGCCACGTGGTCGGCCCCGGTCGAGCGGTCGCGGTAGGCGCGCACGGTGAACACCCCGTGGTCGGTCGGCAGCGAGGTCTCCACCTCGAACTCGACGCGCGACGTCTCGGGCACCTCGGCGGGCGCGCCGGTGAGGGCCTGGCCCGTGTGCCACTCGTCCATCCACTCGACGAGCGCCTCGACGGTCGTGACGGGCAGGCCGTCGCGGGCGCCGAGCTCGATGAGCCCGGGGAGCCGCATCATCTCGCCGTCGTCGGCGACGACCTCGCCGATGACGCCGACGGGGGAGAGGCCCGCGAGCAGCATGAGGTCGACGGCCGCCTCGGTGTGCCCCGCACGCTCGCGCACGCCGCCGTCGACGGCGCGCAGCGGCAGGATGTGGCCGGGACGGATGAGGCGGTCGGGCGTCGACGCCGGGTCGGCGAGCACGCGCAGCGTGTGGGCGCGGTCGGCGGCGCTGATGCCCGTCGACGTGCGGTCGGCCGCGTCGACCGAGATCGTGTAGGCCGTGCCGCGCACGTCCTGGTTGCGCTCGGTCATGAGCGGGAGGTCGAGCCTGTCGGCGATCGCGTTCGTCATGGGCGCGCAGAGGAAGCCGCTCGTGTGGCGCACCATCCACGCGATCCATTCCTGGGTCGCGAACTCGGCCGCCATGATCGCGTCGCCCTCGTTCTCACGGGCCTCGTCGTCGGCGACGATGACGGGCTTGCCGGCGCGCAGCGCCTCGAGCACCTCGGGGATCGTGGCCAGGCTCATGCGAGACCTCCCGCCCCCGCTGCGGCGGGTTGGGCGAGCGAGGACGGCAGCGAGCGGTGCACGTCGAAGCGCAGCATCCGCTCGACGTGGCGCGCGAGGATGTCGGTCTCGATGTTGACGAGGTCGCCCACCTGCCGCGCGCCGAGCGTGGTGGCGGCGAGCGTCTCGGGGATGAGCGACACCTCGAACCACGAGCCCGACGGCTCGTCGCCGAGCGCGCTCACGGTGAGCGAGACGCCGTCGACGGCGATCGAGCCCTTGTCGACCACGAGCGGCGCGTGCGCCTCGTCGAGCGAGAACCGGATGACGCGCCACGCCTCGCCCGGGCGCACCTCGAGCACGCGGGCGGTGCCGTCGATGTGGCCCTGCACGATGTGGCCGCCGAGCCGGTCGCCCACCTGCGCCGCCCGCTCCAGGTTCACCTCGAGGCCCTCGCGCACGCCGTCGAGCGTCGACATGGCCAGGGTCTGCGCCATGACGTCGGCCGTGAACGACGCGTCGTCGAAGTCGACGACGGTGAGGCACACGCCCGAGACGGCGATCGAGTCGCCCTGCTTCACGCCCTGCACGGCGAGGGGTCCGCGCACGGTGAGGCGTGCCGCGTCGGCGCTGCGCTCGACGCGCGTGACGGTGCCGAGCTCCTCGATGATTCCGGTGAACATGTCAGTTCCCTTCGGTCGGTCTGGGGTGGGCGATGACCAGGAGGTCGTCGCCGAGCCGCTCGACGGCGGCGAGTTCGAGGCGCACCGCGTCGGCGATGGTCGCCACGCCGAGGTCGCCGAGCGCGAGTCGGGGTCCGCCGAGCAGGGCGGGTGCGAGGTAGACGAGCACCTCGTCGACGAGGCCGGCCGCGAGGAACGCGCTCGCGAGGGTCGGTCCGCCCTCGACGAAGAGCGATCGGATGCCCCGTCGCTGCAGTTCGTGCAGGTCGGCGGCCAGGTCGGCGCCCTCGAGGAACACGGGGGCGTGCGGATGCCGCGACACGGCCGCCTCGGCGGGAACCGGCCGGCGCCCGAACACCACGGGCACGGGCTGGGCGTCGAAGAACTCCCCGGCGGGCGTGCGCGCGGTGAGCGCCGGATCGTCGGCGAAGACGGTGCCCGTGCCGACGGCGATGGCGTCCGCCGCGGCGCGGCGGCGGTGCACGTCGGCGCGGGCCGCGGGCCCGGTGATCCACTGGCTCGTGCCGTCGGCGGCCGCCGCGCGGCCGTCGAGCGTCGACGCCCACTTCACGGTCACGTGCGGGCGGCGGTGCCGGGCGGCGAACAGCCAGTCGTCGAGCACGGCCTCGGCCTCGTCGGCCAGCACGCCGGCGGTCACCTCGACGCCGGCGGCGCGCAGCCGGTCGGCGCCGCCCGCCGAGTGGTCGCCCGGATCGGCGACGGCGTACACGACGCGGGCCACGCCGGCCTGGATGAGCGCCTCGGCGCAGGGGCCCGTGCGTCCGGTGTGATTGCACGGCTCGAGCGTGACGACGGCGGTGGCGCCCTCGGCCGCGCCGGGGGCCAGCCTCGAGAGCGCGTCGACCTCGGCGTGCGCGGTGCCCGCGCCGCGGTGCCATCCCTCGGCGAGCACGTCGCCGTGCGGGGAGAGGATGACGCAGCCGACGCGCGGGTTCACGCCGGTCGCCGGGCCGCGCATGGCGAGCTCGAGGGCGCGGCGCATCGCGGAGGCATCCGCCATGGTGTGCTCGCCCGTGGTCATCTCGGTCCCGTCTGGTGGGGCTCCGGGGATGCTCGGCGATGGGATCTGCCGTCGACCACGCATGGCGTGGCCGACACGTGCCGCCTCCCATCCGGACTTTCACCGTCGGTACCGGAATTCCACCGGTTCAACCACTCGCTCGAGGCCTCTCGACCCCGCGCTCGCGGCTCGCGGACTGTCACCGCCGGTTCGGACTTGCACCGACCCCGGAGCACGTTTCTCGTGTCGATTCTAGGTCAACGCAGCGACACGCCGACTATTCCCCGCCTGCCCTCGTGCGCGGCACGCGCTCGATGCGTCAGCGGCACGCCTTCGAGGCCTCGATCTGCGCGTCCGACGGTCGGCCGTACATCTCGATGCCCGCGCCCGGCAGGTCGTAGCCCATGCCGATCGCCCAGGCCGTCGCCCATACCTCGTGGTCGCCGTCGAACGGCGCGGCGGCGAAGATGTCGTAGCACGCCTGGCGGAGCACCTGCGTGTGGCCGACCTCGTGCACGACCACGGCCTTCGCGTTCACGTCGTTCGCCCATTCCGACTCGATGCTCTCGGTCAGGGAGATGAGGCCCCAGCCCTGGCCGTCGGGCTTGAACTCGGCGGTGCCGGAGTACCAGGCGTCGCTCGACCGGCCCGCGACGGTGTACGCCCACGCGAACTCGAGCTCGACGTCCGACGCGATCGACCGGGCGAACGCCTCGATCTCGGCGCGCACGGGATGCTCGAGACGATGCGCCTCCTCCGTGGCGTGCGACGCGCGGACGCCCGCGACCGCGGCGGAGAGCGCGGTGAACCGGTCGGCGTCGCCGGAGGACACGCCCGGCGAGTGCCGCAGTCCGGCGAGGGCGTCCTCGACCGCGAACCGATACTGGTACGTCGCGGACGGGCTCGCGTCGAGGGCGGCGCGGGCGAGCTCCTCCGTTCCGGTCAGCAGCGTCTCGGATGCCTCGGCGATCGCCTTCGTGCCGGCGGCGACCTGCTCGGCCGCGGCGTCGAAGCGCACCGCGGCCTCGTTGCGCGACGGGACGAGCTCGATGAGCTCGACGAGGTCGCCGTACCGCTCCCACGCCGGCGCCATCGAGTCGGGCTCCCCGAGCTCGACCACGCCCGTGGGCGCCGCGGGCCGATCCTCCAGGACCTGGCGGGCTCCGTCGATGCCCTCCTCGAGCGCGGCCCGGTCCTCGGGCCGCACCAGGTCGCCGGTGGCCATGCCGAGGAGGAACTCCGCGCGTTGCACGGCGGAGTCGCTGCGCTCGAACGTGCCCTCGTACGCCGCGCTCGCCTCGTCGAAACGCGTGTCGGCGGCCGACCAGGCCGGCCAGATCCACGCGTGCACCGCGTTCGCCACGAGCTGATGCCCGACGAGGGAGACGGCGATGAGGCCGGCGACGGCGCCCGCGACGATGAGGCCCGTGCGGCGCGGGGATGCGGACCCCGGCGCAGCGGGCTGCTCGGGCTCGTGGTGCTCGGGCTCGTGGTGCTCGGGCTCGTGGTGCTCGGAGGAAGGGGGCTCCTGAACCTCGGGCTCGGCTGCGTCTGCGGGGCGCATGGGGTCCTTTCACGCGGCCGTTCGGGCGACCGCGAGGATCACGCTACCTCCCGGAGCGACGCCGTTCGGTCACGATTTCGTCGCGGAGCGCGTGCCACCCGGCTCGGGCTCGACGAGCGCGCGGGCGGTGCCCTCGTCGACGATGAGGTCGGTGATGAGGCCGGCCGCGAGCGCGCCGCGCAGGCTGGGCAGCTTGGCCCTGCCCGAGACCACGCAGATGCGCCGCGGCGCGCGCCGCAGGACCGCGAAGTCGGGTCCGGTCGCACGTTCGTTCAGCGCGATGCCCTCGCTCGTGCCGTCGGTGCGGTAGAACACCGTGGCGACGTCGCCGACCACGCCCTCGCGGCTCAGGGACTCGTAGTCGGCGCGCTCGAGGTAGCCGCCCTGGTAGACGTGGCTCGGCACCTCGGCGAACGGGGAGCCGACGCCGAAGATCGCGACGTCGAGCCGTGCCTGCAGGTCGAGCAGTCGGCGCGTGCTCCGCTCCTTCCAGAACGCGCGCTTGGTGGCCGGGTCGTCGAAGAACGCCGGCACGGGGAACTGCTGCACGCGCGCGCCGAACGCGTCGCCGAACCGGCGCAGCAGCTCGCTGGCGTAGAGGATGCCGGTGGTGCGCAGGTTTCCGGCGCCGTTCAGCTGCACGATCTCCGTGTTGTGCGTCGCCTTCGGCACGAGGTGCCGGCTCATCGCCGTCATCGTGGACCCCCACGCGACGCCGATCATCTGGTTCGAGTCCACGTACTGGCCGAGAATCCGTGCAGCCGACAACGCCACTCGGTCGAGTCGGTCGACGTCGCTCGCATGGTCGGGCACGGGCACCACGTGCGCGCGGACCTCGTGCCGCTCGAGGATCTCCTGCTCGATCCGGCTCGGGAGGTCGAGCGGCGAGTGGATGGAGATCTCGACCAGCCCGCTGGCGCGCGCGTGGCTCAACAGGCGGGAGATCGAGGATCGCGAGGTGTGGAGCTCCTGTGCGATGGCGTCCATCGTGAGGTCCTGCATGTAGTACAGGTGGGCGGCCCGGAGGGCGTCGCGCGTCTTCCCGGGGACGGTCTCGGGTGCCCGCTGGTCGTTCTCGAACTCCATGTCGCTCCTTGCACGTATGTGCACGCGGCTTGCAACTGCGTGCGAGCGTGCCCACGATGTATTCATCCACACCGGCCCGCCCAGCGCAAGCCCGGCGATGCCGCGGATCCCGCATCGAGAATCGACCGCATCGAGAAGAGGACAGCGATGTCTGCGAACCCCACGACCACGCCCCGCCAGGATCGCGCCGGCCGACGCCTGCGCCCCGAGGTCGCCGCGCTGCGCGCACGGCCGACCGCTGACGTCGTCATCATCGGCGGCGGCATCAACGGCCTCGCCACCTTCCGGGACCTCGCCCTGCAGGGCGTTGACGTCGTGCTCGTCGAGCGGGACGACTTCGTCTCGGGCGCGTCGTCGGCGTCGTCGCACATGATCCACGGCGGCATCCGCTACCTCGAGAACGGCGAGTTCCGGCTCGTGCAGGAGTCGGTGCAGGAGCGGAACGCGCTGATCCGCATCGCACCGCACTACGTGAAGCCGCTCGAGACGACCGTGCCGATCTTCTCGACCTTCTCGGGCATCCTCTCCGCTCCGCTGCGGTTCCTCACCCATCGGCAGGGCAAGCCCACCGAACGCGGCGCCGTGCTCATCAAGAGCGGCCTCACGATCTACGACGCCTTCTCGCGCGACGGCGGCTCGGTGCCGCGGCACCGGTTCCACGGTCGTCGGCGCTCGCTCGCCGACCTGCCCGCGCTGAATCCCGACCTCAAGTACACGGCGACCTACTACGACGCGAGCATGCACGATCCCGAGCGCCTCGCGCTCGACGTGCTCTTCGACGGCCTCGCCGCCGGGCCGCACGCCCGCGCCGTGAACCACGTCGAGGCCGTGGGGCTCGGCGCCGACGGCGTGCGCGTGCGCGACGGCCTCACCGGCGAGGAGTTCGCGATCGCCGCCGACGTCGTCGTCAACGCGTCGGGGCCGTGGACCGACCTCACGAACGCGGGGCTCGGCCGGCCGACGACCTACATGGGCGGCACGAAGGGCTCGCACATCGTGCTCGACCACCCCGCACTCCTCGAGGCGACCGGCGGGCGCGAGATCTTCTTCGAGCACGAGGACGGCCGCATCGTCCTCATCTACCCGCTCAAGGGCCGCGTCATGGTCGGCACGACCGACCTGGAGCACGACATGCGGGAGCCCGCGGTCTGCACCGAGGAGGAGGTCGACTACTTCTTCGAGCTCATCGCGCACGTTTTCCCAGGCGTCGACGTCGACCGGTCGCAGATCGTCTACCGCTTCTCGGGCGTCCGCCCGCTCCCGCGGCACGACGACACCCAGCCGGGCTTCGTGAGCCGCGACTACCGCATCGAGCGGGCCGAGGTCGCCGAGCGCCCGGGCACGACGCTGCTCAGCCTCGTCGGCGGCAAGTGGACCACGTTCCGCGCCCTCGCCGGGCACCTCTCCGACGAGGTCCTCGGCCTCCTCGGCCGCCAGCGGCTCCGGTCCACGGCCGACCTCCCGATCGGCGGCGGCGCGGGCTTCCCGACCACCGAGGACGCACGGCGCGTCTGGATCGTCGGGCACGCCGACGAGGTCGGCCGCGAGCGGGCCGAGGTGCTGCTCGACCGGTACGGCACCCGCGCGGCGGCGCTCCTCGACGACATCGATGGCGTGGAGGACCTCGCGCTTGAGCACCACGCCGGCTACACGCGCGGCGAGATCGCCTGGCTCGTGCGCAACGAGCGGGTGGCGCACCTGCTGGACCTCGTGCAGCGGCGCACCAGCATGGCGTTCACCGGCACCGTCTCGGCGCCCCTGCTCGAGGAGCTGGCCGACGTCGTCGCGGACGAGCTCGGATGGGACGCGGAGCGGCGCATCGCCGAGGTCGCGCAGGCGCGCCGCGTGCTCGCCGAGCGCCATGGCGTGGCGATCCCGGAGGTCGCCGCGGCCGGCTGACGCCGCCGAAACTGCACGGATGTGCACCGCGGAACCCCCGTCATCGGGCGTTTCGGCGGATACCGTTCATCGGGGCGGCCGGCTGATCGCAGCCGGCGGCGCCCGGTGTTCATCCCGGGGCACGAGCACGCTCACGCCCGGGCGCCTCGGGCGCGCCATTCGGCGCGTCCGCACCTCTGAAGGAAGGTCAACGTGGACAATCTCGGAATCGTGTTCCTCTCGGAACTCGTCGGCACGGCCATGCTCGTGCTGCTCGGCTGCGGCGTCGTCGCCAACGTCGCGCTCGCGAAGAACAAGGGCTTCAACGGCGGGTTCCTCATGGTGAACTTCGGCTGGGGCCTCGCGGTGTTCGCCGGCGTCATCGTCGCGTACGCGTCGGGTGCGCACCTCAACCCGGCCGTCACGCTCGGGCTCGTCGCCAACGGCGCGACCGAGTTCGGCAACCCGGCGTTCGGCACCGGCGTGCCGGTGGACGTCGTCTCGGTGCTCACCTACATCGGCGCGCAGCTGCTCGGCGCGTTCCTCGGCGCCGTCGTCGCCTGGCTCGCCTACAAGCAGCACTTCGACGCCGAGCCCGAGCCCGCCAACAAGCTCGGCGTGTTCTCGACCGGCCCCGCCATCCGCTCCTACGGCTGGAACCTCGTCACCGAGATCATCGGCACGTTCGTGCTCGTGTTCGTCGTCATCGGCTTCGGCCGCCAGGGCGACGCATCCGGCCTCGCCTCGCTCGGCGCGCTGCCCGTCGCCCTCCTCGTGATCGGCATCGGCGCCTCCCTCGGCGGCCCGACCGGCTACGCCATCAACCCGGCCCGCGACCTCGGCCCGCGCATCGCGCACGCCATCCTGCCGATCCGCGGCAAGGGCGGCAGCGACTGGTCCTACTCGTGGGTGCCCGTCGTCGGCCCGATCATCGGCGGGCTGCTCGCCGGGTGGGTCGCGATCCCGCTCCTGCCCCTGCTCGGCTGAGCCGCGGCATCCGCTCACCCCACCCCACCCGCATCACCCATTCACTGACAGCAACGGAGTTCTCAGATGGCTGACTACGTCCTCGCGATCGACCAGGGCACCACCTCGTCGCGCGCGATCATCTTCGACAAGGCCGGATCGATCGTCTCGACCGGGCAGCTCGAGCACGAGCAGATCTTCCCGAAGGCCGGCTGGGTCGAGCACGACCCCGCCGAGATCTGGCGCAACACGGGGGAGGTCATCGGGCAGGCGCTCGGCAAGGCGAACCTGACCCGGCACGACATCGCCGCGGTGGGCATCACGAACCAGCGCGAGACCGCGGTGGTCTGGGACCGCACGACCGGCGAGCCGGTCTACAACGCGATCGTCTGGCAGGACACCCGCACGCAGGCCATCGTCGACCGGCTCGCGGCCGACGGCGGCGTCGAGCGATTCAAGGAGCAGGTCGGGCTGCCGCTCGCGACCTACTTCTCGGGCACCAAGATCGTGTGGATCCTCGAGAACGTGCCCGGCGCCCGCGAGAAGGCCGAGGCCGGCGACCTGCTGTTCGGCACGACCGACACCTGGGTGCTCTGGAACCTCACGGGCGGTGTCGAGGGCGGCGTGCACGCGACGGATGTCACGAACGCGAGCCGCACGATGTTCATGGACCTCGAGACCCTGCAGTGGGACGACGAGATCCTCGCCGCGTTCGGCGTGCCGCGCTCGATGCTGCCCGAGATCAAGTCGTCGTCGGAGGTCTACGGCGTCGCGAACGAGCACTCGCTGCTGCGCGAGACGCCGATCGCCGGCATCCTCGGCGACCAGCAGGCCGCGACGTTCGGCCAGGCGGCGTTCGACGCCGGCGAGGCGAAGAACACCTACGGCACGGGCAACTTCCTCATCTTCAACACGGGTGAGGAGATCGTGCACTCGCGCAACGGGCTGCTCACCACGGTGGGCTACAAGCTCGGCGACGAGCCGGTGCACTACGCGCTCGAGGGCTCGATCGCGGTCACGGGATCGCTGATCCAGTGGCTGCGCGACAATCTCGGCCTCATCTCGTCGGCGGCGGAGGTCGAGGACCTCGCGAAGGGCGTCGAGGACAACGGCGGCGCGTACTTCGTGCCGGCGTTCTCCGGCCTGTTCGCGCCGTACTGGCGGCCCGACGCCCGCGGCGCCCTCGTGGGCCTCACCCGGTACGTGAACAAGCGGCACATCGCCCGCGCCGCCCTCGAGGCGATCGCGTTCCAGACCCGGGACGTCGTGGAGGCGGTGAACGCCGACGCGGGCATCGACCTCTCGGAGCTGCGCGTCGACGGCGGCGCGACCGCGAACGACACCCTGCTGCAGTTCCAGGCCGACATCCTCGGCGTGCCCGTCGTCCGTCCGGTCGTCGCCGAGACGACGGCGCTCGGCGCGGCCTACGCGGCCGGCCTCGCGGTCGGGTTCTGGTCGGGCCTCGACGAACTCCGCGCCAACTGGCAGGAGGACCGCCGCTGGGAGCCCGCGATGGAGGCCGGCGAGCGCGAGCGACTCGACCGCAACTGGAAGAAGGCCGTCTCGAAGACCCTCGACTGGGTGGACGAGGACGTGATCTAGGCCTCACCGCAGGTACGGTGGGATGACGGGTCGGACGCATGGGGGTGCGTCCGGCCCGTTCCTCATGTCGACGTGCTGCGGTCAGCCGGCCAGCCGCGGCACGAGCAGGGGAGCGAGCTCGTCGAGCCCCTGCACCTCGAGCACGCCCGTCTCGCGCGCCTCGGCCGCGGCGTCGGCGTCGGGCGTGGCGCCCGTGCGGTTCACCCACACGCCGATGAGCCCGGCGCGGGCGGCGCCGATGGCGTCGGTGCGCAGCCGGTCGCCGACGTATGCGGCGCCCGAGACCGCGCCGGTCGAGCGGAAGCGATCGACGGCCGCGTTGAAGATGGCCCGGTCGGGCTTGGTGACGCCGAGCTCGCCCGACGCGATCACGTGGTCGACGCGGCCGTGCAGGGCGAGTCGCACGACCTTCGCGGTCTGGAACTCGAGCTCGCCGTTCGTGATGATGCCGAACCGAACGCCCGGCAGGCCGGCGGCGAGGGCCTCGAACGCCGGGATCACGTCGTCGTGCAGCGCCCACGAGTCGCGATAGCGCTCGAAGTACTCGGCGAACCACGCACTCGCATCGACGTCGTCGAGGTCCTCGCCGAACTCGCGGGCGAACGCCGCGGCCCGCGCCCGCCGCTGGCCCTCGAAGCTGAGCGCCCCGCCGAGGTACGCCAGGTAGTGCTCCTCCTCGAGCTCGTGCCACCGCCGTGCCGCGACCTGTTCGTCGCCCTCGTAGGCGCGCTCGCGCATGTAGCGCACGATCCCGGCGGCGACCGCCTCGCGGTGCGCCATGAGCGTGTCGTCGAGGTCGAACAGCACGACGGGCGACCCGCCGGTCACGCGGCCTCCCCGAGGATGTCGGCCCAGCTCGCGAATGCCGCGGGATCGGCGGGCGCCGTGCGCACCGCATGCCACGCGGGAAGCGTGCCCCGGCCGTCGCGGGTCGGCACCGTGGCATCCTCGGCATGCACGCGGAGGAAGCCCGCCGCGCGGGCGACCTTCGCCGACGCCACGTTTCCCGCGACCGCACGCCAGCGCAGCGAGGTCGCGTGACGGATGCCGCCGCCCAGCGCCCACTCGGCCACGGCGATCGCCGCCTCGCTCATGAAGCCGGCGCCGCGGTGCTCCGCGCCGATCCAGTAGCCGATCTCGTGCTCGCCGGACCGCACGCTGATGACGCCGAGGAGCCGGCTGCCGTGGGCGAGGCGCAGCGCCCACGTGAGCTCGGCGCCCGTCGCCCACGACTCGGGCACGTGCACACCGAGGAACGCGTCGGCGTCGGCGCGGCGGTAGGGCCACGGTGTCGTCAGGTACTGCTCGAACAGGGGATCCTGGCAGTACCGCGTCACCGCCTCGGCGTCGTACGGCATGGGCTCGTCGAGCACGAGCCGTCGCGTGCGGAGGGCGACGGGGCGCACGTCAGCCCCGGCGGACGAAGCCGACCCGGTCGTAGACCGTGCGCAGCATCCGCTCGGCGCGCTCGCTCGCCCGCTCGGCGCCGATCGCGAGCAGGCGGTCGAGCTCGGCCGGGTCCTCGAGGAGCTCGAGCGTGCGCGTGCGGATTGGCGCCAGCCGCTCGACCACGGCGTCGGCCACGTCCTTCTTGAAGTCGCCGTAGCCGCGGCCGTCGTACTCGGCCTCGAGCTCGGGGATCGACCGCCCGGTGGTCGCCGCGAGGATGTCGAGGAGGTTCGAGATGCCCGGCTTCTCGCGAAGGTCGTAGCGCACCTCGCGACCCGTGTCGGTGACCGCGCTGCGGAACTTCTTCGCGGTGACGGCGGGGTCGTCCATGACCTTCACGAGGCCGGCCTCGGACTGCGCCGACTTCGACATCTTGGCCGTGGGCTCCTGGAGGTCGTAGATGCGCGCCGACTCCTTGGGGATGAGCGCCTCGGGCACGACGAAGGTCTCGCCGAAGCGCGAGTTGAAGCGGCCGGCGAGGTCGCGCGTGAGCTCGAGGTGCTGGCGCTGGTCGTCGCCGACCGGCACGAGCTGCGTGTCGTAGAGCAGGATGTCGGACGCCATGAGCACCGGGTACGTGAACAGGCCGACCGTCGTGGCATCCGTGCCCTGCTTCGCCGACTTGTCCTTGAACTGCGTCATGCGGCTCGCCTCGCCGAAGCCCGTGAGCGTGCCGAGCACCCAGGCGAGCTCGGCGTGCGCCGGCACCTGGGACTGCACGAAGAGCGTGGACCGGTCGAGGTCGACGCCCGCGGCGAGGTACTGGGCGGCCGTGCGCCGGGTCGCCTCGCGCAGGGCGCCCGGCTCCTGCGGCACGGTGATGGCGTGCAGGTCGACCACGCAGTAGATGGGGTCGTGGTCGTCTTGGAGGGCGACCCAGTTGACGAGCGCACCGAGGTAGTTGCCGAGGTGGAGCGAGTCGCTCGACGGCTGCATGCCGGAGAAGACGACGGGACGGGAGGCGTTCATGCGGTGGGAGTCCTTGTCAGCGGTGGTGTCAGATGGCGTAGTCGACGACGACGGGAGCGTGGTCGGACCATCGGGCGTCGTAGGCGTCGGCGCGATCGATCGCGTAGGCGACCGCGGCGTCGGCGAGCGCGGGCGTGGCGAGCTGGTAGTCGATGCGCCAGCCCGTGTCGTTGTCGAACGCCTTGCCGCGCCACGACCACCAGGAGTAGGGACCGTCGACCTCGCCGGCGAAGCGGCGGCCGACGTCGATCCAGCCGAGCCCGGCGCCGCGGTTGTAGTCGTCGGCGTCTTCTGCGCCGACGAACCGGTCGAAGTACGCGCGCTCGTCGGGCAGGAAGCCGGCCCGCTTGACGTTGCCCTTCCAGTTGCGGATGTCGAGCGTGCGGTGCCCGACGTTGAGGTCGCCGACGACGACGGCGAGCTCGGAGTGGGCGGCGAGCTGGGGCAGGCGTGCCTCCATGGCGTCGAGGAAGCGGTACTTCTCGACCTGCTTGGGAGTGTCGGCCTCGCCGGAGTGCACGTAGGCGCTCACGACCGTGACGACGCGCGCGCCCACCTCGTAGTCGGCCTCGAGCCAGCGGCCCGCGCTGTCGAAGTCGGGCGCGCCGAGCTCGACGCGGTGGATGCTCGCGCGATTTCGGCTCGCGATGGCGACGCCGGCGCGGCCCTTCGCGGTGGCGGGATCGTGCAGGATGTCCCACTCGTCGCCGAGCAGGGCCTGCACGTCTTCGGTGGTGGCTCGCACCTCCTGCATCGCGAGGATGTCGACGTCGCGTGCGGCGAGCCACTCGCCCATGCCACGGCGGTATGCGGCCCGGATCCCGTTGACGTTGGCGCTGACGACACGGAGCGGTTTCGCGGGGGGCATGCCTTCGATCCTAGGGGAGGCCCCCGACGTTCTTCTTCGCCGGCCGGGGGCCGATCGCGGCCTCCGCGGCGGCGAGCTCGGCCTGCGCCTTCGAGAGGCGGCGCCGGGCCGGAACGCGCTCGTACCAGCTCGCGGCGGCGACCGCGCGCTCCGCCTCGCGCACCCGCACCCGGGCCGCGGTGACGAGCGCGTCCTCCTCGCGGGCCCGCTCCTCCGCGGCGAGCTCCTCGGGACTGACGATCCGCAGGGTCTCGTGGGCGTCGAAGGCCTCGACGGCGATCCACGCGGCCGCGACGAGGATGATGATGCTGATCACGCGGAACCAGAGCAGCAGGCCGATGAAGACCGCGAACGTCGCGAGCAGCGGGTTCTTGGTCGCCCCGGCGACGATGAGGCCGCTGAGCAGCTGCAGCAGGGTGAGCGCGGCGGAGCCGAGCAGGGAGCCGACCCACATCCGCCGCCACGGCATGGCCGCCGCCGAGAGGAACCGGAAGAGCACCGCCAGCGCGAGGGTGTCGATGGCGAAGACCACGACCATCGACCCGCCCTGCACGAGCGCCTCCGACCAGCCGGAGTCCTCGGGCAGGCCCATGAGTCCGGTCAGCCACCCGAAGAACGACGTCGCGGCGACCGACAGCGCCGTCGCGAGGATCAGGATGGTGCCGAACGCCAGGCCGACGAGGAAGTCTCTCGACTTCAGCAGCACGTACGCGCTCGTGTCCTTCGGCAGGCCGAAGATGCTCCGTACGGCGAGGCGGGAATAGGTGATCCAGTCGATGGCCGTCCAGATGAGGCCGACGAGCGCGACCGCACCCGTCAGGCCGAACAGGCTCGTGCTCGACGTCGCGATCGTGGTGAGGTCCTCGGTCGAGATGATGCCGTCGTCGCCGACGAGGCCCGGCGCATAGGAGTTCAGGAGCGTGATGAACGCGTCGAGGGTGTCGGGGTTCCCGGTGAGCCAGATGCCGGCCACCGCGAACACGATGTAGACCGCCGCGAAGATCGCGAAGAGGGCCTGGTAGCTCATCCCGGCCGAGAGCAGGAACCCGTTCCGCGCGAGGAAGAGCCGCCAGACCCGCACGGGGAACAGCGCCATGGTCTTCTCGGTGAGGTTCGTCATCGTGGCGATCTGGGGCTCGAACCGCTGCCGGGTCTGCTCGCTCAGCTCCTCGAAACGACCCTTCGTGCTCGACGACGGCCCGCCGGCCACCTCCGGAGTCGACGGCGCCGCGGCGGGCACGCCGGTCGCCGCCGCGCCGGTCGCCGCCGCGGTGGTCGCGGCGTTGGAGCTCACGACCGCGGTCGCGGGCGCGGCGGCGTCCGTCGCGCCGCGTGCCTTCGCGGCATCCGACCCGCGGCGTCGGCTTCGACCACGGCCGGCGGGGGTGGGCTCGCTCACGCTCCTCAGCGTACCGATCAGGTGCGCCGGATGCCGGGAGCATGCGCGAGGGGCCGGTGCGATCGGCACCGGCCCCTCGTCGTCAGCGAGCGCGTCGCGTCAGGGCTTGCCGCGCATGATGGCCTGCTTCACCTCGGCGATGGCCTTCGTCACCTCGATGCCGCGGGGGCACGCGTCGGTGCAGTTGAAGGTCGTGCGGCAGCGCCACACGCCCTCCTTGTCGTTGAGGATGTCGAGGCGCACGGATGCCGCGTCGTCGCGCGAGTCGAAGATGAACCGGTGCGCGTTGACGATGGCCGCGGGGCCGAAGTACTGCCCGTCGGTCCAGAACACGGGGCACGACGAGGTGCACGCCGCGCAGAGGATGCACTTCGTGGTGTCGTCGAAGATCTCGCGCTTGGCGATCGACTGGATGCGCTCCTTGCCGGGCTCGGGCTTCGAGTTCGCGATGAGGAACGGCTGCACCTCGCGGTAGCTCGCGAAGAACGGCTCCATGTCGACGACCAGGTCCTTCTCGAGCGGCAGGCCCTTGATCGCCTCGACGTAGATCGGCTTCGAGATGTCGAGGTCCTTGATCAGCGTCTTGCAGGCGAGGCGGTTGCGGCCGTTGATGCGCATGGCATCCGACCCGCAGATGCCGTGCGCGCACGACCGGCGGAACGTCAGCGAGCCGTCCTGCTCCCACTTGATCTTGTGCAGGGCGTCGAGCACGCGGTCGGTCGCGTACATCTCGACGTCGAAGTCCTGCCAGCGCGGCTCCGTGTCGACGTCGGGGTCGAAGCGGCGGATCAGGAACGTGACCGTGAACGACTGCACGGGCGCGCTCGCGGCCGGCGGGTTCTCGAGCGTTGCGGTGCTCACGTCAGTACTTCCTCTCCATCGGCTGGTAGCGCGTGACCGTCACCGGTTTCCAGTCGAGCCGGATGTGGTCCTCGGCGTGCGACGAGTGGGCGTCGCCGGTCAGGTACGCCATGGTGTGCTGCATGTACTTCTCGTCGTCGCGGTTCGGGAAGTCGTCGCGCATGTGGCCGCCGCGGCTCTCCTCGCGATTGCGGGCCGAGTGCACGACGACCTCGGCGAGGTCGAGCAGGAACCCGAGCTCGACGGCCTCGAGCAGGTCGGTGTTGAACCGGCGCCCCTTGTCCTGCACCGCGATGTGCTTGTAGCGCTCGCGCAGCGACGCGATGACGGATGCCACGTGCGCCAGGGACTCGTCGGTGCGGAACACCTGCGCGCCCTTGTCCATCTCGTCCTGCAGCTCCTTGCGGATCGCGGCGATGCGCTCGGTGCCGTCGGAGTCGCGGAGCTGCTGGAGCAGGTCGCGCACGCCGGCCGCCGGGTCGTCGGGCAGCGGCGTGAAGTCGACCGTCTTCACGTACTCGACCGCGTTGCGGCCGGCGCGCTTGCCGAAGACGTTGATGTCGAGCAGCGAGTTGGTGCCGAGGCGGTTCGAGCCGTGCACCGAGACGCAGGCGCACTCGCCGGCCGCGTAGAGGCCGGGCACGACCGTCGTGTTGTCGCGCAGCACCTCGGCCGCGACGTTGGTCGGGATGCCGCCCATCGCGTAGTGCGCGGTGGGCATGACGGGCACGGGCTCGTAGACCGGGTCGACGCCCAGGTAGGTGCGCGCGAACTCGGTGATGTCGGGCAGCTTCGTCTCGAGCACCTCGGCGCCGAGGTGCGTGCAGTCGAGGAGCACGTAGTCGCGGTGGGGGCCGGCGCCGCGGCCCTCGGCCACCTCCTGCACCATGCAGCGGGCGACGATGTCGCGCGGTGCGAGGTCCTTGATGGTCGGCGCATAGCGCTCCATGAAGCGCTCGCCCGAGGCGTTGCGCAGGATCGCGCCCTCGCCGCGGGCGCCCTCGGTGAGGAGGATGCCGAGGCCTGCGAGGCCGGTCGGGTGGAACTGGAAGAACTCCATGTCCTCGAGCGGCAGGCCCTTGCGCCAGATGATGCCGACGCCGTCGCCCGTGAGCGTGTGCGCGTTCGAGGTGGTCTTGTAGATCTTGCCGAAGCCGCCGGTCGCGAAGATGACGGCCTTGGCCTGGAAGACGTGGAGCTCGCCCGTGGCGAGCTCGTAGGCCACGACGCCCGACGGCTGGGGGACGCCGTCGACCTCGGTCATCACGAGGTCGAGCGCGTAGTACTCGTTGTAGAACTCGATGCCGAGCTTGACGCAGTTCTGGAACAGCGTCTGCAGGATCATGTGGCCCGTGCGGTCGGCCGCGTAGCAGGCTCGGCGCACCGGCGCCTTGCCGTGGTCGCGCGTGTGCCCGCCGAACCGGCGCTGGTCGATCTTGCCCTCGGGCGTGCGGTTGAACGGGAGGCCCATGTTCTCGAGGTCGATGACCGCGTCGATGGCCTCCTTCGCGAGGATCTCGGCGGCGTCCTGGTCGACGAGGTAGTCGCCGCCCTTGACGGTGTCGAAGGTGTGCCACTCCCAGCTGTCCTCCTCGACGTTCGCGAGCGCGGCGGCCATGCCGCCCTGCGCCGCGCCCGTGTGCGAGCGGGTCGGGTACAGCTTCGAGATGACCGCGGTGCGCGCACCCGGCCCGGCCTCGATCGCGGCCCGCATCCCCGCGCCGCCGGCGCCGACGATGACGATGTCGTACTGGTGGTGGTGGACGCCGTCGACGACCGTCGTCTCGACGTGGGCGCTCTCGGGATTCACAGGTCTCCTAGGCGGCGGGGCAGAACGAGGGGAGCAGGTCGGCGGGGGCGCCGGCGGGGCACGGGTCGAAGGTGAACACCACGAGCGTGCCGAGCACGATGAGCACGGCCGCGGCCGCGAACAGTGCGAGCTTCAGCAGGCGCTGGATGGTGCCGGGGCTCGTGTAGTCGTTCACGATCGTGCGCATGCCGTTGGCGCCGTGGATGAGCGCGAGCCAGAGCATCAGCACGTCCCACCACTGCCAGAACGGGTCCGCCCACTTGCCGGCGACGAAGCCGAAGTCGATGGCCTTCACGCCCTCGCCCACGAGCAGGTTGGTGAACAGGTGGCCGAAGATGAGCACGATCAGGACGACGCCCGACGCGCGCATGTAGATCCAGCCCCACTTCTCCCAGTTGACGCCGCGCTTGCGGGCCGGGCGCGCGGGGCTGCGGGGTGCTTCGATGGCAGTCATGTCGCGGCCTCTCAGTGGCTGAAGACGTTCATCAGGTGACGGGGCACGAACGCGAGCATGGTGACCACCCAGAGGGCGATGACCACGTAGAAGAGCACGCGCTGGTGGCGGGTCGCCCACGTCCAGAAGTCGACGAGGATGATGCGCAGGCCGTTGAAGGCGTGGAACACGATGGCGCCGACGAGCGCGACCTCGCCCAGGCCCATGATCGGCGTCTGGTAGGTGCCGATCACCGCGTTGTAGGCCTCGGGGCTGACGCGCACGAGCGCGGTGTCGAGGATGTGCACCAGGAGGAAGAAGAAGATGGCGACGCCGGTGATGCGGTGCAGCACCCATGACCACATGCCCTCGCGGCCGCGGTAGAGCGTGCCGCCCGGCCGCTGCTTGGCCGGCTTCTCGGGTGCGGTCAGGGTTCCTGCCGAGGTCTCTGGCATGAACAACCCTCCCTGGCTGTGTGATTCGCCCTTGACGAGAGGGCACGACGGGCGCACGGCCCGCATGCGAGTCTAGTCCCGCGTCGGAGGAGGCGCGGCTTAGGGCTGCCTAACCCCGGGCGCTCCCGGGCGCGACGGCGAGCGGATGCCGCGGAGGGCCGACGGGTATCCTCGATCGCATGTCGGTACCTTCCCTGCCCCTCGAGGGCTTCTACAGCGTGATCCCCGCGGGGGGCGTCGGCTCACGGCTGTGGCCGCTCTCCCGGGCGGACGCGCCGAAGTTCCTGCACGACCTCACGGGGTCGGGCCAGACCCTCCTGAAGGACACGTGGGACCGGCTCGCACCCCTCTCGGGCGAGCAGCGGGTCATGGTCGTGACGGGACGCGCGCACCGCGCGGCCGTCGAGGCGCAGCTGCCCGCCCTCGCCGACGAGAACATCGTGCTCGAGAGCGAGCCGCGCGACTCGACCGCGGCCATCGGCCTCGCCGCCGCGATCCTCGAGCGCCGCGAGCCCGGCGTCGTGATCGGCTCGTTCGCCGCCGACCACGTGATCTCGGGCGACGCGCTGTTCCGCTCGGCGGTCGCCGACGCCGTCGCCGCCGCCCGCGCCGGGTACATCGCGACGATCGGCATCACGCCCACCGAGCCCGCCGTCGGGTTCGGCTACATCGAGTGCGGCGGCCCGATCCGGGTGCCGGGGGCCGACCGCGTCGAGGCCGTGTCGAACTTCGTCGAGAAGCCCGACCTCGAGACCGCGAAGCGCTACCTCGAGGGCGGCGACCACCTCTGGAACGCCGGCATGTTCATCACGAGGGCGTCGACCCTGCTCGAGGAGCTCTCCCGCACCAAGCCCGAGCTGCACGCCGGGCTCGTGGAGCTCGCCGAGGCGTGGGACGACCCCGAGACGCGCGGCCCGGCCGTCGACCGGATCTGGCCGACGCTCGAGAAGATCGCCATCGACTACTCGGTGGCCGAGCCCGCCGCCGCGGCCGGGCGGCTCGCGGTCATCCGCGGCCACTTCCAGTGGGACGACGTCGGCGACTTCGCGTCGCTCGCCAAGCTCAACACGGCCGGCCGCTCCGGCGAGCTCGCGATCCTCGGCGAGAACGCCCGCGTGCTCGCCGACGCGTCGAGCGGCATCGTCGTGAGCCGCGCGAAGCGGGTCATCAGCCTGATCGGCGTGCACGATATCGTCGTCGTGGACACGCCCGACGCGCTCCTCGTCACGACGAGCGAGCACGCCCAGCGGGTCAAGGCGGTCGTCGACGCCCTCCGGCTCGGCGGGTCGAGCGACGTGCTCTAGGGGCACTCGAGAGAACGGGGCAGCGGATGTCTGTGCGTCGGTGGTTCGGCTTCGGAGCGGCGCTCGTCGCGGCATCCGTCACCCTGGTGGCCTGCGCGCCCGCGCCCGAGTCGGGCGGCACCGACGCCGCGGACGCGGACTGCGTGCGCATGGTCACCAACTCCGGCGGCCTCGAGGACCGCTCCTTCAACCAGTCGAGCTGGGAGGGCCTGCAGCAGGCCGAGGAGGAGCTCGGCGTCGAGGCCGAGGCGATCGTCTCCACGGGCGAGACCGACCTCGCGCCCAACGTGCAGCAGGCCGTCGACTCGGGCTGCGGCCTCATCGTCACGGTCGGGTTCGAGCTCGCCGAGGCGACGCTCGAGCAGGCCGAGGCGAACCCCGACCTCGCGTTCGCGATCGTCGACGAGACGGTCGAGGCCGACAACGTGAAGCCCGTCGTGTTCGACACCGCGCAGGCCTCGTTCCTCGCCGGATACCTCGCCGCGGGCGTCTCGAAGACGGGCGTCGTCGCCACGTTCGGCGGCGGCAACCAACCCCCGGTGACCCTGTTCATGGACGGCTTCGTCGACGGCGTCGCGAAGTACAACGAGATCCACGGCACGCAGGTGCGCGCGCTCGGCTGGGACAAGGCGAAGCAGGACGGCGCGTTCACCGGCGACTTCGAGGACATCAACAAGGGCAAGGCGCTCACCGAGGGCTTCATCGACCAGGGCGCCGACGTCATCCTCCCCGTCGCCGGGCAGGTCGGCGAGGGCGCGACGTCCGCGGCCCTCGAGCGCGGCGGCGTCTCGGTGATCTGGGTCGACAGCGACGGCTACGAGACGCTCGCCCCCGAGTTCCGCCCGGTCATCCTCACCAGCGTGCTGAAGAACACGCAGGACGCCATGGTCGAGATCGTCGGCGAGGTGCAGGACGGCTCGTTCACGAACGAGCCCTACGTCGGGACGCTCGAGAACGGCGGCGTGGAGATCGCGCCGTACCACGACCTCGCCCCGCTCGTGACGCCCGAGCTCGACGGCGAGATCGAGGGCCTGCGCCAGGCGATCATCGCCGGCGAGCTGCTCGTGGAGTCGCCGAGCGCGCCCTGATCCGCATCCCGTCCCCCGAGCGGGGGCCCGTCGGCCTGCTCATATGAGCAGAATGTCGCGGCTTCATAACCATTGCATGTCACCTGCGGCCGCGACCTGAGCGGTGAGCGCAACATTCGGTAACGTGACTCCACGAGTCCCGCGACGGTCGGGGCGCAGTCTTTGGAGGACACAGTGAAGGTCACGACCAGGAAGGCCGCGCTGGGCGGCCTCGCCATGTTCGGCGCAGCCGTGCTGCTCGCCGGTTGCGGTTCCGCGCCCGAGGATTCGGGCAGCACCGACGGGGGAGAGGCGGCCAGCGACTTCCTCCCCTGCATGGTCTCCGACGCAGGCGGCTTCGACGACAAGTCCTTCAACCAGCTCGGCTTCGAGGGCCTGACCGCCGCCGCCGACGAGCTCGGCGTCGAGCCCGTCACGGTGCAGTCCGACGCGGAGACCGACTATGCGCCCAACCTGACGAACCTCGTCGACCAGGGCTGCAACCTCATCGTCACCGTCGGCTTCGCGCTGGCGTCGGCGGCGGCCGAGTCGGCCGAGGCCAACCCCGACATCGAGTACGTCTCGATCGACGACACCGTCGACCTCGACTTCGACGGCCAGACCGACTTCGAGAACATCAAGCCGATCGTCTTCGACACGGCCCAGGCGGCGTTCCTCGCCGGCTACGCGGCCGCGGCGTACTCGCAGACCGGCGTCGTCGGCACCTTCGGCGGCATGAACTTCCCGACCGTCTCCATCTTCATGGACGGCTTCGCCCAGGGCGTCGAGTACCACAACCAGGAGATGGGCACGAACGTGCAGGTCCTCGGTTGGGACCGCGCCGCGCAGGACGGCCTCTTCACGGGTGGCTTCGAGGCGAACGACACCGCGCGCAACACCGCGCAGGGCCTCATCGACCAGAACGTCGACGTGCTGCTGCCCGTCGGCGGCCCGATCTACCAGTCGGCCGCCGCGGCCATCCGCGACTCCGGCCGCGAGATCGCGATGATCGGCGTCGACGCCGACTTCACCGAGACCGACCCGTCGGTCGCCGACCTCATGCTCACCTCGATCCTCAAGGGCATCGACGTCGGCACCAAGGAGGCCGTGCTCGCAGCCGGAAACGGCGAGTTCGACAACACCCCGTTCATCGGCACGCTCGAGAACGAGGGCGTCGGCATCGCGCCGTTCCACGACTTCGAGAGCAAGGTCCCGGCCGAGCTCCAGGGCCAGCTCGACGACCTGAAGGCCGCGATCATCGCGGGCGACATCACGGTCGAGTCGTACCTCTCGGCCTCCGAGTAGGAACGTACGCACTGATCGGGGAGGTCGGCGCCAGCCGGCCTCCCCGATCGGCGTTCCGACGCATTCCGGAGCGGTTCGCGCAACATCTGCGCACGCGGCATCCGGCCATTTCGACATTCGCGCAGCATCACCAACGGATGCAGCCATCTCACTAGGATCGGGGACATGAAGCTCGAACTTCGCGGCATCACGAAGCGATTCGGCAGCTTGGTCGCCAACGATCACATCGACCTCACCGTGGAGGCCGGCGAGATCCACGCCCTCCTCGGCGAGAACGGCGCAGGCAAGTCGACGCTCATGAACGTGCTCTACGGCCTCTACCAGGCCGACGAGGGCGACGTGCTCCTCGACGACGAGGTGCAGCACTTCGCCGGACCCGGCGACGCGATGGCCGCCGGAATCGGCATGGTGCACCAGCACTTCATGCTCATCCCGGTGTTCACGGTCGCCGAGAACGTCATGCTCGGCCACGAGTCCACCCGCGCCGGCGGGCTGCTCGACCTGCCGACCGCCCGCGCGAAGGTGCGCGAGATCTCCGAGCGGTTCGGGTTCGACGTCGACCCCGACGCGCTCATCGACGACCTGCCGGTCGGCGTGCAGCAGCGCGTCGAGATCATCAAGGCGCTGTCCCGCGACGCGCGCGTGCTCGTGTTCGACGAGCCGACCGCCGTGCTGACGCCGCAGGAGACCGACGAGCTCATGGCCATCATGCGCCAGCTCAAGGAGACCGGCACCTCGATCGTCTTCATCACGCACAAGCTGCGCGAGGTGCGCGAGGTCGCCGATCGCATCACGGTCGTGCGCCTCGGCAAGGTCGTCGGCGAGGCGTCGCCCACGGCCACGAACGCCGAGCTCGCCTCCCTCATGGTCGGCCGCGCGGTCGAGCTCACCGTGCAGAAGGAGGAGCCGAAGCTCGGCGAGCCCGCGCTCCAGGTCGAGCGCCTCACGGTCATCGACCCCGCCGGCCAGCTCGTCGTCAACGACGTGAGCTTCGACGTGCGCGGCGGCGAGATCCTCGCCGTGGCGGGCGTGCAGGGCAACGGGCAGACCGAGCTCACCGAGGCGCTCCTCGGCCTGCAGCCGCGTGTCGAGGGCTCGATCCGGCTCGACGGCGTCGAGCTCGGCTCGGCGGGCGTCAAGCGCATCCTCGACGCGGGCGTCGGCTTCGTGCCCGAGGACCGCACCGAAGACGGCCTGGTCGGCGAGTTCACGATCGCCGAGAACCTCATGCTCGACCGCAGTGGCGGAGCGCCGTTCGTGCGCGCCGGCAACATCCAGCGCGCCGCGCTCGCGGACTTCGCCCGCGACAAGGTCAAGGAGTTCGACGTCCGCACGCAGGGCATCGACTCGAAGGTGCGCCAGCTCTCGGGCGGCAACCAGCAGAAGGTGGTGCTCGCGCGCGAGCTGAGCCGCGATCTGCGGCTCCTCGTCGCCGCGCAGCCCACGCGCGGCGTCGACGTCGGCTCGATCGAGTTCATCCACAAGCGCATCGTCGAGACGCGCGACTCGGGCGTCCCCGTGGTCGTCGTGTCCACCGAGCTCGACGAGGTCGTCGCGCTCGCCGACCGCATCATGGTCATGTACCGAGGCCGCATCGTCGGGATCGTCCCCGGCGACACGCCGCGCGACGTGCTCGGCCTCATGATGGCCGGCGAACAACCCGAAGGAGCGGCCGCATGAGCGACCCCC
This sequence comes from Agromyces mariniharenae, assembly GCF_008122505.1. Classification (NCBI taxonomy): domain Bacteria; kingdom Bacillati; phylum Actinomycetota; class Actinomycetes; order Micrococcales; family Microbacteriaceae; genus Agromyces; species Agromyces mariniharenae. The sequence continues at coordinate 435,320 of NZ_VSSB01000001.1, read as the reverse complement.
AGAACCCCGACGCCGCGCGCCCGACCGGCGCCGCCGGCGACCTCGACGCCGACGTCGCGATCGAGGAGCCCGGCGCCGTCTCGCCCGAGAAGCAGACCGCGGCCGAGGACGCCCGTGCGACCGCCGGCGGGCCCGGCGCCGGTGCCGACGTCCCGCCGCCGTCGCGCTGGCACACGATGCTCCACCAGATCGCGACGGGCAACGCGATCATCTCGGTGCTCGCGGTGCTGCTCGCGCTGCTCGTCGGCGCGATCATGATCGCGTTCACCGACGAGCGCGTGCAGGAGACGGCCGGCTACTTCTTCGCCCGTCCCACGGACATGCTCCAAGCGATCTGGGACTCCGTCGCCGGCGCGTACTCGGCGCTGTTCCAGGGCGCCGTCTACAACTTCCGCCGCGACACGTTCCTCGCCGGCATCCGGCCGCTCACCGAGACCCTGACGTTCGCGACCCCGCTCATCGCCGGTGGCCTCGGCGTCGCCCTCGCCTTCCGCGTCGGCATGTTCAACATCGGTGGCCGCGGCCAGATGCTCATCGCGGCATCCGTCGCCGGCTGGATCGGCTTCGGCTTCGACCTGCCGTGGGGCCTGCACATGCTGGTCGCCCTCATCGGCGGCCTCGTCGGCGGCGCGCTCTGGGCCGGCATCGCGGGCTTCCTCAAGGCACGCACGGGCGCACACGAGGTGATCGTCACGATCATGCTCAACTACGTCGCGTTCTACCTGGTGTCGTGGATGCTGCGCACGCCCGGCCTCCTGCAGGCGCCGGGTTCGTCGAACCCGAAGACCCCGGCGATGAAGGACACGGCGATCTTCCCCGACCTGCTCGGACCCCAGTTCAACCTGCACTTCGGATTCGTGCTGGTGATCATCGCCACGATCGTCGTGTGGTGGATCCTCAGCCGCTCGAGCCTCGGCTTCCGGTTCCGCGCCGTCGGCGAGAACCCGAACGCGGCACGCGTCGCCGGCATCAACGTGCGCAACATGTACGTCTACGCGATGCTCATCTCGGGCGCGCTGCTCGGCCTCGCCGGCGTCAGCCAGGTGCTCGGCACCGTGACCACCGGCTTCACCGCCGGGATCGACGCCGGCATCGGCTTCGACGCGATCACGGTGGCCCTCCTCGGCCGGTCCACCCCGTGGGGCACCTTCGTGGCCGGCCTGCTGTTCGGCGCGTTCAAGGCGGGCGGCTTCTCGATGCAGGCCGCCGAGGGCGTGCCGATCGAGATCGTGCTCGTCGTGCAGTCGCTCATCGTGCTCTTCATCGCGGCGCCGCCGCTCGTGCGCACGATCTTCCGCCTGCCCGACCCGGCCTCGCGCCGCAGAGCCCTTCCCAACGTCTCCCAGGAGGTGAAGATCAAGTGACCGCCGCGCTGCAGCACAACGCACCCGCCCCCGTGGCCGAGCCGCTCGACACGACCGTCGTCACGAGCTGGAAGGCGCCGATCGCATTCGCGATCTTCACGCTCGCCGCGCTCGCGCTCGCGGTCTTCGCGCCGCGCGACGGCGAGACGACCTTCCGCCTCTCGACGCAGGCCGACGTCATCCAGCTGCCCGAGATCACCGTCCCGTCGATGCCGGCGCTCTGGATCACGGTCGTCCTGCTGGCGCTCGCGACCGCGTACTCCGCGATGCTCGTCGCGTCGAAGCGCAAGGTGCCGCTCTGGCTCGTCGTGGTCTTCGCGGTCGTGTTCATGTTCGGCTTCCTCACGTGGGCGGCCTCGGGCGCCGCCATCCCGGTGATCGGCCTGCTGTTCGGGTCGCTGAGCCTGGCCGTGCCGCTCATCTACGGCTCGCTGACCGGCGTGATCGGCGAGCGGGTCGGCGTCATCAACATCGCGATCGAGGGCCAGCTGCTCGCCGGCGCCTTCACCGCGGCGGTCGTCGCATCGGTCGTCTCGTCGTCGACCGGCCAGCCCTGGCTGGGGCTCATCGCGGGCACCATCGGCGCGATGGTCGCCGGCCTGCTCGTCGGCATGGTGCTCGCGTCGTTCTCGATCAAGTACTTCGTCGACCAGGTCATCGTCGGCGTCGTGCTGAACGTGCTCGTCATCGGCCTCACGAGCTTCTTCTTCTCGCAGGTGCTGTCGCCGAACGCGGGCACGCTCAACACCCCGCCGCGGTTCGAGCGCCTGCCGATCCCGCTGCTGAGCGACATCCCGATCATCGGGCCGGTGTTCTTCCGGCAGACCATCGTCGTCTACCTCATGTACATCGCGGTCGCGCTCGTCTACGTCGGGCTGTTCCACACCAGGTGGGGCCTCCGGCTCCGCGCGGTGGGCGAGCACCCGCAGGCCGCCGACACCGTCGGCATCAAGGTGAACCGCACCCGGTTCTGGAACGTGGCGCTCGCGGGCGCGATCGCCGGCCTCGGCGGCACGTTCTTCACGATCGGCTCGGGCATCGCCTTCAACAAGGAGATGACCGCGGGCGCGGGCTTCATCGCGCTCGCCGCGGTCATCTTCGGCCAGTGGGACCCGATCAAGGCGACGCTCGCGGCGCTGCTGTTCGGCTTCGCGTCGAACCTGCAGAACACGCTGTCGGTGATCGGATCGCCCGTGCCGAGCGAGTTCATGCTCATGCTGCCGTACCTCGTCACGATCTTCGCCGTGGCCGGCCTCGTCGGCAAGGTGCGCGGGCCGGCAGCGGCCGGCAAGCCGTACATCAAGTCCTGAGCGGATGCCGCGGCGTCGCGTCGCGGCATCCGTCGACGAACCGAACCCATCCTTGAGGGGAGCACCATGACCGCAACGGATGCGATCGACTGGGAGTCGCTGCGCGAGCGCGCTCGCGAGGCGATGGCGAAGGCCTACGTGCCGTACTCGGAGTTCCCGGTCGGCGCGGCCGCGATCGTCGACGACGGCCGGGTCGTGAGCGGATGCAACGTCGAGAACGCGTCGTACGGCGTCACCCTGTGCGCCGAGTGCTCGCTCGTCTCCGCGCTCGTCATGTCGGGCGGCGGCAAGCTCGTCGCGTTCACGTGCGTCGACGGCCATGGCGCCACGCTCATGCCGTGCGGACGCTGCCGCCAGCTGCTGTACGAGCACTCGGCCGAGGGCATGCTGCTCGAGACCGTCTCGGGCGTGAAGACGATCGACGAGGTCCTGCCCGACGCGTTCGGCCCGCGCCAGCTCGCCGAGTTCAAGGGGGCGAGCGCATGAGCGCCGTGGAGGCGTTCGACGCCGTCGACCTCATCCGGGCCAAGCGCGACGGGCGCGAGCTCTCGACCGCCCAGATCGACTGGCTCATCGACGCGTACACGCGCGGCTACGTCGCCGACGAGCAGATGTCGGCGCTGACGATGGCGATCTTCCTGAACGGCATGGCCCGACGCGAGATCCGCGACATGACGATGGCCATGCTCGCCTCGGGCGAGCGCCTGGACTTCTCGGGCCTCGGCAAGCCGACGACCGACAAGCACTCGACCGGCGGCGTGGGCGACAAGATCACGCTGCCGCTCATGCCGCTCGTCGCGACGTTCGGCGTCGCGGTGCCGCAGCTGTCGGGCCGTGGGCTCGGCCACACCGGCGGCACGCTCGACAAGCTCGAGTCCATCCCCGGCTGGCGCGCGGACCTCACCAACGAGGAGATCTTCGACCAACTCCGCGACGTCGGCGGCGTCATCTGCGCCGCCGGCGCTGGCCTCGCCCCCGCCGACAAGAAGCTCTACGCGCTCCGCGACATCACCGGAACGGTCGAGGCGATCCCGCTCATCGCGTCGTCGATCATGTCGAAGAAGATCGCCGAGGGCACGGGCGCCCTCGTGCTCGACGTGAAGTTCGGCTCCGGCGCGTTCCTGCAGGACATCGAGCGCTCGCGCGAGCTCGCCCGCACCATGGTCGAGCTCGGCGAGGACGCGGGCGTCGCCACGTCGGCGCTCATCACGAACATGAACGTCCCGCTCGGACTCACCATCGGCAACGCGAACGAGGTGCGCGAGTCGGTCGAGGTGCTCGCCGGCGGCGGACCCGCCGACGTGCGCGAGCTCACGGTCGCCCTCGCCCGCGAGATGCTCTCGCTGGCCGGCGTGCACGACGCCGACGTGGAGGCCGCGCTCGACGACGGACGCGCCATGGACACGTGGAAGCGGGCGATCCGCGCCCAGGGCGGCGACCCCGACGCGGCGCTGCCCGTGGCGCGCGAGCAGCACGTCGTCACGGCCGATCGCGACGGCGTGCTCGTCGAGCAGGAGGCGTTGCCGTTCGGCATCGCAGCCTGGCGCCTCGGCGCCGGCCGCGCGCGCAAGGAGGACCCGGTGCACCACGCGGCCGGGATCGACCTGCACGCGAAGCCGGGCGACGCGGTGCGCGCCGGACAGCCGCTGTTCACGCTCTTCGCCGACGAGCCCGCGCGCTTCGCGCGTGCGCTCGAGGCGGTCGAGGGCGCCTACCGGATCGGCGACCCGGGGGAGGCCGTCGAGGACGGCGGCCCGCTCATCGCCGACCGCATCGGGCGGTAGGAACGTCGGCGTCGCAGGAGCGGACGCCCGCGTCCGGCGCGCCCGGAATCGGCGTCCCGACGCTTCGAGATTGCCGAGACTTCGCGTGAGCCTCCCCGCTATCGTTGTCACGTGAACACGATTCCGACGGAGTACCGCCTCGAGGGCGACGGCACGAGCATCCAGTCGCTGCCGAAGATCTCGCTGCACGACCACCTCGACGGGGGCCTGCGGCCGCAGACCCTGATCGAGCTCGCCGACGAGGTCGGACTCGAGGTTCCGGCGCCCGACGCCGACGGCCTCGCCACGTGGTTCACCGACCAGTCGAACTCCGGGTCGCTCGTCGAGTACCTGAAGACGTTCGACCTCACGACCGCGGTCATGCAGACGCGCTCCGGCCTGCAGCGCGTGGCCCGCGAGTTCGTGCAGGACCTCGCGACCGACGGCGTGATCTACGGCGAGATCCGGTGGGCGCCCGAGCAGCACCTCGAACGCGGCCTGAGCCTCGACGAGGCGGTCGAGGCGGTGCAGTCGGGCATCGAGGAGGGCATCGACGACGTGCGGCACCAGGGGCGGTTCATCCGCGCCGGCCAGCTCGTCACCGCGATGCGCCACAACGACCGCGGGCTCGAGATCGCGGAGCTCGCCGTGCGGCACCGCGAGCGCGGGGTCGTCGGGTTCGACATCGCCGGGGCCGAGGCCGGGTTCCTCCCGAGCCGGCACCGCACGGCCTTCGACTACCTCGCCTCGCAGTTCTTCCCGGTCACCGTGCACGCCGGCGAGGCCGACGGCCTCGATTCCATCCGCAGCGCGCTGTTCGACGGGCGCGCCCTCCGGCTCGGGCACGGCGTGCGCATCGCCGAGGACCTCACGATCGAGCGGCAGGACGATGAGAACACCTACGTGTCGCTCGGCCCGATCGCCCAGTGGGTGCGCGACCGCGAGATCGCGCTCGAGACGAGCCCCTCGTCGAACCTGCAGACCGGCGCGATCGCCGCGTGGGGCGACGAGCTCGTCGACCACCCGTTCGACCTGCTCTACCAGCTCGGGTTCCGGGTGACGGTCAACACCGACAACCGCCTGCAGAGCGGCACCTCGCTCTCGCGCGAGCTCTCCCTGCTCTCCGACGCGTTCGGCTACGACCTCGACGACTTCGAGACGTTCCAGCTGAACGCCGCGGCATCCGCGTTCCTGCCGCTCGACGACCGCGAGGAGCTCGCCGAGCGCATCCAGGACGGCTTCGACGAAGCCTGACCGGCACGCCACGCGGCCTCCGAGGGCCGTCGCGCCCCCGATCGGACACCCATGACCTCCATCCCTCCCCTTCCCGACACGGCCGTCGTGCTCGGCGCGCGTGCCGACGACTGGCGCGCCGCGGTGCGCGAGGTCGGCCGCGCCCTCACCCGCTCGGGCGCGACGCGGTCGGAGTACGCCGACCGCATGATCGGCGTGATCGAGGAGTTCGGCGCCTACGTGGTCATCGCGCCGGGCCTCGCGCTGGCGCACGCCCGCCCCGGCTCCGACGTGCGCCGAGAGGGTCTCGCGGTCGTGACGCTCGCCGACGCGGTGCCGTTCGGGCACCCGCACAACGACCCGGTGCGGGTCGTGATCGGGCTCGCGGTCTCGAACGCCGAGGACCACGTGGCATCCGTGGCGCAGCTCGCGAACGCGTTCAACGACACGGGCATCGTCGGTCGCCTCGCGCGCGCCACGACGCCCGACGAGGTGCGGGGACTCCTCGGCGTCGACGCGGCGCCCGCAGGAACGGCCGCGGGCGCATGAGGATCGTGGCGGTGTGCGGCGTCGGCGTGGGCACGTCGGCGATCCTGAAGACGAACGCCGAGCGCGCGCTCGACCGGCTGGGGCTCACCGCCGACGTCTCGGCGAGCGGCCTCGCCGACATCGCGGCCGCCGCGGCCGACGCGCAGGTCATCCTGACATCGACCGAGCTCGCCGACGAGGTGCGCCGCGCGATCGGCCGCAGCTATGCGGAGATCGTCGAGGTCGTGAACTACTTCGACGTCGAGGAGATCGGCGAGAAGCTCGAGGCATCGATCGGCTGAGGCCGGCTGCTGCGCGGCGACGCGAGGTGCCGGCGCGGAGGGCGACACGACGACGCGGGGCGCACCGGTCCCGCCGGGCCGAGGCGGGCCGGACTCGCGAGGAGCCCGACCCCGCCCGTTCAGGCCGTGAGTTCGCGCATGCCCGCCTCGAGCGCGGCGACGGCGGCGGATGCCGCGGCGCGCCGCTCGCCGACGGTGCCCTCGGTGCCGACGGCGTCGATGTAGACCTTGAGCTTCGGCTCGGTGCCGCTCGGCCGCACCATGACGCGTGCGCCGCCCTCGAGGATGATGCGCAGCACGTCGGACGGGGGAAGCGCGCCGAAGCCGTCGGCGAGGTCCTCGATGCGCTCGACCCGGATGCCGCCCACCGACGACGGCGGCTCGGCGCGCAGCCGCGCCATGATCTCGCCGATGCGCGACAGGTCGGTCACGCGGATCGAGACCTGCGACGAGTCGAAGCAGCCGAACCTCTCGACGAACTCGTCGAGGTGGTCGGCGATGGTGCGCCCCTCGGCCTTCAGCGACGCCGCGAGCGAGAGGAACGCCACGGCGGCGGAGATGCCGTCCTTGTCGTGCACGGTCTCGGGGTTCACGAGGTAGCCGAGCGCCTCCTCGAAGCCGAAGACGAGATTCGGGGCGCGGGAGATCCACTTGAAGCCCGTGAGCGTCGCCTCGAAGTCGAGGTCGTAGGCTCGCGCGACGGCCTCGAGGCCCGGGGACGAGACGATCGAGCACGCCAGCGTGCCGTCGGGTCCGGAGTCGCCCGGGACGTCGGCGGCACGCCGTGCGGCGCGCCAGCCGAGCAGCAGGCCGACCTCGTTGCCCGACAGGCGACGATAGCCGTCGGCCGACGACGCGTCGGGGATCGCGATGGCGAGCCGGTCGGCGTCGGGGTCGTTCGCGATCACGAGCTCGGCCCCTGCCGCGCGCGCCTCGGCGAAGCTCAGGTCCATCGCGCCCGGCTCCTCGGGATTGGGGAACGCGACGGTCGGGAACGCCGGATCGGGCGAGATCTGCGCCGAGACGACGGCCGGCGCGTCGAAGCCCGCGGCCGCGAGCACGCGGGCCGCGGTCTCCCAGCCGACGCCGTGCATCGCCGTGTAGACGACGCGCGGCTGCGAGGCGGGCCGGTCGGCGACGAGGGCGGTCTGCCGCACGTACTCGTCGGCGACCTCCTCGGACGCGGTCTCGAACTCGCCGCGGGGGAGGTCGGGCACCGTGGTCGTCGCCGCGACGTGGTGGATCGCCGCGGCGATCTCGGCGTCGGCGGGCGACACGATCTGCGAGCCGCCGTGCTCGCCGCCGAGGTACACCTTGTAGCCGTTGTCGTTCGGCGGGTTGTGCGAGGCCGTGACCATGACCCCGGCCGTGGTGTCGAGATGGCGGACGGCGAACGCGAGCACCGGCGTCGGCAGCAGCTGCGGCAGGAGCACCGCGCGCACGCCGGCGCCGGCCATGATCTCGGCCGAGTCGCGGGCGAACACGGCGGAGTTCTTGCGCCCGTCGTAGCCGATGACGACCGAGGGCGTCTCGCCGGGCCGGGCGCGCTCGAGGAGGTACGCGGCGAGCCCCGCCGCGGCCTGCGACACGAGCACGCGGTTCATGCGGTTGGGGCCGGCGGCGATCTCGCCGCGGAGCCCGGCGGTGCCGAACGCGAGGCGCGCGTCGAACCGGTCGGCGAGCTCGTCGATGGCCGCGGCATCCCCGGCTCTCGCGCCGTCGACGAGTGCGGCGAGCTCGGCACGGGTCTCGGGGTCGGGGTCCTGCGCGAGCCAGGCTTCGGCGAGCGCGAGGCGCTCGGCTCCGGCGGCGTTGTCCTGCGACATCCGATGCCCCCTAGAGCTCGGCGACGATGTCGGCGAGCAGCTTGGAGATCACGGGCTCGGCGGCGCGGCCGGCCTCGATGACCTCCTCGTGGCTCAGCGGCGTGAGCTGGATGCCTGCGGCGAGGTTCGTGATGAGCGACATGCCGAGGATCTCCATGCCGGCCTGCCGGGCGGCGATCGCCTCGAGCGCCGTGGACATGCCGACGATGTGGCCGCCGATGGTCTTCGCCATCTGCACCTCGGCCGGCGTCTCGTAGTGCGGGCCGCGGAACTGCACGTAGACGCCCTCGTCGATGCCGGGGGAGAGCGAGCGCGCCAGGTTGCGCAGGCGCCGCGAGTACAGGTCGGTGAGGTCGATGAACGTCGCGCCCTCGAGCGGCGAATCGCCCGTCATGTTGATGTGGTCGCTGATGAGCACGGGGGTGCCCGGCGTCCAGTGCTGCTTGATGCCGCCCGCGCCGTTCGTGAGGATCATGGTCGTGGCTCCGGTCGCCGCCGCCGTGCGCACCGAGTGCACGACGCGTCGCACGCCGTGGCCCTCGTAGTAGTGCGTGCGCGCGCCGATGACGAGCGCGTGCTTGCCGTTCGGCAGGGCGACCGAGCGCAGCGTGCCGACGTGCCCCTCGAGCGCGGGCTTCGAGAAGCCGGGCACCTCGGTGGCGGGGATGGTGTGGGTGGTCTCGCCGATGAGCTCCGCCGCGCGGCCCCAGCCGCTGCCGAGCGTGAGCGCGATGTCGTGGCGCTCCACACCGGTGAGCTCCGCGATCCGCGCCGCCGCCTCGGCGGCGATGGCGAAGGGGTCGGCGTTCGGGTCGTCGAGCGGGTTGGTCTCCTGCATCCCACCACTCTAATGAGGGGGCGGATGCCGCGTCAGGCCGTGCTCGTTTGGTGCCGTTTCGCGCGCTGCGACAGAATATCGAGCATGGCCTACGAGTTCGAGCGCACGCAACGGATCGCCGTCCTCGGAGGGGGGCCGGGCGGCTACGAGGCCGCGCTGGCCGGCGCGAGGCTCGGCGCGGAGGTCACGCTCATCGAGCGCGCCGGCGTCGGCGGCTCGGCCGTGCTCACCGACGTGGTGCCGTCGAAGTCGCTCATCGCGACCGCCGAGGCGTCGAACGCGGTGAAGGAGGCGGCCGACCTCGGCGTGCAGTTCTACGCGAAGGGCTCGGGCGACAAGGCGGTCAAGCCGAGTGTCGCGATCAACCTCCAGGCGGTGAACAAGCGGCTGCTCGGGCTCGCGGCGCAGCAGTCCGAGGACATGCGCGCGAACCTGCTCGACGCGGGCGTCAACCTCGTGCAGGGCGAGGGCCGGCTCGACGGGCCGAACGCCATCATCGTCTCGACCGCCAAGGGCGGCACCGACTTCGACCGCATCGAGGCCGACACGCTCGTCATCTCGGTCGGCGCGACGCCGCGCGTGCTGCCGACGGCCGTGCCCGACGGCGAGCGCATCCTCAACTGGAAGCAGCTCTACGACCTGCCCGAGATCCCCGAGCACCTCATCGTGGTCGGCTCGGGCGTGACCGGTGCGGAGTTCGCATCGGCCTACCGCGCGCTCGGCGCGAAGGTGACGCTCATCTCCAGCCGCGACCAGGTGCTCCCCGGCGAGGACGCAGACGCCGCCGCGGTGATCGAGAAGGTCTTCAAGCGCAACGGCATGAAGGTCCTGAACAAGTCGCGCGCCGAGTCGGTGGTGCGCGACGGCGACTCGGTCGTCGCGACCCTCACCGACGGGCGCGAGGTGCGCGGCAGCCACTGCCTCATGGCGGTGGGCGCGGTGCCGAACACGACCGACATCGGCCTCGAGGAGGCGGGCGTGCAGCTCAGCGAGAGCGGCCACATCCGGGTGAACCGGGTGGCGCGCACGTCGATGCCGAACATCTACGCGGCGGGCGACTGCACCACGTTTCCGCCGCTCGCCTCGGTCGCGTCGATGCAGGGGCGCACCGCGATCTTCCACGCCATGGGCGACATCGTCGACCCGCCCGAGGAGCGCAACATCACCTCGAACATCTTCACGCAGCCCGAGATCGCGACGGTCGGCTGGACGCAGAAGGCCATCGAGGAGGGCATCGTGCCGGGCGTCGTCTACAAGCTGCCGCTCGCGTCCAACCCGCGCGCGAAGATGATGGGCATCCGCGACGGCTTCGTGAAGCTCTTCGCATCGAGCGGTTCTGGCGCCCTGATCGGCGGCGTCATCGTCGCACCGAAGGCGTCGGAGCTCGTCCTGCCGCTCGCGCTCGCCGTCGAGCACCGCCTCACGGTCGACCAGTTCGCCGAGGCGTTCCCGGTCTACCCGTCGCTGACCGGGTCGCTGACGGATGCCGCGAGGGCCATGCACGTCGTACGCTGAGACGACGCGGCGTCGCGGGGGTCGACGCCCGACCGCAGGGGGAACGATGAACTGGCGCGTGAAATCCGTCGAGGCGTCGATCGCGGACTCGGGCGACGAGGAACGCAGCCTCCGCCGCTCGCTGGGCACGTGGGACCTCGCGCTCATGGGCATCGCGGTGGCCGTCGGCGCGGGCATCTTCTCGGTCGGTGCCCAGGCCGCGGCGAACTTCGCCGGGCCGAGCGTGACGATCTCGTTCATCCTCGCCGCGATCACCTGCGGCCTCGCCATCATGTGCTACGCCGAGTTCGCGTCGACGGTGCCCGTGGCGGGCAGCGCGTACACGTTCACGTACGCGACGATGGGCGAGCTGCTCGCCTGGATCATCGGCTGGGACCTCATCCTCGAGATGTTCACCGGCGCCGCGGTGATCGCGAAGTACTGGGGCGTCTACCTCGGCGAGGCGCTGCTCGCCTTCGGGATCCCGTTCCCGGCCACGATCGACCTCGGCGGGGTCCAGGTGAGCTGGCCCGCCTTCCTCATCGTCGCGGTGTTCACCGCACTGCTGGTGGCCGGCACCAAGCTCACCGCGCGGGTCGGCTCGGTCTTCACGATCATCAAGGTCGCGATCGTCGTGTTCGTGATCGTCGTGGGCTTCTTCTTCATCAACGCCGCGAACTACGTGCCGTTCATCCCCGAGGCGGTGCCCACCGAGGGCGGCGCGTCGGATGCCTGGACGCAGTCGCTGTTCTCGTGGGCGACCGGTGCGGCGCCCGCGCAGTACGGCGTCTTCGGGCTGCTGGCCGCGGCATCCCTCGTGTTCTTCGCCTTCATCGGCTTCGACGTGGTCGCCACGAGCGCGGAGGAGGTGCGGGACCCCCAGCGCCGCCTGCCGCGCGGCATCTTCCTCGGGCTCGCGATCGTCACGGCGCTCTACGTGCTCGTGTCGATCGTCATGACCGGCATGGTGTCGTACACCGAGCTCGCCGAGGAGGAGACCCCGTCGCTGGCCACTGCGTTCCGGCTCGTGGGACAGGACTGGGCGTCGGCGGTGATCTCGGTCGGGGCACTCGCGGGCCTCACGACCGTCATCATGGTGCTGCTGCTCGGCCTGTCGCGCATCGTCTTCGCCCTGAGCCGTGACGGGCTGCTGCCGCGCTGGCTCTCGCGCACGACCGAGCACACGAAGACCCCGGCCCGCATCCAGATCATCGGCGGCACCGTCGTGGCCCTCGTCGCGGCGTTCACCGACGTCGGCCTCCTCGAGGAGATGATCAACATCGGCACGCTCTCGGCGTTCGTGCTCGTGAGCATCGGCATCGTCGTGCTTCGTCGTACGCGCCCTGACCTGCCGCGGGGCTTCCGGGTGCCGTGGTCGCCCGTGCTGCCGATCCTCTCGGCGGCGCTGTGCTTCTGGCTCATGCTGAACCTCACGACGCTCACGTGGGTGCGGTTCCTCGTGTGGCTCGCGATCGGCGTCGTGATCTATCTGCTCTACGGCCGGCGCCGCTCGCGGCTCGCGGGCGCGGTCAGCGAAGTGGAGCTCCCGACGCCGCAGGGGGCGCCGCCCATCGGGTGACCAGCGCTCGCGTCGAAACGGCGGACGCGGCGGGCTCCGCGCGTTCCAAGCAGGTCAGCTGGGATCGTTGATCGCGAGCAGCAGGTGCCCGCTCGACACCGTGGCGCCCGCCTCGGCGTTGACGAGGCCGACGACGCCGTCCTTGTGGGCGACGATCGGCTGCTCCATCTTCATGGCCTCGAGCACGAGCACGAGGTCGCCCTTGACGACCCGGTCCCCCTCGGCCACCGCGACCTTCACGACGGTCGCCTGCATGGGCGCCTTCACGGCGTCGCCGGCCACGGTGTCCACGGCGTGCGCGAGGTTGCGGCGGCGCGGAGCGGGGCCGGCGGTCGCGGTGCCCGCCGCCGAGCCGCCCAGCAGCTTCTTCGGCAGCGTCACCTCGATGCGGCGGCCGCCGACCTCGACGACCACGTCGGTGCGCGCCGCCGGGCCGGAGCCCTCGGCGAGCTCGCCCGACCACGGCTCGAGCGTGTTGTCGTACTCGGTCTCGATCCAGCGGGTGTAGACCGAGAACGGCTCGTCGCCCTCGGGCGCGAACGCGGGGTTGTTCACGATGTCGCGGTGGAACGGCAGCACGGTGGGCAGGCCGGCGACCTCGAACTCGTCGAGGGCCCGGCGGGCGCGCTCGAGGGCGTCCTTGCGGGTGGCGCCCGTGACGATGAGCTTCGCGAGCAGCGAGTCGAACGCGCCCGAGATCTCGTCGCCGCTGGTGACGCCCGAGTCGATGCGGACGCCGGGGCCGCCGGGGAAGCGCAGCTGGTGCACGGGCCCGGGCGCGGGGAGGAAGTTGCGGCCCGGGTCCTCGCCGTTGATGCGGAACTCGATCGAGTGTCCGGTCGTCGCGGGGTCGGGGTAGTCGAGCACGCCGCCCTCGGCGAGGCGGAACTGCTCGCGCACGAGGTCGAGGCCGGTGACCTCCTCGGACACGGGGTGCTCGACCTGGAGGCGCGTGTTCACCTCGAGGAACGAGACGGTGCCGTCCTGGCCGATGAGGAACTCGCACGTGCCCGCGCCGACGTAGCCGACCTCCTTGAGGATGGCCTTGGACGCCTCGTACAGGAGGCGGTTCTGCTCCTCGGTGAGGAACGGCGCGGGCGCCTCCTCGACGAGCTTCTGGTGGCGGCGCTGCAGCGAGCAGTCGCGCGTCGACACGACGACGACGTTGCCGTGCTGGTCGGCGAGGCACTGGGTCTCGACGTGGCGGGGCTTGTCGAGGTACTTCTCGACGAAGCACTCGCCGCGGCCGAACGCGGCGACCGCCTCGCGGGTGGCCGAATCGAAGAGCTCGGGCACCTCCTCGCGCGTGCGGGCGACCTTGAGGCCGCGGCCGCCGCCGCCGAAGGCGGCCTTGATCGCCACGGGCAGGCCGTGCACGTCGACGAACTCGAGCACCTCAGCGGCATCCGCCACCGGGTTGAGCGTGCCCGGCGCGAGCGGCGCGCCGACCTTCTCGGCCACGTGCCGGGCCGACACCTTGTCGCCGAGGCGCTCGATGGCCTCGGGCGACGGGCCGATCCAGGTCAGGCCGGCATCGATCACGGCGCGGGCGAAGTCGGGGTTCTCGGCGAGGAACCCGTAGCCGGGGTGCACCGCGTCGGCGCCGGAGCGACGGGCGACCGAGAGGAGCTTGTCGATGACGAGGTACGTCTCGGCGCTCGTGGTGCCGTCGAGCGCGTAGGCCTCGTCGGCGAGCTTCGCGTGGCGGGCGTCGCGGTCCTGGTCTGCGTACACGGCCACCGAGCCGATGCCGGCGTCACGGGCGGCGCGGATGACGCGGACGGCGATCTCTCCACGGTTGGCGATGAGGACCTTGGTGATACGCGGCATAATCCTCAAGCCTATTGGGCCGCCTGCGCTCGCCTTTGGGTCGCTTCCACAAAAAAGGCCGGTGACCCTTGCGGGCGTCGACAATGGCCGTCAGCGGCGATTCCAGAGCGAGGGCCAGTCCGCGCCGAGCTCGCGCACGAGGTCGCGCACCGTCGAGAGCGAGAGCCCCACCACGGTCGACGGGTCGCCCTCCACGCGGCGGATGAACGGCCCGCCGAGGCTGTCGATGGTGAACGCCCCCGCGACGAGCAGCGGCTCGCCCGTGGCGATGTAGGCGTCGATCTCGGCCTCGTCGAGCGCCGCGAAGCGCACCGTCGCGACATCCGCCCGTCCGACGGCGCCGTTCGCGCGCCCTCCGCGGTGGTCGATGAGCCAGTGACCCGACCACAGGTCGCCGTGGCTGCCGTTCTGCGCCAGCCAGCGCTCGCGGGCCACCTCGGGGAGGTGCGGCTTGCCGTGGATCGCGCCGCCCGTGAGGAACGCCGAGTCGCCGCCGAGGATGAGCCCGTCGATGGGCTCGCCGTCGTGCTCGCGGCCCACGATCGCCTCGGCCTTCAGCCGCGCGAGCAGCTGCACCATGTCGGGCGCCTCGAGCGTGCCGGATGCCGCCTCCGCCGCCGCGACGGCCGCGGCCTCGTCGACGCCCGGCGCGATCGCGATCGGCTCGATGCCGGCCGCCCGCAGCGTCTGGAGCCGGGCGGGCGACGTCGAGGCGAGGTAGAGGCGCATGCCCCCATCCTGCCGCGCCCGGCGCGGGCTGTGGAATGCTCGAAGCATGGCCGAGCCCCGTCGCCCCCGCCGCCCGAGCCCGCGAGCCCGGGGGGCTCGGCGACCCGCGTCCGGGCCGACCGGGCCGGGCGGGCCCGCCGCTCCGGCCGCCGACGAACCCGTCGTCGAGCTCGACGTCGAGCGCGTCGCGCACGGCGGCGTCTTCGTCGCGCACCACGACGGCCGCGTCGTGTTCGTGCCCGACGCGATCCCCGGCGAGCGGGTGCGGGCGCGCATCACCGACCGCCGCCACGACCGCTTCTGGCGCGCCGAGACCCTCGAGGTGCTCGAGGCATCGCCCGACCGGCAGGAGCACGTCTGGGCCGAGGCCTCCGTCGACCGCGCGCCCGAGCGGCGCGCCGGGGGAGCGGAGTTCGGCCACATCCGCATCGACCGCCAGCGCGCGCTCAAGTCCGAGGTGCTCCGCGACGCCCTGCGCCGCTTCGGCGGGGTCGAGCACGACGTCGAGGTGCAGGAGATCGACCCCGCGTTCGCGCCCGGCGTGTCCGCCGACGGCACCGGCTGGCGCACCCGCGTGCGGCTGCAGGTCGCCGAGGACGGCACGGTCGGCCCCTACGCCGCACGCAGCCACACGGTCGTGCCCGTGGCATCCGTGCCCCTGGCCGTCGCGTCGCTCGACGAGCTCGCGCCGCTCTCGTCGCGCTTCCCCGGAGCGCGCGCCGTCGACCTCGTCGCCCCGAGCGTCGGCGAACCGGCACTCGTGGTCGTCGACGTCGAGCGGATGCCGCGGCGCGGCCCGCGCCCGACGATCACCGAACGCGTCGGCGACCGCACCTTCGTCCTCGACCGCGACGGGTTCTGGCAGGTGCACCGCGGCGCGGCGGCCACGCTCACGCGCGCGGTGCAGGACGCCGTGGATCCGGCGCTCTTCGACCCGCGGGCAGCGAACCTCGACCTCTACGGCGGCGTGGGCCTGCTCGCGGCGGCCGTGGGCGACCGTTTCGGCGACGCGGTGCGCATCACGACGGTCGAGGCCGACACGCGAGCCACCGAGCACGCGGGCGCGAACCTCGCCGAGTGGGTCGGATCGCGGGCGGTCACGGCGCGCGTCGACCGCTTCCTCGACGAGCTCGCGGATGCCGCGACCGCCGCCGAGCGGGCACGGCTGCGCGACGCGACCGTCGTGCTCGACCCGCCGCGCTCGGGCGCCGGGCGCGCCGTCGTCGACCGGCTCGCCGAGCTGCACCCGCGCCAGCTCGTGTACGTGGCCTGCGACCCGGTGGCCCTCGCCCGCGACGTCGGGCTGCTGCGGGAGCGCGGGTACGGACTCGACGAGGTGGTCGCGTTCGACCTCTTCCCGAACACCCATCACGTCGAGGCCGTCGCGAGGCTGACCGCTATCGTGTGAACTGTCGGGAAAGGGGACGGCGTGACGGATGCACCGCAGCAGGACATGGCCGCCACGGTCGCCATCGTCGACGACCACGAGGCCGTGCGGCTCGGACTCCGCGCGGCCTGCCGCGACGCCGGCTACGAGGTCGTCGCCGAGACCTCGAACGTGCCCGAGCTCCTCGCAGCGCTCGACGGCCGCTCATGCGACGTGGTCGTGCTCGACCTCTCGCTCGGTGACGGCTCCTCGGTGACCGAGAACGTGCGCGCCGTGCTCGAGACGGGCAGCGCGGTGCTCGTGCACAGCATCGCCGACCGTGTCGCAGCGGTGCGCGAGGCGCTCGCCGCGGGCGCCGCGGGGGTCATCCCGAAGGCGTCGCCCATGGCGACCGTCATCGCGGCGATCGCGACCGTCGCCCGCGGCGAGGTGCTGAACAACGTGGAGTGGGCGAGCGCGATCGAGGCCGACCGCGACTTCGCGAAGGCCCAGCTCGGCCGTCGCGAACGCGACGTGCTGCACCTCTACGCCTCGGGACTGCCGCTGAAGCTCGTGGCCATGCAGCTCGGCATCGCGCACTCGACCGCGCGCGAGTACCTCGACCGCATCCGTGCCAAGTACGTCGAGGTCGGCCGGCCGGCGCCCACGAAGGTCGACCTGCTGCGACGCGCGGTCGAGGACGGCATCCTGCCGGGCCTCGACGTCGAAGGCGGGGATGCCCGCCGCTGAGTGGCGGGTCGCGCGACTCGCGACGCGCCGTCGGACCGCGGTCACCCGGGCGCAGGTCGAGACGATCTCGGGCCGTGCGCTCGGACTCTTCGGCCTCGTGTTCGGCGCGCAGACCGTGCCGCTCGCGCTCGAGCAGTCGGCGGCGCTCATCGAGGGCGCGGGCGCCGCGCTCATGGCCGTGCTCTACGGCTCGCTCGTCGCGGTGGCCGTCGCCTCGATCGCGAAGCTCGCCGTGCGCGGCGCCGCGTTCGCGTTCGCCGCGCTGTACGTGCTCGCGCTGCTCGCCTGGCCCTTCCTCGTGGCCGATCCCGCCGCCCTCGTCGGCCAGACGCCGTGGCTCTACTACATCTGCACGGTCGCCACGACGGCCGCGGTGGTCGCGCTGCCGGCGCCGGTCGCGACGGGGTACACGCTCATCGTGCCCACGATCTACGGCGTCATCCGACTGCTGCCCGCCGGTGGCGCCGTGGACCCGCTCCTCGCGGTGCTCAACTCGATGTACGCGATCATCCTCGGCGTCGTGGTGCTCATCATCGTGGTCATGCTGCGCCAGGCCGCAGAGTCCGTCGACACGGCGCAGGAGGCGGCCCTGCAGCGCTACGACCTCGCCGCGCGCCAGCACGCGACCGAGAACGAGCGCGTGAAGGTCGACGCGCTCGTGCACGACAGCGTGCTCACGACGCTCCTGTCTGCGGCGGCCGCCGAGTCGCCCGAGGAGCAGGACCTCGCCGCGCGCATGGCCCGTGACGCGGTGAAGCGCCTCGACGAGGCGGGCGCCGCCGGGCCGCGCGCCCTCGACCGCGTGGGGCTGCCCGTGCTCGTGCGCCGGTTGCGCGCGGCGCTCACCACGTTCTCGGCGCCGTTCACCGTGCGGGTCGTCAACGCCGGCGGCGTCGAGCTGCCCGTCGAGGCGGTGGAGGCGCTCTACTCCGCGACGGTCCAGGCGATGGTGAACAGCATGCAGCACGCCGACGAGCCTGGCCGCAGCACCCGGCGCGAGCTGCGCATCCGCGGCGTGCGCACCGGCGGCGCCGTCATCGAGGTCGCCGACAACGGCGTCGGCTTCGCCCGCGACGAGGTGCCCGAGGAGCGCCTCGGCCTGCGCGTCTCCATCGAGGAGCGCATGGCGAACGCCGGGGGAGCGGCCGAGATCGCGTCCCGCCCCGGTCACGGGACGCTCGTGACCGTGTCCTGGCCGTCCGACGCCGAGGGGGTCGGCGCGTGATCACCGTCCCCCGCTGGCTGCTGCTCGTGCTCGGCGCGATGTTCTCGGCGTACCACGTGATCCTCGGCATCTACTCGCTCAACGTGCCGGCGTCGCCGTGGCCCGCGATCGTCGCCCTGGTGCTGTACACGGTCGCCACGATCGCGAGCCTCTGGCCCGTGCAGCGCATCCGGATGCCCGACTGGCTCGCCGCGTTCGACCTCGCCGTCTGCATCGTGCTGCCGCTGCTCGTGACGAGCCAGCTCGACGCGAACGCGCAGAACGGCTATGCCACGTGGTACGTGGCCGCGGTCGGCACGCTCATGACCATCGCCGCGGCGCGACGGCAGCTCGCAGCCGCCTGGCTCGGCGTCATCGCGCTGGCGGTGCAGAGCGTAGTGTGGGCGGGGCCGCTCTCGCTCGGCACGCTCGGCGTGATCGGCAGCATCGTCTGGGTCGGGATCGCGCACATGCTGACCGCAGCACTCACGACCGCCGCGCGCGAGACCCGCCGGTACGCGCAGGCGGAGCGCGAGGCCGCGGCCTGGCAGGCCGCCCAGGACGCGCATCTGTTCGAGGGCCGCATGCGCCTCGCGCAGACCAACCGCATCGCTGCGCCCATGCTCCGGCGCATCGGCGACCGAGGGGGACGCCTGACCGACGACCAGCGGCGCGAGTGCCGCATGCTCGAGGCGGCGATCCGCGACGAGATCCGCGGGCGGATGCTGCTGACCGACGCCGTCCGCACCGAGGTGCAGCGAGCGCGCGAGCGGGGCACCGTCGTGACCCTGCTCGACGAGGGCGGCATCGACGACCTCGACGAGCCGACCCGCGACCGCGTGCTCTCCCGCCTGGCGGAGGCCGTCGCGGGGTCGAGCGCCGACCGCATCATCGCCCGCACGGCGGCGGAGGGCTCTGTAGTGGCGGTCACCGTCGTCGGCCTGCGCGAGCCCGAGGGCGCGGAGCCCTCGGACAGCACCGACGACCTCGAGGTCGAGTTCTGGCTGGAGATCCCGCGCACCTGACGGGGCGGGCACGCGGGTGCGCCGAACGACGACGGCCCCGGACATGAAGGTGGGGGACCGATCTTCGATCGGCCCCCCATCAAGCCCGAGCCACGGCGACAACCCGAATATCGCCCTGACTCGCCCCCAACGGTCACCGGTTACCCGACCGGTGACGGTGGCGACTCCACAGAGGAGCCTGCGACACTCATCTTGGCGCATTCGGACCCGGTCGCATAGTCATCATTTGTGGGGACACGACGACGTTCGGGGGACAGGCGAGGCGCCCGATGCCGTCGCTCGCCCGGGATCCCGTTGAACGCGGGGAGTCCGCGCCCCCCGATGCATCCCGCGGAAACGGGGGACAGTCGGCATTCAGCAGGCTGAGCGCGCCCAGTTGCCGGGCCCGACGGCGAGCGGCGCGCGCATCGCGGCGCCGCTGCGGACCCATCGATCGCGCCCGGGCTCCGTCGCGGTCGGCTCGGCGACGCCCTCGTCGAGCGCCGCGAGCAGCACCGCCGTGACGGCTGCGGCCTCCTCGTCGGTCACGTCGCGCGTGATGAAGCGGATGGCCGCGGCGCGCTCGTCGCCCTCGGCTGCGCCGGCACCGCCGGTCGTGTACTCGTCGGCCATGGCTCCCCCTAGAGCGGGATGTTCCCGTGCTTCTTCGGCGGCAGGCTCGCGCGCTTGGTGCGCAGCGTGCGCAGCGCCTTCACGATCGCGACGCGCGTCGCAGCGGGCTCGATCACGCCGTCGAGCTCGCCGCGCTCGGCCGCGAGGAACGGCGACGCCACGTTGTAGGTGTACTCGTTGGCGAGCTGCGTGCGCACCGCCGCGACGTCCTCGCCGGCCTCCTCGGCGCGCTTGATCTCGGCGCGGTAGAGGATGTTCACCGCGCCCTGCCCGCCCATGACCGCGATCTCGGCGGTCGGCCAGGCGAGGTTGATGTCGGCGCCGAGCTGCTTGGAGCCCATGACGATGTACGCGCCGCCGTACGCCTTGCGGGTGATCACGGTGACGAGCGGCACGGTCGCCTCGGCGTACGCGTAGAGCAGCTTCGCGCCGCGGCGGATGACGCCGGTCCACTCCTGGTCGGTGCCGGGGAGGTAGCCCGGCACGTCGACGAGCGTGAGGATCGGGATCGAGAACGCGTCGCAGAACCGCACGAAGCGCGACGCCTTCTCGCCCGCGGCGATGTTCAGCGTGCCCGCCATCTGGCTCGGCTGGTTCGCGATGATGCCGACCGAACGGCCCTCGATGCGGGCGAACCCGATGATCACGTTGGGTGCGTAGAGCGGCTGCACCTCGAGGAAGTCGCCGTGGTCGACGATGCCCTCGATGATCGAGTGCATGTCGTACGGCTGGTTGGGCGAGTCGGGGATGATCGTGTTGAGCCGGCGGTCCTCGTCGGTGATCTCGAGCTCGACGTCGGCGTCGTAGACGGGGGCATCCGTCTGGTTGTTGTCGGGCAGGAACGAGACGAGCGTGCGCGCGTAATCGAGCGCGTCGGACTCGTCGCTCGCGAGGTAGTGCGCGACGCCCGAGACGGTGTTGTGGGTGAGCGCGCCGCCGAGCTCCTCCATGCCGACGTCCTCGCCGGTCACGGTCTTGATGACGTCGGGGCCGGTGACGAACATCTGGCTCGTCTTGTCGACCATGATGACGAAGTCGGTGAGCGCCGGCGAGTAGACCGCGCCGCCCGCGGCCGGGCCGCAGACGATCGAGATCTGCGGGATGACGCCCGAGGCGGCCGTGTTGCGGCGGAAGATCTCGCCGTACTTGCCCAGGGCAACGACGCCCTCCTGGATGCGTGCGCCGCCCGAGTCGAGGATGCCGATGATGGGCACGCCGAGCTTCAGCGCGAGCTCCATGACCTTGATGATCTTCTCGCCCGCGACCTCGCCGAGCGAGCCGCCGAAGATCGTGAAGTCCTGCGAGTACACCGCGACCTGCCGGCCGTGGATCGTGCCCGTGCCGGTCACGACCGCGTCGCCGTAGGGGCGCTTCGCATCCATGCCGAACGCGTGCGTGCGGTGCCGCACGAACTCGTCGAGCTCGACGAACGAGCCGGGGTCGAGGAGCTCGGCGATGCGCTCGCGCGCGGTCATCTTGCCCTTGGCGTGCTGCTTCTCGATGGCCGCCTCGCCCGACGCGGTCACGGCTTCGTGATAGCGCTGCTTGAGGTCGGCGAGCTTGCCGGCGGTCGTGAAGAGGTCGGGGCCGTCAGTCGCTTCGGTCACGCCGTTCACTCTACCGGCGCGCCTACGCGGCACTTCGTTGAGGGATTCCTACAAATCCATCCGCCCACGTCGTGCATTCCCGTGACGCGCCCACCTGCGGGAGGATGTGGGCATGGATCTTCCGCTGAGCCGCGCGGCCGTCCCGCGCCTCGAGTTCCTCGCGACGGCCGGGTCGACGAACGACGAGCTGCGCGAGGCCGCCACCGGGCCGGCCGCCGCGGCGTGGCCGCACGGCGCCGTCATCGTGACCGACGACCAGACGAGCGGCCGCGGCCGCCTCGGGCGCACCTGGCTGGCCCCGACGGGCAAGACGCTCGCGATCTCGGTGCTCCTGCGCCCCGAACTGCCCGGCGGCGCGCCGTTCCCGCCCGAGGGCTACGGCTGGATCCCGCTCATCGCGGGGGCCGCCATGACCGAGGCGGTGCGCCGGGCCGTCGAGGCCGCGGCATCCGCCGACGACGACGACGAGGAGGACGATGGCACCGGCGGCGTCGAGGTGGAGCTCAAGTGGCCCAACGACGTGCTGGTGTCGGGCTACAAGGTGTGCGGCATCCTCTCGGAGCTGATCCCAGAGACCGGCGCGGTGGTCGTCGGCGCCGGGCTCAACCTCACGCTCGACGAGCACGACCTGCCCACGCTGACCTCGACGTCGCTCCTGCTCGTCACGGGCGCGCACCCCGACGCCGACCGCGTGCTCGCCGACTACCTCGGCACGTTCCTGTCGCTGGTGCGCGCGTTCGCCGAGCACGGCGCGGATGCCGCGGCGAGCGGCGTCGCCGACCGGGTGAGCTCGCTCTGCGGCACGCTCGGCGCCGAGGTGCGCGTCGAGCTGCCGGGCGGACGCGAGCTCCTCGGCGTGGCGGAGCGCCTCGATCCCGACGGCCGCCTGCTGGTGCGCGACCGGAATGGGGAGGCGCAGGCTGTCGCCGCGGGCGACGTCACGCACCTGAGGTATTAATGGGCGTATGAGCCCAGCCGCGAGCGAGGCTGCCGCCCAGCCTGCAGTGAACGTCGAGCGCGTCGTCGCACGCGTCCGGCGGCACGCGCGGATCCTCATCCTCCCGGTGCTGCTGCTCCTGGCGACCGTCGGGGCCGCGACGTACTTCCTCGTCATCCTCCCCGAGGTGTGGCAGCTCGTCGCGGTCGGCGCGGTCGCGCTGCTCGTCGTGGTCGCGGGCTGCCTGCTGCCGTTCGTCTCATGGCTCGCGCGGCGCACGACGATCACCACCCGGCGCATCATCCTGCGCAGCGGCGTGTTCGCGCGCGTGCGGCAGGAGCTGCTGCACAGCCGCGGCTACGACGTGACCGTGCGGCGCACGTGGCTGCAGAGCGCGTTCGGCTCGGGCGACGTGCGCGTGAACACGGGCCACGAGCATCCGTTCGTCATCCGCGACGTGCCGAAGCCGTTCCAGGTGCAGGCGGCGCTCGACGAGCTCATGGAGGCCGCGCACAGCCTCGTCGCCGATCGGCGGCGGGCCGAGCAGTCGACGCTGTTCGACGGCGACACGATCGCCTGGGGCGGCCGCTGACGCGTCGCGGCGCGGGTGCGCGGCATCCGCTCGCCGATGACGGTGGCGTGCGTCCCGCGCGGTGCCGCGGCATCCGCTCGGAGGACGTAACGTAGACGGGTGGTTCCGCGCGCCCCCGAGCGCGGGACGCGCGATGAAGGGTTCCACGTGGCCGACGAATGCATCCACGGTTTCGACGACGGCCTCTGCGCCATCTGCTTCCCGCCGAAGCAGCCCGAGCCGAAGCCGGTCGCCAAGGCTGCGCCCCGCGCACGGGCAGGTGCGTCGCGCGCGGCGCGGCCGGCCGCCCGGGTGGCCGGGTCCTCGCGTGCGGCGACGTCGCTCGCCGAGGCCCCCGTCGACCCGAAGACGGTGCGCATCTACCACGTGACGCACGTGGAGAACCTCGCGCCGATCCTCGGCTCGGGTGCCGTGCTCGCCGATGACGCCGGGGCGACCCCGGTCGTCGACCTCGCGGCGCCCGACGCGCGCGCGTTCCGGCGGTCGGCACCGGTCGGGGGCGTCGACGCGGTCGTCGCCGACTACGTCCCCTTCCTGCTCTCCACCGACGCGCACGTCTGGAACGCCATCCGCACGGGCACGCCCGACCCGCGGCTCAGCGCGGAGGCCGTCCAGCGGCCGCCGGCCGACCACGTGATCCTGGTGAGCTCGGTCGCCTCCGCCGTCGGCGCACGCACCGAGACCGCCGGCACGGTGGTCGTCACCGACGCGGATGCCGCGACCGGCGGCGTCGGCTCGGCGTCGGCGTGGCCCGACGTGCTCCGCATGCTGCAGCGTCTCCACCGCGAGGACGACGGCGCCCGGCTGCGCTCGGCGGAGTTCCTCGTGCGCGAGCTGCTCCCGCTCGAGCGCGTGCTGCTCATCGCGGTGGGCAACGACCGCGTCCGCGACCGCGTGCGGGCGGCGCTCGACGCGGTGGGCGTCAGGACCCGGGTGGCGGTGTACCCGCCGTGGTTCCAGCCGACGGTCGAGGCGCCGGAGGCGTAGCCGCGGTATCCGTCGACGCATCGCCATCGGGCGCGACCGGCTCGCGCTCCGCGACCGGCGTCGGCTCCTCGAAGAGCGTGCGCTGCGCCTCCTCGACGCGCTCGAGGTTGGAGAGGCCGTCGGAGCGGTGGTGGCCGAACACCCAGTAGCGGTAGAGCAGGAAGCGGAAGGCCGTGCCGAGCGCGAGCCCGACCACGTTCGAGGAGATGTTGTCGGCGACGAGGCTCGTGTACCCGAGCCAGTGGTGGCTGATCCACAGGCAGGCCAGCGCGATGAGCATGCCGCCGATCGAGACGATCGCGTACTCCACGAACTCGCGCACGTAGTTCCGGCGGCGGTGGCGGCGGAAGGTCCAGTACCGGTTGCCGAGCCAGTTGAAGATGATCGCGACGCTCGTCGAGATGGTCTTCGCCCCGATGGCCGACTGCGCCCAATGGTCGTCGCCGAACACCCCGAGGCGCAGGAGGTTGAACAGCACCACGTCGATGACGAGGCCGATGAGCCCGACCACGCCGAACTTCACGAGGTACGCCAGCAGGCCGTGCCACAGGCGGGCGAACGCACTGCCGACGGTGGTGGTCACCGGCACATCCTATGCCGTCGGGGTCGGCCTAGACTGAACGGGGCGCCGCACCGGGCGCCGTCTCGGCCGACGCGAATGGAGTGTGCACGAGTGCGGGTCGGAGTGATCGGCGGCGGGCAGCTCGCCCGGATGATGATTCCCGCGGCGATCGAACTCGGCGTCGAGTTGCGCGTGCTGGCCGAGGCGGAGGGCATGTCGGCGGCACTCGCGGCCGACAGCGTCGGCGACTACACCGACGCCGAGACCGTGCTCGCGTTCGCGCGCGAGGTCGACGTCGTGACGTTCGACCACGAGCACGTGCCGCAGGACGTGCTGCACCTGCTCGTCGACGAGGGCATCCCCGTGCACCCCGGACCCGACGCCCTGCGGTTCGCGCAGGACAAGCTCCTCATGCGCGCGCGACTCTCCGAGCTCGGCCTCCCCGTGCCCGACTGGGCCCGCGTCACGACGACGGCCGAGCTCGACGACTTCATCGCCGACCACGGCGGCTCCGCGGTCGTGAAGACGCCGCGCGGCGGCTACGACGGCAAGGGCGTGCGCGTCGTGCGCTCGGCCGCCGAGGTCGCCGAGTGGTTCGCCACCGTCGCCGAGGACGGCCGCGGCGGCGCGCTCCTCGCCGAGGAGGTCGTCGACTTCCGTCGGGAGCTCGCCCAGCTCGTGGCGCGCCGCCCATCGGGCGAGGTCGCGGCCTGGCCGCTCGTCGAGACCGTGCAGGTCGGCGGGGTGTGCAGCGAGGTCATCGCGCCCGCACCGCGCTCGGCCGGGCGCCTCGCCGACGTCGCCGCCGACGTGGCCATCACGATCGCCGAGGGCCTGGGCGTCACGGGCGTGCTCGCCGTGGAGCTCTTCGAGACGACCGACGACCGCGTGCTCGTGAACGAGCTCGCCATGCGCCCGCACAACAGCGGGCACTGGTCGATGGACGGCTCCACGACCGGGCAGTTCGAGCAGCACCTCCGGGCCGTCCTCGACCTGCCGCTCGGCGGCACGGGCAGCCACGAGACGTGGAGCGTCATGGTGAACGTGCTCGGCGGTCCGGCCGAGGGCTCGCTCGCCGATCGCTACGCGGAGGCGCTGTCGGGGCATCCGACCGTGAAGCTGCACAACTACGGCAAGGCGCCGCGCCCCGGCCGGAAGGTCGGGCACGTCACGGCGATCGGGGCCGACCTCGACGACGTCGTGTACGAGGCGCGCGCGGCCGCCGCCGTCTTCCAGGACTGACGCGACCCGGCCCGGCCGCGACTCCGACGCCGCTGCAGCCCTGCGCGCCCTCCGGGCATCTCACAGCACGCCGCCTTAGGATTCTCGGGTGACTGCAGCAACCACCCCGCTCGTGGGCGTCGTGATGGGCTCCGACTCCGACTGGAACGTGATGCGCGAGGCATCCGAACTGCTCGACGAGTTCGGCGTCGCGCACGAGGTGGAGGTCGTCTCCGCGCACCGCACGCCCGAGAAGATGATCGCATACGGCAAGGAGGCCGCCGGGCGCGGCCTCAAGGTGATCATCGCGGGTGCCGGGGGAGCGGCGCACCTGCCGGGCATGCTCGCCTCGGTCACCACGCTGCCCGTCGTGGGCGTGCCCGTGCCGCTGTCGCGCCTCGACGGGCTCGACTCGCTGCTGTCGATCGTGCAGATGCCCGCCGGCGTGCCCGTCGCCACCGTCTCGATCGGCGGCGCCCGCAACGCCGGGCTCGTCGCCGTCAAGATCCTCGCGACGTCGGATGCCGCGCTCAGCACCGCGCTCGCCGACTACGCCACCGCCCTCGCCGCCCTGGTCGAGGAGAAGAACGAACGGCTGAAGTCCACCCGATGAGCCTCGCCGCCAGCCCGATCCGCTACCCCGACCTGGGGTCGCGCACGGTCATGACCCGCCGCGCGTGGTGGCTCGTCGTGCTCAACGTGCTGATCCCGGGCTCCGCCCAGGTGCTCGCGGGCGACCGGAAGCTGGGCCGGTTCGGCCTCGGCGCGACGCTCGCGCTGTGGTTCCTCGCGCTCGTGGCCCTCGTGGTCTGGATCTTCTGGCCCGCCGTGATCTACACGGTCTTCTCGACGACGATCTCGCTCTGGGTCGTGGCCGGCGTGCTCGCGTTCTACGCCGTGCTCTGGGCGATCCTGACCTTCGACACGCTGCGCCTCGTGAAGTTCGTGAAGACCGCCCCCTCGGCTCGCGCCGGGGTCGCGGCCCTCTCGGTCGTGCTCATGGTGCTCGTCTCGGGCACGGCGGCGTACGGCGCCTACCTCGCGACGACCGCGAGCGGCTTCCTCTCGTCGGTGTTCGTCGCAGGCCCGAGCGAGCCGCCCATCGACGGCCGGTACAACGTGCTGCTGCTCGGCGGGGACGCGGGGCCCGACCGCGACGGCCTGCGCCCCGACAGCATCCGCGTCGTCAGCATCGACGCCGAGACCGGCCAGGCCGTGACCATCGGCCTGCCCCGCAACATGGTCGACGTGCCGTTCGACGACGACTCGCCGCTCAAGGCGGTCTACCCCGAGGGCTACGGCTCGATCGACGGCTGCGAGGTCGACGTCTGCATGCTCAACTCGATCTACACCGAGGTCGAGCTGAAGAGCCCCGAGATGTACCCCAACGCCGTGGCCGAGGGCTCCGAGCCCGGCATCGAGGCGATGCGGGATGCCGCGGAGGGCATCACCGGGCTGCCGATCCAGTACTACGTCCTCATCGACATGGCCGGCTTCCAGCAGCTCATCGACGCCCTCGGCGGCGTGACGATCAACGTGCCCGAGGACGTGCCCATCCACGCCGACGAGACCTTCACGACCGTCGCGGAGTGGATCCCCGCGGGCGAGCAGCACCTCGACGGCTACCACGCGCTCTGGTACGCCCGCTCGCGTCACGGCACGAGCGACTACGACCGCATGGCGCGGCAGCTGCAGCTGCAGGAGGCGGTGCTCGCCCAGTTCAACCCGGCGAACGTGCTGTCGAAGTTCCAGGAGATCGCCGCGGCCGGCTCCCAGGTCGTGAAGACCGACGTGCCGCAGGGCATGCTCGGGTACTTCGTCGACCTCGCGTCGAAGACGAAGGAGCTGCCGATCGTCGACGTCCCGCTCGTGCCCGAGAACGGCGTGGATCCCGAGGATCCCGACTACGACTACATCCGCCAGCTCGTGCAGCAGGCCGTGTTCCCGCCCGAGACCGAGGAGCCGGCGGGATAGCGTCGCCGGGCGGCCTGCGCGGCCGTGCGCGGCTGTTCGGCCGTGGGCGCCGGCCGTCGCGGTGTCAGAGGTCGGCGTGCAGCTGCCAGACCCGCTCGCCGGCGTCGCGCCAGGTGAACGCCCGGCTGCGGTCGTGGCCCGAGATCGCGAGCCGTTCGGCGAGGCCGCGATCGGAGACGACCGACGTGATCGCCGCCGCGAGCCGGTCGGCGTAGCCGTGGTCGGCCATGCCGACGGGCACGCCGAGTCCGGCGCCGGCCGACACCTCGACGTACGCGGGCGCGTCGGAGTGGATCACCGGGACGCCGAGGCTGAACGCCTCGATGAGCCCCGTGCCCGAGCCCTCGTCGTGGCTCGGAGCGACGTACGCCATGGAGCCGCGCAGCACGACCGCGAGGTCGGCCGCGTCGAGGTCGTCGAGGTGCCGGATGCGGGACGCCGCGACGCCCAGCTCCTCGGCGACCTCCGCCACGTGCTGGTCGCCCCAGGACTCGGGGCCGAGCACCACGACGGGGACGTCGGGCACGCCGCGGCGTCCGAGCGCCGTGAACACGTCGACGAGGCCCTTGCGGGGCTCGAGGGTGCCCGGCACCGCGATGTACTCCCGCGGGAGCCCGAGGCGCGCCGCACGCTGCTCGGCGTCGGGCCCGATCACGAGGCCAGATCGCGGCGCGGTGCCGACCACGCGCACCCGGTCGCCGAGGTCGGCGACCTGCTCGAGGCGCTCGGCCAGCGCGTGCGTGGGCACGACGATCGCGTCGGCGTGCCTGCGGGCGCGCTTCATCATGCCCTTCTGCCAGGCGACGGATGCCGCGCTGACCGCTTCGGGGTGGGTCCACGCGAGCACGTCGTGCACGGTCACCACGACCTGGTTGCCGCCCGTCGTGCGGTCGTGCTTGCGCAGCGGCGCGAAGAGGCTCGTGCCGTGGATCATGCCGCTGCCTGGCGAGGTCGTGATGCCGAGCTGCCAGGCAGCCGCGAGCTCGCGGCGGGCGAGCGACGTCTTGTAGAGGCCGGCGAGCCCGGGCACCTCGGCGAGCACCCGATCGTAGTCCTCGGGGAGCGACGACGACACGATCGCCTCGACCTCGCAGCCGCGCGGCGCGGTGGCCACGATCGCGCGTCCGAGGTCGCGGGTGTACCGGCCGATCGGCCCGGGGACCGGAGCCACGATCTGGTCGAGGATGACGCGCAGGGTGGTCGTCACGCTGCTCCTTCCGCACCGACGTCGGTCGGTGACCTGCCCACCCTAGCCGCTCCGCGTCCCGCTTCCGGGGGACTCCGAAGGACACGAGACCCCACGACACCAAACGGAGGCGATCCTCCGATACACTCCGTGGAGTCACCGGCGCGGAGCCGGTCCGGACGGGGGAGTCGCGAGGTGCAGCCAGAGCTCATCCCGTTCTCCCGTCCGTTCCTCGCGCCGGCGTCGCTGGAGCGCCTCACGGCGGTGCTGGGCTCCGACCATGCCCACGGCGACGGCCCGTTCACCCGCTCGGCGAGCGATCGACTGAGCACGATCCTCGATGGCGGCGAGGTGCTGCTGACGACGTCCGGCACGCACGCGCTCGAGATGGCGAGCCGGCTGCTCGAACTGGGACCCGGCGACGAGGTGGTGCTGTCGAGCTTCACCTTCTCGTCGGCTGCCACGGCGATCGCGGCGACCGGCGCGACCATCGTCTTCGTGGACATCGACGCGTCCACCGGCAACGTCGACCCCGATCAGGTCGCCGAGGCGGTCTCGCCGAGGACCCGGGCGATCTCCGTCATGCACTACGGCGGCACGCCGGTCGACATGGCGGCCATCGGGTCGATCGCCGCGGACGCGGGGGGCCTTCCGGTGATCGAGGACAACGCGCACGGGCTGGGCGTCCGCTCGCAGTGGGGCGTGCTGGGTCGGATCGGCACGTTCGGGGTGCAGAGCTTCCACGACACCAAGAACGTCCATGCCGGCGAGGGCGGTGCGCTCGTCCTCAACGACGCGCATCACCGGCTCCGAGCGGAGATCATCCGGGAGAAGGGCACCAACCGCTCGCAGTTCCTGCGCGGAGCCGTCGACCGGTACACGTGGGTGGACTGGGGCTCGAGCTACCTGCCCAGCGAGCTCAATGCGGCGGTGCTCGACGCGCAGCTGGCGGCGTTCGACGAGATCCAGGCCTCGCGGCACGCCGTGTGGGACCGCTACGCCGCAGAGCTCGGCGAGTGGGCCGACCTGGTCGGCGCCACGCTGATGCGGCCGCCGGGCGGCATCCACGCCGCGCACCTGTTCTTCGTGCTGCTCCCGAGCCGGCACGACCAGGCCGACTTCATCGCCACGCTCGCCGCGCAGGGCATCGTCGCGGCATTCCACTACGTGCCGCTCGACTCCAGCCCGGCCGGGCGCCGCTACGGGCGGCCGCTGCGAGAACTCGTGCGGAGCGAGGAATTCTCGCGCAGGCTCGTGCGGCTGCCGCTGTGGGCGGGAATGACGACCGGTCAGGTGGATCGCGTGATCGACGCGGTCACGGCGTGGCGACCAGGGGAAGCGGAGCGATGAACGGACGACTCTCGAGTGCTGTGGCGAGCCTGCGCGACGGGGGGATCCGATCCACCGCGTGGCGCGGCGCAAAGTGGCTCGCCAACCGGCTCGACGCGTTCCGGCCGGAGCCGCTCGCATCGGTCTACGCCGACGACCTCGTCGCCGTCGACTGGTCGACCCCGCGCGCCTTCAACGCGCGCCCGGTGGAGCGGCCGCCGACCGGGTATCGGGTCGCCTGGCTCATCACCCCGCCCGGACGCACGAGCGGCGGCCACCAGAACGCGTTCCGGTTCATGAGCTTCCTCGAGCTGGCGGGGAATCCGACGACGGTCTTCCTCTATGCGCCCGCGCGCTACCCCCGCGCCACGGTCGACGGCGTGCGGCGCATGATGGCGGCGACGAGCGCCTACCCCGAGATCCGCGGCGAGTTCCGCGTCTACGACCCCGGCACGGGCCTGGACGGGGAGTTCGACGCCGTGATCGCCTGCGACTGGGAGACGACCTACGCGGCGTACCGCCACGGCGGCGACGCGAAGCGGTTCTACTTCACGCAGGACTTCGAGCCGGCGTTCTTCCCGGCGGGCAGCGACCACGCCGCGGCCGAGAACAGCTACCGGCTCGGCTTCCACGGCTTCTCGGCGGGCCGCTGGCTCGCCGCGAAGCTGGCCACCGAGTACGGGATGAGCGGCGACGCGTACGACTACGCGGTCGACACCACGCGCTACCGCTACGAGAACACCGCGCCGCGGAACGAGGTGCTGTTCTACGCCCGCCCGCCGACGCCCCGCCGTGCCACCGAGTTCGGGCTCCTCGCGCTGCGCGAACTGCACCGGCGACGGCCCGACGTCGTCGTCAACCTCGTCGGGTGGGACATGTCCGGCTACGACGTGCCCTTCCCGTACGTCAACCACTCCGCGGTCGACATCTCCGCGCTCAACGACATCTACAATCGCTGCGCCGCCGGCCTCATCCTCTCGCTCACGAACATGTCGCTGCTGCCGATCGAGGTGATGGGCGCCGGCGTCGTGCCGATCGTGAACGACGCGCCCAACACGCGCGGCGTGCTCGACAGCCCGCACATCGAGTTCGCGCCGATGTCGCCGGGCGCGCTCGCCGATCGCATGATCGCGGTGCTCGACAGGCCCGACCAGGACGCGCACGCGGCCGCCATCGCGAGATCGGTCGCCGACACGGACTGGGCCGACCCCGGCGAGGAGTTCGTCGCCGCCTTCGATCGCGCGATGCGAGCCGCCCGATGAGCGCGTCGTCCCCGCGGGGTGCGGGTGACGTCCCGGCTCCTGACGGGAGCGGCGGTGCCCAGCCCCTGTCGGTGGACGTGACGGTGGTCATCCCGACCCTGAACGGCGAGCGATTCCTCGCCGAGGTGCTCGACGCGGTGGCCGGGCAGCGGTTCGCGGGCCGCATCGAGACGCTCGTCATCGACTCCGGCTCGACGGATGCCACGCTCCGGATCGTGCGGGACCGGCCGGATGTCCGCCTGCACGAGATCCCGAACGCCGAATTCGGGCACGGACGGACGAGGAACCTGGGTGCGCGGCTCGCCCGCGGGCGGGTCGTCGCATTCCTCACGCAGGATGCCACCCCCGCCCACGATGCGTGGCTCGGCGAACTCGTGTCGCCGCTCGACGAGGCGGGCGTGGAGGCGGTCGTCGGCCGACAGGTTCCGCGGAACACCGCTGTCCCGCTGCTCAAGTACGACATCGAGCGAGTGTTCGACGGACTCGGATCAGCGGACGAGCCGACGATCGTCGATCGGACCGGGCTGGACGGCGCGGACGCCGACGCCGTCGGCTTCTACTCCGACGTCAACTCGGCGGCTCGCCGCGACTTCCTCCTGCGGACCATCCCCTACCGCGACGTGCCGTACTCCGAGGACCTGCTCTTCGCCCGCGACGTGCTCGAGGCCGGGTACCGGAAGGCGTACGCGCCGGCCGGCTCGGTGCGTCACTCGAACGAGGTCGGGATCCGCGAGTACGCGGGGCGCATGTTCGACGAGACCGTGAGCCTGCGCCGCATCGGCCACGACGTCCCGAGCTACTCGCGGATCGGCGCGCTGCTCCGGGCCGGCCGGGGAGCGCTCGTCGACACCGGCCGGATCCTGCGCGATCCCGACTACCGGATGGCAGACCGGGCGAAGTGGCTCGTGGTCAATCCGGCCTATCACCTCGCACGCTGGGCGGGCCTCCGGCGCGGCGGGCGCATCGACCTCGGCGACGCCGCGGGCGTCGCGCGGCGGTCGTGGGAGGCGAGGCAGCGGCGCGGGGTCAGGTGATGAGCGACTTCAGCCAGCCGGGGATCATCCCGCGCCGCCGGACGAGCCCGTGCACGGTGCCGGTGGTGATCGCGAGCACCTGGGCGATGCGCTGCGGCCCGCTCACCATCGACACGATCATGCCGCCCATCTCGCGGCGCAGCACCGCGCCCACCCATCGCGGGCGGCGCAGCACGTTGCGCAGGATGAGGTCGATGTTGTTGCGGGCGATGTAGTACCGACGGAACGGCGAATGGTACTGGTACGTCGCGATCCGGCCGCTCTCGCGGTGGCGCATCGGGATGCCGAACGGGCGGAGCTCGGCGCGACGCCCGATCGAGTGGCGGATGTCGGTGCCCTTCGCCACGGCGATGCGGAACCCGCGGTCGCGCACGCGCAGGCAGTACTCGGTGTCGACGCAGTCGATGACGAGGCGCTCGTCGAACAGTCCGCCGTGCTCGAGGCAGTCGCGGCTGATGACGAAGCCGGTCTGGATCGCCTCGGGCACGAGCCCGAAGCCCTCGGGCGACACCCACGTGGGCAGGGCCGGGGCTCCGTTCACGGCGTCGACGGCGACGATGCCGAGGCGGGTGACCGGGTTGGCCGTCGCGAAGATGCCGAGCGCGATGGCGACGTAGTCCTCGGGCAGGTCGGTGTCCTGGTCGACGTTCACGACGTAGTCGGCGCCGTCGTCGAGCGCGACGCGCACGCCGGTGTTGAGCGCCGCGGCGATGCCCGCGTTGCGTGCGAGCCGGTGCACCTCGACGCCCGATTCCGCCGCGTCGGCGAGCACGGCGTCGGCCGACGGTCCGGAGCCGTCGTCGACGACGATGACGCGGTCGACCTGACGCGTCAGGTCGCGCAGTCGGCCGACGACCCCGTCGTCGGGGTGGAAGGTGGGCACGACCGCGATGACGCGGGGGGCGGATGCTGCGACGGGCGGGCTCTCACGGGGCGGTCTCGTCGAGGGCATTAGGCTAGTTTACGACCGCCGACGAGAGGAACTGGATCCATCGTGACCAACGCCCCGAGCACTCGATGGCCGGACACCCGGCCCGATGCCCGCGTGAGCTCCGAGGCGGAGCTCGCCGAGGAGCGCCTTGCCTTCGCCGATCGCATCATCGGCCTCGAGGAGCAGGTCAGGGAGCTGCAGGCCGCGAGCCGGCTGACTCCGACCGAGACGGTCGCCGCCGAGGCGAACCTCGCAGGGATCAAGTCGTCGCTCACCTGGCGCGCCGGTCGGGTCGTGATGCTGCCGGTGCGCGTGCTCCGGGTCGTCAAGCGCCGAGTCCTCGGATGAGCGTGGCGGACGCCGCCCTGGCGGCTCGCGTCGAGGCGTGGATCGACTCGGCCGGTCACACGGCGGACGAGGTGGTGCGCACCGCTCGCGCCGTGCTCGATGCCGGTTTCGATCCCGCCGGCGTCCGCATCGTGGTCGACGGCGTCGCCCACGAGGACACCTCCGAGATGATCCGCGGAGCCGAGTCGGTGGGCCTCGACGTCCTCTCCGCGGAGTCGGCGGCACTGAACGCCCGCCTCGCCGACACGTCGGCCGAGTTCCTCTTCGTCGTCCGCTGGGGCCTCGTCGCGGGTGACCTGCTCCCGAAGGCGGTCGGGTTCCTCGACCGCTTCCCGACGATCGACGTGGCCTACGGCGACTCGGTGACCGACGCCGGGCTGCCGCTGCTGCGGCCGGCGTTCTCGCCCCTGCGGCTCCGGAGCAACGACTACCTGGGCCCCGTGGTCGGCGTCCGCGTGGCCGCGCTGCGCGCGCTCGGCGGATTCGACCCCGAGGCGCGCCGGGCGCAGGTGCTCGACGCCGTCCTGCGCGCGCACGCCGCGGACCGCCGCGTCGCCCTCGTCCCGGTGATCCTCGCGACCGAGGACCTCGCGCCCGGCGACTTCGCGGGCACCTCGGCCGCGCAGGCCGAGGTGGTGGCGCGCCACCTCGCCCGACGCGGCGTCGAGGCGTCCGTCGAGGAGATCGAGCCCTTCGTGCGCCGCGTGCGCTACGCGATCGTCGACGAGCCGCTCGTGTCGATCGTCATCCCGACGCGCGGTGGCAGCGCTGCGATCGCGGGCGCCGATCGGGTGCTCGTCGTCGAGGCGATCCGGGGCATCGTGGAGCGCTCGACCTACCGGAACCTCGAGTTCGTGGTCGTCGCCGACGCCGAGACGCCCGACGAGGTCGTCGCCGAGCTGGAGGACCTGTGCGGCGACCGCCTGCGGCTCGTGCTCTGGGACGCGCCGTTCAACTTCAGCGCGAAGATGAACCGCGGCGCCGTCGCCGCGCGCGGCGACTACCTCCTGCTGCTCAACGACGACGTCGAGGTGGTGAGCGACGACTGGATCGAGACGCTCCTCGGGCTCGCGCAGCAGGACGGCGTCGGCATCGTCGGCGCACAGCTCTACTTCGAGGACAGCACGGTCCAGCACGCCGGACAGGTGTACACCGGCGGCGTCGCCGGCCACGCCGCGTTCGGGTGGGCCGGCGGCCGCGACGACTCGATCAAGTCCATGACGACCGACCACGAGGTCTCCGGCGTCACGGCGGCCTGCGCCCTGATCGCCCGTGAGCTCTACGTCGAGCTCGGCGGCTTCACGCTCGCCCTCCCCGGCAACTACAACGACGTCGACCTCAACATGAAGGTGCGCGCGACCGGTCGCTCGGCCGTGTTCAGCCCCTGGGCCCGGCTCTACCACTTCGAGTCCAAGACCCGCGACCCGCGCATCCTCGAGAGCGACCTCACGACCCTGCAGGGGCGCTGGTCCCGTCGCATGCAGGTGGAGCTGTACTCCCGCATGCTGTGACGGATCGGGCGGTCGCTCGTGCCGCCCGGAGCCGCGTTCCCGGGCGACCGCGGTCGCCCGGGAGCCGTCGTCAGGACGTGCTGACGGCGCCCGTCGCGATCGCGTCGGCGAGCGCCTCGCGCCATGGTCGCATCGGGTCCAGGCCCGCCGCGGTCCACGCGTCGTGGCCGAGCACCGAGTACGAGGGCCGCGGCGCGGGTCGCACGAATGCGCTGCTGTCCGTCGGGGTGATGCGCTCGGGATCGAGCCCGGAGTCCTCGAGCACCGCCCTGGCGAACTCGAACCAGGTGGCCTGGCCGGAGTTCGTTCCGTGGTAGATCCCCGCGGGGAGGTCGGCGTCGAGCATCGCCACGAGCTGGGCCGCCAGGTCGGCCGTCCAGGTCGGCTGGCCGAGCTGGTCGTCGACGACCGACCACGTGTCGCGCGACGATGCGAGCTGCAGCATGGTGCGGGCGAAGTTCGGGCCGTGCTCGCCGTAGAGCCACGCGGTCCGCACGACGTAGGTCCCGTCGGGATGCGCCTCGAGGGCGAGCTCCTCGCCCGCCGCCTTCGTGCGGCCGTAGGCGTTGATCGGGTCGCGGGGGAGATCCTCGGCGTACGGCGTCGTGGCCCGACCGTCGAAGACGTAGTCGGTCGAGATCGTCACGAGGCGTGCGCCGAGGTCGGCGCTCGCCGCGGCGAGGTTCGCCGGTCCGGTCGCGTTGGCGGCGTAGGCCTCCGACTCGTGCGTCTCGGCGTCGTCGACCTTCGTGTAGGCGGCGCAGTTCAGCACGACGTCGTGGCCGCGCACCGCGGCAGCGACCGCCGCGGCATCCGTCACGTCGAGGTCGGCGCGGCCCAGCGCGGTGACCTCGCGGCCGGCGAGCGCCGCCTGCAGGTCGCGTCCGAGCATGCCGGATGCCCCGGTGATCAGGTAGCGCATCGGGTCACTGCCCCTGTGCCTTGTAGCGGGCCTCGGTCGCGTCCTTCTGGGGCGCCCACCACGATTCGTTGTCGCGGTACCACGCGATGGTGTCGGCGAGACCCGACTCGAAGTCGGAGAACTGCGGCTCCCAGCCCAGCTCGGTGCGCAGGCGCGTCGAGTCGATGGCGTAGCGCAGGTCGTGGCCGGGTCGGTCGACGACGTGGTCGTAGGCGTCGGCCGGCTGCCCGAGCTGCGTGAGGATGAGCTCGACGACGTCCTTGTTGTTGCGCTCGCCGTTCGCGCCGATGAGGTAGGTCTCGCCGATCTCGCCCTTGTCCAGGATGGTGAGCACCGCGGAGGAGTGGTCGTTCGCGTGGATCCAGTCGCGGACGTTCTCGCCCCTCCCGTAGAGCTTCGGCCGCTCGCCGCGAAGCACGTTCGTGATCTGCCGCGGGATGAACTTCTCGACGTGCTGGTAGGGCCCGTAGTTGTTCGAGCAGTTCGAGATCGTGGCCCGCACCCCGAACGAGCGGACCCACGCGCGCACGAGGAGGTCGCTGCCGGCCTTCGTCGACGAGTACGGGCTGGACGGGTTGTACGGCGTCGTCTCGGTGAACTTGGCCGGGTCGTCGAGCTCGAGGTCGCCGTAGACCTCGTCGGTGGAGATGTGGTGGAAGCGACGGTCGTGCCGGCGCGCGGCCTCGAGCAGCGTGTAGGTGCCGATGATGTTCGTGTCGAGGAACGGGCGGGGGTCCTCGAGCGAGTTGTCGTTGTGGCTCTCGGCCGCATAGTGCACCACCGCGTCGGCGTCGGCGAAGAGCTCGTCGACGAGCGCAGCGTCCTGGATGTCGCCCTTCACGAACCGGAAGCGGTCGGCGGGCAGGCCCTCGAGCGAGGCGAGGTTGCCGGCGTAGGTGAGCTTGTCGAGCACCGTGACCGAGTGGTCGGTGTGCTCGAGCAGGTAGTGGACGAAGTTCGAGCCGATGAAGCCGGCGCCGCCGGTCACGAGGATTCTCATGGGTTTCGGATGTCTCCTGACGGTGATTGGGGCCGATCGAGTCTACCGGTTCGTGCCTGGGGGCCATCGGCGAACGATCCCGCCGGCCGCTACGCTGGACTGATACCCGATCGATGGAGCCCGCGTATGACGATGATCGGCGGCAGCACCCATGGCACGCCGGCCCGCACCGCCCTCGAGCCGTCCTGGCTCGGTCCCGCCTCGTACTGGCAGCCCGCGCACATCCCGACGTCGGCGTGGCTCGAGCACGCGCCGTTCGGATTCTGGCTGGTCGACGAACTGCGGCCCCGTGCGGTCGCCGAGCTCGGCACGCACTACGGCTTCTCGTTCTTCGTGTTCGCCGAGGCCGTGCGCAGGCTCGGCCTCGAGTCGCAGCTGTACGCCCTCGACACCTGGCAGGGCGACGACCATGCCGGGTTCTACGGCGAAGACGTCTACGAGAGCGTTCGCACGGTCGCCGACCGTGACTACGCGGGCTTCACCCACCTCCTCCGCGGCTACTTCTCCGATTCGCGTCCGCTCATCGAGGACGCCAGCATCGACCTGCTCCACATCGATGGCCGCCACGGATACGCGGACGCGCGTGAGGACTTCGACGAATGGGCGTCCGCCGTCCGCGACGGGGGAGTGATCCTCTTCCACGACATCGCCGAGCGCAGCGAGGGGTTCGGCGTGTGGCGCCTCTGGGAGGAGCTCGCCCCGCGGCATCCGTCGTTCTCGTTCACGCACGGCCACGGGCTGGGCGTCCTCGGCGTCGGCGACGTGCGCAGCGACGGTCTCACCGCCCTGTTCGAGGCGGATGCCGCCACGGTGCGGGAGGCCCGGGCCACGTACGAGCGACTGGGCGCCGTCGTCTCGCGGCAGGCGACGCTCGAGGCCATGCCCGCGGAGGTGGCGTCGCTGCACGACGTCGTCCACTCGCTGTCGGGCGAGATCGATCGCCTGCACGGCGAGATCGAACGGCGGGAGGCTGCGATCACCGAACTCCGCGCGAGCACGAGCTGGCGGGTGACTCGTCCGCTCCGAGGCCTCGGTCGCGCACGCGATCGACTGCTCGGTCGACGTTCGCGCCCGTAGGCGCGCTCAGAATCCGGCCGCGACCGTCCCGATGGCCGTGATGACGCCGATGACCGTGAGCGGGATGACGAACGCGCGGTTCGGGATGAGCATCACCAGCAGGAGGACGAGCAGCGGTGCGAGGGCGTTCGAGTACCGCTCCACGATCGGGAAGTCGAAGCCGAACGTGAGCCAGTTCGAGATGCGGAGCGCCGGGGGATACAGCACGATCGTCGCGAGCGTGCCGATCGCGAGCAGCCGGATGGTCGTCGACGTCTGCTCGCCGAGGCCGCTCGGAAGCTGCGTCGCCGGGCGTCGCCCGAATAGCCGCCTGACCGTGAACGCGAGCACGAGGACCATCGATCCGAAGACGAGGACGGTGATCCAGACGGGCGCGCCCTCCGAGAACGCGTGCACGACGTTCGCGATGAATCCGGTCGGCGCCGTACGGATGCCGCCGGTCTCCCGCCAGGGGGTGTGCAGGAGGGCGAGTTCCTTCGTCGCACCGATGAGGATGTCGCGCACGCCGCTGGGCGGGATGAAGTCGTAGAGCGCTTCGTCGGGGATGGTGGCGCGCGCGGCGATGATCCTGCCCCACACGATCACGGGCGCCAGGATGATGGCGGCGAGGACCCCGACCTGCCACCAGCGCGGGCGCCAGTCGGGGGCCGGATCCCAGCCGAATCGCCGGCCGACGAGCACGGCGACCATGGCGAGGGCGAATCCGCCGGCCGCGAGGGAGTCGGTCACCGCGATCGCCGCACTGAAGGCGACGGCGAGCGCGAACCACGTGAAGCCGCGTCCGCGCTGCATCCAGAGCAGGCCCGTCCCGCCGATGAGCGCTCCCGCCAGGATCGCGGTCGACGACGGGTTCACGATGGTGCCCGTGAACACGATCATCGAGGAGGCGACGGGGACCGCGGTCGCGGCGAGGAATCGCGCTCCGCGCAGGCCCAGGAGCCAGGCGAACACGGCGCACGCGACGACGCCGAGGATGAGCGTGAAGGCACTGTAGGCGCGGTAGGCGTCGAGGGGGTCGTCGGAGCCCGTGACGGCCTGCCAGAACCCGTGGAACGCCGCGGCCCCGAAGAAGTACGTGGGGTAGTGCGCATAGCCGGTCGAGTACTTCCCCGAGGGGATCGACTCCGGCCCGAGGCGATCGTCACCGCACGGGTACGGGAGGCCGCCGCCCTCGTGGCCGACGCCGCAGGCCCACTCGTCCACGAGCTCGGGGCCGAGCAGCATGCCGCGCCACGGGATGACGCCCTGCTCGGCTCGGACGGCGGTGTCGAAGTGGATGTGCTCGTCGATGACGGAGAGCGAGTGGCCGTCCTGCGAGATGTTGACGAGCCCGAAGCCGAACACGAACACGAACAGGATCCCGCCCACGAGCGCGAACGGGATCGAGCGGATCCAGCTTCGCACCTTGACGGCGGTCGTCTCGGTCTCGGTCACTGCCATCCTCTCTCGGCCCAGCGAGGAACTCTATCAGTCGCGAGCCCGCCCGTCGGGCGGGCCCGGGCCGCCTCGACGAAACGCCCGATCCGAACGGCGACCTAAGATGTAGGGCGTGCAGATCCGCGAACTGAAGATCCCCGACAGCTACGAGATCACGCCTCGGCAGTTCCCCGACGAGCGCGGGGTCTTCCTCGAGTGGTACCGCTTCGATCGCCTCGAGGAGGCCGTCGGCCACCGCCTCGACCTCGCGCAGGGCAACACCTCGGTGTCGAAGCGCGGCGTCGTCCGCGGCATCCACTTCGCGGACGTCCCGCCGAGCCAGGCCAAGTACGTGACGGCGACGCACGGCGCCGTGCTCGACTTCGTCATCGACATCCGAGCGGGGTCGCCCACCTTCGGCCAGTGGGACTCCGTGCTGCTCGACGACGTCGACCGCCGGGCGATCTACATCGCCGAGGGCCTCGGCCACTGCTTCGTCGCGCTCACGGACGACGCCACCGTCAGCTACCTCGTGACCTCGACCTTCAACGCGGAGCGCGAGCACGGCATCGACCCGACCGACCCCGAGGTCGGCCTGGCGTTCACCATCGACGCCGACGAGCTGCTGCTCTCGCCCAAGGACACCGCGGCGCCGAGCCTCGCTGAGGCCGCCGAGTCGGGGCTGCTCCCGACCTGGGCGGCGGCTCGGGCCTACTACGACGAACTCAACGGGAAGGGCTGACATGCGCGGCATCATCCTCGCCGGCGGTTCCGGCACGCGGCTCTGGCCGATCACCAAGGGCATCTCGAAGCAGCTGATGCCGATCTACGACAAGCCGATGGTGTACTACCCGCTGTCCACGCTCATGATGGCCGGCATCAACGAGATCCTCATCATCACGACGCCCGAGTACAACGAGCAGTTCCGTGCGCTCCTCGGCGACGGGTCGGCGCTCGGCATCCGCCTCGAGTACGCGGTGCAGCCCAGCCCCGACGGCCTCGCGCAGGCGTTCATCATCGGGGAGGAGTTCATCGGCGACGAGTCCGTCGCCCTCGTCCTCGGCGACAACATCTTCCACGGCACCGGCCTCGGGTCCGCGCTGCGCAAGCACAACGACATCGACGGCGCGCTCATCTTCGCGTACCAGGTGAGCGACCCGACCGCGTACGGCGTGGTCGAGTTCGACGAGCACTTCAGCGCGATCTCCATCGAGGAGAAGCCGGCGCAGCCCAAGAGCAACTTCGCGGTGCCCGGACTCTACTTCTACGACAACGACGTCGTCGGGATCGCGAAGACCATCGAGCCGAGCGCACGCGGCGAGCTCGAGATCTCGACGGTGAACGAGCGCTACCTCCAGGCGGGCAAGCTGAGCGTCCAGGTGCTCGACCGCGGCACGGCGTGGCTCGACACCGGCACGTTCGAGTCGATGATGCAGGCCTCCGAGTACGTCCGGGTGATCGAGGACCGGCAGGGCTTCAAGATCGGATGCATCGAGGAGATCGCCTGGCGCGCCGGGTGGATCGACGATGCCCGACTCGGTGAGCTCGCGGCGCCGCTCGTGAAGAGCGGGTACGGCGCCTACCTGCGACACCTGCTCGCGCAGGCGTAGCGAGGCCCGTCCGCGGCGACGCGGGCGCGGCGACGCGGGCGGCGATGCGCGGGTCGCGACGGCTAGCGCGCCGCGCGACGCTCCGCGAGCGTCGAGCGGAGCCGCAGGCCCGTGAGCAGCACGATGCGGACCGGCCAGAACAGCGGACGCGAGTACTTCTTCCTGATGAACCGCTCGGCGCTGCGATGGTGCGCGCGGATCATGGCCGCGGACTCCCCGGCGGTCGAGTGACCGCCCGAGTGGGTGACCTCCGCCGTGGGCGTGAACCGGTTGCGCCAGCCCGCCCGCGTGAGCCGGTACCCGAGGTCGACGTCCTCGAAGTACATGAAGAAGCCCTCGTCGAAGCCGCCGATCTCGTCGAAGGCCCTGCGGCGCACGAGCACGCACGAGCCCGACAGCCAGCCGGCGTCGCGCTCGGCGTCGGAGGCGGTCGCGGCGTGGTATCGCCGGGTCCAGGGGTTCGACGACCAGATGTTCGAGAAGAGCGCGTGACCCGATCCGACGCGGATGCCGGGCACCTCGCGAGCCGACGGGTACACGCTGCCGTCGTCGTTGCGCACGACCGGGCCGACCGCGCCGATCCGGTCGTCGATCCCGCCGGCCTCGACCAGGTGATCGATGGCGCCCTCGTGGAACACGACGTCGGGATTGGTGATCATCACCCACTCGATCGCCGGGGGCAGCTCCTTGACGACCTCGTTGATCGCGCCGCCGTAGCCGAGGTTCGAGCGCATCGGCAGGTAGGTGCCGCCGACGCCGGTCACCACCTCGCGCGTCCTCCCGGTGCTGGGAAGGTTGTCGGCGACGACCACGAGCGGTCGATCGGATGCCGCAGCCGGCACGCTCGCCAGCATCGCCGTGAGCTCGGCCTCCGAGCCGTAGCTCACGGAGACGAGGGCGACGGTCGCCTGGTGCGGCCCGGCGGTCATGCGGTGACGGGCGTGACGGAGCCGGATGCCGCGAACTGGACGACGCCGGCTCCGAACGGGTCGTCGGCGAAGTCGAGCACGCCGGCCGGGTCGAGCAGCGCGATCGGTGCGCCGTCGCCGTCGGTCGCTCCGGCGCTGATGACGAGGCGGTTGATGCCGAAGTTCGTCGAGGGAACGTGGAACTGCACGTCGTACCGGCCGGGCGTCGTGGGCAGCTCGATGCCCAGCCCCTCGGTGTTGAGCCGATAGACCGCATGCCCGAGCACGGACTGCATGGTGATCCCCGTGATCCACTCCGTCGGCTCAAGCACCTCGGCGTGGATGGTGAGGCTGAGGTCGGTGCCGCGTTCGATGGTCCGGCCCGCGACCGGGATGCCGGCGGCATCCGTCACGGTCAGTGCGTTGATCTCGACGGCGGGACGATCGCGAGCACCGGACTCGTGCTCCTCACCGGCGATGCGGTCGCGCTCGTAGCCGTCGCGCAGCACGCGGATGCCCTCGCCGACCGCACCGTCGTGCACGATCCGTCCGCCGTCGAGCACGACCGCGCGGGTGCACACGTCGGCCACCTGCTCGGAGGAGTGGCTCACGAGCACGATCGTGCGTCCCTCCTTCTGGAACTGGCGGATCTTGTTCATGCACTTCAGCTGGAACGGCTCGTCGCCGACCG
This sequence comes from Agromyces mariniharenae, assembly GCF_008122505.1. Classification (NCBI taxonomy): domain Bacteria; kingdom Bacillati; phylum Actinomycetota; class Actinomycetes; order Micrococcales; family Microbacteriaceae; genus Agromyces; species Agromyces mariniharenae. Next base: position 392,462 of record NZ_VSSB01000001.1, on the reverse strand, counting down.
CGAGCACCTCGTCGACGAGCAGCAGGTCGGGATCGGAGTGCACCGCCACGGCGAAGGCCAGTCGCACGTACATGCCGGACGAGTAGAACTTGACCTGGGAGTCGATGAACTCGCCGATGCCCGAGAAGTCCACGATCTCGTCGAAGACGGCGTCGGTCTGGGCGGTGGACATGCCGAGCAGGGCGGCATTGAGGTAGACGTTCTCGCGGCCCGAGAGGTCGGGGTGGAAGCCCGCCCCGAGCTCGAGGAGCGCCGCGACGCGCCCGCGGCGGTACACGTCGCCCTCGCTGGCCTCGACGATGCCGCCGACGACCTTGAGCAGCGTGCTCTTCCCCGAGCCGTTGTGGCCGATGAGCCCGACGGTCTCGCCGAGGCCGATCTCGAGCGACACGTCGTCGAGCGCGTGGAACTCCGTCCGAGACTTCGAGCGCGAGCCCCAGTAGAGGATGCGGTCCTTCAGGGACTTGTCCTTGTGGAGCACGAACTTCTTGGCGACGTGCTCGATCCGGACCAGCGGTTCTGCCATCTGTGCGGTGCTCACAATTCCTGCGCGAAGTTGCTCTGGAGACGGGAGAAGATGCGCTGGGCGACCAGGAGCAGCACCGCGCAGACGACGATGGCGATGAGCATGCGGAGCCAGAGGAGATCGGGCCAGTACTGGGCCGGGTCCTGGGTGCCCGCGACCCACATCGCCTTCTGCATTCCGAGCACGCCGAGCGTCACCGGATTCGCGAGGTAGAGCTGCTCGAGCCACGTGCCGCCGATCGCGTCGTGGACGAACCCGACGGAGTAGACGATCGGCGACGCCCAGAACAGCACCAGGAGCAGGATCTCGACGAGGTGCTGCACGTCGCGCAGGTACACGTTGAGCGCCGACAGCACGAGCGCGAGCGCCGTCGCGAACACGAGGATGAGGATGAGGCTGAGCGGGAGGTAGGCGAGCTCGGCGTGCAGCGGCGGCTGCCCGAGGATGATCGTCGCGAGCAGCAGGATCGCGAACTGGACCACGAAGTTGAACGACGAGGCGCCGACGGTGGCGAGCGGGAAGATCTCACGCGGGACGTAGACCTTCTTGACGAGGCCTGCGTTGGTGACGATCGAGTTCGTTCCCGCGGTCACGATCTCGCTGTAGAGCGCCCACGCGGTCAGACCCGCGAACACGAAGATCGCGAAGTCGGGGATCGAGCGAGCCGCCCCCAGGAACTGCCCGATCGCCACGTAGTAGATGATGAGCTGCGCGAGCGGTCGCATGAGCGACCAGATCACGCCCAGGCTGCTGTTCTTGTACTTGGCGCGCACCTCGCGGCTGACGAGCCGGCCGAGCAGCTCGCGATGGTCGAACACCTCGACGAGCGACATCCAGGTGCCGCGGCCGAGCGAGTTGTCGCGACCGATGCGTCGCAACGGCTCGTTGACGACGCGGGCGCTCTCGGCGCCGCTGCGATCCGGCATGTTCCACGTACTTTCGGTCTCGGGGGATTCGTACGATCCTACCGACTCGCCGGCCGAGTGATCGCCGCGAGCGCGCTCCCGCCGCGCGGTGCGCGCTTGCGACCCCGTCGTCGGCCCTCGCGTCCATTCGCGCCGCGCCCTGTGTCGTTCGTCGGCCCCCGTCCGCCCGTGCCCTACCCTGAGCACGTCGCCCGCGGCCGATGCGGGGGGACCGGATCGGGGGTCGGGCCGATGACCGAAGCACGCGGGGCCTGGCGCGGCCTGCTCGTGGTCGCCTCGCTCGTCGCCGCCCTGCTCGTTCCCGCGATGTCGGCGCCGCAGCCCGCGGCCGCCGCCGACTTCGACGCCGGCAACATCATCTCCGACGCGAACTTCTACAACGGGTCGGCCATGACCGAGGCAGAGATCCAGCAGTTCCTCGAGGCGCGGGTGGGGTCGTGCCAGAACTCCAACTGCCTCGCGGTCTACCGAGCCGACACGCCCACGCGGACCTGGTCGTTCGGATCGTGCTCGACGTACGCGGGAGGGGCCGCCGAGTCGGCGGCGCGCATCATCTTCAAGGTCCAGCAGGCCTGTCGGCTGAGCGCGAAGGTGATCCTGGTGACGCTCCAGAAGGAGCAGAGCCTGCTCACCAACCCGGCTCCCTCGGACGGGATCATGCGCAAGGCCATGGGCTACGGATGTCCCGACACCGCCGCGTGCGACTCGACCTACTACGGCTTCTTCAACCAGGTGTTCGCCGCCGGCCGGCAGCTCACGTGGTACGGCGACCCGGCCGGATCGTTCACGTGGATCCGGGTCGGCCAGGTCAACGCGATCCAGTACCACCCGAACGCGGGTTGCGGCACGAAGGACGTGCTCGTGCGCAATCGCGCGACGGCCGCGCTGTACTACTACACGCCGTACACCCCCAATGCGGCGGCACTCGCGAACCTCGGCGGGATCGGCGACGCGTGCAGCGCGTACGGGAACCGCAACTTCTGGGTGTTCTACAACACCTGGTTCGGTCCCACGGTGGGTGCGGACCCGCGCGCCATGATCGACGCCGAGCATGCCGCGCAGGGTGGCGCGGCCGGCCCACTGGGGACCCCGGTCTCCGACGTGATCGCGATCCCTGAGAACGGCGGCGGGTACGGCCGCGCCTACCAGGGCGGCTCGATCTACTGGTCGCCCGCCTACGGGGCGAAGACCGTGCTCTCAGGGCCGATCCGCGACTACTACTTCGCCCGGGGCGGCGCCGCGGGCTGGCTGGCGTGGCCGCAGTTCAACGCCGGGCGGATCGACGCCGGCACCGCCGGCATCGGGCAATCGTTCTCGGGAGGCTCCGTCTACAGCTCGAACGTGGGCACCTTCGCGGTTCCCGAGGCGCTGCGTCCGCCGTACTTCGCGGTGGGCGGCGCCCTCGGCGTCCTGGGCTGGCCGAGCGCCGACGCGGTCGCGCGACCGGAGGGCGGCGGCGGAACGGAGCAGCGGTTCCAGGGCGGCGCGGTCTATCGTTCCGGCGCGGGCGCGTTCGCGGTGCCGCAGCAGATCTCCGCGGCGCACGACGGCGCGGGCGGCGTGGGCGGGCGCCTCGGATGGCCGACGAGTGCCGCTGCGGGCATCGCGGCGAACGGCGGCGGGATCGCCCAGGCGTTCGGCGGCGGATCCGTGTACGCGTCGCCGGCCGGTGCCTTCCCGGTCGAGGGCGCGGTGCGCGACGCGTACTTCACCGTCAACGGATCGGCCGGCCGGCTGGGCTGGCCGATCGGGGCGGCTGCATGCGCGTCCGGGTCCTGCCGCCAGGACTTCCAGTACGGCTCGATCATCGCGGGCGCGACGGGGGCGAAGATCACCTCGCCCGAGATCGATGCCGTGCACGCCGGGCTCGGCGGGAACGGCGGCGTCCTCGGTGCGGCCACCACGGGGCTGCTGCGTCTCGACATCGCCGGAGGCGGCATGGCGGTCGCGTACCAGAACGGCTCCATCTACTTCAAGCGCTCCCTCGGCGCGTTCGCGGTGACCGGACCCGTGCTCGTCCGCTACTTCGCGACGGGTGGCGCGGCCGGTCCATTCGGCTGGCCGGCGTCGTCGGAACAGTGCGACGGCGGGGGCGCCGCGTGTCGCCAGGCCTTCGAGGGCGGCCGGCTCTACCGCAGCTACGACGATGCCGCGCGCCTCAGCACCGACGCCATCTTCGCCGTCTACGGGCAGTCCGGGGGAGCCCGAGGCGTCCTCGGCCCGACCGCGACCGACCTCCTGTCGATCCCGCAGAACGGCGGAGGCGTGGCGCAGGCCTTCGCGGCCGGGTCGATCTACTCGAAGGCGGCTGCCGGGACCTTCGCGGTGTCGGGCGCGATCCGCGACCGGTACTTCCAGCTGGGCGGCGCGGCCGGGACGCTGGGCTGGCCGACCACCGCCGCGTCATGCGCCGGCGGTCGATGCTCCCAGTCGTTCGAGGGCGGCGCGATCGACGTGCCGGCCTAGCCGTCCGGCCTCTCCCGGGCCTCTGCGATCGCCGACGTGGGGCGGTCGTCGCTCGGCGCTGATCCCCGGGTACCGTTTGCTACACTCGTACGGCTGTCCGGCAGGTGGGCAGGAGAGGAAGCAAGCTGCCCCGGTGAGAATCGCTGTCGTCAACAACTTCTTCCCCCCGCGACCAGGCGGTTCGTCGCATCTCGCCGACCACCTCGCGAAGCGCTACGCCGAGCAGGGCCACGAGGTCCTCGTCCTCACCGCGGCATACGGGGGCGCGCCGGCCGACGAGGAGCGCGATGGGTTCCGCATCCGGCGGGTGCCGTCCTGGACGCTCCCGAAGACGAGATTCGCCGCGAACTTCGACATCGGCTTCACGATCTCGCCGCGCGCAAAGCGCGTGGTCTTCGACACGCTCGACGCGTTCGCACCCGACATCGTGCACCAGCACGGACAGTTCTTCGACCTGACGTGGCTGTCGGGCTACTGGGCACGGCGTCGCCGGGTACCCACGCTGCTGAGCATCCACACGCGGCTCGAGAGCCCGCTGAGCCGCTTCAACAGCATGGTCTACGGGCTCGGCGACCGCTGGCTCGTGGCGCCCATGATGCGCTTGCACCGGCCGACGCTCGTCGTGATGGACAAGCTCATGGACGAGTACATCCAAAAGCGCTACCGTCGCGTCATCCGGGGGACGGTCGCCATCCCGGTGGGCGTCGATCCCGAGAAGATGCGGGGCGGCGACGGAGCGGTGACGCGCTCGAGCCACGACCTCGGCGACCGGCCGGTCATCCTCTCGATCGGCCACGTGATCCCGCAGCGCAACCGGATCGCCCTCGTGAAGGCCCTGCCGAGGATCCTCGAGCGGCATCCCGAGGCCGTCGTCCTCGTCGTGGGCGGCGTGTACCACGACGAGTTCCTGCATCTCGCCGATCGGATGGGCGTCCGCCACGCGGTGCTGGCCGTCGGCGCCCAGCCGCAGTCGACCATCCCCGACTACCTCGCCGCCGCGAGCATCGAGGTGCACGAGCTCGAGGGCGAGGGATTCGGAACCGCGAGCCTCGAGGGCCTGGCGTCGGGCGTGCCGATCGCCGCGGCCATCGACGCCGACAACTTCATCGGCCTCGAGCTCGTCGACGGCCGCGAGCTGTACCTCGTCCCGTTCCGCGACGGGACGACGAGTGCGGATCCCGTCGCGCTCGCCGACACCGTCAACCGCGTGCTCGAGGATCCCGCGGGCGCACGGGCGGCCGTGGGAGGCCCGGCGCGAGAGCTCATCGAACGTCATTTCACCCTCGAGCGGGTCGCCGCGCGGCACCTCGAGGTGCTCGCCGACCTCGTCGGAGGCACGGTCCCCGATCGCGACGCCCGTGTCGACCGCTGAGTCGTCGGGCTCGCGCCCGTCCGTCCTCGAGCGATATCGAGCCATCGTCGCGCCTGCCGCAGACGGACTTCCGAGCCTTCGCGTGCTGCTGTGGCCGCTCGCGCTGCTGGCGATCGTCCTCGTGGTCTTCGTCTCGCTCGGGCTGACCGGGTCCTCGACCGGCGTGCTGCGCCCGTCGTTCGACACGGGCGCCGACCCCGACCTGCTCGCCAACCAGCCGCTCCCGATCCGCAGCGACGAGTGGTACGTCCAGACGTCGTGGACGATCTCGCAGGTGGAGCAGGGCCTCCCGATCGAGAACCGATCGTTCCCCGGCGGCATGGACGCGACCGTGCAGCACGACCTCCCGAGCTGGGACTGGTCGATGGTCTTCCGACCGCACCTGCTGGGCTTCTGGTTCCTCCCCCTCGACCAGGCCATGGCCCTGAAGTGGTGGCTGCCCGGCTTCGCCCTCATCGCGGCCGTCTACGTGCTCGCGGTGACACTGCTCCCGAGGCGCCCGCTCACGGCCGCGCTGTTCGGCGTCGGGTTCTTCTTCGCGCCGTTCTTCCAGTGGTGGTACCTCTCGATCACCTTCTTCCCCGCGGTGTGGGCGGCGCTCGTGATGGCCGCGGTGATCTGGATGCTGCGTCGACCGCGTGGGCCGGCGAGATGGGTGCTGGCGGCCATCGTGGCCTACGTCACGGTCACGGTCGGAACGGGGATCTACGTGCCGTTCATCGTGCCGGCGGTGTACGTGGTCGCAGCGTTCGCGATCGGGGCCACCCTGACGGCGTCGACGACCCCGCTCGTCGGCGTGGTCCCACGACTGCGCGCGCTCGTCCCGCTGCTCATCGCCGGCGCCGCGGGTGCGCTGGTCATGGTGCTCTGGCTCGTCACGAGATGGCAGACCATCGAGGTGTTCACGGGCACGGTGTATCCCGGCGAGCGCCTCGAGTCGACGGGAGCGGGAGGCTTCGATCAGCTGAAGTCGCTCCTGAGCGGACCGTTCCAACGCAACCTGGAACTGTCCGACGGCGCACCGTTCGGCACGAACCAGTCCGAGGCCTCGTCGTTCCTGCTGCCGGGGCTGTTCCTGGTGATCCCGCTCGTGTGGCTCTTCGTCCGGAGCGTCCGCGAACGGCAGCGGGACTGGCTCGCGCTCGGGCTCCTGGTCGTGGGCGTGGTGTTCGCCGCGTTCATGCTGATTCCCGGCTGGGATGCGATCTCGCACCTGCTGCTCCTCGACCGGACGACGGTCGGTCGACTGCGTCTCGGCTGGGGACTCCTCTCGCTCATCATGATGCTGTTCGTCCTCTGGCGCGTCGATCGACGACGCACGACCGCGGCGGCGCGCATGCCGTGGTGGGTGGTGCTGTCCGCCGTCGTCCCGGCCGCCGCGTGGACGGCCTACATCGCGTGGAGCCTCGTGCGGAACAACGCCGTCATCGCGACCGGCGACTACACGTGGATCCTCCTCGCCATCGGGTTCGTCGCGATCGTCGCGTGCAACGCCTACGGGTGGGCGCTCGTCACCGCGGTGCTGTTCGCCGCGATCTCGATCGCCTCGTCGTCCTCGGTGAACCCGCTCTACCGGGGGGTCTTCGACCTCAACGAGACGCAGACCGTGCAGACCATGAAGGAGATCTCGGGCGACGGGTCCGAGCGATGGGTCGGGGTCGGCGAGACGTCCCTGCCCACGGTCATGCTCGTCCAATCCGGGCTGCCGTCGTTCAACGGCTTCCAGAGCTCCCCGTCGCAGGAGATGTGGGACGCGATCGATCCCGACCTCGACGAGCGCGTGTGGAACCGCCTCGCGAACGTGTCGTGGGGTCCCGGTGACGGACCGCCCGATGCGCGCAATCCAGCGCCCGACCAGATCAGGCTGACCTTCGACTCGTGCGCGTCGTTCGCCCAGGAGAACGTCGAATGGGTGCTCGCCGACGAGTCGCTCGACCAGCGGTGCCTCGAGCCCGTCACCACGATCGACGAGGGTCCGAGCACGTTCTGGATCTACGAGGTCGTCGAACAGCGGTGACCCCGGGCGGCGCCGCGGAGGGGCGCGTCGCTACTCGAGGTCGGCGAGTCCGACGATGTGCGCGGCGATCTCGAGGGACGCCGTCGCGGCGGGCGAGGGCGCGTTCAGCACGTGCACCTGGTTCGGAGCCCGCTCGATGAGGAAGTCGTCGACCAGCGATCCGTCCCTGCGGATCGCCTGGGCGCGAACGCCCGCCTCGGCGGGCACGAGGTCCTCCTTGCCGAGACCGGGCACCAGTCGCGCGAGGCTCTTCGCGAAGAGCCCCTTCGACCAGGACCGGCGGACCTCGGCGATGCCGACGCCGACGTTCTTCGACGCCATGCGGAGGAACCCGGGATAGGTCAGGTCGCCGAGCGCCTCGCCCGGCCGGATGTCCCGCCAGCGGTACCCCTCGCGGGCGAGGGCCGTGACGGCGTTCGGGCCGGCGTGCACCGACCCGTCCATCATGCGCGTGAGGTGGACGCCGAGGAACGGCAGCTCGGGGTCGGGCACGGGGTAGATCAGGCCGCGGACGAGGTCCCGCTGCTCGGGCACCAGCTCGTAGTACTCGCCGCGGAACGGGATGATCCTCGCCGACGGCGTGAGGCCGGCGAGCCGGGCGACCTTGTCGCTGTGCAGTCCGGCGCAGTTGACGAGGACATCGCCGCGGAACTCCTCGGTCGCGGTCGAGACGACGACGCCGTCGGGGGTGCCGGCGATCGACACCGCCTCGCTGTCGGTCCGGAGCTCGCCGCCGCGCTCGGCGACCATCTCGGCGAGGCGCCGGCTCACGGCGCCGTAGTCGATGATGCCGGTCGATTCGATGCGGAGGGCGGCGACGCTCGCGACGTGGGGCTCGTAGGATCGCGCCTCGTCCGCGTCCAGCACGCGGAAGGGGACGCCGTTCGCCTCCGAACGGCGGCGGAGCTCCTCGAGGGCGGGGAGCTCGTGCTCCGCCGTCGCGACGATGAGCTTGCCGGTCGCCTGCCACGGGATGCCCTGATCCGTCGCGAAGGCCTTCATCGAGCGGTTGCCCGCGGTGCACAGCTGCGCCTTCAACGAGCCGGGCCGATAGTACGGTCCGGCGTGGATGACCCCGGAGTTGCGCCCGGTCTGGTGCTGCGCCCAGCCCGATTCCTTCTCGAGCACGGTCACCCGATGTCCCAGCCGGCTCGCCCGTTCCGCGACGGCGAGTCCGACGATTCCGCCGCCGATGATGATGACGTGCTTGGGCATGGGTTCCTTCCGGCTGGGCTCGCGACAGTGGCGATCGCGGCCTCGGCTACTATAGATGAGGCCTCGCCTGGAGTGGTCGTGGGCCGACGACGAGAGAGGTTGAGCTTGCCCGAAACGATCACCCTCGGTCAGCCCACTGTGGGCGACGAGGAGCTCGAGGCCATCCGTGCCGTCTTCGAATCCGGATGGCTCTCCGGTGCCGGCCCCACCTGCCAGGCGCTCGAAGCGAGATTCGCCTCGGAGGTCGCCGGGACGGCGCACGCCCTCGCGACGAGCAATTGCGGTTCCGCCCTGCACCTCGGACTGCAGGTCCTCGGTGCCGGTCCCGGCGACGAGGTGATCGTCGGCGACTACACCTTCCCCGCGACCGGCCACTCCGTGGCGTGGACGGGTGCGAAGCCCGTCTTCGCGGACATCAGGCCCGACATCTGGAGCGCCGATCCGGCGGCCGTCGAGGCGGCGATCACGCCGCGCACGGTCGGCATCGTCGCGGTCGACGTGTTCGGCCAGCCGGCGGACTTCGACGAGCTGCGTGCCATCGCCGACCGTCACGACCTCTGGCTCATGGAGGATGCCGCGTGCTCGGCCGGTGCCACGTACAAGGGCCGCCCGGCCGGCAGCCTCGCCGATGTGGCCACCTTCAGCTTCCACGGTCGCAAGGGCATCACGGCGGGCGAGGGCGGCGCCCTCACCACCGATGACGCCGAGCTCGCGGCCCACGCCCGCAAGCTGCACACCTACGGGATCGCCCCAGCCATCTCCCGAGAGGGCAGCACCGACCTCCCGCTCCCCGAGTTCGACGAGTTCGGCTACAACTACCGCCTGTCCGACCTCGCGGCCGGCGTCATGCTGGCCCAGCTCGACCGGCTCCCGACGCTCCTCGCGAATCGGCGACGAGTGGCGGGATGGTACGCCGAGCTGCTCGCCGACGTCGACCAGGTGACGGCGCCCGTCGCGCTCGACGATCGGGAGCACCCGTGGCAGTCCTATGTCGTGACGCTCGACCACGGCGTCGATCGCGGCGCGGTCGCCTCGCACCTGCGATCCAACGGGGTCCAGTGCAACTTCGGCACCTACGCGTCGCACCTGCAGCCGGTCTACGGCTTCTCCGGGACGCTCCCGGTCTCCGCGGACCTGTTCCGCCGGCATCTCGCCATCCCGATGCACGCGAACCTCACCGAGGGTGAGGTCGAGCGCGTCGTCGCGACGCTGACGGACGCACTCGCGGCCGCACGCGGCTGAGCCGCGCCCGCCACTCGCACGTCCACATCCCCGCACCATTCGAGTTAGGAAACACCTGTGTCAGAGAAGAAGGTCTTGGTCGTCGGCGGTGCCGGCTTCATCGGTTTGCACGTCGTCGAGCGGCTCCTCGAAGAGGGGTGGACCGTCCGCATCTTCGACAACATGGTGCGCGGCGACCGCGATCGCGCCAACCAGCTCGTGGCCGACGGGCGGGTCGACGTCGTCGACCAGGACACGCGCAACGGCGCGGCCGTCTACGCCGCGATGAAGGGCTACGACCACGTCATCCACCTCGCCGCGGACTCGATCAACAAGAGCGTCGCCGACCCCTATTCATCGATCGACATCAACATGGTCGGGTCGCACAACGTCTTCGCGGCGGCCGCCGACCTCGGCGTGAAGCGGCTCGTCGCCGCGTCCAGCGCGTCGGTGTACGGCGACCCCGAGAAGCTCCCCATGCACGAGGACGACACGCTGAACCCGCTGACGCCGTACTGCATCGGCAAGCGCACGAACGAGGACCTCCTCGGCTACTACGGCCGTTCGAAGGGCCTGCCCTGGATCGCCCTGCGGTTCTTCAACGTCTACGGCGAGGGCCAGAAGACCACGGCGTACTACACGTCCGTCATCAACCACTTCGTCAACCGCTTGAAGAACGGCGAGGCGCCGGTGATCGACGGCGAGGGCAAGCAGTCGATGGACTTCATCCACGTCAAGGACATCGCGCGCGCCGTGGTGCTCTCCCTCACCTCCGAGCGCTCGAACATGCCCATCAACGTCGGCACCGGTATCGACACGACGGTCGCCGAGCTGGCCGAGATCCTCATCGACGCCGTCGGCGTCGACGTCGAGCCCCAGTTCAACCCGCGTCCGGTCCTCGTCACCCGCCGCGCCGCCGACATCACGCGCGCCCGCGACGTCCTCGGGTTCGTCGCCGAGATCCCCGTTCGCGAGGGCATGACGGCGCTCGTCCGGAACTCCTGACGATGTCGGCGGCCCTCCCCGAGAACCCCTACAACGAGCACGCCTGGATCATCGGCGCGCCCGCGATCGGGTCGGGGACCTGGATCGGAGCGTTCACGCTCATCGACGGCTCCGGTGGGCTCACCATCGGGGAGGGCTGCGACATCTCGTCGGGTGTCCACATCTACACCCACTCCAGCGCGATGCGCTGCGTCTCGGGGCGCCGGTACGACACCGTCGATCGCGGGCCGGTGCACATCGGCGACCGCGTCTTCATCGGCGCCAATGCCGTCGTGAACATGGGGGTCACGATCGGCGACGAGGCGATCATCGGCGCAGGCGCCGTCGTCACGAACGATGTCCCGGCGCGCACCGTCGTGGTCGGCGTGCCGGCGCGCGCGGTGGCGAGGGTGGACCTGTCGGACCCCACGTCGCCTCGCACCGTGCCGCTCTGACGTGCGGAACGCGGCTCCCGTCGAACGCGGCTGACCCGCGACCCGCGACCCGCGGGACGCGTCTCACCGCGGGAACGCGGCGGCTCAGGCCGCCGCGTTCTTCAGCGCCTCGACGATGCTGTGCGCGGGGATGAGCGAGCGTCGTTCGGCGTCCGCATCCACGCGTCCGTCGACCAGCTCGACGAAGTGCTCGAGCTGAGCTGCCAAGGGCTCCTTGCCGGACATGAGCTCGGGGATCTCGATCACCGTCTGCTGGCGGTACCCGCGGCCCTCCGCATCGGCGGGCTGGTCGGACACGTGGCGGTACACCGTGACGTCCCGTCGCAGGAGGTCCACCTCGATGAGCTTGTCCAGGTCGTGGATGCTCATCGTCCGGATCTTCCGCTGGCCGACCCGGCTCGCCGAGACGTGCGCCACGCGACCGCCGTCGAACGCGAGGACCGCCTCGGCGACGTCCTCGGCACCGGGCACGGACATCGGGTGGAACTGCCCGAGGATGCCCCGCACCACGGTCGGCTCGCCACCGAGCATCGTGCTCGCGAGATCGACGTCGTGGACGAGCAGGTCCCAGCTCACGCCGGTGCGGATCCGGGGCGCGTACGGCGAGTGGCGGGTGGCCGTGATGAACTTGGGGTCGTCGACGAGGGCGCGCGCGGTGACGACCGCGGGGTTGAACCGCTCGAGCAGGCCGCACGTCATCGGGATGCCTCGCGATTCGGAGACGCCGATGATCTCGAGCGTCTTCTGCAGCCCGTCGGCGACCGGCTTCTCGACGAGGAGCGGGCGGTCGTGCTCGAGGACGGCGAGCGCCAGGTCGTAATGCGCCTCCGTCGAGGCGGCGATGACGACCGCATCCACGTCGGACAGGTCGCCCAGCTCGGGGGACCAATCCGCGTCGTAGCGCTCGGCCAGGGCGCGCCCGGCATCCTCGCGTCCGTCCACGACCCGCGCGAGCGTGGCCGACGCCGATTGGGCGATCACGCGTGCGTGGAGTGAACCCATCGAGCCGGCGCCGACCAGCAGGATGCGCGGCGCGGCGCTCATGCCTCGTCCACGATCGACGAGACGACGGAGATGATGCGATCGAGGTCGTCGCGGGTGAGGTGGGTGTGCACCGGGAGCGACACCACCTCCTGCACGATCCGCTCCGCCACGGGGTACTCGTCGATGATCACGTCGTCGCGGTCGCGGTAGGTCGGGTAGTCGAAGACCAGCTTGGGATAGTAGATCCCGGCGCCGACGCCTCGTTCGCCGAGCTTCGACACGAACTCGTCGCGGCTGATGCCGGATTCGGGCGTCACGCGGATCGTGTACTGGTGCCAGACGTGGCGCCGGTCGCGCTGCTGCCTCGGGACGACGATGCCGGGGACCTCGGCCAGGCCGGCGCTGAGGTACTCGGCGTTGGACTGGCGGGTTTCGACGACCGTGTCGTAGGCGCCGAGCTGCGGGAGGCCGACGGCGGCCTGCAGGTCCGTGAGTCGCCAGTTGTGACCCGCGACCTCGTACTGGTACCGGGCGCGCATGCCCTGGTTGCGCAGGACCCGGAGGCGATCGGCGAGCACGTCGTCGTCGGTGGTGATCATGCCGCCCTCACCGGTCGTGATGTTCTTCGTCGCGTAGAACGAGAACGAGCCGAGTCCGTAGGTGCCGGCGTGACGACCCGCGAGCGCCGAGCCGTGGGACTGGGCGGAGTCCTCGACGATGGCGAGGCCGCGCTCGGCGGCGAGCGCGGCGATGCCGTCCATGTCGGCGATCTGGCCGTAGAGGTGCACCGGCATGAGCACGCGCGTGCGATCGGTGATGGCGCCTGCGAGGTTCTCGGCGGTGACGTTGAAGTCGTGCTCCGAGATGTCGGCGAACCGCGCGGTGGCGCCCGCCTCGAGGATCGCGTTCAGCGTCGCGACGAACGTGAAGGGGCTCGTCACGACCTCGTCGCCCGGCTCGAGGTCGAGCACGCTCAGGGCGGCGACGAGCGACGTGGTGCCGTTGTTCACCGCGATGGCGTGCTTGACGCCGATCATCTGCGCGAATCGATCCTCGAACTGCTTCACGAGGGGTCCTTGGGCGACGCTGCCCGATCGGAGGACCTCGAGCACGAGGCGTTCGGCGTCCTCACCGAATTCGACGACGGTAATCGGTATCATGAAACCTGCTTCAGTCACGGGCGTCCAGGATCGACGCATCCACAACGACCCATCCTAGAGCGAAGCGGACGCCATGCCTGACACGGCCCTGCAGCGTCGAGGGCCGACGCGCTGTCCGGCGCGCAGGGCGAACGACAGTAGAGATCGAATGAAGAGAATCAAAGCCATAGCCCCCCGTGCGCTCACGACGCTCAGGTACATCCTGCTCGTCGTCGTCGTGGGCTTCGCCGTCTACTACCTCATCGCGCAATGGGGCGCGATCGAGGCCGCCCTCCGCCTGATCTCGTGGCAGTCGTTCGCGATCTCGTTCCTCCTCGTGCTCGTCGGCCTCGCGTGCGGCACCATGAGCTGGGTCGCGGTCCTCAACGGCCTCGGTCCGCGCGTGCCGCTCCTCCGGGCGGCGCAGGTCCTCCTCGTGGGGCAGCTCGGCAAGTACGTGCCAGGATCCGTCTGGTCGTACGTGATGCAGATGGAGCTCGGGCGTCAGTACGGCATCCTCCGCCCGAGGGTCCTCGTGACGGCGCTGTACGCGGCGGGCATCGGCGTCGTCTCGTCGCTGATGCTCGGGGCACTGGCGCTGCCCGTGGTGATCCAGGGCCACCCCGAGCTCATCTGGCTGTTCCTCCTCCTGCCCGTCGGGCTGGTCTGCCTGCATCCGCGCGTGATGACGTTCCTCGCGTCGACGGTGCTGAAGCTCTTCCGACGACCGCCGCTCGAGCACGAGGTGACCTTCCTCGTCGTCGGCAAGGCCGTGGGCTGGTCGCTCCTCTCGTACGTCGCGTACGGATTCCACCTGTGGATCCTCGTGAACTCGCTCGTCGACCCCGACTTCGGCACGCTCGTGCTGCTGACCGGTGCGGTCTCGCTCGGCTTCACCGTCGGGCTGATCGCGTTCATCTTCCCGTCGGGCTTCGGCGTCCGCGAGGCGATCCTCATCGGTGCGATGACCCTGCTGCTCACGGTGCCCCAGGCCACGGCGGTCAGCCTGATCTCGCGCGCGATGTTCACGGCGGCCGACCTCCTCGCCGCCGGCATCGCGATCCTGTTCGTGGTCATCTGGCGACGTCGCCTCGAGCGCGAGACCGTCGCGTACCTCCGCGAGGAGATCGCGTACGAGCACTCCGCCGACCCGGCACCGATCCCGGCGGCGCAGCGCGAGGACGGACATGAATGACATCCACCCGTCGGCCGTCATCGAAGGCGACGTCCGGCTCGGCTCGGGGAACGTGATCGGTCCGAACGTCGTGATCTACGGGCCGGTGACCATCGGGGACGGCAACTGGATCGGCGCCGGCGTGGTCATCGGGGCGCCGCCGGAGGTCAGGTCGTTCGATCATCCGCGGCCCGGATCGGGCGACTCGTCCGGCGCGGGCGTGCGGATCGGCGACCGCAACGTGATCCGCGAGTACGCGCAGGTGCATCAGGGCTGGAAGCGCGCAACCGTGATCGGCCATGACGCGTTCATCATGAACCAGGTGTACGTGGCCCACGACTGCAGCCTCGACGACGGGGTGACGCTGGCGTCCAGCGTCCTGCTCGCCGGCCATGTCCACGTCGGCGCCCTGGCCAACCTCGGACTCGGGACGACGGTGCACCAGGGGCGGTACATCGGCCGCGGAGCCATGGTCGGCATGAGCTCGGTCGTGACCCGGGACATCCCGCCCTTCGCCAAGGCGTACGGCAGCCCGGCGCGGGTCGCCTCCGCGAATGCGGTGGGGCTGCGTCGCATGGACGTTCCCGAGGACGAGATCACCACGCTCGTCGATGCCTACGAATCCGGCGCGGATCCTGACGCGCTGCCCGAGTTCGGGCCGATGTCCGGCATCGCCTCGGCCTTCGTCGAGTGGCGGGCGCACCTCGTCCGTAACGAGTGAATCACCACGCCCCACATGCCCGACGTCGCTCGATATCCTCGTGAGGTGACCACTCAGCTGACCGCGACGGCCCGCCCTTGACGGCGCCGTCCAGGCGCGTTCGGGCGACCCTCTTCCTCGCCCCGTTCGCCGTGTTCGCCCTGCTCGGCATCCTCTGGTCCCTCGCGTCCCCCGTCTTCAGCGTCCCCGACGAGAACGCCCACGCGACCAAGGCGATCGCGCAGGTGCGCGGGCAGGTCATCGGCTACACGCTGCCCGATGTCCGCCACATCGTGGTGGACCTGCCCGACGGGTACCACTACACCCAGGACACGCTCTGCTACGCCACGCATCCCGATCGCTCGGCCGAATGCGCGGTGGACTTCGGCAGCGAGACCGGCCAGTCGTGGTTCAACACCTGGGTGGGCGCGTACAACCCGGTGTACTACTACCTCGTCGGCTGGCCGAGCCTCCTGTTCGACGGCAACGCGAGCATCTACGCCATGCGCATCGCGAGCTCGCTGGTGGGCGCGGCGCTGCTCGCGTGGGCGTTCCTGGCCGCGGCATCCGGCAGCCGTGCCCGATGGATGCCGGCGGGCATCGCCTTCGCGGCCGCGCCCATGGGCATGTACCTCATCGGCGCGGTCAACCCGAACGGGGCCGAACTCGCCGCGGCCGTCGCGGTCTGGGCGGGCGTGCTCGGCCTCCTCGAGACGTATCGGGTCGAGCGAGCGGCCGACCGGGCCGACCACGCCGACGGTGCCGTCCCTGCGGGGCCGGCGACGCCCTTGCTCTCGAGGACCGCGCTCTGGGCGGGCGTGACCGTGGCATCGATCGTGCTCGTGAATGCGCGGGCGCTCGGGCCGCTCTGGCTGGTGATCATCGTGGCCCTCTGCTTCCTCGCGAGCGGCTGGCTGCCGGTGAAGCGCCTCTTCACCACGGCCTCGAGCTACTGGTGGCTGGGGGCGATCGCGGTGGGCGGCCTCTTCTCGCTCGGCTGGACGCTCTCGGGCGGGAGCCTGTCCAACCAGGCCGACGTCTCCGACGGACCGCTCGTCAACGGCACGTTCCTCGAGGGCTTCGGCTACGTCATCCGCCTGACGCCCCACTACCTGCAGCAGGCGATCGGCTACTTCGGCTGGTTCGACACCCCGCTGCCGGTGTGGACCTACTGGCTCGTCGTCGCGGCCCTCGCGGTGATCCTGGTGCTCGCGTTCATCGCCACGCGCCGCCGCAGCGTGCTCGTCCTCTCGGTCGCCGTGCTCGCTGCATTCCTCGTCCCCGCGCTCGTCCAGGGCTACAGCGTGCACCAGACGGGCATCATCTGGCAGGGACGCTACGCCCTCTTCCTCTACGTCGGCGTCGTGATCCTCGCCGCGTGGCTGCTCGGCCGCGACGCGCCCGAGGTCGCCTTCCTCGCACCGCGCGCCGCCTGGGTGACCACCTCGCTCCTGGGCGCCTACGGCGTCCTCGCGTTCGTGCTGGTGCTCGTCCGCTACGTCATCGCGAAGGCGGGCCTCGGGCAGATGTTCACCGCCCCGCAGTGGCAGCCGCCGCTCGGCTGGATGGCGCTGACCGCCGGCTACGCGCTCGCGTCGCTCGGCCTCGTCGCGCTCGTCGGGCTCACGACGCGCTGGATCCTGCGCCGCGAGTCGATCGGCGCTCCCGACGACGAGCCGCGTCCACTGGCGGAGGCGCCGACGCGTGGCTGAGCCGCGGGTCGCGATCGCGTACGACTGCCTGTTCCCCATCGACGCGGGCGGGGGCGAGCGCGTGTACCGCCGCATGGCCGAGCTGTTCTCGGAGCGTGGCAGCGCGGTCGACTACGTGACCCGCCGCGGCCGCGACGCGGGCCCCGACGCGGGCTTCGACGTCGTCGGCGTGTGGAGCGGCGACATCGCCGACGCCTCGGGCACCCGGAAGATGTCGAGCGCCGTCGGCTTCGCCCTCGCCGTGTTCCGCCACTTCGTGCGCCATCGTCGCGAACACGACCTCGTGGTCGTCGCGGCGCTGCCGGTGCTCAACGTGTTCGCGGTGCGATTCGCGCTCCTCGGCACGCGCACGGTCGTCGCGACCGACTGGCTCGAGATCTGGACGTGGCGCAAGTGGCGCGCGTACTCGGGCGCGCTCGTGGGCACCGTGGCGTTCGTCCTCCAGTCGCTCGGCGTGCACGTCGGCCGCATCCAGACCGTGAACAGCGGCTTCACGCGCGACCGGCTGCTGCGGTACCGGCGCCGGGCCGACCCGATCGTGCTCGGCCTCGTCGACCTCGTCGGCGAGGGCACGGATGCCGCGGGCGAATCCGCGACGCCGCCCTTCGCGCTCTTCGTGGGCCGGCACATCCCCGACAAGCGGCTCGAGGCGCTGCCGCCCGCACTCGCCGCCGCGCGCCTCGCCGTGCCCGGGCTCGCCGCGGTCGTCGCGGGCTCCGGCCCCGAGACCGATGCGGCCCGACGCGCCGCCGAGGCCGCGGGCGTGGCCGACGTCGTGCGCTTCGCGGGTCGCGTGCCCGACGACGAGCTCGAGCGGCTCATGGGCGACGCGGCGGTGCTCGTGAACCCGTCGGCGCGCGAGGGCTTCGGCCTGGTGGTCGCCGAGGCGGCGTCGCACGGCACGCCGTCGGTGGTCGTCGCCGGGGAGGACAACGCGGCGGCGGAACTCGTGGTCGACGGCGAGAACGGGTACGTCGCGGCATCCGTCGCACCCGACGTGCTCGGCGCGGCGATCGTGCGCGCCGTCGAGGGCGGCGAGCCGCTGCGGCGGTCGACGGCGGCCTGGTTCTCTCGCGAACGTCTGACCCGCTCGCTCACGGGCTCGGTGGCTGAGCTCGTCGAGCGGTGGCGGGCGGTCAGCTCGCGCTGAGGGCGTCGAGGAGCGCTGCACGCGTGGCGGCGGCGGTGGCGTCCCACGAGAACTCCGCGGCGCGGGCGAGGCCGGCGCGCGACATCCGCTCGCGCTCGGCGGGGGAGTCGAGGAGCGACCGGATCGCCCCGGCGATGGCGCCGGGGTCGGTCGGGTCGACGTAGACGGCAGCGTCGCCCGCGACCTCGTGCATGACGGGGAGGTCGGAGACGATCACGGGGCAGCCACGGGCCATCGCCTCGAGCGGCGGGAGGCCGAACCCCTCGAAGCGGGTGGGGAACACGAGCGCCGTCGACTGGGCGTAGAGCTCGTCGAGCTCGTCGCGCGAGAGCCAGCCGCGCAGGGTCACCGCGTCGCCGAGGCCGAGCCGGTCGACGACGGGCGCCAGCGGGTCGTCCCCGTGGCTGCCGGTGACGACGAGGTGCGGCCGCTCGTCGGCGTCGAGCCGGGCGATCGCCTCGAGCAGCGTCTCGAAGCCCTTGTGCGGCATCCGATTGCCCACCGCGAGGAGACGGTCGTCGCGCCGTGTCGCGCCGCCCGCGTCGGCCACGACGCGCGACCCCGCGAGCGGGGTGACCACGACCCGGTCGGCCCGGACGCGCAGGAACCCGACGATGTCGTCGCGCGAGGCCCGGCTCACCGTGAGCACCCGGGTCGCGGCACGGGCGGCGAGGCGGATCATGGTGCGCAGGATGCGCGAGTAGGCGCCGGGCACGTACTCGGGATGCCGGAACGCGAGCAGGTCGTGCACGGTCAGCACGACCGGCACGCGTGAGCGCCAGGGGCCGAAGTTCGCCGGGCAGTGCAGGAGGTCGGCTCCGAGCCGGCGCGCGGCGCCTGCGATGGCGAAGAGCTCGCCGCGCGCCCAGGCGACGCGGTCCTCGCCGCTGATGCCCGAGTCCACCACGCGTCCGGGGAACCACGACGTGTCGGTCGCGGCGAGCTCGGTCGACGCCCACCCGACGAACTCGAGGTCGGGGTCGTCGGCGGCGAACCGCGAGTAGACCTCGCGCACGTACGACTCCATGCCGCCCTTCGTGCCCGTGTAGAAGAGCAGGTCGACGAGCACGCGCCTCATGCGTCGCCGCCCGGTTCGACGGCAGCGGCGTCGGTGCTCGTGTCGCCCGCTGCCGCTGCCGCTGCGGCTGCGCGGATGCCGCGGGCCAGCCGTCGCCGTCGCGCGACCTCGTACACCACGGCCGACGCGAGCTCGGCGACGAGCAGCCCGAGGAACACCGCCGACAGGCTCTGCGCGGCGAGGCCGAGCGCCGCGAGCCCGAACGTGAGCACCGACACGGCCGCGCGCAGCCCGGTCACGAGCCGCACCTCGCCTGCGCGCCGCAGGGCCGCGAACGGGATCGTCGTGGCCAGCGACGCCGCGCGCCACGCGCAGGCGAGCAGCAGCGGCACGAGGGTCGCCGACTCGGTCCACGCCTCGCCGAAGACGAAGGCGAACACACCCGTGAACTCGAGCACCAGCAGCGCGACGACGGCGGCGAGCACCGACGCGCCCGAGACGACGATGTCGAGCCGCGAGTGCTCCTTCAGGAGTCGCAGCCGCATGAAGTTCAGCGGGATCGCGAGCAGCCCCGACACGGTCGAGATCGAGGTGAAGAGCACCGCGTCGGCAGAACCGAGGAACGCGAGGATCATCGTGTTGAGCAGCGGGTAGATCGCGCCGGTGATCGCCGTGTCGGCGACCACCCAGCCCATGACGGCCGGCTCGGGCCGGCTCGCCCGGTGCGTGACCGGGAGGCACCGCACGCACGTGGCGACGGCGATGCCCGCGACGAGCGGGATGAGCGCCCACTGCTGCTCCGCGAACCCGGCGAGCACGCCGATGAGCGCTCCCAGGCCGACGGCGACGGATGCCGCGATCTCGCGCCGGTCGAGCCGCTCGGCGACCGAGACGCCGCGACCGACCTCGAGCGCGGCGATGAGGATCGGCAGCCCGATCGCGAGCGCGATCGCGTTCGGCGGGATGATCGCGAGCACGAGCGCCGTGAGCACCGAGATCGCGGCGAGCCAGAGCGGGAAGACCACACGTCGCTCGGTCGCCGCGGAGCTGAGCCGCGACTCGACGACCACCGCGAAGGTGAGCTGCCCCGCGAACGTCGCCACGAGCACGGCCACGGCGAGCACGCCCTGCTCCTCGACCGTGAAGAGCCGGGACGAGATCGACACCGTCGCGGCCGGGATGACGGCCAGAGAAATGCCGCCGAGCAGCGTGATGAGGCTCATCGCGGCGCGTCGCATCCGGATCGGTCCCGGCATGGGCTCGGTCACCGCGTCACCGCCTCGGTGGATCCGCCGAGCGTGCGCCCGAGCGTCCCCTCGGCGCGGCCGAGGAACACCCACCAGCCGTCGCCCACGGTGTTGGTCGCGCGATGGCGCAGCCCGAAGGCGAGCCCGCCGGACACGAACGCGAGGCGCCACCACCACGGGTACCGGTGGCGTACGACGAGGCGCCCGAGCCCGCGTCCGTACGCGCGCAGCTTCCGGCGCCGTTCGCGCGTCGAGAGTCCCGACGGGTCGGCGATGCCCCCGACGCTCACGTCGGAGGGCAGCCACGTGAACGCGGCGGCGAGGTCGGGCCGCCGCTCCGCCATCCGCAGCAGCAGATCGGTCGCCTCGCCGGCCTGCCATGGCGTGGGCGCCCCGGTGCCGAGGTCGGGGTCGAACCCGCCCACCTCGTCGAACACGGACCGGCGCATGAGGAGCCCCATCTCGATGACGCTCCACACGTTCCACCGGTCGAGGGGCGTGCCGGCCGCGGGCAGCGCGAACTTCGGGCCGTGCTCGTCGACGACGGTGAGCGCGCCCGCCGTGACCGACCCCGACGCGGCACGGATCGCCGCGACGCTCCCGTCGGGGAACCACGTCGTGTCGTTGGGGAAGTGGAGGAGCCGCTCGCCCGGAGGAAGCGCGGCGACGCCGGCGTTGCGGCCCCGGGACGCACCGCGCTCCGACGTGGTCACGTCGATGGCGACGTCGGCGCCGCGGAAGCGCTCGGCGAGGCGCTCGACGGCCTCGCGATCACCCTGCGCGACGAGCACGATCCGGTCGTCGGGGCCGACCTGCGGGGCGAGGGATCGCAGCAGGCGCTCGAGCGGTTCGACCCGACCGAGCGTCGAGACCACGAGACCCAGATTCATCGCACCCATTCTGTACGATGGTGAGGCTGCCCCGCGTACGAAGGACCCCTCGCATGCCGACTTCCACCGAGGCGATCGAACTCTCGATCGTCATGCCGTGCCTGAACGAGGCCGAGACGCTCGCCACCTGCATCGACAAGGCCCAGGGCTACCTGGCGCGCAGCGGGGTCGTCGGCGAGGTCGTCGTCGCCGACAACGGGTCCACCGACGGCTCGCAGGACATCGCACGCGCGCACGGCGCGCGGGTCGTCGACGTGCCCGCGAAGGGCTACGGCAGTGCGCTGCTCGGCGGCATCGAGGCCGCCCGCGGCGAGTACGTCATCATGGGCGACGCCGACGACAGCTACGACTTCTCCCGGCTCGACCCGTTCGTCGAGCGGCTCCGTGCGGGCGACGAGCTCGTCATGGGCAACCGCTTCAAGGGCGGCATCGCCGAGGGCGCCATGCCGCCGCTGCACAAGTACCTCGGCAACCCGGTGCTCTCCTGGATCGGGCGTGTGCTGTTCCGCTCGCCGATCGGCGACTTCCACTGCGGTCTCCGCGGGTTCAACCGCCGGTCGATCCTGAACCTGCACCTCCAGACCACGGGCATGGAGTTCGCGAGCGAGGTCGTGGTGAAGTCGACCCTCGGCGGCCTCCGCGTCTCCGAGGTGCCGACCACGCTCGACAAGGACGGCCGCAGCCGCCCGCCCCACCTGCGCAGCTGGCGCGACGGCTGGCGTCACCTGAGGTTCCTCCTCATCTTCAGCCCGCGCTGGCTCTTCCTCATCCCGGGCGCGGTGGCGTTCTTCATCGGACTCCTCGGCACCCTGTTCATCAGCTTCGGGCCGATCATCCTCGGCGACGTCGGCTTCGACGTGTCGAGCCAGGTGTACCTCGCCGCACTCACCGTCGTGGGCTACCAATCCGTGCTGTTCGCGATCCTCACGAAGATCTACGCGCAGCACGAGGGCTTCCGCATACCGAGGTCGCGCAACTTCGACCGGCTCGAACGGCGCATCAGCCTCGAGAGCAGCGCGCTCGTCGGCCTCGCGATCTTCGTGATCGGGCTCGCGATCGCGATCTGGCAGTTCTCGATGTGGGCGGCGAGCGGCTTCGGCGCGCTCGATCCCTCGACCACGCTGCGGACCGCCGTCCTGGCCGCCCTGCTCATGATGCTCGGCGCGCAGACGATCATGGCCGGCATGTTCCTCGGCGTGCTCAACGTGGGCCTCAAGCGGAATCGCTGATGTCCGACACGCCCCGGGCGCGCGTCTCGGTCGCGCTCGGCACGCACAACGGCGCGCGCTTCCTCCGCGAGCAGCTCGAGAGCATCCTCGCGCAGTCGCACCCGGTCGACGAGATCGTGCTCTCCGACGACGCCTCGGGCGACGGCACGGTCGAGCTCGCCGAGCAGGTCCTCGCCGAGCACCGGCCCACGGATGCCGCGACGCCCGCGCTCGTCGTCGAGCGCAACCCAGTGGCGCTCGGCGTGACGCCCAACTTCGAGCAGGCGCTGCGCGCGGCATCCGGCGACCTCATCGCCCTCAGCGACCAGGACGACGTCTGGCACCCCGACCGCGTGGAGCGCGCCGTGGCCGCGTTCGACGCACGTCCCGGGCTCGACCTCGTCGCGGCCGAGGCGCGCCTCGTCGACGAGTCCGGCGCGCCGCTCGGCTCCTCGCTCCTCGAGACGCTCGGGGTCGACGACGCGACGCGCACGAGGCTGGGCACGGATGCCGCGTTCGCCGAGCTCCTCAAGCGGAACCTGCTGACCGGCGCGACCATGATGGTCTCGCGGTCGCTCGTCGAGCGCGCCGCACCGTTCCCCGCCAGCTGGGTGCACGACGAGTGGCTGGCCGTCGTCGCGTCCGTGGGCGGGGGCATCGCGGTCATCGCCGAGCCCGTCATCGACTACCGCCAGCACGGGGCCAACCAGATCGGCGTCTCGCGCCTCGGCGCCGGCGGCAGGCTCGCGCGCCTGCGGGAGCCCCGCACCGCGCGGAACGCGCGCCTGCTCGCTCGCGCGCGGGATCTCGCCGACCGCCTCCCCGCGATCGCCGGCGGCGACGCGACGGTGGATGCCGAGGTGCGCGCGAAGCTCGACCACGAGCACGTGCGGCAGGGGATCCCCGCGTCGCGGCTGCGTCGCCTGCCGTCGGTCTGGCGGGAGTGGCGATCGGGCGCCTACGGCCGCTACGGCCTCGGCGCGCAGGACGTGCTGCGCGACCTGGTGCAGCCGGTATAGGCCGCTCCGCCTACGCCAGCTCCTCGTGCGTCGGCGCGGGCGGCCGCCCGGCCGCGAGGGCGTCGCGCCAGCTCATGTCGCGCGCGGCCTTGACGGCGCAGACGACGAGCAGCATCCAGCCGCCCTCGCCGAGGGCGAAGCTCTCGGCGAAGCTCGTGACCGCGATGACGACGAGCATGAGGGCCGGCCACACGTACACGACGCTGCGCCGGCTCGACGCGAGCAGCCACGCGCGCACGAGCGCGACCCCGACGAGCGCGATGAACAGGGCCGCGCCGATGACCCCGACCTGGAAGTACACGTCGATGTAGGCGCTGAGGGCGGACGAATGCGGCCGACCGGTGGCGAGCTCGATCCACGTGTAGGGCGCCGTGTCGGGCCAGGTGCCGACCCATCCCCAGCCCTGCAGGGGGTTCTGGTTGAGGTACCGCGACAGCTCGCGCCAGACGTCGAGCCGCACGTCGAACTCGGCTCGCGCGTCGAGGAGCTCGATGATGCGGATCCGCAGGATCCACGCGGTCACGACCGCCGCGAGCCCGGCGACGAGCAGCACGAGCTGCCACACCCAGCGCGTCGCGGGCGCCGCCCGGCGCAGGCCGTAGAGCGCGCCGAGCGCGAGGAGGGAGGCCCCGAGCGCGACCCACGTGGTGGGCGAGCCCGAGAGCAGGATGCACAGCGCCGCCAGCACGATCGAGGCGATGGCTCTCCCGCGCTGCACGATCTTCGTGCGCCACTCGACGATGAACGTGAGCAGCGCGATGAGCGCCACGAATCCGAGCACGTTCCGCGACCCGAAGACGCCCTGGATCGGGCCGAGCTGCGCGATGTCGCCCCGGATGCCGAGCACGGCGATGGGGGCGTCGATGAGGATGCCGGCGAGCACCTCGAGCCCGATCGAGACGCCGAGGAGCACGCGCATGACGTCGCCGAAGGCGCGCACGATCTGGATGGTGTCGCGCATCAGCGCCACGTAGACGCCGATGACGGCGAAGGCCACGAGGTAGAGCACCCGCAGGGCGGTGGCGCCGGGCGTGCTGCTCCAGAGCACGGATGCCGCGCACCACCCGACGAACACGAGGATCGTGATCGGCAGGATGCCGTACCACTCGACGGCCCGCCACCGGGCGACGAGCGAGAGTCCGCAGAGCACGAGGAGGCCGACGAGCGCGGCGACGAGCCCGGGCCAGCCGATGAGGCTGCGCACCGCGTGCGTCGAGAAGGCGAAGCCCACGGCGAGCAGCGTGAGGGCTTGCGCGAATCGGGCGGAGCCCGCGAACTCGCGCAGCGCGCGGCTGAGGTGCGCGCCGGCGGCGGGACCCGTCATCGGGCGGGCTCCGACGGCGGCATCCGTGACGCCGGGATCGGCGGGGGCTCGGCGGGCAGGGGCTCGGGCGCCCACTGCCGCCGCTTGGTCGACCAGGCGATGGCGATGAGCAGCAGCCAGCCGCCCTCGACGAGGATGCGGCTCTCGGCGAGGCTCTGGCCCACGAGCGCGACGAGCACGAGGAGCGGCACGAGCGACGCCGCGGAGTGGGGGAGCGGCCGGCCGGACTCGTCCTTCGGGCGGTCGACGGCGAGGAACCACGAGCGCCACAGCGCGCCGATCACGATCGAGGCGAACGCGATGAGCCCCACGATCCCGAGCTGCATCCACACGTCGAGCCAGGCGTTGTGCGCCTGCAGGTACTCCACGCCGTTGCGCACCGCGAGCCCCTGGAACGGCTCGACCCACGGCTGCCAGTAGCCGATCCAGCCCCAGCCGAACCACGGACGCTCGGCGGCCAGGCCGATCACCGACGACCAGATGTCGAGTCGGCCGGTGAGGTCCTCGCTCTTGCCGAACAGGTCGAGCAGTGCGCCCCAGAACACGACGAGCAGCGCGACGGATGCCGCGAGCACGCCGGCGGCGGCCCAGTACACGCCACGGCGGCGGTCGGGCCCGACTCGACGCGCCCAGGCGACGAAGCCGAGCGCGACGAGCACGACCACGCCCACGAGGATGACGGTCGCCGACCGGGTGAGCAGCATGACGGCGCCCGACACCACGAGCCATCCGATGCCCTGCGCCCGGCGGATGCTGCCCGCCGCGAGCCGCGCACCGAACACGATGAGCCCGAGCAGCGCGATCATGCCGAGCAGGTTGCGGCTGGCGACGATGCCCTCGATCGGGCCGCCCTGGAAGAGCAGGTCGCGCGACCAGAAGAACGCGGCCGGCGCGTCGTCGCCGTAGTCGGTGAAGTTCGGCGGCAGCGGCTCCTGCACGAAGATCGCCACCCACAGCTCGAACGCGATCGAGAGCCCGAGCACCCACTTGATCGCCGAGGCGAGGGCGCGCTCGATCCGCGTCCACGTGAGGCACAGCGCGAGCGCGACGCCGGTGAACGTCGTGACGAGCGTGATGACGACGCCGAGCACGGATGCCGCGGGGTAGAACGACCACGCGATCGACAGCACCGCGAGCCCGACGAACGCGATCGTCGACTTCGGAACCCGGCGCCACCGCCACGTGGGCTTCTCGGCGACGATCAGGATCACCGCCCCGACGACGACCGCGAGCGCGACCGCCGTGAAGCCCCACCAGCCGAGCAGGTTGCGCCAGAACTGGCCGGCGAGGACGGTGAACAGCGCGAACGTCGCGTACGCGCCGATGAGCGTGCGGCGTCGGCCGGTGGTCATGCGTCCAAGGCTATCGCGCGAGTCTCAGACGAACGCGGCGGTCCCGGTGATCTTCCGGCCGACAATGAGGGTGTTCATCTCGCGTGTGCCCTCGTAGGAGTAGAGGGCCTCGGCGTCGGCGAAGAACCGGGCGGCGTCGTGGTCGAGCACGATGCCGTTGCCGCCCATCGCCTCGCGCGCCCATGCCACGGTCTCGCGCATGCGGGAGGTGGCATACGCCTTGGCGAGGGCGGAGTGCTCGTCGCGCTGCTCGCCGGCGTCGAGCAGCTCGGACACGCGCACCACCATGCCGATCGAGGCGGTGATGTTGCCCAGGCACTTCACGAGCAGGTCCTGGATGAGCTGGTGGGAGCCGATCGTCCGGCCGAACTGCACGCGCTCGCCGGCGTACCTCACGGCGGCCTCGTAGGCGCCGATCGCCGTGCCGACGGCGGCCCAGGCCACCTCGGCGCGGGTCAGGCGCAGGACGCTCGCCGTGTCGCGGAACGAGTCCGCGCGCTGGAGCCGGAGCGACTCGGGCACCCGCACGTGGTCGAGGGTGATGTCCGCGTTCTGCACGGGGCGCAGGCTGATCTTGCCCTCGATCTTCGTGGCGGAGTAGCCGGGAGTGGACGTCGGGACGATGAAGCCCTTGACGTGTCCGTCCTCGACGTCCTTCGCCCAGATGATCGTGAGGTCCGAGAACGTGGCGTTGCCGATCCAGCGCTTCGCGCCGGTGAGCACCCACTCGTCGCCGTCGCGCGTCGCGGTCGTGCGCAGGCCCTGCGCCGAGTCGGAGCCCGACAGCGGCTCGGTGAGGCCGAAGGCGCCGACGAGCTCGCCGCTCGCGAGCTTCGGGATCCACTCCGCGCGCTGCTCGTCGGAGCCGCACCGCGAGAGGGCACCCGTGACGAGGCCGTTCTGCACGCCGACGAAGGTCGCGATCGACGCGTCGACGCGCGCGAGCTCCATCGCCACGAAGCCCCGGAAGACAGCCGAGTTCGGGAAGGGCCTCGTCTCGTCCCACGCGTACGACAGGACACCGAGGTCGGCGAGCGGCTTCACGAACTGCGTCGGGAACTCCGCACGCTCCCAGTAGCCGTTGATGACCGGCCGCACCTCGGCCTCGAGCCACTCGCGGAGCTCGGCGATGGCGGCCCGCTCCCGGTCGTCGAGGAGGGATTCGTACGAGTAGAAGTCGCTGGCGAGCGGCTCGAACGGCATGACTGCTCCAATGCGTCGGGTGGGATGGCCCGAGCCTACGGACCGCCCCCGGCGCCGCCCGAACCCGTTGGTAGTTTGGACCCAAAGGCGGAAGGGGAGCACCGAGGATGTTTGTGGCCATCGGCAACACGCCGCGCGACTACGCGTGGGGTTCGACGAGCGCGATCGCCGGGTTCCGCGGCGTCGAGCCGTCCGGCTCGTCCGAGGCCGAGCTCTGGCTCGGCGCGCACGCGGGGTCGCCCGCACGGGTGCTCGACGCGGCATCCGTCGGCCATGCCGACCTCGCCGCGTGGATCGCGGCCGATCCCGAGCGCGCGCTGGGACCCGAGCTCGCCGCGCACGGCGCCCGGCTGCCGTTCCTGCTGAAGCTCCTCGCGGCCGCCGAGCCGCTCTCGCTCCAGGCCCACCCCACGCCCGAGCAGGCCCGCGCGGGCTTCGCCCGCGAGGAGGCCGAGGGCATCCCGCTGAACGCGTACGACCGCAACTACCGCGACGCGTTCCACAAGCCCGAGCTCGTCGTGGCCGTCAGCGACGAGTTCGACGCGCTGTCGGGCTTCCGCTCGCTCGACGAGGTCGCGGGAGTGCTCGCGGTGCTGCGGTCGGCGGATGCCGCGTCCGACGAGCCGCAGGCCGGCGCGCTCGACCTGCTGGCCGCCCGCCTCGGCACCGCGGACCCGCTCCGCGACACCGTCGAGTGGCTCCTGCGCGACGGACGTGGCGAGGACACGGGCGAGGCCGCCTGGGTCGTCGAGCGGATCACCGCGCTCGCCGCGACCGACCCCGCACGCGCATCCGAGTACGCGGCGTCCTTCGAGACGGTGGAGCGCCTCGCCGAGGTGTACCCGGGCGACCCCGGCATCGTGATCTCGCTGCTGCTCAACCGCGTGCGCCTGCGCCGCGGCGATGCGCTCTACCTCCCGGCGGGCAACATCCACGCCTACCTCTCGGGGCTCGGCATCGAGCTGATGGCGGCGAGCGACAACGTGCTGCGCGGCGGGCTCACGCCGAAGCACATCGACGTGGGCGAGCTGCTCGACGTGCTCGACTTCACGCCGATCGCGCCGCCGCGGCTCGAGCCGGAGCCGGTCGCCGCGTCGGTCGTGGCGTTCCGTCCCGACGTGCCCGACTTCGTGCTCTACCGCGCCGAGCCCGGCGACGGGGCGGATGCCGCGCGGGTGCCCATCACCGGACCGGCCATCGTGCTCGCCGAGGGCGGGCCCATCCGCCTCCGGGGCGCGCACGACGAGGCGGAGCTCGCCATGGGCGAGGCGGCGTACGTCACCCCCGACGAGGGGACGCTCGACGTGACCGGGCCGGGCATCGCGTGGGTGGCGACCACCGGGGAGCCGCGGCATCCGTCGCCTGACCCCGCTCCCTGAGCCGGGAGTCGCCTCGGTCAGCCGACCGCGCGCAGCCCGAACAGGCGCCGGTACTGGGTGGGGGTCGTCTGGAGCACCTTCAGGAAGTGGTGCCGCATCACGGCTGCGGCGCCGAATCCGGTCTCGCGGGCGATCTCCTCGAGCGAGAGCGACGTCTCCTCGAGCAGCTGCTGCGCGCGCAGGAGCCGCTGGCGGTTGAGCCAGGCGTTCGGCGTCGTGCCGGTCTCGGCGCGGAACCGCCGCGCGAACGTGCGGGGCGACATCAGCGCCTTGCGTGCCAGCAGGTCGACCGTGAGGTCGTGGTCGAGGTGCTCGAGCATCCACTCGGTGACCTTGGCGAACGAGTCGCTGTGGCACTCGGGCACCGGCGTCTGGATGAACTGGGACTGGCCGCCGTCGCGCTGCGGGGGCACGACCATGCGGCGGGCGACGATGTTGGCGGCGCCGGCGCCGAGCTCGGTGCGCACGATGTGCAGGGCGGCGTCGATGCCGGCGGCGGTACCCGCGCCGGTGACGACCTTGTCGTCCTGCACGAAGAGCACGTCGGGGTCGACCTCGGTGTCGGGGAACATCTCGGCGAGCCGGTCGGTGTACATCCAGTGCGTCGTGGCGCGGCGGCCGGCGAGCACGCCGGCGTGGCCGAGCGTGAAGGCACCCGAGCACACCGACAGCACCCACGCGCCCCGCTCGACGGCCGCGCGGATGACCTCGAGCACGCGCTCGTCGGGCGCCGTGTCGATGAGCGAGGCCGGCACCGCGACGAGATCGGCCTCGTGCGCGAACTCGAGGCCCTCGTGCACCACGACGTCGAAGCCGAGCTTCGTGGAGATGGGGCCGGGGTCGGCGGCGACGACGTGGAAGTCGAACGTGGGGCCGCCGTGCTCACGGCGGTCGATGCCGAACACCTCGCAGATCACGCCGAACTCGAACGGCGCCATCTGGGGCATGGCGATGCAGGCGATGGTCTGGAGCACGGGATCCTCCGAGTGGCAGGAATATGTCGTTCACTGTCACTCTGCCACTACCGGCAGGATCTTGCAAGGAGTAGAATTTCTGCCATGACCACCATCGTGTTCCTCGTCATCGCGGGGCTCGCCGTCTGGGGAGTGCTCGCCACCGTGCTGCGCCTCGAAGGCGACGGTTACGGTCGTCCTGAGATCCGGGACCGCAACCGCCACATCGAGAACCTGCCCACCCGCACCGTCTGATCCCGCCGGTGGGAGCGCACGCGCGGCGATCGACGCTGCGCGTGCGAACGCTCGGGCCCGTCGCGGGTGACCGGCGATGACTCCCGACCCGCGCCGTCCCGTCGCCCCTCGATAGCATCGGGGGAGCACGTGGACCGCCCGCGTGCGGGAGGCGGGAACATGAGCTGGCTGGTCACCGGAGGTGCCGGGTACATCGGGTCGCACGTCGTACGGGCGTTCGCCGAGCAGGGCATCGACACGGTCGTCGTCGACGACCTCTCCTCGGGTCGCCACGCGTTCCTCCCGACCGGTGCCCGCTTCGTGCAGGGCACGATCCTCGACGGGCCGCAGCTCGAGAACACCATCGAGCGGTTCGACGTCCACGGCGTGGTGCACCTCGCCGGCTTCAAGTACGCCGGCGTCTCGGTCTCCCGCCCGCTGCACACCTACCAGCAGAACGTCACCGGCACGGCCACGCTCCTCGCCGCCATGGCGGCCAAGGGCGTGGACCGCATCGTGTTCTCGTCGAGCGCGGCCGTCTACGGCACGCCCGACGTCGACCTCGTGACCGAGGACACCGAGCAGCGTCCCGAATCGCCCTACGGCGAGTCGAAGCTCGTCGGCGAGTGGCTCATCGCCGACCAGGGCCGGGCGGCCGGACTGCGGCACACGAGCCTGCGGTACTTCAACGTCGTCGGATCGGGCACCACGGAGGTGTTCGACCCGAGCCCGCACAACCTCTTCCCGCTCGTGTTCGAGGCGCTCCTCGAGGGCCGCACGCCGCGCATCAACGGCGACGACTACCCGACGCCCGACGGCACGTGCGTCCGCGACTACATCCACGTGGCCGACCTCGCGGCCGCGCACGTGGTCGCGGCGAAGCGGCTCGACGCGGGCGAGCCACTCGAGCCCGTCTACAACCTCGGCTCGGGGGACGGCTCGTCGGTCGGCGAGATCATGCAGACCGTGGCGGCCGTCACCGGCATCGAGTTCACGCCCGAGATCGCGGCGCGACGCCCGGGCGACCCCGCCCGCATCGTCGCCTCCGGCGAGCTCGCGGCGCGCGACCTCGACTGGAAGATGCGGCATACGCTGTCGCAGATGGTCGAGAGCGCGTGGGAGGCGCGGCGCGCGGCATCCGAGGAGTGAGTCGAGCCCGACAGTGGACGCGAACGGAGGTCGGCCTCCGGAACGAGGGACGCCCGTCCCGACTCCGTAACGTCTGGCGAACACGTCGGCGTGTCGCGGTCGCGATGAAGCCTCGACGGCCGGTTGAGGGTTTACGATTCCCGACTTGACTCCCGCGAATTACACCGGTGTAATTGTCATGACACACCCTCTGGGTGGTCGGTACAACTGGGTGGGAGACGATATGGGCAATCCTGAATATCGTTCTGGAGTACCTGACGATTGGTTCATCGATCCGGTGAGGCTGGGCGTTCCGGGGGTTCGCTCGGGGGTCGGCGACGACAATCCGCTGGCATGGCAGAGCGACGCACTGTGCGCGCAGACCGATCCGGAGGCGTTCTTCCCCGAGAAGGGCGGCTCCACCCGCGACGCGAAGAAGATCTGCACCGGCTGCGAGGTCCGTGGCGAATGCCTCGAGTACGCGCTCGCCAACGACGAGCGGTTCGGCATCTGGGGCGGACTCTCCGAGCGTGAGCGGCGCAAGCTGCGCAAGCGTGCGGTCTGACGTCCTCGCGGATCTGGAGCGACTGAAGCGACGTCTCGGAACCCGCGTCCGTGGGCGCGGGGGTTCCGGGACGTCGCTTCGCTCGTCCTCGATCCGCTCGACGGTCGTCTCGCCCGATCCGCGGCATCGCCGCGCCGATCCTCGATCCGCTCGACGGTCGTCTCACGGTTTCATGGCACGCCCGGACTCATGCCCCGATGCCGCAGCGGGAGCCGCTTAGGCTGGCCCCGATGTTCCCCAGAGTCACCGCCGTCCTCGTCGTGCGTCACGGCGGCGACCACCTCGAGCGGACCCTCGACGCGATCCGCTTCCAGGATCGCGCGCCCGACGCGCTCGTCGCCGTGCTCGCCCAGGCCGACGCGCGCGCGCGCGAGCAGGTCGCCGGCGCGGCCCCCGACCGCATCGTGGAGCTGCAGGAACCACTCTCGTTCGGCGAGGCGCTGCGCGCGGGGGAGCGCGTGCTCGAGGCGCCGGCGTCCGACGCCGACGCGCTCTGGCTGCTGGCCGAGGACTCCGAGCCCAGGCCCGGCGCGCTGAGGAGCCTCATGGCGACGCTCGAGACGGCGAGGTCCGTCGCGGTGGCGGGGCCGAAGCTCCTGGAGTGGGACGAACCCGACCGCATCGCCGGCCTCGGGCGCACCATGACCCGGCTCGGACGCGCCGTCCCGATCGTCGCCGACGAGCTCGACCAGGGCCAGCACGACGGGTTGAGCGACGTGCTCGGACTCGACCCGGCGGCGATCCTCGTGCGTCACTCGGTGTGGCAGGCGCTCGACGGCTTCGACCCGGCCCTGCCCACGGTGGACGACGGACTCGACCTGGGCGTTCGCGCCCGGTTGGCCGGTCATCGCGTGGCGGTCGTCCCCGAGGCCGAGGTGCTGTTCGCCGCGGACGGCGTCGCGGGGCCGCCCGGCGACGGACGCAGTCGTTCGCGCCGCCGACGCGCCCGCGCGGCCCGTGCCGCAGCGTTGCACCGGCGGCTCGCCTACGCGCCGGCGCCCGCCGTGCCGCTGCACTGGATCACCTTCCTCCCGCTCGCGGTGCTGCGCTCGGTGCGGCTCCTGCTCATCAAGCGGCCGGGCGAGATCCCCGGCGAGTTCGCCGCGGCGCTCGGGACGATGTTCTCCGGCATGCGCGTGCCGCGCGCCCGGCGGGTCCTGGCGTCGTCGAAGCAGGCCAAGTGGTCGGCCATCGCGCCGCTCCGCCTGCAGCCCGACGAGCAGCGGCGGCGTCGCGAGGCCGCCGCGGAGGCGCGCAAGGCGCGAGCGCGCGGGCGGTCGAACGAGCTGCAGTTCCTCGGCACGGGCGGAGGCTGGGTGCTGCTCGCGACCGCCGCGGCATCCGTCGGGCTGTTCTCGTGGCTCATCACGGCGAGCGGCGTGGGCGGCGGCGGACTGCTGCCGCTGTCGGGCTTCGCCGAGCTGTGGCGCAACGCCGCCTACGGCTGGCGCGACGTCGGCACCGGATTCGTCGGCGCAGCGGACCCGTTCAGCGGCGTGCTCGCCGTGCTCGGCTCGCTGACGTTCTGGGCGCCCTCGTACGCCGTGCTCCTCCTCTGGCTCGTCGCGATCCCGGCCGCCGCGATCGGCGCCTGGTTCGCGGCATCCCGCCTCACCGAGCGCGGCTCGCTGCGTGCGGTCGCCGCGCTCGTGTACGCGTTCGCCCCGCCGTTCCTGACGGCCCTCGCCGAGGCGCGGCCGGGGGCGGTGATCGCGCACGTCCTGCTCGGATGGCTCGCGTTCGCCGTGTTCGGCGCGGCCTCGTCGTGGGCCGCGGCGGCGACCGCATCCCTGCTGTTCGCCGCGGTCATCGCCGCGGCCCCCAGCCTCGCCCCGGCGCTCATCGTCGGCTGGATCGTCGCGGTCGCGGTGAGCGGGCGCGCGGCCGTGCGGCTGGCGGGACTGCCCGTCCCGGCCCTCGTGCTCGCGCTGCCGCTCATCGTCGAGCAGGTGGGCCGCGGCACGCCGTTCGGGCTCCTCGCCGACCCGGGCGTCCCCGTCGGCGGACCCGTGCCGACCCCGTGGCAGCTGGCCGTCGGACTGCCGAGCGGCGGCTGGGGCGGATGGGACGAACTCGTCGGCTCGTTCGTCGAGGTCGATCCGAAGCTGGTCGCGAGCATCCTCGCCGTGCCGCTCGTGCTCGCGGCGCTCGCGGCGGTGCTCGCGCCGGGCTGGCGCCGCGCGACCCTCACCCTCGGGACGGTGCTCCTCGGCTACGCCACGGCGGTCGCCGCCACGCACGTCGCCGTGGCGGTCGTCGGACCCGACGTCGTCGCCGTCTGGGCCGGGGCCGGACTCAGCCTCGCCTGGCTCGGGCTCGTGCTCGCATCGGTGAGCGCCCTCGACGCGCTCCGCCGCGGACCGGCGCTCCTCGGCGCAGTGGTCGCGGTCGTGTCGCTCGTCGCGGTGGTCCCGACGATGATCGCCATCGCCGCGGACGCCGTGCCGCTCGGACCCGCCGGCGAACGGACCCTGCCGGCGTACGTCGTCGCCCAGGCGGACACCGACCCGCGCGTCACGACGTTGTGGATGGAGCCCGAGGTCGACGGCGGCCTGCGCGCGACGCTCGAGCACGGCACGGGCGAGACGCTCGACGACCAGTCCACGCTCGACCAGACGCGCACGGTGCTCACCGACGAGCAGGTGCAGCTCGCGACCGTCGCCGGCAACCTCGCGTCGCGCAGCGGGTTCGACCCCGAGGCCGCCGTGCGGGACTTCGGCGTCTCGTTCGTGCTGCTCGCCCCCGCATCCGACGAGGGGCGCGAGGCGGTGCAGACCGAGGCGCGGGCGCGCGCGGCGCTCGACGGCAATCCCGCCCTCATCGCCGTGGGGGAGACCGACTTCGGCGCACTCTGGCGCTTCGCGGCCGCCGAGCCCGACGCCGAGGCGGCGCAGATCCCGCCCGACGCCGGCGGGTGGCTCGCGGTGCTCATCACGATCGTGCAGGTCGTCGTCATCGGCGCGGCCGTGCTGCTGTCGATCCCCACGGGTGCCGGCCGCGAGGTCGATCGCCGTCCGACGCGGGTACGTCGCCGCGCCGCCGCCGCCGCGGCCGCGCGAGCCGCCGCGGCCGGCGGGGGAGCTGCGGCCGCCGCCGAGGCCGAGGACGCGGATGCCGCGGCAGCCGACGACGAAGAGGCAGAAGAGCCGGATGCCGCGGCATCCGACGAATCGGCCGACGAGCCGGATGCTGCGGCCGCCGATGACGGGACGATGGACGACACGGGAGCCGCCGACGAGGAGCCGCATGCCGCGGCATCCGATGACGAGACGGCCGAAGATGGATCGGCCGAAGACGCTGGAGCCGCCGACGAGGAGTCGGGCGATGATGCCGCCGAGGCCCAGCGAGACCGCACCGCAGACGAGTCGAAGGGAGACGACGATGGCCGTGCGTCGTAGGACCCTCATCCGCGTCGGCCTCCGCTCGCTCGCGCTCGTCGGCGCCGCCGCGCTCGCCGTCGGCACCGTCGCCGCGGCGACGTTCGTGCCGTGGCCCGACCACCGCATCGAGGCCCCGTCCGAGCTCGTGCAGCCGGCGGAGAGCCGTCAGCTGCGCGTGTGCCCCGGGCCGTTCCTCACGCTCGGCGAGGACGCGGCGGCCGCGACCACGGCGTCGTCGGTCGGATCGGCGAGCCTCGTCACGGCCGCGGAACCGGCCGACGCGGCCCTCGAGCAGGTGCCGCTGGAGGCGCCCGAGAATCCGAACGCCGCGCAGGACGGCACGCCCGTCGCGATCGCGGCCGAGCCGGGCGGCGTCGACGCGGGCATGCTCGCCGGCGCGCAGTCCCAGTCGATCTCGACCGAGACACTCGGCGGGTTCGCCGCAGCGGCGTGCGGCGAGGCCGTCGCCGACGTATGGCTCGTGGCCGGTGCGACGAACCTGGGCCGCAGCGGGATCGTGCTGCTGTCGAACCCGACCCCCGTGGCCGCGACGGTCGACGTGCGCGTGTCCGGCGAGGCCGGGGCCGTGGATGCGCCGTCGGCCCTCGGCATCATCGTGCCGCCGGGCAGCCAGCGCGTGCTCTCGCTCGCGGGCCTCGCGCCGAACCTCGTGTCGCCGGTCGTGCACGTCACGAGCACGGGCGGCGCGATCGCCGCGAGCCTCGAGCAGTCGACGATCGTGGGGCTCGCGCCCGCCGGGGCCGAGCTGACCGGCGCGACCGCCGCGCCGGGCACGACCCAGGTGATCCCGGGCCTGGTCGTGCCGCAGGCGGGCGGCGTCGAGGCGCTCGAGGACCACGCCGACGGCGACGACTTCCCCGCGGTGCGCCTCTTCGCGCCGGGCAACGCCCCCGTGGCCGTCTCGATCGGCATCGTGCCCGAGTCGGGCGCGGGCGGCACCACGCTCGACGTCTCGCTCGAACCCGGTCGCGTGCTCGACGTCCCCCTCGGCGTGCTCGACGCGGGAACCTACACCGTGCGCGTCGAGGCCGACGCGCCGGTCGTGGCCGCGGCGAGGGCCTCGGTCGGCGGCAGCGAGGGCCAGACGGATGCCGCGGCCCCCTCGGACTTCGCCTGGACCGTGGCCACCGCGCCGCTGCTCGACAGCGCGGTCGTCGCCGTGCCGCCCGGGCCCTCGGCGACGCTGCACCTCGTGAACCCCGCCGGCGCCGACGCCCAGGCGACCCTGAGGCTGGACGGGCAGGAGCGCACGGTCGTCGTGCCGGCCGCGGGCGCGGTGTCGGTGCCGCTCGGCGGCGCCACGTCGGTCGTGCTCTCGGGCACGCAGGGGCTGCACGCCGGCGTCTCGTTCGACGCCGCCGACGAGCTCGCATCGTTCGGCGTGCAGCCGCCCGGGCCGCTCGACTCGCCGATCCTCGTCTACCCGAACTGAGCACTCGGCCGCGGTGCCGAACCGGCCACGCCGAGCGGTACATCGAACGCGCGGCGGAGCCGGTGCCCGTCGTCGCGCGTCAGAAGTGCCGGTAGCGCCCCGGAGCGAGCTCCCACGGGTCCTTGTCGAGCAGTTCGGCGACCGCTCGGAACACGCAGCTCTCGACGAGCAGCTTCTCGTCGCGGTCCTCGCCCTCCTGGAGGCGGAGGAACCGCACGATCGGCAGCCGGTAGAACGTGATGCGGCGCTCGTCGTGCACGACCTTCCACCGGTCGACGTGGTCGCCGTGGATCGCCTCGGCGGGCCCCTGCGCCACCTCGAAGACGACGCCCTCGAGCTCGGGCCAGAGCCCGCGCAGGTACGCGGCCGTGGTGGCGACCGTGAAGTCGAACTCGTCGAGGCGCGTGCGCAGCGGCTCGAGGTGCGGCCCCGTCACGGCGGAGCGCATGCCGCGCCCGTGCCGGTCCCGGGCCAGCCGCCGAGGGGAACGAGGTGTGGCGACACGACGGGATCGGGGCATACCCTCCATCGTAATGTCCGCCCCGGTCGCTACTCTGGTGGAGCCATGAGACGTTGCTCGCGCACCGCATGCGCCGCCGAGGCGGTCGCGACACTGACGTTCGACTACGCCGACTCCATGGCCGTCCTGGGGCCGCTCTCCCTCACCCCCGAGCCGCACGGCTACGACCTCTGCAGCCGCCACGCCGAGCGCACCTCCGCGCCGGTCGGCTGGCAGATCGTCCGGCACGTGCGGATGGGTGAGGTAGGTTTCAAGGCATGACTCCCGCTGAAGGCCCTGACGTTCGCGCGCGCCTCGACGCCATCGTGAAGGCCTACGACGTCCGCGGGATCGTGGGCGAGGGACTCACCGCCGAGACCGTCGAGGCGCTCGGCGCGGGCTTCGCCGACGAGGTCGTCGCGCCGGGCGGCCGCATCGTCGTCGGGCACGACATGCGCGACTCGTCGCCCGGGTTCGCCGCCGCGTTCGCGCGCGGTGCGACCCGCCGCGGCGCCGACGTCGTGGCCATCGGGCTCTGCTCCACCGACGAGTCGTACTTCGCGTCGGGCTCGATCGACGCACCCGCGGCGATGTTCACGGCGAGCCACAATCCGGCCGCCTACAACGGCATCAAGTTCTCACGAGCGGGCGCGCAGGGCATCTCGCTCGACACCGGGCTGGCCTCGATCCGCGACCGCGCGGCCGACTACCTCGAACAGGGCATCACCGACGTGCCGGCCACGGGCACGGTCACCACCGCCGACGTGCTCGCCGACTACGCGGCGCACCTCCGCTCGCTCGTCGATCTCCGCGGCATCCGACCGCTGAAGATCGTCGTCGACGCCGGCAACGGCATGGGCGGCCTCACGGTGCCGGCGGTGCTCGGCGAGGCCGCCGGCCTGCCCGCGCTGCCGCTCGAGATCGTGCCCCTCTACTTCGAGCTCGACGGGACGTTCCCCAACCACGAGGCCAACCCGCTCGAGCCGGCGAACCTCGTCGACCTGCAGCGCGCCGTGGTCGAGCAGGGCGCCGACCTGGGCCTCGCGTTCGACGGCGACGCCGACCGCTGCTTCGTCGTCGACGAGCGCGGCGGCGCGGTGAGCCCCTCCGCGGTCGCCGCGATCGTGGCGGTCCGCGAGATCGAGCGCGTCCGTGCGACGGGTGAAGAGGAGGTGGCGGTCATCCACAACCTCATCACCTCGCGGTTCGTGCCCGAGACCATCGAGAACGAGGGCGCGATCGCCGTCCGCACGCGCGTTGGCCACTCGCTCATCAAGGACCGCATGCGGGAGACGGGCGCGGTGTTCGGCGGCGAGCACTCGGCGCACTACTACTTCCGCGACTTCTGGGGCGCCGACAACGGCATGCTCGCCGCGATGCACGTGCTCGCCGAGTTCGGTGCGCAGGAGGCGCCGCTCTCCGAGCTCGCCGCGCGCTTCACGCCCTACTCGCTGTCGGGCGAGATCAACTCCGTCGTCGACGACGTGCCCGCCGCCTACACGCGCATCGTGGAGGCGTTCACGGGTCGCGCCGACTTCGACGAGCTCGACGGCCTCACCGTCACGGGCATCACCGCCGAGAGCGAGCCGTTCTGGTGGTTCAACGTGCGGCCCTCGAACACCGAGCCGCTGCTGCGCCTCAACGTCGAGGGTGCGGATGCCGCGACGATGGCCGCGGTGCGCGACGAGGTGCTGGCGCTGATTCGCACCTGACGTGGGCGTCGCGGCATCCGGCTCGCTTCGCCATCGACGCGACCGCCCTGTCACAATGGTGGGCATGGATGCGCCCGTCACCACCGCCCTGCCCTTCAAGGTCGCCGACCTCTCGCTCGCCGAGGCCGGCCGCCATCAGCTCCGCCTCGCCGAGAACGAGATGCCGGGCCTCATGGCGCTCCGCGCCGAGTTCGGGGCGTCGAAGCCCCTCGCCGGCGCCCGGATCGCGGGCAGCCTGCACATGACCGTGCAGACGGCGGTGCTCATCGAGACGCTCGTCGCGCTCGGCGCGCAGGTGCGCTGGGCGAGCTGCAACATCTTCTCCACGCAGGACGACGCGGCCGCGGCCGTGGTCGTCGGCCCCGACGGCACGGTCGACGACCCGAAGGGCGTCCCGGTCTTCGCCTGGAAGGGGGAGACGCTCGAGGAGTACTGGTGGTGCACCGACCGCATCTTCGACTGGAGTGCCGAGGCCGCCGACGCGGGCGCCGACTGGATCGGCCCCAACATGATCCTCGACGACGGCGGCGACGCGACCCTGCTCGTGCACCACGGACGTGAGTTCGAGGCCGCCGGCTCCGTGCCGCAGGCGACGGATGCCACGAGCCACGAGTTCCGCGTCGTGCTCGACACGCTCCGCCGCTCCCTCGAGCTCTCGCCCGACCGGTGGACCCGCATCGCCGCCGAGATCCGCGGCGTCACGGAGGAGACCACGACCGGCGTGCACCGCCTCTACGAGCTGCACGCGCGCGGGGAGCTGCTCTTCCCGGCGATCAACGTGAACGACTCCGTCACCAAGTCGAAGTTCGACAACAAGTACGGCATCCGGCACTCGCTGCCCGACGGCCTGAACCGCGCGACCGATGTGCTCATGGGCGGCAAGGTCGCGTTCGTCGCGGGCTACGGCGACGTCGGCAAGGGCGCCGCCGAGGCGCTGCGCGGCCAGGGCGCCCGCGTCATCGTCTCGGAGATCGACCCGATCAACGCGCTGCAGGCGGCGATGGACGGCTACCAGGTCTCGCGCCTCGAGACCGTCATCGGCGAGGTCGACATCCTCGTCACCGGCACGGGCAATAAAGACGTCGTGCGCCTCGAGCACCTGCTCGGCCTCAAGCACCTCGCGATCGTGGCGAACGTCGGCCACTTCGACAACGAGATCGACATGGCGGGCCTCGAGTCCCTCGAGGGCGCCGAGCGCATCGAGATCAAGCCGCAGGTGCACGAGTGGCGCCTGCCCAACGGGCGCAGCGTGCTCGTGCTCAGCGAGGGCCGGCTCATGAACCTCGGGAACGCGACGGGGCATCCGTCGTTCGTCATGTCGAACTCGTTCACGAACCAGGTGCTCGCCCAGTTCGAGCTGTGGACGCGCCCCGACGCCTACCCGGTGGGCGTGTACGTGCTGCCGAAGCACCTCGACGAGAAGGTCGCGCGGCTGCACCTCGACGCGCTCGGCGTCGAGCTGACCGAGCTCACGCCCGAGCAGGCGGCCTACATCGGCGTGCCGGTCGAGGGCCCGTACAAGGTCGACCACTACCGCTACTGACCGAGCGCGTCAGGCGTCGAAACGGCGCGGATGCAGGGTTGCACCACGCATCCGCGACGTCTCGATCGACGGATGCCGCGAGCCCGCGGCATCCGGTCGGCTCATCGGTCGGGGAAGCCGACCGGCGTCGCCGTGAGCACCGGCGCGAGGGAGGCAATGCGCGCGTCCTCGAGGCGGAGCGCCGTGAGGTCGCGGTCGCGCCGGAGCGCGACGACGGCGGCGAGGAACCGCTCGGGTTCCGCGTGGGGCAGCGGCGACACGAACGGCGCCACCTCGGCGGCGAGCGACCCGGCCAGCCGCGCGCGGCTCTCGGGCACGAGGTGGCGCAGGTTCGCGAAGAACGACGCGATCCGGCGCGCGAGCGGGTCGGGCAGGCGCGCCACGTCGGCGGTCGAGGCCCAGGCGACGAGCTCGGGCGGCACGCCGAACGCGTTCGAGGGCACCTTGGGAACCCGCTCGACCTGGGCGTGCGTGCCGGCGAGGATGTCGCCGAGGCGCTTGGACGACGGGTTCAGGAAGCCGACGAGCACCCCGAGTCCGCCGAACGTGAGGTAGATCTCGATCACGCCCGTGAGCGCGCGGATGAACGCGTGGCGGAAGCCGGTGCCGCCGCCGTCGTCGCGGACGACGCGCAGGCCCATGACGAGCTTGCCGAGCGAGCGCCCATGCGAGGCGGTCTCGATGGCGGTCGGCAGCACGACGATGGCGAACACGAGCGTCGCGACCATGATCGCGCGGAACGCCGCCTCGTCGAGCGAGAGGCCGGCGAGGGCCAGCAGCATCGCGACGATGATGAGCACCGTGAGCAGCACGTCGAGGGCTGCGCCGCCCGCACGGATGAGGGCGCTCGCGGGCCGCAGGTCGAGGGCGACGGCCTCGCCCGTGACGAGCGACTCGTCGTCGAATCGGGCCGCCCGGCTGCGGGATTCGCGCGGATCGGCCATGGGTAGTATTCAAGCAGATGGACCTCGACGCGCTCGCCTCCGCCCGCCACGACGAGTGGGATCGGCTCGACGCGCTCTCGCGGTCCCCGCGGCTCGACGGCCCCGGCGCCGACGAGCTCATCGAGCGGTACCAGCACGCGGCATCCGACCTGTCGCTCGTGCAGACCACCGCCGGGTCGACCGCGCTCGGCGACCGCCTGTCGGTGAGCCTCGCCCGGGCGCGGCTGCGATTCACCGGCGCCCCCGAGAACCCGCTGCGCCAGTTCACGCGCTTCGCGCTCGTGAGCCTGCCCGCCGCGCTGTACCGCCTGCGATGGATCACCCTCGCGGTCGCCGTGGTCACCATCGTCGTGGCCGGGCTGTACGCGTGGTGGGTGTCGGGCGACCCGCGCGTGCTCGCGAACCTCGGCACCGAGGAGGAGCTGCGGCAGCTCGCCGACGAGGGCTTCGCCGCGTACTACTCCGAGAACCCCGCCGCGTCGTTCGCCGGTGCCGTCTGGACGAACAACGCGTGGATCGCCGCGCAGTGCGTCGCGTTCGGGATCCTGGGCGTCTGGGTGCCGTTCGTCATCCTGCAGAACGCGCAGAACCTCGGCCTCACGGCGGCGATCATGTTCGCCTACGACGAGGCCGACACGTTCTTCCTCTACATCTCGCCGCACGGGCTGCTCGAGCTCACGTGCGTGTTCGTCGCGGCCGCCGCCGGCCTCCGGATCTTCTGGGCCTGGGTCGCGCCGGGTCCGCGCACCCGCGGCGTCGCGCTCGCCGAGGACGCGCGGTCGCTCTTCACGGTCGCGATCGGCCTCGTGTTCTTCCTCTTCGTCTCGGGCCTCATCGAGGGCTTCGTGACGCCCGCGCCCTGGCCGTGGCCCGTGAAGATCGGCATCGGCGTGCTCGCGCTCGGCGGGTTCCTCGCCTATATGCTCGTGCTCGGCGGCCGGGCGTGGCGGGCCGGCGAGACGGGCGACCTCGTGGAGTTCGACGCGGGCGCGAGCCGCATCGTCGCCGGCTGAGATCGAATCGGCGCGCGGCTACAGCCGGCCGGCCGCCTTCAGCTCGAGGTAGAGGTCGGCGAGCGCGGGCGGCAGCTCCTGCGGCGGGGCCGAGACGGTGAGC
The DNA here is from genome assembly GCF_008122505.1 of Agromyces mariniharenae. NCBI lineage: Bacteria > Bacillati > Actinomycetota > Actinomycetes > Micrococcales > Microbacteriaceae > Agromyces > Agromyces mariniharenae. The sequence continues at coordinate 350,254 of NZ_VSSB01000001.1, read as the reverse complement.
GCGCCGAGGCGCCGGATCGCCGCGGCGACGCGGTCGCCGTCGAGGAGGCTCCGCTCGGCCGCCGCGGCGCGGTAGGCGTCGTCGAGCGAGCTCCGCTCCCGGGCGGCGCCGACGACGTCGGGGTCGGCGACCGAGGCGACGACGACGACGTGCCGCGTGGTGAGCTGGGGGAGCACGGTGAGCAGGCTCCGGGCGCTGCCGGGGGAGTCCGCGGCGGTGAGGAGCACGACGAGGGCGCGTCGGCTCGTGGTGCGTCGGATGTGGCCCGGCACCGCCGCCCAGTCGGCCTCGATGAGCTCGGCCTCGATGTCGGCCATCGTGTCGACGAGCCGCGCGAGCAGCTCGGCGCCGCTCGCGCCGTGCACCCGGCCGCGCACGCGCCGGTCCCACGCGAGGAAGTCCACGCGGTCACCGGCGTGCGAGGCCAGGGCGGCGAGCAGGAGCGACGCCTCCCAGGCCGTGTCGAGGCGCGGCTCGTCGGCGATGCGCGCGGCGGCCGTGCGTGAGGTGTCGGCCACGATCACGATGCGGCGGTCGCGCTCGGGACGCCACGTGCGCACCATGAGGCGCGCGCTGCCGGGCACCTCGAGGTTCGCGTGGCGGGCGGTCGCGCGCCAGTCGATCGAGCGCACGTCGTCGCCGCGCACGTACTCGCGGATCGAGTCGAACTCGGTGCCCTGGCCGCGGATGAGCAGCGGCGTGCGACCGTCGAGCTCGCGGAGGCGCGTGAGCCGCGACGGCAGGTGCGCACGGGAGTGGAACGGCGGGAGCACACGGATCCGGCCGGGGGCGGCGAGCGTCGCCTGACGCGACCACAGACCGAGCGGGCCGGCCGAGCGGATCGTCACGTGCTCGGCGCGGCGGTCGCCCCGGCGCCACGGCGTCAGCTGCAGCGTCATCCGACGCCGCTCGCCGGACGGGATGCGCAGGCGCGTGCGGTTCGGCCCGGCGACCCCGGCCGAGGGCTCCCAGCCGTCGCGGACGGTGGCCCGCAGCATCCGCGGGCCCGTGTGCTGCACGGCCAGCTCGGACGTCACGGTCTCACCGAGCCGCACGCGCTCGGGCAGGCTGCGCTCGAGGACCACGCGTCGCGGCGACGCCGCGAGCGAGACGTCGACGATGCCCGCGACGAGCGCGAGCGCCAGCCAGGCCACGAGCGCGAGCCACGCCGCACCGGCATCGCCGATGCCCGCCGCGACGACGGGGACCACCCCGAGTGCGACGAGCAGCGCGAACCGACCGGACACCGTCATGTCAGAGGGGCACCTGCACCTGCTGGACGATCGAGCGCAGCACGGCGTCGACGGCCACGCCCTCGAGCTCGGCCTCGGGTCGCAGCTGCACCCGGTGCCGCCACACGGGCAGGAGCATCGCCTGCACGTGGTCGGGCGTGAGCGAGTCGTAGCCCGTGAGCCACGCCCACGCCTTCGACGCGGCGAGCAGGCCCGTGGTCGCGCGGGGGCTCACGCCGAGCCGCATCGACGGGCTCCGGCGCGTGGCGCGCGCGAGATCGACGACGTACGCGAGCACGTCGTCGGAGACGCGGACGGATGCCGCGGCGGCGCGTGCCGCGGCGAGCTCCTCGGCCCCGAGCACGGGCGTGACGCCCGCCGCCGCGAGGTCATGCGGGTCGAACCCGTCGGCGTGGCGGCGCAGCAGGGACACCTCGGCGTCGCGCTCGGGCACGTCGAGCACGAGCTTCAGCAGGAACCGGTCGAGCTGCGCCTCGGGCAGCGCGTAGGTGCCCTCGTACTCGATGGGGTTCTGGGTCGCCGCGACCATGAACGGGTCGGGCAGCGGCCGGGTCACGCCGTCGGCCGAGACCTGTCGCTCCTCCATGGCCTCGAGCAGGGCCGACTGCGTCTTCGGCGGCGTGCGGTTGATCTCGTCGGCGAGCAGGATGTTCGTGAACACCGGCCCCTCGCGGAACGCGAACTCGCCGGAGCGCGGGTCGTAGGCGAGCGAGCCGGTGACGTCGCCCGGCATGAGGTCGGGCGTGAACTGCAGGCGACGGGTGTCGAGCCGCAGCGTGCGGCTGAGCGTGCGCACGAGGAGGGTCTTCGCCACGCCCGGCACGCCCTCGAGCAGCACGTGGCCGCGCGTGAGCAGGGCGATGATGAGGCCCGTGACGGCGCCGTCCTGGCCCACGACGGCTTTGCCCACCTCGGTGCGCACGCGGTTCAGCGCGGCGCGCAGCTCCTGGTCGGTGGTCGCGATCGCGTCGGTCATGGTCGCCTTCCTGTCTGGTCGGGTCGGTCGCCGGGGCGGGTGTCGGGGCCGGTCGGGCCGGGGCCCGTCGTGCCGGCCGGTGCCGGTCGCACGGAGACCGCGACGTCGTGCTCCAGTCGGTCGAGCTCCACGGCGAGGTCGACGAGCTCGCGGTCGCCGGAGGGCTCGGGGCCGATGAGCAGCCGGCCGACGGATGCTGCGTCGCGCCCGGTCGCGACCGCTGCGGCATCCGCGACGACGTGCGCGGGGGCCGACCGCGGCAGCTTCAGCACCGCGGCGATGCGGCCGACCGCGCCGATCCGGAGCTGGTCGAGCGCGTGCCCGCGCGCCGAGCTGCGCGCGTAGAGCCGCGCCCGTCCCTCGCTCGTCTCGCCGGCGGGCACCTGCACGGGCAGCCGCTCGACGACGAGCGGCCCGAAGCGGCGCCCCTGCCAGATGCCGGCCACGACGGTCACGACGACGGCCAGCACGAGCACGGGGCTCACCCAGCCGGGCGTCAGCTCCGCGAGCGTCGGTGCGGTTCCGGCGTCGGCGTCGGCCGGGCCGGGGAGGTACCAGGCGAGCTCCTCGGATGCCCCGAGCAGCCCGATCGCGAGCGCGGCGTTGCCCGCCTCGTCGACGTGCTCGTTCTCGAACACGGTGGTCGCGGCGACGATCGTCAGCTCGGCGCCCGACGGCCCCGGACCCGCCGCGACGGCGAACGCCTCGCCGTCGCGGAAGCATCCCCGCCACCCCTCGGCCGCGGCCTCGTCGTCGACTGTGACGAGCCGCTGCCCGTCTGACAGCTCGCCGGCTCGCTCGGCGGCGCGCACGTCGCAGGCCACGTCGTCGAGGGCGCCGCTCGCGACGCCACCGAGCCGCACCCCGGGCGCGAGCGTGCGCAGGGCGTCGAACGCGGGCTCGACGACGACGAGCCGCTCGGATGCCGCGGCGAGCTCATCGAGGGCGTCGGCGTCGAGGATGCCGAGCTCGTCGAAGAGCAGCACCGTGGCGCCGCCGCGCGCGAGGTCGGTCGCGGCGTCGAGCGTGGAGGCCTCGGTGACGTCGACACCCTGCCGGCGCAGCACCTCGACGAGGGCCTTCGACCCGGCGGGGGCCGCGTTGGCGGGACCGAGCAGGGGACCGGGCGCACGGAACCCGCCCTGGATGACGAGGAGCGCGATCGCGCCCACCACGAGCACGATGGCGATGACGATCCAGGGACGACGGCGCCGCAGCTGCTCGCGGACGGTCGGCGTGAGCGCCTCGGCCGTCGCCGGGCCGTCGATGCGGGCGCGGGGCGCGGTGAGGGTCATGCTCCGGCTCCCACCGGCTCGGCGTGCACGGGCACCGTCGCCTCCACGGCGAGGTCGAGCCCGACGATCGCCTCGTAGCGCTCGCGCGACCCCGCGCGGCCCAGGTACCGCACCGCGTCGAAGTCGGCGGCGGCTGTTCGCAGCGCCTCGGCGTGCGCGGGCAGCGGGCGGCTCGCGGCATCCGCGAAGCCGTGGGCGGTGGTGCCGGGATGCACGCGCACGAGGTCGCGGTCGACGACGCCGCGCACGATCGCGCGGAACCGCTCCTCGATCGCCAGCGCCCAGTCCTCGCGCGCCGCGGCCGCCTCCGCCGCGCGGCGCAGCGTCGGCAGGTCGCGACGGTCGTGGTCGTCGAACAGCGGCGCGACCGCTCGCCGGCGCCGGCGCAGGCGGGGCAGGCCGAACACGAGCAGCCCGACGACGAGCAGGACGGCGACGACGAGCACGGCGAGCAGCGCGAGCAGGGGGCCGGGAACGCCCGTGGCGCCCTCGAACAGGCTCGCGATCCAGTCGCGGATCGCCTGCATCGCGAGGTCGAACGGCGTCGGCTCGGCACTCGCGTACTCGGGATTCGAGAGCTCGTCGACGACCCAGCGTCGCGCCTCGGGCGCGTCGGGATCGAGCGGGATCTCGAGACGGGGCTTCAGGACCACGACGCCGGCTGCTCGCTTCCGGCCGTCGGCGCCGCGGCAGCGGGTGCACGGTACGGGTCGTCGCTCGGCTCCCCGGCCTCGCGGCGCTCGACGAAGCGCTGCAGTTCGAGGTCGAGGCCCTCCTTGCGCATGCGGAGGTCGATGTAGACGACCGCGACGAGCGCGGCCTGCACGACGGCCGTGATCGCGCCGATGAGCAGCGAGAGCACGGTGGTGACCACCGTCGTGATGATCGTGATCGTGAGGTAGGCGCCGGTCGCGTTGGGATCGATGACGATCCCGAGGAGCGTGCCGACGATCGAGACCGGCTGCACCACGACCTGCGCCGCGAAGTTCAGGATCACCGCGACGAGCAGGAGCACGCCGAACGTGCGCCAGAAGAAGCCGTCGGTGAGACGCCACGACCGCGCGATCGCCTGGCGGATGCCCGACCGCTCGAGCACGATGACGCTCGGCACGAGCGCGAGCTTGACGCCGACCCACGCGCCGACGACGACGAGACCGAGGCCGAGCACCAGGGCGATGACGATGCCCACGACGAGGCCCGTCGTCGAGACGGATGCCGCGAGCACCACGACGAGCACCAGGAACGCCACGGCGACGACGAGCGCCAGCGCGATGAGCAGCGTCCAGCCGATGAGGGGGCCGATCCGCTTCGCGGCGCGCTTCCAGAGCGCCCCGAACCCGAGCCGATCGCCGACCGTGCCGGTCGCGACGTCGACCACCATGACGCCCTGCAGGAACGCGCTCGCCACGAGCGAGATCCCGACGGGCACGAGGAAGAGCAGGAGCAGCGCGCCGACGGCGCCCGACATGATCGCGTCGACGTCGGCCGTCGTCGCGCCCTCGACCCGGGAGAAGGTGAAGACGAGGAACGGGACGAACACGGCGGCCGTCGCGACGACGGACACGAGCTGCACGATGAGGCCGCTCCCGAACGTGGGTGCCGGATTGCGCCGGAGCGTGCGGAACGGCGCCCAGAGCAGCGTGCCGAACCCGAGGGGCCGGAGGGGGAGCAGGCCCGGCTTCGGGGGCGGGGTCCACCCGCCGGCGGCCGGGGCCGGGTACGTGCCGGGAGCGGCATACGACGGCGGGCCGTACGTCGGCTGGCCGTACGTCGGCTGGCCGTACGCGGGCTGCCCATGCGCCGGTTGCGCCGGCGGCGGGAATGCCGGCTGGCCGTACCCGGGCTGGGCGGGCGGCGGAGACGCGGGCTGCCCGTACGTCGGCTGCGCGGGCGGCGGCGGCGCAGCGGGTCCGGGCGGGACCACGGGGGGCACGGATCCGCCGTCGGGCGCGGTGCCCGCGGCATCCGATTCGTTCGAGCGCGGCGCCGGTGCGCCGGGTGCCTGCCAGTCGTGATCGGACACCTGCATGCGCTCCTTCCGGCGGGGTGTCCCCATGCTCGCATACTTCCCGTCGGCGAGGGCCGTCGTCGGGCGCCGGGACGCGCTTCGACGCGGGTACGGCGCGCAGGCGACGTCCAGCGCGCTTCCGGGCGACGCACGGGTGGGAACGGATACAGTGGAGCCACCAGCGGCCCGCCATCGCGGGCCCAGACGGAGACCGGACGGATGACCCCACGCGTACTCGTCGTCGACGACGACACGGCCCTCGCGGAGATGATCGGCATCGTGCTGCGCACGGAGGGCTTCGAACCGGTGTTCTGCGCCGACGGCTCGGGCGCGCTCAGCGCGTTCCGCGAGTCGAAGCCCGACCTCGTGCTGCTCGACCTCATGCTGCCCGGCATCGACGGCATCGAGGTCTGCGGGCGCATCCGTGCGGAGTCCGGCACGCCCATCATCATGCTGACGGCGAAGTCCGACACCGCCGACGTCGTGAAGGGCCTCGAGTCCGGTGCCGACGACTACATGGTGAAGCCGTTCAACCCGAAGGAGCTCGTCGCCCGCATCCGCACGCGCCTGCGGCCGGCGCCCGAGCCGGTCGTCGAGACGCTCGCGGTCGGCGACCTCACGATCGATGCGGCCGGACACGAGGTGCGCCGCGGCGACGAGCGCATCAACCTCACCCCGCTGGAGTTCGACCTCCTCCTCACCCTCGCCTCGAAGCCGCAGCAGGTGTTCACGCGCGAGATGCTGCTCGAGCAGGTCTGGGGCTACCACTACAAGGCCGACACCCGGCTCGTGAACGTGCACGTGCAGCGGCTCCGCGCGAAGGTCGAGCACGACCCCGACAATCCGCGCATCGTCATGACCGTGCGCGGCGTCGGCTACCGGGCCGGCGCGACGACCTAGGCCGGACCCGATGTCGGCGGCCGAGACCTCCAAGCTCCCCGCCGCGGGTCCGTGGCGGGAGGTGCCGCGTCGCCTCTCGGCGCTGTGGCGGCGCTCGCTGCAGTTCCGCACGGTCATCATAACGCTGGGCCTGTCGGGCCTCGCGATCCTCGTGATCGGCCTCTACATCTCGTTCAGCGTCGCGTCGAACCTGTTCCAGGCCCAGCGCGACAGCGTGCTCGAGGCCTCGAACAACGCGACCGCCGCGGCGCAGAGCATCCTCGACTCGTCGGATGCCACGGACCGGGCGTCGCTGCAGTCGCTCATGGGCTCGGCGGTCTCGACGATCACGAGCATCTCGGGGAGCTCCGACTACGCGATCTTCCGGGCCCCCGGGCAGCCCGCGAACTCCAGCGCACCGCCCGACCAGCTCAGTCGCGGGCTCGGCGGCGTCATCACGCCCGAGCTGCGGGCGCAGGTGCAGGAGAACCCGGGCGGGCAGTACTGGCAGTCGGTCGCGCTCACCGACACGGACGGCGGCACCGACCCCGGCATCGTCGTGGGCAGCACGCTGGACGTGCCGGCGGCCGGCCGCTACGAGCTGTACCTCGGGTACAGCCTCGCCGAGGCCGAGGAGACCCTCGCCTTCATGCAGGTCACCGGGATCGTCGGTGCGGCCGCCCTGCTCGCCCTGCTCAGCGCCATCACGCTCGTCGTCGTGCGCGGCGTCATCGAGCCGATCCGCGAGACCGCCGCGACGAGCCGCCGACTCGCGGCCGGCGACCTCGGCGTGCGGATGCCCGAGCGCGGCGAGGACGAGCTGGCGACGCTCGCCGCCTCCTTCAACGGCATGGCCGACAGCCTGCAGGCGCGCATCCGCGAGCTCGCCGAGCTCTCGGTCATGCAGCAGCGCTTCGTGTCCGACGTGTCGCACGAGCTGCGCACCCCCCTCACGACGATCCGCCTCGCGGGCGACGTGCTCTACGGGCAGCGCGAGGACTTCCCGGGGCCGACCTCGCGCACGGTCGAGCTCCTGCACACCCAGACCGACCGGTTCGAGCGGCTGCTCGCCGACCTGCTGGAGATCAGCCGCTACGACGCCGGCAGCGTGACGCTCGCGACCGAGCCGACGAACCTGGTGCACCTCGCGGGCGACGCGATCGAGTCGATGCACGAGCTCGCGTTCGAGCACGGCAGCGAGCTTCGCCTCGTCGCGCCCGGCGGGCACCTCGACGCCGACGTCGATCCGCGCCGCATCAAGCGCATCGTGCGCAACCTCATCGGCAACGCCATCGAGCACGGGGAGGGCCGACCCATCGTCGTCGCGGTCGACAGCAACGAGACGGCCATCGCGCTCTCGGTGCGCGACTACGGGATGGGGATGAGCGAGGAGGAGACGGCCCGCGTCTTCGACCGCTTCTGGCGCGCGGACCCGAGTCGCACCCGGACGATCGGCGGCACCGGCCTCGGGCTCGCGATCTCGCTCGAGGACGCCGTCGCCCACGGCGGCAGCCTCGACGTCTGGTCGAAGCCCCGACAGGGCACGGTGTTCCGCCTCACCCTGCCGCGCACCCCCGATGCCGCGGCGGTCGTCTCACCGCTGCCGCTCGAACCCGACGACCCGTCCGCCGACGCGCCGCCGCCCACCGGGGCGACGGGCGCGATCGAGGCGGAGCTCGCCGAGCGGGAGGTGCATGATGCGTAGGCGGCTCGCCGCGGCATCCGTCGCCCTCGTCGCCCTGCTGCTCGCGGGGTGCGCGTCGATCCCGACCTCCGGTCCGGTGCAGGCGGGGGACCCGCAGTCGGCCGACGCCGCGAACGACGTCGACATCCTCGTGCCCGGCCCCGCCGACGGCGCGACCCAGTCGGAGATCCTCGAGGGGTTCATCACCGCCGCACTGAGCCCACGCAACAACTACCAGGTGGCACGCGAGTTCCTCACGGCGGAGTTCGCCGACGAGTGGCAGGCCGACGCCGGGGCGACCATCGACGTGCTCGCCGATCGGGAGCTCGTCGCCGTGAACGAGACCACGATGCGCGTCGACGCGACCCCGGCCGCGGCGCTGCTCGAGAACGGGCAGTACGAGGAGCCCGACGTGCGCACCCCGATCCCGCTCGACTACCGGTTCGAGCAGGTCGACGGGGAATGGCGCATCTCCAGTGCGCCGACGGGGATCCTCATCGACCGGATCGGGTTCACGCAGGTGTTCCGCGAGTACCCCCTCTACTTCCTCGACCCGACGTTCGAGTACTTCGTCCCCGACGTGCGCTGGTTCTCGGGGCCCGAGTCCGCGCAGACGAGCATCGTGCAGGCGATCCTGGCGGGACCGGCCGAGTGGCTCGCCCCCGGCGTGGTGTCGGCCTTCCCCGAGGGCGTCGAACTCGACCCGGCCGCCGTGCCCGTGTCGGGCGGCGTCGCGAGCGTCTCGCTCGTCGGAGCGGCGTTCGAGGACCTGTCGACCGTGCAGCGCATGCAGGCCCAGCTCGACGCGAGCCTCGTCGGCGTGCGCAACATCGACTCGGTCGCGCTCACGCTGAACGGCGTCGATCCCGCCGCGCCGCCGCTGACGCCCGAGCCCGTGCGGAACCCCCGCGTCGACCCGCGCAGCGTCGTCTACGACGGCGAGACGTTCGGGTACCTCGCGACCTCGGGCGAGGGGATCGATCCGATCGCGGGCATCTCCGACACGGTCGCGACGCTGGCGCCCACCGGCGCGTCGCTCGGGCTCGACGCCGAGGCGGTCGCCGTGCGGAACGAGAACGGCGTCTGGGTGGTGCGCTCCGACGAGGAGGCCGTGCTCCTCGACCCGCGCGACGGGCTCGTCACGCCGGCGATCGACGGGCAGGGCGTCGTGTGGTCGGTCCCCGCGAACCTGCCCGACCAGCTGGCGTGGTTCGCCCCCGACGGCGACACCGCGCAGGTGCCGGTGCCGTGGTCGGGCTCCACGATCGCCGCGATCGAGGTGTCCCGCGACTCGACGCGCATGGCGGCGCTGCTCTCCGACGGCGGGCGGACGCACTTCGTCGTCGCCTCGATCGAGCGGGGGGCCGACGGCCGGCCGGTCGGCCTCGGGCCGACGGTGCTCGACCTCGCCGACGTGCCGGGCACGGCGCTCGACGTGGCGTGGCTCGACTCGCGGAGCGTCGCATCGATCACCGGGATCGACGGGGGCGCGACGCGCATCGTCACGCAGGAGCTCGGCGGCTTCGCCCGCGACCGCGACGGCCCCGCGAGCGGCGTGCTCATCGACGGCGGCAACAACGACCTGCGGGTGCTCACGGCCGCCGGCGACCTCGACGTGGCGAGCGGCGTGGGCTGGCAGGTCCGCGCGGGCGGCATCCGGTTCATCGCGTCGCAGCAGCCCGGCTGACGCCGCGCGTCGGCGTCACGGCGACCCGTCCTCCACATCAGCGGAACGCCGGGCGGTCGGATTCAGCGGGGTCCGGTGCTTCCGCGCGGCCCGACCACGGCGGCGAGACTGGGGCATGCCCTCGGATGCTGCGCCCGGCCGCGTCGTCACCGGCGCCCGGTCCCCGTTCGCGACGATCCGCCGTTCGGCGCTCGACGCGCTCGCCCTGCTCGTGCCGGTCGCATGCGCGGGATGCGGCGAACCCGACCGCTCGGTGTGCCCGGCGTGCGTCGCCGCCCTGCGCCCTGCGCCGCGTCTCGTGCACCGCGATGCCGTCTCGGCCTGGGCGGCCCTCGACTACGCGGAGGTCGCCGCCCGCGTGATCGGCGCGTACAAGGACGGGGCGCGAACGGATGCCGCGGCGCCGCTGGCCACCGCCCTCGCCGCGTCGATCTGCGCCGCGCTCGACGGCCTGCCCGCCGGCTCGATCGAGGTCTGCACCGTGCCGTCGACCCGGGCCGCGATGCGGCGGCGCGGGTACGCGCCCGTGGAGGCGCTGCTCGCCCGCCGCGGCATCCGATCATCACGCGTGCTGCGGCCCGCCCGGGCCCGTGACGACCAGGCCGGGCTCGGCGCGGACGCACGCCGGCTCAACGCGGACGGCGCGCTGGCCGCCCCCGCCGACCTCCGCGGGCGGCGCTTCCTGCTCGTCGACGACATCCTCACGACGGGTTCGACGCTCGCCGAGACGGCCCGCGCGGTGACCGCGGCAGGGGGATCCGTGGCGGCCGCGGCGGTGCTCGCGCAGACCCCGCTGCGTCGTGCGGGACGCTTGGCCGCTTCTCAGGAGACACCCCGTGACATCCCGAGCGCGGCAGACTACGGTGGCAGGACAGGCGTGGTCGATCCACCCTTCAGATCCGGGTGACACGCCGGTGGATGGAGGTCGTCATGGAACTGAACATCGTTGGACGAAACCTGGGAATCACCGATCGCTTCCGCTCATATGCAGCGGAGAAGGCCGAGAAGGTGACCCATCTCGCCGAACGGGCGATCTCCCTCGACGTCAAGCTGAGTCGTCACAACGAGAAGAACGGCAACACCGGGCTCGACCGCGTCGAGCTCACCCTGGTCGGCAAGGGGCCCGTCGTGCGGGCGGAAGCCGACGGTTCCGACAAGTACGCCGCGTTCGACGTCGCCCTCGGCCGACTGCTCGAACGCATCCGCCGCGCGAAGGACCGCCGCAAGGTCCACCGCGGCCAGCGCCGGCCCACCTCGCTCCGCGAGGCGACCGACATCGGCTTCGCCGAGGTCGGCGTGCAGGCTGCAGCGCCCGAGGTGCTCGAACAGGTGCGCACGGGCAGCATTCCGGTCGTCGAGGAACAGCCCCAGGCGACCGAGGAGGACGACGTCTACTGCCCGGTGGTCATCCGCCGCAAGGTCTTCGCGTCCACCCCCATGACCGTCGACGACGCGCTCTACTTCATGGAGCTCGTCGGCCACGACTTCTACCTCTTCGTCGACTCCGAGTCGGGCCGGCCCAGCGTCGTCTACCGCCGCAAGGGCTGGGACTACGGCCTGATCGGCCTCGATGACCGAGCGGATGCCACGTCCGACGCATCCGTCGACGAGTACGAGCGCGCCACGGCCTGACACCGGGCGCCGTCGCGGGCCGGACGCGAGCCGAGGGCTCGCCTCCGGCCCGCGCTCCATGCAGCGGGCTCCCCGTCGGCACCCAGCCTCCAGCCCGCTAGCATGGCTATGATGACCGTCTGCACGGCGGTGACGGGCGTGCCCTGCGGTTCCGAACGAGGAACACGACGCCCGACGACTACAGGAGACAATTCGTGGCTTCGATTCTGGAAAGGGTCCTCCGCGTCGGCGAGGGCCGCACACTCCGACGACTCGAGAACTACGCGGCGGCGATCAACGCACTCGAAGACGACTTCGCGGCCCTCAGCGACGAGGAGCTGAAGCACGAGACGGTCGAGCTCCGCGAGCGCTACGGCAACGGCGAGTCCCTCGACGACCTGCTGCCCGAGGCGTTCGCGGCGGTCCGCGAGGCGAGCCGTCGCACGCTCGGCCTGCGTCACTTCGACGTCCAGCTCATGGGCGGCGCGGCGCTGCACCTCGGCAACATCGCCGAGATGAAGACCGGTGAGGGCAAGACCCTGGTCGCGACCACGGCGGCCTACCTCAACGCGCTGACCAGCCGCGGCGTGCACGTCGTCACGGTCAACGACTTCCTCGCGAGCTACCAGTCCGAGCTCATGGGCCGCGTGTTCCGCGCGCTCGGCATGACCACCGGATGCATCGTGGCGGGCCAGACGCCCGCCGTGCGCCGCGAGCAGTACGCGGCCGACATCACCTACGGCACGAACAACGAGTTCGGCTTCGACTACCTGCGCGACAACATGGCGTGGCAGGCGGCCGACATGGTCCAGCGTGGACACCACTTCGCGATCGTCGACGAGGTCGACTCGATCCTGATCGACGAGGCCCGCACCCCGCTCATCATCTCGGGCCCGGCCTCGGGCGAGGCGAACCGCTGGTTCACCGAGTTCGCGCGCCTCGCGCAGCGCCTCGTGTCCGGCGAGGACTACGAGGTCGACGAGAAGAAGCGCACCGTCGGCGTCCTCGAGCCCGGCATCGAGAAGGTCGAGGACTACCTCGGCATCGAGAACCTGTACGAGTCGGCGAACACCCCGCTCATCTCGTTCCTCAACAACTCGATCAAGGCGAAGGCGCTCTTCAAGCGCGACAAGGACTACGTCGTGATGAACGGCGAGGTGCTCATCGTCGACGAGCACACCGGCCGCATCCTCGTGGGCCGCCGCTACAACGAGGGCATCCACCAGGCGATCGAGGCGAAGGAGGGCGTGCAGGTCAAGGCCGAGAACCAGACCCTCGCCACCGTCACGCTGCAGAACTACTTCCGCCTCTACGAGAAGCTCTCGGGCATGACCGGCACCGCCGAGACCGAGGCGGCCGAGTTCATGTCGACGTACAAGCTCGGCGTGGTGCCGATCCCCACCAACAAGCCGATGGTGCGCATGGACCAGCCCGACCTCGTCTACAAGAACGAGGAGGCCAAGTTCGCGCAGGTCGTCGAGGACATCGTCGGCCGGCACCAGAAGGGCCAGCCCGTGCTCGTCGGCACGACGAGCGTCGAGAAGAGCGAGTACCTCTCGCGGCTCCTCGCGAAGAAGGGCGTCCGCCACGAGGTGCTCAACGCGAAGAACCACGCCCGCGAGGCCGCGATCGTGGCGCAGGCCGGCCGACTGGGCGCGGTCACGGTGGCCACCAACATGGCCGGGCGCGGCACCGACATCATGCTCGGCGGCAACGCGGAGTTCATGGCCGTGCAGCAGATGCACGAGCGGGGCCTCAGCCCGGTCGACACTCCCGATGAGTACGAGGCGGCCTGGGACGGCGTCTTCGACGGCGTCAAGGCCGAGGTCGAGAAGGAGGCCGACAAGGTCATCGGCGCGGGCGGGCTGTACGTGCTCGGCACCGAGCGCCACGAGTCGCGCCGCATCGACAACCAGCTGCGCGGTCGCTCCGGCCGTCAGGGCGACCCGGGCGAGAGCCGGTTCTACCTGTCGCTGACCGACGACCTCATGCGCCTGTTCAACGCCGGCGCCGCCGAGAGCCTGATGTCGCGCGGCGTGCCCGACGACGTGGCGATCGAGTCGAAGGTGGTCACCCGCGCCATCCGCTCGGCCCAGTCGCAGGTCGAGGCGCGCAACGCCGAGATCCGCAAGAACGTGCTGAAGTACGACGATGTCCTCAACCGGCAGCGCGAGGCGATCTACTCCGACCGCCGCCACATCCTCGAGGGCGACGACCTGCACGAGCGCACGCAGAACTTCCTCGAGAACGTCATCGACGAGGTGCTCGACCAGCACACCGCCGACGGCAACCCCGACGAGTGGGACTTCGACGCGCTCTGGACCGAGCTCAAGACCCTCTACCCGATCGGCATCACGATCGACGAGGTCGTCGCCGAGGCGGGGGAGAAGGGCCGGATCAACCGCGAGTTCATCCGCCGCGAGATCATCTCCGACGCCAAGCACGCCTACCAGCGCCGCGAGCAGCAGCTCGGCAGCCCCGCGATGCGCGAGCTCGAGCGCCGCGTCGTGCTCTCGGTGATCGACCGCCGTTGGCGCGACCACCTCTACGAGATGGACTACCTGAAGGACGGCATCGGCCTGCGCGCCATGGCCCAGCGCGACCCGCTCGTGGAGTACCAGCGCGAGGGCTACGCGATGTTCCAGCAGATGATGGGCTCCATCCGCGAGGAGACGGTCGGCTTCCTCTTCAACCTCGAGGTCGAGGTCGCCGCCCAGGGCGCGACCGGAGCGACGATCGAGGCGAAGGGCCTCGGCCGCCAGGGCGCCTCCGACGACAGGCTGAGCTACTCCGCGCCCAGCGACTCGGGCGGCGTCGAGGTGCGCAACCAGCGTGGGCAGGTGCAGCAGGCGGCGACGCAGCGCGCCCGTCGTGCGGTCGCGCAGCAGCAGGCGCCGCAGCAGGTCGAGGCAGCCCGGGGTGCATTCGGCCAGCGCACCGAGGGTGACGGCCAGCCCGCCCCGCAGAACCGCGCCGAGCGACGCGCCCAGGAGCGCAAGGGCCGCTGAGCTCGAAACCGACGCGCCGCGCCCCGATCACGGGGCGCGGCGCATCCGTCGTTGCACGGGAAGGCACGCGGCGTGCGACGAGGACCGTTACAGCACGCTGATGGCGCTGGCGCGCCAGCGCTGGTCGAGGCCCTCGAGTCGGATCGCGACCGCGCGTGAGCGAGCCCGCTGGTGCACCATCACGACGGCCTCGACCACGCCGTCGACCGGTTCGCAGGTGCGCACCCGGCCGACCGTGAACGCCGGGCGCTGCGGCGCCTGCCCTTTCACACGTCGTGCGCGGGCGGCGAGGACGACGCGCTTCGACAGGTTGCGGTAGACATCGTCGGTCACCCAGCGCGCGAGCTGCTCGAGGTCGCGCGCCCCGGCGAGCACCTCGATGACGCAGTGCGTGAGGTTGCGGAGCAGTTGCTCGGGATCGGGGAGGTCTCTGCGGCGAGCGGGCTGACGACCGAAGTACTCGTCGTCATCGTCGAGGAACTGGCGGGCAGGACCTCGCGCCAGGGCGTGGCCGGCGGCAGGGCGTGCGGTCATCTCGGCTCCATGAGGGGTGGCCGCGGCCTCTCGACCGGCGGCAGGATCACCCCCGATCGGGGGTGATGAGGGATCCTTGAGTGAACCGTATTGAGCGGCCCCGAGGCGTGTCAAGGAAATTCCCGGACTGTGGAGAATCGAGGGCTGCGCGGGTCCTGCGGGGTAACGTTCGTGCATGCGCTGGGACCTGCTGTTCGACGATCTCGAGTCCCAGCTCGACCAGGAGCAGCGCGACGAGGAGCGGGCGCTCGCGCTCGAGGAGGAACGCCTGCGGCTCGCGCGCCTGACGCTCCGCGACCGGCTGATCGCCCTCTCGCGCGCGGGCGACGGGGGGTCGATCGCGGTCCGCGTGGAGCTCATGGGCGGAACGGAGCTCCAGGTCCGACCGCTCGCGTTCGGCCGCGACTGGATGAGCGCGACCGTCGCCGAGTCCGGCCGCGGCCCCGGGCAGTGCCTCGTCCCGTTGGGCGCGATCGCCGCGGTGCTCCCGTCGCGCTCGCAGGTCGGGCCGAGCCTGGAGCCCGGAACCCAGGGGTCGGGCCGCCTCTCCGAGCGCATCGGGCTGCCGTTCGTGCTGCGCGACCTGTGCCGTCGTCGCACGCCGATCCACCTCACGACCAAGGACGGCCGCGTGCACGGCACGATCGATCGCGTCGCGCGGGATCACCTCGACCTCGCGGTGCACGAACCGGGAACCGCACGACGGGACCGCGATGTCCGCGGTATCCGCATCGTGCCGATCGGCCGGATCGTGCTCGTCGCGTTCGACTAGGGCGTGTCAGGCCGGTCGGGGGATCGATCCTTCGCGGCGGACACGTCGACGCAGACGACTCCCGTGTTGCCGTCCTGGTCGGCGATCACGGTGAGCCCGGGCGAGTCGCTGTCGTCGACCAGGGTCCCACCCGCGGCGAGGGCGGCGGCGATCCGTTGCTCGGCCACCTCGGCCGCCACGTAGACCTCGACGTGGAACCGCCGACTCGGGGCGCCGGGCTGGTCGGCGTCCCCGAACCACAGGTTCGGCACCCGTCGGGTGGCGTCCCGGATCTCGTCGCTGGGGGACCCTCGGCCCTGGGATGCGGCGCTCCCGGTCAGCAGGGCGGCCCACACCGGTGCGATGGTCGCGGAGCGGGTCGTGTCGAGCCCGAGCTCGATCTCGCTGACCGAGGCCGGGTCGGCGGTGAGCCGGTGGTCCGCGGCGATCTCGGTGATCCGCCGCGCGAGGTCGACGTCCTGCTGGGTCACCCATTCGACGACGTGTTCGGTGCCCTCGTCGTCGCGGTAGATGGCATCGTCGCTGACCAACTCGAGGTCGACGTGGCCCGTGCCGATCGACACGCGCGGATGGTGGCCGAGCGCGTCGCCCGCCTCACCCACCGCGACGACGAACCGTGCGCCGGTGCCGAAGTCGTCGACCACGTACCGGGCATGCAGTCCCTGGGCCAGCTTGCGCCAGTCGGTCAGGTCGGCCGCGGCGATCTGCTCCCCCCTCAGCATGTCCATAGTCGGGGAGGCTATCGCGAATCCGGCCGCAGCGGCATCATCGCGGGACGCGCCCTAGTCGACCGGACGCAGCCGGGCGGTGCGCGCCCCGGAGAGCTCGACGATGTTCGCGAACTCGCCCTGCTGCCACGCGGAGTGCCGGCGCGTGAGCTCGTACTGCTCCTCGATCCACACCTCGAGCTGCGTGCGCTCGATGCGCCATGGACCCGAACTGCCCACGCGGATGGCCGGGAGCTCGCCGGATCGGATCAGCTCGTCGACGGCCGCGACGTCGACGGCGAGGATCTCGGCCGCGTCGGCGACGGTGAGGAACCGGCCGATCTGGTCGCCCGAACCTGGAGCGGTCATGCATCAAGTATCGACCCGGCGCCCTCGGGCGGACGCCGGTGTGGATAACTTCGCGGCGTCCTCACGGATTCGCGCCACGATGATCCCGGCGCCGGAGCGCCCCGACCGGAAGGATCCCGATGCCCCGTCGACCGGAACGCTCGGAGCGCGGCGCGCTCCGGCTCGACCCGCGTCTCGTCATCGGCGTGGTGCTCGTGGCGGCGTCGACCACGGGCGTCTGGGCGCTCGTGACCGGGCTCGACGACTCGATCGACGTGTACGCGGTACGCGACACCGTCGTGCCGGGCACCCGCGTCACGGTCGACGATCTCGCCGTCGAATCGGTGCGGCTCGGGCCGCTCGCCGACGCCTACCTCGCGCCGGGCGACGTGCCCGACGACGGCCTGGTCGTCGTCAGGACGGTCGAGTCGGGCGAACTGGTCCCGGCGACCGCGGTCGACGACGCCGACCGCACGGGGCTCGCCACCGTGGTCGTGCCGAGTCGCGGCGCACTCCCGAGCGGGCTCGGCACGGGCTCGACCGTCGACGTCTGGTCGGCCCGGCTCATCGAACGCGGCGCATACGAGCCGCCCGCCGTGCTCGTCGCGGCCGCCGAGATCGCCGCGATCCACGAGCCGGAGGGCATGGTCGAGTCGGGCGGTCCGGCCGTCGAGCTCCTCGTGCCGCGCGAGAAGGTCGCCGCCCTGCTCGAGGCGCTCGCCGCGGGCGACGCCATCGACCTCGTGCCCGCCCGGCCGAGCGGAGACTGATGGCACGGCTCGCGCTGGCCCTCGACCCGTCGACGGAGGATCGCCTGCTGGCCGACGTCGTCGAGCACGGCCACACCGTCGTCGCCCGGCTCGTGGGCTGGCGCGACCTCGTCGAGAGCCTCGACGTGCTCGCTCCCGAGGTCGTGCTGGTCGGAGCGGCGCGCGTGAGCCTGAGCGCCGACCTGCTCGCCGCGTGCGACGAGCGCGGCATCCGTCTCGTCGCCCTGGCCGCGAACGATGCGGAACGCGCACATGCCGCACAGCTCGGACTGCACGAGGTCCTCGACCGCTCGGCGGCCTGGCGCGACATCGAGGAGCTCGTGAGCGGCGGGGTTCCGGTGCCCTCGCGGCTCGGCGACGCCCGGCGCGCCCCCCGCCGCACCGGAGAGCTGGTCGCGGTGTGGGGACCGGCGGGCGCACCGGGCCGTACCACGATCGCCGTGAACCTCGCCGCCGAGATCGCGGCCGCGGGTCACTCGGTCGCGCTGGTCGACGCCGATCCGTACGGCGGTGCCGTGGCGCCGTCGCTCGGCCTGCTCGACGAGGCGCCCGGCTTCGCATCCGCATGCCGGCTCGCGGGCGGCGATGCGCTCGACCGCTCGGAGCTCGAGCGCATCGCCCAGCGCTACTCGGCGCCGCGCGGCTCGTTCGACGTGTTCACCGGACTCGTCGGGCCGAGCCGCTGGCCCGAGCTGGCGCACGACCGGGTGACCGCAGCCCTGCAGGCCATCGCCGCACGGAGCGAGTTCGTCGTCGTCGACACGGGCTTCAGCCTCGAGCGCGACGAGGAGCTCACGAGCGACCAGTTCGCACCACGGCGGAACGCCGCGACGTTCGCCGCGCTCGCCGCCGCCGATCGGGTGGTTGCCGTCGGGCTCGCCGATCCGGTCGGCCTGTCCCGCCTCCTGCGCGGCCACGCCGACCTCGTCGAGGTGGTCGAGCCCGACCGCATCGACGTGATCGTCAACCGCGTGCGGTCGGCGGCCCTCGGCATCGACGCCCACGCGCAGGTTCGCCAGACGCTGCGCCGGTTCGCGGGCATCGGCGATGCCACGCTGCTGCCGCACGACGGTCGGGCGACGGATGCCGCGACCCTCACCGCGCGCACCCTGCGCGATGCGGCGCCACGCAGCCCGCTGCGCACCGCGCTCCGCGAGTACGCGCTCGAGCACCTCGTGCCCGTGCCCGAGCCGGTGAAGCGTCGCGGATTCGGGTTCGCCCCGGGCCGTCGTCCCGTCGCGAGCTGAGCGTTTCCGCCCGGCAGGCCGCACGGGAGGCACGCACTACGCTGGGTCTGTGTCGACCCTCAGTGAACTCGTCCTCGCCCAGGGCCGCAGCAGTCAGGCCGACGTCGACTGGCTGCACATGCTCGTCGGCGACCTGCAGCTGCTCGCCGACCTCGCCTTCGCCGACATCGTGCTGTGGGTGCCGTCGGGCGACGACGACTTCGTGGCGGTCGCGCACTCGCGGCCGTCGAGCGCTGCGACGCTGTTCTACCGGGACTTCGTCGGCCAGCCGATCAAGTCGCAGTGGCGCGACCTCGTCACGCAGGCGTTCGAGACGGCCGCCATCGCCGACTCCTCCGCGCCCGACTGGTACGAGGAGATGCCCACGCGCGTGCGCGCCGTGCCCGTGATGCGGCGGCTCTCGGCCACCGGCACCGAGCTCGCGCCCGAGCCGGTCGCCGTCATCACCCGCCACACCAACCTCGGGGCGACGCGCACGCCGAGCCGGCAGGAGCTCACGTTCAACGAGTGCGCCGAGGAGCTCTTCCAGATGATCGCGTCGGGGGACTTCCCCGACCTGGGTGCGCCCACCGGGCCTCGTCGCGGTGCGCCCCGCGCCTCCGACGGCCTCATCCGCCTCGACGTCGACGGCATCACGACGTTCGCCAGCCCGAACGCGCTCTCGGCCTTCAACCGCATGGGCTTCGACGACGAACTCGAGGGGGAGTCGCTCGCCGAGGTCACCACGCGCCTGCTCAGCGGAAAGCTCGTCGTCGACGAGTCGCTGCCGCTCGTCGTCACCGGCCGTGCGCCGTGGCGCACCGACGTGGAGTCGCGCGGCGTGACCGTGTCGCTCCGGGCGATCCCGATCCGCCGCCGCGGCGAGCGGGTCGGCGCCATCGTGCTGAGCCGCGACGTCACCGAGCTCCGCCACCAGGAGCAGGAGCTGATCACGAAGGACGCGACGATCCGCGAGATCCACCACCGCGTCAAGAACAACCTGCAGACCGTCGCCTCGCTCCTGCGCATCCAGGCACGGCGCACGCACTCCGACGAGGCGCGCGACGCGCTCACGCAGGCCATGCGCCGCGTCGGCGCCATCGCGGTCGTGCACGACACGCTCTCCGAGGGACTCACGCAGAACGTCGACTTCGACCAGGTGTTCGACCGGGCGCTGCTGCTCGTCGCCGAGGTCGCCTCGGCGCACAACACGACGGCGCACCCGAAGCGCTCGGGCTCGTTCGGCGTGCTGCCGAGCGAGTACGCGACCCCGCTCGCGCTCGCCCTCACCGAGCTCGTGACGAACGCGGTCGAGCACGGGCTCGCGGGTCAGGAGGGTGACGTGGAGATCATCGCCGACCGTTCGCCGACCATGCTCACCGTGCAGGTCCGCGACACCGGGTCGGGCCTGCCCGAGGGCAAGGTCGGCGAGGGCCTCGGCACGCAGATCGTGCGCACCTTGATCCAGGGCGAGCTCGGCGGCACGATCGACTGGCACACGGTCGTCGGTCGCGGCACCGAGGTGACGATCGAGGTGCCGCTGCGGTGGATCACGGCGGAATAGGGCTGGTGCGGCGGATGCCGCGCGGGCGATGCCGCCCGCCGGCGATCAGCCTGCGCGACGCGCGCGGGCCGCGCGACGCTTGAGGGCGCGACGCTCGTCCTCGCTGAGGCCGCCCCACACGCCCGAGTCCTGTCCGGTCTCGAGGGCGTACTGGAGGCAGATCTCGGTGACGGTGCACCGGGCGCAGACAGCCTTCGCCTTCTCGATCTGGTCGACGGCGGGACCAGTGTTGCCGACGGGGAAGAAGAGTTCCGGGTCAGCGGTGAGGCAGGCGGCTTTGTCGCGCCAATCCATGGAGATGCTCCTTGTGGTTACTTCGTTCGCAGACGCGCACGATTGCGCGAAGCCCGAGTCGGGCTTGTGCTGCAGGGGGAAAGCCGAATCTCGGGAAGTAGGATCATGACTGATCGGCTCACGTCCCTGTGAGCATCAACTCGGCCTCATAAATGGTCGCATAGCGGAGAGATCGAATCAATAGTCGTGCTTGGGATAACCCTGTGAATCGGGATCGCGCCGAGGGAGACATGCCGCCCGCGGCATCCGCTTCAGGAGGCGTGAAGGTCGCCCTCGTGGTCGTCTCGGCGATCCTCGTCCTCGAGGCGCTGGCGCTCATCGCCGTCGTGGTGTGGCTGGTCGTCGACCTGCTGGCGCTGCAGCCGTCTTCGTACGCCACCGCGATCGCGCTCATCGTGCTCGTGCTGGTCGGTGCGGCCTGGGTCTCGGCGGTGGCGATCGGCTCGCTGCGCCGCGCGCCGTGGACGCGGGCCGGTGCGATCGTGTGGCAGGTGCTGCAGGTCTCGATCGCGGTCGGCGCGTTCCAGGGGCTGTTCGCGCGTCCCGACGTCGGCTGGCTGCTGCTCGTGCCCGCGGTCGTCGTGATCGGGCTGCTGCTCTGGACCCCGGTTCGGCTCGCCTACACCCGCCCCGAGCACGAATCGGCGCCCGGCGCCGACTGACGTCGAGCTCCGGGCGCCGGGAGGAACGAGGCGCGAGTCGAGGTGGCTACAGCCCGAGCTCGCGGCCCACGCGGGCGACGTGGCCGGTCGCCTTCACGTTGTACCAGGCCTTCTCGATGCGCCCGTCGGCGCCGATGACGAAGGTCGAGCGGATGCTGCCGACGACGACCTTGCCGTAGAGCGACTTCTCGCCCCACACGCCGTAGCGCTGCTGCACGGCGAGGTCGGCGTCGGAGAGCAGGGTGTAGTTCAGGCGGTCGCGCTCGGCGAAGGCCTTGAGCTTCGACACGTCGTCCTTCGAGACGCCGACCACTCGCACCCCGGCGCCGGCGAACGAGTTGAGGTTGTCGCGGAAGTCGCACGCCTCGGTGGTGCAGCCGGGGGTCATCGCCTCGGGGTAGAAGTACAGCACCACGCGCGAGCCGCGCAGCGAGGAGAGGGTCATCGGGTTGTCGTCCTGGTCGTGGAGCGTGAAATCGGGAGCGAGATCGCCGGGGGCGAGACGTGCTTCGGTCATCCGTCCATGCTAGGCAGCGACCCTGAGTGCGACGTGCGACGGGCACCCTCGAACGAGGCGGGCGCGCGGCATCCGTTGCTCAGGCGAAGGTCGCGAGCAGCCGCTGCAGCGAGTCGAGCCGGGCCCGCCCGGTGTCGCCGAGCTCGCCCGCCTCCACCGCCTCGATGATGGCGCAATCAGGGGAGTCGGGCAGGTGGGTGCAGCCGCGCGGGCAGTCCTCGGCGATGCGCGCGAGGTCGGTGAATGCGCCGAGGATGTTCGCGGGGTCCACATGCCCGAGGCCGAACGAGCGGACGCCCGGGGTGTCGATGACCCAGCCGGTGCCGCCGGCTCCCTCGACGCGCAGCGACACCGTGGACGACGAGGTGTGGCGGCCGCGGCCGGTCACCTCGTTGACGCGGCCGATCGCGCGGTCGGCGCCGGGGACGAGGGCGTTGACGAGCGTCGACTTGCCGACGCCCGAGTGCCCCACGAACACCGTGCGATGGCCGATGAGGGTGCGCGTGATCTCGTCGAGCGGCATGTGCTCGGTGCTCGAGCGGAACACCGGGAGGTCGAGGCCGGCGAAGTTCTCGAGGAACTCCGCGGGGTCGGCGAGGTCGGTCTTCGTGATGCACAGGATGGGGCGGATGCCGGCGTCGTACGCCGCGACGAGGTAGCGGTCGACGAGCCGGATGCGCGGCTCGGGGTTCGCCGCGGCCACGACGATGAGCATCTGGTCGGCGTTCGCGACGATGATGCGCTCGACCTCGTCGGTGTCGTCGGCGCTGCGTCGCAGCAGCGTGGAGCGCTCGCCGATCCGCACGATGCGGGCGAGCGTTCCCGGCTCGCCGCTGGTGTCGCCCACGAGGTCGACGCGGTCGCCGGTGACCACCGACTTGCGGCGCAGCTCGCTCGCCCGGGCGGCCGTGATGTCGCGCTCGTCGGGCTCGCCCTCGTCGACGAGCACCGCGTAGCGCCCGCGATCGACGCCGAGGACGGTTCCGGAGACGGCATCGGCGTGCTCGGGGCGCACCTTGGTGCGCGGTCGGCTGCCGCGACGGTTGGGACGCACGCGCACGTCGGACTCGTCGTACTCGGGCTCGTCCTCGTCGTCGTCCGCGTCCCACCAGCTCATGCCAGCATCTGCTCCCAGAGCTTCGTGAACTGCGGCAGCGTCTTCGAGGTGGAGCCGATGTCGTCCACGACCACGCCGGGCACCGCGAGGCCGATGATCGCGCCCGTGGTGGCCATCCGGTGGTCGGCGTAGGCGCGCCAGGGACCGCCCGTGAGCGCGACGGGCTCGACGCGCAGCCCGTCGTCGAGCTCGGTGACCCGGCCCCCGAGGCCGTTGAGCTCGGCGGCGAGGGCCGCGAGCCGGTCGGTCTCGTGGTGGCGGATGTGGCCGATGCCCGAGAACGTCGAGGGGCCGTCGCCGAACGCGGCCAGCGCGACGAGGTTCGGCACGAGCTCGCCCGCCTCCGAGAGGTCGAGGTCGACGCCCCGGATGCCGCGACCGCCGTCGGCGGCGGGCTCGGGCGCGTGCACGGTGAGCCGGTCGTCGTCGAGCGAGACGCGGGCGCCGAACCGGGGGAGGAGCTGGGCGAGCTGCGCGCCGACCTGCGTGGTCTGCGCGGGCCAGCCGGTGATCGTGACCTGTCCGCCGGCGACGAGCGCGGCCACCAGGAACGGCGCGGCGTTCGACAGGTCGGGTTCGATCGCCACGTCGACGGCGGCGATGGCACCGGGCTCGACGACCCACCGACCCGGCTCGGGGCTGGCGACGTCGACCCGGCGTGCGCGTAGGGTCTCGATCGTCATCTCGATGTGCGGCAGGCTCGGAAGCCGCTCGCCGGTGTGCCGGAGGTCGAGCCCGCGCTCGAAGCGGGCCGCGGAGAGGAGCAGCCCCGACACGAACTGGCTCGAGGCCGAGGCGTCGATGGCGAGCTCGCCGCCCTCGACCCGCCCGGTGCCGTGGACGGTGAAGGGGAGTGCGCCGCGGCCGTCGTCGTCGAGGTCGACGCCGAGCGCCTGCAGGCCATGGATCGAGCCGCCCATGGGGCGACGCCGGGCGCCCTCGTCGCCGTCGAACGTCGTCGGTCCCAGCGCGAGCGCCGCGACCGGCGGCAGGAAGCGCATCACGGTGCCGGCGAGTCCGCAGTCGATCGTGGTGGAGCCGAGGAGCTCGTCGGCCGGGATGACGCGGAGGTCGTCGCCGAATCCGCCGGTGCCCGGCATCCGCTCGAACCGGGTGCCCAGGGCACGGAGCCCCTCGACCATGAGCTCGCTGTCGCGCGACCAGAGCGGCGCGTGCAGCGTGGACGGCCCGTCGGCGAGGGCGGCGAGCACGAGCTCGCGGTTCGTGAGCGACTTCGATCCCGGAATGGCGACGACCGACTCGAGCGGTGCCGTCGCGGTCGGCGCGAGCCACCCCGCGTCGGGCTCCTGCTGGCGGTTGTCGCCGTAGGGGTCGAACTCGGGTGCGGAATACCTCGAAATCTGCATCGGTTATCAACAGTAGCGTCCGAGGAGAAAAGAAGGAGTTGGTGCGCGTGACGGTGGCGATGCTCGAGCGCCCGGCGGTCGTCGAGAGAGACGATCTAGGATGGCCGGTGATGACTGGCGACGAGATCGAGACCACGTCCGACGACGCGGCCACCCCTGCCGACGAGCGCAGCCTGGGCGAGCTCTTCGAGGAGCAGGCGCTGCCGTTCCTCGACCAGCTGTACGCCGCGGCCCTCCGCATGACCAAGAATCCCGCCGACGCGCAGGACCTCGTGCAGGAGACGTTCGTGAAGGCGTTCGCCGCGTTCGGGCAGTTCAAGCAGGGCACCAACCTGAAGGCCTGGCTGTACCGCATCCTCACGAACACCTTCATCAACAGCTACCGCAAGAAGCAGCGCGAGCCCTATCAGGGCACGATCGACGACCTCGAGGACTGGCAGCTCGGCGGAGCCGAGTCGACGACCGCGCGGTCGAGCCGATCGGCCGAGGCCGAGGCGATCGACCACCTGCCCGACAGTGCCGTGAAGGACGCCCTGCAGGCACTGCCCGAGGACTTCCGCCTCGCCGTGTACTTCGCCGACGTCGAGGGCTTCTCCTACCAGGAGATCGCCGACATGATGAACACCCCCATCGGGACCGTGATGAGCCGCCTGCACCGTGGCCGGCGGATGCTTCGCGAGTCCCTCGCCGACTACGCCAGCGAGCAGGGGTTCGCGGGCGCGACGGCGCAACCAACCACCAGGAGGCAGAGCATGCCCAGGAGCGCGAGATGACCGACTGCGGCTGTGAGAAGGCACGGGCGGAGCTCGAGGAGTACCTGCACCACGAGCTGTGCCGTGAGGATGCCGCGGACATCCGCGAGCACATGGAGAACTGCGCCGACTGCCGTGGCGAGTACCGCGTCGGCATCGCGATCACCGAGGTCGTGCAGCGCGCCTGCAAGGAGAGCGCTCCCGAGGAGCTGCGCACCGTCGTGCTCGCGCGCATCCGCGACATCCAGTCGGACCACGGCGTCCTGCTCGTCGACTGAGGGCCCGAGCCTGAGCGGCTGAGCGCCCATCCCGCTCGCGTCGCGTTGCGCGCGGCAGGACCGGCGGGCGGTTCCGTCTTTCGGTGGAAGTGAGCCGGCGGCACCCGTCCGTAACGTCGGTCGGGATGGAACCCTCGAACCGCACCCGTCCCGAATCGACGCCCTCCCGCGTGCCCACGTGGCTGCGGGCCCTGATCCCCGCCGTCCTCATCCTCGTCTGGTTCGGCGCCTTCGGCGCCGGCGGCGCATCGTTCGGGGCGCTCAGCGACCTCGTCGAGAACGAGCAGGCGCAGTTCCTGCCGGCCGACGCCGAGTCGACGCGGGCGCAGGACCTCCAGGCGGCGTTCCGGTCGGCCGACGTGATCCCCGCGATCGTCGTGTACGAGCGCGACGGCGGCATCACCGCGGCCGACGAGCGTGCGATCGAGGCCGACGCGGCCGCCTTCCAGGACGTCGAGGGCGTCGTCGACGACGGGGTCTCGCCGCCGGTCGCGTCCGACGACGGCGAGGCCGTCGAGGTGTTCGTGCAGCTCGACGCCGGCGCCGAGACCGATGTCGTGGTCGGCGAGCTGCGCGACCGCGTCGCCGGGACATCGGGCGACGGGCTGCAGGCCGCCGTGACCGGACCGGCCGGATTCACGACCGACCTCGTCGCGGCCTTCGCGGGCATCGACGGACTGCTGCTCCTCGTCGCGTTCGCGGCCGTGTTCGTCATCCTGGTGATCGTCTACCGATCGCCCCTGCTGCCCGTCATCGTGCTCGGCACCAGCCTCACCGCGCTCTGCGCGTCCGTGCTCGCGGTCGTCGCGCTCGCCCGTGCCGACGTGCTCGTGCTCAACGGGCAGACGCAGGGCATCCTGTTCATCCTCGTCATCGGGGCCGCGACCGACTACTCGCTCCTCTACATCGCTCGATACCGCGAGGCGCTGCACGTGCACGAGCGGAAGTGGGACGCCACGTGGGCCGCACTGCGCGGATCGTGGGAGCCCATCCTCGCGTCGGGGGGCACGGTCATCGCCGGGCTGCTCATGCTGCTCGTCTCGGAGCTCACGAGCAACAAGATCCTCGGCCCCGTGTCGGCCATCGGCATCCTGTTCGCCCTGCTCGCCTCGCTCACGCTGCTGCCCGCCCTCATGCTCTGGGCCGGACGCGCGGCGTTCTGGCCGGTGCGGCCGCGGTTCGGCGCCCACGTCGAGTCGGACGACGTGGTCGGCCGGCGCGGGGTGTGGCAGAAGGTCGCGCGCCTCATCGCGCGGCGCCCTCGCGTCACGTGGATCGCGTCGACGCTGCTGCTCGCCGTCATGGCGATCGGCATGACCCAGCTGAAGGCCGACGGGGTGCCGTCGAGCGAGTTCGTGCTCGGCGAGTCGCAGGCCCGCGACGGGCAGGCGCTGCTGAGCGCGCACTTCCCGGGCGGATCGGGCACCCCGGCGGTGGTCTTCGCGCCCGAGGACGACCTGCAGGCGGTCGCCGACGTGCTGCTCGCCACCGACGGCGTCGAGGCCGTCGCCGTCGTGTCGGACGACTCGCCGAGCGGCTCCCTGCCGGTGACCGACGAGGGCATCCAGCCGCTCGGACCTCCCGGCACGCCCGCGGGCGAGCCGACGGTCGTCGACGGGCGGGTGCAGCTCGATGCCACACTCGCCGACGCGAGCGACTCCGACGCGGCCGAGCAGGTCGTGGCGACCCTGCGTGCCGAGCTCGCCGACGTCTCGCCCGAGGACTCCGTCCTCGTCGGCGGCACGACGGCCGTGGCGCTCGACACGAAGGACGCATCGATCCGGGATCGGAACCTCATCATCCCGCTCGTGCTCGCCGTGATCCTCGTGATCCTCATGCTGCTGCTGCGGGCGATCGTGGCGCCGCTGCTGCTCATCGGCACGGTGGTGCTCTCGTTCGCGGCCGCCCTCGGGGTCTCGGCGCTCGTCTTCGACGGCGTCTTCGGGTTCCCCGGTGCGGATCCCGTCGTGCCGTTGTTCGGCTTCGTCTTCCTCGTCGCGCTCGGCGTCGACTACAACATCTTCCTGATGACCAGGGTTCGGGAGGAGAGCGCGCGGCACGGCACCCGCGACGGCGTGCTGCGCGGGCTCGTGGTGACCGGCGGCGTCATCACCTCGGCGGGTCTCGTGCTCGCCGCGACGTTCGCGGCGCTCGGCGTGCTGCCGATCCTGTTCCTCGCGCAGATCTCGTTCATCGTCGCGTTCGGCGTGCTGCTCGACACGTTCCTGGTGCGGTCGCTGCTCGTGCCCGCGCTCTCGTACGACCTCGGCCGCGTGATCTGGTGGCCGTCGCGGCTGTGGCGTTCGGGCGCCGCCGAGCCGTCGCGGGGCGATGCGGTGGAGTCGATCGAGTCCGAGGCGGCCGACCTCGCCGAGCACCGCGAGCCGGTGCACCGCGCCTGACCGGACGCGGGCTGCGCCCGACATGCGAAGAGCGGATGCCGCGAGGCATCCGCTCTTCGTCGTTCGAGGTCGGGCTACAGCTCGAGCGCCCGG
Organism: Agromyces mariniharenae; assembly: GCF_008122505.1. NCBI lineage: Bacteria > Bacillati > Actinomycetota > Actinomycetes > Micrococcales > Microbacteriaceae > Agromyces > Agromyces mariniharenae. The sequence goes on along the minus strand of NZ_VSSB01000001.1, from coordinate 322,450 downwards.
CGCACCAGCTCGGCCTGCTCGGCGGCGTGGCGCTTGGCCGACCCGGTCGCCGGCGACGCGGCCGACGGACGGGCGACGACGGAGACCGGACGCGGTCCGAGCTTGTTCGTCTCGATGATGAAGAACGGCCAGGCGCCCTGGTTCTCGGGCTCCTCCTGGGCCCACATGAGCTCGGCGTTCGGATACGAGTCCGCGACGGCCTTCAGCTCACGAGCGGGGAGCGGGTAGAACTGCTCGAGGCGCACGACCGCGATCTCGGGGTTGGGGTTCTTCTCGAGCCCGGCGATGAGGTCGTAGTAGAACTTGCCCGAGACGAACACCGCGCGCTTGACGGCGGCCTTGTCGGTGATGCGGGCGTCGTCGATGACCGGCTCGAACCGGCCGCTCGTGAAGTCGGACACCTCGCTCGTCGCACCGCGCAGTCGCAGCATCGCCTTCGGCGTGAAGACCACGAGCGGGCGGCGGGGCCGAGCATACGCCTGGCGGCGCAGCAGGTGGAAGTACGACGCCGGCGTCGACGGGCGGGCGACGGTCATGTTGTCCTCGGCGCACATCTGCAGGTACCGCTCGATGCGGGCGCTCGAGTGGTCGGGTCCCTGTCCTTCGTAGCCGTGGGGGAGCAGGAGCACGACGCTGGAGCGCTGGCCCCACTTCTGCTCGGCCGAGGAGATGAACTCGTCGACGATGGTCTGCGCGCCGTTGGCGAAGTCGCCGAACTGCGCCTCCCACAGCACGAGCGCGTCGGCCCGCTCGACGGAGTAGCCGTACTCGAAGCCCATCGCGGCGTACTCGCTGAGCAGCGAGTCGTAGATCCAGAACTTGGCCTGGTTCTCCGAGAGGTTCTGCAGCGGCAGCCACTCCTGGCCGTTCACGCGGTCGTGGAGCACCGCGTGGCGCTGCACGAAGGTGCCGCGGCGGGCGTCCTGGCCGGCGAGGCGCACCGGAGTGCCCTCGAGCAGGAGGGAGCCGAGCGCGAGCAGCTCGCCGAAGCCCCAGTCGATCTTGCCGTTGCGGCTCATGTCGAGGCGCTTCGTGAGCAGCTGCTGGATCTTCGGGTGCACGGTGAAGCCGGCGGGCTTGTTCTCGAAGGCGTCGCCGACGGCGTGCACGACGTCGAGCGAGACGCCCGTGGTCTCGAGCTCGCCCGAGGCGGGCTCGGGTTCGCGGGTCGACTCGGTGGCGCCGATGATCGGGATCGCGCCGGTCTGCGCGGCGTGGGTCTCGGCGAAGGCGCGCTCCATGCGGTCCTGGAAGTCGCGGTGCGCCTCCTCGTACTCCTCCTCGGTGATGTCACCGCGGCCGACGAGGGCCTCGGTGTACAGCTTGCGCACGGAGCGCTTCGCCTCGATGAGGTTGTACATGAGCGGCTGCGTCATCGACGGGTCGTCGCCCTCGTTGTGGCCGCGGCGGCGGTAGCAGACGAGGTCGATGACCACGTCGCGCTTGAACTCCTGGCGGTAGCGGAACGCGAGCTCCGCGACGCGCACGACGGCCTCGGGGTCGTCGCCGTTCACGTGGAAGATCGGGGCCTGGATCGTCTTCGCGACGTCCGTCGAGTAGATCGACGACCGCGCGTCGCCCGGGACGGTGGTGAAGCCGACCTGGTTGTTGATGTTGACGTGGATCGTGCCGCCCGTGCGGTAGCCGCGCAGCTGCGACATCTGCATGGTCTCGACCACGATGCCCTGGCCGGCCATGGCCGCGTCGCCGTGGATGAGGATCGGCAGGGTCGAGAACGTGCCGATCGGCTTGCGGTCCTGCTTGGCGCGCACGATGCCCTCGAGCACGCCGTCGACCGCCTCGAGGTGCGAGGGGTTCGCGGCGAGCGACACGGGCACCTGGTTGCCGTCGTCGGCGGTGAAGGTGCCCTCGGTGCCGAGGTGGTACTTCACGTCGCCGGAGCCCGAGGAGGCCCTCGTGTCCTGGGTGCCCTCGAACTCGCGGAACACCTGGCCGTAGGTCTTGCCCGCGATGTTCGTGAGCACGTTGAGCCGGCCGCGGTGCGCCATGCCGATGGCGACCTCGTCCATGCCCTCCTTGGCCGCGCCCTGGAGGATCTCGTCGAGCAGGGCGATGACGGACTCGCCGCCCTCGAGGCTGAACCGCTTCTGGCCGACGTACTTCGTCTGCAGGAAGGTCTCGAACGCCTCGGCCTCGTTGAGCTTGGCGAGGATGCGCATCTGCTCGTCGTGCGACGGCTTCTCGTACTTGCGCTCGACCTCGCCCTGGATCCACTTGCGCTGCACCGGGTCCTGGATGTGCATGTACTCGATGCCGATGGTGCGGCAGTACGAGTCGCGCAGCACGCCGAGGATGTCGCGCAGCAGTGCCGTGCGCTTGTCGCCGAACCCGCCCGTCACGAACTCGCGGTCGAGGTCCCAGAAGGTGAGGCCGTGGCTCGCGATGTCGAGGTCGGGGTGCGAGCGCTGCACGTACTCGAGCGGGTCGATGTCGGCCATCATGTGGCCGCGCACGCGGAAGGAGTTGATGAGCTCCTGCACGCGGGCGGTCTTGTCGATCGCGCTCGCGATGTCGACGGAGATGTCGGGCGCCCAGCGGATGGGCTCGTAGGGGAGGCGGAGCGCGGCGAACAGCTTCTCGTAGAAGTCGCGCTGCCCGATGAGCAGCTCGTGGACCTTCTTCAGGAACTCGCCCGACCCGGCGCCCTGGATGACGCGGTGGTCGTAGGTCGACGTGAGGGTGATCGTCTTGCCGATCGCGAGGTTCGCGAGGGTCTTCTCCGACGAGCCCTGGAACTCCGCCGGGTACTCGAGGGCGCCGGCGCCGATGATGCAGCCCTGGCCCTTCATGAGGCGCGGGACGGAGTGCACGGTGCCGATGCCGCCCGGGTTGGTGAGCGAGATCGTCGCGCCCTTGAAGTCGTCGGCGGTGAGCTTGTTCGTGCGGGCGCGGGTGACGAGGTCCTCGTAGGCGGTGAGGTACTCGTTGAAGGTCATCGTCTCGGCGCGCTTGATGGCGGGCACGAGGAGGGCGCGGGTGCCGTCGGGCTTCGGGATGTCGATCGCGATGCCGAGGCCGATGTGGGCGGGCTTCACCATCGCCGGCTTGCCGTCGGTCTCGGTGTAGTAGACGTTCTGGCTCGGGAACTCCTTGAGCGCCTGGATGAGCGCCCACCCGATGAGGTGCGTGAACGACACCTTGCCGCCGCGGGTGCGACGGAGGTGGTTGTTGATCACGATGCGGTTGTCGATCATGAGCTTCGCCGGCACGGTGCGCACGCTGGTCGCGGTCGGCACGGTGAGGCTCTGGTCCATGTTGGCCGCGAGCGTCTTGGGGAGGCCCTTGAGCACGACGACCTCGTCTTCGAGGATCGCGTCGGCGACGACGGGCTGCGGGCTCGTGATCGGCACGTCGGCCGGGACGGGCGCCGTGCGCGGCGCGACCGACGTGGTGCGCGCCTCGGGGGCCTGGCCGATGACCGGCGAGGGCGCCGTGGCCGGCGCGGGCTCGACGGCGGCGGATGCCGCGGGCGGCGCGGCCTCGGACGCCGGAGCCTGGGGAGCGGCGGGCGCCGCCGGTGCGGCGGGAGCCGCCTGCGCCGGTGCGGCCTCTGCGGCCGGGGCGGGTGCGGCTGCTTCGGCGGGGGCGGCCTCGGGAGCCGCCGCCTGCTCGGTGGCGGCGCCGTCGCCGCCGGCGCGGACCTGGCGGTAGTGCTCGAGGACCGGCCACCAGGTGCGGTCGACGGACTCGGGATCGGCGACGTACTTCTCGTACATCTCGTCGACGAGCCATTCGTTGGCTCCGTACTCGCCCGCGGTCTTCTCCTCGGACCCCGACCCGGTCAATTGGCTCGACACAGCCTCTCGCCCACTCTCTCCGTTGATGCTGGATTCCTCTGCCGGCGATCGGCCCGTGCGCGCACGCACCCGTGCCCGATCACCCACACAAGCCTAAACCCCCTGCGGAGGCTCGGGTGCCCCCTTGCGGCGGTAGCGTGGGGCGCATGGAGTTCTACCGGACGACCCCGCGCCACGACCTCACGTACTCCGACGTCTTCCTCGTGCCCAGCCGGTCGGGCGTGACGAGCCGCCTCGACGTGTCGCTGGCGCCCGACGACGGCTCCGGGGCATCCGTGCCCATCGTCTCGGCGAACATGAACTCGATCACCGGGCCGCGGCTGGCGGCGACGCTCGCCCGGCGCGGCGGGATCGGCGTGCTGCCGCAGGACCTGCACCTGCAGGAGCTCGACGAGGCGATCCGGTGGGTGAAGGTGCAGTCGCCGCGGTTCGACACCCCCCACGACTTCTCGCCCGACGACACGGTCGCCGACGCCCTCGCGGTGCTGCCGCCCGTGGCGGGCCACGGCATCGTGCTGCACGACGCGCGCGGAACCTACGTCGGCACCATCACCGCCGAGCGCCTCGCGACCGCGCTCTCGGACGCGCGGCTCGGCGACCTCGTGCACGGCGGCCTCGCGTCGATCGACGCCGACGACGTCGACTCGCCGCGGCGGGCCTTCGACCTCATGGTCGACGCCGACCTGGACTTCGCCCCGGTCATGGAGCACGGTCGCGTGGTCGGGACGCTGAGCCGGCGCAGCGCGCTGCGCGGCACGCTCTACCAGCCCAACGTCGACGCGTCGGGCCGTCTCCGGGTCGCGGCGGCGGTCGGCATCAACGGCGACGTGGCGTCGAAGGCGAAGGCGCTCGTCGGCGCCGGCGTCGACATGCTCGTCATCGACACCGCGCACGGCCACCAGGAGGGCATGCTCCGCGCGGTCGGCATCGTGAAGGACCTCGACCTCGGCGTGCCGATCGTCGCGGGCAACATCGTGACCGCCGACGCGGTGGGGGACCTCGTGGCGGCGGGCGCCGACGTGCTGAAGGTGGGCGTCGGCCCGGGCGCGATGTGCACGACGCGCATGATGACGGCAGTCGGGCGGCCGCAGTTCTCCGCGGTGCTCGAGACCGCTGAGGCGGCGCGAGAGCTCGGCGCGAAGGTCTGGGCGGACGGCGGCGTCCGGTACCCGCGCGACGTGGCGCTCGCCCTGGCGGCGGGCGCGGCATCCGTCATGATCGGCTCGTGGTTCGCCGGCACGATCGAGGCACCCGGGACGCTCCGGCGCGACGCCTCGGGCCGGCTCTTCAAGGAGAGCTGGGGCATGGCGTCGACGAAGGCGGTGCGCGAGCGGTTCGACCGGCTCTCGCCGTACGAGCTCGCGCGCAAGGAGCTCTTCGCCGAGGGCATCTCGTCGTCGTCGATCTACCTCGACCCGCTGCGCCCGTCGCTCGAGGACCTGCTCGACATGATCACCTCGGGCGTGCGCAGCTCGTTCACCTACGCGGGCGCGCGCTCCATCGAGGAGTTCCGCGAGCGAGCCCTGGTTGGCGTGCAGTCGGCCGCCGGCTACGAGGAGGGCAAGGCGCTGCCGGTCAGCTGGTAGCGGATGCCGCGGCTCGCCTCGGCGCTCGCGCAGAGCCGCTGCGCCACTTCGACGCGGACTGCGCCAGCAGGAGTGGCGCGGACGGCGCGGAAGTGGCGCAGCGGCGGGCGGATTCGGCGAGCCACCGCGGCGTGTGACGGGGGCGTTACCACTCGGAAGGTGCGCGGACGCCGCCGATATACTGGGCGGACAATGGACGATCCTCCCTCTGCGAATACGCCCGACCATAGACCCTCGCCCGTGACCGAACGGGGTGGTGGAGATGTCTGAGTGGATCCTGCTCGGCATCGGACTCCTCCTCACGATCGGCACGGGCTTGTTCGTTGCGAGCGAGTTCGCGCTCGTCAACCTCGACCGCGCGGAGCTCGAAGCCCGCAAGGCACGGGGCGAGACGCGACTCGGTCTCACCATCTCGGCGCTGAAGATCACGTCGACGCACCTCTCGAGCGCGCAGCTCGGCATCACCCTCACGACGCTGCTCACCGGCTACACGATGGAGCCCGCGATCAGCTCCCTCCTCGCCGGGCCGCTCACCGCGATCGGCCTGCCCGAGGGCATGATCCGGCCGGTCGGCGCGACCACGGCGATCGTGATCGCCACCCTCCTCTCCATGGTGCTCGGCGAGCTCGTGCCGAAGAACTTCGCCCTCGCGCTTCCGCGGCAGACCGCGATCGTCGTGATGCCGTTCCAGACGGCGTTCACGTGGGTGTTCCGCCCCGCGATCGCGGTGCTCAACGGCAGCGCCAACGCGCTGCTGCGCGCCGTCGGAATCGAGCCGAAGGAGGAGCTCTCCGCCGCGCGCTCGGCCGAGGAGCTCTCGTCGCTCGTGCGCCGCTCGGCGAGCGCGGGCCTGCTCGAGCAGGACACCGCCACGCTGCTCGGCCGCACGCTGCGCTTCGCCGACCACGACGCATCCGACGTCATGACCCCCAGGCCGCGCGTGGCGGCCGTGCAGCGGCAGGAGCCGGCCGAGGCGGTGCTCGAGCTCGCCCGGCAGACCGGGTTCTCGCGCTTCCCGGTCTACGACGAGAACCTCGACGACATCGTCGGCGTCGTGCACGTGAAGCAGGCCGTGGCCGTGCCGCGTGAGCGGCGGTCGGATGTCCCGAGCTCGGCCCTGCAGTCCGAGGCGCTGCGCGTGCCCGAGACGATGAAGCTCGGCATGCTCCTCGGTGAGCTGCGCGGCCGCGGGTTCCAGATGGCGGTCGTCGTCGACGAGTACGGCGGCACCGCGGGTGTCGCGACGCTCGAGGACCTCGTCGAGGAGCTCGTGGGCGAGGTCGCCGACGAGCACGACCGCACCCGCGCGGGCATCGTCCGCCGCGGCGACGAGGTCAGCTTCCCCGGCATCCTGCGGCCCGACGAGCTCGTCGACCGCACCGGCATCCGGGTGCCCGAGAACGGCGACTACGAGACCGTCGCCGGCTTCGTCATCGCGCGGCTCGGCCACCTGCCGGCCGTGGGCGACGAGGTCGAGATCGACGAGGGCACGCTCGTCGTGCGCCGCCTCGACGGACGCCGCATCGACCGGCTCCGATTCGTGCCGAAGCCGCCGCCCGAACCCGACAGCCTCGACGAGCGGGAGGAGGAGCGATGAGCGACTGGGCCGGAATCGTCTGGCTGTTCGTGCTGCTCCTCGCGAACGCCTTCTTCGTCGGCGCGGAGTTCGCCGTCATCTCGGCGCGCCGATCCCAGATCGAGCCGCTCGCCGAGCAGGGCAGGCGGAGTGCGAAGACCGCCCTCTGGGCGATGGAGCACGCGACCCTCATGCTGGCCATGAGCCAGCTCGGCATCACGATCTGCTCGCTGCTGATCCTGAACGTGTCGGAGCCCGCCATCCACCACCTGCTCGAGGTGCCGCTGCACCTCACGGGATGGCCCGAGGGCGTCGTCTCCACGATCGCGTTCGTCATCGCGCTCCTGCTCGTCTCGTACCTGCACGTGGTGTTCGGCGAGATGGTGCCGAAGAACCTCTCGTTCTCGGTGCCCGACCGCGCCGTGCTGCTGCTCGCGCCGCCGCTCGTGTTCATCGCCCGGATCTTCCGCCCGATCATCGTGGCCCTCAACGCCACGGCGAACGGGGTGCTGCGCCTCGTGGGCGTCGAGCCGAAGAACGAGGCGAACTCGACGTTCACGCTCGAGGAGGTGCAGACGATCGTCGACCAGTCGCGTCGCGAGGGCGTGCTCGAGGACGCCAGCGGCACGCTGACGGCGGCGTTCGAATTCACCACGAAGCGCGTGCACGACGTGGCCGTGCCGATGTCGGGGCTCGTGAGCCTGCCGCCCACGGCCACTCCCGGCGACGTCGAGCGCGCCGTGGCCCGCCACGGGTTCTCGCGCTACGTGATCCTCGGCGACGACGGCGAGCCCGACGGCTACGTGCACCTCAAGGACGTGATCGACCTCGACGACGACGAGTTCGACGACCCGATCCCCGCGAAGCGCGTGCGCCGCCTGGTGTCGATCTTCGACGGGACCGACCTCGAGGACGCCCTCGCCACCATGCGCCGGCTCGGCACGCACGTCGCCCGGGCGTTCGACGAGGAGGGCGCGACGACCGGCGTGATCTTCCTCGAGGACATCATCGAGGAGCTCGTCGGCGAGGTGCAGGACGCGACCCGTCGCGGCTGACCCGGAGGCCGCCGAACCACCCGGAAACGGGTGACGCGGCCATCCTCGGGTCGGCGTAGAATTTGCGCCGACCCGAGGAACCGAGGAAGCATCATGTTCGACAAGATGATGGCCACGGCCGTGCTCGCCGCATCCGATCTCGCCCGTGCGAAGGCATGGTGGCACGACGTGCTCGGTCGCGACCCGGTCTACGAGGACATGGAGGGCGAGGCGCTCTTCTTCGACATCGGCGGAACCGGGGTGATGGTCTACCGGAGCGACTTCGCGGGCACCGCGAAGAACACGGTCCTCAACCTCCTGACCGACGACCTCGACCGCGACATGACGATGCTGCGGACGCACGGCGTCATGTTCCACGACTACGACATGCCCGGCCTGAAGACGATCGACGGCGTCGCCCAGCTCGGCGACGAGCGCAGCGCGTGGTTCAGCGACAGCGAGGGCAACATCTTCGCGATCGGCCAGACGTCCCCGCAGATGATGGAGATGGCGATGAAGATGCGCTCCGCGGCGGCCGGGATGGGATGATCCGGGCGATCACCACTCGCCGTCGTTGACCTCCGGTCGCGCCCGGAGGTACTGCGGCGGCCACATCGAGGAGTCCGCACCCAGTTCGTACGCGGCCCGCAGCGCGAAGTGCGGGTCGCGCATCATCGCCTTGCCGAACATGACCGCGTCGACCTCGCCGTCGGCGACGAGGCGTTCGGCCTGCTCGGGCATGGTGATGCGGCCGACCGCGGACACCGGCACGTCGGCGCGGTCGCCGACGTACTCGGCGAGGTGGGCCTGGTAACCCGGGCCCACTGGGATGCGCGCATGCGCGACGAGGCCGCCCGTGGAGACGTCGAAGAAGTCGGCGCCGGCCTCCTGCGCCCAGCCCGCGACGATCGCGGTCTGCTCCTCGTCCCAGCCGCCCTCGGCCCAGTCGGTCGCGGAGAAGCGCACGAAGAGCGGCATCCGCTCGCCGACCTCCAACCGCACGCCGCGCACGAGCTCGAGGAGGAGCCGTGCGCGGTTCTCGAGGCCGCCGCCCCAGCGGTCCTCGCGCCGGTTCGACAGCGGGGAGAGGAACTGGTGCACGAGGTAGCCGTGCGCGGCGTGGACCTCGACGACATCGAAGCCGGCCGCGACCGCGCGCCGGGCGGCGCTGCGGAAGTCGTCGATGACCTGCTGGATGCCCGCCTCGTCGAGCGCGGTCGGCTCGCGGAGCCCGTCGAACGCCACGGCCGACGCCGACACGGTCGGCCAGCCGCCGTCCTCGAGGGGCTGCGAACCGGGGCGGCGCAGCGGTTCGGGCCACACCGAGGCCTTGCGACCGGCGTGGGCGAGCTGGATGCCGGATGCCGCGCCCTGCGACCGGATGAACCGGGTGATGCGGCTCCACGCCTCGGCCTGCTCGTCGTTCCAGAGCCCGGTGTCGTGGTCGGAGATGCGGCCCTCCGCGCTCACCGCCGTGGCTTCGGCGACCACGAGCCCGGCGCCGCCGGCGGCCATCGCCCCGAGGTGCACGAGGTGCCAGTCGTGCGGCACGCCGTCGCGGTCGGTGACCGAGTACTGGCAGAGCGGCGGCACCCACACGCGATTGCGCATGGTGAGTCCGCGGATGGTGATGGGGCGGAACAGCGCCGGCTGCCCGGCCGCCGTGCCGGGCGCCTCGACGGCGTCGGACGTCGCTCGGGCGTCGGGCGACGTACGGTCGGTCGGGGTCGGGTTCGCGCTCATGCCGCGAGGCTCCGCAGCCAGGCCTCGAGTGCCGCGGCATCCGTGAACACGAAGCCGTCGCCGCCCACGGCGCGCGCGCCCTCGACGTTCTCGGACCTGTTGTCGACGAAGAGCAGCTCTGCGGGCGTGATGCCGAGCTCGGCGATGACGTGCTCGTAGATGTCGGCGTTCGGCTTCACGAGTCCGAGCTCACCGCTCACGAACACGCGCTCGAAGAGCGGTGCGAAGGATCCGGAGCGCAGCCAGCCCGAGAAGTCGGCGCCGGCGTTCGAGAGCAGCGCGAGGCGCGTGCCGCCGTCGGCGAGGGCGTGCAGCACCCGCAGCGTGCCGGGGTCGACGCTGAGCCAGCCGCGGTGGTCGAGCGCCCAGAGCTCGTGCACGTCGACCGCGTCCCATTCGACGCCGAGATCGGATGCCACGGAGTTCCAGTAGTCGGCGATCGACAGGGTGCCCTGGTCGAGCGGCTCGCGATGCGCCCAGTACGCGGTCCAGAACGGCTCGGCGTCGACGTCCGCGCGGGCGACGAGCGCGGCGCGGTCGGCGTCGGTCGGCTCGAGCGAGATGACCTCGCCGTAGTCGAACACGACGACGCGCGGGGCGAGGCTGATGGGGGCTGGGGCTGTCCGAGGCATCCATCCCAACCTATCGTTGGAGCATGACGACGGGGTGGCAGGAGTGGACCGCCGAGGACGCGGCGGAGTGGATCACGGCGCCCGGCGCCGGCGACGACAAGTACACGCGCGGCGTGCTCGGCGTGGTCACCGGCTCGCAGGACTACCCGGGGGCGGCGGTGCTCGGCGTCGAGGCCGCGCACCGCGCGGGCGTCGGCATGGTGCGCTTCACCGGACCGCGCGCGCTGCGCCAGGCCGTGCTGGCCAGGCGACCCGAGACCGTCACCGTGTCCGGACGGGTGCAGGCGTGGCTCATCGGGTCGGGCATCGACCAGAACCGCCGCTCGTTCGTGCTCATCGGCGACCTCGAGCACGCACTCGCCGACAAGGTGCCGGTGGTGCTCGACGCAGGGGCGCTCGACCTGGTCGGCACGCATACCGCGCCGACCGTCATCACCCCGCACGCGCGCGAGCTCGCCGGCGTGCTCACCTCGCGGGAGATCCGCACGACGGTCGAGGAGGTCGCCGCCGACCCCGCGACGTGGGCCGAGCGCGCCGCCCGGGAGCTCGGCGTCGCGGTGGTGCTGAAGGGCGCCGTGACCCACGTGTGCGATCCCGACGGCGACCGCTACACGGTGACCGCGCCGACGCACTGGCTCGCGACCGCCGGCAGCGGCGACGTGCTGGGCGGCATCCTCGGCGCGCTCGTGGCCACGCACCACGTCGCGCTCGCGTCGGACGCGCACGTGCTCACCGCGCTCGCCGCGACGGCTGCGTGGGTGCAGGGCGAGGCTGCACGCCGGGCGAGCGCCGAGGTGGGCGGCGGACCCGTGACGGCGCTCGACATCGCCCAGGCGGTGCCCGGCGTCATCGGTTCGCTCATCTGAGCTCTCACGGCGGCGACCGCGCCGGTCTCGGCGAGCCCCATCGAGGTGTCGCTCGGCTAGGCTCATCGGCATGACGGCGGAGGACGTGCGCGAGGCATCCGCGCCCGGCCGAAGCCGCGTCCGCCGCGTGCTCGGCGGCCGCGCGGCCCTCTGGGTCGCGTTCCTCGTGGTGCACGCCGGCCTCGTGGTGCTGAACCTCTACGGCCAGGGATGGCCGCTCGGCGACGTGGTGGCCGTCTACAAGGTCTGGGCCGAGAACGCGGCCGAGGGCTATGTGCGCATGGGCATCGACGTGCCGTGGGTGTACCCGATCCTCGCGTTCGCCCCGATGGCGGCCGCGCTCGCGTTCGGCTCGGCCTGGTACGCCCAGACGTGGCTCGCGATCGTCGTGCTGCTGGATGCCGCGGCCTTCTCGATCCTGCTCGGCCGGCGCCGGCTCTCGCGCACGCGCCGGATCGCCGCGTGGTGGTGGCTGGCGTTCCTCGCGCTGCTCGGCCCGATCGCGCTCGCACGCATCGACGCCGTCACGGTGCCGCTGGCGCTCGCGGGCATGCTGTGGGCGGCGACGCGTCCGCGCGTGGCCGCCGTGCTGCTCACGATCGGGATGTGGGTGAAGGTGTGGCCCGCGGCGGTGCTCGCCGCGCTCGTCGTCGCGTCGCGCAAGCGCTGGGAGGTCGTGACGGTCGCCGTTGCGCTCAGCGCCGGCATCCTCGGTGTCAGCCTGCTCGCGGGCTCCGGGCTCAACGCGGTCGGATTCGTGGCGGAGCAGGCGGGCCGCGGCCTCCAGATCGAGGCGCCGCTCGCGGTCGCCTGGCTCTGGCGGATCGTCGGCGGCGACCGGGCCGTCGAGGTCGTCTACGACCGCGAGATCCTGACGTTCCAGATCTCGGGGCCCGGGGCGGAGGTCGCGGCATCCGTCACCACGCCGCTCATGGCGCTCGGCGTGGTCGCCGTCCTCGTGCTCGGGATCCGCGCCGTGCGCCGCGGCGCCGCGTTCGGGCGGCTGTTCCCGCCGCTCGCGCTCTCGTTCATCGTCGTGCTCATGCTCGCGAACAAGGTCGGGTCGCCGCAGTTCGTGACCTGGCTCGCCGCACCCGTCGTACTCGGCCTCGTGCTGAACCCCCGCCGGTTCCTCGTGCCGGCCGCGCTCGCCACCGCGATCGCGCTGCTCACGCAGGTCATCTACCCGTACTGGTACGGGTGGCTCATGGCGGCGGACCCCGGGTTCGTGCTCGTGCTGACGGTCAAGGTCGCGCTGCTCGCGGTGCTGCTGGCGTGGGGCATCCGGGCGCTGTGGCAGGCTGGGAGGGCCCGAGACCGCGTCGAGGTCGCGTCGGACGCCTGACCAGCCTGATCACCCGAGGCCGCGCCGCATGCCACCGGATGCCGCGGTCCGACCATCCGAGGAGGGACCATGCTCGTCGCATTCTCCGTCGCCCCGAGCGGCACGGGCCGCGCCGACGGATCCGTGCACGACGCCGTCGCGGCGGCCGTGAAGATCGTCCGCGAATCGGGGCTGCCGAACCGGACGACGTCCATGTTCACCGAGCTCGAGGGCGAATGGGACGAGGTCTTCGACGTCGTCCGCCGCGCGACGGAGGCCGTCGGGGAGTACGGCTCGCGCGTGTCGCTCGTGCTGAAGGCCGACATCCGTCCGGGCTACGCCGGAGAGCTCGACGCGAAGGTCGAGCGGCTCGAGACGGCGATCGAGGCGGCGGGCGAGGGCGCCGAGTAGCTCGGCCGACTCGGACGGGCCGGGTCGAATCGTTGCGAGGCGCGCTTGTCGAATCGATTCGATCCGTGCGAGAATCGACGGGTGACCCACCCCATCGACGGGCCGACGACGTTGTCGCCGGCCCGTATCCGTTTCGCGCTGCTGGCGCTCGCCCTCGGCGGCTTCGGCATCGGCTCGACCGAGTTCGTCGCGATGGGGCTGCTGCCGAACATCGCCGCCGACCTGATGCCCGGCCTGTACGCGCAGTCGCCCGACGAGGCGAACGCGGCCGCCGGATGGATGATCTCGGCCTACGCGCTCGGCGTCGTCGTCGGAGCGCCGACCATCGCCGCGGCTGCGGCGCGCTGGCCCCGCAAGCGGCTGCTGCTCGCCCTCCTCACGGCGTTCGCGCTCGGCACGCTCGCCTCGGCGCTGCTGCCGTCGTTCGGGCTCGTGCTCATCGCCCGCTTCATCGCGGCGCTGCCGCACGGCGCCTACTTCGGCATCGCGTCGCTCGTGGCCGCGAGCCTCATGGGCCCCGGCAAGCGCGCCCGCGGCGTCGCGCTCGTGCTCTCGGGCTTGACGATCGCGAACGTCATCGGCGTGCCGGCGATCACCTGGCTCGGCCAGGCCGCGGGCTGGCGCGTCGCGTACGTGGCGGTCGCGGGCATCTTCGCACTCACGTTCCTCGCCGTCGCGCTCGCGGTGCCGTGGCAGGCGGGCGACCCGCACGCGACCATGAAGCGGGAGCTGAGGGCCTTCAGCCGCGTGCAGGTGTGGTTCGCGCTCGCCATCGGCGCGATCGGCTTCGGCGGCCTGTTCTCCGTGTACAGCTACGTCGCCCCGCTCGCGACGAACGTGACCGGGCTCCCCGAAGGGGTCGTTCCGCTCGTGCTCGTCATGTTCGGCATCGGCATGACCGTCGGCAACCTCGTCGGCGGGCGGCTCGCCGACTGGAGCGTGCGGCGCAGCATGTACGTGTTCTTCGGCATCCTCGCCGCAGCGCTCGTGCTCCTCGCCTTCACCGCCTCGAACCCGGTCGGCCTGTTCGTCGGCGTGTTCCTCATCGGCGGCTCGTCGGCCGCGCTCTCGCCGACGATCCAGGCCCGCCTCATGGACGTCGCCCGCGACAGCCAGTCGATCGCCGCCGCGCTCAACCACTCGGCGCTCAACCTCGGCAACTGGCTCGGCGCGTTCCTCGGCGGGCTCGCGATCGCGGGCGGCCTCGGCTACGTCGCGCCGATCTGGATCGGGCTCGTGCTCACGATCGCGGGCGTGCTGCTCGCGCTCGCGACGTTCGCGCTCGACCGTGCGCGCGGGCGCCGCGGCGTGACCGTGCCCTACGCGACAGGCGCGGTCGAGGTCGTGGAGCCGTAGTCGTGACGGGTCCGGCGGCCGGCGCGCCGTCGCGGCATCCGCTCAGTCGGACTGCAGCAGGATGCCGTCGAGGATCGCGCGCTTGCGCAGTGCGACCTTGGTGCCGACGTCGAAGCCGGCGACCCGGTACTTCTCGCGGATGCGCTTGAGGTAGCTCTTGGCCGTCTCTTCGGAGATGCCGAGCTGGAACGCGACCGCCTTGACCGGCTGGCCGGCGCCGTAGAGCGCCATGACCCGGCGCTCCTGCGCGGAGAGCTTGGGCACCGCGCCCTCGTCGGCCAGCGCCACCTCGAGCTCGGGCGTGAGGTAGGAGCCGCCGGTGCGGGCCGCGCGGATGGCCTCGATGATGTTCTCGACGGGCTCGGACTTCACGAGGTAGCCGAGCGCGCCCGACCCGAGCGCCTCGCGCACGACCGCGGGCTCGGAGTAGGTGCTCATGAGCATGGTCTGCACGCCCGCGGTCTTCAGCATCGACAGCTTCAGCGAGATCGGGATGTTGTCGCGCAGGTCGAGGTCGAGGAGCACCACGTCGACCGGGAACTCGGGATGCGCGAGGAGCTCGGACCACGACGGCACCGCCGCGACGAGCTCGATGTCGGGAGCCGCACCGCGGATCCACTCGGTGAGCGCGCCCAGCAGCATGCGGTGGTCGTCGACGATCGCCAGCCGGATCGGTTGATCGGTCTCAGCCATTCAGCGTCCCCCTCGGTCGAGCGGCCCCACGGGCCGACGGGCCCCCGCCGTGCGCGTTCGGTTGCACCCGGCAGGTGATGTCGATGCGGAAGCCGTCGGCCCCCGTGATCACGTTGTGTTCTCCGACACTACCGATAGCGTCCCATGTCCCGGGGTCCACACGGCGTCGTGAGACGCCCGACACGTCGATGGACATCTCGAATGCGGGTTCGGCGAGGGTGTCGTCGGATGCCTCGCGGCAGGTGACCTGCACGCCGAGGGGCGGTCCGGAGCCCTTGGGGTGCTCGGCGACGAGCAGCCAGAGGGCGAGCAGGAGCCCGTCGCGCTGGGACTGCGAGAGGAGCCCGGCCGACCCCGTCGGGTCGTCGACGGTGACCCGGTCGCTCAGGTACGCCGACTCGGTGACGGCGTGGCGCAGCCAGGTGTCGGTGCGCCCCTCGATGAGGCGCACGCGCAGCCGCGCGGCCAGCGAACCGGCGCGCTCGGCCGCGTCGGGCGGAACGGGGATCGCGATGCGCCCCGAGCCGACGTCGTCGAGCAGCGTCTCGGCGTCGAAGTCGAGCTGCGCCAGCTCCTCGGAGGCGCGCATGCCGACGGCGGAGCGGAGGGTGCCGACGGTGCTCTGCACGAGCGACAGGTCGAGCTCGCGTCCGACGAGCCGGCGAAATCCGGTGAGCGCGAGCATCACGAGCATGGTCGGCACGACGGCGGATGCCGCGACGGCGAGCCCGGGCACGACGTACGACCCGGCCGTGCCGAGCTGTACGACGGCCTCGACGGCGAGGATCGCCGCGATGACCGAGGCGACGAGCAGGGGGATGCGGCTGCCGCGGATCGCGGCGACCGGCATCAGCACCGCCCCGGCGGCGGCCGCGGCGGTCGGCGTGACGCCGAGGTGCAGCAACCCGGCGGTCGCCGAGACGTCGAGCCAGACCGGGGCCGCGAGCCCGGCGAGCAGCACGACGTAGAGCCAGTCGGGCAGCTGTCGCGAGACGAACCGCGCGATGACCCCGACGCCGACCACGCCGCCGAGCGCGATCCACGCCGGCCAGGGGCCCGGCACGGTCGGCGAGTAGAACGGAGCGAGCGCGATCGCGTGCACGAGGTGCGCCGCGATGACCAGGGCCGCCGCGATCGTGATCCCCGTCGCGAGCTTCCGTCCGCCGTGGCTGTCGCGCACATCGCCCGCGGCCCTGGCCGACCGGGCGGGTCGCCGGAATCCACGGTCCCGCAGGACGGCCATGTCGCGGCGCGTGCTCATGGCTTCGGCACCTCCAGCATGACGGTCGTGCCCGAGCCGGGGGAGGAGAAGATCCGGGCGCGGCCGCCGACGGTGTGCAGGCGGCCGACGACGGACTCCGCGTAGCCGAGGCGTCCGTGGTCGACGGCATCGGGCTCGAACCCGCTGCCGGCGTCGGTGACCATGGCGCGAACCGTGTGGTCGTCGTCGGTCACCGTGACATCCGCCTCGCTGACGCCCGAGTGGCGCCGGACGTTCTCGAGGCACTCGCCGAGCGCGCCGAGGAGGGCGTCGAGCGTCTCGCGCGGCAGGGCGAGCTGGCCGGCGCCGTGCCAGTTCACGTCGAGGCCCATGCGGGCGAACCGCTGCCGCACCGACTCGAACGTGGTGCTCAGCTCGCTGTCGTCATCGGTGTCGGGAGAGAAGATCGCGGTGGAGCCGGCGTCGAGCGGGGCGCCGAGGCGCAGCTGGCGCAGCAGCCGCGCGTCGTCGCCGGCCTGCTGGCGCAGGGCGCTGACGCCGACGCCCACGCCCGAGTGGGCGAGGAGCGAGAGGGTCGCGAGCACAGTGTCGTGCAGCACGCGGGCGTCCTGGCGCTGCTGCGACTCGAGCTCCGACGCGATGCGCTCCGCCTCGTGCGCCCGGCCGACCTCGGCGATGCGGTCGGCGGCGTCGGCGATCGCGCGGTCGATCCAGGCGCCGATCACGGCGCAGGCGCCCCAGCCGGCGGCCGTGGCCACGGCGGGCGCACGCAGGTCGTGCCCCCACGCCGAGGCGATCCACGTGGTGGCGAGCACGGAAGCGAGCAAGCCCGCGACGAGCAGGACGCCCCGACGGCGCACGACGAGCGGGATGGCGACGGATGCCGATGCGACGCCGCCGATGATGCACATCGCGGTCACGGTGGGCGGGTCGAGCACGGACGCCGCACCGAGGAGGGCGATGAGCACGATCGTGGCGGCGACCACGCCGAGCGCCGGGAGCACGGCGCCCCGCGAGGTGTGCAGGGCGACGAGCACCGCCATGGCCAGGCAGAGGACGACCCCGACGACGAGCTCGCCCGAGGTGGCCGCCCCCGGCCACAGCAGGCACGCGAGTGCGCCACCGGAGCCGACGAGCCCGGCGACGCGTGCGAGGCGACGCAGGAGCCGATCGCGTTCCTTGTGGATGCGCTTCACGCCACCCCCAACCGCACGTCCGGGCACCGCGACACGCGGGTGCCGTCCCTCGAACTGTAGCGGAGTCGAGGCGGAAGTCGCGTACCTCGTGTACGAAGGGCTCCCGATCGGTCGGGAGGGCGTCACGCCTCGAGGAGCAGCCGGAGCGCGTCGCCGACGACCGCGTGCTCGATGAGGAACGCGTCGTGGCCGTACTCCGAGTGCACGAGCACGGGCTCGGGCCCGTGCACGCTGTGCCGCAGGGCACGGGCGATCTCGACCTGCCCGTCGAGCGTGAAGTAGCGGTCGCTGTCGATGCCGAGCACGAGGCTCTTCGCCCGCACCGACTCGAGCGCCGCACCGACCCCGCCCCTTCCGCGGCCGATGTCGTGCGAGTTCATGGCCTCGGTGAGCACCAGGTAGCTGTTGGCGTCGAACCGCCGCGTGAACTTGTTGCCGTGGAAGTCGAGGTACGACTCGACGGCGAACCGGCCGCCCCCGCCGAGCGGGTCGAGGTCGGACTGCCAGTGCCGCTCGAAGCGCCCGTTGAGCTCGGCCGCGGTGCGGTAGTTGAGCATCGCCATGCGGCGGGCGAGCGCGAGGCCGCGTGTGGGCCCTTCGCCGTCGGGGGCGTCGTAGTACTCGCCGCCGCGGAACGCAGGGTCGGTGCGGATGGCCTCGACCTGCACCGAGTTGAGCGCGACCTGGTCGGCGGTGGCGGCGGCGGGCGCCGCGAGCACGGCGATGCGGTCGACCGCCTCCGGCGCCATGATCGCCCACTCGAGCACGTGCATGGCGCCCATCGAGCCGCCCACCACGGCCTGGAACCGGTCGATCCCGATCGCCTGGGCGAACTCGAGCTGCGCCCGCACCTGGTCGCGGATGGTGAGGAACGGGAAGCGCGTGGCCCACTCGACCCCGTCGGGCGCGAGCGAGGCGGGACCGGTCGACCCCTGGCATCCGCCGACGACGTTGGGGGCGACCACGAAGTACCGGTCGGTGTCGATCGGCAGGCCCGGGCCGACCACGCCCGGCCACCACCCTGCGCTCGGATGCGCGGGACCGGCCGGCCCGATGACGTGGCTGTCGCCCGTCAGCGCATGCAGCACCAGGATCGCGTTGTCGCGCTGCGGCGAGAGCGTGCCCCAGGTCTCGTACGCGATGCGCGCATGGGGGAGGACCGCACCCGACTCGAGCGCGACGTCGCCGATGCCGACGAACCGGCGGTCGCCCACGGGATCGCCCTCGCGCCAGGCGCCCGTGGCGGGGGCGCGGCCCTGCAGCGACTGGGCACGCGCCTCCGAGACGATGCGTGCGGGCACCGCGTCGGCCGTCGTCTGCCAGTCCATGTTCCGATTCTCTCGAAGGTGCGCCCGCGGCACCCGTTTGTTACACGACGTGAGCCCGCGTGATGGATGCCGCGACGCGGCAGTGCATCGAAGAGACGACGGATGCCGCGAGCCCGTGCGGCCCGCGGCATCCGTCATGCATCGGTCGGTCGTCAGACCCGGGCCGCCTCCGTGGCCGCGCGGGCGGCGGCGAGCCCGGCCTCGAGGTCGGCCTTCAGGTCGTCGATGTTCTCGATGCCCACCGAGAGGCGCACGAGGCCGGGCGTGACGCCCGTCGTGAGCTGCTGCTCGGGCGTGAGCTGCGAGTGCGTCGTCGACGCGGGGTGGATGACGAGCGAGCGCACGTCGCCGATGTTCGCGAGGTGGCTGAAGAGCTGCAGGTTGTCGACGAGCGCGCGGCCGGCGTCGACGCCGCCCTTGAGCTCGAACGACAGCACCGCGCCGACGCCCTTGGGGGCGTACGTGTTGGCGGCCGCGTACCACGGGCTCGAGGGCAGGCCCGAGTAGTTCACGCTCGCGACGTCGGGGTGGCTGTCGAGCCACTCGGCGATCTCCTGCGCGTTCTGCACGTGGCGCTCGATGCGCAGCGAGAGGGTCTCGATGCCCTGGATGAGCAGCCAGGCGTTGTTCGGCGCGATGGCGGCGCCGAGGTCGCGGAGCAGCTGCACGCGCGCCTTGATGACGTAGGCGAGCGCGTCGCCCACGGCCGCCGTGTAGCTCGCGCCGTGGTACGACGGGTCGGGCTCGGTGAGGCCGGGGAACTTCTCGACGTTCTTCGACCACTCGAACCTGCCGCCGTCGACGATGACGCCGCCGATGACGGTGCCGTGGCCGCCGAGGAACTTCGTGGCCGAGTGGATGACGATGTCGGCGCCGTGCTCGAACGGGCGGATGAGGTAGGGCGTCGCGATCGTGTTGTCGACGATGAGCGGGATGCCGGCCTCGTGCGCGACGCCCGACACGAGCCCGATGTCGAGGATGTTGATCTTCGGGTTGCCGATCGTCTCGGCGAAGAAGAGCTTGGTGTTCGGGCGCACCGCACGGCGCCACTCGTCGGCGTCGTCCTGGTTCTCGACGAACGTGGTCTCGATGCCGAGCTTCGCGAGCGTGTACTTGAACAGGTTGTAGGTGCCGCCGTAGATGGACGACGACGAGACGATGTGGTCGCCCGCCTGCGCGATGTTCAGCACGGCGAAGGTCTCGGCAGCCTGGCCCGACGCGACGAGGAGGGCGCCGGTGCCCCCCTCGAGCGCGGCGATGCGCTCCTCGACGACGGCCTGGGTCGGGTTCATGATGCGCGTGTAGATGTTGCCGAACTCGGCGAGCGCGAAGAGGTTCTGCGCGTGCTGCGCGTTGTCGAACACGTAGGACGTGGTCTGGTAGATCGGGGTGGCCCTGGCGTTGGTCACCGGGTCGGGGGCGGCGCCTGAGTGCACCTGCTTCGTCTCGAAGCGCCAGTCGGCGGCGTGCTCTGCCATGAGGTCTCCTTCTCGGTCGGGTGTGCGGACCCGCCGCAACCGCGAGACACGTTACGACCGCGCCCTGGGAGGGGCAACGGATGCCGACACACGGCGTCATCGTGGGCGACGCGCCGTCACGCGGGGGGCTTCGGCCCCTCCGGGGCGGGCGGATCCTCGGGCGCCGAGGGCGATGCGGCGGATCCGGCGGACCCTTGCGACGCGGCGGATCCGGGCGACCCGTCGGGTGGGCTCGGCGGCAGGGGCGGCATCGCCCCCGGGGGCAGCACGAGCGTGCCGGTCGCGGTCGACGGCTGGGGCCGGAAGAGCCAGCGGGCGCGCGGCTCCACGAGCGGGCGGAACACGCGGCGCACGGGCTTCAGCGAGAGCACGACGGAGATGCCGATGCAGAACAGGATCATCGCCGGGAGCACCCAGAACGGCTGCTCGCCCGCGAGGAACCCGGTCTCGCGGAAGGGGAAGAGGACGAACGTGTGCAGCAGGTAGATGTACATCGTCGCCGTGCCGAACGGTGTGAACCAGGTGGACCGGCGCGGCATGAGCACGAGGAACGCCACCGAGAGCACCATCGCCGAGGCGAGCAGCAGCAGTCGGATGGCGCCCGACCACGGCTCGTCGTACCCGATCGCGACGTACGACTCGTCGTAGAGCATGAACCGGCGGAGCTTGAGGTCGCGCCACGTCTCGATGGCGATCGGCATCAGCACGAGCACGGCCGCGAACAGGGCGATCGCCCCGGCGCGCCATCGCCAGGCGACCCGGGACGGCAGCGCCAGCCATCGGCCGGTGAGCTGCCACTGCCGGAGCTTCCAGCCGAACACGAAGAACGGCAGCATGCCGAGCGTGCGCGAGAGCGCGAGGGTCGAGTCGATCGTCTCCGTGTACCCGGCGCCGATCGAGATCGCGATCGCGATGAGCAGCGGGAACCGGAGCAGCACGAGGTAGGGCAGCACGATGCGCCAGATCGCGAGGGCGATGAGGAACCACAGCGTCCACGACGCGGTCGTGTAGTCGAGCGAGAACCCGCCGCCGAGGATCCAGCGGATCACGGTCCAGATCGTCTCGAAGATGAAGAACGGGAAGACGATGTCGGTGAGGATCTGCCGCAGCGCCCGCGCGTTCGGCGGCCCCGACTTCGCGAAGTACCCGGCCACGGTCACGAACACCGCGACGTGGAACGAGTAGATGAACAGGTAGACGCTGTACGCCGCGTCGTCCTCGGAGATGAGCGGCAGGATGCCGTGCCCGATCACGACGAGCGTGATCGCGATCCACCGGGCGTTGTCCCAGAGCGGCACGCGTCGCCTCGTCGCGGTCGTCGCGTGCGGCGTCGTCTGCATCGCTCCATTCAACCGCACCCGGTCGGCCGGGTGCACGGCGGGCGGATGCCGCGGGCGGCGCGGGTGCGGCCACGGCACGGCGCTCGCGGCATCCGCCACCGGCGCGGCACAATGGGCGCCATGGGAGTGCTGCGGGTGGTCGTGACCGGTGCGAGCTCGGGGATCGGAGCGGCGACCGTGCGCGCCTTCCGCGCCGCCGGGTGGGACGTGGTGGGCGTCGCGCGCCGCGAGGACCGGCTGCGCGGGCTCGCCGCGGAGACCGGGGCATCCGTCTTCACCGCCGACCTCACGAAGCAGGAGGACGTCGACGCGCTGCGCGACCACCTCGAGACGACCGGCCCCGTGCACGCGCTCGTGAACAACGCCGGCGGCGCGAAGGGCCTCGACTCGGTCGAGCACGGCTCGGTCGAGGACTGGATCTGGATGCTCGACGTCAACGTGATCGCGCTGAAGCGCGTGACGAGCGCGCTGCTGCCGCTCCTGCGACGCGGCGCGGTCGATCGCGGCGTCGCGGACATCGTCAACGTGACCTCGGTGGCCGGCCACGAGCCCTACGTCGGCGGGGCGGGCTACAACGCCGCGAAGTCCGCCGCGCACGCGGTGACGGCGGTGCTCCGGCTCGAGCTGAACGGCGAGCCGCTGCGCGTGGTCGAGGTCGCGCCGGGCATGGTGCGCACCGACGAGTTCGCGCTCGTGCGCTTCGGCGGCGACCGCGAGCGCGCCGACAAGGTCTACGACGACGTGCCCGAGCCGCTCGTCGCCGACGACGTCGCGGCGGTCATCGCGGACGCGGTGCTGAAGCCGCGCCACGTCGATCTCGACCTCATCGTGGTGCGGCCCGTCGCGCAGGCCGCGGCCACCCGGCTCGCCCGAGGGCCGCTCGAGGTGCGGGAGGACGGGGGACGATGAGCGACAAGCCGCTGGGCGCGCCGGCGAAGAGCCCGACGATCCCGGCCTCACCCAGACGGGACGCCTGGGAGCGCGTCACCACCGTGCCGCTCGTCGTCCTCGGCATCGGCTTCGTGGTCGGCTACTCGATCTTCGTGCTCGTCGACTCGTCGGAGGGCTGGCTGGAGCCGACCCTCGTCTCGGTCCTCGCGCTCGTGTGGCTGACGTTCCTGGTCGATGTCGTCGTGCGGATCTCGCTCACCCCGCGTGGATATCGCGCGCACTTCATCTTCACGCACCCGATCGACATGTTCTCCGTCATCCTGCCGCTGTTCCGCGCGTTCCGGGTGCTGGAGCTCCTGCGCCAGGTGCCGTACGTGAGCGGGCGCACGGCCACCGCGGTGCGCACGCGAGTCGTGATCTACGCGGCCTCGTACGCCGTGTTCTTCGTCTACTTCATCGCCCTCGTGGTGCTGAACGCGGAACGGGATGCTCCCGGTGCGACGATCACGTCCTTCGGCGAGTCGATCTGGTGGGCGTGCGTCACGGTCGCGACCGTCGGCTACGGCGATGCGTACCCGGTGACCACGTGGGGCCGCATCTACGCGGTCATCCTCATGGCGGGCGGCATCGCGATCGTCGGCACGGCCTCGGCGACCGTCATCTCGCTGCTGAACGAGCAGATCGCCAAGGCGAGGGCGCAGGGGCACGCGGCGCTCGAGGCGGCGCAGCGGGCGGAGGAGGTGGCGAGGGCGGCAGGAGCGGACGCGCAGCAGGCGCAGGCGGCGGGCGATGCCGCGGCCGGACGGGCGATCGGCGCCGGCCCCGCGGCGGGCCACGCGGCCGTGAAGGAGCAGGCCGCCTCGGAGGAGTACGTCGATCCTGCCGAGGATCCCGCTGTCACCGGGGTCCAGGCGACCGAGCAACCGCTCATCGCCGGCACGCAGCCGCTCGAGGATCCGGGCAAGGGACATCCCGAGCTCGAGGAGGGCCCGCCGCCGCCGACTACCCTGAATCCATGACCTTCGACGCGAATGACGCCGGCCTCGACGAGCCCCGGCGCGAGGTGCTCACCTGGGACGACTTCGAGGGCGCGTCGCGCTCGCTCGCGAGCGAGGTGCTCGCCTCGGGCTTCCGGCCCGACGTGGTGATCGCGATCGCGCGCGGCGGGCTGCTGCTGGCGGGCGCGATCTCGTACGCCCTCGGCACCAAGCAGTGCGGCTCGATCAACGTGGAGTTCTACACCGGCGTCGACGAGCGGCTGCCCGAGCCGGTGCTGCATCCGCCCATGCTCGACGTGCCCGCCGTCGCGGGCAAGTCGGTGCTGCTCATCGACGACGTCTCCGACTCGGGCCGCACGCTCGCGAAGGTCGTGGACCTGCTCGCCGAGGCGGGCGCCGAGGTGCGCACCGCGACGCTCTACGTGAAACCGCGCACCGTGCTCGTCCCCGACTTCGCCTACCGCGAGACCGAGGACTGGATCGTGTTCCCGTGGTCGGCGCGTCCGCCCGTGACGGTCGCGGAGGGCGCCGCGTGAGCGTGCACCTCGTCGGCGGCGGGTGGCCCGAGCGGCCCGACGGCGTCGTCTACCGCGCGTTCCTCGACGAGGCGCGCACGCGGGCCGCCGCCGCGGGCCGCGAGGAGCCGCGCGTGGCGGTGCTCGCTATCGGCGACGGCGCCCTCGAACACGCCGAGTCCCTGCTCGCCGCCGCGGCGCCCGCCGGACCGTTCGACGTGCACGTGACCGCGGTCGCGCACGACGGGGACGTGCCCGCCTCGGCGTTCGCCGACGTCGACGGCATCCTCGTCGGCGGCGGGCTCACCCCGCGCTACCGCGACCTCATCGAGCCGCACTTCGGCGAGCTCCGACGCCAGGTCGCTTCGGGCGTGCCGTACCTCGGGTTCTCGGCGGGGGCGGCCATCGCCGCCGAGCGCGCGCTCGTCGGCGGCTGGCGCATCGGCGGCGTCGCCGTCGCGCCCGAGGCGACGGGCGAGGACCTCGAGGAGCTCACGGTCGCGCCCGGGATCGGGCTCGTCGACGTCGCGATCGACGCGCACGTCGCGCAGTGGGGCACGCTCTCCCGACTCGTCGCGGCCGTCGAGGCCGGGCTCGTCGACGGCGGGCTCGGCATCGACGAGGACACGGTGCTCATCGTCGGCGAGGGCGGCCTGCAGGTCGCCGGGCGGGGGAGCGTCTGGCGCGTGCTGCCTTCCGACCAGGGCGTGCTCGTCTCCACGATCGGGGCCTGACGTGGCGATGACGCTCGACCAGCTCGCGGGGGCCGGCCTCATCGACCCCGGCTGGGCCGCCGCGCTCGCGCCCGTCGGCCCCCGGATCGCCGAGTTGGGCGACTTCCTCCGCGCCGAGACCGCGGCGGGCCGCGGCTACCTCCCGAGCGGCGACCGCGTGCTCCGCGCGTTCGGTGCGCCGATCGAGGACGTCCGGGTGCTCATCGTGGGGCAGGACCCGTACCCGACGCCGGGGCATCCGATCGGCCTCTCGTTCGCGGTCGACCCGCACGTGCGCCCGGTGCCGCGGAGCCTCGCGAACATCTACCGCGAGCTCGGCGACGACCTCGGCGTTCCGACGCCCGACCACGGCGACCTCACCTCCTGGAGCGACCACGGCGTCATGCTGCTCAACCGCGTGCTCACCGTGCGCCCCGGCACGCCCGCCTCGCACCGCGGCAAGGGGTGGGAGGAGGTGACCGACCACGCCATCCGCACGCTCGTCGCGCGCGGGACGCCGCTCGTCGCGATCCTGTGGGGCCGCGATGCGCAGAACCTGAAGCCGCTGCTCGGCGCGACGCCCGTCATCGAGTCGGTGCATCCGAGCCCGCTGTCGGCGAGCCGCGGGTTCTTCGGCTCGCGGCCGTTCAGCCGGGCCAACGCGATGCTCGAGGCGCAGGGCGGGCGGCCGGTCGACTGGCGCCTGCCCGCGACGCCCGCACCGCGTCATCCGGCTGTCATCTCCGCGGAGTAGTCTGGCGCGATGCTCGAGGAGGAATACCAGGAGCGCCGGGTGCTGCCCCGGCACCTGCGCAAGGCCGAGGCGCCCGAGGCGCCCTTCGAGTACGCCATCCGTGCGGCCCGTCCGGCCGACATGCCCGCGGTGCGCGAGATCTACAACTACTACGTCGCGAACTCCACCGTGACCTTCGACGAGGACGCCATGACGCTGCGCGAGTGGAAGGCGAAGTTCGCCTACCTCGAGCGCCTGGGCATGCCGTTCATCGTCGCCGAGTCGCCGTCGGGCCAGCTGCTCGGCTACGCGCTCGTCGCGCCGTGGAAGCAGAAGCGCGCCTACCGCTATACCGTCGAGAACTCGATCTACCTCGGGCCGGCCGCCGCAGGCAAGGGCCTCGGCCGCGCGCTCCTCGGCGAGCTCATCACCCGGTCGAAAGCCGCCGGGCTCAAGGAGATGATCGCGGTCATCGCCGACCAGGGCGCCGACGCGTCGATCGCGCTGCACGAGAAGTTCGGGTTCACCGAGATCGGGCGCATGGGTCGGGTCGGCTTCAAGTTCGACCGGTGGCTCGGCACGGTGCTGCTGCAGAAGTCGCTGAAGTAGCGGCATCCGCTCAGAGGACGAGCGTCACCTCGCCCTGGGGCGCGAACAGCGCCGTGACACCTGCGACCAGGCCGACCGCGAGGAGCAGCCCGGGGTGCGCGAGCCCGATCGCCACGCGGCGCAGCGCGGGACGGTGGGCGAGCAGCCTCGCGGGCACCTCGCTCGCGGCGGGCGCCCCGCCCCAGCCGCGCAGCCGGCCGAGGAACCACGCGCAGCGCACCACGAATCCGAACCAGAGCAGCGCGACGACGACCGGGGTGAGCGTCGCGAGCAGCTGCAGCCCGAGGCCCACGATCTCGTCCTCGTCGCCGCGGGCGGCGGCCTGGATCGACGTCGAGATCGCCGCGCCCAGGACGATCGAGACGGCCCAGGTCAGGAAGGCGAACACGAGCGCGAGGTACCGCACGAAGAAGTGCCCGAACACGCTGGACCGGGAGTGCAGGTGATCGCGCGGGGTGCCGGTCAGCACGACGATCGTCGCGACCAGGCACGGGGCGATGAGCAGCGCGGCGAGCACGATCCACGCCCAAGCGGGCCACGCCGCGACGACGGCGGCGATCGCGGCGGCGGCGAACACCGCCGACCACGCAGCGCCCCACCACAGCGGATGCGCCACGATCGACGCCCCGACCCCCGACCCGCCGCTCCCGCCCGCGCGCATGCCCTCACGATAGCGGCGACCCTCGCCCGGCGGTCCTAGGCTCGGAGGATGAGCGAGCTGCACGAGTACACCGCCCTCGAGCTCCACCAGCTGCTGCAGCGACGCGACGTCTCGCCGGTCGAGCTGGCGCGGCACTACCTCGATCGCATCGAACGCCTCGACCCCGCGATCGGGGCGTTCGCCACGGTGACGCCCGAGGCCGCGCTCGAGCGCGCCCGCCACGTCGAGGAGCACGTGCCGACGGCCGCGCCGCTCTGGGGCCTGCCGCTCGCCGACAAGGACCTGCACCGGCGCGCGGGCGTGCCCGCACGGTTCGGCTCGCGCGCGTTCGCCGACTTCGTGCCCGACGACTCCGACGAGCTCGTGCGGGCCGTCGACGCCGCAGGCGCCGTGAGCCTCGGCAAGACCGCGACGCCCGAGTTCGGGCTGCCGTCGTACACCGAGGGCCTCGTGGGCCCGCCCACGCGCAACCCCTGGGACCCGTCCCGCGGCGCCGGCGGGTCGAGCGGGGGAGCGGCCGCCGCCGTGGCCGCCGGGATGCTGCCGTTCGCGCCCGGCACCGACGGCGGCGGCTCGATCCGGATCCCCGCCGCGGCCTGCGGGCTCGTGGGCGTGAAGCCCTCGCGCGGTCGCGTGCCGGCCGGGCCGGGGCTCGCGACGCTCGCCGGCCTCGGGGTCGCCGGGCCCATCGCGCGCACCGTCGCCGATGCGGCGCTGCTGCTCGACGGCCTCATCGCCCCGGCCGGCTACCCGGCGGGGGGGCGCGGCGCGGGGGGCGCGCCCCCCGGCCCCCCCCCCCGCCCCCCGGGGGGGCGCCCCGGGGGGGGGGGGGGGCCG